>NZ_JAYWSZ010000007.1:0-10523 GCF_036941125.1 Candidatus Merdisoma sp. JLR.KK011 | reverse complement strand
GGGAATACAGAGCGGAAATGATTGAACTCTGTAAAAAGTATTGTCATATCGACTATGACGACGACGCTGAAATCGTTGAGTTGATGTTCGACACGACGATGGAGGGGATGGAGGAATTGATTCCGTCGTTCGACAGGTACGCAATGACGAGCCGTCAAAGGCTGCTTGCATGTATTTCCACAAAAGAACTTTACGACCACCGTGAGGAGTATCAGAAAGAGACGACGACGCTCACGAACGCCGTTTCCTCCATGCTGCTGAAAGAGATTTACGGAGGAGGGAACACATGACCGGACGGATAAAGGTGATAAGGAAAAAGACGGAGGTTGTTGACGGCAGGAGGCAGCAGGTGTCATCGACGTTCTATGAATGTTGGTGTGAGGTTCAAGACCTTGCAACAAATGAAAAGTACACCGCATTACAGACCGGACTTGAAAACACGATTGTTTTTAAAGTTCGGAACTGTAAAAAGATTGAGGAAATCAGACTGAACTTGAAAGAGTTCTATGCGGAGTACAAGGGAACGGAGTTCAAGATTTATAATGCGTCACCGATGGTCTCCGACAACCGGAGGGTGTTGCTGAAATGCCGTGCGGGTGCATAGTGTCATAATCTGACACCGGAGGCGATGGAATGAGGATTGAAATGGAGTTCGAGGGGCTTGAGGAACTTGTAAAGGCGTTTGAAAAGGCAGCAAGCGACGACGCAATCAGAGCCACAAACAAAAAGATTGTCGAGAGGGCGCAGCCGATAGTCAAACGGATAATGTCGGGGAAAGTTCCGAAGTCTGCGGACATATCAAAGAGCGGACGGGGGTTCGGTTCAAAGTCGAGCGTATCGTCTCACGCAGCCGACAGTGTGCCAATCGGGAAAATCTCAATAAAGGACACCGGAGCATCGGCAGAGGTCGGATGGGATAAGTCCGACCGGAGCGAGCATTTTTATGTGAAGTTCATAAACTGGGGAACTATCTACCAACCGCCGAGGGAGTTCATCTTTGCATCGGGGCGGGAGGCAGACGGCGAGTTGCAGAAAATCGCCGAACAGGAGTATCAATCATTTTTAGACAACACAGTGGGGTGATAAGCATGGGAAACAGTCCGGACATCATAAAAGACGCATCCGAGACCCTAAAGCCTGTCAGTGGACGGGGAATCACAGTGATGCAGGGATGGTATGACAAGGACATCAAGGCGTGTCATGTGACCTTGTGGGATTTAGGGGAGACGGACGACAATTTCTCCGACGATGACGCAGAGGGCGTGACGTTATCCGTGCAGGTCACAATCTTTTCACAAGAGGACGAGGTGGAACTGGCAAGGGAAATCAAGAGCCTCATGAAAGCAAACGGATTCTCTTTCGAGGGCAGGAACGGAGACGATTCAGAGCCGGAGGACGGAATCTATATGAAAGCACAGAGATTCTCAAAATTTTATGAAAGCGAGGAATGACAATGGAAGAAAAGAGGACGAAAATCAGCGAGACCGTGGAAAAGATTGTCCGGAGCAGGACATGCGGTTGTAAGGATTTGTATGTTGCGCTTGTTTTGCAGAACACGGCGACGCAGTATGTGACGGGAACGCCGAGGAAATTGTCAAGGATGGTGAAAGCAAAGATTGACGAGAAATGGAGTTCCGAAAAGATTTATTCCGACGACGAGACGGAGGAGGTCATCACCGCCTATGAGGGAACGGACGTGGAACTTGAGGTCAACGCCCTTGCACCGCAGGACAGGGCGTTCGTGTTCGGGCAGCGGTATGAGAACGGTTATCTTGTAAAGACATCCAACGACATGGCACCGGAGGTCGCCATCGGATGGCGTGAAAGAAAGCTGAACGGCAAGTATGAGTTCAAGTGGCTTTTTGTCGGGAAGTTCGCAGAGGGCATCAGCGACGAGGCGAACACAAAGGAGGGCAAACTGTCTCCGACCACAAAGAGCATCAAGGGGTCGTTCTATGAGCGCAGCCTTGACAACCAGTATGAGATTTCCGTCGATGAATCGAACCTCATTGACGAGTACACGGACGCAAAGACGGCACTTGCGAACTGGTTCTCTGCGGTGCAGGAATATCCGGACAGCGTTGAAAACGCAGGAGGCAGCACAGAGGACGGCACCGGAGACGGCACAGAGGGCAGCACCGGAGACGGAACGACCAGGCAGCAGTAAAAAAGAGACCATATAACAGGAGGAAAATTCAATGCAGAGAAAAGTCATCGTAAACAAAAAAGAGTATACCATGCCGAAAATGTCAATCGACACATATATGGACTATCTGGAATTGTCGGAGCAGATTGACACAAAAAAACGGTATACAAAGCAGGACATTGAGGCGATGGTGCTGTTCGTGTGCAAGGCATACGGAGACCAGTTCACCGCCGAGGAACTCAAGGACGTGGAAAGCGGTCTTGATGCTGCGGGAATCATTATGGAGTTCCAGTTCATTGACGTGGGTGTCGGTGAGGAACTTGCTCGCCGTATGGAGAAGATGCAGAAAAATTTTCAGAGTGGCAAGTGATTCCGGAAATTGAAATCACTTGCAGGGGAGGAACGGTTTTCATCAATTCCGTGACGGTGGAGCAGTACAAGAAATATGTGAGCCTCATGGAGAGGAACGATTCCGACCGGATAACGGATGCGATGTTCTTCAACAAAAAAATCATTCAGGAAATTTTCGGCAACCGGATGTCTCTTGCGGAACTGGGAGGGGCAGAGGTCATCGAATTTCTGACAGCAGCAAAGGGAATCCATTTCATCATGCAGGATGTCATTTCGGAAAAGCTGCTCACGATTGTGGATGTCGAGCCGATAGAGCGGGAGGCATCCGCATTTGATGAATACGACGTTGAAAACGGGTATGAGGACGACGTGGAAACCGAGGAGAACCCGTGGAAATCCTGCGGAGAGATTCTTGACAGGGTCACAAAAATAGCAATCCGTCTATTGAAAAACTCATACAGCCAATGTATGAGGGAGGACATCGTCTCCCTTTTGGAATATCTGAAATTCGAGTTAGACACGGTAAATGAAAACAAATAAATCCGGCAGCAGACAGGACAAGGGGAGGAGGTGAGAGCGTGGCACATGCAGGTGTCAAACTAACTGTAAATTCAAGTGATTACCGGACACATATGAAGTCGGCAGCAGCGCAGATGAAAGAACTGTCAAGCGAATATTCCCTTGCAGCTACACGGGCAAAGCTGTTCGGTTCTGCTACGGACGCACTCAAGGCGAAAGCCGAATCCCTCACACAGAAAGTCACCGTGCAAAAGAACATCGTGCAGATGAACAGGGAGCAGCAGGAACGCCTCACGGAGCAGTTGGGAAAGCAAAAGACAAAGCAGGAGGAACTCAAGGCAAAGGTCGAGGCTGCAAAGAAAGCGTATGAGGACGAGAAAAAGGCAACCGGAGAAAATTCAGACGCAACGAAAGAACTGAAAGAGGCACTTGACAAAGTTGAGCAGGAGTTCAAGGAAAATGAAACCGCAATCGGCAGGACGGAGACGGCTCTTTCAAGGCAGACCGTAAGTGCGAACAGGGCAGAGACCGCCCTCATGGAAATGGAGGCGGAACTTGAGGACGTAAACAGGGAATTAAAGAACCATAAACTCAACGTGTTCGCCGACGCTTGCGACAAGGCGGGGCAGAAAATAGAGCAGTTCGGAAAAAGGATGACCGTTGTTTCTGCGGGGCTTGCCACGTTTGCGACGGCATCGGCAAAGATGGCGGTGGATTTCGAGGATGCAATCGCCAAAGTGTCAACCATCATGGACGAGGGCGTGATGTCCGTGGATGAAATGGAGGACGCAATCATCGGTCTATCGAACGAGACGGGGATTGCAGCCGGAGACATTGCGGACAACGTATACAACGCCATAAGCGCAGGGCAGGGTACAGCGGATGCGGTGAATTTCGTGAGGGAATCGACGAAACTTGCGACGGCGGGGTTTGCGGAATCCGGAGACACGCTTGACATTCTGACAACGATTCTCAATGCGTATGGACTTGAGGCAGAAAAGGTCACGGAAGTCTCTGACATGCTAGTCCAGACACAGAATCTAGGAAAGACGACCGTTTCCGAGTTGTCGTCTGCTATGGGAAAGGTGATTCCGACCGCAAACGCAAACGGTGTCGCCCTTGACCAGTTGTGCGCCGGATATGCAATCATGACGGCAAACGGTGTCGCCACGGCAGAAACAACGACCTACATGAACTCAATGCTCAATGAGTTGGGAAAGACAGGCAGCACGACGGATGTAATTCTGCGGGAAAAAACAGGAAAATCATTCAGCGAACTCATGGCGAGCGGTTCAAGCCTTGCGGACGTGCTGCAAATCATAGACGGGGCAGCAAAAGAAGAAAACCTCACCATGAGCGACATGTTCTCCTCTGCGGAGGCAGCAAAGGCGGGGCTTATCCTGTTAGGAGACAGCGCAGATTCATTCAACGGAACACTGAAAGAAATGAGGCAGTCAACAGGTGCGACGGACACGGCATTTGAGAAGATGCAGACGACCTCATATGACATTAAAATCGCAATGAATGAACTGAAAAACACCGTGTTGCAGTTCGGGCAGACAATCATGTCGTCCGCTGCACCGTTGGTCGAGCAGTTTACGGAAAAGGTACATACATTGTGCGAATGGTTCGGCTCACTGGACGAGGGGCAGCAGCAGACCATACTCAAGATAGGGATGTTCACGGCAGCGGTAGGACCCGCAGCAATCGGAATCGGGAAGTTTGCACAGGGCATTTCATCGACGATTAAGGCGGGGCAGAACTTAGTCTCCGGCATTTCCTCCATCATTGCGAAAATCACGGCGAAAACAGCAGCGACGGCAGCAGGAACGGCAGCAGACACGGCGGGAACGGCAGCGACGGCAGCGCACACGGTCGCAACGGCAGCGTCAACAACAGCGACAACGGCATCAACGGTCGCAACAAAGGCACTGGGGTTCGCAATGAAAGCATTGCCTATTTTAGCAATCGCCGGATTGATTGCCGGACTTGTGGCATGGTTAGTCGATTTATATAAAAACAATGAGCAGTTCAGAGAGGCAGTAAAAAGAGTTTGGGAGACGGTAAAGTCCGCATTTGGAAACATACTTGAAATCTTTAAAAAAGTCGGGGAAGTGGTCGGGCAGGTATTCGGAAAAGTAAAAGAAGTCATCGGAAACGCTATGAGCGCAGCAAAGGACACGGTCGCCGAAAAGCTAAACAACATGAAATCCGCATACGAGGAAAACGGGGGCGGTATCAAGGGCGTTGTGGCAGCAGGATGGGAGGGAATCAAAGGCTACTACACCGCAGGACTTTCTTTTATAGACAAACTGACCGGAGGGAAACTGACAGAAATCAAAAACAAATTTTTGGATTCCGGAATCGGACAGGCGGTGTCAAAGGCGTTTAACGGAATCAAGAACACGGTGTCAACGGTCATGACGGCAGCAGTTGACACGGCAAAGGAAAAGCTGAACAACATGAAATCCGCATACGAGGAAAACGGGGGCGGTATCAAGGGCGTTGTGGCAGCAGGATGGGAGGGAATCAAAGGCTACTACACCGCAGGGTTTTCTTTCATCGACAATCTGACCGGAGGGAAACTTTCGGGAATCAAGAATAAATTTTCTGAAAAACTGGGGGAAGTCAAAGGGGCGGTCGGCGAAAAGCTATCGGCAGTCAAAGACACGGTCAAACAGAAATGGAATGATATACAGGTAAGCTATGAGGAGGGCGGTGGAGGCGTTGCCGGAGTTCTTGAGGTGATATTTGACCAACAGGCTGAACTTGTGCGAGGGGCGTTCGACGTGATTCAGAACATCACGGGAATCAACATGGAGGGCGTGAAAGAAAAGGTCGTCACTTTCATTCAGAAAATCCGGAACACGGTCGTCGATTTCGTCTATGAATTACCGAACAAAGTCAAGAGTGGGCTGCAAAGCGTAAGGGATGCGGTCGCAAATGCGTTCGAGACAATAAAGAATGTCATCACGGTGGCACTCATGGCTATAAAAGAGGTCATCGGCGCAGCCGTTTCCATCATCACGTTGCCGTTCCGGTTCATTTGGGAGAACTGCAAGGCGGTTGTCATCGAGGTATGGGAGGCGATACGGGAAAAGGTTCAGACTGCAATCACGGCGGTGCAGGAGACCATTTCACGAATCATGACAGGCATTAAAACGGTGATGGTGGAGGCGTGGGATTCCATCAAGAGGAAAGTCGAGACGGTGCTTGAGAACCTAAAAATCATTATAAAGACGGTTTTCGATTTCTTTTACTCAAGGATTGAGTTTGTGCTGCAATCCATTTTAAACATCATCACAACGATATGGACGGCAATCAAGACCAACGTGGAGACGATTCTTTCGGGGATGCGGGAGTTTATCGAGACCACCTGGACGGCAATCAAGACCAATGTGACAGTGATTGTCAATGCGGTCAAGACGGTGCTGACAACCGTATGGAACGCCATCAAAACGACGGTCACAACGATAGTCAATGCTATCATGACCACGGTTACAACGGTTTGGAACACAATCAAAACCAACGTGACAACGATAATCAATGCCATAAAGACGGTGCTGACAACCGTATGGAACGCCATCAAAATAACGGTCACAACGGTAGTCAATGCCATCATGACCACGGTTACAACGGTTTGGAATACCATCAAGAACAATATAACGACGGCTCTCAATGCGATAAAGGCGACCGTGACAGCCGTATGGAACGCCATCAGCAGCACGATTTCATCCGTACTCAATGCAATACGGGCGACGGTTGCAAATATATTCAATGCAATACAAAGCACGACGATGACCGTGTGGAACGCCATCAAGACGGCAATCAGCACGGCAGTCAATACGGCAAGGACAGCGGTGTCAACGGCGGTGAACGCCATCAGCAGCACCGTGAGCAGCGTGTTCAATGCCTTAAAATCGACCGTTTCAAATATATGGAACGGCATCAAGTCGGCAATCGAAACACCGATAAACGCTGCGAAAAATGCGGTGAAGAACGCCATTGATGCAATGAAAAACGCCTTTAATTTTGAGTGGTCATTGCCGAAATTAAAACTCCCGCACTTTTCAATTTCCGGTTCGTTCAGTCTGAACCCGCCGTCCGTTCCAAAATTCGGAATCGAATGGTACAAGACAGGCGGTATCATGACGAACCCGACCGTGTTCGGGATGAACGGCACACGGCTCATGGTCGGGGGTGAGGCAGGGGCAGAGGCAATCTTGCCATTAAGTGAGTTTTATGCAAAGCTGAACCACATGCTTGACCGGAAAATAGATGCAATCAATCAGCAGATAAAGGCGCATGTCGAGGTTCACACATACATCGACAGCGATGAAGTGTCGAACCGTACAACGGAAAAGGTCAGTGACAACCTAGCAGTCGAAAAGATAAAGAGGAGGTAAGCGATGAAGATTGACGAGACAGACATCCGGACATACAGTGCGAAACAGTTGACCGTTGACTATACGCTGCCCTCCACGGCGGTGAGCGTTGACATGTTCGACGGCGCACTGATTCCGTCCGAGGGCGAGACACACACGCCTCTTTCGGGCGTGACGGTGGGCGTTCTGTTCAGAGGCAGGACAAGAGACGAGGTGCAGCGTTATGTCAGTGATTTCAATGCAATGCTGCAAAAAGGCGTTGCGCTCACTCTGGACGGATATTCAAGGCGGTTCAAAGGGTATATGACAGGGAACACACTCTCAAAGACCATTACAAAAGGGAGGTACACGGCAGACTTTACATTCACGGGGTACTGGTTCAGTGAGACGGTGACGCTCACATGGGAGAATGTTCATGAGGTGGAGTTTGAGGCAGCAGGAAACAGGTGGTCTCCGTGCAGGGTAACAATCACGGCGACGGAGTACATTGAGGAAATGAGAATCAACGGCTTTTCGGATGAAATTATCATCCACACGATTCCGAGAGGGGCGACGGTCATCATTGACGGGGAAAAAGGATTCGTCACGATTGACGGGGAAAACAAGTTCAAGGATGTCGAGGGAATGATGGAGTTTCCGTTCTTAAAGACTGGGGAGGCGAAAAGCCACCACCTCATATTTTCGGATAAAAACGCAATCGTGACGATTGAATACAATCCGATGTGGCTCTAGGGGGTGCAACATGGAACTTTTCAATGACATGCACGAAAAGGTGTGCAACCTGTCCGGAATAAAAGAAATCTGCATCACAAGCACTTTGAAAACAGGAGACAGGGAAATCTCTTTCCAGTACCGGAAAGATAACACCTATGCAAAAGGAATCAAAGAGGAGGCATATATCAGAACCAACGAGGACGAGTTCGTCATCAAACAGATTGAGCCGTCCGGCGACTGGTATAAATGCACCGGAATGATGAACGTCGAGGAAATGGAGGGTAGGCAGTTCCCCGCCGGATTTGAGACCGTGGAAAAGACTGCGGAGGACTGCTGCAATGAGGCAATAGCCGGAACGGGATGGACGGTCACGTTCTGCGGGGTAAAGAAAAAACGCACGGTCAGAATCGAACAGAACTGTTCGGCGTGGGATGTGGTGCAGCAGGTCATCAGCACATATCGGTGTGAAATCAAGTTCGATTCCATCCATAAGGGAATCGCAATCTATGAGCAGATAGGCGAGGACAGGGGAGCGTATTTCATGGAACGGCTGAATCTGAAAAGATTGCAGATACAGTCAAATTCATATAATTTCTGCACAAGGCTAATCTGCATCGGCAAAGACGGATTGATGCTCAACATCGGGGGAAAGAACTATCTTGAGAATTATCAGTATTCGAGGAAAGTCAAGACCTGCACATGGAAAGATGAAAGATACACCGACGAGGAATCCTTGCGGGAGGACGGGGAGGCGAAACTGGATGAACTGTCAAAGCCTTATAAATCATATACGGCAGACATCGTCAATCTTGTGGAGGCGGTGCAGGACGAGGAGGAAAGAGAGCGTTATCGGGAAGTATTCGACATAGCACTGGGAGACACAGTTCTCTTGATGTCAAAGTCAACGGGCATACGGGAAAGACACCGAATCGTGAAGATGTACCAGTACCCGCAGACGAGGTCAAAAAACAAGGTGGAACTTGCGAACACGAGGCTCTCTTTTGAGGAGGTTCAGAAAACGGAGCAGGAATTGTCATAAACGGGGAGGTGAGGAAATGCAAATCATAAGACACATAAAAGTGGATTTATACGGGGCGGTGAAACGGTTTGCGGTCGCAGCCAAGCAGATGGATATGGGTACAAGATACATCGGGGTCACGCTCATGGAGAACGGTGTCGTCTATGAGATACCGAACGACGCTGAAATCATTATCAATATGACAAAGCCGGACAGAACCCACGTCCACAACGACGGCGAGAAATCCGGAAACGAGGCTCTCATTCCGCTGACCCGCAACATGCTCATGGTTCATGGAACGGCATATTGCGAGGTACAGTTGTACCAGTACGGCGCATTGCTGACAAGCGCAAATTTTGAAATGGAGATTTTCCCGTCGCAGAGGGATGAATCGGAGATTGTACATTCCGGAGAGTATACGAGGCTTGAGAATACGATTCACGCTGCAAGGGAGGCGTTGCAGATTGCACAGGACACACAGAACGCCATTGACGCAGCGGAGGCGTTGAGGGCAGCAGCGGAAAAGGCGAGGGAACTTGCGGAGCGGGCAAGGGAAATCAGAGAGAGCCGGAGGGAGGACAGCACAGCGAAAATTATTGCCGAGTGCGCCGAGACAATACGGGCAGCGGTGGAGCAGACACGGGCATGTCTCAAGGCGACGCAGCGGGCAGAGGAAATCATCATTTCACAGAGCGGGCTTGATGCGATACTGGCAGCAGTCCGTGACTATTATGAGCGCATCCGGCAGCTTGAAACGGACATCAACATCAACATAGACGGAGGAACACCGTTCTCAACAGATTTATTATTGATAGATGGGGGAACACCATTTACGACAGACTATGACAAATATAACGCAGGAAAGCCACACACGATATAAGAGAGGAGTGAGGAAAGAATGGCGACAGCAACAGTTAGGGTCAAGAAAGGAACAACAGCCGAATGGATTGAAAGTCGTCGGGTACTTGACGACGGGGAAATGGGGCTTGAACTGACCACGGACGGACACCGAATCATCCGCATCGGGAACGGTGCGACGGAGTTCATGGACTTGCCTGTTTCGTTTGACATCGAGGAGGTCAGAGAAATCAAGAAAGGCATGGATGACAATGCCAAGACTTACTATGAGGACATGGTCAAGCGGGGCGAGGAGTACATTGCAGAAATCAAGGCGATGGCGACCACCATTGAACTTGAGGACGAGGCGACGGGCATCAAATACCGGATGGGGTTGTCCGGAGGAACGATGTATTTTGAGGAAATGAAAAAAGAGGACACCGTTCCGGATGCCGGAGGCGATACGGAGGGCGGTGAGACCGGAGGCAGTTCAGAGGAATCCGGAGAAACAGAAAACACAGGACAGGAGGAAAATGAGTAATGGCAGCAGGTG
>NZ_JAYWSZ010000006.1:0-342435 GCF_036941125.1 Candidatus Merdisoma sp. JLR.KK011 | reverse complement strand
TCGGGCTTCCATACGCTCTTTGCCGGATTGTTGGAGAAGCCCTTGTCCGGAAACTTCGGGAGTATCTCCCCCGTGGAGTAGTCAATGTCAAACGGTGCATCTGTCTCAACATGCAATCCCATCCTTTCCACCTGTTTCTTGGTCAGACTCACCACCATGCAGCGGCACCGGAACCCGTTGGGTGGGTACCATATATCCCATATGGGGTCATCTGCCCGGTACACCCTGCCTTCCATGACTGCATGTGACTCCCTCACATGACCGTCCCCGGCTGTCCGGTACCTCCAATATGGTCTCATCTTCATTGTGGTCTCATCCGTCATGCTCTTATAGTGTCCTGCATTGAGGGCTGTCTGCATGTTCGTCCGGAAGATATTGTCACTCTTCCATGGATTGATGCCCTCATACCCATGCTCCTCAAGGAAGCGGTTCATGTCCTCCCGGAACTGCTCCTTGGTGGTTCCCTCCTCGGCTGCCTTCGTCAGGCAGTCAAGGAACTCCTGAAGGACTCCAAGGCTTGTATATCCTGACACGGTGAAAGCCTTTGCCCGGCTCTCGTCATCAAGCAGCCTGTACTCCTCACTTGTCAGTGCCTTCTTCCCCTTCAGGAACGCCACCGCCTCCTTGAAGACAAAATCCTTTGCCAGTCCATACAATACATCCATTAGTCCATTGACCTCCCTATCAGGTGTGACAGGTAGATGCCCTGCTGTATCAGGTCATCAAGCTCCGGGCTCTCCATTTCCTGATACAGTTCCCGGAGCTTTTTCTCATCCTTCAGAACCTTTTGCAGCTCATCCATGTCCGCCGCTTTGTCAATCATTTTGAAAATGGGCTTTACCATCTCCCTGAAGATGCCCTCCGCCTGCTTGTTGGCTGCGGATACGATTGCATCAACCTGTCCCTGTTCTGTCTGCCCTTCCTGCTGCTTCAGCTTCAGCTCCTCCGCTTCCTCCATTGGCGGCGGTTGTGCTGATATCCCTGTCCGTGGCGGTTCCAGTACCTCCTCGCCATCCTCCGGCTTCGGTATGTTGAACTTCTTGTATATGTGGCTCTTCGGTATCTCAAGCCCCATGTCACAGGCAAGGGTCTTGTATATCTCAACCACTTCCTTCTGGTCTTCCACCTCATGGCAGTCAAAGCCAAAGAAGGGGATGTCCACATCCGTCCCAAAATTGAACTCCACAAGCGGTCTGATGATATCTCGGCGGATAGTGACCGCCAAAGCCTTTGCATCCGCAACCGTCAGGTCATGCCTGACCTCATCATGGGTCTTGGACTGTGCATAGGAGCCCCCACCGCTGTCTGATGTGAGGGTCTGTCCAAGGATTGCCTTGCTTATCTGCTCATCACAGTACCGGGCAAGCTTCTCATATATCTCTACGCTTGTGGTCTTCTGCGACTCAATGAACTCTATCATTGTGGAGCTCGGCACAA
The DNA here is from genome assembly GCF_036941125.1 of Candidatus Merdisoma sp. JLR.KK011. NCBI lineage: Bacteria > Bacillati > Bacillota > Clostridia > Lachnospirales > Lachnospiraceae > Candidatus Merdisoma > Candidatus Merdisoma sp. JLR.KK011. The sequence goes on along the minus strand of NZ_JAYWSZ010000006.1, from coordinate 340,998 downwards.
TCCCGGCTGCATCCGTCCCAAGGCTGATGATGGCTTCCATGAGCTGCTTCTTGTCATCCTCTGAAGCAGAGGCATCATACTTTCCAAGGCGGAGCGGCATACCGAACACTTCACAGAAGCTCACCCAATCCTTGATGTCATAGTTCTTGAACAGGTACATCCATGAGACCACCCTCATAATGCCTGCCCTGCTTGCATGTCCTGACTTCGCCTTGTACTTATGCACCACGAACTTATTCTCCGGGAGCTCCACGCCTGACGGGTACTCCCGGTGCATATCTTCAGCTCATCCGTTGTACTGTCCAACACAAGCTTTTTGGGATGCACATACTCAATGTCCTCAATGACATTCTTCCCATCCTCTACCGTCCACGCAAGCTCCATGATGCTGATGCCCTTCCCTATGGCATCCAACATGTCAATCAGCACCTCGTCAAAGTTCTCAATCCCCTTGAGCTGCTCATCCACAAAGTCAGCAACCTCCTTGTCCGCCTCATCCTGTCAGAGAATGGCTGCACCTCCCAATCAAGCCCTGTCACAGCAAGCTTGCTTGTCTGCATCTGTGAGAAGAGGTGGGTGTCCTTCTCCTCCATCTCCTCAAAGAGCTCCATCTGTGCCCTGACATTGCCCTCATCCGCCTCCCGGAAGATACGGGCAAGCCTGCGTGGTGCCAGCCCGTTGGATGGGTAGTCAGAGAACTTGTCATTGACATCCCCCACCGCCACCCTTGCGGTCACGGGTCTCCTGATGCCTGTATCTGTCTCCGGATTGAAGGGTGTCCCCTTGTTCCGGTTCCTCTTCTTTTTCTTTGCCATGCTGTGTCACACCTCCTAATAGGCACCCTTGCTCATCCGGAACCGTCTCCGAAGGACTGTCCTGTAATTTGCTTTTGATGCCACCGCCTTGATGCTCTGTGCAAGCTGCACCGCCATCTGAAGACCGTCCGGGGCATCATCATTCTTTGCCCATGGGGAACTCCTGAAGCTGCTTCAGTAGGGTCTTGTGCTCCCGGTTGAATTTCAGGTACTTGTTCTTGATGACGGGCTGCAAGGACTCAATGCGGAGCACCTTGTTGACCGTAGACTGTATCTCCTCTATCGGGATATACTCCCCTTCCTCTGCGGACTTGGCAGCCATGACCTCCTTGAAGAAGTATTGGAACTGCACCACCTCCACGCCGAACTTGTAGAAGCCTTTCTTGTAGTCCCTCTTCAGCCTCCGGTTCATCTCAAACACATCATCAATGATGACATCCGGCTTCCGCTTCTCCACGGAGGCATCCGCCACATACATGTACCCGGTCTTGGTGGACAGGGCAAGGTTGATGATGGAGCTTGTGTCTGATTTCTTGTTTTTTCCAAGTGACGGGTCATTTGCTGCCACGAATACGAACTCCGGACTTGAGAAGTCCATGAGCTCCGGCTCGTAGTAATCAAACCATTCAGGATTGAAGGTTGCACTCTCCGGGTCAATCGGGTCATTCTGAAGCTCGGAGTTGAAAGATGCCACGCCTTCAGAGACCTTAATTTCCATTAGGTCATAATAGGACAGCTTCTCTTCCCAAAGAACTTCAGCTCCAAGAAGCATCTCCTTCTCATGTGCTTCATAAAAGGTCTTTGCATCCTCCTCATGGTTCTCATTGAAAAGATTGGTGTAGATGCTCTCCCATTCATCCCACAGCTTTGTATTGGCTGCTTCCGATATGACCGCCCTATATTTCTTAGTCTTATATCTTGGGTTCTGAAGCACGTTGTTGAGCAGGGAGTCATAGTGGAGTATGGTGCCTATATACATGATGTCTGTATAGGTGTCCCCTGCCTTTGAGACCGCCTTGTCAAACCAGTTCTTCAGCTTCCGCCTCTGCTCCGGCGTGTTGACGTTCTCATCATTCTCAATGTCATCCAGTACAATGAGGTCAGGTCTCCAGTTCCGGTGCCTCCTTCCCCTGACCTTCTTCCCGGAGCCGATTGCCTCCGCCTTGATGTCCGTCTTGGTCAGTATCACCCCTGTCCTCCATGCCTTCTCCCCTTTCAGGGAGCCAAAGTCCATGATGATGTTGCCATTGTCCTCTAGCTCCGTCTTGATGTCATCAAGGAAGCCCTCCGCCTGCTCGGATGAGTCAGACAGGATGAGGATGTAGTGCTTGTATGCGTACAGGATGGCATGGAGGCTGTCCTTGAAGGTGAAATTGGTTGACTTCGCATGACCACGGGGAGCCGCCACGACCTGCCGGGAGCCCTTCAGCCTTGAGATGACCTTGGCTTCCTTCAGGGGGTTCCTCCCTTTCATCACGCCCCGGCTCCATATACCGTCAAGCTCCTCATGGAAGTGTGGGGACTTCCGGATGAAGTAGTGGGGAAGGTACGCCCTCCCAAAGTAGGACATGTCAAAGGCGGCAAGCTCCTTTCTAAGCCCATGCTCGCCCATGAGCTCCTCCCCGGACAGGTACCGCTCATTCAGTTTTTTCCTTTCCTCCTGATGGTCAGAGCCCCGGAGTACATATTCCTCAAAGAGCTTGGTCTGATACTCCTCATTGCTCCTTGCCTCTGTGTCCACGTCCTCCTCAAGCTCCCTCATCCAGTTGTCAATATCAATCATCTTCCATCATCCGCTCCTTTGCCCTTGCCAGTATCTCCTTGAGCTGCTCCGCTGACTTCCCATCCTGCTTGATGACCTTGAGTATCTCGGACTCCATCTCCCGGAAAGCAATGTCAGCCTTCCGCCTCATGTCCTGCCTTACCCTGTCCTTGTATACCTTTGTCCGGGACAGGGAGGCAATGAGCCTTCCTGCCTTGTCAAGCGGCATCTCATTGAACTCCTCCTCGGCGGTTGCCACCTTGTTCAGGAGCCCGTTCATGGTCAGGAGTATGGCGGCTTCCGTGTAGTCTGCCTCCGGGTTCTCCTTCACCACCTGTATCAGCCTGTCCGTCTGTGCCTGTGCCTCAAGGAGCCTCTGCATGGCGTTATTTGTCCGGGTGGCATACCTCCCCACGCTGGACTTTGATATGTCATAGCCCTCCCCCTTCAGGAATTGGCTAATATATTCATAGGTATTGGATGTGTCAGCAAGCATCACATCCACTTTCATCCGCAAGCCTTCAGGGAGCTCGTCAATCTTTGAGGTTATCCTCTGCTTGGTTCTTTTATCTCCCATCAGACATCAACCCCATTGTCCTCAATCGTACCTTCCGCAAGGTCTACGCCTTCCTTGGTGAGCTTGATGACTGCATCATTGGCATAGGCATTGTAGGCTGTGACCTTTTCCTCGGTAAATTCGATATATCCGGCTCCCTGAAGGTAATCAAGATACTTGCTGATGTCCGGGGATATGATGAGCCCGGCTGCTATCATGGCATTGGATAACTGCCTTGTGAGGGCTGTGTTGTTGTATCCCTTCACCAAGCACCGGATGATGTACCCCCTGATTGCCTTATTCTGCTTGATTTCTGCTTTTTCTAAGTCATTCACTTTGTTCACCTCACTCTTTTCTGCTGCTCTGCATCAGGAGCTTGTCAATCTTGCTGTCAATGCTCCTCATCCTGTCCTCCACCCCGTTCATGGAACGGAAGAAGTCCTCACGGAGCACAAACGTGGTAGCAAAATCACCCTTGATGTTATTGAGTTCCTGCTTGATGTTTGCTATGTCCTCATCCGTCTCCTCTTCCAACCTGTCAATCCTCTTATTCACTTTGTCATCATTCTCTTTAATCTGCTTTTTTATCTCTTCTGTGCTGCTCTTGAGGCTTCCTATCCACCCCTTGATGAAGAAGGTTATCACCCCCAAGCCAAGGGTGATGACCCCTGCCATCACATCAGAGAAAGATATAACATAATCCATAGGCTCCTACTTCCTGATGAGCTTTTCTGCAAGCTCCGTGACCCTCTCCCATCCATCCATGGACACCAACGCCACAATGAAGGCTGCTATGAATGATGCAAATACCATGAACCACTCAATAGCCACCCCGTAATATGTCGCAAGCCCCAACAGGCAGACCGGGCAGAGGATGAGGGACAGGAGGATGACGGTCAGTGCTGTGGGCACCTTCCGGTCAAACCATGTCCACTTTTTGAGTGCCTCCGTGATGACCGACACGATAAATGCCATGACACCAATGAAGACGATAATCTGTGATACATCCGCTGTGAAATTCGTCATGCAAACCACTCCTTTTCTGTCATTTTTTTTGAGAATAACGCACAAAACAATAAGAGCATGTACTAAGTACATGCTCTTATCTTATACTCATTGTGAAAGACTCTTTAGGGGAAACATTTCCGGAAAATCACTCTCCGTTATCCATGTCAAAAAGGCTCATCTGCCCTATCATTGGCTCGTCCTTCAGTATGTTCCCTATCTGCTTGGTGGTCAAGTTGTACTTCTCTGCAAGCTGCTTTGAGTTGTACCCGTTCCACTCCTTCTTGATACGCCTGTTCCTTGCCGGGGCTATGATGTTCTCTGTCTTCGGGAAGTAGAGCTCATCCCCCTTGGCGTACTCACTAAGCTCAATGAACTTCTCAATCCCTATGATTTCCACCACAGGGCGGTAGCTTTCTGATATGTCCTCCAACGTGGTCTCTTCAATGAGGGCTCTTGTGAGTTCATCCGCTGTCATCTCCGCCTCCTTCCCACTACTATGAGGCTTTCTTGGTATAGGAGAGGCTTATCCATCCGGCTCCGGACTTCAGCCTGCCCCATCCGTCCTTTTCCTCCACAATAGTGTACTTGTTCTTCTTGCCTGCCTTCTCCCGGATGGCTCCCACCACGCTGTGCCCGGTTCCTGCCCCGGAGCGGATGTTCAGCACGTCACAGGTGGTAGTGATGAGATATGGCGTGAAGCCTGTGCCGCCTCCGGATGCAGCCGCCTTCTTGGTATAGGAGAGGCTTATCCATCCGGCTCCGGACTTCAGCCTGCCCCATCCGTCCTTTTCCTCCACAATGGTGTACTTGTTCTTCTTGCCTGCCTTCTCCCGGATGGCTCCCACCACGCTGTGCCCGGTTCCTGCCCGGAGCGGATGTTCAATACGTCACAGGTAGTAGTGATGAGGTATGGCGTGAAGCCTGCCTGCTGCTTGTCCCATCATCCGGTTTCTTGCCGGAGTCCTGTCCGCCGCTTCCTGCCTGACCGCTCCCGGCTCCCTTGATGGCATCCAGTATCTTCAGTATCTTTCCGCCATACCCGGCTCCGGCAGCCCACCCCTTGCCCTTCGGGTTCTCCTGTATTCCAAGGTACTCCACATACGGGGCACAGCCACGGGATACAAGGTCAAAGCGTGGGTCTATGCAGTCCTGCTTCAGCTTCGTGGTGTTGGCGTATGCCTTGAGGTGCTGCACCTGTGCCCGGATGCCAAGCTGTGGCGTGCTAAAGCTGTTCCCGGTCTCCCCGTTCTTGGTCACTCCCATGCCACAGAAATTATTCTGTGAGAGCTTCACAGCACTCCCGGAGAAGGTGAAGTTGCCTGTCTCAAGACAGCTCTGTGCAAAAGCAATGTCACCACGGATATTCTCCGCCTCTCCTTCAGACAGGTACAGCGGTATCATGTCAAGTACGCTCTGTGCAACGCTGCCATTCTTTGCCTTGATGTATGCCGCCATCTGCTCCGCTGTGGTTTCCGCCTTCCCGGTTATCTTGGTCATGCTGCCCTTATCCTCTGCCTTGCCATTGCTCATCCCATAATGCTCCGCTATGACCCTGCACTCCTCTTCAGCAAGCTTTCTAAGGTTGGCAGTCATTGAGCAGCCACTTGGTCATCTTGGCATTGGTATGGAATGAGTGCTCAAGGATGTAGTAGTCTGACAGCCCGGCAGCCCTCGCACCTCTAAGTACGCCATAATACTCTCCTCCGGATGAGCCCTTCCTTGTCGCTGTCCTTCCTGCCTGCACCGTCCCCATGGTGGAGGCTATCACCTTTGCAAGCTTCAGGGCAAGACTGTCACAGTTCCCAATGTTGTCATAGCCACGGTACACCACGGGATAGTCCACGCTCTCCGTACCGCAGGCATTGGAGTGATCACTGATGAAGAGCACACATCCCTTTGCTGCATATCCACGGTCATAGAGCCCCCGGTCTGTAGCCTGATTGCCCCTTGTCAGAATGACCTCAAAGCCATAGCCTTCCAGTATCTCCTTCTGCATCAGGTGGAGCTTCCACACCATATCCGACTCATAGTATTCCGGAACCACCGGAGACCTGTTGTACTTGCCATAGTGCCCGGCATCAATACATATCTTCTTCTTTGCCATGATTATTCCTCCTTGCTTTCGTCTTCGCCTTCGCCTTCGTTTGCGTGGTAGATGGGCTGACCATCCACTTCATTGATTTCCTCTTCGGTTGCCACTTCATCAAACAGCTCTTTCTTTTCTTCCATGGTTACTCCTCCTTTTCACTGTCATAGTCTAATGTGATGGATGTCTTGGTCTCCACCAAGATGCTCTTCCGGATGCCTTCAATGGTTGCATCAATCATCTCCTCCGGGAGAAAAGCCCGGATGAGCTCCCCGTTCTTGATACGGTAGATGTACCACAACTCCACATCAAAGTCCGGTGTCTCCTGCCCCTCCTGAACCAAGACGGAGATGAGGGTCTCCTTGTCCTTCTCAAACTCTCCTTTCAGCTTCTTCAGCAGGAGCTTCTTCTGCTTCTCGTCCGGCTTAATGCTCATTTCATCAAGGAACTCTGCAAGCGTGGTCTCAAAGGTATAGTCCCCTGTAAAGATTGCCTTCAGAGCCTTCTCAAATTTGCTGTCAAACTTGTAGCTCGTCTTGGTCTCCTCCTTGACCTTCATACTGTATACCCCTGCTCCCACAAGCTCCTTCAGCTTGTCCGGATTCAGGATGTCAAGGCTCATGCTGTCCGTGATGGCAGCACTGCCCTCATCACCGTAAAACTTCACATACCTCACATTGTGGTCTTCCATGAGAGCCAAGCCCCTCGCCTGAAGCTCCGCCTTGTAGCTGTTCATCAGAACCCGGCTCCTCTTCTGCTCCCTGTCAAGCTCCACACATGCCCCAATGAGCTGCTCGTTGCTCATTGTCTTTGTTGTCTGCTCTCCCATTACTGTCCGCCTCCTAACTTCTGAAATGCTTTTGCTGCACAGGCTCCACAGATACCCTTCCCATGGAACTCCTGCACCCCGTCCGTCACGCCGCAAAAGTTACAGCGGAGTGTGTACGGTCTTATCCTGATTTCCCCCTGATGCTCCTCCACCACCATAGGGTCTTTTGGCTCAATGCCAAGCTCCCTCCGCATTGCCACCGGGATGCTGATTGACCCGTGGCTTGTCATCTTCTTATATGCTGTGCTCATGTCTGCTCCTCTCCGTCCGCTACTGATGGACTCTTTTTCTTGTACTTTTGATAGTAGATACATTGCCTGACCTGTTCCGGCTCTGCCCTGATGTCAGCCGCTATGTCCTCATTGCTCCATCCGGCATTATGGAGAGCCATCACCCTGCCTGCATCAAGCCTTCTCCTCCTTGCAGGCTTTTCCTTTGGCTTTGGTGGAGGCTTGTTTTCAGGGAGCAGGAACTTCAGGAGGGCATCCGTACACGCTGCACAGAAGTGCATCCCATGTGTGGCTTCATCCACTGGATGCAGAATATCTTCCCCGTCAAGCTCTACTACGTTTGGTATTATCTTGATAGCTGTCTTCTCAAGGACAGCTCCGCACCTGTCACATACAAACTGTATCTTTTTCAATCTCTCCGCCTCCTTCTCCTTAACTGCCATCCGGGTCAGGGATATCGCTCCGAAGCTGCTCTTCAAGCGTTTCCATGGCGGCAAGATGGATGTCAAGCATGTTGTTCTTCACATCATCCATGTCCAGTCCACGCTTCAGCCCTTCCATGCCAACGAACACCTGAAGGAAGCCTGCTATCTGTGCCAGCTCCTCAACGCTGATGTCCTGACCCTCAAAATTCACCTTGTCATCCCTGACTGTCACTATCAGCTTGCAGTCCTGCATCCTGTCCCTCCTTCTCTTCCTGCCTCTTCACCATGTTCTTGAGTGCCTCAATGAGCTTAGAGCACTGTTGATAGTCCAACCACTCCACAGCACTGACCCCGAACATCTTCCGGCACATGCCATTGACCCTTGCAGGCTTGTCCCATCCAAGCTCCTGTGTGAGCTTGTATATCTTCTTCCTTTGGTTCTCCGTGGATGTGTTCCCTCCACTGTGCTTCCCACGCTCCGACTTCTTCACAGAGTCCTTCATGCTGCCAAGCACCCGGATGACCGTCTGAAGCTCCCTTTTGTTGAGAGCCTTGATGCTGTCCTTCCCCGTGTGTGCCTGTACAAGGAGATGCAGCTCCTCATCCGTGAGCTTCAGCTCCGGGCTCTTTGCAATGCCCCATACCCTCTTGATGCTCGGCTGTGATGTGTTCCCTGCCATGCTACACCCTCCTCTCTTTTACGCTCTGCACATGCGGCTTCAGGAACTCCGGTATCTGAATACATCCTCTGTCTGCAATGGTATCCGCCCGGACAGACACATCCGTGTATCCATAATTCTGAATGACACCATAGATGCCTGACAGCATCTCACGCCCCATCTCTTCCTCATGCTCGCCTTTGATTACAACCTTCAATTTCTTCATGTGCTCCCTCCTTCCTACAGCATCATCATACTGGATGCCTCGCTCACAATCTTCATGGTTATCCGTGTCTCGCCCTTCTGCTTCAGGATACGGAGCACGTTGTTGAGTGTCCTGTCCAACAGGCGGAAGCATCCGCTCTGTGTGTTGGTTGCCCGGCTTATCATCTCGCCCATGGCTGCCTCCTCGACCTCATAGCCCTCAAGGTAGTCCGCCACCTCATTCTTGGACAGCCCCTTCAGCTTATAGTAAAAGTCCATCCGATTAGCAAAACGGGCAAGGTTGCCTTTCAGCTCTGTCTCAAGCCTCGGCTCCCCGGCTATGACAATGCCCACATCCGACTGGTCAAAAATGCCCCGGAGTATCTCCATCTTTTTCTGCGTGTACTTGTTGATGAGCTTGTCCGCCTCGTCAATGATGAGCAGGAAGCCTTCATTGGTATTGAAAAACTCCCGGATACGGTTGACCCTTTTCCATATCGTTCCTCCATACCCTCTAGGGAGCCCTATCCCGTTCTCAATGGCTTCCACCAAGTCCCGGCAAGCCATGGTGTCATCACACTCAATGTATGCCACCCTCGGCAGCTCTGCATATTTCTTCAGTGCGTGGGTCTTTCCCTGACCGGACTTTCCAACGATTATCCCAAGCCCCATATACTCCTGACATGCCTGGCATACTCCGATAGTCTGTACAAAGTCTCGGCTCTCAAAAAACTCCACCTTCTTCTTGAGGATGCCTGCCCCTGCCTTGCCGCCTTCCTGTTCCTGACCGCCATCCACTCCTCCGGATGCCTCAAGGAACTCCCTGACCTTCTTTTCCAGTTCGGTAGGGTCACTTGCATACTTCCCATTGAGGTATTGGCTAAGTGCCGCCCTTGAATAGTTCATCTTGAGGGCTGCCTCCGCCTTGGTCATCTTCAGCTCCGCCAATCTCTCATTCATCTGCTCCGCCAGTGTCTTCTCCGCTTTGTAGGTATTCAATGCTTCCATAGTTACAACCTTCCTTTCCTTTTTCCTTCACTAATTCCTGCCATACGCTTTTTGTTACACACCTATGGCTCTAAGCTTCTTGAGTGCGTTCTCCGCCTGCCTGCTCATGTATTCGCTGTCCTGCTCATCATCCTCCCTTTTCTCTGCCCGGAAGCCCTGCTGATAAGTTCTATCCTTTGGCATTGCTATGACTTTTGCCGCCTTATCCTGCTTCTTTCCGCCTATCATCAGGTCAATGCCGCCTGTTGCCTCATTGAAGCCCACATACTGCTCATTAAGTTCCTCAAAAGGTCTCCTTGCTTCTTCAAGTCTTTCCCTGTCACGCTTCTGCTGCCTTTTCTGCATCTTCAGGTGTTCCTCAAGTGCTTTCTGTGTCACCTTCGGGGCAATCTGAAGGAGCTCCTGACAGTACGCTTCACAGATACGCTTGCCTTTTTGGTCAAAGACATACAGGACAGCCATGTCATCCGGGTCATACTTGATGTCAACCTTCCGCCCGATATAGTCACACAGCTCATCAGAGCGGTACTCATATCCCCACTTGGTGATGCCTATGTTGCGGACAAGCACGTTTTCTGATTTCATCATCAGCATGGTTGCATAGCTCTTAGGTGGTGCCGCCTTGAAGTACCTGTCCTCATTCATAAAGCAGTCATAAGGCTTCTTGTAGGTCTCTCCCATCTTCTTGAGCCCGGAATGCTCTGTGTGCATGTAGACTGTGGTGAGCCATTCATGCCACTTCTCATAAAACTCTTCCAGTGTCAGGAGCTCTCCCCTCTCAAGCATCCGTTTGATGTCCTTCTCCACCTTGTCAGAGGTCTTTGAGCCCGTCAGCGTTCCCGTGTAGGACTTCATCCAACGTGTAAACTTGTTGCAGACGGTGCGGAAAAACCTCTCTATCTGTCCCTTGCTCCATGGCTCATAAGGCAGAGCCCGGTGGTCATCCTTGATGCCTATGCTCTTATAGAAGCCCTGTGTCTCATTGTCAAAGTTCAAGCCGCTCCGGTCATTCCGGTCTCTTCCTGTCATGGTCTTGGCTGTGTAGTCCTTACCATTGTCTATGTAGAGATACTCCGGAACCCCTCCCGGCTCTGAATAAATCATCTTGAGGAGGCTCTGCTTCAGGATGTCAGAGTTGGCATCCTTGCAGAGGACATCACCCATGATGACCCTGCTCCGCATGTCCACCCATGCAGCCAAGTGTGGCTTGATTGCTATGACCTTGCCATTGGGCTGCTTGTAGCTCACCCAACAGTCAAAGGTATGCTCATCACCCATGACTATCTGCATCACCTGAAGCCCCTTGGTATCCCGGCTCCCTTTCACCATGACCTTATTCTTGTACTCACGGGTGCCACGGGATGCAAGGAAGTAGGCGTTCCTCATGTTCTCATCCTCCATGAGGTAGTTGATATACCTCACCACCGTCTGATAGGACGGTATCTTCTCCCATTCCGTCATCCCGGCTTTTAGGTTTATGTTGGCAATGGCTGTCAGCTTCTCATAGAGCATCTCACGGGTGCCTTGGTTCCGGGCAAAGTCCTCATTGAACCATATGTTTTTGATGACCTGCTTGACCTCCGGCTTGATGCTTGGGAAGCATCCGGTCTCCTTCGGTTTCCTGCACAGGCAGAGAACCTTGAAGAACTCATACCCTGCCCCATCCTCCTTCTGAAGCTTGTCCGCCCATGCGGATGCCTCAAGGTATGCCTTGGTGTATCGGTACAAAGTCCTCTGACCCTTCCCAAGGTGCTTCTGTGCGAACTCTTCAGCGTACTTTGTCCTGTCCCCTTCGTCATACTGAAGGAACTTCCTGACCACGTTCCCAAGCTCCACAGCCTTGTAGTATCTCTCCTTGTAGTTTTCAATGTACCAGTCAATGTCCATGTTCACATACCATGGCACCTCCGGCTTCTGCTCTGCCGCCTCCTGCCCTTCCGGAACTCCTTCCGTGAAGGATTTCAGCTTTTCCCTTTCCTTCCATGCGTTCCTTGCCTGTTTGGATAGTGAGGAGACTGCTACAAGCACCACATCTCTTCCGCCCGTTTCTGACTTCTCGGTCTTGGTTTCAAATGCCTGTTTTTTCCTCGACAGCCTCTGTGCCATTGTTTTATATTTGACCCCTTCCAGCTCCGCCGCTTCAGCCAATGTGACAAATGCTTCAGCCAATCATCTCACCTCCTTCATGCCACCATCTCAATTTCCAGTATCCTTGATATTGCTTCAATATATTTCTTCCCACTACGCTCACCGACTAAAATCTTGTGGATATACTGCTTATTGCATCCAAGCAAAGCAGCAAGCTCCACCTGTGTCATGTTTTTGTCTATGAGCCTTTTCCTGACTTTCCTCCCAAAGGGTGTCAGCCTCGTCTGCTTTGTTGCCATCTGCTCACCTCACATCAAAGGCTCTTTGATACAATCTTTGTCCTTGGTTTCTGACCGACTTTTTTCAATGCTGCCCGGCTTACCACCTCCAAAGTGTCAGGAAGGTTTTTCACTACAAGCCAGTTTTCCGGTATCAATCCATGAGCCTTCATAATTTTTTTCTGCTCCCGTGTAGGGGCTTTCCCATTCTTCACTCGTTCCATTCCTCCTGTTTTCTATTCCTCCACTACCCTGAACCGGGTGACTTTCTTTGTGCCGGAGAACTCCGGCTATTGAGATTTTCTTAGAAATTTGCTATGATTGTTGGGTTACAAGTAACCCCCTTGCAAGTATAAGTATATCTCTCTAAAGAGAGAATGTCAACACTTTTTCTCTCTTTGGCGATATTTTTATCTCAATAGGAAGAATGGAGGGATTTCATGGAAAGTACATCCATCGGAACAAGAATTAAGCAAAGGAGAAAAGAACTCGGTCTCACACAAGTTCAAATAAAGCAAGAAACAGGCATATCTTCAGGAAATATGAGCGAAATTGAAAATGGAAACAAACTTCCATCCACCCCTGCTCTTATTTCACTATCTGCCATTTTAGACTGTAGCATTGACTGGATGCTCAAAGGAGAAACTCCCAAAAGGGAGAATGCTTTTCTCTCTGAAGAGAGAGAATCTAAACTCTTAGAGGGTTTCCGGGAACTGTCAGAAAGAGACAAAGAAGAACTCATAGAGATATTAGAAATGAAACTCCGTAAAACCCAAAGGGAAAGAGGGACTTATGTAAAATCATCCGAATTGACAGATACAAAAAGAAGTAACATGGTAGGATAATTTTTTTGCTTTTTTTGGGTTACTTGTCACCCCAAAACTGTAGAATTGTTTCTCATGGAAACATTTCCCCAAAATGGGCTAAAAGCTTGTAAAATAGGGCAATTCTACACATACAATTTCAAAGCTCCATTTTGTAGAATTGATTTTATCCAATCCTGCTCCCACATGCCGGACACTGATACCGACAAGTAACGCTTATTTTTTCAAGCGTTACTTTCAAAAAACCTTTTATTTATGGGGGTTTTTGTGGTACTCACCCATATTTCTAATTCTAAATCAGTAACGCAATAACGCCCCGTTATAACGCTTTCACTATTTTCAAGTACGAAAATCTAATGTATAATATCATTACAACCTTAAAGAACGGAGGAAAGTCGCAGAAACCCTATAAAATCAATGCTTCCTTGCACTCTCCTCCGTTCTCCTTCCTTAAACACATATAAAAAAGCATCTTAACAGCCTATTCACAAAATCGCTGTCAAAGATGCTTTGTTTTTTCCCTCTTAAATTCGCCACAACCCTATATTTCACGGGGTTTCCCGGCATTTCCCACCTCCTCACGGATGTTCCCACTTATAAATCCCTTTTTGTCATTTATTCTGTTAAGTTACACTCCAGCAGCATAGGCAGATTCAGCCCTGTCAGAATCTCAATCTGCTTTCCTGCCGTCCGCACTTCCCGACACAGCGCTGCCGCAGAATTAAACGGGGTTCCGCCAAATAAATCTGCCAGAATTAAAAGTTCGTTCTCTTCACTCTCTATGACTGCTGCTCTTAATTCATTTTTAAATTTTTCCAGATCAACGCCCAGCCCCAGTACTGTCAGCCCGCTGCGTTCTGCAATAAACATTCCGGCTGTTTCATAAAAGCTTTCGGCAAGTCCCCCATGTGTAACCACGATTACCTTTCCCATCTTTCCTTCACCTCCTAACTATTACATTTGTAATAGTATATAACTTATGTAACATCTACAGTTTACGACTATCCTATAATCATGTCAATACAATTTCAGATCCCAAGCTTATTTTCTACATTTTTACAGAAAATCACTCTTGTTTTTTATGCATTATTACCAAATCTCTATCTTCTATCATCCGTTTTGCTTCTTCTCTGACAAAAAAAGTGAGAGGCTTTTAACCTCTCACCCAATAACTGTTAAAATATAAATGCACTTTTTACCAGCTCCAGACACTTCCGGGTTCCCGCTCGCCAAAGGCTATCCGTGCCGCTCCCAGAAGCGCTGCCCGGTTTCCACACTCTGCCCTGACAAGGGGAATCCTCCTGGTGTGAACATTCCCCAGGGCTTCATAGGTCTTTAACAGCGCCTCCCACCAATACTCTGCCGTATCGGACAGACCGCCGCCTATGAGAATCATTTCCGGATCAAAGAGATTTCCGCAGTTTACCGCACACTCCGCCAGATCCTCCACAAATCCCTCCAGCACCCGGACGGCATTCGTATCGCCTTGTCTGTAAAGCTCAAAAAATTCATAGCCGGATGTAATCTGGGATTCCGGGCAGCGCTCCCGGTAGATGCTCCAAAGAGCCGTGCCCGAAATATACTGCTCCACGCATCCTTGCTGCCCGCACAGGCACTTGCGGCCTCCCCGGTGCAAGATGGCGTGTCCTATCTCGCCGGTTCCTCCCCGGACGCCGCCAATCATCCTTCCATCACTGTAATATCCTCCCCCCACACCGGTTCCCAGGATAATTCCGAAGATATTCCTGCATCCCTTTGCCGCCCCAAGCCACTGCTCTCCGAGAACGGCAGCCCTGCAGTCGTTGGTGATCCGCACGGGAAGCCCGAAAGCCTCCTCCATCCGGGCTTTGATTTCCAGTCCGATATAATTGCGGTAGATATCTACCGCATACAAAACCGTGCCCTTCTCTTCATCCAGCCTGCCTCCGGCGCCGATACCAATAGCGGTAATTGAATATTCTTCCTGCAGGGTTTTCACCAGATCCATGTAAGTGCGCAGGATAAATCCGCCGTCTCTCTCCGTATTGGGAACACGGATCTCCTTTAAAATCTTTCCGGAATCATCCACCGCCGCCCCCACTATCTTTGTTCCGCCTGTGTCAATTGCCGCCGCTATCGACATACTTGATACCTCCTATTCCAGTCTTATTCCAGTTCCGTAATATCCCTCCCAGTACACGGGTATAAAATCAATTTCCAGCCACAAAAGCATGTGTCTGTAAATCGATTTGTGTACTGCGAGGGATATTACTGTTTTTATTCCAGTTCCGTAATATCCTTCTCAATATACGGGTATGAAGGGGCTGTCCTATAGATAGGCTTGAATATTATCCACAATCTTCTTTGTAATAATCTGAGGTCTTGTAATTCCAGCTCCGATCACCACATTGTGCGCACCTGCCTTAAATGCTTCCGCAGCCAGTGTATCGTCCCAGTATCTTCCCTCTGCCACTACCGGAATCTTCACCTGTTCCACCAGTTCTCTTACCAGCTGTATATCCGGGGCCTGTAACTCGATGATACGGTTATCTTCGTGGTTCTTTGTATACTCTGTATATCCGGCCAGTGTGGTAGATACCAGATCGCAGCCCAGCTCCACAGCCGCCAGTCCCTCTTCCAGGGTGGACACGTCGCCCATAAGCAGAACATCGGGGAATTCTTTCCGGACTGCCGTAAGAAGCTCCTCCGTAGTCTTTCCCTCTGGCTTTGGCAGCTTTGTGGCGTCTATGGCTATAATCTCCGCCCCCGTCATGTATACGTTTTCTACGTCCCTGAGCGTAGGGGTAATGTAGCTCCAATATCCGGGATATACGTGCTTGACAATGCCAATCACCGGTATTTTTACCATCTGCTTGCAGGCCAGAATATCGGCAATCCCGTTGACACGGACGCCTACTGCCCCTCCCATCTGTGCTGCATATGCAAACCGCCCCATAATCGAGCTGTCTCTCATAGGCTCCTCCGATGTAGCCTGACAAGATACGACCAGTCCCTTTTTCAATTCCTCTATTTTCATATTCTTACTCCTTTCGATTCCAGTTCCGTAATATTCAAACCGCCTTCTGCGCTCTTTTCTGGCTCAGCTTGTCGTAGCTGATTGCCAGGAGCAGAACCACGCCCTTCACCACCCGCTGGTAATAATCAGATATATTCATAATTGTCATTCCATTTAAAAGCACCCCGATCAGCAGAAGCCCGATCAAAACATTTACAATCTTTCCTTCTCCTCCGCTGGTGCTGACGCCGCCTAAAACTACAGCCGTGATAATATCCATCTCGTACCCCTCGCCGGCCTTAGGCTGTCCGCTGTTTACCCGGCTTAGGAGCACAACGCCCGCCAGGGCTGAGAAGGCGCCGCACATTCCGTATACGCCGTACATGACCTGGCGCACCCGGATGCCGCTGAGTCTTGAGGCCTCCTTGTTGCTGCCGACACCGTATATGTACCGGCCAAAAGCCATTTTCTCCAGAATAAACCACCCAACGGCAACACAAACCGCCATCAGAATCACCGGCACGGGAATCGGCCCCAAGTAACCCTGTCCTATGATATTAAAGCTCTTGGGCAGTCCGTATACCGGAAGGCCCCCTGTCATAATATAGGTTGCGCCGCGCAGAATCGTCTGTACTGCAAGTGTGGCAATCATAGGCGGCAGCTCTATCTCATAGACAAAAAATCCGTTACAGATGCCGATTGCCAGTCCAAGGAGCAGTACCAGAAGCACAGCCAGCACCGGGGGAAGCCCCATTCCCATAAAGAGCGCACATCCTACGGAGGCCACTCCCATAATCGCTCCTACGCTGATATCAATTCCTCCGGTGATAATTACCATCGTCATTCCTACTGCGGCAATTCCGTTCACCGCAACCTGCCGCAGCACATTAAACAGATTGGTAGATGTCAGAAATCCGTCTGAGGCAACGGAAAAAAATGCCATCAGAACAACAAGCGCAATCCATATAGCGAATTTTGACATCCCATGTGTTTTTAGTTTCTTTCCTTTCTTTGTGTCACTCACTCTCACTTACCCCTTTCCAATGGAAGCGTTTACCCGTTTATTCACAGAATCTGCCGCTGTTTATGGGAAACTGTACTAATCTGTTGCCAGGGTAAGGATACCCTCCTGGGTCACTTCCTCCTTTGACAGCTCGCCCATGATTTTTCCGCTGCGCATAACGAGAACCCGATCGCTCATTCCGATCAGCTCCGGCATCTCAGATGAAATCATAATAATTGCCTTCCCTTCCTGCGCAAGCTTCCGCATAAGCTGGTAGATCTCCGCTTTTGCTCCCACGTCAATCCCCCGGGTAGGCTCGTCAAAAATCAGCACCTTGGAATTGGTTGCCAGCCATTTTGCAAGCACCACCTTCTGCTGATTGCCGCCGGACAGCGTTCCGGCTGTCTGCTCCTGAGACCAGGCCTTTATATTCATAGCATCCATATATTCCCGGGCCAGTTTCTTTTCCTTTGTATGTTCAATCACTCCCATGCGGCAGACGCTTCTCATGCTGGCATAAACTGTGTTAAAGGCAATGCTCTTATTAAGAAGCAGGCCCTGATTCTTCCGGTCCTCCGTTATCAGACCGATGCCATAGCGTATCGCGTCCTGGGGACAGCTTATCTTAAGCTCTTGATTGTTTAGGAACACCTTTCCTTCCTTTATGGGATCCGCGCCGAAAATTGCCCGGGCAAGCTCTGTTCTTCCTGCCCCCACCAGACCGGCCAGTCCCAGGATCTCCCCGGCTCTCACGTCAAAGCTGCAGTCCCTTACCCGGTTATTGGTAATTTCTTTTGCAGAAAATACAATCTCGCCGAGCTCTTCCGTTCTCTTGGGATAATCCTGTCCCAGCTCCCGTCCCACCATATGACGGATAAGTCCCTGTTTGTCTATCTCCTCTATAGGCAGAGTGACAATATGCTTTCCGTC
Organism: Candidatus Merdisoma sp. JLR.KK011; assembly: GCF_036941125.1. Lineage (NCBI taxonomy): Bacteria > Bacillati > Bacillota > Clostridia > Lachnospirales > Lachnospiraceae > Candidatus Merdisoma > Candidatus Merdisoma sp. JLR.KK011. Next base: position 323,298 of record NZ_JAYWSZ010000006.1, on the reverse strand, counting down.
CCGAAGGATACACACCCGGTCAGAGAGCTGAAATACCTCCTCCAGACGGTGGGAAATATAGAGAATGGCAACGCCCTTTTTCTGAAGCTTCCCTATGATTTCGAACATTTTGTCAATCTCATTGTTGGTAAGAGGAGCAGTAGGCTCGTCCATAATGAGAAATTTAATATCCTCCGAAACCGCCTTTGCTATCTCTACAATCTGCTGTTCCGCAATAGACAGGCTGGAAACCTTTGCCTGGGGATCTATCTCCACCCCCAGCTCGGCAATCAGCTCCTCACAGCTTTTCTGCATCGCCTGCTTGTCAAGAATCAGCCCTTTCTTCAATTCCTTTCCAAAGAAAATATTTTCTGTTACCGTAAGCTGGGGCATGAGATTCAGCTCCTGGTAGATCACCCCGATCCCAAGCTGCTTGGACAGCACTGGCGTATTGTGCTCAATGCGCTTTCCCTCAAACCAGAATTCTCCCGAGGTTGGTTCATGTGCCCCTGTGATCACCTTGATCAGCGTTGATTTTCCAGCGCCGTTTTCTCCCACCAGCGTGAGGATTTCTCCCCGGTCAATCTCCAGGGACACGTCCGACAGCGCGGTGACGCCGGAAAACTTTTTTGTTATATTTTTTAATTCGAGCAGTTTTTCTGCCATCTTTCCACCCACTTATTTTATAAATGCGGGCTGCCCCGAAACATTCAAGACAGCCCTTTCCCCATAGGAACCTTCCTCTAAAATGACTGCTGCGGTTCCTGCTTCTTATTCATACCCTCCGGGTACCCAATTAACGCATGCCCCTTCGGGGCTGGCGGACTTAGTCCGTTAAGGTATAGTCACCGATATTGGATGCGTTCACAACCTTCATGGGAATTACAATGGTATCTTCAATGGGGCCGCTCTCTTTCACCTCAAGAAGCGTGTCTACAAACAGCTTGCCTGTCTCATAAGGCTGAATATCCACGGTTGCCCGGAAGATTCCGCCCTCATTGATCTTATTAAGGGCTTCCGAAATAGCATCCAGTCCGCCGATGAATACTCGGTCGCTTTCCTTGCCGGCCGCCATCATAGCCTCATAGGCGCCCAGTGCGCCTGCGTCATTTACACAGGCAACTACTTCTACGTCCGGATTGGCCTGGAGAATATTTTCCATATTGGCCATGCCCTTCTCTGTACTGTTGGCGCTCTGTCTTGCCACGATCTCTGCATCAGGAGCTACGCTTAAGATCCCCTCTTCGATTCCATTTCCCCTGTCAATGATGGACTCAAGCTCCGGATAGTCAAAAATTGCCACCTTTGCCTTGCCGTCCAGATTTTCTTTGATCCATTTTCCGGCTTCCTCGCCGATTGCAAATCCATAATCATATTCCGGCACTGTCACAAATGCCTGGCTGCCCTCCACAAGCTGGTTTCCGGAGATAACCGGGATTCCCGCCTCAATGGCTGCCGCTACGGAAGGCTCTAAGGCTGTCTGATCGATAGGGCTGACAATAATGCCGTCGATGCCCTCTGCCGTCAGATTCTCAAAAGCGGTAATCTGATTGGCAACATCCGCCCTGCCGTCCAGAATATTTACTTCTATGCCAAGCTCTTCACATCTGTCTTTCACACCGTTTGCCACATCTACAAAATAAGTATTAGTCAAATCCTGGCAGGTGTAGGCGATTTTCAGCTTCTTTTCACCCTCGGGAGCAGCCTCTCCTTCCGGCTGTTCCTCACCGCCGCCCTCCTCTGCCGCCGGTTCCGGCTCTGCAGGCGCTTGTACATCCTCCTTAGAACCGCAGGCTGTAAAAACTAAAATAGTACATAATAACAATGCCAGCAATAAACTTTTTCTCTTCATACTTTCTCCTTCTCGCAAAATACGTATTGGATCAAGTACTTTTCCCTTCAAAAGACCGCACCTTTCCGAATGACTGCAGACCGGCCCTCTACTTCAATTCTATGGTATAGCGATACTGCTGGCCTTTGTAATAACGGTAGTTAAACTCAATGAGCCTGTCATTACTGTAGGTTAACCGGCATACCTTCAATGCCGCCGTCCCCGTTTCCATATTCAAAAGCCTGGCATCTTCCTCCATAAGCGGTTCTGCAAAAAAGGATTCCGTCGCGCGATCCGGCGTGATTCCTTTTCCTCTTAGTACTTGATACAATGAATTGTTCTCCAATTCCTCAAATGTAATACGCTCACAGACAGAAAGGGGTATGTAGGAATGATCGAGGGCAATAACGCTGTCATCCGCCATACGCAGACGCTGGACGAAAGTTACGGATGCTCCCTCCTCAATCCCCAGCGCCTCGCTTACCAGCTCGTCCGCCGGAATCACCTTAAGCTCAATGATCTTGGAAGAGGGTTCCAGCCCCTGTTTTTTGACCTCCTCAGTAAATGAGTAAAAGTTGGATAATGTGTGATCAATCTTTCTGCCCTGAACAAAGCTTCCTCTGCCTGGCAGGCGGTACAGATACCCCTCCCTCACCATCTCGTCCAGTGCGCGCTTGGCAGTGATCCGGCTCACGTCATACATCTCACACAGCTCATTTTCCGAATAAATACGATCCCCCGGCTTCAAATCTCCGGATTTGATCATGCCCTTCAGCATCTCTTTCAGCTGAAAATACATTGGAATTGGACTTGTCTTGTCAATCATATCAATCACCTTTTCTATTATATTGGTATAACGGTATATTGATATATCAATATATTATCTTAATTACTGTCTGATGTCAATAGATTTTTGAAAAATTGTAATATTGATATATCAATCAACTAACTTTATCATATCATAGAATTCTTTTGTGTATCAAGCATTTTCTGCTTCTAAATATTTTGCACAAAAAAACTGCCGGGAAAGCGGCTGTTGGGAAATATGACATCAGAAAAGTCTGATACTGTATTTCCCAACAGCCGCTTTCCCGGCGGCGCCTTCCCTATTTTCTATTTCTCCTGATTCTTTCCAAGGAGCACCGTCACAACCTGTTCCTGATACTCCCCTTCTGCAGCCATACTCACAGTAAGCTTCACCTGCTCGCCTGTTTTGTAGTAAGAAAGCTGCTCCTTCAGCTCCGCAAGGGTACCCACGCTGCTTCCGTCGAACCTTGTGATAATGTCCCCTTTCTTAAGTCCTGCCGCAGCTGCTCCGGAGCCCTCCTCCACAGAAGTTATATAGACGCCTTTTGGCATATCATAGGCATCGGACACATCCGAAGTCACATCCTGGCCGGTGATTCCCAGAAAGCCCTGCTCGCCTTCCGGTGCTTTCTCCTCCCGGATGGTACGGTTCATCAGCCCCTCGATAATATCCACCACATCGTCCACCGGAATGGCATAGCCCATGCCCTCCACATTCGTATCGGAATATTTGGCGGAATTGATGCCCACAAGCTGGCCGTCCATGTTCAGAAGAGCTCCGCCGCTGTTGCCCGGGTTGATGGCTGCATCTGTCTGAATCAATGTGTTTGTATTATTTTCAATAATCACCTCCCGGTTGAGGGCGCTTACAATTCCTGTCGTCACAGACTGGCCGTAGCCAAGGGCATTGCCGATAGCAACTACCTGCTCTCCTACCTGGAGTTCAGAGGATTTTCCAAGCTCTATGACACGAATCGCTCCCTTTGTTTTATCGGAAAGCTCCTCCATTTTTACCGACAGGACTGCCAGATCCCTGCCTGTGTCAGAGCCTTTGCGCTTCGCTTCCGCTATCTCTCCGTCCACAAAGCCGACGCTGATTTCATCTGCACCGTTCACCACATGGTGATTGGTCACAAGAAGAAGCTCCGTATCTGTCTGGCCGATGATGATTCCTGTTCCTCTGCTTTCACTCTCAAAGGCCTGGGACTGGCCGAACAGGCGCATTTCCTGTACGCTCTTGTTGGTGATAGAGACGACCGAAGGCATAGCCTGGCTGGCAATAGCGGAGATATCCTTTGTTCCGCCTGTGAAGCTGCCTGTGTTCACTCCGCCTTCTATGTTCTGGCCCAAGGTCTGATTAAGCTGAACGCCTTCTGCAGCCTCTGCCTGCGCTTCTTTTCCTGTCCATTGTTCTATGAGCAAGTTGCTTCCTTGAAATGATGCACTGGCTGTTACACCGAATGCCATGGCTAAAGCGATCGTTTTGATTCCTTTTTTCATTTATTAGTCCTCCTATTTCAGTTCCGGCTAAAATTTTTTATTTGAGATGCATTTGTTTTACTATGCTTATTGTAAGAAAAAAATATGGTGCAATTGTGGAGCTTCTATGGAAAATCTGTGAGCTTCCTGTGTTTTTTCTGTGTCTTGCCGCATATTTCAGTTTTTTTTGCGCAGACTAAAAAAGAAAAAACCAAGAATCCAATTGATTTTATACCCGTGTACCGGCAGGCACTTACGGAACTTTAAATAGTCCAGCTAAGAAATGTCAAGTATTTATTAGAAAAAATTCTGCTGGACGGTAAAGCTGCAAAGGCGCACGAGAGGAACTTTTATGAGTGCTTTTTCGAATAAAAGTTTCTCTCATTACCGGTGTGTCGAAGCAGCTTTACCCTTTCGTGCTGTCGCGCAGCGACTTAGAATAGGAGAACTGTAATGAAAGAAAACCTTAGAAAAAGCAATCAAGAAATCATCGAAGGCTACGACTACCTGGGAAATTCCTGCTCTGCCATGGATTGTACCGGTCTGATTCCAAGCGCACCTGCAACGGAAGCAGAACGGGAATCCTATGAGGAGGTCTATCACTATCAGCCCAAAGCAGCGCCAAAACAATAGCCTGCAAAAAAGCAAAGAGGCTGCCGGGAAATATAACATCTGGCTTTTCTGATCTCAGACAGAATTACACAAACTGGCTGAACACAGAATGCAGAATTGGCTGATGTTATATTCCCGGCAGCCTATTATTCTATCATTTCTTATTCTTCCTCTTCGCCTTCCGGCTCCGGCTCAGGCGCCTCACCGCCGCCTCCCGTCACCTCGTCAAAGAGAATCTTTATATCCTTATACCGCCCTTCGTCCGTATCCTGCATCACGGCAGCCACATAGCGTCGTCCTCCTGCCTCCAAAGCGCCTACCAGGCACTTGGTTTCATCCAGGCTGCCCGTTTTCAGGCCCACAGCCCCTTCATAATAATAAGTATCCCCGGGCCGCACAAGCTGATTGCTGTTCTGATACGTAATATCGGCATTTTCAAAAAGAGCGCGGAAGGACTTGCCCTTCACAATCTCCATAATGGTCTCATTTTCCATACAGGCTTTTGCAATCCGCACCATGTCCCTGGCCGTGGTATACTGGTTTTCCGCCTGATCCCCGTCCGGCCTCACAAAGTTGGAATCCTCCAGTTCCAATTCGGCTGCGCATTCATTCATTGCACCCATAAAAGCCTCTACCGCCTCTTCTGTGGACGCATTCTCATTCCCCAGAATCTTATGTCCTGTATAATTGGCCAGAGAATAGGCGGCGTCATTGCCCGAGGGAATCAGCATAGCTCCCAGAAATGTGCGGACGCTTCCCCTCATTCCCACCTTCAGGCTTGCCGTGGAAGCTCCCTGGCTGATGAGGCTGATCTCCTCGCCTGCCGTGAGAACTTCATCTGTTCCGCAGTATTTCAGCACCGTCAGAGCTGTAAGAAGCTTGGTCGTACTTGCCGGAACCACCCGTTCCGTACCATTCTTTTCATAGAGAATCATATCATCATCCAAGGAAAAGAGACAAGCTGCCCCGGCTTCCAGGGAAAGATCCGGCATCTGCTCCGAGACTTTCAGCTTCTTCGCCTCCTCCTCCGCAATCCGCGCCGCCTCGGCTTCCTTTGCAGCCTTACGCTCCTCCTCCTGCTTCTTTTCAAGCTCTGCCTGGGCCGCCTTTTCCTCCTTTACACGCTGAACCTCTATCCCGGTCCCCTTTCCCACAACTGCCACAAGAAGGAGAATCACCAGGAATTCCAATTCCTTTTTTACAACAAAGGGCACGTCTCTCCTTCGGGAACGCTTTACCGTCCCCATGCGCTCAATCTCCCGGAAATAAATCCTTACGATTCCAAAGAGAAAATACCCCAGGAAAATCCCCGCCAGGCTTAAAAGAAATTCATCCAGGCTGGCCGTGGCCCCTGTGAGAAAAATCTGGAACACTTCTATACAAAGAGATACTCCTCCACACAGAAAAAGCACCTTAAAAAACTGCTGGTAACGCCGGAATAAAACGGGGATTAAAAAACCGAAGGGAATAAACTTTAAAACAGCTCCAAAAAGAGCTCCAATGCCCTGGGTCTTTACCAGATCAATGCTTCCCTTTACCGGAATCAAAGAGATTGTTTTCCAGTCCGGCTTGAGAGAAAATCCAAGGGCAGGCGACACAGAGGAAGCAAATAAGGCAAGAAATAAAAATGCAAGCAAGACGAACCCCGCTTCGTGCAGAATAGGTACACGCATCTCTCCTTTATAATACAAAAGCCAGATAACAGCCCGAAAAACCAGATAAACCAAAAGGCCAATCAACAGGTAGGATCCGGTGCTCATTACATAATCCGACAAAAAATCCCCTCCTTCCCATTCCAGTTCCGCAATACGTTCTATCTTCCGCTTAGGAAATATTTCTGTTCAAATTATAACACGGAATGACGAAAAATGACATTTTAAATCATTAATTTTTTGTAAATAAAATCGGAATCCGGCAGGCCGGGCGCAGCAGGCCCTCTGGCTTTTCCATATCTGTGTTCGGACGGTTCTCGTACATTCTGTCTGCTCTTGCCGGACAAAAAGTCCGTCAATATCAGACAGCCTGTACGCGAACAGCCGGACACCGGATATGGGAAAAGCCAGAGGGCCTGCTGCGCCCGGCCTGCCGGATTCCGATTTTATCCGTTCGTCCTGCGAAGCTTTCTGCGGATACGCTGGAGGGCATTGTCAATGGATTTCGGTTCCTTGTTCAGACGCTGCGCAATCTCCGTATAGCTCTGTCCGCTTAAGTACGCCTTCAGAATCTCCTGCTCTAAAGGCGTTGCCACCTTAAGGATCTCCGCCTGGAGGCTCTCGATATTTTCCTGATCGATGAGAAGCTCCTCGGGACTTTTCCCTTTCAGCCCTTCCGTCTGCTCCCCAAGCTCGGGAGAAAGCTCCACATAGGAATTCAAGGGAGCATGCTTTAAGCGGCCTGCCGCCTGGATGGCGCTGTAGAGCTGACGGGAAATGCATAAAACTGCAAATGCCTCAAAGGAATCGGACTTCTCCGGCCGGTAATCCCGGATGGCTTTAAACAGTCCCAGCATCCCCTCCTGGATCAGATCGTCGCTGTCTCCTCCCATGAGATACAAAGGCCTGGCCTGATTGCGGACCCTGCGCTTATAGCGTTCAATCAGCACGTCCATACAGGCGGTTTCTCCTCCGTTGATTTTTTCTATGAGTTCTTCATCCGTAAGCCGTTCCCTTTTTTCCATGTCTCTATCTCCATACCCGGCATATCTGCCGGCCTCATAGTCCATGACACTTCACGCAATACCGCAGTTTTTCCGATTTCCAGGCCTCAGCCCTCCTTCATCCGCTGCCTTACAATCTCATAAGCCAATACGCCTGCTGCCACGGAAGCATTCAGAGAATCAATATCCCCATGCATGGGAATAGAGGCCGTAAAATCACACTTTTCCTGTACAAGGCGGCTTACGCCGTCCCCTTCATTTCCAATCACCAATCCTATGGGGCCCGTGAGATTCAGGCGGTACATGCTCTCTCCCCCCATCTGGGCGCAGACAAACCACAGTCCTTCCTTCTTTAGATCTTCAATCACGGCAGCCAGATTTGTCACCTTGGCAACCGGCGTGTAATTCAAAGCCCCGGCAGAGGCTCTTAAAACCGCAGACGTCAGACCGCAGGCACGCCGCTTGGGAATAATCACTCCATGAGCTCCCGCCAGATTGGCCGTCCGGATAATGGCTCCCAGATTGTGGGGATCCTCAATATTATCCAGAAGGAAAATGAAAGGATCCTCGCCTTTTTCCCTGGCCGCTGCCAGAATATCCTCCACCTCTGCGTAAGCATAGGCCGCTGCAAAGGCAATCACACCCTGGTGGTGTCCTGTCTCCGACATCTGATCCAGACGTTCCTTTTTTACATAGCTGATAACTGCATCCTGCTTCCGGGCCTCCCGTTTGATGGTATTTACAATACCGTCCTGGCACCCGTCCTGCACAAACAGCTTGTCTATGGTTTTTCCGGAGCGAAATGCCTCTAAGACTGCATTTCTCCCCTCTATGGTCAGTTCTTCGTACCGCACGCTTCTTCCTCCAGTCCCAGTTTTACCAGTTCAAGCAGACGCTCCGTCTGTCCCGAAAGATACAGATACCCCATCAAAGCCTCAAAGCCCGTAGCTCTCCGGTAATCAGATACGGAGGCGTGCTTCGCCATGGTGGCCGTATTGGCATTGCGGCCCCGGCGGAAGATCTGCTGTTCCTCCTGGGTAAGCTGCTCCTTGATCCGTCCCGTCATGGCCGACTGGGCCGCCGCATTCACCAGGCTGCTCGCCTTTTTGTGCAGGGTGGAAGCATGGGCATTCCCATGCCCCACCAGAAGGGAGCGTATCACCAGTTCATAGATCCCGTCCCCGATGTAGGCCAGTACCAGAGGCGAATAGCTTCGGATATCCACATCCTTAAGGGCAAATGCCTCTCGTATCTCTTCCATCAGATTCGTTACGCCCTTTTCCATTTTACACCCTCGCGCGTATCTTCCAGCACAATGCCCTTTTCCAGAAGAAGGGCCCGTATCTCATCGGCACGGGCAAAATTCTTCGCCTTCCTGGCCGCCTGGCGTTCCTCGATCAGAACCTCGATATCCGCATCCAGAAGTTCTGCCTTTTTCTCCACAACCAGCCCCAGAATGTCACAGAGTGTCTTTAAGCGATCAAGGCATTTCTCCAGGTAATCCTTTGTATTCTCTCCGCTAGTGTGGGTATTGAGATACTTCACCAGCTCAAATACGGCGGCAATGGCGTCAGCCGTATTGAAATCATCGTCCATGGCCTCGTCAAACTTTTTCACATATTCCTCGGAAGCCTCATAGTGGGCAGTCTCACTCTCCGTCATGGAGCCCTCCGGTGCACCGCCAAGAAGATGCTTCAGATTCTCCGCAGCCGTCACAATCCGCTCCAGACTGTTCTTAGAAGACTCCATCTGCTCAGCGCTGAAATTCAAGGGGCTGCGGTAATGGGCGCTCAGCATAAAGAAGCGCAGTACCTGGAGATCGTACTTTTCACTAATCTCCCGGACGGTGAAAAAGTTCCCCAGAGACTTCGACATTTTCCGATTATCAATATTTAAGAAGGCATTGTGCATCCAGTATCTGGAAAACTCCTTGCCGTTGCAGGCTTCACTCTGGGCAATCTCATTTTCATGGTGGGGAAATACCAGATCCTCGCCGCCTGCATGAATGTCAATCTGCTCGCCCAGATATTTTTTAGACATCACGGAGCACTCAATATGCCAGCCCGGACGCCCCTCGCTCCAAGGAGATTCCCAGGCCGGTTCTCCCTCCTTTTTCGGCTTCCAGAGAACAAAATCCAAAGGATCCTCCTTTTCATCCTCCCCGGACACCAAAAGGGAACGGTTTCCGCTGCGCAGATCATCCAGATTCTTGTGGGAAAGCTTTCCATACTCCGCAAACTTCCGGGTACGGAAATAAACGGTTCCGTTTACCGCATAAGCATAGCCCTTGTCAATCAGCTTCTGTATCATCTCCAGCATGCCGCCGATCTCCTGGGTCGCCAGAGGATGGGTAGTGGCAGGCTTTACATTCATCATCTCCATATCCTTCTTGCACTCGGCAATGTAACGCTGGGAGATCTCCTGGGCAGACACGCCCTCCTCAATCGCTTTTTTGATAATTTTGTCGTCCACATCCGTGAAGTTGGACACATAATTCACCTCATAGCCCTTATGCTCCATATAGCGGCGGACGGTGTCAAAAACAATCATCGGCCTTGCATTTCCAATATGGATAAAATTGTACACAGTTGGGCCGCATACATACATTTTCACCTTTCCTTCCTCCAGGGGAATAAAAGGCTCTTTTTTCTTCGTTATGGTATTATAGACTTTCATTCTGCTTCTCCTTCTCTGCTTTTTCTTTGTCCTTTTTCTCTTTCTTTTTCCTCAGCTCCGCCAATTCTGCATGAAGCCGCTCATTTTCCCGGCGAAGCTCTGTGAGACTGTCCATAACCGGATCCGGAAGATCCACCTGGTTCATATCGCTTCTCGGCACCTTCACATCGTCCCGTTTCACAATACGGCCCGGAACTCCCACCACCGTACAATTGGGCGGCACCTCCTTGAGCACCACAGAGCCCGCTCCGATCTTAGAATTCTCCCCGATGGTAAAAGACCCAAGAATCTTAGCTCCGGCGCTCACCATCACATTGTCCTTCAAGGTTGGATGGCGCTTGCCCTTCTCCTTGCCTGTTCCTCCCAACGTCACCCCTTGATAAAGGGTCACATTGTCGCCGATAATCGTAGTCTCCCCAATGATCACCCCGGAGCCATGGTCGATAAACAGCCCCTTGCCAATCTTAGCTCCCGGATGAATCTCGATCCCCGTCTTGCGCACCGTCCTCTGCGACAGCCATCTGGCAAGAAAAAAATGCCCCTTCTCATACCACTTATGCGCCAGTCTGTAACTTAAGATAGCACGAAAGCTGGGGTATAGCAAGACCTCCATGGGACTTTTAATAGCAGGGTCCCGTTCTGTAATCACTTGAAATTCTTCCCTAATATAACGAATCATACCCATATATTTTCCCTCCTCAATCTGACCGGGCCGTTCCAGCCGCCATTTCCGTTTTCCAAAAGCAGCCGGAAAAAAACGGACTATCTCGCCTCCAAGAGACGAAATAATCCGCGGTTCCACTCTTCTAAAAGGGCCTATGCCCTTCCACTCATCCGCTTAACGCGCGTCACGTACCCGGCTGATGCTTCCGTGCCGCAAATGCGCCAGCACACCTCCCACTCACCGGATCAGCTCCCGGATGCACTTCATCCATCCCTCCACAAAAGCTGCTTTCAGCCGACGACAGCTTCTCTCTGCTGCTTTGGATATGAACTACTTTTCCGTTCTCTGCCTTTTCTTATTCCAGTTCCGTAATATCCCTTACAGACCATCTATGGTTTAGAATATGCAAAAACAAGGGATTTGTCAAGCATTTCCTAAAACACGAATAAACCAGCACTAATCAATACCAGTTATAATCAGACTTCAGCAGACCAGTATTTTTCCAGATACTCCTCCGCTTCTTCCAGAGAAATAGAAAAATTCTGAATCAACCGGGAACAAGTCTCCTCTCTTGTACAAGCATATTCCCTGCAAAATTTAACCAACGCCTTAATCCCCTGCTCCCTACCTTCCTTCCGGCCTTCTTCCAGCCCCTTCTGCAGATTATAATTCATAAGATAAGTATGATCCCGGATAGCCTTCTCCCTGGCCTCATACTCCAGGCGCTTCGAGTCATCCGCACTGATTTCCGTCAGCCGTTCATAGGCTCTCTCAATATAAGAACTTCCTTCCGCCGCCATCTCAAACTCCTCCTTCTTTTCCGCTCTGAGAAAGCTGCCCCACTTTAACAGCTCCGTCCGTGTGCATTCATACCCCTCAAGCTTCGGCAGCTCCAGAATATGGATCTCCAGCTTATCCATATACATTCTCCTTCTGGTATCCTCCCAAAAATGAAAACAGGAATAAAACTCCTCATCCTCCTCAAAGAGAACAAAATCCAAAATTCCAACATGGATGCACTTCGGAAGCATATCATAACTCTGCCCCTTCTGAATCGCCCCAGTATACATTTTAGCCAGATAAAACACCGAACGCTCCGGCCACAGCGGAAAAGCAGCAAGCTGAATCTCCACATCCAACAATGCAGAAATAAATCCCCTGCGGATCTCTGCATCCTCCATCAGCTCTTTAAAACAGAAATCCACCTTAGGCTTCATCAAAAACATCTCTTCTTTACTCAATACCGCGTTCTCCTTTCTTTTACAAACCCTATTCGGAAGAAAGGCAGAACCAGCAGTAAATCCACTTTCATTATAAAAGATTTCCCCATCCGGCACAACATCTTTCTTCCAGCCAATTCATTTGTTACTGTTCACTCTGTGACCATTAACACGCTTCGCCAGATCACAAGGAATCCACCAAGCAAAGCTTTGTCCCCCTTATGATAACTGATGCACAGAAATCGCAAAAAGACGCGATTTCGCGCTGAAAAACTCGGGATTTCCGCACAAAATGTGCGGAAACACCCCGCGGAACAGCGGCGAATGAACAGTAACATTCATTTTCATCTTCGGGATTATTCCGACAGAAACGTCCGAAACCATCAAGAATCCTTCGACAAGACCATTATATTCCAATTATTTCCAAAAAATCAAGTCAAATACTACAAAACAATCCGTATACTATCCCCACACACAAACAACCCCCTCATAAAATCAGCCAAAAACCTGCGCCCTTCCAACTACCAGTTCAGCCAGTCTGCGGCGGAATCTGTCCTTGGGCTTTTCCAATATCAAGTGTCCGGCTGTTCACGAACAGGCTGTCTGATATTGGCGGACTAACGTCCAAAAACCCAACAGGCGCAGCCTATCAAAATCCCAAACGTTAGTCCGCCAAGAGCAGACAGCATGTACGTGAACCGTCCGAACACAGATATGGAAAAGCCCAAGGGCAGATTCCGCCGCAGACTGGCTGAACGTCCGCCTTATAGCGAGTAAAAAGCTTTCACCGCCCGAACCAGGCTCCCTTGATCCTCCGTCCCCATCAGTTCCCTGCTAGAATGCATCGCCAGCAGCGGCACTCCCACATCCACCGTCTTAACCGGAAAAAACGCAGAAGCAATGGAGCCAAGGGTACTTCCGCTGGTTCCATCTGATCGGTTCACAAACTTCTGATAAGGAATCCCTTCCGCCTCACAAATCTGCTGCACCACCGCCACAGCCTCACAGTCCGTAGCATAAGCCTGTCCGCTGGCCTCCTTAATGCAAATTCCCTTTCCCAAAATATCCTTATTTGTAGGATCATTCTTATCCGCCTTATTCGGATGAAGCCCATGCCCCACATCCACCGACAAAAGCATACTGTCCGAAAAACTCTCAAAAAACTTCTCCCTCCCTCTCCCATAAGACAAGAGAATCCGCTCCAGGACCGCCGGCAAAAGCACCGAGCCGGCCCCCTGCTTCGTGCGGCTTCCAATCTCCTCATGGTCAAAAAAAGCCCCCACATTAAAGCCATTTTCCCTTTGCCCGGAAATCAGGCCGCTTACCACCGCCTGCACCGAAGTCAGATTGTCAAGCCTGGGAGCGGAGATGAATTCCTCCGAAAGCCCCAGAAGAGCCCCGGTATCCGTATTATAAAGCCCAAGCTCATACTCCAGAATATCCTCCGGCTCCGCCTTAAGCTCACAAGCCAGATGCTTCAGGAAAAACTTCTCGTCTTTCTCCTCGCCTTCCAGCCCCAGGACAGGCAGCATGTCCGTCTGCTTATTCAGCTCCACGCCCTTATTCACATCCCTGTTAATATGGATAGCCAGATTAGGAATCGTCAGAAAGGGCTTCCGGAAATCTACAAGACGCACTTCCGGGTGAAAAATGTCATCCTTTCGCAGCACCACCCTTCCGGCCGCAGACAAAGGCCTGTCAAGCCAGGTATTCAAAATAGCTCCTCCGTACACCTCCACATTCAGCTGCCGGTAGCCGTCCTTAGCAATCTCCGGAGAGGGCTTCACACGAAGCCCCGGAAAGTCCGTATGAGCCGCCGCAATCCGGAAAGAATCCCCAAACTGCAGCTTCTTTCCGACTGTAAAGGCAATCAGGCTGGAGTCATTATGCACCACATAATATCTGCCTCCATTGTCAAGGCTCCAGTCATGTCTCATAGACAGCTTTGTAAAGCCTGCCTTCACAAGCTGCCTCTCCACACTGGCCGTCACATGAAAGGGCGATGTCCCCTCCTCCACAAGCTGAAGCAATTCCTTTGCATATGTATTTGTTTTCATCTTCTATACCCTGCCTTTCTTCTTTATTCCTGCAAGCAGCAAGCCAGTTACTGTTCACTCCGTGACCAGTAATGCGAGCCAAACAGTTTCACAATTTCACTCCCTGCCCCGATTGCATTTCTCCTTATTTCCATGTATACTGAAAACACTACCGTCCAATGCCGGGAAAGCATAAGACCCATGCCGGCCGGCCTTGGCACTGACAGCACCCAGGAGGTACTCTATGATTTCACTGCAGATCGAGGACATCAAGTCCTTTATGAACAAGCTTCTTCTTAAGCCTGATTTTGATGCCTTCCTCTTAGTAGAAGGCACCGTCACCACCTGCAATACCTTTCATATAGACGGAGAGATAAAGCCCGGCTACTACACAAAGGAAGAGCAGGAGGCTCTCGGCCTTTTGGGCCGCCGTTTTTCCCGCTGGCAGGAGCTCCGCCCCTTTTGCCTGGATCTGATAAAGGGGAAACGCACCCCGCTTAACTTCCGCTTTACCTTCAAGCTCTCCGGTGAAAATACCGAAAAGCTTCTGGAACAAACCGGCAGCGCCTTTTCCCCACAGGACATAAGCGGCCTGTTTCTCAATGTCCGCTACGACTCCTCCGGCCTTTTTTGCACCACTGCCACAGCCTTAACCCTTTTCACCATGGACAAATCCCTGGAGCATTCCTGGGATCAGATGGTTCAGAAGTTTCTGCTCCGTCAGGAGGTATCTTTTACCCTTCTGTAGGATTCTGCTCTGGTTCTTCCAGCACAAAATGCAGCACATCGTCCTCCAAAAAGGTATTGAGGTTATATAAAAACAAAATATCCGTAAATTCCTGCTCCTCCATAAGCGTATTCAGATCCCCATAGTAATACCGGGGATCCACCAGCACAATCTCCCGGAAGGAAGCAGTCAGAAACGGCACAAAACAGTTTGCATAGGAATCCTTCAGAAGGAGAAGGCTCCTGTCGCTCTCTGCCATGGTGCGTATCTTTACCACAGGGTGGTTCCCGTCCAGAAACACGCCGTATTTGTCGCGGCTCTCCAGCTTCTTAGAGGCATACAGGGAGGGGGATTTTTTCTGCTCCTCCACATAGGTCACCACAAGCTGCTCCTCTGCCTTAGGCCAGTATATGGAAATGGTATCCGAAGGCACCTGGTAGCCGCTTCTGGAAGCAAGCGTCCCCTGGAACCGGTTTGTCACAGGATAAGCCGTCATTTCCGCAATCTGTCCAAGCCCCATCACCTTTTGGGCCTCTTCAAAAGCATACCAGGCCCCCAGCGTCGTCCAGTGGTGATCCGTCCGGTAATACAGATATTCCCCTCGGTGCTCCCGAAGCGTCTTATAAACCGGAATTTCCCGGACTGTTCCGTTGAGATACCCGCTGATCTCACTTAGCTGCTCCGCCTGGTTCTCCACCGGAGCAAAGGCCGGCAGTCCCTCCGGATTCACCCCGGCCGCCCCCGGAACCAAAAGCAGATACATACTTGTCCCGGAATACCTGCCTGCAAAGGACTGTATGGCGTCCAGATTGATCCACACCTGCTCCTTAAGCTTGGCCGGCTTCTCATAAAGCTGCTCATCCTTTCCCAGGTATACACCCCCGGATTCGTTTTTCCCAAGAAAACGGTCTGCGCCGGAGCGGAATTTGATCCAGGAATCACGGGCAAAAAACTGATCCGTCTGATATTTTTCATAGTTGCTCATAAACTTCCCGTCCATAATTCCTGCAATACGCAGGACGGGCCGCTGCTCCAGATAACGGTTCTCCGCCTCGGAAAATACCCGATCCTCGCAGAGCAGGTTCAGCGCTCCAAAGGAGATTAAGCACAGCAAAAACAGCAGGCCCAGCCAGGAATAGGCAGAAAACTCTTTTTTCCCTCTTCTTCGTCTCAACTTCGTATTTCAGCTCCTCAAAATCGAAAATATAAAAATGGATTGTAGGTATCATGAATCAGGTAGGCAACCGCCGTCAGAAAAATTCCCATATGAACCGCAATCAAAAGCGGCGTCAGCCTGCCGGGACGCTCCATATATCCTCTGGAAATCCGCGAAGCCGCAGGCACCGAAAAAATCCAGGAAAACCAGAACAGCACCAGGCTGGTGAGCAGGTAATACATGCCTGCATCGTCTGTAATACTGGCTGCCCCCGCTCCAAACATAGTCCCAAGGTATCCGAAGGCCCCTTTCAGGGTCGGGCTGAAAAAGAACACCCACCCCACAACTACAAGCAGCATGGCATACATGGTTCCCAGAATGGGAATGCTCTCTGTCTTTCGCTTGAGCAGGTATTTTTCCACAATCAGAAGGACTCCGTAATAAAGCCCCCACACTACAAAGTTCCAGCTGGCCCCATGCCAGAGTCCCGTCAGCGCCCATACAATCAAAAGATTGAAAATGTGGCGGAGCACGCCGGTACGGTTGCCGCCCAAGGGAATATAGACGTATTCCCGGAACCATGAACCCAGGGAAATATGCCATCTGCGCCAGAACTGCGTGATGCTGCGCGCACAGTAGGGATAGGCGAAATTCTCTTTCAGCTCAAAGCCGAACATCTTCCCCAGCCCAATGGCCATATCGGAATATCCGCTGAAATCATAATATATCTGAAAGGTATAGGCCAGAGCGCCCACCCAGGCCGAGAGCACCGACAGGGAGGGCAGCGCAGTCACCGCCTCGTGAACCGCCCCCAGATTGTTGGCCAGCAGCACCTTTTTTGCCAGCCCCCAGATAAAATACTGGACGCCCTGGCCAAACTTATCCATAGATTCTTCCCGGTCTTTCAGCTGGGCGTCAATGTCCGCATACTGGACAATGGGCCCTGCCACCAGCTGGGGAAACATAGAAATATAAAGCCCGAAAGAGAGAATATTTTTCTGGCACTGAGCCTTTCCCCAGTACACGTCTATCAGATAGGAAAGGGACTGAAAGGTGTAAAATGACAGTCCGATGGGAAGAGGCAGGGAAAGCTGCGGAAGCTGCCATCCCGTCACTGCCTCGATATTCTCCGCCGCAAATCCATAGTATTTAAAAAATCCCAGCATCAAAAGATTTACCAGGACGCCAAAAAACAGACTGACGCCAGCCTTTTTGCCCTTTGCTTTTTTCCTGGCAATGTCAATCCCGATAACATAGTTAAATAAAATGCTGTACAGCATCAAAAAAAGATATACAGGCTCTCCCCAGGCATAGAAAAAGAGACTTGCCAGAAGCAGAATCCCGTTGCGCATCCGGTGAGGCGCCAGGTAGTACAGCGCAATCGTCACCGGAAGAAATGTACAGACAAAAAATACACTGCTGAAAACCACGACTTATTACCTTTCCTTAAGGTTTTTTCTGTTATTCATACAAGCCCTTTACGAATCCGGATTTGGCCGCCTCTGCATTTTCCGAAATTACAAAAAGCAGATAGGGATCTGACTCCCAAAGCACATACCCTTCAATAAGCTTTAGCTGCTCCGGCCCGTAACCCTCAAAATTATTCTTCTGTGTTTCTACCCGCTTCTCTATGGCCTGGCGGATCTGGGATACCTGTCCCTCCTCTGCCGCTTCCACTAGAAGCAGCTCCTCCACATCCATGTTGTCCTGGGCTGTATAGAGAACCCAGTGCTTCAGCTCTCCGGCATTTAACCCGTAGAGCCTCCGAAGAAGCTGCTCGTCCCCCTGCCGCATACAGGACAGATTCAGTTCCGTCTCCACATGCGCTTCCAACGTGCCAAAGTCCGGGTTCCACGCGCTTCCCCGTATAAGGCCTGCCAGCATCACAACCAGCAGGCCGGCCAGCAAAACCTTGGCCAGCTTTAGTAAAATATCCCATCTGTTCATTATAGTCCTGCCGTTTCTTCCATCCGATTGAGCCACAGGGGATAAAACTGTGATTTCAGATGTATGGCATCCTTCTGATACCATTCCTCTCTGCCCTCTAGCAGATCGCTGCTGTCAATAAAGGTAAGGCCCAGCTCCTCGCACATCTGCTGCAAAGCCTCGTTGAATTCGTCCACATATCCCAGTTCCGCCTTTTTCTCCACTGCTTCCGGCAGAATGGGAAGAATCCCGTTGATATAGATGGGAAGCTCCGGAAACACTTCCCGTATCTCCTGAATCCGCTCCCGGTAGTATCGGACGAACCGTCCGCTGTCTCCCTGGCAGTACTCCAGATCGTTAAGCCCTATGGACAGAAAAAGCTGTGTGGGCTGCAGATCCAGGGCCTTTTGTATCTCCCCGCCTGCCGCGTCCGCCCGCAATCCCTTTTCTGCTATAACGCAGTCTGCTTCCAGAAATTCATAATCCAGAAATCCCTCTGCCACAGAATCGCCTACAATGACAGCAGAACCAAGCCTGCGGCGCAGGCTCTGCTTGTCCATTGGTTTCTCCTCTGTCTCTTCTGCCGCCGTCTCCTTAAGCTGTTCTGCGGCTTTCTCCTGATCCCTCTTTAGAAGGGCCTGTTCAATTGCTCCCACATCGGAGCGCTCCTGTGCCCGAATCCATTCCACCGCCGGAAAGTCCTCACTGCCCGGGGATCTGCTCTGCTGCAGATTTAATATATATCCTGCTAAAAGGGCCACTGCCAAAAGCAGATACAGAGCACCTTTCCTACTCTGCTTCACCCTGTTCCTCCTATTCTAAGCCGCTGCGCGACAGCACGAAAGGGTAAAGCTGCTTCGACACACCGGTCCCTGTAGTTCTTCATGTTTTTACCATTTTATATCTTAACACCTACTTTTACGCAAATCCAGTGGATTTCTATTAATTTTTTTTAAATTTATCAACCCTTTCTTTCGTATCCCTGTTTCTCCCAAATTTAGAGAAATTTTAGAAAGTTTATAGAAATTTGTTAGCACTCACATTGAAAGAGTGCTGATTTTCTATTGACTTTTTATTTCCCCCATATTACAATATGTGTCAGAATACGAAAACACATACAAAGGAGTGAACATTTATGGCTGAAATGCATGGAAGCCTTTCCATTAACAGCGAAAATATTTTTCCAATTATCAAAAAGTGGCTCTATTCCGACCACGACATTTTTTTCCGGGAGCTTATCTCCAACGGCTGCGACGCTATTACCAAGCTGAAAAAGCTCGATCTCATGGGTGAGTATACTTATCCCGAGGATTTCAAGAATACAGTCCGGGTGGTAGTGAATCCGGAGGAAAAAACGCTGAAATTCATTGACACGGGCCTTGGCATGACTGCGGACGAGGTACAGGAGTACATCAACCAGATCGCTTTCTCCGGCGCCACGGATTTTCTGGAGAAATATAAGGACAAGACCAATGAGGATCAGATTATCGGACACTTTGGGCTGGGCTTCTACTCTGCCTTTATGGTGGCGGACGAGGTTCACATTGATACCCTTTCCTACCAGAAGGATGCCAAGCCGGTGCATTGGGAGTGCGACGGCGGCACGGAATATCAGATGTCCGAGGGAAGCCGCACAGAGGTGGGTACGGAGATCACCCTGTTCTTAAATGAGGACAGCCTGGAATTTGCCAATGAGTACCGGGCCCGGGAGGTTATTAACAAATACTGCTCCTTTATGCCGGTAGAGATTTTCCTGGAGAAGGCAAATGCCGAGCAGGAGTACGAGACCATCGACGAGGCGGATTTGAAGGATGACGACGTAGTGGTGGAGCGCATCCACGAGGAAGCCAAAACCGAGGAAGTGGAAAACGAGGATGGTACAAAGGAAACGAAGGAGATCTCTCCGGCCAGAGACCGTGTGAAGATCAATAAGCGGCCTGTTTCCCTCAGCGATACGTCCCCCCTTTGGACGAAGCACCCCAATGAGTGCACGAGGGAGGAGTATCTGGAGTTCTACCGGAAGGTATTTATGGACTACAAGGAGCCTCTGTTCTGGATTCATCTGAACATGGACTATCCCTTTAACTTAAAGGGAATTCTGTACTTCCCCAAGATCAACACAGAGTACGATTCCATTGAAGGCACCATTAAGCTGTACAACAACCAGGTATTTATCGCAGATAACATTAAGGAAGTGATTCCGGAATTTCTGATGCTCCTGAAGGGCGTCATTGACTGTCCGGATCTGCCCCTCAACGTTTCCAGAAGCGCCCTGCAGAATGACGGCTTTGTGAAGAAGATTTCCGATTACATCACCAAGAAGGTGGCCGACAAGCTTACGGGAATGTGCAAGACCGAACGGGAGGATTATGAAAAGTACTGGGACGACATCAATCCCTTTATCAAATTCGGCTGCTTAAAGGATGACAAGTTCTGCGAGAAGATGATGGATTATCTGCTCTTTAAGGATCTGGACGGCAAGTATCAGACCATCAAGGATCTGGTTCCCGAAGAGGAAGCGCCGGAGGTTGACGTGGTGGAGAATCCCGACGAGGCCGAGGAGGATAATGCTGAAGAGAAGGAGCCGGAAAAGACAACCATCTTCTATGTGACCGACGAGGTACAGCAGAGCCAGTACATCAATCTTTTCAAGGAAGAGGGCAAGAATGCCGTTATCTTGAAACACAATATTGATTCTCCCTTTATCTCTCATCTGGAGATGAAGAATGAGCATGTGAAGTTCCAGCGGATTGACGCAGATCTGACGGAGGATTTTGTGGAGACTGTCTCCGAGGAGGAATTGAAGGAAACGGCTGACTCCCTTACTGAGATTTTCCGCAAGGCTCTGAACAATGAAAAACTGGATGTAAAGGTGGAGAAGATCAAGAATGAGAGCATTTCCTCCATGATCACGCTCTCCGAGGAAAGCCGCCGGATGCAGGAAATGATGAAGATGTACAATATGTACGGCATGGATCCGAATATGTTCGGAGGCGCAGGAGAGACCCTGGTGCTCAATGCCAATAACCAGCTGGTACAGTACATTCTGAATCACAGCGATTCTGAGCATGTGAACCTATTCTGTGAGCAGCTTTACGACCTGGCTCTTATCAGCCATAAGCCCCTGGCTCCGGAGGCTATGACGAAGTTCATTGCACGGAGCAATGAGATTATGATGCTGCTTGCAAAGTAAAAAAATATTCTGCCTGTCCATTTTGAACCATTATGGGCAGGCAGAAATCATTTACTGATTTTAATAGGCAAATTTTTTTACAAATTCTTCCTCAAAAAAATTCTCTGTATAAACATAGGCATCCTTAAAGAGGTAATCTTTCAGTCTCTGCATAAAAGGGGGCGTATAGTTCTGTTTCAATAATGCTTGATTTTTAACCTGGTTATATATTTTAGGATTCTTCTCAATGCAGCATACTAGGTGTCACCAACCGCCTGTATATTTTATCCAACGAATCTGTAACATCTTCAAAAACAGCAAGTCCCTGGTCAATACCAGACAGATAAAATCTGCATTTTGAAAAAAGACCATATTTTTTTGAATACAGTTCAACAGCTTCCAGAAAATCCCTGCTGTGAGTAGTTACTACAATGCTTAAATCAAATTTCTTTTGCAAAAGCACAATAAGTTCTGCATACACGAGCTGCCATTCCGGATGAAGGTGAATCTCCGGTTCATCCAGAATCAGAATGTCTTTTTCCTTTAAAATACCTTTTTCCAGCAACATTTTTAATAGAACAAAGGACTTCAAACCTGCTGAAAGATTTTCAAAATGGACAGGCTCATTAAACTGTTCTGATTTTAATCCCCATTGACCATTTTGATTTAAAATCTGTCCTTTTGTAACACGCTCCAGAACATCATAAATCTCTTTTAAGCTTTCTTTTGCACGAACTGCATCAAAAATTCCTGTCATAATATCATCTTTCGTTTCTGTTAAACGGCCTGACAGCTGTCCGTGCAGACTCTGAATAAAATAACTTGGGAAAGGATCCGTCAGATTATCTAAAACAAAGGGATCATCAATCAAAAAAGCTTCATGTAAAATATAATACTCTGCTTTCCAATCCATACATTGATTTTCCTGAAACCATATCTCTAAATCTTTATCTTTAATTGTCAAACAAACCTTTGCATTCTCTTCCGGTTCTTTGAGACATTGTATCTGCTCGTCAAATAACAGATTAAAAAAGCGTTCTATTAATTCCTTCGCCACTTTATGATCATCATTCATTTTTCTTGATGCAATTCTTTCATAGGAATTCTCTATTAATTCCCCGATATCATTTTCCGATAATTGTATCTTATACTTTTCACATACTTTTTGCACCACTTCCCGATATAATGCTTTATTAAAGCGCGCTCTATCTATTTCTATCAAAAAATCACTCATCTCATTACTGACTTTTCCCACAATAGACTGCCTGCGCCCTCCCAAAAAATGCGGAAAAGCTATGGCGTCTTTGTTACTGTCTATACTATACGCCACTACATTTCCCACATATTCCCCACATATGATCCGCAGTTCTTCTCTTCTGCGCTCCTCAATCTTTGAATCTATTTGATATAAAGAATTGAATGTGGAATAAAGTACCTTTCCAACGGTACTTTTCCCTGTATTATTCTCTCCTGCAATAACCGTTATTCCGTCTATTACAATATCAGCATGCTTTACTTTCGCAAAATTATCAATTTTTAATCTCATAGATCCTTCCTTCTTGTTCTGTCCAAAATCAATCCTTTATTGTATTCCTTATTCTATCCTACTTTTTCCAAAAAAACAATGTAAATTGGCAAAATGTCTTTTTCTGTTGCTCCGTTTTATTACTTTTCTTATTTATTAGATTTTCCAAAATACTGCATATTCAAAGACCTTGCAGCCGTCAAATGGACACGGCGGCACAAAGTGAGCCCTCCAAGCGAAGGGATGGATCGGGCCACGTCCGCCTGGCTCACTGTCCGTGGGAATAAAACAAAGCCGGGAAGCTTCTTTCGTTCTTAACTTCACTCCCCGGCATTCAAAAGAAATCAAATTGTCCTGCTCTTCTCTACAGCTTCGCCATCTTCTTATATAAAGGCAGCATGCAGTGATAAGCCTCGTCAAATACAGGCATCAGTTTCTCGTAGTCCTCCCGGTGCTCCTTCACCGGCTTAACAGTTTTCTCAAACTTTAAGAAACGCTTCACTTCCTGGAAGCTGTCAAAGACGCCTACACCCACGCCTGCAATCACGGCCGCGCCGATGGCTGTGGCTTCCTCCACGCAGTCAGGCATAGAAAATTCTACGTTCAGCACATCCGACAGAATCTGGGCTACCACATCTCCCTTGGCGCCGCCTCCCGTGAGACACATGGTCTCTATCTTGGCCTGCTTTCGGTAGGCTTTCAGAATCAGCTCCATATTCATGGCGATCCCCTCTATAACGGCACGTACATAATCCTTCTTGTCATGCTCAGGCTTGATTCCCAAAAAGGCTCCGCTGGTATCCGGATTCCAGCGCGGGCTGCGCTCACCCAGGAGGTAGGGCAGGAAAATAAGGTTTTTGGCTCCTGCAGGTGATTTCTCTATCATCTTGTTCAGCTCATCATAAGGGGCTCCGCCGCATAAGGCCCGGCGGATATAGGAGTAAGAGCTTCCTGCCGCCTGCATGGCGCCGCAGGGCATATATTTTCCGGGAATCACGTGGGCGAAGCAGAACAGGGTCTGATCTTCGTCAATAAACGGATCTGTAGTGGTTCCGCCGATCCAGGCAGAGGTTCCGAAAGTAAGGTAGAATTCTCCGTCCTTGATACATGCAGCGCCTACTGCCGAGCAGGGGCCGTCCCCGCCGCCGCAGACAACGGGAGTTCCCGCTGGAAGGCCGATCTCGCCCGCCACGCGATCCTCGATATAGCCTGCTATGTCCGTGGATTTTTTCAGTTTGGGAAGCTTGTCTTTGTCGATGCCGGCTGCCTTTAAAATCTCCTCGGACCACTCTAGTTTCCGCAGATCCAGGGCGTTGGTTCCGGATGCATCGGAGTAATCGGTGACGAATTTTCCGGTGGCCCGGGAAATGATGTAGTCTTTGGCCTGAAGCATCTTGTAGGTTTTGTCATATACGTCGGGCTCGTGCTTTTTCAGCCACATAAGCTTTTCAATGCTGTAGCTTGGGCTAACCCGATGGCCGGTGATCTCATACATCCGCCTGGCGCCGATCTTCTTTTCCAGGTGCTCTGCTTCTTCTACGGCTCTCTGGTCGGCCCAGATGATAGCGTCGCGCAGAGGGATGCCGTTTTTATCTACTGCCAGGCAGCCCTGCATCTGGGCGCTGAAGGACATGGCGGCTACCTTAGAGGGATCCTCACCCTCCAGCACGGCCTTGGTGGCGTCGCATACGGCATCCCACCAGTTTTCCGGATCCTGCTCCGCGTAATTTCCATTAAAAAAATGAACGTCGTAGGGGACGGTATAGCTTCGTATCTGCCGCCCCTTTGTAGTAAATAAGGTTGCTTTATCTCCAGATGTTCCCAGGTCATGGGCAATAAGCAGTTGTTCCATGCTGTTTTTCTCCTTTCCTTGATCTGCTCGTTTTTTTGAGCATATAGGTATACCCATAGGGTGTTTCCTTAGTTTGCTCATCTTTTTGAGCATATAGGTATACCCGTAGGGTGTTTCCTTAATTTGCTCATCTTTTTAAGCATATAGGCATACCTTGATTATACTACCTGTCCGGAGAATCGGCAACAGTATGGAGACAAATCAATGGCCGGATTCCTGCACAAAAGATTCGCCTTGGCGCCTGCATGTCCGCTTGATTTTATTTTTCTGTCATATTGCCGCTGCTATCGTATATCCTTCCATGGTTGCTTCCTGAATCTTTCGGGGTTTTTCACAATCACCAATCATATAAGTCTGTGGAACAATCCCATAAAAGCTTTCCGCCAACGCCCTATCTGCGCGCACACCAGCGGCAATTATCACGGTATCTGCCGGCAGGAATATCTCCACGCCTTTTTTGTCCCTTACATATACACCTTCTTCCGTAATCTTCCGGCAGCCTGCTTCCAGCATTACGTGAAGGGATTCTGCTTCGCCCATTTTGTGGCGCAGACCGATTTTATAGAGCATATTGCCCTGTACGGCCAGTTCATTCAGCATCTCTATGATGGTCACGTTCTTTTCTTTTAGAAGGGACAATTCCAATCCAATCTCGGCGCCGATGGTTCCTCCGCCAATGATTACTACATTCCGGCCGATGCGCTCCTCATGTTCTATAGCTTCATAAAAGCTCATAACATTTTTACTGTCTATGCCGGGAATCGGCGGCTTTACAGGCAGCGCTCCCACAGCTACAATCACCACATCCGGTGCAAGGCTGCGTATCAGCTTGGGTGAGGCCTCGGTATTCAGCCGCAAATCAATGGCTGATTTTCCGATCTGTACCTTTAAGTATTCCAGATAAGCCTTAATATCCACCTTAAAATGCTCCATAGCAACATAATGAATGGCTCCGCCGATATGATCCCGCTTCTCCAGCAAAATAACCTCGTGGCCCCTCTCGCAGGCTGTCAATGCAGCCTTGCATCCAGCCGGCCCGGCTCCGATGATAACGACTCTTTTGCGTGTTTCCGCTTTAGGAAGCTTTCGGGGCACCCAGTCCTCGTTGGCGTACCGGGGATTTACGGAGCAGCCCACATTGCGCCGGTTAGTGGCAATGTGGTAGCATTGCAGGCAGCGCAGGCAGGGAACAATATCCTCCACCCTTCCTTCCAGCGCTTTCACCGGCCAGTCGGGATCTGCCACCAGCGGACGGGCCAGCGCCACCATATCCACAATCCCGTCAGCCAGAAGCTTCTCTGCTTCATCCGGATTCATTATGGATCCAACCACAGAAACAAGTATATCTACATTTTCTTTGATTACCTTTGCATATTTTACATTTAACATATGCTCTGTGAAGTTTGTAGAGGCAGTATAGACATTGGCTTCATGCTCGATATCCAGGCCGCAGGATACCTGTACCACATCTATATACTCCTGGGCTGCCTTTACAAAGGTCAGCACATCCTCAAAGGAAATGCCTCCCGGCATGTATTCGTTGGCGGAGATCCGCATCTCGATGGGAAAATAGGGCCCTGCTGCTTTTCGTATCTCTTTCAGAATGCGAAGCGGAAATCTCATGCGGTTCTCAATGGTTCCTCCATAAGTATCTGTACGCTTGTTAAACAAAGGCGACAGGAATTCCGGCACCAGCCATCCGTGGCCAAAGTGCAGAAATATCATATCAAATCCAACTGCCTGTGCATCCTGTACTGTCCGCACATACCCGGATACCACCTCGTCCATCATGGCCTCGTCCATTTCCCGGACTTCCACGCCGTCTTCTCTCCAATAGCCGGAAGGTCCCATAGCAAAATCCCCTGGCGCTACTCTGGCATACTGGCCTGCATGGGCGATTTCCAAAGAAGCCTTGGCTCCCCCTCTGTGAGCAAGCAGAATACGGCGGCGTGTCTTCTCCACCTCATATTTGTCAAATGCATAGGGCTGGCCTGCAGATTCCCAGGAAGCTTTTCCAGGCTGTGTAATAACGGAGCCTGCAACCACCACGCCGGGCCGTCCCAGAGCCTTGTCTTCGAATACCTGCCCCATAGGGTTTGCAATGATCCGGTTGCTCACCATAATGGAATTAATCTTTATGGGTGAAAATAGATGGGGATATTTCAAATTCATCTTCTCCTCCTTTAATCCAAGTCCTCTCCATTGGAGGCAATTACCTTCTGATACCATGCAAAGGAAGCTTTTTTACGCCTTGCAAGCGTTCCTTTTCCTTCGTTGTCCATATCTACGTAAACAAAGCCATAGCGCTTTTTCATCTCTCCTGTCCCGGCAGATACCAGATCAATACAGCCCCAGGGAGTGTAGCCCATGAGCTCCACGCCGTCCTCCTCCACTGCCAGCTTCATCTGTGCAATGTGTTCCCTCAGATAGGCAATGCGGTAATAATCGCAGATGCTTCCGTCCGCCTCGGCCTTATCTACGGCTCCCAGACCGTTTTCCACTACAAACAGGGGAATCTGATAGCGATCGTAGAGATAGTTCAGCGCAAGCCGCAGTCCCACCGGATCCACAGTCCACCCCCAGTCTGACGCCTTTAAATAAGGGTTCGGAATCGTATGCATCATGTTGCCGGGGGTAGTGTCCCGATCTAGCTGCCGGGAGGCTACATTGGAATTGTAATAGCTAAAACCGATATAATCTACCGTTCCGTTTTTCAAAATCTCCTCATCCTGCGGATCTTTCTTCAGATTCACACCCTTTCGGGCCAGAAATTTTTTCCCTTTGCTGGAATAATACCCACGCACCTGCACATCGCTGAAAAAGTAGTGGATATCTATAGCTTCCAGACATTTCAGCTGATCCAGGGGATGACAGGTCTCTCCATAAAAGGCAGGATAAAGCATCATCATCCCTATCCGGAAATCCGGATTGATGGAATGCCCAAGCTTTACCGCTTCCGCACTTGCAACCAGCATGTGGTGAGCCGCCTGGTATAAGACCGGATAAAAGGCTTCTCCCTCCTCCAGCCGGATTCCGGCCGCCATCTCCGGATTCAAAACCAGTACATTGATCTCGTTAAAGGTCATCCAGTATCTTACTTTATCCCGATAGCGCCGGAAGATCGTTTTGCAGAACCTCAGATAATGCCCAATCATCTCCCTGCTGCGCCAGCTTCCGATGGTCTCTGCCAAATGATAGGGCGTCTCATAATGGGAGATGGTCACCACCGGCTCGATGCCGTATTTCAAACACTCCGCAAACAGCCTGTCATAAAATTCCAGCCCCTTTTCATTGGGCTTCGTCTCATCTCCATTTGGAAAAATCCGTGTCCAGTTGATGGAAGTGCGAAAGCACTTAAATCCCATTTCCGCAAAGAGAGCAATATCCTCTTTATAATGATGGTAAAAATCAATGGCTTCATGGCTTGGGTAATACTTGTTCGGAAGAATCCCCCTGGTGTACTCCCGTTTCCGTTCTGCCGTTCCCGCCGTCATACAATCCGCAGTACTAATCCCTTTTCCGTCCGCACGGTAAGCACCCTCACACTGATTGGCCGCTACTGCCCCTCCCCACAAAAAGTCCCGCTGCAGCATCTTCTTCTCCTTTCTCAGAGAGGCCGCCGGCCTCTCTTGATCTATAGTGATTATACTCCTTTTTCTTCCTCACAAATCTGACGATCCACCATTTTAAAGAAAGGAAGCCAGATCAAGGTGGTCAGCAGCACCAGAACTACCTGTAGGAGCATCGTTGGCAGCCCCTGTGCCAAAAAGCCGGACACGAACTGAGGCATCGTCCAGTTAACCATGGTTCCGCTCAGACGAGGTGTAATACCAAGGGCAATGGAACAATAACTGATGGTGGTGCATATAATCGGATTTAAAACATATGGAATCATCAGCAGTGGGTTCAGCATAATCGGAATCCCAAACAAAATCGGTTCATTAATCCCAAAAACCGCCGGTAAAATAGACATTCTGCCCAAAGTCCTCATTCGCTTACTCTTTCCGGCAAATGCCATTAAAAAAGCCAGTCCGAAAGTACCGCCGATCCCCCCTGGCTGGCAGAGCACAGAGAAGGAATCAATGATAATATTAGGCAGAGGACTGCCTGCTGCCAGCGCCGCCAGGTTCTGCTCTGAAGCAGCCATCGTCAGGGGAGAAATAATTCCAAAAATCGAATTTCCATGTATGCCGCAGAACATAAACAAGGTAGACAATATCTGCACCAGAAGGTAAGCCGGGAAGGATAAGCCGACACTCTGCAGAGGAGTCTGGATAAAGCTATAAATCACTTGATGTATACAGCCAAAGCTGGTCTTTGCCATCAGCATACTCACCGCAATAGCCGCAACTGCACTGATAACAGTAGGCAGCAGCGCTTTAAAGGATTCTTCCACCATAGGCGGAACGCCTTCCGGCATATGAATATAGATTCCTTTATCCTCCATCACCTTATGAAGCCTCACTACCAGAACCGCCGAAATCATACAGGTGAACAGCCCCGGGAAGCCCAGCCACTGGGCAGGAATGTTTGTATACAGCTCCGTGGGCGTAAGAAGCAGAAAGGACATAACAGAGGCAACTGCGCAGGGCAGCGGCGCTATCCCAAGCTTTCCGGCATATTGATAGGGCAGTACAAAAGCAATATACAGGGTTATAATACTTAAGGTCAATGACTGGAGGGTCATAAAAACCAGGCCAAGTCCAGTACTGTTCACAAAATTCTGCCAGACCGGAATATCCAGAAACGCCCCCAGACAGGCAAAGGAGCCTATCATAATCACCGGAAGCAGGATTTGGAAGGTTGCTCCCAGTGCGCTTAAAAAGTTACTCCGGCTGATTTTATTTGCCAAGGGCATCAGCCATCTCTGCAGGTTATCCATCAGTTTATTCATTTCTTCTCTCCTTCGTTTCTTTTATTGCTTCTCTGCAAGCTTTATGGCATCCTCAAGGATTTTGTCTCCGTTCATCATTCCAAAATCCATAGGCGCAATGGTATCAATTTTTTCCGCATATTCCGGAAAGCTTTTTCTGGCTGCGTCCTTTTTAAAGGCAAGCTGCGGCCCCAGAAGAACTGCATCCTTCTCTTGGATGAAATTTTCCATCTGGGTAAAGGGATAGGCCGCAATGTCCGCTGCAATGCCCTTGCTCTTAGCTGCAGCTATCATCTTTTTTACCACCATTCCGGTACTTGCTCCATTTTCGCAAACCAATGCTATCTTATACATGTTTCTTCTCCTCCCTAACCGCTTTGTATAAATGAATCATTTCTTCCGCCATCGCTTCTGTCATATCTGCGCTTGTCAAATGATCCGCCGCGTGAACCAGCAGCATAGTCACCTGCAGATCCTGGCGTTCCGCATCATAGAACAAAAGCTCGCTATGACACTGGTGGCATTTCACAATGGCTTCGTGAGCCTGCCGCAAAAGCTCCCCGGCTTCCTCAAAGCTGCCTTCCCTTGCTTTCTGAATCGCCATCATAGAAAGACTTTTTCCTTCTCCTCCATAGGCAATGATTTCCATGCTCTTTTCAACCGCATTCATAAAATTCCTCCTATTCTAAGTCGCTGCGCGACAGCACTAAGCTGGACTTCCGTTTTGGATGCTTAAGACTTTGGCCCGTCTTCTTGCATTTATCATAAAGGAATCCGGCCGGAGAATCCATCTTCAATCCTGCACTGCCAGGGTGCAATTTTAAAAATTGTTTTCTCTTTACGGGTTTTTTATAATATGTTCCATAATAGGTTAGGCTAACAGAAGCCACACTGGATTTGCGGAAAGGAGTAACAGGATTTTATGAAAAAGAAGCTGTCAGAGGTTTTGTCTTATCTCAACCATCAGAAGGAATGGATGACTGCGTCAGAGCTTGCAATCGCCGTCGGCTGTTCTGTGCGGAGTGTCAAGACCTATATCGCCGAGCTGAATTCTTCCTATCCGGATCTTATCGCTTCTTCCCGGAAAGGCTTTCTTTTGTCGGACAAAGGGCTGGCATTCCGGCTTCTCAATGAGGCTGAGGACACCCTTCCACAGACCTTTGAAGGACGGAAAGCTTATCTGATGCAAAAACTCCTGATTGAAAGCCTGCGTATGGATTTGTATGATCTTGCGGAAAAGCTTTGTATCTCTCCCCTTACCTTAACGAATGAAATCGCAAAATTTAAGAAGGAGCTGATCCCTTTTGATCTGGTTTTTCGCACAAAAAACAATGAGGTTTGGATTGACGGAAATGAAAAGAATAAAAAGAAAATGATTTCTCATATCATTTATGACAGCACAAAAGATTTCTGCTGCAATCTGGATGCGATCCAGAAGTATCTGCCGGACATTGATCTGCGCATGATCCGTCTGATTGTCACAGAAAGCATGCGGGAGTTCCACTATTACATTGATGATTTTTCCCTTCTTAATTTTACCCTCCATGTGGGAATCACAACGGAACGCTGCTACGGGCCGGAGCATATGAGGGAAGCAAAGCAAGAAGAGCCTCTTCGGGAGCTGGCAGCCCTTCCTGCACATATCACCTCCCTTATGAACCGGATTTTTGAAAAAATGAAACAGCATTTTCATGTTGAATATCATGCTTCGGAGAAATTGGATCTCTCTCTTTTGCTGATGACCAGGCTGATTCGGGACAGCCAGACGGAAAACCGTTCCAATCTCCGGGAAATGCTTCCCCAGGATATTCGAAAGCTTCTGGAGGTGATTCAGAAACGGGTCCGCCTTACCTTCTATCTGAATCTGAATAACCAGGATTTTCTATTTCGCTTTGCTCTGCATTTGAAAAATATGATCATCCGTCTGGAAAATCAGATTGCTCTGAAAAATCCACAGCTGCATTCTATTAAAAATTCTTACCCGTTTATTTATGACGTCTCAGTCTTTATCGCTGATATCATCCGGCAAGAACGGGGATTTCTGCTTTCAGAGGACGAGATTGCCTATATTGCGCTGCATCTGGGCGTGCAGTTTGAAGAACAGCGCGCTTTTCGGGAACGGGTAAAGCTGCTCCTGATCTGCCCTCACTACTACTCCTCTAACCATAAGCTGCTGGCAAAAATCAATATGCTTTTTGAAGACAATGTCCTAATCTGCGGCGCCTTAAGCGGACCGGATGAGCTTTCAGCCTATGGGGATTATGACCTTATCGTTTCCACCATGCCGGTTCTGCCTGCGCCGGATGTGCCGGTTGTTCCGATCTCCTATCAGATGCGCAATGCAGATATTGCGGCTGTTTCCTCTGCCATTGAACAAGTAAAAAAACAGCGGATTAAAACTATTCTGGAACAAAAACTAAAATATCTGTTCCATGAGGAGCTGTTTTATTATCAACCGGCCTTTTATTCCAGGGAAGATACCATTTCCTGCATGGCAGATCAATTGGAAGCCGCCGGATACGTGGAGGCAAATTTTAAGGAAAAGCTCTTTGAACGCGAGCGCATAAGCTCCAGTGCTTTTGGCAATATCGCCATGCCCCATCCTATGGAAATGTGCTCAAAAAAGACAGCGATCGCAGTCTCTTGTTATCCTTCCGGCGTTCCATGGAACCAAAACCGGGTAAACCTGGTGCTGATGCTGTCTATTACGGAAGAGGATCGGCCTCTGTTCCGGGATATTTTTGACCTTGTAACAGAAATTATTTCAGATAATAAAAACTTCCGGGCCCTGGTTTCCACCAAAACCTGCCAGGAGTTTATCAAGCTTCTTGTATCGCTTTCCTAAACCCCCGGCCTTTTTATTATTTCCGGCGAAAGCACCTGTCGCAGACTTGGAATTGGGCTCCGAGAGGCAGCAGCTTTCCGCAGTAACGACACCTTGCAATGTAATCGGTTTTTCCCTTGGTGAGGTATTTCATAATCATCATTTCAGTGCGGTTCCGCTCTTCGTTCAGCCAGTCTTCTTCGATGACCTTCTGCATCCGGTGGGAGAACTGATAGTAGAGGTCAAGCTGCTTGTAGTAAGTCTCATACTGCTGGATGCCTTTTCGCCTGCCGTACTCCAGCCTGGGACGCTCTAAGGATACGTCTGCCGTATAGTTTTTGCAGTAGGACAGCCAGAGGGACACGACTTTCCGATCCTTGATGTCGATAGGGCAGGTGATCATCCGGTAGAGGATGCGCTTGTCCTCAAAGCCCTCTATCTGATCCCGGCATTTTTTTGCCTGTTCGTAAAGGGTCAGGGCTTCGTCAATGTTTTCCTTCACGAAGGGGGCGGACGGTGTTACGGAATGCCAGATTTTGAGGATCTCGTCCAAGGGGCCCTCGATATCCAGGAGAAGCTGGGGGAAGCCCAGGTTGACTTCCTCGATAGGCTGCTCCTTGGCCTCGTAGTGTTCACGGATGAATTCCAGCTCTTCCTCTCCCATGGCATTTACATAGCCGCAGTTGTAGATGCCGAACCGCCCCGCCCTGCCTGCTATCTGACGTACCTCTGAAACTGTCAAGAGGCGTCTTCCCACGCCGTCGAATTTTTCGGCCTGAAGAAATACGATTCTGCGGACAGGGAGATTCAGGCCCATGCCGATGGCGTCTGTGGCCACTACGACTCTTGTCTTTCCTTTGTTGAAAAGATGCATCTGGCGGCGGCGGATTTCCGGGGGAAGGCTGCCGTAGATAACACTGGCGTCTATGCCCTGTTCCTCCAGACGCCCAGCCACATCCAAGACGGATTTTTTGGAAAATACAATGAGAGCATCCCCAGGCTTTACGTCCTCCGGGAAGGCAAAAGGCTTGTCTTCACAGAGCAGAGCTGTCTTCCGCTCGTAACGCTCTATCTCGTAGTCATCGCCGCAGAGCTCAATCAAATGAATCATGGCCGGTTCTGCCGCCGGGCTCATGCAGATGTGGATCTCCTTTGCGCACAGCCCCAAGATGGCCTTTGTCCAGGAATGGCCCCGGTCCGTGTCTGCTACCAGCTGCGCCTCATCTATAACGGCGATGTCGTATTCTTCGTCAAAGTCTGCCATTTCTATGGTGGAGGCTGTGATCCGGCTGTTTTCTTCCTCAATGCATTCCTGGCCGGTAAGCATAGTA
Organism: Candidatus Merdisoma sp. JLR.KK011; assembly: GCF_036941125.1. Taxonomy (NCBI): domain Bacteria; kingdom Bacillati; phylum Bacillota; class Clostridia; order Lachnospirales; family Lachnospiraceae; genus Candidatus Merdisoma; species Candidatus Merdisoma sp. JLR.KK011. The sequence goes on along the minus strand of NZ_JAYWSZ010000006.1, from coordinate 289,952 downwards.
CAGGGTACGCCGTAGGCATTGATCTGCTCGTAGACCTCCAGGGCCAGAAGGCGCAAGGGGCCTAAGTAAACGCCCTTTCCGGCTGTTTTCAGCCGCTCCAGGGAACGGAAGGTTTTTCCGCTGTTGGTGGGGCCGATGTGAAGGATGAAATGGCGCTGCATTCTGCGCACCTCGGGGAATTCCATTTCCGGCCGGGAAGGTACTAACTCCAGGATCTTATTTTTCACTTTGTATTGACGGAATTTTGCGTACAGGGTAAAGAGAGTCTCCTGGCAGAGGGCTCCAGGAAGCTTCCGCTTCAGGTAGGATAAGAATTCTCCGTCAAGACGTTCTTTCTGTTCTTTCAGCAAAAGTCCCAGATCCAGATCTACCAGCTTGGGAAGCAGCTCTATCTGGATGGTAAGGGTCAGTGCGTCTCTTTTTTTCCGATAGGCGTAAATAGCCATATTTTTAATCTGACGGTGGTAGTCTTCCAGATTCTGGATGGGTACACGGGAGGGCCTGGCCCTTCTCAATGCTTTCTGGAGATTTTTCATCCGGCTTGGGGCGTCGGTGTATCAGGGAATCTTTTTCTCTTTTTTTCTGCTTTCTTCCGTGTATTGTTCGATGTAGAATTGTATGAGTTTTTTTCGTTCTATCATGGCTGTCCTTTTTCTGTTTTTATATTACTGTTTACTCCTTCGTATCCGGTTCTCCCTGACAGATTCCGGTCACTTGGGCAAGAGGGAGCTGTGTTTTTTCGGAAACCTCTTCCAGAGACATTCCGGCTTCATAAAAACGCCGTGCCACAAAATCCATGGCCTCGCCCACTTCTATGACATGGCCGTCCGGATCATAGAGACGTACCACTCTCTGGCCCCAGGCGTGTTCCACAGGCTTTTGAAAATAACGCACCGGTTCCGGATAAGCATTGAGCATTTCCAGGAAAGCGTCCAGATGGTTTTCTTCAAAGTATAGTTCCATATCGCCGTCTCCATAGACGGTTTCCTTTTGCACCAGACGCTCCCAGACGGATCTGTCCTGCAGTGCAAGACCCTCTGTCAAGACCACATTGCCGCCGAAATCAGCCAGGGTTCTAAGGCCGAAGAGGTCGTGGTAGAACCGCTTTGATTGCTCTATATCTTCTACTACAAGCAGTACATTTTTCAGTCTCATTCTTTCTCCTATTCCAGTTCCGTAATATCCCTCACAGCACACAGGTTTGAAATCAATTTCCAGCCACAAAAACATGCGTCTGTAAATCGATTTGTGCGCTTTGAGGGATATTACTGTTTTTTCCAGTTCCGTAATATCCCTCACAGCACACGGGTTTGAAATCAATTTCCAGCCACAAAAGCATGTGTCTGTAAATCGATTTGTGCGCTTTGAGGGATATTACTGTTTTTTATTCCAGTTCCGTAATATCCCTTTCTATTCTATAGAAACTGGCGCAGGATTGCAAGCAGAAACCTGGCTGCGGCAGAATCTGTGAACACTGCGAAGTCAAAATACCCCTCGGCAAGCTGACGGAGCGTCAAGCTTGCCGAGGGGTATTCACATCCATAGAATACTTCCCCTTGGGACAATTCCATGATTTTTCTCTTTTACATCAGCATATTAATCAAAAAGCTTCCCTGGCTCTCTTCTTCCTGTTCCTGCCCCTTTCCTGAAACCTCGCTCATACGCTCCTTGGCTTTCTGCAGCATAGCCCTTACTTTTCTCACTTCATTTTCATCGCACATGTCGTTTGCAAGTCCGTTCTCACAGTCGGCAAGATCCTGCTTCAAAAGGCTTAACACCACTTGCACCTGGGCAGCTGTCTTTGCGGAAGCAAGCTGTCTGGAGCGCTTTTCCTGGTTAAAGGCTACTTTTCCGGAGGGCTTTTCTTCCTCCGGTACTTCGCTGCCGCCCGGCTGTTCCAGAGTGAGGCGATCTTCCTTTGGTTCTTTTGCTTCCTTTGCTTCCTTTGCTTCTTCCGGCTTTCTTGTGAGAATGGTTTCTATGGCCTTGCTTGAAAATATTTCGTCCAGCATGCCTTCCGGGATCTGCTCTCCTGCCTGCCAGCCGGGAACTTTTTCCCGAATTGCGGCAGTCACCGCTCCTGACAGCTCAAGATTAAGCTGCCCCAGGGTCCAGGCTGCGGAAAGCCGGTCTTCTCTGTCCAGGGTTTTGTAATACTCATTCAACCCCCGGGCATATGCCTCGTCCTCCCTCTCGTTTCCTCCGGACATGCCGTTGTACTTATAATACGATTTTTTTACTTCTTTCAATACATGTTCTTTCATGTCGTCTGACACATCAATGATTTTTTTGTAATCGTTCCTTCCGGTAACGCACATTCCCTCTACTCCGTAGGAATTTTTAAAATGTCCGGAGTACAAATCCTCAATGGTATTGCGGTAATATCCCATAGTTCCCCTCCTATTCCAGTTCCGTAATATCCCTCACAGTACACAGGTGTGAAATCAATTTCCAGCCACAAAAACATGCGTCTGTAAATTGATTTGTGCACTTTGAGGGATATTACTGTTTTTTATTCCAGTTCCGTAATATCCCTCACAGCACACGGGTATGAAATCATATAATTATATATCGGCAGAAATAGGGATTATTTTGGGTCTTTGGAATGAACGGGTATGTTTTATGGTATAAAAAAAATACTTTTGAAGCGCATCTTCCGAAGATATTTTTTAAACCATGCTTTTACGCTCTCCCATCGTCTCTTTGCCGCAGGTTCTTTCTGGCAGATCGGCTCCTTGATATCTCTCTGTTCCTGCAGCTTACGAACTTCCTCTGTTCTTTCTTCACTTGGAACTGCTGCCGGATTCTTGTTCCTGCCGGATGCGCTGTCTTCACCTCTTAAGGTATGCTTTTCGGCATTCTCCGGACTGTAATCATAATTTCGTATCAAACCGAGCGCATATCCAAAGGTTACATCTGTACAGTTTGGATTCTGCACGTGAAATCCCCGGACGAATTGACGCCGCCCGTCCTGAATCACCCGGTAATTGTTATGTAACAGCTGCACATGTCCGTTCCTTGAAACAATCTGTATTTTCCAGGTATCTTCCTTGTAGCTGATAAGAAAACCGTTTCCGGATATCCGGGTTTTCATACCTCTCACAAGGAACATATTTCTTAACTGCTTTAAAGTGATACCGCATTGTTCAAAAATCTCTTTGTAACGTTCTGTATATTCCGGATCCTTCGCCCCTATCCGGAGATATGCCTCTGCTGCACATGCAGGACACTGCCGCATATTGGACAAGTAGGACTCCGAATATTGTAATTCTTCGTCCGAAATTTCCTTTACATATTGGCAATGCTTTTCGTGAAGGATCCTATCATTTTTCGAGTAGATAAATTTTACATTTTCATTGCTGAAAATCCGCTGTCTGTACAAAGAAAATACCTGCTTCTCCGGCTTTTGGCCGGCCGTCTCTGACGGCTGCTTCTTTTCCTCTGTTTTTACCTGGAAATCCGCTTCTGCAGGCTTCTCCTTTTTTAATTCCCCCAGCAGCGCGTTAAAATCCTGACGCTCATAATTCCGCAGCCTTCTTGAACTTGTCTTTGGCATTGGCCCCCCTTTGTATCTATATGAGAAACATTACTATTTTCAGTTCTTCAGCTTGAGCATTACGGCCAGGGTGAAGACCCTGCCCTCTGCATTCCAGTCTACGGTTCCCTGATAGCTTTCGGCTACATGCTTCATATTGAGCATTCCAATCCCGTGAAGCTCTCTCTCCTCCTTATCCGTCATCGGAAATTCCATCCCAGGCTTTCTGATAAGGCTTCCGTCAAAGCTGTTTTCCACACGCAGAAAGAACAGGCTTCCCTTCTGAAAGGAAATCAGACGGATAAAGATCCCGGCCTCCGGTTCCCTGCTTTTCAGCTTCACACAGGCTGCAAATGCATTGTCCAGCGCATTTCCTAAGAGGATGCCCAGATCATAACTTTGGATTGACAAATGCTCAGGGAAGATAAGCCGCTCTGTATCCAGCTCCAGATCCGGCAGACGCTCCTGCGCCTCCTGGGATTTTTGATGAAGAAGGGCATCCACTACCTGGTTTCCCGTGAGAAACGGAATCTCCAGACGCTCCACGTTCTGTCCAAGAGCCGTCAGATATGCCTGCAGTTCTTCATTTTTCCCTGGTTCCTCCTGTCCGGTGAGGCTTGTTATCACCGCAAGGGTGTTCTTCATATCATGCCGGATGCTTTTCAAGCCCGAATGGATGCGTTCCTGCCCGCGCATATGTTCCTGCATATCCTCCACCTGCTTTTCCAGTATCATCCGGCTGTTTTTCTCCCTGCTTAAGCTTACCATTTTCTGAAAGGTGCGCACTCCCAGGAGAATGGACAGCAGCGATAAGAGAAGAACCAGCGGAAGCAGAAAGACAAGCAGCGGATACTTCTGATACAGAAGAACGGGAATGTCCTCTTCCACGGTAATCATAATCGCCCGAAGCAGCATGCACAGCGTAAAGCCGGTGAGGGCCGGTATCAGAATGAACAGCAGTTCTTCCCTCCCTGCCGAAGCATCCTTTTCCCTGTAATCTTTTACAATCCGTTTTAAAGCCAGGCCCATAATCGCCAGGACAAAGAGAGTGCGAAGTACCTGCAGGATTCCCACAGTCAGATTCAGCGCCTTTTCCCAGGCCGAAACGGAAAAGAGCATTCCTCTGCCTCCGCACCATTCCAAAAGGGCAAATGCAGCATCCGACGGCTTTTCCAGCAGAGTCACTGCCAGAAAGACACTGATATCCCGGACAGCCTGAAATGCTGCTGTCAGAAACAAAGTAATGCCTTTGAAGGCTTTATAAAAACACAGAACAAGGGCAGCCAGCAGCAACAGGGACAGGAGCTGCTTTCCAAGCATCAAAGCCGCTGTATATTCCGAAGGCCACAGGAAGTCCAGGACTTTCCGCATTACGGTGTAGGAAACTGCTGCATACAAGCCCGTATGGCGCAGCCTTCCTCTGGGCTCCAGAAAGCTTCCGAAAAAATACTGGAGAAAATACCCCTGTGCCAGCACAAGCAGCAGCTCCAAAAGCTGAAACAGAATCTCAATGGTTCTAGACACTGGACACGCCTCCGTTCTGCAGATACCACATGTAGGCTTTTACAAATTCTCCATGCTTCTTCCTGGTCAGATAAACCTCATCTCCCCCTGTGAGCGTAATTCTGTCCGGGCCGTATTCGGTGATATAAGCCATATTTACCAGATATCCTCTGTGACAGCGGTAAAAGCTGCCGCCCAGCCGTGCTTCCAGCTCGTTCATAGAGCCGTAGATCGTAAATGTCTCCTTTAAGGTGTGAATGTCTACCTTCTTTCCCCGGCTCTCGATGTAGAGAATATCGCTTTGAGCCACAGTCTTATTCCGGGCCCGGAGGAAAATCCGTTCTTTTCTTCCGGATCTGCGTCTTTCGGCTTCCGCTCCTGCCTGCTCCAATACCTGGATGAACTTTGTCTCTTCCAAAGGCTTTAGCAGGTAATGAAAGGCCGACACGTCAAAGGCTTCCAGCGCATATTCTTTTGCTCCTGTGACAAAAATCAGTACGGCGTCGGGCTGTACTTTCCGAAACTCCCTGGCCGCCTCCATGCCGGTCATTCCCTCCATCTGAATATCCAGATATACCAGATCGAAAGGCTTTCCTGCTGCCAGGAAAGATTGGCCGGAGGTGTAGACCGTAATCCTGCTGTCCGGCCGGGCCTTTTGGATTAAGTTTTTTATTTGTTCACAAATGACCGTCTCGTCATCTACAACTGCTATGTACACACGCTTCACCTCATTCGGATTGCCGGCAGGATGCCTTGGCGGATAAGGCAGGCCGGTTTATGGGGACAATATAATTGTATATCGGCAAAAGCAGGGGATTGATTGGGATTTTGGAATGAAAAGGGGGTTCTTATGGAATAAACAGAATCAAGCTTCTACTTACTCTTATGCCCTCCCCCCAGCTTCTCCATCCGCATCTTATACTCCATCAGCCGCAGAAGATAATGAGGCATAGACCGCTTTCCGTGCTCCCAGTCCTGCATGGTACGGTAGGGGATCTCAAAATATTCCGCAAACTCCTTCCAGTTCATGCCGGAGGATTCCTTTAATTGAATCAGCCGCTCTCTGTCTTCCATTCCTGCATTTTCCCTTTTCCTTCCGTCCGCATTCACAGCTTTTTCCCTCCATCTTAAGCTTCTATTTCCTCTCAGCCAAAAACGCAATGCGTCTATATTGGCTATTATACCAGCATAAACGCATTGCGTCAATCCCATTTCTTCTATATAAAAGAATATACTCTTCCAGCGCCTTAAGTCCGGCTTGTGTCAAGTTAATGACAAAAACTTTTTCAACTTTTTAAAAAAAATCCATCCATATGGTTACAAACCACTTGCATAAATGGATAACCCTTAACAATTCCATGAACTCTAAATCAATACCTATTTCAATAACAAAGACAGCACCTTGGGACGTGCACCTTTTTCATACTTAAACTTTAAGGCATGTCTAATAATTTCAGGTAAATAATATCGATCATTATCTATTTTTAGATAACCTTCCTGTTTCATAATCTTTTCTTCCGCCTGCGTAAAGTTAAATGTATCCGCCGCAAATGGTAAAACTTTTTTTTCTTCCGATGCCTGTTCCAATTTGTCAAAAATCGGTCCTAATGCTTTAATTTCATCCCTTATTTCGCCAATCTTATCATTAGAACATTCTGAAACCGCCTTTCTTATTTCTGTAGGCATTAAATATCTGTCATCATACACTGCTTTGCCCACATGGTCAGTTGCTTTCTCCAAAAATCTGATAATATCACGCGCCTGTAACTGTCCATTAAAATCTGATAATGCCGCCAAAATCCATCTTGAAGAATTTGCTTCATTAGATGTTGGCTTTCCCAGTTTAACTCCCCATAATCTATTAAGCGTTTCTTCTATTACTTCTCCCGAAGCAATTTCAATTGGTATATTTCCCAAATAAAAATCTGGTACTGCCTGACTCGTCAGCCATGCTGCCAATCTTAATGCCTCAGTATTAGACCATTGCAATTCAACGGCACGATATAAAGAATAAAATTGTTCATAATTAATTGTTAATGAATCTCGTGCCATATCTTTTCTCAAAAATATCATAAGCCCCACATGATGATAAGCTACTTTCATTTCGTCAACCAGATCTCTGCATAATGCCCTAATCGCATTTTTCTCGTTTTCCGACGATATTGTATGTTCAAAAATCTCTTCCAGCCCATCTAGTAAAAATACAATCTTGATATGCTTATATTGCAATTCCTCTTCAAGTTCTGCTAATGAATGATATGCTTTATCAAATGCACTTAAAATAACTTTTTTCCATATCTCTTTCCACTCCAAAATATCATGGGTTTTTCTCACATGCATTAACAGCATATCTTTACTGTCCACATATACCGAATTATTAATTTCCCCTTTCATTCCACATTTATTGTAACCAATTATGGCGTTCTTAATAACCCCAGTAAATCCTCCCGCATTACCTGAAGCCAAAAGAGGTATTGCCAGTATACATGTATCATCACCCGGATCTTTCGATACTGGTTCATTTTTGCTCATTCGTTCAACGAACTTTTCCCAATACTGCTCCCTTAATATTTCTCTATATAGAAATGTTTTACCTGCTCCCTTTGCGCCCATGATTACTGTATTTGGAATACTATTTTTATATTTTCTAATTAAATTCTGAATTGACTCTGTCATCAATACTTCAAATGCTCCATCTCCTTCTGCTGTAATTTGGTTTGCTGCAAACTCATGAATATTACTTATCACTTTGTTTCTTGATATCTTTAAACCATCACTCTTTGTTTCTTTTGAAACCATATAACTATTTTTAACTATTTCACAAATATTTTTGTAGAAATCTCTGCCGCTTAAATTTGCCATTATTTTAGGCAACGTTTCTAAGTGTACTAATTCACTTGCAAATGGAAGCTCCGTCACTATATTGTCCGTTATAGAATCATCGCTCTCAGCTATATTGGAATGATAAACAGCAACTAATTCGCTAACGATTTCATCTGTATTCATTCCATTTTGCACCATAGTCAGTAAAACCTCGGGTATTTTGGAATTCTCATTTAAAGGCAAACCTTTGTTCAATTGTTGTAAAAGTATTTCTGTTCCCTTAACAGACTGATAAGATGTTGATGTCACAATATATTTTTTTACTCTAGGATCAAAAAGTAACGGCGCAGAAAACTCGCTTAATCCCGCCCTCAAGTCAATCAGCACCAACCCTGCATTTACTTTCTTTCCCAATTTTGATAAAACTTCCGCTAAAATATATTTTTTATTATAACTAATAGCAAGACTTTCGGGACTTGCATACATATCAAGCAACTGTTCCACATATCTATATGTTGGTAAAACAATATGCTCTGCCCTTCCCCGTTCTGTTTCTATTTTAACAGTCAGTTCCGATACTTTATCTGCAATTAACTTAATAATCTCATCCGCATTATCCTTTTCCTGTGTAACTTCCAAAAGATCCAAAAAGCTAAATGCTGTTTCCTCCTGCTTCATAGTAAGCCATGTAATTCCCGGTGCCTCAATATCTGCATCAATGACAAGAAGTTTTTGGGCACTCTCTAAATTGTTTAGCTCAGACCATGCTTTAACAAAAGCCAATAAAGATAATGTACGTCCTACCCCTCCCTTGTACGAATGAAAAGCAAGAACAGGTACTCCCGGTAATTCCTTTTCTATCAACTCGTTAAAATACGCTGTCTTCTGGTACAAAACATTCCTAAAAAGCGGTGTGACTACATTATCATTTTCCTCATTCTCATCACTTTCAAAAAGCACACCTAAATATTCAGCTGATAAATCCAGCAATATTTTCTCGCCATCGTATTTTTCCCTAAAGATCTCTCTTAATATCTTTTTAGCGCCCTCCTCAGATTGCCCCTTTTTTAAATGAATAATTATTTCATCGGTATATATTTCAGTATCATAAATTACTCCATGCCACTTATCTTTATTTAACAACAGTTCTCTTTCTATGTCTTTCCATGTATATAGCATCATTGTCTTCTCATCCCTTCCTTTATCCAACAAGCGATATCATTTAATGAGTCCTCTATCTTTTCTTCCTTGTCTAATTGTCTTTCCTGTGTGTTAATACAGTATCGGTAAAGCTGATGATAAGTTTCAGCGTCTACAATATTTCTATGTGCCGTTTTTAATCGTGGAAATTTAAAATTTCCCTGCTGTCCTAACTCTTTTAATATTCTCTCCAAATTATGAGATTTCAACATTTTTATCTTCTTATCATCAGTGCCTTCCAAAATTTTTTGAGGATTTTTCTCGTTCCATCTATCTAATAGCTTATATTTCAAACCGCATTCCACACTATAAATCAATAGTAATCTTCTGCTGTTTATATCTGCATTTTCACTTTTAAGTCGTTTATATGATTGGTAATGCTTCTCGTACCCTCTTCTATAATCTCTTTTATCTGCAATCAGCATTTCTTGTATACCTTTCATTTATCATCTATGTTCAAATAATTATATCTTCTCTCACAAAATACGTCAATAAAGAGAGCGAATACATTATCTAAATAATGTTAATATCATTTCTGTTTTCTATTTTTTATTTTACAATACACTACTGCCATCAACGTACTAAATATGACCACCATCGCCTGGGCGATAATCCCCACTGGATTCACACTCCCATACTGACTTCTATATGCAATCATATTAACAGGCATCAGCTGCAAGAAAGAAAATTTCGCCAACTCTTCCAGCGTCCCACATCCGTCAGGCATTCCGGCCCGATGCAGGGCGCTTTTCCTTCCCCAGAAACACCAGCGTAATTACCAGTGTCACTGCCTCTGTCACCGGAGCCGCCATCCACACGCCGGTCATTCCAAACAGCGCTGGCAAGGTAACTATACAGATGAGAAGAACCACAAGCCCCCGGGAAAGAGAGATAACCGCCGATTCCAGAGCCCTCCCTGTTGCCGTAAAATAAAAAGAAGTAATCCCGTTGATCCCGGCGAAGAAAAAGGCACTTGTAAAAATCATCATTCCCGAGCATACCATTTCCTCAATCTTTTCATTTTGCACAAAGAGGCTGCCATACCACCCGGAAGCCGCCGACATTGCCAGAAATACCGCCGCCCCAGCCCAGAACACATAGCAGTTAGTTCTCTTCCGAAGCGCCCCGGCCAGTTCGTATTCTTTTGCGCCATAGGCAAAGCTGATAAGCGGACTGGCCCCCTGTCCAAAGCCCACCACCAGCATACTGAAGCCATAGGCCCCATATCCGGCAATGGTAAATGCCGTCACTCCGTCCACGCCTATTTTCCTCATAATCACAAAATTGTAGGCAAACATGGCAAGCCCTGTGGACATTTCCCCAATAAATTCTGAGCTTCCGTTTAACATGCTCTTCACAAACAGCGGCCACGAAAAGCGGAAGGATCCCAAACGGTAAATACTGGCCCTTTTCCAAAAATACCAGAGAATGCACAAGAGAGAAGCCAGCGCAGCCAGAAGGGACGCCGCCGCGATTCCGCCAGCTCCCCAGGTTAGGCAGCCGGCAAAAAGATAGTCAAAAACAACATTCAGCAGGGCGTTTAGAACCGTTACCTTGAGAAAGTAACCGGGATTCCCCTCGCCCCGGATAAACATGCCGAAGGAGGAATTCACCACCATAACCGGAAGCTCCAGCAGCATAATCCAATAATATTCCCGAAAATACCGGCCCACCTCTCCTTCCGCCCTCAAAAAAGACAGCATGGGCGTAAAGACTGACAGCATCACGCAGCTTAAGAGGAGGGAGGCTGCTATGGCAGCAGCAATCGTCTGACGAAACATATGATTGGAGGCTTCCTTTTGGCCTGCTCCAAGAGCCATTCCGGCCATAGCCACGCCGCCTATGGAAATCATCAGCCCTACGCCCAGATACAGATAGACAATGGGAAGGCCCAGGTTGACTGCTGCAATTCCCTCCTTTCCCACATAATTTCCCATGAAAAATCCGTCCGCTACGGTGATAAATGCGGTGAGCAGCATGGAGATAATGGCAGGGACGGAAAATTTCAGAATCATGCCTGCCTGGTTTTTCCGAATTTCTTCTAAGTTCATAATCTTCTAAGCTCCTTTCCTTTGTCTGCCTGTGCTTTGGGGACATACAGGTACGCCGCAGACAATCATACCGCCACCTCACAGAAGCAGCTGCACTTCTATCAAATGACGGTATCTATTATAAAAAGAAACTAAATTATAAACTTCTGAATTCTTGCCCTCTTCTTCCCGGCAGCATTTAACAGGCAAGGTATCTTTTCAGCAGACGGAGCCGGCAGGGAAGGGAGCTCTTCTCCTTACTTTATGGGAATGCAGATATCCAGTTCCATATACATGGTATCGCTGTCCACTCTATGGTAGACGTCAAACATACTTCTCTCTGCATCCAGTTTATAGGATGTCCGGGGCAGCCACACCAGGAAAATGGTCTGATAGGCGGCGTAAATGCATTTTGCATGGCCCTTAAAATGGTAAACCACACAAAAGCCGCCCTTCAGCAGCGCCGTATTTTCCAGAGGACAGTCCTTCTCCACGCTGATGCAGATATCATAAAGGCAGTTCCCGGGCGCTGTCACCGCCGGATCGTCATAGGTCCGCTCCAGCAGCTGTGTTTCCTCTGTAATATATGCCCTGTATTTTTCCAGGAACTCCTCCCAGGCCATACGAATTCCCTCATAGCTCCCGAACCGCCTTTCGTATATCACATGATAATCAGGCAGCGCTTCCCTGGTGATTTTGCTGTCACACTCCTCAAAGCTCTCCGCCTTCCATTCTTCCTGGTGAAAAAAGGGGTGCTTGACGGAATCATAGGAAATACTTCTGCGAAATGCGATGGGCGCCACCTGATAATGCTGCCTAAAAGCCGTACTGTAATTGGAGGAGCTGTAACCGTAATCTGCCCCAATCTCTGTAATGGGCCGCTCCTGCTCCACCTTCAGCCGAAAAGCGCTCTGTTCCAGTCTCACCCGTTTGATAAAGCCATGAACGCTCTCCCCGGTCTGTGCCTTAAACAGCCGGCAGAAATAATATTTTGAAAAATGGCAGTGGGCTGCAGCCTCCTCCAGGGTTACATCCTCAATATGCTGCAAAATATAGTCAATGGCTTGATTGATGCTTTCGTTGGTAATCATTTTTCCTCCGGTGTGCCGAATTCCTCTCACCGCTTTCCTGCGGAAAAAACGCCGGCTTCTTTTATCCACCCCAGCAGCTCATCGTCCACTTCATCTACCTGGGAAATCAGCATATGATGCGTCCAGCGGTTTGGATAAGGCTCCGTGGCCGCGTCAATCCGCGGTGATTCCTTCCGATATCCCAATCCAAAGGTTACAGTAATATAAATATCCGGACGCTCTTTGGCCTTACGCGCCGGCAGGAAGGAGACGAAGGCGAAATTGTGCTTATTGGCAAAAGAAATCTGTGTTTTCTGCACCTTGATCTTCACGTCTGGGATCTCCGACAGGATCCGCTCCTCCAGAGCCTCGTACAAGGGCAGCGCTTCCGGGTTCTTGTCAAAAAAGAATAAAATATCCTGGTTCATCCCTGGTTTCCTCCGTTTTTCCTTAAAATCTTCCTTATGCCAAGGGTAAAACACTTCCGAACGTACTCTCTACCCTTCTGCACACATAGCTTCCAGCCTGCGGATCTGATCCACCTTAACCTGGGACGCACAGCCCGGCACGAACTCCGAGTCCAAAAAAATCTTTAACAGCATTTCAATCACCTTCGTTCCCTGGGTGAAAGCTCCGAAGCAGGCGACATTGGCATCATTGCTTTTTCGGGCCCGTTCCGCCGAATAGCAGTCTGTGATCAACGTTGCAATCACACCCTTTACTTTATTTGCGGCTATGGACATTCCAAGACCTGTTCCGCAGATCAGAACGCCCCTGTCGCAGGTTCCTTCCGTCACGGCCCTTCCCACTCTGTATGCCGTATTTGCATACAGGGGATCTTCGCTGCCCATGTCCAGCACTTCATAACCCCACTGCTCTAATGCAGTCATAATCTTTTCCTTACATGCCTCCGCATTGGGATCACACCCCACTGCAACTCGGTACATGATCACCTCTCCTTTCTGAGATGTGCTATTTATTCATATCCGATGACATCATGGTATTCTGAAGCATAGTCTCATAATCCAGCGGTCCTCTGGCTATAATTCCCAGATAAAACATTTCTATTATGGCCAGCTCCGCCGCTCTCTTTGCCACACTGTCTCTTCCGATGGTTGTATCCACAACGGAAATAAAAATGTTGATATCAGAGCATTTTGTCAAAGGCACATTTCCCGTCTGGGTAATGGAAATGGTCACGGCCCCTTTCTCATGGGCCAGCCGGGCAGCCTTTACCACATTAATGGAACGGCCGCTGCTGGATATCGCTATCACTACATCTTCTTTTGTCAGACGCATCGCTGTCTCGTACTGAAAAATCACATCCGTATACACATAAGTGGGAATTCCCACGCGATTAAATTTAAAGCTTGCCAGCAGACAGTTTGCCTGGGAATCTCCCGTGGCAAAAAAGTAGACTGCCCGTGCGCCAATAATGGCTTCCAGAGCCCGATCGTAATCCTTTGTAAAAAAAGTCCGCGTATTGTTCAGCGAGCGCAGAATCCCCTGGACAACCTTATCAAAAATATCCACAAGGGAATCATTAGCCGACACCGGCTTCGGATTATGCTCATCCTCCGCCTCTATCTCGGACTTTGCAAAGTCCTGCTTCAATTGGACAAAGGAGCTATACCCCAGCCTTTTACAGAATCTGCTTATGGTCGCCTCGCTTGCCTTGGATTCCTCGGAAAGCATGGCGATTGTCATATCGGAAATCTGCTCCGCATGTGACAGCATATACTCTGCCACGATTTTTTCTGCCCTGGGCAGCGACGGAATCAGAAACTGCAGCTTTATCTTAATCTCATTCATCTGTATTACACCATCCACCTTAAGTTTTTATCCCAGGCCGGCCAGCCTGTGCATGTCTTCCTTTATAGCATAATACAAATGCTTATAAATTTCAAAATAATTATCATAGAATTCACTTTTCTCTTTTGCCGGAGAGATTGTCTCTCCCTCCTTCACCCAGCCCTTTATATCAGAAAAATTCTGAACGCTTCCCACCGAATAGGCGGCCAGAAATGCATCCCCGTAAGGCGCCTCCGCCCCTTTGGGCATCCGCACCAGGGTCTTTCCGGTAATGTCTGAAAGAATCTGGTTCCAAAGCCTGGAGCCGCTGCCGCCTCCTGTCAGCTTACAACAGGCATTCATATTGATATCCTCTTCCAGCGTCTCTACCATATGGCGCATTCCATATCCCACTGCTTCCAGGATTGCCCGGTATATATGGGCTCCGCTGTGTTTCAGACTCAGCCCCATCACAAGGCCTCTTGCCTCGGAATCCCAGATAGGACACCTCTCGCCCATAAAGTAGGGCAGTATCAGCAGTCCCTCACAGCCCGGCGGTACTTTTAAGGCAGCTTTTTCCAGCTGCTCAAAGGGAATCCCTCCAGCCTCTCCTATCTTCCACTGCTCCGGCGAAAACTGCTCTGAAAACCATTTTGTCAATGCTCCGGCTGTAGACATTCCTCCATATGTGTATCGGATCCCCGGCTCCTCCGTCACGTAGGGCATTGTAATGTACATAGGGCCGGGAGACATGTCCGAATGAATCACCCCAAAATTAAGGCTGGTGGCCAGAACCGCAGCACACTCTCCTTCCCCTGTCACTCCGGCTGCCAGGGTGGAAGACAGACAGTCCACACAGCCTGCACAGACCGGCAGTCCTTCCAAAAGCCCCAGCTCCCCGGCGGCTTCCCTTGAAAGCTCTCCTGCGATTTCATAAGGCTTAAGAAGCCTTTCCGGCAGCTTGGTAAGGGGAATTTCCAGCATTTCGCTCATTTTCCGGGACCAGATGCCGCGCTTCATATCAAAAAGCCCTCCCAGATTTCCTGCGGCTGTTTTATCCATCACCGTCTGCCCTGTCAGCCTGTATATCACATACTGGTTGGGAGGCAGAAACACCTCTGTTCTTTTCCAAAGCTCCGGTTCGTTCTCCTTCATCCACAGAAGCTTCGTATATCCAAAATACGAGTCAATTCCGTTTTCCGTAACCGAGAACAATTCTTTTTCATCAATATGGGCCCGCAAACTCTGTGAGAGTCTGCCGCTTCGGCGATCCATCCAGATCATACAGGGGCGTACAACCTCCATATTCTTATCGAGGGGAACTCCGCTCCCTCCATACAGGCCGCTGATGCATAGTGCAGCAGCATGTCCGGGATTTATGCCGCCCTTATCCACAGCATTTCGAATGGTGCTTTTTACTGCATCCAGCCATACGTCCGGATGCTGCTCCGCCCAGGAGGGATGAGGTTCTAAAACGCCATACTGGCGTACATCCGAGGAGATTATAGTTCCGTTCTCATCTGTTATCACGGTTTTCGTACTGGAAGTGCCGATATCCGTTCCTATAAAAAACATGTAAAATCACCTCCCTTTATCCCGACGCCGCAAGCACCGCCTCAATCTCCCTGCGTGTGGGCGCAATGTCCATCAGTCCTTTCCGCTGTACACAGACAGAGCCTGCCGCACACCCGAACCGCAGCGCCTGCCTCCACTCCATCCCTTCCATCAGTCCTGCAATCAATGCACCGCTGAAGGTATCTCCCGCCCCTGTGGGATCAATCTCTTCCGCCGGAAATCCCGGCTCCCGGATACACGCCCCGGCCTCAAAGCCGTATGCGCCGTCTCTTCCCAGTTTAAGGGCAGCCCGTTTTCCTTTTCCTGCTGCAATGGTACATGCCTCCACATCATCCTTTGCCTCTTCAAACAGCACTGCCTCGCCTTGGCTTGGAAGAAACAGATTGCAGCGGTCATAAGCTCTCTGGCAGAGACGCCGGAATTCTTCCTTTTCCATGACCTCCTTCCGGTAATTGGGATCAAAACTGACCATGACCTCGTCGCTGATTTCATCCAGCGCCATCTCGTGAAGCCGGGCGATGGATTTGCTTACGGAAAGAGCAAAACCGGATATGTGAAGCCATCTCGTCTGTTTTAAAAGGCTCCTGTCAAAGTCCTCGGGGCCAAGCTGAGCCGCAGCCGAAGTTGGAAGTGTAAAAACAAAACTTCTGCTTCCGTCACTGTATTTTGCCAGCAGTGACAATGCGGTAGTATAGCCTTCCGCCCTTCTGATACGGGTATAATCAATTCCACTGCGCTCCATCTGGCGCAGAAAGGAATCTCCCAGCGCATCCTTTCCCACCACTCCCACATAACAGCCCTTATGGCCCAGCCGGACGCATGCATTCAGACAGATTCCCGGATCTCCCGCCGGATACGGCCCCTCAAAGTCTCCGGGCTCCTCCAGAGGCGCGTCCAGCTGCTTCCGCATAATCTCCATAATGGGAACTCCAAATGTCACCATATCATATCCCAACCTTACCCCTCCTTTCCTGCAGCAAGCTTCCTGGCCGCAGCCGCAAAATCCTCTGCGGTAAAATGATATTCCTTCAGCATGTCCTTGTAAGGCGAAACCGTATGGGGATAAGCATCGGGCAGACCGATCTTCTCCAGTCTGCAGCCGCATCCGTGGGCAGCCAGAATATTGGCTGCCATACTGCCCATGCCGTTTACCACTGTGTGCTCCTCGATGGTGATAAGAGCCTTCGATGCGGCGGCAAGCTCCAGCACAACGGCCTCGTCCATGGGCTTAATCTGAAACATATCCGCCACACCTGCTGATATCCCCTCTTCCTCAAGCTGCTTCCTGGCCTTCAGCGCCTCCCACAGAAGAGGACCGGATACAAGAAAATTTACATCCGTCCCTATTCCGTAGACTACAGCTCCGCCCTGCTCCAAAGGTTCCCGGCTCTGATAGATTCTTTCCGGAATGCCGCCGTTCAGCCGCAGATAAACAGGCCCTTTCATCTCAAGCGCCCTCTCCAGAAGACTGATCATCGCCATATGATCCGCAGGACAGAATATGGTCATTCCCGGAAGGGAGGACATGACAGCTATATCCTCCCAGCCAAAATGCGTCACCCCCTGGGTTCCCATTCCGATGCCGCCCTCACTGCCTACCACCACCACGTCCAGCTCACTGTAGGCCACATCCACACGGATCTGCTCAAAACAGCGCTCTGACGCAAAGGGGGAAAAGGCAAAGGTGACCGGCTTCTTTCCGCCTCTTGCCAGGCCTGCCGCAACCCCTGTCATATTCTGCTCCGCAATTCCGCAGTCAACAAACTGATCCGGACACCGCTCAAATCCGCTGCACCGGCAGGCGCGGCCCGAATCCGACACAACAAAAACAATGTCCTCATTTTTTTCCGCCAGCTCTTGAATAATCCTTCCGAACATTGGGCGGAATTTAATATCCCAGTTTCCAATTTTGGATACATCTACCCTATTCATGCCATTCTCCTATTTTAGTTCCGTAACACCTTACTCCAGTTCCCTTAAAGCCAGCTCCAGATCCTCCTGGCTGATCTTTACATGATGCCAATCATTGTTGCTGCAGGCTTTGCTGAAGCCTGCCCCTTTGACGGTTCGGGCTACAATGCAGGTGGGCTGATCTTTTACAAGATGTTTCTTGTCAAAGGCTTCCTTCATCTGCGCCACATCGTTTCCGTCTGCCTCTAACACATTCCACCCGAAAGCCCTCCATTTATCCATGATTGGCCCTGCCTTCATCAGTTTATCCGTGGCGCCTCCATATTGAAACCCGTTTACGTCGATAATCGCCGTTAGATTCCAAAGCTTATATTTTGCTGCGAACATCGCCGCTTCCCAGATGCTTCCCTCATCAAGCTCCCCATCCCCCATAAGTGTGTACACATGATACGGACGCGCTTTCATCCTGGCGGCCAAAGCCATTCCGCCGGCCACGGACAGACCATGGCCGAGAGACCCCGAAGGATGTTCGATGCCGTTCATCCCTTTTCCGCTGGGATGGCCCGCCAGCCTTGTCTTTGTCTGGTTAAAGGTATTTCCCTCCTCCTGGGTTATCAGCCCGGTAAGTATCAGGGGGGCATAGAGCCCAAGAACTCCATGGCCCTTGCTCAGAAGAAACCGATCCCTGTCCTCCCAGTCCGGTTCCTCCACCCGGTAATTCATCACTTCAAAATACAGCACCGTCATAATGTCCATGATACTAAGAGCCGGGCCCACATGAGCCCCCTCCCCGCCTGCCAGATAGGACATTTTCATACAAAGCCTGCGCATCTGTCTGGCCTTTTCTTCCAATTGTTCTATTCTCAAAGCAATCCCTGCCCTTTCTATCTGCTATGCAGCTTCTTTTTCAATGTGTTGTTTTTTCTGATATAATCCAGCAGAACTGCCGCAAGTATCACTACTCCCTTTGCCACATACTGCCAGAAGGAGGCAACATTCAGCATATTGAGGCCATTGTTCAATACCCCGATAATAATTGCCCCAATCAGCGTTCCGCCTACGGTTCCCACTCCCCCTGCAAAGCTGGCTCCCCCAAGAACCACTGCCGCTATGGCATCGCACTCATAGCCCTCTCCTGTGGCCGGAACGCCGGCCGAGAGCCGGGCACTTAGGACAATCCCTGCCAGTCCGGCCAGAACTGCCGAAAGGATATAGACCAGAAGCTCTATTTTTGCCGTGCGGATTCCGGCGAACCGGGCTGCCATACGGTTGCCGCCCAGAGCGTAAATATGTCTTCCGAATTTTGTTTTATTGAGAAGCAGATAACAGATAAGCATTACGGCAAACATATAAAAAACCGGATACGCTATGGGCCCCAGATAGGAGGTTCCAATCACGCAGAACTGCTCATCCGACACCCGGATAGGACTTCCGTTCCCCAAAAGCATGGCCGCTCCCCGTATAATCGTCTGGGTGGACAGGGTTACTACGAATGGCGCTATGCTGGTGGCCGTTATAATCGCCCCGTTAAATGCTCCAATCAGAATGCAGAGAAGGACAGACACCAGGACAGCCGCTGCCGCAGACCACTCCCAATTCGCCATGGCATAAGCGGCAAACACTCCCGAAAATGCAACCACCGGTCCCACGCTCAGATCAATCCCACCTATCAAAATCACAAAGGTCATTCCGAAAGCAAGAAAAGCGTTGGTCGATATCTGTCTTAAAACATTCAGCAGATTGGAGCCTGTCAGAAAGTTGTCTGACAAGGTAGAGGTAACCGCCATAATTACCAGCAGTCCCACAATGATTCCAATGTTTCGTTTCATATAGTCTCTGATGGGAGCCCATATGACGCTTCCCATTTTACCGCTTCTGTTCCCAGCCATTACAAATCTCCTCCTCCCAGGCAGTAATTCATAATATTCTCCTGTACAAATTCCGCCTTATCATTCAAAATTCCTGTTATCCTGTGGTTCTTCATAACAATCAGCCGGTCGCTGGTGTTGATCACCTCCGGCAGCTCCGATGATATGAGAATGATGGCCACCCCTTCCTTTGCCAGCTCGTCAATCATGGAGTAAATCTCTGTCTTTGCGCCGATGTCAATGCCCTTTGTAGGTTCATCCAGAATCAGAACCTTTGGATTGGTCGCCAGCCATCTGGCGATAATCGCTTTCTGCTGGTTTCCTCCGCTCAAGTTTACAATATGCTGCCGGCTGGAGGATGCCTTGACTCTAAGCTTCTTCATATACTGCTCTACAATGTCCCTCTCCTTTTTCCCGTTCACCCTCATCAGACGGATAAATGCCTGCAGCACTGCCATAGATATATTGTATCCCACCCCCATCTGGGGAATAATCCCCTGTTCCTTGCGGTTCTCGGGAACCATCACAATTCCCATGTCAATCGCCTGGGCCGGATTTTTTATGGTTCTTTTCTGTCCTTCAAATACAATCTCTCCTCCTTCTGGCTGAAGCAGTCCGAAAAGGGCCAGGGCCACCTCTGTCCGTCCGGCTCCGATAAGGCCCGTAACCCCCAGCACCTCGCCCTTTCGAAGTTCAAAGCTTACATCCTCAATATAGCCTTTTTTATAAAGGTTTTTTACGGTAAGAATCACTTCGTTCCTGGGTGTATGGGTGAGCGTGTAATAATTTTTAATTTCCCTTCCCACCATGTCATATACCATCTGCTCCCGGGTAACCTCCTGTATCTCCTTGGTGACAATAGACTGTCCGTCGCGAAAAACCGTTACCCGGTCGCAGATTTCCACAACTTCTTCCAATTTATGGGATACAAAGAGGGTGGAAATGCCTCTTTCCTTCAGATTGCGGATGATCTGGTACAGAAGCTTTACTTCCTTGTCACTCAAGGAAGAGGTTGGCTCATCCATAATAATCAGCCTGGAATTTCTGGAAAATGCCTTTGCTATCTCCACCATCTGCTGTACCGCTATGTCCAGCTTATATACCTCCTCGTCCAGAGGCAGATCCAGATCCAGCATGGAAATGATCTCTTCCGCCTTTTCCCTTGTTTTGGCTGCGGAATACAGATCTCCTTTTCCGTCCTCAAATCCCAGCATAATATTTTCGTACACCTTCATATGGGGTACCAGACACAATTCCTGGTAAATGACACTGATCCCCCTTCTAAGGGCCTGGCTGATGCTTTCCTTTCCACAGGCCTGCCCCAAAAAAGAAATCTGTCCCTCCTCCGGCATATGTACGCCTGCCAGTACCTTTATAATCGTACTCTTTCCTGCCCCGTTCTCCCCAATCAGTCCATGGACCTCTCCCTGCTTTATGGTCAGATTCACCCGGTCCAGGGCCTTTACACCGGGGAATATCTTCGTAACCCCTCTCGCTTCCAGCAATATGTCTGACATAAAACACTCCTTCCTCAAAGAAACAGGACGCCCAAACAAGCTTCCTTCCTCACTTTGTTTAAGCGCCCTCAGATCTCAGCTAAAAACATTTCCTTTCGTTTAGAAACCTTCGTATCCTTCTACATTTTCAATTGTAAGGAAATTTATCTCCAGAAGATTCTCATATTCATAGGGCTCGCCCTTTGCATTTTTCATAAGAAGCTCAACAGCGCCCTTCCCCATCTCAAAGGGCTGCTGCGCCGCTTCGCCCGTGAGTTTTTTGTCCTTAATCAAATCTGCATTTGTCTGCTGGCCGTCAACTGCGTATACTTGAACGCCTTCTAGTCTGTTGGCAGCTTCCAGAGAGGAAATAGCTCCTTGAGAGGAACCGTCGTTGATGCAGAATACCACATCGAAATCCGGATAAGCCTGGATCATATTGTCCATAACCGTCATGCCCTTATCCATAAGGCCTGAACAGGGCTGCTCCGCAATAATCTCAAAGCCTTCGCGGCCGGCTACTGCCGCCTTAAAACCTTCATAGCGGTCTATGGTGCACTTAATCTCCGGATGAGTCAGCGCTATTATTTTTGCGCTTTCCAGGGTATTGACTACATTTTCGCCGCAGGCATAGCCTGCCGCATAATTATCGGAGGCAATATATGCAATGGTCAGTTCACTCTTAGCGCATTCCGCATCTACGGAAACCACCGGAACGCCTGCCTTGTCCGCCGCCTCCAGGGCCGGTGTAATCCCCTCAAAGTCCACAGGCATCACAATCAATCCGTCAATCTCCTGCTGCAGCAAATCGTCTACCTGGGAAATCTGTTTTTCAATATCGTTATCTGCATAATAAGCTATCAGTTCAATACCATTGGCATCACAGGCTTCCTTCATGCCGTCATAGAGAGGAACCATAAAAGGATCTGACTTCATAAAGGCCACGCCCACCTTTGTAAGCTCTCCTGACGCAGCTTCCGGGGCCTCTTCCTGCTCCGTCCCGCCAGGCGCTTCGGAATCTGACGGAACTTCCGAAGCCGCCGGAGCTTCTGCCTCGGCCGGCTGTTCGGTCTTAGAGCCGCATGCCGCAATCGAAAATACCATCACTGCCGCCATCATCATTGCTATCACTTTTTTCATAGTCTTTACTTCTCCTTCCCATTTTCACTTTTTAGCTGAGATTTCTTTTTTGATGCTTTTATTATAGTTCCCTCTTCAAAACTTGTCAATATTTATTTTTAAAAATGAAATTTAATTTGTTCATAATATGTCACTATATACAATATATTTATTATTTTCTACTATAATTTGCAATTTTTACCTATTTTTTATTGAAAAATTTATATATCCGAGAAATTATAATTTCATTTTTAAGATATTAATTTAAATATATTGTTTTCGTTTTTTATTTTTAAAAAAGAAAAATCAGCCATAATTAGCTGATTTTTCCAAATGTATAGATGCTGTTTTACTCCGTTTCCGGATAGTCCCTGTCCTTCCAATACCACCATTTTAATTTTTTCGGATCAGGCTGTTCGTGCTCTGCGTAATAGACGGCGCAGCGGAATACGTAGAGGACGCATTTGTCATCCTGGAAGCCTTTTTTCAGACAATCCAGGTGGTACAGCTCCTCCGGATCTCTTCCCTTTAAATCCGCCACACACCGGATTCCAATATTGTTGAGGTGCTGTTCCATATTTGCGCCTATGCCTGGGATTCTTTGAAGATCTTCGACCTTCTCCCTTTCAAAAAGCTCCATCTGCCCGGCCTTCAAGGACTTCACCTTCCGCTCTGTCACCATGTCCTCCGGCTGGATTCTTCCGCACAGCAGCGGCGCATTCACATCATACAGGGCCGCATTCCTGCCTACCTGTTCAATGCTTCCGTTGGCATAACAGTAGCGGCATCCGTTTTTGCAGGTGTCGTAGGTTCCCACCTCGATGCTCTCCAGGCAATTGCAGGCCTCTCTCTGATTCTTGTCCTTGCTTCCTGCTATTTTGCAGCCGATGAGTTTTTCTATCAATGCCTGGTCAATACAGCTTCCGGGCATCACGCCTGCCTTTTTCAGATCCGTATGCTCTGCGCAGGCTTCTATGGACATATGGTTTTTCCTGGAAATTGCCGCCAGTTCCTGGGCAAATGATATCATTTCTCCCCCGGATGGCATTTGAAGGGCCAATTCCTTCATTCTTCCTTTTGCTTTTGCATAGAGATCCACAAAGCTGATAACTGTTTTCTGTGTATATCCCTTCAAGCTTCCGGCGATTTCCTCAAATGCTTTCAGATGATATTCCGGTGTATACACGCTGTTGAACAGAATGGGATCGTACCGCCACACGACCCGGTCCGCCCCGATTTGATCCGAAAGTCTTTGAAATACACCGAGCATATGCTCACGCTTATGGGGGATTCCCGGCTCCAGGTCTTTTCCATAGCCTGTGAGCGTGAATTGGAAATAATAGGTATACTCCTTTAATTCCTCTAACCGTTCAAGCATATTTTCCGGATTCTTCGTCCAGAATACGATACAGTCCACTACATCAGGCGACAGAGAAATCCTGCTGATTTGATGGGGATTAAAAGGATTTCTTACGTACAGGAAGCCTTCCTTAATTCGATTGTAAAACCAGTCTGCATAATAGTTGGGGATGTCTGTTCTTCTGCTGACGCTTAGTATCATTTCAGCCGCCTTTCCGCCTGTTTTCCTAAAGCAGGCTGTCTAATGCAATAGTAATCGGACAGCCCCAAATCTCTTTATATTTTTTCCGCCAGTTCCATTTTGTTATATCCCATAATAAGAAGCAGCTCATCTAAAGAATTTAATAATGCTTCTCTTGCCATCGGAACTAGTTTTTGTTGTCCTATTCTATCATAATCATCAGGCAGTAAATCTAATTCAAAAATAATATCTGCAAGCAATTTTATTGCCAGTTTTTCATCTTTTGTACCAACATTTAATTCCATATTTAATAAAATAGTTTTATCTTTTTCATTCTTTGGCGTCTTCATCTTAGCTTTGCATTCCATATTAAGCTCAAACTTTTTTGTTAAATCTCGAGAAACGGAAATATTGGAACAAATTATTTTTTGTTTTATAATTTTTGCACTAATTTCCTGCATATACAAAGCTCTCCTTTTTCGACCAGACTGGCGTATCACTATAGATTGTGGTAAGTCCGATATCCTCTTGCCTTTCCCAATCTATTTGTTTGAATTCATATGGTATATATATTACAGTTTCTTTCGTCTTATCTTTTTCTTCAAAGGATTGATGAAGCGCCTTTATTACATATTGGTTTAACGTTATTTTTTGCTTTGCCGCCGCTAATGCAGCTTTTTTATGCAGTTCAGGAGGTATCCTGACATTAAAAGTTCCTTTGAATTCTTTATCCGGATTTTTGCCTATTTTCTCACACAGCTCCAAATAATTTTCAATGCTTTGTTCAAACATCTCTTTTAATTCCGTAACTGATGTTCCATGAAAATTCAAAGAGTCTGTGATGCCAAACACTTCTCCAACAAATATATTATCTTCCGCATCATATTCTATGGAAGCATGATATCCTTTATATTCCAGCATTGAATTCATTGTATCACCTCTTATCAGATTATCCTAATTCTCCTATGTCCTTTAAAAACCGTATAGTTTTTTCAATCTGGTATCTATATAGCTCATTTCCCGGATGTGGTTGATCAAACTGCAGAATCCTTTTTGTTCCTTTGTGGACAAACCCTATCCCAGAGCCTCTTCCACCTGAAAATTTTTCACAATCACATTTTCCCATAAGTAAATCTAATTCTCTGGTTGTAAAATTTTTAGGACTTGGTTTTCTGCATAGCTTTTCAAGCAGATCCTTCTTCTTAGGCATCTATCATTATCACCACCATCATCACCCTTTACGCAACTATTTTTCAGTTGCTTCATTTTACCACTATCTTTCTGCAATTTCAATCCTATTTTTATCTGGCAAACCATTCCTTCATCGTCCCCAGCACCTTCACCAGCTCTTCCTCGGAAATGATATAGGGAACCATGGCATAGAGATATTTCAAGAAGGGCCGGCTGAACACGCCGCGCTCATAGGCAAACTGCTGATATCCGGCAAGCACAGCGGCATCCTTTACCTCTATGCATACACAGCCGCCCATGATTCGGACTTCCTTAATCTGCCTGTGGGAAAATCCCATCATTTCCCGTCTGGTAATCTCTTCAATCCGCCGGATCTTCGCCATATAATCCTGGGTTTCAAAAAGCTCAATGGATTTGAGCGCCACGCTGCAGGCCAGGGCATTCCCCATAAAGGTCGGGCCGTGCATCAAAGCATGCTCCGGACTGTCGTCATAGAAGCCGCGAAAGACCTTTTCATTGGCAACGGTAACTGCATGGCCGATATATCCACCGGTCAGGGCTTTGCCAAGAACCAGAATGTCCGGCAGAACCAGATCGGCTGCGAAGCGGTTTCCGGTACGGCCGAAGCCGGTTGCAACCTCATCAAAAACCAGCAGGACATCGTACTTATCGCACAATTCTCTGGCGCGTTTCAGGAAGGAAACGTCATACATCCGCATTCCGCCAGCTCCCTGGAGGAGCGGTTCCACGATAAAGCAGTTCAGCCGTCTGCGGTATTTCTCAAATGCCTGCTCCAGAGCTTGAATTTCCGTTGGAATGTGCACAACGTATTTGCTGGGGCCGTAGGCATTGAGCACAAAATGATAATCCTCGTCGTCGCCGGCCTCCATGGTTTTGAAGGTATCGCCGTGATAAGCATGATTCAAGGCAAGAATCATGGTGCGCTGCTCGTCACCCCGGTTCATATAGAACTGAAGGGCCATTTTCAGAGCAACCTCTACTGCTACGCTGCCGGAATCGGAAAAGAAGGAATAGTCCAAATCCCCTGGCAGGAAATCCTTCAGCTTTTCCGCCAGCCTTTGTACCGGCTCATGGGTCAGTCCGCCCAGCATTACGTGGGAAAATTTTTCCGCCTGGGAAATGATTGCCCGGTTCAGCTCCGGGTGCTTGTAGCCATGGATGACGCTCCACCAGGAGGATACGGAATCTATCAGCTTCTGGTCTTCGGTGTATAGGTAAACGCCTTCGGCGTCTACGATTTTATAGGGGGCTTTCATGGTTTTCATCTGTTCGTATGGATACCAAATCATATTATTTCTCCTATTCCAGTTCCGTAATATCCCTCAAAGCACACGGGTTTGAAATCAATTTCCAGCCGCCAAAAACATGCGTCTGTAAATTGATTTGTGCACTGTGATGGATATTACTGTTTTAAAGTCGCTGTGCGACAGCACTAAAGGGGTAAAGCCGCTTCGACACACTGGTTATGAGAGAAACTTTTATTCGAAAAGGCCCTCATAAAAGTTCCTCTCGTGCGCCTTTGCGACTTTACCGTCTTATCTAAGTTCCGTATCGTATAACTTTTTCAAATCCTCCGCAGAAATGTCAAGCTCTGTATCTCCCTCCTGTACACAGGCGATTACCCGGGCTCCGGTCAGATGCTCGCACATGTTCCGATTATCCTCCTGCATCACATCCCCCGGCTTAAAATGATTAAAAATAATCCCTTTCAAGGGAATGCCCTTCTCTTTCATATAAAATGCAGTCAGACCTACGCTGTTGATAGTACCCAGCCCGGCATCTGCGACAAGCAGGCAGCCTGCGCCGCAGGCCTTTATCACATCCGGCAGCCAGATTTCCTTTTCGTCAAAGCAAATGGGGCACAGAATTCCTCCGGAGCCTTCCAGTGTCACGTATTCATAGCGGCTGCAAGCCTTCCGAAAGCCCTCCAGCACCACCTCAAGCCGGACTGGATTGCCTTCTATCCTGGAAGCCAGGTGCGGCGAAACGGCTGCCTCATAGACGTAAGGGCACATTTCTTCCAGTGGCTGGTCAATTCCGGATACCTCTTTTACAAAGAGGGCGTCGCCGGGAATGAGGCTTTTGTCTGCTCTGCGCTCGTTTCCGCTCACGGCTGCCTTATAATAGCCGGCCCTGCTTCCGCTTTCTCTCAATTTTTTTACAATCAGGCCGGAAACATAAGTCTTTCCAATGTCAGTCCCGGTTCCGATGATAAAGAGCACTTTACTCATTTCCATACCTCACTTCATAGCCCAGTTCTTTAAGAAGTTCCCTGTCTGTCTCCACCGTAATGCCGGCCGTGGTGAGCATATCGCCGGAAATGGCTGCGTTTGCCCCGGATCTAAAGCAGCTTTTCCCCTTGTCTCTAAGAAGGCCCCGGCCTCCTGCAAGGCGGATGGAAGCATCCGGAAGTATGAACCGGTAAACTGCCGCAATCCGGCACATGTCCCATTCGCTAAGCCGCCTGTTATGTTCAAAAGGTGTGCCCGGAATGGGATTCAGCATATTGACCGGCACGCTTTTGACGCCAAGCTCCCTTAAGGTCAGCGCCATATCAATGCGATCCTCTACAGTCTCTCCAAGTCCCATAATGCCGCCGCTGCACACGGAAAGGCCCGCTGCCTGGGCCGCCTGGATAGCACAGATCTTCTCCTCAAAGGTGTGAGTGGTACACACATTTGGGAAATTCCGGCGTGAGGTTTCCAGATTGTTGTGAACTCTTGATACCCCGGCTTCCTTTAATTTTCGATATTGTTCTTCATTCAGAAGGCCGAAGGAGACGCATACGCTGATGCCGGTTTCTCTTCGAATCTGCCGTATCGTATCGCACATCTGCTCCACTTCCCGGTCAGAGAGCCGCTTTCCGGAGGTGACGATGGAATAGCGGAGCACGCCCTGCTCATCGTTCTTTTTGGCCTGCGCCAGAATTTCTTCCGCGGAAAGCAGGGGATATTCCTCGGCCCCTGTATGATTGTGCGCAGACTGAGCACAGAAGCGGCAGTTCTCTGAGCAGCGTCCGCTTTTTCCGTTGATGATTGTGCAGAGATCAAATCCATTGGAGCAAAAATGAGCCCGGATTTCATCGGCTTTTTCGCATAGTTCCTTTATGGGCTGTGAATAGAGCCAGAGAGCCTCTTCTCTGGTGATTTGTTTTCCTTGCAGCACTTCATTTCCTAAAGTTGTGATATCCATCTGTTTCTCCTATTCCAGTTCCGATGTATCCCTTTAATTTGCATCTTAAAAAAATTATATTTTTCCTTCCCTCACCAGCGGAATCATCCGCTTTCCCAGGATTGCTCCCACAATGCACAAAAGAATATCGCCAGGCACCGCAAGAAGGAAACAGTATAAAAACAAGGGCCAGATTCCAATGGGAGTGTTCAGATAGAAATTGCTGATTAGATAATAATACACCATTCCGAATAGGTATACAATTGCAAGGCCGGCAAAATTAGCGCCCAGAAGCAGCTTGTATCCGGGCCTGTTTGAGCGGTTGGCAATGACTCCCGTAACAAAAGCCCCCACTGCAAATCCGATGATATAGCCAAAAGTCGGCTGAAAAATATAGCCGATTCCTCCGCCCTGGGTAAACACCGGAAGACCCACAAGGCCGAGAACAATATAGATGCATACGGCAAGCGCACCTCTTTTTCCGCCCAGCAGCAGGCCGGCAAGCATGGTGAACAGGACTTGCAGGGTAAAGGGAACTACCGGAACCGGAATCTTGATAAATGCGCCTACGGAAATCAGCGCTACGAACATAGCGCATAGGATCATGTTTTTTGTCTTTTCATTTCGCATACTGTGTCTCCTCTGACAGAAAATAAAGGCTGGTCCTGTGCAAAGAGGCCTCTTTTTCCTTTGTGGTCAATGTTTTTGGTTTACGGAGACAACTATAGCATGTTCGGGGGTGATAGTCAACCACTTATTGATATTGGTTGACTATTACTTAATTGACTATTCATCTCCCTACAGCAAACTCTTTCACAAATTCCTGCTCGCCTGCCTGCATTCTAAATGTAAACTCCTCATAGTTTTCCGCATTAACAGGAATTTTCAATCCATGCTTCGTGACACTGACATCCTGCCTGGGCATTACATTTTTTTCATAAGTAGATCCCTTGTTCATCCAGAGCCTCAGATCTCCGGCTTCTTTTGCTTCTGGATAAAGATAGTAGCCCGATTTGGCATCGAATCTGAACATATAAGCCAGCATCTGCAGATAATCTCTGCTGCCAATATTCTCTACAGGCTTGTACTTGGCATCGGCAATTATCCTTGTTTTATCATCCTTACTGATAAAATCAGGATAAATCAGTCCATAGCTGCCGTCAAAGAGACGCTGCGCACCTTTGCCGCCCTTATTCATTGGATGATAAAAAGTCTCCGCAATAAGCAGGCTTACATATTCCTCCCATAACCATGCCCCGTCAAACAGAATTCCGTATATCTGCCGTGACCCCAAACCAATCTGATGTTTCCGGCGCTGAAGGATCAAGAGGCATAACCTCTGAAGGGCAAGATATTCCCGGAAATACGCATGCCGGACCGTATTCCTTTTATTCCAATCAACCATTTTCTGCCGATCATATGGCTCGTACCCCGGAGTGGCCTCTATAACAAGTTTTACCTCATCCTTTACCTTGATAAGAAGGTTTTTCCCATAGGGCTTCCTCTTTATAAACTCTATGGTGTGGCGCACCAGCTCCATCAGGGGATTGTCATAGGAGAATTCTCTCTGACTGTAGGCCGCATTCCCGATAAAAGGAGTATTTTTTTCAATATGCCTTGCAATGTCAACTGCTCCTTTTACATTTCCGTCATTGTAACTGCGGCGGATGTATCTTTTGTAAACCCCCTTCCGCATAGCTGTCTTAAGATAATGCGGGAACAGGAACAGCAGGAACTGAAACAGCCGGCTGTCCTGGCTGGCATCTGTCTCCAAATTCACAATATTAGGGAAATCCAGCACCCGGTCAAGGAGATACCAGAAAAAGTAATCCTCGCCCACTCCTCCAAAGCGGGATTCGATGATAAGCCGCTCATCGCCGCAGCCAAGGAATCCCATCACATTTCCGGAACGATAAGTGTCATTAATTCCCTGAAGAATCATCTGTTCCTGTGTGATATCCTCAGCAGCCTTGACCATCTCTGGGAACACAAATATGCCTTCTCGTTCCAGCCGCTCAAGCGTCTTGTCCGCAATCCTGCCTGTAAGAGTTCCAACATCGGAAAAAACAGCTTTTTTCAGCTGTGAATTATCCTTGATCCTGAGCACCTTCATCCGCATCACCTTCCATTGGCTTCTTGTAACCGTATGCTTTTGCAAATCTGTTCATAAGCCCTTCCTCATCGTACATTCCCTGAATGTACTCCTGCAGAAGCGGCTGCAGATAATCCGTCCAAAGCTGGTCAAAATCAAGGGTCTTAAGCTTCAAGAAATAGGAAGCGCCAATTTGGTAATTTTCATTCAGCTCCTCACAATTTGCGATTTCCTTATTAAGGGCAGCCATCCGCCTGATGGCTTCTGCTTCCAGTTCTTCATCTTCCAGGGACGCCAGCATCTCCAGACGCTCATCCGCCTTGAGCTCCACGAACCGGAACCGTCTGCGCATAGCAAAATCAAAGCTGTCTACAGAACGGTCAATATCATTCATGGTGCCAATGATATAGACATTCTCCGGAATATAAAATTTATCATCCGGATCGGAATGCAGGTTCGCATATTGAGTGGATATCTCACCGGATCTGCCGCGGTATCCCGGATCAACAGCAAAGAACAGCTCTCCGAAAATCTTTGAAATCTCACCGCGGTTGATTTCGTCGATGATGAAGATATATTTTTTCAATTCCTCCTGCTTTGCCTCTGCTTTTGAAACCGTGCCCTTTTTTGCCTTGATTGCTTTGTAAATGGAAAAGTAATAGGAATATGCCTGTGTTGCAAATGTCTTTCCAAAGAATGTTGTAATATCTTTTATTTTCTCAAACTTCTGTCCGGATTCAAGCATCTTCTTGATGTCATCGAGATTCAGGGCAAGCTTGTTAACAGTGGCATTTCCCGGAATGGAAATATTTATGTGCTTGTCATCTACGCTTGTAATGGTGAACTCATTTCCGTTAATGGTTTTAAAAGTATCCACGCCAAGCTCGACGTTTGAAAAGAATTCCGTCATTGATTCCTGGACAGACAGCTCTTTTTCTATGGTTTCCTTGGATTTCTGGGAATTTTCGTAGTTTTTTCTGGCACGTTCAGCAAACTTTTTAAAGATGCCGTCCTGCAGCTCAAAGCCCATAGTGCCGTCATCATTTACCTTTGGCCTCAGTCCTTCAACAAAGTCCGAATAGTCGTAGCTTGGGTGGAACTGTACAAACTCAACCTGCTTTTTCTGCTCATCCGTAAGAAGTATGTACTCATCAAAATAACCATTGCTTATAATGTCTGCCGCAATCTCTTTTGCAAGATATGACTTGCCTGTACCCGGCGCCCCTCGGAAAATCAAGTTCTTTGATTCTATCAGCATGGAGGAAAAGCGGTTCCTGTACCCTTTAAACTGCTGAACCAGCTCCTCCCGGGCAGAAGCCTCGCTCCTGGCAGCCTCTGTCTCTTTTTCATCTTTTTCACGGTAGTCCAGAATAAATTTATCTCCCGGCCCGCCGAAACGCTTCAGACATTCTTGAACAAAAATAATTGTGGAAAAAATGTTCCAGCAATAGATAACAAACTGACTGCCGTTATCATAGCCGTAAGTCAGATATTCTATCGTATTCCGATGCTTCTTGAACTCATCCACACTTGGATAGATGCCTCGTATGACATTGCTTTCCGGACTGTACCTGCAGACAGGGAAATCCGCCTTTTCTTCAACAGACAGATCTGCAATCTGCTTCTCAAATATCTGACAGGCAATGCGCGGCATCGTCTGATTTGAATTTCTTCTTTCTCCTTTGCTGTAAGAACGCCGGATCATCCCACCGTCTGCGTTCATAAAATATGCATCAAGAGGCTTATAGTTATCACCGAGACTTAAGTTGTCCATTGTGAAGCGCTCGTCCGTGGATTCTGCACTGTCAGCAGTAACAACCAGCCGGAACTTTTCCTGCTGCTTTGTTTCTATATGAAAGCCCTGGCTTTCCAAAAAATTCTTTGCTTCTATGGCGTTAAATCCCTCCGTTGAAATATCTGTACCGTTTGCAATATGGGCAGCCACAGCCGCCACATACTTCGGCGGATACTTTTTTCCATTCTCAGCTGCAAGCTCGTACTTCGTGCTCTGGTTGTGAGAAGGCACTCCGTTCTCATCGATATACTTTAAGGCATCGATAATATCCTGTTTTTTTATTTTGAAAATAGCCATGCTGCACCTCCTGCTCCGGCGTTTTGTTCTTATCGGCAATATTACAAAGACCTGTGCGTTTTCAAAATAATAATTTGTAATCTCCCTCGTTCTTTCATTATCATAAAATACCTTTTTCATTTATCCCCATTATAGCTTTCATGCTATATGGAATCAATATAATCCTTGGAAATTATATCATTCTTCAAAAGACAGCAACTGCCGAAAAAATCCTTTCTACTATTTTGTAGTTTTGACAAACACCATAAAATTTGTTACGCTTACAGCAGGCAATAAATTGACCATATTGCAATTCGACAAGGGAATTCTTAGATACCGAAGTTGATTTTGATGTCATTAAAAGAATTTCGGAAGACGGAAAAAGTACAGTCCGAACAATATAAACCCGATATAGACAAGCAAATACGCTTTGGGAGACGGAAATGATAATAAAAGAATTACAAGCAAAAAATGTGATAACAAAATCCAATCTGCCTGCATGTGATTTTTCAGTAAACCCTTATACGGGCTGCGCACATGCCTGTAAGTATTGCTACGCCTGCTTTATGAAGCGCTTTACAAACCACTCTGAAAAATGGGGCGAATTTGTAGATGTGAAGATTTGGCAGCCAATCAAGTCCCCGGACAAATATAATGGCAAGGAGCTGTTTATCAGCTCAGTAACAGACCCTTATCAGCCTATCGAGGAAAAATACGGCCGCACCCGTGCACTGCTTAAAGAACTGCAAGACAGCAGGGTAAAGCTCTCCATCGCCACAAAGTCCGATTTGATTTTGCGGGATTTAGATTTGATAAAAACATTTCCCGATGTCCGTGTCTCATGGTCAATCAACACGCTCGACGAAGCATTTAAGGACGATATGGACAAGGCGGTATCCATTGAGCGCCGACTGGCGGCAATGAAAGAATTTCATAAAGCAGGCGTTCGCACCACCTGTTTTATTTCTCCGATTTTTCCCGGCATTACTGATGTCAAGGCAATTATTGAACGGGCAAAGAATCAATGCAATCTGATATGGCTTGAAAATCTAAATCTCCGCGGAAGCTGCAAAGCCGTCATTATGGCTTATATCAAAGAGAAATACCCAGCTCTCCTGCCGCTGTATCAGGAAATCTACAATCAAGGCAGCCGCAGCTATTGGGAAGCTCTCGACGCAGCGCTAAAAGAGTACGCCGCCGAAATTGGTCTCGGCTATGTAAGAAATGATGATAGTATGAACCATCCCTTTAACGCTCCGCCTGTGATTGTCAATTATTTTTATCATAGCGAAATCAAAAAATCAGCACGAAAAGACGGTAAACATAATGCCTGAACTAAGGGCAATTTCAATAATCGGCTTTTGGGAAAACGCAAGAAGCTTTGCCGCTTCTGTAAGCTGCCGTCCTTTTGCGCAGCCGCAGATAGTCAAACCCACCGTGTGCCCCTGCATTTTTGCTCCCTTCTTTCCTCATTCCTGCTTCTGCTTTATGGGCACAAAGGTACACCCCTGTGGTGTCTCCTGTTTACCTGCTTACTCTTTTCTTAAATATCAATTTACCTTCTGAAAGAAACAAACCAATCAAGGTAAGTCCTATTCCAATCACAGCCATCCATGTGATTTCTTCCTTTAACACAATAACGGATGTGACAACGGTGATGACAGGGACGATATAGATATACACACTTGTCTTAACAGCTCCAAGCATCTTGACCGCATAATTCCAAGTAACAAAACAAAGGGCTGATGCGCCCAAGCCTAAATATATAAGGTTCAGAGCATACTCTGGCTCTGCAAACCTCTGCACATCCAAGCTGAAATCAAAAACAAAAAGGAACGGGAGCATAAAAAGTATTCCGTATGTAAATATCCTCCTTGTAGTTTGAATGATATTATATCCATAGCCGCTGATTTTTCGTGTAAGCAAGGAATAAACGGCCCATACGAATGCTGCAGCAATCGCTAAAACATCGCCAATAGGATTTAACTGCAAGGTCCCGCCGCTGAAACTGATAAGACATATTCCTGTCATGGCCGCTATAAAACCAACAAAAAAACCGGCTTTTAGTTTTTCTTCTGCCTTTAAAATTACATGAGATAAAACAGCAGTGAAAAACGGAGCAACAGAAATAATAACGCCGACATTAGAAGCCATCGTATAGGTTAATGCGATGTTCTCAAGCAGGTAATATAAGCATATTCCGCATAGTCCTGCCGCAGCGAATGTACGCTCCTGTTTTTTATCCTTTATTCTTAACCGTTTTGGATAAACGGCCGTCAGAACAAGCAGTCCAAGAAAAAATCTAAAAAACAGTATTTCTATCGGTGTAAAATCTTTAAGCAGTATTTTGGTGGATATGAAAGTCGTTCCCCAAATCACAATCGTAATCTGAGCTGTGATATGCCCAATGGTAGTTTTTTTATCCATGATTCTTACCGCCTTCCTTAAAAATGCGTCTGTATGCGGCAGGCGACAATCCGATAAACATATGAAAAAAATTTGAAAAATGGCTCTGGTCTGAAAAGCCTGTCTGTACAGCGGCGTCAGCCGGGGCTGCGCCTTTCTCCAACAGTTCCTTTGCTTTGCTTATCCGTATTATTTGAAGATACCTATACGGCGTAACTCCCTTTGACTTAGTAAACGCTCGGAGCAATGTAGATTTGCTAAGACCGCTGCATTTGCAGAGAGTTTCCAATGTGATATGCTCCGCAAAATGTTCTGACATAAATGCGCAGGCATTCTCTATTTCTTCACTGTACTCTGGAATACAGTTCCCGGAAGGCTGCCCGTATTGCTCGATAAGCAATGAAATAAGGAGCAGAAGCATCTCCTCTTTTTCAAACTCTTTTGAACCATCCATAATGCTCTGATGTAATGAATGGAGATAATGACTCAGCTCCTCATTTTTAATGACATTTTCCGAAAAACCAATGGGGACTCTTTGTCCTGTTATTTCCTCTGCTAATAACAGCATCGTTTCTTTTGGAATGTTCAAACCTCTGTAATCAAGCGTTCCGCCGTCACATTGCACACAACTGTGATTATCGCTGGGATTAAACAAAAGAATATTTCCCTGAGCTACTGTATATTCTTTATTCTTGCAGGACAAACAGCGTGTCCCTGCTTCTATAAAGCCAATCACATAGTAATCATGGAAATGATTCGGAAACGGCTGTGCGATTCCCTCAAAGCGATATGCTTCAAGCTGCAGATCGTCATCATAACAGACTGTCCGTACTTCTTTCTGCATGGCAGCACCTCCTCGTGCTTCATATTATACGCGGAATGTCTGCTGATTTCTTGTATGATATCTTCATTTTGAAAAAACATCCATAAAACACTTGACAACTTTATCCCCCAAGAGTATATTCAAGATAATCACATAGCAAATATTATGCTAGGGGAGCCTAAGGCTGAGAAAGCGTGGCACATTGTACACGCTGACCCTCATTACTTGAACCGGTTAATACCGGCGTAAGGAAGCTGCTTTTCGTATCCCCTCCTGTGAAAATCACACAATCAAGGAGGATTTTTTTATGTCACTTTTTGTAAACAAGGTAGTAGATGAGTGGGGAACCTCCTACTCCCTAACCGGCTTAGGCTACGGCGCTTTAATAGCCGCCATTCTGATTTTATTAATTCTTGCCTGCTATCTCACCGGAGAAAACAAACGCATCGAAACAAAACCCCTAGTATTTGCCGCTGTCGCCATGGCCCTGGGAATGATCACATCCTTCCTAAAGCTCTTTGAAGCCCCCATGGGCGGCTCCGTAACCCTGTTCTCCATGCTGTTCATCTGCTGCATCGGCTACTGGTACGGCCTGCGCACCGGCCTCATCACCGGCTTCGCCTACGGCCTTTTGCAGCTCATCTCCGACCCTTACATCATCAGCCTCCCCCAGATGATCACCGACTACCTGCTGGCCTTCGGCGCCCTCGGCCTCTCCGGCCTTTTCCACAACAAGAAAAACGGCCTCATCAAAGGCTACATAGCCGGTGTCCTGGGCCGCTACCTCTTCGCCTTCCTGTCCGGCCTCATCTTCTTCGCCTCCTACGCCGAAGGCACCGGAATGAGCGCCCCCCTATACTCCCTCGCCTACAACGGCAGCTACTTAGGCTGCGAAGCCGCCCTGACATTAGTCATCCTAGCCATCCCAGCCGTCAACAAAGCCTTCGTCCGCGTAAAACAAATGGCCATAGCCTAAAACCCACCCAAACACCATACCCCCAAAGCCAGGCTGAGCCGCAAAAGGCCGGGAGGCTTTTCCAATATCAGTGTCCGGCTATTCGCGCACAGACTGTCTGATATTGGCGGACAAACGCCCAAGAAAGTTCAACAGGCAAAGCCTGTCAAAACCACCAAGCGTTCGTCCGCCAAGAGCAGACAGACTGTACGCGAATCGTCCGAACACAGATATGGAAAAGCCTCCCGGCCTTTTGCGGCTCAGCCGTCCCCCCACACACTACATACGCTCCGGCGCCTCAAACCCCAAGATCCCAATACAAGTCTCCAGCACCCGTTTCGTCAGCACCAAAACAGCCACCAGCTCACTTCGCACCTCAGCATTTTCCTCACCAAGAATCTTCGTCTCATGGTAAAACTTATTAAAAGCATTCGCCAGCTCATAAATATAAGCACAAATCTTATGAGGCGCCAGCTCCTCAAAAGCATTCAAGACCGCCCCGTTAAACCGGGCCAGCCGAAGCATCAGATTCTTCTGGGTCTCATTCCCAGGCATCCCGATCATTCCGGCCTCCGGATCAAATCCCATCTCCCGATACTTATTGAGAATCGACTTAATCCTCACAATCGTATACAAAATATAAGGCCCCGTATTCCCTTCAAAGGAAGTAAACCGCTCCACATCAAATACATAGTCCTTAGAAGCCTGGTTCGACAAATCCCCATACTTCACAGCAGAAAGCCCCACGATCTCAGCCGTCTTTCTGGCCTCATTCTCCGGAATCTCCGCCTCCGAATTCTCCACAATCTTCCGATACATCTCCTCATTGATATCAGAAAGAAGATGCTCCAGACGCATCACGCCGCCTTCCCGGGTCTTAAACGGCTTCCCGTCCTTCCCGTTCATAGTGCCAAAGCCCAGGAACTTAAGCCCCGTATCCGCCGCCACAAGCCCCGTCTTCCGGGCGCAGCGGAACACCTGGACAAAATGCATTTCCTGCCGCTTGTCCACTACATAAATCATCTCATCCGGCCGGTAAAGCTTCATCCGCTCCACAATCGTCGCCAAATCCGTGGTTGTATAGAGAGAAGCCCCGTCCGACTTCAAAATCATACAGGGCGGAACCTCCTTGGTATCCGTATCCTCCTTCACATCCACCACAAGAGCCCCCTCACTCTCATAGGCAAAGCCTTTGTCCTTCAGCATCTTGACCAGCCCGGGAATATAGGGCTGCGCATCCGATTCCCCTTTCCAAAGGTCAAACTCCACATTCAGATTGGCATAATTCTTCTTCAAATCCGCCACGGAAACATCTAAAATATGCTGCAGAACAGCCTGGTATCCCCGATGCCCGTGCTGAACCAGATAAGTAGCCTCCATAGCCTCATTCTTGTAATCCTCATCCTCCTTGGAGCGGGCGCTGGCCGTAGGATAAATCTCCTCCAGTTCCGAGATGGTAAAGGGCGCTTCTTCTGGATAATCCCCGGTAAAGCTCTCGTCAAAATAGGGAAGCTCCGGCTTTCTGCGCTTTAATTCCGTGATAATCAATCCCATCTGCAGGCCCCAGTCCCCCAGATGGATATCCCCGATCATCTCATGCCCCGCAAAACGTCCCAGACGCTTCACGCTCTCCCCGATAATGGCAGAGCGCAGATGCCCCACATGGAGGGGCTTGGCCACATTCGGGCCGCCGTAGTCAACAATAATCGTCCTGGGCTTATCTGCCTTATCACACCCCAGACGCTCATCCTTCTGCATCTTTCGAAGATATGTCTGTACAAAGGAAGAGCTTACCTTCAGATTGATAAAACCCGGATTCACTGCCAGGACTTCCTCAAAAACAGCGCTTTTCTGAAGCTCCTCTGCCACCTTCCCGGCAATCTGAATGGGCGCACAGCGATACTTCTTAGCCGCAGCCATACTTCCGTTACACTGATATTCACAGAGATCCGGCCGGTTGGAGAGGGTCACTTTTCCGTACTCCTCCTCATATCCAGAGGCCGCAAAGGCCTTCTGAACCTCCTCTGTGATCTGATCCAACAATTTTTTCATAACATTTTACCTCCTGATGTCTCAAGCAAATGTGCCTGCACCTTCCTTTGAGACACAAACTTTAGATTAAAAATCGTATTTTCAATCTTTTCACCCGATCAAAGCCTTTATCTCCTCCACGGTAGGCATCACCCGGAGGGCGCCCTTACGTGTGGTGATGATAGAAGCTGCCCCATTGGCAAAGGTCAGCATTTCCGCAAGATTCTCCTCGGTCAGATTTTCCAGGCCATGATCCAGAATAAAATTCAGCATACTTGCACAGAATGTATCGCCTGCCCCCGTTGTCTCGATGGTATTCTCCTGGACAAAGCCCGCCTTCTCCACACATACATGATCCCCATAATAAGCCCAGCTGCCCTTCTTTCCCATGGTAATGCAGATAAGGGGAATATCAAAGCGGTTCCGCACTGCCTCCACGCCCCGATCCAGGCTTCTCTCTCCGGTGATAAACTCCAGCTCCTCCTCGGACATCTTCACGGCAGAGCATTTGGACAGGCCAAACCAGATCTGCTCCTTGGCATCCTGCAGATTGTTCCACAGCGGCGGCCTGAGATTCGGGTCAAAGGTCACCATTACCCCATGCTTTTCGGCATACTCCAGGGCCTTTCTTGTGGCGCTGCGCACCGGCTCATCCGTAAGGGACAGCGTACCGAAATGCAAAATCCTGCTCTGGGCAATCATATCCTCCTGAACCTCTTCCTCCTTAAGCATCATATCAGCCCCCGGCTTCCGGTAAAAGGAGAAATCACGGTCGCCGTCTGCAGCCGTGTGTACAAAAGCCAGCGTAGTGTGCACCACTTTATCCAAAAGAAGGTTATCTGTTCCGATACCAAGCTCCACTAAAGTGTCTCTTAAGGTTCTTCCAAACTGATCATCCCCCACTTTTCCAATAAAGCTTGTCTTTCTGCCAAGATTATTCAGCATGGCAAGCACATTGCAGGGTGCGCCGCCGGGATTAGCCTCAAGCAGGGGATTTCCCTGGGAGCTCACTCCATTTTCCGTAAAATCAATCAGCAGTTCTCCAATCGCTGTAACGTCATATACCTTTTCCATTTCCCTCATCCTTTCCCCTTTACTTTCCGTCTAAAAGTCTCTATAATCAGATCAATTGCAACTATTATCATTATATGTAATATATAAGGAAAAAGCAATTCTTTTTCTGCCAAAAACGGCAAGTGCCCAGTAAGCAGAACCGGAAACAGTAAGTGCCTTCCAGTGCACAAATCGATTTACAGACGCATGTTTTTGGCGGCTGGAAATTGATTTTATATCTCGTGTACTGGAAGGCGCTTACGGAACTGGAAATCAGTAATCTCTCTCAGTGCACAAATCAATTTACAGACACATGTTTTTGTGGCTGGAAATTGATTTCTTACTCGTGTACTGAGAGAGAGATTACGGAACTGGAATAGGAGAAACACTATGAAACTAATTTCTTGGAATGTGAACGGCCTGCGGGCCTGCGTAGGGAAAAATTTTATGGAGGATTTTAAGAAGCTGGATGCAGACATTTTCTGCCTCCAGGAGACCAAGCTGCAGGAGGGGCAGATTGCGCTTGATCTCCCCGGCTATCAGCAATACTGGAATTACGCAGAGAAAAAGGGCTACAGCGGTACGGCCGTATTTACCAAAACAGAGCCCCTGTCTGTGTCTTATGGAATCGGCGTGGAAGAACACGACCACGAAGGCCGGGTCATCACCCTGGAATTTTCCGACTTCTACCTGGTAACCGTCTACACCCCCAATTCCCAGGACGGTCTCGCAAGGCTTGACTATCGAATGAAATGGGAGGATGATTTTCTCCGCTACATCAAGAATCTGGACGGAAAAAAGCCAGTAATCTACTGCGGCGATCTGAATGTAGCCCACAAGGAGATCGATCTGAAAAACCCGAAAACCAACCGGAAAAATGCAGGCTTCACCGATGAAGAACGGGCAAAAATGACCCATGTGCTGGAATCCGGCTTTGTGGACACCTTCCGGCACTTTTATCCGGATACGGAGGGCATCTACTCCTGGTGGTCCTACCGGTTCCGCGCCCGGGAAAAAAATGCCGGATGGCGGATTGATTACTTTATTGTGTCAGAACGGATCACCCACCGCCTGGAGGATGCAAAAATCCACACGGACATTTTCGGTTCCGATCACTGTCCGGTAGAGCTTCTACTGAAGTAATGCTCTCGTTTTTCTTGACTTTTTGAGGAGGTTTATACAAATGAAGCGAACAGCACAAATCAGCGTAGTCGTTATCACGCTATCCGTTATTCTCCTGATGGGCATTGCTGCCGGAGAGGGTATTCTGAAGATTCTGGCCGGGCCGTCTCCGCTTTCGGACAACATGTCTTTTGAACAGGCGGAGGGCAGCTATCTGTCCTGCCAAGTTACCTATCCTGTAGCCTCTTACCCGGATGAGTACTATACCGGAGATCCCGGTCGTGTTAAACGGAAGGCCTATATTGTCTATGACGAAGGACGCCAGGCATTTTTTAAGATTATTGTGTCTAAGGAAGCCTCCAATGACC
The DNA here is from genome assembly GCF_036941125.1 of Candidatus Merdisoma sp. JLR.KK011. Lineage (NCBI taxonomy): Bacteria > Bacillati > Bacillota > Clostridia > Lachnospirales > Lachnospiraceae > Candidatus Merdisoma > Candidatus Merdisoma sp. JLR.KK011. The sequence goes on along the minus strand of NZ_JAYWSZ010000006.1, from coordinate 249,187 downwards.
TTGACCGGCTTCTGCGGGCTGCAAATATGTCCGAGCAGACAAAGGAAGCCTGGGGCGATGACCTGGAATCCCAGTTAAAGCCCGTAACGGTATCTGGTTCCTTTACTCTGATCGAAAGCTCTGATGCAATAACGGCGCTTTCCGAGTCTTTGACAAACACGAATTTTAAGGGAACGGAAGCACAGCGCGCGGAGGCTCTGGCGCAATCCAGCTGGTATGTACTGGACTGTGGCTTTATCCGCGGGGTTTCCACCTGGGAATACCGTCTCTGCATGGTTGTAATCGGAATCAATCTGCTATTTTTGCTCATTGCCCTTATATGCCTGCTTCCTAAAAGAGCCGGTAAAGATTTTCTGTCGAAAAATCCGGGAAGTCCGGTTACTCTGTTTCTTAAGAAACAGCTTCCCTGGCTCTCAGACTGGTGCAAAAAGGGAGGCCTGCATCAGTTTCGTACAGCTTTTCTCATAATGTTCCTTATGGCGGCCGGCCTGACTGCCATTGGTTTCTACCTGAAATACACTGTTTTCTATATTATAATCGTCCATCTGTCTCTCGGGCTGCTCATTGGGCAGATCTTTGGCCTGCCTTTTTTACTTGGCATAGGCGTGACCTTTAACCCTGACCGGCTTCTAAAGTGTTACAGCAAGGCTTTTGAAAAGCTCTATCCCGTCCAGACGGAACGGGAAGCAATTGCACAGAATCTACTGGAAGCTGACGATTCCTGGGTAGTCCGGGAACAGGGTAAGGAGACCTGCGCCTGCGCCACTTTAGGCGAACGCTATTGGATCATTTTTCACGAATCCGGCCAAATTGTACTCGCAGACAGCAGCCGTGCAGAAAGAATGTACTCTAAAACCGAGATCATGCATTTTCGTACCGGTAAAGTACGCCATACTTACACCTCTTACACAGTTTATGTTTATTACCAGGAAGAAGAAGAGCAGACATCCGCCAGAAACGCCTTTGTTTTTAAATCGGAAGGGGCTGCCGGGCAGTTTATGAACCTGGCCCGGAAACGCCTGGGGGATCGCGCACAGACTGTTATACAAGAACTCCCAGAAAGTAAAATATCTTATAGTTAAATCTATCGAAACCGCTAAGGCTGCCGCAGTAAACAACGTTTCCACCACAACATAAAATCTTGTCAGCAGCAAAATATCCAGCCGCTACTCACGGCATCACCGGGAAGATCTGGAAAACAACAATATTTATGATTGTGTTTTCCAGAATCTTTCCAGATATTCCTTCGTAAGATCAGAGGTAAGGGAGAACTTCTCCATCAGCTTGGAAAAAGCAGCCTCTCTTAGCATAGCATTTTCCTGGCAGATTTCTATAAAAGCCTTGATTCCCTGTTCTATTCCTTCTTTCCGCCCTTCCGCTTTGCCTTCTTTTCGTCCCTCTGCTGCCATCCGCTTACATGCTTTATCCTGCATTCAGCTTGAAGTTTTACCCAACTGTCCGCCCAGCCAGATAATTAATAAACTGCTGCGCCGTCCGCCCGGAGATTCCGCCATGGCTCAGTTCCCACTGATTAGCCTTGGCGCAAAGCTCCTGCTCAGACAAAGTAATCTCCGGATACCGCTTCGCCAATTCAGTGACAATCTTGAAATACTCCTTCTGCGAAGGCTTCGAGTAACAGATAGTCACACCAAACCGCGCCACCAGAGACAGCTTCTCCTGCATAGTATCAGACCGGTGCATCCCATTGTCCGTCTCCATATCATCCCGATCCCCCCAGGTCTCCCGGATAATATGCCTCCGATTAGAGGTAGCATAGATGAGCACATTATCCGGCTTCGTCTCCATCCCTCCCTCAATCACAGCCTTCAAAAACTTATATTCAATCTCAAATTCCTCAAAAGACAAATCATCCATATAAATAACAAACCGATAATTCCGATTCTTAATCTGCGCAATAATCGCCGACAAATCCTGGAACTGATGCTTGTAAATCTCAATCATCCGAAGGCCCTTATCGTAATACTCATTCAAAATAGCCTTAATACTGGTAGATTTACCCGTACCGCTGTCCCCAAAAAGCAGCACATTATTCGCCGGCAGCCCCTTCACAAAAGCCTCCGTATTATCAATCAGCTTCTGCTTCTGCAGCTCATAGCCCACCAAATCACAAAGCAGCACCTGCTCCGTATTATTAATAGGCAGAAATTCCACCCCCTCCGGCAGACTCTTAATCCGGAACGCCTTATTAAGCCCAAACATTCCAACCCCATAAGCCTTATAAAAATCCGTCACAATCGTAAAAATCTCTTCCTCATCCTTCGCCTCCTCAATCCGAAGGCTCACCGCCTGCACCTTCTCACTCACATTCTTATTGTACATACGCTCCTTCTTCCCAATCGCCTTATAATTGCAGACAGTTGAAAAGCAGTCAATGCCAAGCGCCCTCTCGATAGGCCCGAAATCAAAATCAAACAGCCTTTTAAACACACGAAAATCACCCTTGGCAAAATGATTCACACTCCCCTCATTAGCCCCCGCCTTCTCACTCGTCATACTAAAGGAATTCTCATTCGTCAAAAGAATAAAAGTCAGATAATTATGCCACAGATTCCTATCAAACCCATACATCGTAGACACATCCAAAAGCTTCTTAATCTGCTCATAAATCCGGGCAGTCAGATCCGCCCCCTCCCCCTTCTTCTTCTCCCAATCCTCAAAAATCCCCGACAGCCCCCTCAAAATACTATCCTCTCCCAGATCCCTATACAACACCAGCTTCGCCACTTCCCGATACATAAGCCGCCCTCCTTTTTTCATTTCCCCCATCATACCACGCCCCCCACCCTCAAAACAAGCCCAAACGCCCCTCTCCCTCTCCACCTCCACAACCAGTAACAGTACCTTCGGTCTGCTGCAAAGCCGTTTCCTGGGCTTTTCCGATATCCAGTGTCCGGCTGTTCGCGCACAGACTGTCTGATATGGGCGGACATTGCCCAAAACCAATCAACATAATGACCAAAAAGCAATGTCCACACAGAGCAGACAGACTGTACGCGAACCGTCCGAACCGCTGTGATAAGGAGGGGCCCGCAAGGCGGGAGGATTCCTTATTGCCGGGGATACGGAAAAGCCCAGGAAGCGGCTTTGCAGCAGACCGAAGGTACTGTTACGTCCCCCCTCATTCTTAAGAAATTCTGAATATTCCCTTACCCCCTTGACATTTAAATCAAAAAGAATTACTGTATTACTAAAGTAATACAATGATACAATGACACACCCGTATTACAAAACACCCTCCTGACCGGAGGGGGCCGGGGAGGGTAAAACCACAAACCCTTTTTACCCCCCCCCCTAGAAAAAAATGGAAATCACCCAAAACCACGGGCGAATCAAGGAAACACCTTACAGGTATACCTTTATGCCCAAAAAACATGGGCGAATCAAGGAAACACCTTACAGGTATACCTTTATGCCCAAAAAACATGGGCGAATCAAGGAAAGGAGTGACTATATGGCCTGGATTCTTGATGATTCCCGTCCCATCTACCTGCAGATCGTGGACGTCATCAAAACCAACATAATCGCCGGCGCATACCAGCCAGGCGACAAACTTCCTTCTGTAAGGGATCTGGCGATGGAGGCATCCGTCAATCCCAACACCATGCAGAAGGCACTGACAGAACTGGAACGCAGCGGTCTTGTCTACACCCAGCGGACCAGCGGCAGATTTATCACGGAGGATACAGCAAAAATGACAGAAATCAAAGAACAGCTTGCAAGAGAACAGATTCAGCTTTTCCTCAAAAACATGGAACAACTGGGATTTAAAAAGGAAGATATCAAACGGCTTCTGGAACAGGAGCTAAAGGGGGGACAATGATGGAACAATTGCTAAGCTGCCATAACCTGACAAAGCGTTATGGCTACAAGACAGCTTTGGACAGCATAAACTTAACCATTGAACGAGGCCGCATCATCGGTCTTCTCGGCCCCAACGGCAGCGGAAAGACCACATTAATCAAGCTTATCAATGGCCTGCTTGCGCCTACAGAAGGAGTGCTTCTTATCAACGGAGAGATCCCCGGGCCAGAGACGAAAAAAGTAGTCTCCTATCTGCCGGAGCGGACTTATTTTAACAGCTGGATGAAGGTTACGGATATTCTGAATTTCTTCTGCGATTTTTACAGTGATTTTGACCGGAACCGGGCGATAGAAATGCTCCACCGGCTGAATATCGACGAGAAGGACCGCCTAAGCTCCATGTCCAAGGGCACCAAGGAAAAGGTCCAGCTCATTATGGTGATGAGCCGGGATGCGGATCTCTACTGCCTGGATGAGCCCATCGGCGGCGTAGACCCGGCGGCCAGAGACTACATTCTCCAGACCATTATCACCAACTACAATGAACGGGCGTCAGTGCTGATCTCCACCCACTTGATTTCCGATATTGAAAATGTATTGGATGATGTAATTTTTATCCAGAACGGACACATCCGCCTGACAGCCTCTGTAGATGAAATTCGGGAGCAGGAGGGCAAGTCCGTAGACGCTCTTTTCCGGGAGGTGTTCAGATGTTAGGAAAATTATTAAAGCATGAATTCAGAGCCGTGAACCGGCTGATGATCCCTTTGCACCTGGGACTGGTGGTCATTACCATTATCGGACGCTTTTACGTTCAATTTGTTATGAATCGGGAACATGTAAACTACGATAACTACACCCTGCGCATGTGGGAAGGGCTTATGGACGTGATGCTGGTTTCCGCTTACGTCATTGCGCTGATTGCCATTTTTGTAATCACCTGGCTGTACCTGGATATCCTCCGGTTCCGCAAAAATCTTTTTACGGATGAAGGGTATCTCATGCACACCCTTCCGGCCTCTGCGGCGGAGCATATCTTTACCAAGCTTACCGTATCTGTCGTATGGCAGATTGCAGACGGGCTGCTCATCTGCCTTTCCGTCTTTGCTATGCTGGCAAACAAAGACTTCTTCCGGTTTTTCGGCTATTATTGGGAGGATATATGGCGTTCCTTCCCCCAGATATTCGGGGTGCCGGCAGGTATCGGCGTTCCTATGTTCCTTCTGACCGGACTCATAGATACCATTGCCGGTACGGTGATTATCTATATGTGCATTTCCATCGGCCACAGCTTCAATGACCATAAAGTGCTTGCATCCATTGGAATTTATATGGGCTACAAATTTGCTGCCAACATGCTCAGCTCCATTGTTACCGCTTTAAGCGGTATCGGTTACATGGAAAATATGAGTGTAAACAGTATTTTCTTCGGAATAAATATGTACGGTTCCGGTTTTAGTGATACATCCTATTTCTGGTTCAATATCGCATTTTCTCTTGTATTCTCTCTGGCACTGGGTATCGGCGCCTTTGTGCTGACCAACCACTTTATGACAAAGCGGTTGAATCTGGAATAAAAGTGCCCTGCAAAAAATTTAACCCTCACAGCAGCCGGAAAAAAGCTGTGAGGGTCTTTTTATTTTCGTTTACTCTTCTGCCTGCAGGAGCCCTGCCGCCGCCTGGGGCGCTTCCCCGGCTGTTGTATAAATATCGCAGCTTTCCTCTCCCACCTCCTGTCCGAAGGCGCAGATACGGATTCCCACGGCTCTGGCAGCCGCAAGAACCGGCTCTAAGGCTTCGCTGTGATTGGGGTGGATGACGATCACGTCTGCCTCCTCCGCCACCAGCTCATTGAGTAAAAGCATCTGGTATTCAATGGGATCCACTTCACACAGAACAAAGCTCCCTGCCAGCTCCCTGGCTTCCCTGGCTTCCTCCTCCGACACATCGGGAAGCCGGACCAGAAGCTCTGCACCCTGTTCCTTTGCCGTCTCCCGGAAGCTTTTGATCAGCTCTTCATTCTCCGCTCCGTCCCGGCTGGCCAGCACCAGAGCCAGGGCAGGTGCTTCTCCGCTCACAGCCTTCGCATTTTCCGCGCGCATAATAAGCGTCTCCTCCTCATTCTCCTGCCTGCCGCATGCGGACAGTATCAGAAAAACCGCAAGCAGCGAAAGAAGCGCAGAACATCTGACAGCCCTTTGTCCCATCCGTTGTTTCCACATCATCCGCATTTTATCCATTCTTCCCTTTCCTGTGCTTCAAGCCTGCATCCTGCTAGTGCAGCGATGTACTGGTTACATGGTAAATCATCCGCTCCACTTCCTTTGTCATATGAGTCGGAACCAGCTTCACATCCTTATGCTCATTTTGGAACACCACAAAGATTTCATGGGCAAAGCCCTGCCCGATCTCACTGATACCTTGAAAATCAAGCTCTATCTCCTTAAAATTCTCAAATCTGTGACACAGACGCTTTGCCTGTGAACGGGATACCGGGTACATTTCATAAATGTTCTTGATAGGAATATGAGTTCTCGTAAATCCGCCGTCAACATCCGCAAACATATCGAACACCTCTTTTAAGATCTTATTACTGTAATTCGAAAGCTCCATATAAACTACAGTTCCTTTTCGTTCCTTCCAATCCTTTAAGGCTTTTATATCCTCCAGATTACGCAGCAGCTCTGTATATTTGTCATGGGAAAAGATTTTACTGTCGGATACCGCCGCAAACCGATCCAGTATTCTTGATGTAAAAAAAATACCTTCTCCCGAATGATTCTTCTTGTCCGTTGTCAGTTTTCCCTTGAAAAGCTCATTTACAGCATCATCCAGAGAGGCATAAGAATAGTATTCCTTGATTTTCCGGAATATTCCAATTCCGTTATCCACTATAAAAATAGCCGTATTCAAGTAATTCTGAACAACCATGATTGTTACAAGGGCAGCCTCGGAATGTTCAATTGCATTATTCATCATTTCCGTAAAGGAGTATTGCCAGATTCTCTGCACATTATCCGGCAGCCCATTTACAAATTTATCGATGTATTTTATGTAAACATCGTCTTCCTCCAGCCGCTCCCTTTTGGAAAGTCTTAGACGAACCGTTTCCACCTTTTCCACAAACACATACCGGCCGTCCTTTTTTTCTATAATCCTCTGCTCTTCCAGCTCCCTGACATAGCGGTACACGGTATTTAAAGAGATCTCAAATGTATTTGCCGTCCTCCTGGCCAAATCCTTCTGATTCATATCAACTTTATCTAATATGTATCTTTTAATCTTTTCCCGCTTTTCTTCTTTAAAACTCACTGTGCCGTCTCCATTTTAACTTTATTTTCTCTTTTTTTAACTATAGCATTTTTGTAAAGGCCTGTAAAGTTAAAATTTTACCGGCACAGGAAATTTTTCAAGCTAGGATATGGGCCGTTACGGCTCATAGCGTAAGGCAAACAGACAGCTTCCCTCCTTATCTCCCATAGGCCACTCCTTCAAAAGCCTCATATCCTTATGCTCCCGGATCTGTCTTTGCACAAATGCCGGGTCGTGGCTGTAAAGCAGTATCAGCCCCCCGGGGCACAATAGCTCTTCCGCCCGATCAAAAAATCTCCCATAAAGGAATTCCAGTTCATGGCCGTTCCTGGTCTTCCCCTTAGCCGGAAAATTCGTCACAATCTCATCAAACGGATACGTATGGGTAAAATCCCGGAAATCACGGTGCACATAATGGGCCGGCATCCGGGCAATCTCCGTATTCTCCCTGGCTCCTGCAATGGCCGGGCCATAGATATCCACCCCATAGAGGGTATCCGCATGCGCCCGGTAATTCCGCTCAATCAGCATAGTCCCCACACCGCAGAAAGGATCCAGAACCCGGGCATTCTCCTTTAAGTATTCTCCTGCAAGCTCCATAAAAAGCGCCGCCTGTTCCGGGCGGATGGAAGCGGCCACACTGTTCTTCCGATAAGCAAACCGCCTATCCGGAAGGGTAAACAGCTTCAGCAGAGGATAAAATCCCCCTTCCCTCGTCTCCACCAGGCGCAGCTCAAGCTCATAATCCGAGGTAGAATTCACAAGCTGTCCCCCAGTCAGCACTTCCAGACGGGCAGCCAGCTTCTTTGTAAATGCGCTGCGCTCCTCCAGGGTCATCCGGCTCCTGCACTCAATCCGAAAGTAAAAGGGCCCTTCCCCCTGGTGAAGTTCCCTAAGAAGCGGCAGCAGATTCGAAGCGGCAAGCCCCTCCTCCGCCTGCTCCCTGGAAATCTCTTTTGCCGTATCCAGACAGAACAAAAGCTCCCGAAAGGTGCGAAGCTTCATAAGCGCCTCCGGATTTCCTCCCAGTACCTTGACGCCCGCCTTCAAAAGCACGCACTGTCCCTCTGAAATCTGCCCAAGCGTCGCCTCCCGGTAGTCCCGATGCGTAACGAGAATCACATCCGAAGGCCTTGAAAGACCTGTAAACCGATGTCCTTTCGTCTTCTCATACTGTGCCAGCAAAGCATTCAGGGCACGCAGCTCCTCCTGACGGTGCTTCCCTGTCTCAGGAGTCTCCTCCTCCGCCAGCAGGGCCTTCCTCCGCTCCTTAAGCCCTTCCAGCAATTCCCCGCAATCACAGCCCTTCAGCGCCTCCGGGTAAACGCTTTTCACAAACCGCTGGGTCTCCTGGCCGTAAGCCTTCCACAATGCATCCCGGCAGACAAGCGTTCCCAGGCTTCCCAACACCAGGGCTGCGTTTTTCCGCACCTTGGCATCCTCATGTCTCAGCTTGGAAAGCAGCGCCTGGGGCTCCTCCTGAAAGAGGGTTTTAAGCTCTTGTAGTCCCTGGCCGTTTCGAAGCTTTGCCTTTATGGAAATAAGGCTCTGGCGCACATTCTCATCTTTTCGAATATGTTCAAATTCGTCTCTCAAATTTGTCATTCCACTCCTTTTCTCATCTATCTTTCAAACTCCAGATAATATCTGCACAAATGCCGTTCCCGGTAATCAAAGCTTCGCTCCTGCCGAAACCCCAGCTTTTCAATCAGTCTTAGAGAGCCTGCGTTTTCCTGATCAATATAAGCGCTGACCCCTGGAAAGTCCAATACCTGCCGTCCATAAGACAACGCTGCCCGGCAGGCCTCCTCCCCGTAGCCCTGTCTGCGGTACTTCTTCCCAATGAGATACCCCATGTCAATCTCTGTAAGATCCAGATAATCGGCAATGCCAAAGCCGGCCCGTCCAATCATTTTCCGGCTCTTTTTCTCAATCACCACCCACATGCCGAACTGGTAGAGGCCATACATGTAGGCGATATAAGCCTTGATCTTCTCTTCCTCCTCCCGCCGGTCAAGAGCCAGCTCCGGCGACAGGGTTACGGAAGGCTCCTCCCGGTAGAGGGCATTGATCTGATCCAGATCCGAAAGAGTCATTTCCCGAATCAACAGCCGCTTTGTCTCCGCAATCAGCACCGGAAGCCCCAGGGCACGGGTATGGACATTCTGAAGAAAGCTCTTGTCAATCTCCTGGAAGCCCTCCAGAAGGATCCGGCATCCGTTCAGACGCTCCTCCGGCAGAGCGGGGTTCAGATATCCCACACAGAAAAATCCAAGATCCAGGGCAATCTTTTCCTCCCGATCTGTCTCCACCAGGCACAAAACCTCCCCCTTCTCCGCCCCCAGGCGTTCCAGCGCCATCAAAAAATCAGCCGTCTCCTGACGCTTTATCTCCACCCAGGGCAGGTTTTCCCTTGTAAGAGTCTGTTCAAGAAGCAGCGCTTCCGAAACAGCAATAAGGATCCCTTTCAGCATTTTGCAAAAAACTCCTTTACGAATCTCCCCTTTTCCGCTAAAATAAGGGTTAATGTTCACACAGTTACCACGAACAAGTCGAAAAGGAGATTATAAAAAATGGCACAAAATCCAATTGTCACTTTTGAAATGGAGGACGGACAAAGCTTCAAGGCAGAGCTTTATCCTGATATCGCTCCCAACACTGTCTGCAACTTTTTAAGCCTGGTAAATAAAGGCTTCTACAACGGCCTTACCTTTCACCGGGTCATTATGGGCTTTATGATCCAGGGCGGCTGTCCGGACGGAAACGGCATGGGCGGCCCCGGCTACTGCATCGAGGGAGAATTCGCACAGAACGGCTTCCCCAACGATCTGAAGCATACCCCCGGCGTACTCTCCATGGCCAGAGCCATGGATCCCGATTCTGCGGGCTCCCAGTTCTTCGTGATGCACAAGACGAGCCCTCACTTAGACGGCGCCTACGCGGCCTTTGGAAAGGTCATTGAGGGCCTTGAGGTTGTGAATCAGATTGCCGAGACTCCTACAGACTACAGCGACCAGCCCATGACGCCCCAGGTAATGAAGTCCGTAACCGCCGAAACCTTCGGCCTGGAATACCCAGAACCGGAAACCGCATAAGAGATCAGGCATTAATGGGGTTCTGCAGGATATGATTCTGCAGAACCTTTTTCGGAAAATCCCTTTATCTTCTTAAAATATTCCCTGATTTCCCTCTCATACCCATTTTCCGAAGGCTCGTAAAATATCTCCCCCTCAATCTCCGAGGGCAGATACTGCTGTTCCACATAATGATTGGGGTAATCATGGGCATACTTATACCCGGTTCCGTGTCCCAGCTTCTTTGCCCCGGGATAATGGGTGTCCTGGAGATGAACCGGAACACTGGTGCGGCGGCTTTTCACAGATTCCATGGCCTTCCCGATGGCGTTCACCGCTGAATTGCTCTTGGGCGCACAGGCCACGTAAGCCGCCGCCTGGGCCAGGATAATCTGGGCCTCCGGAAAACCAATGCGCTCCACGGCCTGGGCCGCAGACACCGCCACCGTCAGCGCCATAGGGTCTGCATTCCCCACATCCTCCGAAGCGCAGATCATAATTCTCCTGGCAATAAACCGTTCGTCCTCCCCAGCATAAATCATCTTCGCCAGATAATAAACCGCCGCATCCGGATCCGATCCCCTCATGCTTTTGATAAAGGCGGAAATCGTATCGTAATGGTTGTCCCCCGTCTTGTCGTACCGAACCACGCGCTTCTGGATGCACTCGGAAATCACCTCTCTGGTGAGATGAATCTTCCCGTCCTCTCCCTTCTCCGTGGTCAGAACCCCAAGCTCCACCGCATTGAGGGCCGCCCGCGCGTCGCCCCCTGCAATATCCGCCAGAAATTCCGCCGCGTCCTCTGTAATCTCCGCGCCGTAAGCGCCCATTCCCCGTTCCACATCGTAAACGGCCCGGCGGATCAGCTCCTTCACATCCCCCGGCTCCAACGCCTTCAGTTCAAACACAACAGATCTAGAAATCAAAGCCCCGTTGACCTCAAAATAAGGATTCTCCGTGGTGGCTCCTATGAGAATCACCGTACCGTCCTCCACAAAGGGAAGAAGGTAATCCTGCTGCCCCTTGTTAAAGCGGTGAATCTCGTCTACAAAGAGAATGGTCTTTCTCCCATACATCCCTAAGTTGTCCTTTGCCTGGGAAACTACCGCCTCCATATCCTTCTTTCCGGCCACTGTGGCATTTAACTGGGTAAAGCTTGCCTTGGTGGTGTTGGCAATCACCCGGGCAATGGTGGTCTTGCCTGTGCCCGGAGGCCCGTAAAAAATAAGAGAACTCAGCTTATCCGCCTTGATAGCCCGGTAAAGCAGCTTGTCATTCCCCAGAATGTGCCGCTGCCCCACAATCTCCTCCAGAGACCTTGGACGCAGCCGGGAGGCCAGGGGCGCCTCCTGCTCCAATGTATTTTTCCGCATATAATCAAACAAATCCATGCTGTTATCCATGTATGGTATTTCCTCCGCCTTTTGCTTCCCATCACTCTAATATCAGTTCATCCGCCGTCACAAATTCATAGCCCTCCGCCTGCAGAAGATCAATGATTCGAAGAGCCGCCTTCACGGTGCTGTCGTAAGAATCATGCATTAAAATAATATCATTTTCTTCGATTTTCGTCACTACCTTTTGGACAATTTGATCCTCATTTTTGGTCGTCCAGTCCAGGGTATCCACAGACCAGAAAATAGGAAGCATCATCACCTCATATTCCAGCTCCTTGTCCCAGTTCCCAAAGGGGGGACGGATATACTCCACCGGCTGTCCCGTAATCGCCGTAATCTTTTCGCTGGTATCCAGAATTTCCCGGCATGCCTCCTTCTGGGGAAGCTGTGTGATATCCACGTGGTAATAGGTGTGATTTCCAATCAAGTGGCCCTCCTGGGCCATCCGCTTAATGATCTCCTCCCGGCCTTCAATATTTTGTCCCAAAAGGAAAAAGGTAGCTTTTACCTTCCGCTTTGCCAGCCCGTCCAGAAGCTCCTCTGTGTAACGGGGATGGGGGCCGTCGTCAAAAGTCAGCGCAATCTTTTTTGTCTCTGTATCCTTGTTCTCCCCGGCCATATTCCCGGAAGGCGCACCCTCCTCAGAGGCGTCTCCCATCACCATGGCCCTGCCGCCCTCATTCTGCCTGTCCCGTATACCGGCCGCAGCTCCCACCGCTGCAAGTCCAATCACACCCGCCAAAAGCCCCCGCTTCCACGCCGGAAAGCCGGCTGTCCTTTCCTTATTCACCTTGTACGCTCCCAAACACATTTTCTCGTTATCCTAATATATGCAGCAGAGCGCCATTACAGAAGAGGGTGTCGGAAAAGCCGGCCGACTTCTTCCCAACACCCTCTGGTGCAGAACCTGCTATGATTCTTCTTTCTCTTCCTGTTCCTCCCCATCAGTCCCTTCAAACTCCGGACGGAATTTACGCTTCCACTGTGCGGAAATAATATAGATCAGCAGCGGAAAAATACTGTTGTTTACATTCTCCGCATTCCCCATGCCAAGAATCCAGTACAGCACCGCACCTATTCCCACCGCATCCAGTACAAGAATCTTTATAAAGCCTTCTTTCTGTCCCACCGTCATTCCTTCGAATATCCCCAGGCGGTAAGGCTCCACGAAATCATTCAATATCACATAAGCAGCTACAAAGGTCATCAGCATTGCCTCAAAAATAAAGATATTAAGGTTTTTCGTAATCATTGCATAAGCCACATAAGCCACAATCACCAAAGTAATACCGATAACTGCTCTTGTAGTAGTCCTCTGCACCTGCTTTCTCTTTTCCGGATCTATCACTCGTTTCTCCATCTCTTTCTCCTATTCCAGTTCCGTAATATCCCTCAAATTACACGGGTATGAAATCAATTTCCAGACGCAAATACATGCATCTGTAAATCGATTTGTGCACTTTGAGGGATATTACTGTTTTCCAGTTTTTATCCAACTTGTATAAGTGTACCAGAAATAAGATGCACTTGCAAGTTTTCCCCTTTTGTTGTTAAATAAGAAATGGCATTAGGTTACTGTCCTCTCCGCGGCCAGTAACGTCAATATCACAAATCTGCCAAATCAAAATAAGGAGAAGCGCCATGATCCCAAAAGACCCATTTATGCTGCTAAGCTGGATCAACATGCAGCTGCGCGACTACTACCCCGGTCTGGATGAGCTGTGTACAAGCCTGAACCTGGATCGCAAGGCTCTTGAAATTACCCTGGGGGGAATTGATTATCAATACGATCCCCAGACCAACAGCTTTGTATAATCGAGTTAAGAAAAACAGCGGCAGGAATCTCTTCCAGCCGCCGTTTTTTTCACACACAACTTTATTTCTTCGCAATATACTTCCGGATATCCAGAGAGATAGCAATAAAGATAACGATACCAATTGCAATCCACTGTGCATTCGCATCCATTCCAAGGTACTGAAGAGCCAGCTTCAGCAGCTCGAATACGGTAACTCCGACGATAGCCGAGGTCACGCGTCCACGGCCGCCGGTAACGGATACGCCGCCGATGGTACATGCCGCAATGGCCTCCATCTCATAACCCAGACCTAAGTTTACGGAAGCGCCGCCGGCCTTTGCGCCAAGCATAAAGCCCGCCAGTCCGTACATAGCCGCCGCCTTCATATAGATAAGAATCAGCGTGGTCTTTACCGGAACACCGGCCACCTCTGCCGCCTGGGGATTGCCGCCCACTGCATACATGTATTTTCCATGACGGGTCATATTGAAAATAAACCAGGTAATAGCCGCCACAATAATCGCAATCCAGATCAGATAGCTGATCCCTAAGAATCTGCCGCTTGCCACATTGGTATAATCGCTCACATAGCCGCCCAGGGGAGTTGCGTTGGTGAAGATCATGTTAATACCGTACACAATCTCCATCATAGCCAGAGTGGCAATAAAGGGAGGCACGCTTAAGTATGCAATAAAGAATCCGGTAATCGAACCGAAGGCCGCACATATCAGCATAACAATCACTGCCACCAGAAAGACATTCATGGGCTCCATATCAGGAAAGAACTTCTGGGAATAATCCATACGCTGCAGAAGCACACCCGAGATACAAGCTCCGAAACCAATCATACGTCCGGCTGACAGGTCGCAGCCTGCGGTGATAACACAGCCCGCGATACCAAGAGCAATCACCAGACGGGAGCTCATGTTCACCAGCAGGTTCAGAATGTTGTTGCTTGTAAAGAAATTATCGGTGGTAAATCCTGTATAAATTACCAGGATAAACATAACGATAATAACGCCGTTATTAATCAAAAAATCTGTTATTTGTTTTTTCTTCGTTTTTTCCATTCTATCCATCCTCCTTCGCCATCAGAACTGGGTCGCATAGCCCATAACGCTTTCCTGGTTCATCTCCTGCTCTTCCGTAATCTCACCGGTGATCTTTCCGTTGCACATCACATAGACTCTGTCCGACATTCCCAAAAGCTCCGCCATCTCAGAGGAGATCATAATAATCGCCTTCCCCTGCTTGGCCAGCTCGTTCATAATCTCGTAGATCTCGTGCTTGGCGCCTACGTCGATACCTCTCGTAGGCTCATCCATGATGAGTACATCCGGATCATTTGCAAGCCAGCGAGAAACAATCACCTTCTGCTGATTACCTCCGGAAAGATTTGCAATATGCTCCTTCATACTGGGCGTTTTGATCCGCAGCTTCTGGATGTTCTCATCCACAATGCCGTCAATCTTCTTGTGATCCAGAACAAACCCAGCCTTCAGATACTTATTGTAAATGGATACGCCTACATTATCCTTGATGGACAGGCAGCCGAAGATACCGTTGCCCCGGCGATCTTCCGTAATCAATCCGATACCGGCTTTCATGGCGTCCTTGGGATGCTTGATTTTTACCGGACTGCCATTTATGAGAATCTCCCCTGTCTCCACGCCGCGGATACCGAAGATTCCCTCCATCAGCTCCGTTCTCTGTGCGCCAACCAGGCCGCCGAAGCCCAGAATCTCGCCCTTGCGGAGGGTAAAATTAATATGCTGGAAGGATTTTTCATGGATGGAACAGAGATCCTTTACCTCCATAATAACCTCGCCGGGCTCATTTTCCCGGGGCGGATATACATTGGTCAGTTCGCGGCCTACCATCTTTGCGATGATATCGTCGGTGCTCATATCATCGGCCAGCCAGGTTCCCACGTATGTACCGTCACGCATAATCGTGATATCATCGGCAATCCGCTTAATCTCATCCATCTTGTGGGAAATATAAACCATGGTTACGCCCTTATCCCTAAGATCATTCATAATCCGGAAAAGAGCCTCCACCTCATTGTCTGACAGGGACGAGGTAGGCTCGTCAAAGATAACCACCTTAGCCTGCTGGGATACAGCCTTGGCAATCTCCACCGACTGCATCTGTCCCACGGACAGCGTGCCAAGAAGAGCCTTGGGATCAAAATCCATCTTTACTTCCTGTAACCATTTCTCTGTTTCCGCATACATGGCCTTGTGATCAATCACCTGCAGGGGGCCGTATTTTTTCACCGGAAATCTTCCCAGATACAGATTCTCCCCTACGCTTCTGGCCGGCACGGGCTGCAGCTCCTGATGCACCATGGCGATACCGTACTTCATGGCCTCATCGGGGTTCCCAATCTCAATCTTTTTTCCGTCGAGAATGATCTCTCCTGCATCCATCTTGTAGATACCAAACAGACACTTCATCAGTGTGGACTTTCCGGCGCCGTTTTCCCCCATCAGTGCGTGTACGGTGCCGGGACGGAGCGACAACTGTACATTATCCAGTGCCTTGACACCGGGAAATGACTTGCAGACGCCTTTCAGCTCCAGTTTATACTCTGCCATTTTGCTCCTCCTTCTCTTTTTCTATATTATACAGATCGCAATCTGCAGATTTTCATAACCATATCGTTTCATTCATAGCTGCTGTCCATCCTGCGGACAGCAATCATTTCCATTCATTATGAAAAGTGCAGGTGCCGTAATTCCAACACCTGCACCAGATTCATTCCTGCAGTTTCTTAGATGTTTTTATTTTACGCTGTCAAGTACTTCCTGTGCATTCTCAGTTGTAACCTTTACATAGTCACATCCGATGTAGTGCTCGTTGCCTGCACCTGTCAGATAGTTCACTGCTGCGTCTGCCGCGCTGTGAGACTGAGAAATATGGTCATTGAATACAGTACCTGTCATGGTTCCGTTGATTACGTTCTCAAGAGCCTCGGACAGAGCGTCAACGCCTACCAGGAAGATATCCTCGCCTACCTTGCGGCCTGCGGTATCAATTGCCTGAAGAGCTCCAAGAGCCATAGCGTCGTTGTTACAGAATACAACTTCGATCTTCTCGCCGTGCTGGCCAAGTGCATTGGATACAAGCTCCTGTGCCTTTACCTGATCCCAGTTACCTACCTGATCGTCAAGCTCTTCTACTTCCCAGCCTGCGTCTGTCAGAGCCTTAACGGAGAACTCGGTACGATACTTTGCATCAACGTTCTCGGGGTCGCCCTCGATCATAATGTACTGAACCTTGCCGTCGCCGTTCATGTCAACCTTCTCCAGACCCAGGTCTACGATCATCTCGCCCTGCATGGTTCCGGACTGACGTGCGTCACATCCAACGTAGGTTACATCCCAGTTGTTGTCTGCCCATCTCTGCTCCTCGGACTCGTCCGGCTCGCGGTTGATGTATACCAGCGGGATTCCAGCGCCTACTACCTTGTCGGTAATGGTCTCTGCGGAAGAGGAGTTAACGGGGTTGATAATCAGAACGTCAACCTTGTCATTGATGAAAGCATCAATCTGGTTGCTCTGTGTTCCCTGGTCATTCTGACCATCCTGGATGGTGATGTTCTCTTTTGCAAAGCCTAAGCTGATGAGATAATTCTCAAGCTCTGTACGGAACAGAGTCATGAAGTTATCGGAGAACTGATAGATACATACGCCTACCTTCTTGTCAGCGAAATCTCCGGCTGCCTCTGCAGGTGCCTCGGTCTCTGCAGGCTCCTCTGCGTCTGTGTCTGCAGGTGCCTCGGTCTCTGCCGGCGCTTCGGTCTCAGCAGGTGCTTCTGCGGGCGCTTCCTTCTTGCCGCAGCCTGCCAGTAAGGTTGCTACCATTGCTACGCTTAACAATGCAGCTAAAACTTTCTTTTTCATAATGAAAAATCCTCCCTATATATTTTTTACAAGCTCTTCATGTGCCTGCGTTTATAAGTATACCACAATTAAGGAGGATTTCCATTAAAAATTTTATTCTTTTTGTACAAATTCTTACTTATTTCCTGTCAGTCAAAAGAAAATAATACCTTTTGGCATTCCTCTTCGAACATATTTTCCCTGGTAATTACGGTTGTGGACGTATCTACCTGGATGCTCTCCAGAGGCAGATTGTTGATGAGATTGTAGGCGCATTCCACGCCCAGATACCCCATGGCGTAGGGGTTCTGCACAATCAGCGCGTCCACCTCTCCTGTTTCCAGCATTCCCACACAGACCACGTTGCTGTCAAAGGCCGCCACGGAGGTTTCCTCTGCCAGCCCCAGCTCCCGGATGGCATAGCTGACGCCTAAGCTTGTCCACTCGTTAAAGGTGGCGATTACATTGATCTCCGGATGGTTTTTCAGCATTTCTATGGTGCCCGCCTTGGAATCCTCGGTTGTGGAGAGTACATTGACGGCGTCTACAATCCGCACCCGGCTGTCTCCTGAAAGCTCTTCCCTGAGGCCCTGCTCCCTCTGCTGGCCGTTGGCAGAGTTCTTATCAAAATTCACAATTCCCACATTCAGCTCTTCCTTTTCTTCCGAGAGAATGGCTTTTCCAGCCATTCTGCCTGCCTGGAAATTGTCTGTGCTGATACGGCAGCTCACCAGGCTGCTGTCCACGTCACTGTCAATGATCACGATTTTCACCCCGGATCCGGCTGCCTCGTTGATGGCCTCAGCATTGGCCTGATAATCTACTGCGGAAAATACAATCACCTCCGCCCCGTCTGCAGCGGCCCGCCGGATCATCTCGTTCTGGGTCTGGTAGTCCTCCTCATTTTCCGGGCCTTCCACCGTTAAAGTTAAGTTGTATTCTGTACTGGCAGCATTGGCGCCGGCAAATACGGATTTCCAGAAGGCGGAGGTGGTAGACTTGGCAATGACTGCCACATAATGGCGGTTGGCCTCTCCCCTCTCGTTTTCAAATGCATTGAGATTGCCGATGATATAGCGGATTCCGACGATATAGCTTCCTGCCAGGAGCAGCGCCCCCAAAAGAATCAGCCATCGGCCTGAAACTCTGCCCATTACTCTGTTTTCCTTCATTATCCCTCACCTCCTATTAAAGTCGCTGTGCGACGGCGCTAAAGGGTAAAGCCGCTTCGACACACTTACTCACTGTTTCAGCTTTGGTATGCGGATTTCTACGCAGGTGCCTTCGTCCGGCTCGCTTGTGATGCGAAGCCCGTATTCTTCCCCAAAGTAGATGCGGATGCGGTCGTTAACGTTTTTGATGCCGATTCCCGTCCGATCCTTTGCTTCCCGGTGAAGAATCTCCTGGCACTGCTCTCTGGTCATGCCCACGCCGTTATCTGTGACGGTTATCCGGACAGCCGTCTCCTCCTCCCGGATCCGTATCTCGATAAAGCCCTCGTCCACCATACGGTCAATCCCGTGGTAAATGGCGTTTTCTATAATAGGCTGCAGGGTAATCTTATTGCACAGGTAGGAAAGACAGCCTTCCTCCACGTCAAAAGCATAGGTAAACTGATTTTTGTAGCGGTAATTCTGGATTTTCAGATAGCTTTTGGCGTGCTCCACCTCACGCTCCAAAGTAATCAGCTCGTGTCCCTTGCTGATGCTGATGCGGAACAGCCTGGCCAGGGCATTCACCATCTCCACCGCCTCCTTTGTCCGATCCTCCTCGCACATCCAGGCAATGGAATCCAGGGTATTATACAGGAAATGGGGATTGATCTGGGCCTGCAGCGCATTGAGCTCCGTCTTGCGCAGGGTGATTTCCTCCTGCCGCACCTGCTCCATCAGCTCCTGGATCCGCACTACCATATGGCCGAAGGAGTCCGACAAGGCCGAAATCTCACTGGTTCCCCGCACAGCCGCAAACTGAAAGTTCTCCGCCTCCTGCTCAAAGGCCTCCATAGCTCCCGTAAGCCGCTTGGCAGGCTTGGCAAACATCCAGGAAAAAAGCATGCCCACCAGCACCGCTGTCAGAAGAACCAGCAGCAAAAGCGCAACGCAGACGCGTATCATTCCCTCCACGCGGCCTGTGATCAGCTCGTCCACATAGCTTACGCCTACCACTCTCCAGTTGCAGTTTTCCAGCGTATGAATGGTATAAATCACATTGGTACGGGTATGGGAGCCGTCGGGAAGGCTCTCAAGCTCCCCTGTCATTTCCTCCTTCAGGCCGGAATAAATGAGCTGCTGCTGGGGATGGTAGATGAGATTGCCCTCCGTATCCTGGATATAGCAGTAGCCATGCTGTCCGATTCCCACATCGTCCACATACCTGGCAATATTGGAAAAGCGGATGTCCATAAAAACCTTAAGTTCCTGCCCGGATGCATCCCTCATATTCTGGCAGATGGTAACCACCCAGGGATAGTACTCTTCAAAAAGCGTCTCCGCATGGGGTTTGGAAATGCACAGCCCCTTCCCCTTTGGTTCCTCCATATAGGAAAGATTCTGCAAAATGGTGCTTTTTCGCTTGAGGCCGTCAGACCAGCAGTCCAAAAGCTCTCCTTCTTCATTGTAAGTGGTAACCGCCACCACATCGGAACGTATCTCCATAAAGCTGCGGAAAAATTCGTCCCGTTCCTCCCTGGGCGTTCCCATGTGGACAGAAATCAGCCGCATGGAATCCGCCATGCCCTCGGTGTAGTCCTCCACCGTATTCATCACCTGCACCACAGCCTGCTCGCTGGTGATGGCTGCATTCTGCTCCATGGAGCTCTGATAAAAATCAATAAAAAAGAAAAGTACCGATCCCAGCACCGTCAGCACCAGCCCCACAACCACACAGGTCATAACGGCGGAAAGGGAGATCCGGCTCTTGCACCTATCCTTCTTCATGCTTCCTCCTGCATGCATTGGGGGAAATGCCTTCGTATTTTTTAAAACAGTAGCTGAAATAATGCTGATCGTTGTAGCCGCATTTTTCCGAAATCTCCCGGATCTTCATAGGAGTCTCCAAAAGCAGCTTTTTGGCGGCGGCCATGCGCTTTCTGGTGAGCAGATCAATAAAGGTGCTGCCTGTGGAGCGTTTTATGAGGGTGCTCAGGTAATTGGGGCTCACGGAAATCTCACCGCTGATGGAATTCAAGGACAGCTCCGGGTCCATAAACCGGCTCTCCATAATAGACAGGGCCCGGTCGCAGATTACAGAGCTGCTTTTTTTCCGATGCTCGGCGGCCAGCTCCCTTGCCGCAAGACAGAAAGCCAGATAGCGCTCCTTCATTTCCCTGGGATTTTCAAAAAAGAGCTGTCCCAAAAGGGGGAAGGTCTTCTGAAGATTCTGAATAGCTTCGCTGTCCGCCACTGCATTCACCACACGGAATACGGCTGCAATCAGCTGTACCATCACAAGCTGAATATTCATGGCCGGGGTATCCTCTTGCTCCAAATCTGCAAAAAGCTGTTCCAGGTAAGCCCGGAGCTCCTCCTCCGTTCCGCTTCTAAGGAGGCTCTCAATCTCGTTGACAGCCGCCTGCACCATTTCCTGGTCCAGTGTGGCCGTCCGCTCAATATCGGAAATAAAGGAAACGCCGGTGTCGCTGCGTCTGGCGTAGCCAAGGGCATCCATAGCCTCCAGGTATGCCTCGTGACAGTGTCCAAGCCCCGGCACCATGCGGCTGACACCGATGGAGGCCGTAAGGCTCATAATCCGCCTGACACTCTGGGATATATCCTCCACAATGATATGCAGGTATTTGGTAAGGCTTGTCCGGGTTCCGGCTAACAGGGATACAATCCGGCCGTCTGTGTAAAAGCTCACATAGCGAATGTATTTTCTCAGAATGAGATTTACTGCATTCATGTCGCCCTCGGAGGTACGGTTCCTTCCTTTTTCGTCCCAGAAGCTTGTAACCAGAACTGTATAGTGCATATACGTATGCTCCGGCTTAATAAATCCCCGGCTTACAGCCTCCTGGGTCAGGGCCTCCTCCCTATCCTCTCCCTGGGTGTCAGAGAAGGAGTCCAGAAGAAGGGGCATAAAGAAAACCATAAGGTTCTGCTGTTCCTGCTCCGCATTTTTTTTGGTAAATTCCTGAAATTTGACGTCGATTTTCTGCTTGATTTTTTTCAGCTCTTCTGTCAGCTCTTTTGAGGAAATGGGCTTTAGGAGATAGCTGATGATGTTATATTGAATGGCCTGCTGGGCGTAGGTGAAGTCGTCAAAGCCGCTTAGGAAGGCAATCTGTATGTTGGGGCGGATCTCCCGGACTGCCCGGGCAAGCTCAATGCCGGACATAAAGGGCATCCGAACGTCCGTAAGGAGCAGGTCGGGCTCCAGCTTTTCTACAAGCTCCAGGGCTTCGGCGCCGTTCTCTGCCTCTCCTACAACCTCGAAGCCTACTTCCTTCCAGTTAATCCGCCGAACCAGCGCCTGGCGCAGTTCGGCTTCATCGTCTGCTATTACTATGGTATACATGGGGATCTCCTGTTCGATTTTGTTTCCAGTTCGCAATTCCTGTCTTCTTAGCTTATCATCTGTGCAATTACTCTTATTATACATGATCTGCCTTTCCAGGGCAAAAGAAATCTGCGCAAAAAGCCTGCGATCCCCTCTTGCGGATCGCAGGCTTTTTCCATATAAGAACATATTCCGGATATGCACGGGATAGGTTTTCGTAAATCGGAGCCTATTTATGATTGAATACTGCCTCTGATATGTTATCTTATGCTTTTTCCCTGTCCTCTGTTACCAGGTAACCACGCTGCTTGAGCACTCTGGGTAGTGGGTGAATATCCAGTCCATGCCGGCCATGCTCATTGCGAAGAGTATCAAAAGCACCAAGAGGAAAATAGCCGCCCCGTCATAGACGACACGCCGTTCCGGCCTGCGGCTGCTCACAAGCACTTCCAGGCCCAAACAGATAAATACGGCTGGCCAAAGGCGGAAGATCAGCTCATAGTCCACTACCGGGAAAATGAGTCTCAGCAGGCACAACACGCCAAGGATTACGAGTACCAGCCCGAAGGTGACGGTTCCCACTCTATGAATGCGAATGCTCTGCTTCTCCTGCATGCTCCTCCCCCCCATCTTCCTCTAAAAGTTCCTGTTTCTTGCCGCGGATCAGAAAGATTCCTACTGTGATGATTCCGATTCCCAGAACAATCTGGGGAACAAAACGGCTGATGCTATTCACATAATTCCATACATAATCCGGGAAAATCCAGTAAAGTAAATCCAGAATGGAATTCCACAGTACTGCTGCGCCGAACACGATCAAAACTCCGGCCAAAAGCCTGCGGTATTTCTCAATCGTTATTTTGCTCCAGAATTCACTGTCCGTATCTACAGGAATCAGGTAGTGATCCTCCAGTGCATAAAAGTCTTCATCGTCCATGGCGCGCAGGTTGTTGGCATGAAAGAAGCCGTAAAACCATACTATCACATCTACAAGCATCAAAAATCCTGTATTGAAGAAAATGGACAGGGCTATGATTCCCCAAAACAGTCCCATCAGACTGACTCCCATTCTCATAAATCCCATATACATTTCTCCCGCTCCTGGGAGCCAGGAGAATATAAAGGTCAAAAAGCCGCTTTTTTTCTTTGTCATTTTTCGTCCTCCATTTATAGTTCCGCAATATCCTCTCCAGCGCCCTTTTTTGAGAAGAATTTCCGGCCACAAGGCCATGTGTCCGTAAATCCTTCTGGCGCTGTCGGGATATTGCTGTTTTTTTAATTCCGCAATATCCTAATTTTTTTTAATTTCCGCTCTGCTTCCACTCCCAGTCCAGCATTTCGTTCAGCATCTGGTCGAGTTCCCGCATGCCGTTGTTCAGCCTGCGGTTCAGGGTTTCTTCCTGCTGCCTTGCCGCCTCTTTCGGAGCTATGGGCTCTGCCTGGGGGATCTCCTTGGGCACCATAAACAGTAAGAACAGGGCTGTTACTACGGCTGCCCCTACTTTCAGGCTGTAGAAGAAAAGCTGCATCTGCTTTGATACCTTTCGGGTGGTTACCGCCAGCTGGTAGTCAAGCCGTTTTGAACGCTCCAGGATTTCCTGCTTCATATGAGCCGGCGCTTTGATAAGGCCTTCTTTCTCTACCTGGCGGATGAGCTGCTCGGTGTAGGCGTCCAAATCTTTGATTTTGTCGTATTCTGTTCTCATGCGCGCTTTCCCTCCTTTTTGTCGTAGTGTTTTCGGAGCATTCCTCTTGCACGGTAGATTTGTGTCTGGACTGTTTTTATGTTGCGATTGCGCTTTTGAGCGATCTCGGCTGCTTCCATTTCGTGGTAATAGTAGTCCAGAGCTATCTCGTCGTAGGGCGGTTTCAGTGACCTGCAGGTCTGGTACAATTCTTCTCGTACCTCTTTTTCCAGACAGGCTTCTTCCGGAGTCTGACTCTGATCCTCCTGGGCCGTGAAGTATTGGTCTTCGGAGGGGATTTGCTTTCGGCCGGAATGCTTGAGATAGTCTAAAGCTTTGTTGGTGGCGATTCTGCAAATCCAGGATTTTTCGTTTCTGCCGTCGAAGGTGGTGTATTTTTCATATGCGGACAGGAAGGTTTCCTGTGCCAGGTCTTCGGCGGTGAAGTAGTCGGCAGTTATTTTGTAGCAGATGGAAAATACCAGGTTCTGGTATCGGTCTATCAGCTCTTCCAGCTGTTCGTCTCGAGTAATTGCATCCGCCTCCCCTCCTTTTTTCCTGTTTTTTTGTCTTTTGTTTTTGACAGGTAATTATCTGTTCATTATTATAACGAAAATGGTTTGGGGGTGTCTTCAACTTTTTTATTTTTTTGTTTTTTGGGGGACGGATACACCGCAGAGGAGGGCCCCAGGCTTTTCCATATCTGTGTTCGGACGGTTCGCGTACACTCTGTCTGCGCTGATCGGACATTACCGTTTTGCCCTTTACAGGGGCTTTTGTTTTTGTGGTAATGTCCGCTCAGCGCAGACAGAGCGTTCGCGAACAGCCGGACACATGATATTGGAAAAGCCTGGGGCCCTCCTCTGCGGTGTATCCTGGGGTTGGGGGTGGATCTGGTGCTGCTGTTTTGTTTAGGGCGAAGTGGGGCGCTCTTAGGTGGCTTTTATTTTTTTTCTGGGCTTATAGTTTGAATTTTTTGGTTTTGTAGTAAAGCCAGGCTGCTGTGGCGGTTGATGCCAGGGTTAATAGCAGGTAGAGCAGGATTGGCGATGTGTTGCCGGTGCGGGGTGACTTTACTTTGACGGCGGAGGATTCGGATTTGCTGCTGTTTGTGCCTCCGGATGAACCGCTGCCTGCTTCTTCCCAGCCGATGGCGATTGGTGATAAGCCGTGTACGGTGAATGTAAGGCCGTTGTCTGTCTTGGTCACTGCCGGATGTTCTACGTCTCCTGCGCGGAAACCGTTCATGTCTTCTGTGAACATGTGGGTTACTGCAAAGTTATGGCTGTTTTTTCCTGTGCCTGACGGATAGGGCAGTGTTATGGTCAGGCCCTGGGATGGGAAGTTTTCTTTTGTTGCCTTTTCCCAGCCGAAGCCGTTGACGTTTACTAGAAGCTCTACGTCGTAGACTGCGATATTGGCTGCTGGGATTTCTTTGAATTTCTCTTGGAGTTTTTGCTTTATCTCTTTTATTATCTTGCTGGGTGTATTGAGATGCTCTTTGTTCTTAAAGGTTTCTGGTACTTTGGAAATGCCGGTTTCTACTTCTGTCTTGTAGGCTGTTCCGTCTTCCAGGCGGATATTGCCCTGTATCTCTGGAAGGTTTGCCGGAATTGTGTAATTTCCGATTCCGTCTCCTTGAAGCACGGCTGGATTCTGTGTGTCTTTCCAGGATAGCTTCACTTTCTGGCTTCCTGCTGCCACGGTCTCGTAGACGGCGGCCAGTTTGTCTGCTTTACATTCAAAGCGGACGGTTCCTTTGTCTTTTTCTAAAATGCCTGCAAGCTTCAGCTCGCCGAAGAGGGTTGCTGTGCTGCCTTTAATCAGATCCAGACGGTCGCCTGCTTTCAGAGCGCTTACGTCCCATGTCAATGCCTTGGGGGAGACGGTCAGCCTGCAGGTGCTCCTTGCTTCCAGATACTTCTCTGTTTCAGAGGCTATGGCTGTGATTACGGCGCTGCCGGCCTTGTGGAT
Source organism: Candidatus Merdisoma sp. JLR.KK011 (assembly GCF_036941125.1). Classification (NCBI taxonomy): domain Bacteria; kingdom Bacillati; phylum Bacillota; class Clostridia; order Lachnospirales; family Lachnospiraceae; genus Candidatus Merdisoma; species Candidatus Merdisoma sp. JLR.KK011. The sequence continues at coordinate 223,740 of NZ_JAYWSZ010000006.1, read as the reverse complement.
TGTCACCCTGCCGGAGGCTGGTTCAATTGATGCCACTGACGGATTGGAGCTGCTGTAGCGGACAGCCGATCCGGTCTCTGCGCCCTGGGCTGTCAGCATAAAGGGATTGTCGCCATAGGTCACTGTCTTTGATTTTTCGGAAAAGGAGAAGTTTTTCTGTTCTTCCTGATCCGTCACGATTATGACAATCTCATCTGACACAGCTTTCCCATTCAGAGTGGCACTTACACGATAGCGGTAGCTTCCTTTTGGAAGGCCTGTCTCTATGGTATAGCTAGAGCCGTTCGCTCCGTTTATGGTCTCCCATGAGCCGTTTAGCTGCTTCGACCAGGTAAACCCTGTCGCCTGCGGATTTGCTGTCAAGACTGGGGCTGTTGTGTAGCCGACCTTCACTATAGTTTCACTGGCTCTTAAGGTAAAAACAGAAACTTCTATCTTTTCCTCTATTTGTTTACTCTGCGGATTGTAAATCTCCAGCGTCATCTCGTTCCCATCTGACAGAAGTCCTGTTACAATCCTATTATTCGCATCTGTATACTGATAAATCTCTACGGGCTCAGTGTATGCCGACGGCTTATAGGCATATATGGAATTTCCTACATTAAAGTATAATACACCTTGAGAACAAGAAAGCCTGGAAAAGCATATATTATACATGGGCCAATTTCCAGCTGCATTTCCCAGATTTTTTATATCAAAGCTTTTCACTGTAGTCACGTTTCCGCTGCTGTCTCTCTTCATTAAGGCTGCGCCTCTTATAATCGTGTTCGGCGCGCCATCCACAATCTCGCTTTTGAGATAGTATGAATTTCCACCCACGGTATAAATAGCAGATTCTTTGAGCGGAGCTGTCTTATGCCATGAATTATCATAGCTGGTATCCGTGCATGTAATGCCGTTTGGCTCCCAGTTATGGGATGCATTTTTCATAGCAGTATCGCTGAGCAGAAAATATTCATGCTTTACATAACCGGTCTCTCCTACCTGGCTGGCAGCGGTTGCATCATCAAAGGTAAGATCTGCATGATACCAGTTTCCGTCCAGTTTCACATAATTCCATATGTGGTTCATCGACTCGCTTCTGCAATAACCAACTTCTATGCCGGCTTTTTCCAACAATGCGGCATAAGCCAGTGTATATCCCTCGCAGACTCCGATTCCATTTACCAGGGCTTCGTAGGCATTTCTCTTTTCAATTCCCAGATTGTTATTTGCATTCTGGTCATATACCATATGCTGCACTAGATAATCATGGAGGGCTGTTGCTTTCTGCACATCGGTCATAGTACCATTCTTATCAATAACCTCAGCAAATACCCTGTTTATCGCATTCCTATACTCCGTAACGCTGTTTTGATTATACACTGAATTATAAAAAAGCTGACACTTTGTAATAATTCCGTTCTCTGTAAAATATTTACAATCAAATACATAGAACAGATCTGGGTTGTTCCGTACCACATCCGGCCAGATACGCCCCCAGTCACTTGCGGTAAGGTTGTAGCTTGACAATTCCACTTCCGAATCCCAGTTCTTCATGGCTTGTGTCATTGCATTCCGAGCATTTTCAATATCTTGATCTGTTGCCAACGGCACAGCCGGCTCTGTAAGATAATCCAGCAGTTCCTTCAGCTGCGCATCTGCTCCCGGAAGCAGCGCTTTCTGTTCTTCATTCAGTTTCTCATAGGCTTCTATAACCGCCTCAAGCTTCTCCAAGACCTCTGCCTTCTGCTCCTGGTCTAAGGTCTTCAGTTCTTCCAGCAGCGGAAGCCCTTCTAAAAGCTCTCTCACTGCCGTCACATCTGCATCTTCCTGAAGCTTAGAAGTTTCTTCTTCCGTCTTGGCAGAATCCTCTGCTGCCAAGGTTCCGTTCTTTTCCGGTTCTTCCGACTGAATCTCATCGCTGCCGGGCTCAGGTTCTTCATTGCCTGCAGAGCCGCCGTCTTCTTTTGGTTCTTCCTTTTCTTCGGATTCCTCAGTGTCTTTCGGTTCTTCCTTTTCTTTGGATTCCTCGGTTTGTTCCGGTTCCTCTGTTTCCTTTGGCTCTTCCGGTTCCACGTTCTCTTTCGTCTCCCCGGCTTCTTCCGGTTTCTCTGCTTCTTCTGCAGTCTGATCCCCGCTGCCTGCAGGCTCTTCTGCCGCTGCGGCGCTGTCAGCCTTGGAAGCTTCTTTCTCTGTTACTGCATCGGCTGCAGCTGCGTTGAGCTGGGAATGATCCATCATTGTACCGGCAAATCCCAGAATAAGAAGAAATACCAGTATCCTTCTGCTGCGTTGTTTCCACTTGTTCATCTCTTTTCTCCTGTCGTTATTTTTTCTTTTTTGGCAGGCAGACGCTTCAAAAATACTACTCTTTGAAGCAATTCTAATCCTTTTCAATCTTCCAGATGTCTCTGCAGATAATTCTGCAGGGCAATCACAGCAGGTCTGTACCGGATTCGAATTCAGGTTCACATGCGATGATATTTACCGTATATGGCGGATTGAGATTTCATTATACCTTATGAAATAAAATAAGTCTACTTGAAATATTTGCGCATAACCCCTAATTTTTTATGCTTTTTTATGAAAAGGCTGTTCGGAAATATTACAGGTGCTTTACGAATTTTCCTTCGATGCCTACGTGCTCCTTGCTCACGACAAAAGCCTGGGGATCCAGGATGCGGAGCCGGCGCTTGAGGGCCGAGAGTTCATGCTTGGAGATTACGGTAAATATAATGTTGGTGGTTTCTTCGGTGTAGCCGCCTTTTGCCTCCCAATAGGTGGCCCCCCGGACCAGCTCTTTTAGAATGTAGTCCATAATCTGATCGGGTTCTTCCTTGGTGAATACAAAGACCTCGGTGCTGATATTCTGGCTGTGGGTGCGATCCATGATCAGGGTGCTGACCGCAGTGTAGATGATGCAGTAGATGACTACGGTGATATCAAACAGCAGGGCGCAGGCCAGATAAATAAACAAGTTTACGCTCAGAGACAGGCGGCCTACGCTGAAATCCTGGCGGCGCTTGGTGTAGTAGACGCCCAGAATGTCCAAGCCGCCGCTGGATCCGCCGTTCTTGAGGGAAATGCCGATTCCGGCCCCTGCTACGATTCCCCCGATAAGGCTGGCCGTCAGGGTGTCTTCTACCAGAGGGACGGCCGGTATGGGAATAACGGTGAGAAACATGGTCTGGCTGATAACGCAGATCAGGGTACGCACAAAGAAGCCTCTGCCGATAGAACGGTAGGCCAGAAAAAACAGAGGGATATTGAACAAAAGGTTAATAAGTCCGGCAATGTCCACGCTTCCGAAGTTGAGATGGGCATAGCGGATAAGGAGGGTACGCAGGATCTGGCTGATTCCCAGTACACCTCCGTTGTAAAGCTCTGCCGGAACTACAAAGAGATTGATTCCGACGGAAAAGACCAGCATTCCTGCAACGGCTGTGAACAGCCGGGGCAAATCCCGCTTTTCCAGTCCCCATGACGCAATTTTCATTTGATTGATCTTCCTTCTTTCTATAACGATTCTTTAAAATACTGCCCGTCCGTCCTCAAATGCCCGGATGCTTGCCTGAGCGTACACGGTGATTCCCTGGCTCTCCAGCTTCGTCCGTCCAGGCTGGAAAGCTTTTTCAATGAGGATGCCTACGCCAGCTATGGTGGCATGGGCCTTGCGGATAAGCCTGACTGCCCCTGTAGCCGCCTCGCCGTTTGCCAGGAAATCATCTATGATCAGGATATGGTCTGTATCTGAAATGTAATTCTTCGCAAGAGTCAGCTCATAGGAAACGTCCTTTGTATAGGAAGCCACTTCTGTCTGCCATACTTCTGTCTGCAGATTTTTTGAAATCTGTTTCTTCAATATTACCATAGGTACGCCCAGATATCTGGCAGTGAACAGGGCCGGGGCAATTCCGGAGGATTCGATGGTAAATACCTTCGTGATTCCCTGCCCCTTAAAATGCTCCGCCATATCCTGTCCCAGGGCCTCCATCAGCTCTATGTCTACCTGGTGATTGATAAATCCGTCTACCTTAAGGATATCCTGCCCAAGGACAATTCCCTCCTGCAAAATCCTTTCTTCCAGTAATTTCATATGACTGCTTCTCCTTTTCTGTCGTAATGAAATGCTTTTTGTAAGCTGAAAAGAGGCTGTCAAAACAGCCCCTCCGTTTTTCTTTATGCTTTTTTTCCTTCCGGCCAGACAATCTTGGGCAGGGCGGTTTTTACCTCCTCACGGAGGATGACATCTGCCTTTTCATCCATGAAATGCTCCTGGCTGTTTATCAGAATCAGACTGCTTCCCTCAAAATACTTCACATACTGCTCGCAGAGACCGGAGCTGAAGGTTGTGCCCAGAAGAAGGAGCACGTCCGCCTTGGAAATCTCATTGACTGCCTTGGTCATCAGCTGATTGTCTACCTGCTCTCCGAACAGCATCACCTTCGGCCGCACAGGGATCTGGCACTTTTCGCACAGGGGAATCTTCTTTGCGTCCCGTATGTACTCCATAAGGTACTTTTTCCCACAGCGGGGGCACTCATTGTCAAAAATCGTTCCGTGAAGATTCAGAACGTTCTTACAGCCGGCTCTCTCCGGAAGATCGTAAACATTGTTGGTGATGGAATACTGAAGCTGTCCCCTTCGCTCCAGCTCTGCAAGAGCGGAAAAGCCTTCGCTTGGCTCCAGGGCGGGCTCCAGCATCTCTTTCTTATAATACTTAAAAAATGTCTCTGTGCGGTTGGTGTAGAATACGGAGGAAAAGATCTCTTCCGGGGAGTAGCCGTACTCCCTCTCCACCTTATAGGAAATCTCGGGAGCGCGCATACTCTGCATTCCCGACTCCTTCATCATGTCTGTGCCGCACATGGCAACTGTGTAAGCGCTTTTCTCCAGAATTTCCCGAATCATCCCATATTGATCCATAACCATACCTCCTGCAGAATTTTATGATAACCGTTTCTCACTCTATTGTGCCATTAATTGTAATTTTTGTCAATAATGGCATTCTTTCTTTTAAAGGTTTATCTATTCTGCACAAGGAGAGCCTCTGTCCACTCCTTTTCCCGGAAGCCCGTGAGAATCTTTTCGCCGATGACAAGGGGGCGTTTTACCAGCATGCCGTCTGTGGCCAGCAAACGGATCTGCTCCTCCCCGCTCATGGTTTCCAGCTTGTCCTTCAGTCCCAGCTCACGGTATTTCATGCCGCTGGTGTTGAAAAAACGCTTGAGGGGCAGGCCGCTCTCCTTGATCCAGGTTCTCAGCTCTTCCTCTGTGGGATTCTGCTCTACAATATGGCGATCCTCAAATTCAATGTGGTTGGCTTCCAGCCATTTTTTTGCCTTCTGGCATGTACTGCATTTTGGGTACTCAATAAATAACATTATATGTCCTCCTAGTAAAAATCGCTGCGCGATAGCACTAAAGGGTAAAGTCGCTTCGACACACCGGTAATGAGAGAAACTTTTATTCGAAAGAACACTCATAAAAGTTCCTCTCGTGCGCCTTTGCGACTTTACCTTCTTAATTCCAGTTCCATAATATCCCTATCGTTTCTTTTCCATTAAAGTCCGGATAAAAACAGCCTTGCGAAAAGAACCAGAACACCAAGATTCTTTTGCACAAGGCCGGAATCAAAGCCTCAAAAAAACGCCCGATAAAATCCTCTAAAATACCATATTCCCCACTGCCAAATCCTTCACAACTGCAAAGGCCTCCCTCACCATATAATGAGGATACATGCCAAGAGACGAAGGCGCCGGAATGGGAATGGCATCAAGTCCCTGGGCTTTGGCAATGTGCGCAGCCCGGAACACATGGAAATCATTGGACACAATGCCCGCCGAAGCCTCCGGATTCTCCATCAGCTCTTTGCTGAAACGGATATTCTGGCTGGTATTGACGGACTTGTCCTCTTCCAGGATCCGCTCTTCTTCGATTCCCCGGCTGATAAGCCATGTTTTCATGGCAGAAGCCTCGGAAATGTCCTCTCCCTGCCCCTGTCCGCCGGACACAATGACGATGGTATCTTCATGCTCCATCAGATACTCTGCCGCCCTGGAAAGGCGCTGGCTGAGGGCTTTGCTTACCCTGGTTCCCTTTACCTGGGCACCCAGGACAATCAGATAATCCACCGGCTCCTCCCCGCTTCCTGTCATTGCGCTTATAATGCATCCCTCCACAAACAAAAATCCTGCCAGGCCGGCTGCCAAAAAAATGCCGCCCATGACTTTTACCAGAGAGGGGAGCCGCTCAAAAGCCGTATGAAGCACCGGAATGCGGCAGACTGCCCCCGCCAGAAAAAAGGCCCCTCCCAGAAACAGCCAGAACCATGAAAAGGAAGCCCTCAGACCGGCGTAAAGCACAATCCCTATATAATAGAGGACGCATAAAGCCCCAAGCGCCAGGAATATCATTCCCATCCGTTCTATCTTCCGCAGCATTTTTTGTACTTCTTGCCGCTTCCGCAGGGACAGGGATCGTTTCTTCCGATCTTAGGCCCTTTTACAATGGTACCGGACTTTTTCTGCTCCAGATAAAGCTCTTTGCGCTTCTCCTCCGAGAAAACCGCCTCCCACTGGGGAAGCTCGTAGAGCCAGTCTGCCTTTGCCGCTACCATGTTCTTGTACAGCATTTCCTTGTCAAACTTCAGAGATACAACTGTGTCCTCCTCCATATCGTCAATGGGGTTGGGCTCTGCCAGGCTGTCGTTGATGCCGTCCAGAAAGCCGGTCATGGTCATAACATCCTGGCCGTACTTTTCTGCAAGCTCCTTTACAGTTCCCTTTACCTCTGTGTCCGGATCTCCCAGAAGCTGCTCGTAGATGCCTTTTTCTATGTCAAAATATTTTGCCCAAAATCTCTGAATGTCTCCCTTGTTCGCTTCCTGGTCATAAGCCATATCACGCCACTGTTTCAGTAATGCCATAATTTTTCTCCATCCTTTGTTTTCTGGTTTTATGCACTGAATTCCTGTGCTTTTATAGTATATACTACATGGGAGTGCATTTCAACATAAATAATTTTATTACTACTATCTAAAACCATTGTATCTTTAATACTTTTCCATTTCCATGACAAATTTTAATTGTAGCGCAGAACATATACCGTCACAGATCCGACAATACCGTCCACAGAGATGCCGTAATGCGCCTGTGCCGCCATGACAGCCGCTTTCGTGGCCGGGCCGAAGATTTTATCAATATTACTCTTTCCCTTGCTGTTTTCGGCCGGCAGGAAGCCAAGGCGGACCAAATGATACTGTACCCAGCCCACATCATCACCGCGCATCCGGATAAGTTTAAGCTCAAGGATTTTATCCGGGGCCGAATAAGGGTTTTTCTGCGGTACTTCAGGCGTACTCATAATTTCCCCGTACCAGAGATTCATGTCCGCATTTCCGGAAATCCCCGTAATTCGTCCCTTGCTGCTATACTGCCATCCTTCCAGGATATGCTTGATTACCGGCTGCTCAACGATAGACGGAAGCTCATCCACCGGCATCGCTGCACTGGAAGGATACCGGGCAATCCAAAACCGGCAGGTCAGATAACCGGCCCAGGGCTTAATATAGCTGTTATAAAATGACAGGCCGGTATAAACTCCGAATTCCAGGCCTTCCCCCTCTATTACCTCCTGGTATGCCTGGATGATATGGATTAGGGTGATTCCCAGCCCCTTCTGGCTGGCATCCTCCACATCAAGCCAAACCTTAGTTTTGCGTCCGGCCAGGATAGACAACACCTTTTCCGCATCCGTTCTGGCTTTGGACGCTGTGGCAGCATAGGAATAATTGTATACTCCAACAATCGGAACGCCGGCCTTTTCGCATCCTTTCCAGTTATTCTCAAACTGTTTGTCTGGGTTCAGATCCTTGCGGATCACCTTAAGGATTGCGCCCTGGATGCCGGAAGCCTTTACCTTGCCCCAGTCAATCTCTCCTTGGTAACTGGATACGTCAATTACTTTTTTGCTCATTTACATTCTCCTTCATTTCAATATTTGCAGCATCTGTTAATCCCTCGCCGATAATATAGGCAATCAATGTACCTCCAGCCATAATGAGAGCCGTAACCTGCACTGCCGTGCTGTCAGATACGTGCAGCATTGTCATAAGCGGGGTTACGAATCCTGCAACCGCCGCCCAGAACTTCCTGCTCGTCAGTTTTCTTGCCCAGTCAATTTTTTTCATACTTTTCGTCCTCTCTTTTCTAGGTTTTCAATCCTGCGGTCTGCCATCTTTATTTTTTCCTCCATTACCGCCTGCTTTTCTTCAAGCCTATCTACACGGCCATCTATCACGGAGCAGCTTTCATACTGCTTTTTTATTTTTTCTTCAAGCTCTGCAACACGGTATGTAAGGACTTTTGCGCTTCCGAATACGCCGATTACAGAACCACAAAGGCTTCCAATTAGTCCAACCACGGCCACAAGCAATTCATTTGACATAATCTTCTTTCCTATACCGTTTTATATCAGTATATGATATCAGCTATTTTTTAGATACTTGTACCATTTGATGCCAGCCGCCGTCGCCTTTCTCCAACCAGCGGCAGCAAAAAAGGAGAAGCAGACTGCCATGAACGGCAATCTGCTTCTCCTAAAGCTGCTCTATATAAAATTTTGCTTCTCGCTTCTTATTATCTTATATTAATATCCTAAATGAAATAAAAGGCCTTTCGAAGCATTGTACCTCGAAAAGCCTTCATTTTACCGGCCTCCCATTGATTTTGGTGTCAAACTTGAGTTTTCAGACAACAAAAAAAGAAAAGCGCACTTACCCCATTAGGTAAACTTTTGCTTCTCTAAGCACTTGCAACTGTCACACAGTCAAACTGATAAATCATCTATCAACTCTTTAAATTTATCTAATTATATCAAATATTCTGAATTCTGAAAATTGTCAATATATTTTAAAAATCCCAATCCTTAAAATCAATCCTCGGACGTCCTGTGGAACAGCTATGCAGATATCCTTAAATTCAGCTTACCATAAAACCTTAACATTATACATTGGTATTGTTCCGTCTTTCGTAATAATTACAAGATTTTCTGAAATGGCCTGTGAAATAATCAGTCGGTCAAATGGGTCTCCATGAATCGCAGGGAGTCGTTCGATTTTGTCCAGATGAAACGGTTTTATAGGAAGAATATCAAATTGCTCGTTTTCACAAGTTTCCGCAATTTTAGAAATTGAACTTTTAATTTCCAATTTCCCAATGCTTGACTTAATCGCAATTTCCCACATAGAAACAATACTTACATTGATTTTTTCATCATTACGGTAAATGATGTCTGATGCTCTTTTTGAAAGTTTTCCGCTATCATACAAAAAGTATAAGAGGGCATTGGTGTCCAATAGATACATTATATATACTCCTTAAAACATTCCGGTGTTTCGTCAAAATCCTCTGCCATAGAAATAAATTCATCCGCTAACGGATTTACCGCTCTGCGAAATGTAATATTATTACTAGAATGCTTTGCCTGCTCTTTTTCCGAAGCGTATTTCAAAAACCTCATAAAATCAATTACCTGCTCTATCATATCTTCTGGAAGGTCTTTCGCTTCTCTGACTAACGTATCATACGCCATAAAAACACATCCTTTCAACTATGTCCATATCTCATATACGTTAAGAGTGATATGGAAATACTCACACGACACAAAATATACTTTCTGTTACTTCATAATTTTATACTATATCAACTAAATTATAACAAACCAATACTTGGAAAACAATAAATTTGTGATTAAAAAAATGTTGGACTACCAAGTATGCTACTGTTCACTCCGTGACCAGTAACGCGCTTCGCAATGCACAGAAATCACAAAAAGATGCGATTTCGCACTGAAAAACTCGGGATTTCCGCACAAAATGTGCGGAAACACCTCGCGGAATAGCGGTGAGTGAACAGTAACCCAAGTATCTCTCCATGAATCCCGTTAAAATTTAATGGTCCGGTTCACACTCCCTTAGTAAATAGTATGGTAATAGTATGATTTCTTCCCAAAACCACGAAATTCCTACCTCAAAACAGATAGAAGATAGAAAAGAATCATTGGTTCAGACAGTAGAATAAAAATAAAGACATTTCAAAGAGTAATTTCCTTGAAAAGCCTTTATTTTTAATCATTTCAGAGCTGCTAACCAGAATCGAACTGGTGACCTCAACACTACCAATGTTGCGCACTACCGACTGTGCTATAGCAGCTTAGTATGAAATTGTTGCTGCCGGTAAGAATCTCCCTACCAATGCGACGCACTACCGCCTGTGCTACATCAGCATCTACGCTTAATGCGCTAGATTATATTAGCATTTCTAAAGTGAATTGTCAATAAGGAAATTTAAAAAATTTGTCTAATGCTTTCCTTTACAGTATCTCCTTCCGGAATTATAATAGCTTTATTACAATTATGGAGGTATGTGCATGAAAAAGCTTCTTCTCGTTATTGATATGCAAAATGATTTTATCGACGGCGCCCTCGGCACGAAGGAGGCTGAGGCTATTGTTCCGAATGTTGTAAAGCGCATCCAGGAGTTTGAGGGGGATGTGCTCTACACCAGAGATACCCATTCCGAAGATTATATGGAGACTCAGGAGGGGAAGAATCTTCCGGTTCCCCACTGTATCAAGGGCACGCCCGGCTGGGAGCTCTGCCCAGAGCTTAAGGCTCTGCGTGACGCCGGGCATTCCCCGGTTCTGGACAAGCTCACCTTCGGGGCAAAGGATCTGCCGGCCTACCTGGAAACCCACTATCCAAGAGGATTGGAAAGCGTAGAGCTTATCGGGCTCTGTACGGATATCTGCGTCATTTCCAATGCCATGGTGTTAAAAGCCTTTTTCCCGGAGCTTCCCGTGAGCGTCACCGCTTCCTGCTGCGCCGGCGTTATGCCGGAAAGCCACGAGAATGCTTTGAATGCCATGAAAATGTGTCAAATCGCTATTCGCTGATCTCTCCTTCCGGGGAGCTTCCAGCAGCCGCAATGCCGAAGAACTCGTCCAGGCCGTCCGCCATGCCCCGGGCGAGCTTCTGCTGGTATTCCTCCGAGGCCATCTTAAGATCCTCCTCCGGGTTGGTCATAAATCCCATCTCCACAATGGTCACCGGCACCTGGCACCAGTTGATTCCGCTCATGGTGTCTGTCTCCCAGACCTTTCTTGCCTTTGCCCCCGTGACGCTTACCATATGATTCAGAACTGCCTTTGACAGGGCCCGGCTGCTCTCATAGATTCCCGGTGTGTAAGGATTATCCGCCGTAGGGCAGATGGTCATAATGCCGCTGGCCGAACTGTTCTCGGAGCCGTCGGCATGGATTCGGATAAATGCGTCTGCCTGGGCCTCATTTGCCTTCTGGGCACGCTCTGCATTGCTGATATTTACATCGCTGGTTTCCCGGATCATCAACACCTCATATCCCCGGGCCGTCAGCTCCTCTTTCAGCTTTAAGGCTACCTGCAGGGTCAGCTCATACTCCCTTAAGCCGCTGGCTGCACCGGAGGTTCCGCCGGCTACCTTGGCCTTCATCTCGGAAGCTCCCGGCCCTATGGGCTCCTTTTCGGAATTGCCCTTTGCCTGATGGCCCGGATCGATGGCTACCAGATACCTGCCTGCTGCAGCCTTCTGTTCTTCTGCCTGCCGGGCCTCCTCCTCGGCTTTCTCCTGCTCTGCGCGAAGCCTCTCCTCCTCTTCCGCCTGTTTTGCTTCCTGGGCAGCTTTTCTCTCTTCTTCTGCTTTCTGCTCAAGCTCCATCTGAATCTCCCGGCCCGCCGCCTCCACATTGACCAAAGGCGCCTCCGCAAGTACGGCGCCCTCTGACGCATCTTCCGTTCCACAGCCGGAAAGGAAGAGACACAGGGCAAAAATCAGCCAATTTCCGCTCTTTTTACTCCATTTACACAATTGTTTCTTATTCATTTTAATTTACCCCTTTACAAAATGCTCTTTTTGGATTATAATATCAAATGCTGAAAAGCACAAGCTGGAATAGCTCAGTCGGTAGAGCACTTCACTCGTAATGAAGGGGTCGAGAGTTCAAGTCTCTTTTCCAGCTTTCCTGTTTTAAGCCGAAGCTCCCACAGTCTGCTGTGAGAGCTTTTTTATCTTCCGCCCATATCTTTTATTCTGTCCCGGGCTCCCCTTTGCAAATCTTGGGAATTCCATCAGCTTCTGTCAAGGCAGCTTTCGCCAGCTTGTCCACCTGCTCGTTGTAATAATCCCCGGAATGAGCCTTTACCTTTTGAAAGGAAATACGGATCTGGGTCTGCTTGCGCTGCATGAATGCGGCATATTTCTTTGTCAGCTCATTGTTTGTCTTCCATGCGCCTGTGGCCCATTTCTCAATTCCCTGGTAGTCGTAGCGGATCTCTATGGCCTTATACCCCTTTGCCAGAGCCCACTGGGCTGCGTACATAGCGCCTAACATCTCACCCGCAACATTGCGGATGGCCAGGGAATCCGGTTCGCTTCCGCTGCCCGACTCCCGGATGATTCCGCCGCCCGGAATCAGAAGGACGCAGCCAAAGGAGTACCTTCCAATTGCCTGGTCAAAGCTTCCGTCCACGTATGCGATCACCTGTCCTGTTGGTATCTTTTCTGCATGCTTCTCTATTTCTTTGTTCCCTTCCCCAGGCTCCATTCCCAGATATGCCCTGGCCTCCTCTTCTGTCTCAAAGCCCTTAAATTCTGCGCCGGGATATCCTTTCACCGCATCGCTGCACATGCTCCAGGAATCAAACAGTCCTGTTGTCTTCCCTTTCTTTACGGCATAAATCTTCTTCTGGCCCATAACCTCTCCTTACCTGTCTGCTTTGCTGCCTCCTATTATACGTTCTTGAAAAAAAGGCGTCAATGGATTTTCTTTGATTAACATGGAGGTTACAAGAGATCCATGGCATAATTTAGAAATAATTTAGAATCTCCTCACCTTTTTTTCAGAATTCAGACACATATTTGACATAATCTTTTTATAAGATAGAACTAACAAAGAAAGAGGCTGCCGGTGCTTATGGGTGCTGACCAGCTTCGGCAAACAACAACAGGCAGATGCCTTTTACATAAGACGGACTGTCAGAAAGCTGACAGTCCAACATAACAGGGAGATGCAGCGGATTCAAGCTGCATCTCCCTGTTATATTGTTTAAATCTCACTTCATCTCTGTCAGTGCGCTCCACATGGGATTTGTCGGATCATTGCCTGTGCCGTTAAAGCAAAGAACGATATTCTCAAGGCTGCCGCCCGGCATCTGGTCTGCGTCTACCGCGAAGATCAGCGTATAATCCAGGCTCTCGCCCTTTTTCATAGAACGGTAGAAGAAGGAATGCATCCGTCCCTCGCCGCTTACGTTCTCGGGCTGGCTTAAGTAGAAGGCGGAATGATCCATCTGAAGCTCATACCGCTCACTTGGAACTGCCTCGTAGCTGTCCTTCTTAAAGTTCCAGGTTCCGTCGGCGCGCTTTTCCACGTAAACCAGGGATGCATCCAGAGCGGTAGAATCCTGCGTAGTTTCATTATCAAATTCATTGTAGCCGATATACTGCTCTGCCGTAACCTGCACTGCCAGGAATTTCGGCGCTGCCTCTGTCTCTTCCAGAATTTCACCCTCCTGATCAAGGTGCATGCGCTGATAGGGCTTGTGGGTTCCGTCGGCGTTCAGCCAGGGGCTCAATCTCTCCATATCGTAGACGCCCTGCTCCGTGTAGCCGGGAACATCAAAAAGACTGTCGTAAATCTTTACTTCGTTTACCGTGTAGCTTGCGCCGTATCCTTCGCATTTCAAAGTTTCGCCCAGCTTGGTAATCTGATCGGTGGCAACGCCCTTTTCCACCAGATTCTCCCACTCTGCGTCGTCGGCTTCTGCCGCCGCCTGCTTCTGCCGCTCTTCCGGAGTCAGAGCATAGGTCAGATCCTCATTTTCCGTAACAGTGATCTTCAAGCCCTCGGCCACCTTCTTTACTTCCTCCACAGGAACTGCATTGTCACCGAAAATGCGGATTACATAGCCGTCCTCCGGATTGAATAAGAACAAATCCTCGCCTGTTAAATATTTGTCCCTCTCCTGATAGGTAATGATATGGGCCTCCATATTCTGGATGGTGGTTTTTTCCACCTGCTCCACGCGGCTGAAGTCCAGCATTTCCTTTTGCGCGTCAATATTTACCATGTTCATCGGCATAATGGAAATACCATGACCATAATTACCGTCAAGGAAGTATTTTCCTTCCTCCTGCCTGGTCATGCCTTCCGGCAGGTAGGTTGGCTCTGCTTTGACTTCTACCGGCTTTAATTCGTAATTTACCTCAAAGGAGTAGGACACTTTGCCGTCTGCCTCCTGTACATTCTTTGTAAAATATCCCATAGACGCCATAACACCCAGGCCGGAAACGGCTATAAGAGCTGCTGCCAGGCCGGCCGCCCAAACATGGCGGAGGGAACGTCTGCTGCGCATAGGTGTTACCTTGGCCTTCTGACGGCTCTTGGCCCGTACAATGTCATAGGCTGCCTGGATCTTATCCTCGGTTATCCTGGAAATGGGTATACTCTGCTTTAATACCTGCTCTTCTAATCTTTTTCTATCCTCGCTCATAATCTTGCCTCCTCTACACCACCATGGGAAAAAATGCCTGCTTGATTTTCTGTCTGCCCCGCTGCATTCGGGATTTTACGGTTGCCTCCTTCATACGGAGAATTTCCGATATTTCTCTGGTTCGAAAGCCCCATACGTAATACAGGATCATCAGGAGCCTGTCCTGCTCTTCCAAGGGTTCCAGATAATCCAGAAAGGCTCTCGTCCTCTCGTCGGTTCTGCCTCCTCCCGACAGAACCTCTATCTGATCTGTGCATTCGGTGCGCTGGTTGGATTTTCTTATATTGTTGCAGTTATTGATGAGAATCCGTACCAGCCAGGTTCCGAAATAGCGTGTTTCCCGTAAGCTTTCCAGATGCTCGAAGCAGTCCAGTATGGTCTCCGATATGGCGTCCGCCACATCTTCTTCCCGTTTCAGATATGCCTTTGCTACTTTGTACATGGACTGCTTGTGCAGCTCCATCAGTTCCACAAACGCATCCCCGTCACAGGCTCTGGCTTTCAAAAGCAGCTCTTCCGTTTTGTCTCTTTTCATTCCTTACCTCCTTAGGGTTGCTTGAATGTACATTCACTTATTAGACTTATCTGGGCGGCGTTTGGATGCAGAGAAATTATTTTTGTTTTTTTAAGGCGGACAAGAGTGGGAGTACTATTTCCAGCTCTTTTGTTTTGGGATTATGTGGTAAATGTTTAACCTGCAGCGGTTTTGTTGTGAGACGCTGCAGGTTAAGGGGTGTTGCGGATGTGTGTTAATTATCGGTGGTTTAGAGGTCAAAGTACATTTTGAACTCGGCGGGGCTGGGGATCTGGTCGAGTTTTTTTAGTTCTGAGCGTTTTCTGGTCAGCCATACGTTGATGAGGCGTTCTGGGAATACGCCGCCTTTGGTCAGGTAATCATGATCAGCTTCCAGGGCGTCAAGGGCTTCGCCTAAGGACTTGGGGAGGCCTTTGATTTTTTTCTGTTCTTCTTCGGACAGGGTGTAGAGGTTGAAGTCGTAGGGGCCCCAGCCTTGTTCGGAGGGATCGATTTTGTTCCCGATTCCGTCCAGGCCGGCCATGAGGATGGCGGCGTAGGCGTAGTAGGGGTTGGCTGTGGCATCGGGGTTCCGAAGCTCGAAGCGCTTGGTCTCCGGTGTTTTGGCGTAGGCCGGGATCCGGATGACGGCGCTGCGGTTTGAGGTGGCGTAGCCGATGGTCACGGGAGCCTCGTAGCCGGGTACGAGACGCTTGAAGGAGTTGGTGGAGGGGTTGGTGAAGGCACACAGAGATGCGATGTGCTTCAGAAGTCCTCCTATAAAGTAGTGGGCTGTGCGGCTTAGGCCGGAGTAGCCGTTTTCATCGTAGAAGAGGGGCTGGCCGTCTTTCAGAAGCAGCATATGTACGTGCATGCCGCTGCCTGCCTCCTGATAGATGGGCTTGGGCAGGAAGGTGGCTGTTTTTCCTTCCTCGGCTGCCAGGTTTTTGATGATGTATTTGATAATCATGGTGTTGTCGGCCATGCTGGGCATGTCGTCAAGCTCTACTTCGATCTCCATCTGGCCGGGGCCGCCTACCTCGTGGTGGTGGTATTTTACCTGGATGCCCCAGTCCTCGATCATCATGCACATGCGGCTGCGGAGATCGTAGCCTACATCCTGGGGAGCCGCCACATGGTAGCCGCCCTTGTAGGGAACCTCGTAACCGTTGTTGCCTCTGGTGTCAAGGCTGCAGTTCCAGTCGGCCTGTCTGGCGTCGATGCGGTAGCCGCACTGGCGGGGTGAGACCTCGAACCGGGCGCTGTCAAAGAGGTAGAATTCGAATTCCGGCCCGATGACCATGCGGTCGGCAATGCCGGTTTCCTTCATATATTCTATAGCCCGGAGGCTTACGTTTTTGGGGTACTGGTCGAAGGGTTTGTTTTCACCCTTTCCGATGGTGCATACGTTGCCGCACATGGTCAGTGTCGGAACCTCTGCAAATGGGTCTATGTAGGCTGTGTCCGGATCGGGCAGGAACACCATATCGCTTTTCTCGATGGGGGCGTAGCCGTAGTTGGAGCCGTCAAAGCCGATTCCCTGGGTAAAGGTGCTTTCCCCGAACCGTTCTACCGGAATGGTGATGTGGCGCCAGCGTCCGTCGATGTCTGTCATTTTGAAATCGATCATACGGATCTGCTTTTCTTCACACAATTTTTTGATTGCTTCGCTTTTCATATGTTTTCCCCTTTCCTCTGGCATTGCTTTCCCTAAAACAGGAAATGCCGATATATGATTTATTTTATCACATATCGGCATTGTCTGGCACTATCGTTTTTTATTTTTCCTGTTTTTCCCTTTTATTTGAAATTATCTGTAAAAATAAGCAAGACGGCAAATGGATAGAACGGCCTAACCCACTGTCTGCGTAAAAACTGTAAGCATTTTTACACTCACTTTTCTTATACCCAAACATTAAAAAATGTGATAAACATGGCATCTCTGCTATATTTATCACATCTTTAATCTATGCAGGAGATGGGACTTGAACCCACACAGCCTTGCGACTACAGGCACCTGAAGCCTGCGCGTCTGCCATTCCGCCACTCCTGCGAACAAATAGTATTCTACCGAATTTCCATTCAAATGTCAACACTTTTTTTCTAAATTTTTTGACATTTTTTATTAAGATAGCACTTGACTTTTTCTTCTGAAAATGGTAGTATGATTAAGCGCTTTGAGATAACAGCTTGAAGGCAGCAAGAGCTGCGGAAGTGTCGGAACTGGCAGACGAGCAAGACTAAGGATCTTGTGGCATTCGTGCCGTGTGGGTTCAAGTCCCATCTTCCGCATTGGTTAGGGATACGATAAATATAGCAGAGATGCCGTATTTATCGTATTTTTTATGTTAGGGTGTGTAACAAAATGCATTGTAAAAATGTTTACACCTTTTTACACGCAGACTGTGAAACAAGCTGCTGGGGACAAACGGCGGCGCATAAAATGCGCCGTAATTGTTCCAAAGTAATAACCATCTGATAGAATACGCAGGCAGCCTACAAGTGTGTTGTCACTGTAAGCAGTGATATTTATGGTTTTGGATAGTGTTTTTTGTGTTTTTTCTATGTCATATTCGCCTTTCCATATCTGATTAACAAATTTCCAACTTTTTTCAAGCAAAATAAATTTTTAATTTTGTTTTTTTGCCAGAATTGCACAGATTTCTCCGCAGTCACATTCGGGTTCGCACAACTTTGCAGCCTGGCATATGGCACTGATTTTATCTTCTTTTTCATCAAGAAGATCGGCAATCTCTTCCGGCGTCCGGTTTTCCTTCATAAGCTTGCAAATAATCCGTACCAGTTCTTCCGCTTTACCCTCTGCCTTTCCGGTTTCTCTGCCCCGGTTTTCTCCTTCTTCCTAAATCAATCTGTCACGTTCCTGCATCTTCATATAAGTTACCTCCATCTCTTCACTGGATTTGATATTCACAATCTTTTTATGCAGATGCCTAAGACGTTCATCACACCCTGCCGGGAGTGCGGCTTCGTCGCTGTTCTCCATATAGTGAAGAAAATCTATCAGCGTTTTATCCACTTCTTTGTCATTATTCCCTCCGGTATTGAGTAAAATCTTTTTACAGCCGTCTCCAAGGTATAATCCTGGGATCTCCTCGCAGTAATTTCCGAAGGTATAGCGATAATTCCCAAAGCCAAACAAATCAAAGCCACATATAACAACGAGATATGCCGGCTTCAGATTATCAAAACCAACCTCTCCGCTTTTCAAAAAGGGAGCGTCCGTAAGCGCCTGATAAAATCTGGTCCGCTTGGGGATATTGCCCTGGTTCTGCTTCTGCATCTCCAGGTCAAAGAAATTCCCGTCTCCGTCCTCCACGCAAAAATCCATCCGAATCCCCCGTTTTCCCGGCAGATTATGTACTACCTTCTGACCTTCCTTCCAGCGGATACTCTTCAAGGTAATACCCATTGAAAGCTCAATCATTATCTGACATGCCTCCAAATCCTCCGTAGCTGCATCAAAGAGAAAATCATCCAGCAGATTAAGCTCCTGCCGACCTCCTTTTCATCTAAATTTTTGTTCTTGGAAAATATGACCGAATCGATCTTGATCTAGATAGACGGTTCCTCCCAGGGAAGAACTTCTGTTATTTATTATAACTGTTTTCTTTTAAAACATATAATTTATATAACACTGTTTTGTTAAAATTGTCCTATGCATTATTATAAACATCATATGTATGAAAAGAAAAGGAAGAAATCCGGATAACAAAAAAGCAGAGAAATGCCATTCGTTAAAATCACACCTCTCTGCTTTCACTATCCAGAATATCTTTCGCTGAATTCTTTACTTCTTGCGTTCTATCCGCTACACCTCAATCACCCGATACCCCGCCGCCTTCAGAAGCCGGTTCATAACTGCCTGCCCGATGGCCGCCGTCTCAAAGGACTCCGAATAAATATAATCTGCGTCTGTCTCGTCAAAGCTCCTCAAGACCTCAAACAAATGTCTGGAAATCTCCTCCTCGCAGCTGCGAGCGCCAAGGCTCTTAACCAGGCCTTTTTTATACCGGCCCGCCGTCTCGTCCGTGGCTATGATCCCAACCTGCTTTCCTGCCGCCTCTGCCTCGGCTGTCAGGCGGTTCACCGCAGCAATCACCGCCTCCGTCTCCCCCTCCACAATAGTCAGCTGCGCTCTCGGGGCATAATGGCGGTATTTCATTCCGGGAGCCTTAGGCTTTACGCCGGAATCTGCGGCAATCACCGCCGCATCCACATCCAAAGGCCCGATCACTGCCTCCATCATAGCCTTTGTAATTGCTCCCGGACGCAGAATCACCGGCTTCCCCTCGCTTACATCTACAATGGTGGATTCCAGGCCAATCACTGCCTGTCCCCCGTCCAGAATCATCTCAATCCTTCCGTCCAGATCCTCCGCCACATGGGCCGCCGTGGTGGTGCTGGGCCGCCCGGAGGCATTGGCGCTGGGAGCCGCCACAAAGCCGCCCGCCGCCTGGATAAGCGCCTGGGCAACCTTATCGCTTGGCATCCGCACCGCCACCGTAGCAAGCCCTCCGGTGGTCTTCCCCGGCACCAGATCCGTTTTCGGAAAAATCAAAGTCAGAGGGCCCGGCCAGAAGGCTTCCATCAGCCCCTTTGCTTCCTTAGGCACCTTTGCTGCTATCCGGTACACATCCTCTTCCCTTGCAATATGCACAATCAGCGGATTGTCTGAGGGCCTTCCCTTGGCCGCATAGATCTTCTCCGAGGATGCCGGATTCAGGGCGTCTCCGCCCAGGCCGTAGACCGTCTCCGTAGGAAATGCAACGAGACCGCCTTCTCTCAGCACTCTCCCGGCTTCTGCTATCACATTCATATCCAATGCTTTCGCATCCAGTTTTTTAATCTGAGTCTCCATTTTACACACCTGCTTTTTCTGTCCAGTCCGTTCCTTGGGACAGCTTCCGAAATCTCCAAAAGAACAGCGTCGTCGTCGTAAGCGCCGCCGTGGTATCCGCCACTGGCTCCGCCAGGAACACCGCAAACACTTTATCCGCAAAGAAGTTCGGCAGAAGATAAATCAGCGGAATCAGCACGATAATCTTTCGGAACAGAGCCAGAAACAGGGAAATCTTCGCCTCCCCGATGGCCACAAAGGTCTGCTGGCATGACATCTGGGCTCCCATCACAAAGGCCATTCCCAGATAAATCCGGATTGCCCAGGAAGCATATGTAATAAGCTCTTCATCCCCGGAAAACAGGGACGGGAAAAAGCCGGGCACAAAAATGGCAATGATCCAGATCACCGAGGAAGCACAGATGGCGCTGATAAAGAGCAGCCGGAAAGCCTCCTTCACCCTGGAAAGATTCCTTGCTCCGAAATTATAGCTGATAATAGGCTGCGCTCCCTGGGCCAGGCCCTGGAGAGGCAGACTGCACACCTGCATACAGCTTGAGAGAATGGTCATCGTCCCCACTGCCAGATCTCCGCCGTACTTCTGCAGAGACGTATTAAAGCAGATATTCAGAAGGCTCTCCGTGCTGGTCATAATAAAGGGCGACAGCCCCAGAGCCAGGACAGGCAGAATCACGGCAGCCCGGACTCTCATCGTTTCCTTTTGAATCCTCAGAATCGTTTTATTCCCAAGAAGGAATTTCAAAACCCATACCGCCGAAACCGTCTGGGCTATAATGGTAGCCAGAGCCGCCCCCTGAACGCCCATTCCCAGGCCGAAGATAAAAACCGGATCCAGCACAATATTAACCGCCGCCCCAATCACTACCGTCAGCATACTGATCTTCGTAAACCCCTGGGTCGTGATAAAGGCATTGAGCCCCAGGGAAAACATCACCGAGACCGTTCCCAGAATATAAATATTCAGATAATCCAGGGCATAGCCGATGGTATCCTCACTGGCTCCGAAAAGGAACAAAAGCGCCCGTCCGTTGAGGCGGAATACCACTGTCAGAATCACCGCCAAAACCGCCAGCATGGTAAAACAGTTCCCCAGGATCTCCTGTGCCCCTTTTATGTCCTGACGCCCCATTCTGATGGAAGCCTGGGGGGCGCCTCCCATACCCACCAGGCTCGAAAAAGCCGTCACAAGCATCAGCACCGGGAAGCATAACCCAAGCCCCGTAAGGGCCAGAGCACCCTCCCCCGGTATATGTCCGATGTAAATGCGATCCACGATATTGTAAAGCATATTTACAATCTGGGCAGTAATCGTGGGAATGGCCAGCCGCACAAGCAGGCGGCTGACCTTCTCCGTTCCCAGATCTGTTCTAGTATCTTCCATTTTCTTCACTTCCTGACAGAATCTTCAAAAATACATCCGATGCCTATGCATTATCTGGCCATCTCATAGATCCTGGCAATATCGTCCTTTCCAAGCTTCTTGATTCCGCCGATCATCCGCTGCCCCATATACGTACACTTGTAAGCCAGCTCTCCGATCTGCTCGTCCGTCAGTTCCACTCCAAGCTCATGGATGCTCACCGGCATATGAATGGTGCGGAAAAATTCCTCCATGGCCTCAATTCCCATGAGAACCGTTTTTTCCGGATCCCCATAATCATAGGCCACTCCCATCACATTCACCGCAAACTTGGCAAAGCGCGCCACATCCTCCTTGTACACATACCTGGCCCAGCTTCCCCACACAGCCGCAAGGCCGGCTCCGTGGGCCACGTCAAACATGCCGCCCAGCTCGTGCTCCAGCTGATGGCAGGCCCAGTCTCCGGTACGGCCGCAGCCGGTCAGTCCGTTGTGGGACAGGCTTCCCGCCCAGAGAACCTCTGCCCTTGCATCGTAGTTCTTCGGCTCCTTCAAGAGAACCCTGGCCGCACGCATCACGGATTTCAGAAGGCTCTCCGCCATGCCGTCCACCAGATCCGTATCCATCTCATGGGAAAAATACCGCTCCATAGTGTGCATCAGAATGTCTGTACATCCGCTCATGGTCTGATATTCCGGCAGGGTGTAGGTCAGCTCCGGATTCATTACCGCAAAGCCCGGGCGGACCAGGCTGCTGTGGAGGCCGCGCTTCAGCCACCCCTCTTCATTGGTGATTACGGTGGAATCGCTCATCTCGCTTCCCGTAGCGGCAATGGTCAGGATCACTCCCAAAGGCAGCGCATCCGCTGCAGAGTCCTTTTTCAGATACAGATCCCACACATCCCCCTCATACTTCGTCCCCAAAGCAATGGCCTTGGCCGAGTCTATGGCGCTGCCGCCGCCTACGGCCAGAATAAAGTCCACGCCTTCCTTCCGGCACAGCTCAATGCCCTCATACACCAGAGACAGACGGGGGTTGGGCACTGCGCCTCCAAGGCTCACATAGGTAACGCCTTCTTTGTCCAGGGCTTCATACACCCTGTCCAGAAGTCCGCTCTTTTTCACGCTCCCCGTTCCGTAATGTACCAGAACCTTACTGCATCTTTGCTCCTTTATAAGGGCGCCTGTTTCTTTTTCCGTGTCTTTTCCGAATACGACCTTCGTAGGGGTATAATATTGAAAATTGTTCATCGATTCTTCCGCTCCTTTTCCTTGCTTTTCCATAAACTGAATTCCTGTCTTTTATTTTACCCCGAAACCCAGGACAAGTCGAGTACTATTTTGCCCGGCCCTCCCTTTCCGATGGCAAAAAGACGGGAAAGTCCCTTTACGGCTTCAAATTACGCTAAGTCAAACACTTCCAGATCCTCCGGCACAAACAGCCTTCCGGAAAAGCAGGGCTTTCCCTCAGCCAGATAAAGCTCCTTTCGTCTGGCTATATTCCGATCCTCTGTGTGATACAGAATCAGATTCTTCACTCCCAGCTGCTCCGCCGTTTCGCAGGCATCCTTCACAGTGGTGTGGCATTTCTCATAGGGCTTGAACCGCTCTCTTTCGCTGTACAGGCAGAAGGCCTCATGGAGCAGCCAGTCTGCATCCTTCACATAGGCGTACTCACACTCCCGGTACGGCTCGTCCCCCGCAAAGGTAAACCGCTTCCCACTCTTAAGCCGGAAGGTAAACCCATACTGCTTCGCCTTCACAGACTGAATATCAAAAAACCGGATCTCATACCCAAGTATCTCCCTCACATCCTTGTCCTCCAGAGGATGCAGGAAAATACGCTCTCCAATCAGCTTCACAAACTTCCCCTGAACCGTCAGCCGCACAATGGTCAGCAGGGTTTCCACCAGCTCCCGGTGACAGTAGAGATTGAGGTTTCCCCGGTATTTCCCCTGCTTCATCCGGGCCGCAATCATCCGTATCACCCAGACCATTCCAAGAATGTGATCCGTATGCTCATGGCTTAAAAAAATCTCATGGATCTCCTCCAGAGGGATTCCGGCCTTCTCAAGCTGAACCAGAATCCCGTTTCCGCCTCCGGCGTCTGCCAGAAAATATCCCTGTTCATTCTGAAGGGCCAGGCAGGTATTATAGCACTTGGTAGCATTGGCATTGCCCGTGCCTAGAATCACTAATTTTTCCATACTCTTTTTCTCCCCGTATTTTTTACTTCAGCAGCTCGTCAATCTCTCCCAGAATCTCCCGATCTCCCTGTTCAAACAAAAGCCTCTGGTTATACCTGTCATACCGCTCGCAGGGATAATCCTCCAGAAACGCCACTGCCGCCGGATCGCTGTTCAGCTCCGTGACAAAGATTGCCGTCTCCTGGCTGTCCCCAAAGGCCAGCTCCATAAAATCAAAAGCATTTTCCAGGTAAGAGGCATTCTTTAGCTTCCCTTCCTCGTAAGCCGCCCGTTCCCCGGCAAACAGCTCCCTCAAAAGATCCAGCGCCTCCTCTCCCGTGGCAGGGGACGCCTTTTTAAGCTCCAGCCCGTAAGCATCCAGGACTGCACAAAGCCGCAGAAGCTCCTGTTCGCGCTCCCTGGTCAGAAGCTCCGCCTCCTTCTGGCTTTTCCGGAAGGACTCATTTTCCCGGCGAAGCTGCTCTAAGACCTCCCAGGACGCAGGCCCCTTCTTCTCCCCTGCCGTCAGAAGCTTTCTGGCCTCCTTCATCTTTCCAAACAGCAGCTCCACAAACCGCTTTTGACGCTGTCCCTCATAAAATCCAGTCTTACAGCCGGACAAAAGCAGGCTTACTACGCTGAGACGCTCGTCAAAGGAAGCGTGGGCCAGCTTCTTGAGCATTGCCTCCTTGATAGTTCCCTTTAAGATCTCCTCGATCCCATAATCCTTCTGATACCTGTAATAAAGCTCCAGATAATTGGCAAAATCCCCGGCAATCCGCCCATGCTGCAGATACTGGGCTATCACCTCCCTGTCTGCCGTTTTCCCAATCCGCCGGCAGACCTCCAGCATCCGGGACAGATCCTCCCAGCCCCTGGGCGTGACAAACTGCCGGCCATCCACCGTATTTTCCATCTGGTAGAAATGAGCCGGGCGGACATTCAGATAAGAGAGGATGGCCGCATGAATCCCGGCGGAAACTGCATACTCCTTCCAGACCTGGAAGTCCGGCTCCACCTCGATCTTCCGCACCCGGTCCATGGTGACCACGTCGAACTCCCGAACCGACTTGTTGTACTCCGGCGGATTGCCTGCCGCCGCAATGATCCAGCCCTCAGGCACCTTGTGGGAGCCAAAGGTCTTGCACTGGAGAAACTGAAGCATGGCCGGAGCCAGAGTCTCGGACACGCAGTTGATCTCGTCGATAAAGAGAATGCCTTCCTTTAAGCCTGTTTTCTCCATCTTCTCGTAGACAGAGGCAACAATCTCGCTCATGGTATACTCCGTAACTGCTTTTTTCTCCCCTCCGAAATCCTTCTCCACAATAAAGGGCAGGCCGATGGCGCTCTGACGCGTGTGGTGTGTGATGGTATAGGAAACCAGGGCAATGCCGCATTCCCTGGCAATCTGCTCCATAATCTGTGTCTTTCCGATTCCCGGCGCGCCCAGAAGCAGAAGAGGCCTCTGACGGATAGAGGGGATCTCGTATGCGCCCCAGGCGTCCTTTAAAAGGTAAGCGCTGACCGTGTCCTTGATTTCCTGTTTTGCCCGTTTTATGTTCATCTCATTGATTTCTCCTTCCTGGGTTCTTTTTAAAATCGAAAAACAGATTCATCTGTAAAGCAGCTCTTCCTCTCCCAGAATCAGCTTAACCGCCCAGGGCGGCACATCCACATCCCGGTAATTGTCCTGCAGAAATACAAATGCCGTCTCATAGGGAGGCATTTTCACCGGAAAGGTTCCGTACCCGTCGGTAAAATAAATCAACCCCCTCAGGTGGTAAAACTTCTTTTCTGCCAGCAGCTCCTCCACATAGGCAAAGGCCGGGCGGAAATCCGTCCCTCCCTGGCCCTTTATGGCCAGGTGCTCCATATAAGCCTCAAGCTCCTCCCGGCCTGCAATCTCCGTGTCTGCCTGAACACAGTCGTCGCACTGGAGAATCCGTATGCGGATGCTGCGAAAAAAGCTCTCCGACTCCTTCAGGATGCTGTAGGTCTCCTCCAGGAACCGGCGCACCAGTGTGTCCTTGCAGGACATGGAGGTGTCAATCACAATCACGAATTCCTCAATCTTTTGAACCTCCTTTGTCTCCTGGGGTTCAATCAGGGGCATATTTCCGTAGAGGTTCATGCCATAGTTGTAAAAAATATAGTCAAAGGAATCCAGATCTACCTGCATTTCTTCCCTTATGACGGAGAACCGGCGCAAAAATTCCCGGTAATCGTAACGGCGGCGGTTTTCTATCCGAAGCTGCTCCGAAAGTCCCCGGCTCCCCTCCGCCGCTTCACTGGAAAAAATCTCCATGTCCATTTCCATCCGCTCCCGCAGGTTCTCCCACTGCTTCCGGTTCCGCTCTGTCCTGGCCGGGGGCTGCTCCCGATCCCAGAGCATATGGTCGTCCACATGGAACGCCTTCTCCCACCTTGCCAGCTCCGGCCCGCCAAGCTCAAGCCGGAGCAGCTCCCGGTAAACGGCTCCGGCTGTGAGCACGGAAAGCTTTTCCCTCAGTCTTGCATACACGGCCTGGCGTAAAGAGCCGGGAACATGCACGCATTTTAAGAGCAGGCTGTCCAAAACCGACTCTGCGGCAATGTCACAGGCCAGATTCCAGACCTCTGCCTCTCGCTCCTTCCGGTAAAAGGGATGACAGAACAGACAGTGAAAGAGACTGTGAAGATACAGGCGCGTCACAGGGGCGCGTCCCGTCTGGTAAAGCCGCAGCAGCTCCTCCGGCTCGAAAAAGAGCGCGCCGCCGTCCGTTCCGGCCGGATGGACGCCTTTTCCCGGCTTTACCGGGAGGCTTCCAAGAGCCAGATCGAGAAAGCGCAGATGCAGGTAGAGCTCATTCCTGGCCTGGCTTAGGATCCGGACGCCGAGCAGCTCCTGCCTTTGATGTAATTCCTGTTCCTGGTAAATCACCATTTTTTGTCTCCTAATATCTAAAAGGAACATGCCTCCATGTTCAAAACTCAAAGCGTTCTTCCCCGACCGGAAACCGCTGATGTAAAACATCCAGAAGAAAAGCGCTGCCTTCCGCAAAGCCCCGCTCTGCTGCCTGTCCCAGCATATGGCGCAGAAGCTCCTTCTTCTCCTGGGACTGTTTTTCTCCGGCATATTTTTTCTCCCCGGAAGCCTCTTTTCCAAAAAGGAAGCCACCGACAAGCCAGCGCAAAAGCTCCATGTCTCTGTGCTCTGCCGCCTGCCGCCCGGCTTCCGGCAGATGCTCTCTAAGCCAGCCTTCGTAAACTGCCTTTTCCTCTGTTCCCAGGCCCATGGGAAAGCGCAGGCGGCTTACGGCCAGCTCCAGCACGAGTACTTCCCTCTCCTGGGCCCTTGCCCGGAAAAAGCAGCCGTCATAGGCATGGAAATCGAATTTTTTCTGATAAAAGCAGTTCCGGTAATGCATACCGCTGCCATGCATCTGCGTCATCAAAATCCGGGCCGGGGTATTCTCCACACCTTCCTCGTAAAACTCCGGAAATACCAGCCTTGCTTCCTGGTTCTCCCCACAGAGCGTCAGGCGCAGCTCTTCGTTCAGCTCCATCAGCATCTCCTGGAGACAGGACGTGCCTGTATGGCCTAGGGCCAGCCTAAGCTGTTTCACACGATGGCAGCCTGTAAACAGTCCGGCTCCCAGATCCTCAAGACCTCCATAAAAAGAAAGCTCCTCCAGATTGCTGCAATTGTAGAAGGCATAGGCTCCTATTTTTTGAAGCGCCGGCGGCAGAGATACCTTTCGCAGACGGGAGCCGCACAAAGCCCGGCCGCCGTCTTCCCCAAAGAAAAAGACCCGCCCGGCTTCAATTCCCTCCTTGAGCTCCTCTTCCCGGAAATGCTCCGAAAATATATAAGGCGCAAGCTCCGTCACCGGATACCCCGCCAGGCTTCCTGGAATCTCGATTTCGTCCCCATAGCCAAAGCAGCGCCGGATTATTACCGTTTTGTCCTGAATCTCATATGCAAACTTCATGGTTCTAGTTTCTCCTGCTTTCTTATGGTATATGATATGAATATTTTTTTCAACTGTAATCTGTGCCAAACTGCTGCGTCCTATATGGTTACATTACTGTTCATTCCGCGCCCAGTAACCCTATATGAATTTTTTGTTAAACTTTTCCCATTTCTGTTGACTTTTCCAGGGCATTTTGCATATAATACAAGCGAAAACTGCTCCCACACCTCTCACCGACGTGTCCAATTGGGAGCCTGTTTATTCTTACAGAAACATATACCCTACGGGCACCCCATTAACATATATCCCTTCGGGATGGGCGGACTTCGTCCGTCAAGGTATGCATCAGCGACTCAGCTAAAAAATACGAAGGCATCCTATCAATGCCTTGGCAAGCTCTGTTACGACTTTTCGATTCTAAATGATGCATTGGTAAACGTAGATTTTGTTCATGTAACCTTTATCTCTGGAAATGTCTTTTTGGGAAACACAGAAAAAACTAGTATTTTAGGAGGCAATATGGAACAAATATTACACGTATCAGAGATTCTTGGAACAACTACTGCGCTTACAAGAGAACAGGGACAGGTTATCTACAAAAAAATATGCGAAGTTATAGATGCCGGCGATAAGGTATCCCTTGACTTTTCAGATATTGAAAGCATCCTGTCACCATTTTTAAATGTAGCCGTGGGGAAGCTGTATAACAAATATTCCAGTGATACTTTAAACGATAATCTGAATATATTGGGAATTTCCGACGAACAATTCAACATCTTTGAAATCGTTATTTCCAATGCCAAAAGCTATTACAAAGATTCACAGTCCTTTAACGAAGCCGTAACGAATGGGTATCACTGATTATGGAAAGAAGAATTAGACATCTATCTGATTATAAACCCCAGAAAAGGGACATTTTCTTACTAGATACCAATATTTTAATTAAGCTTTTCTATCCCATCGGTTTTGATGACAGAAATAAGCCCTATGAGGATTATTATAAAAAACTGCTTTCATCAAAATGCACTCTGGTTCTGAATCCAATATATTGAACAAATTTACCCTTGCGGACGATGATTTTTCTAACTATACCTCCGGCCCCAGTATTGTCACAAACAATAAGGCTTTGCTGATGTTCTCATAGCTTCCCCAAAGCGGACAAGGAACCGCCGGGAATGGGGCACTGATATTGAAAAGGCTGCCGGGAAATGCAGCACCAGGCTTTGCTGATGCCGCATTTTCCGGCAGCTCTTCTCTCATTTTCCGCTGCTGTCAGCTGTCAAAGCTCTTTAAGTAGTAATATACGTATTATACCCTTTCTCCCGTACCTCACGCTCCATGGCAATGGCATTGCTCAAACGGCTGAACGCGCCCACCTGAACCTTGTAAAGGCCGTCCTGGTAGACGATAAAGGCCGGGAATCCGTCATTTTCCAGAAGCTGCAGAAGATTATCCGCATTCTGACGCTCCCGGAAGGCGCCTGCCTGAACCCGGTAAAGCTCCTCGGGCTCTTCGGGCTGCGCAGGCGGCATGGGAGGCATGGGCGGACGCATAGGCGGACGGTGGGGCGGTCTGTCCATAGGAGGACAGCGGCGCCCTTCCTCTCCCGGCTCTTCCTCGGATACATTGCTGGAGGTTACCTGCGCGCCCTCCAAAGTCTCCATAATTCCGTCCGCAATGGCCTGGGCCATAGCCTGGAACCGGCTGTCAAAGAGACGGTTATCCGTGTCACTGTCGATAAATCCGGCCTCCACCAAAAGAGCCGGCATCTGCGTGCTGTTAAGTACAACCAGATTGGGCCGGATGCTCACGCCTGCATTACGGAAGCCCAGCGCTTCCAGATTGGCGTCAATATTCTCAGCCATCTGCTTTTTGATCCCGGAATCGTCATAGATAAGAGTCTGAACTCCGGAATACTGTCCCGGATACTCTCCCGCATTCCGGTGAATGGATACAAAGAGATCCGCTCCCTCCTCATTGGCAATCGCCGCCTTCTGTCCCACAGACTGGGTAACGTCGCTGGTTCTTGTGTAGGTCACATCATACCCGTTTGACTCCAGAATCTTTCCCACTGCCATCGCAAGCCGCAGGGCATCGTCGCTTTCCCGGCGGCCCTGGTACACGGCTCCCGGATTGCTTCCTCCGTGTCCCGCATCTACTACAATCTTTGTTGCCATAAGCTCTCCTTTTGCATTTATTCTTTACGATCTAGAATATGCAGAAGGAGGCCGGCTGGTGATTATGATTTTATGAGAGCAGACCGTCTGTACGAGAACCGTCCGAACACAGGATATGGAAAAGCCAGAGGTTCTCTTCCGCTTCTGCCCCTCCAAGCTCTTATTATTGGTGTACGGCCCCTATTAAATCTTTGATGTCCTCTACCTGATACCTCTCCATATAAGCCCGGATGCCCTCCGCCGTCTCTTTTGCCGCATAGGGATTGGTAAAGTTCGCCGTACCCACGGACACGGCCGACGCTCCGGCCAGGATAAACTCAAGAGCATCCTCTTTGCTGCAGATTCCACCCATACCGATGATCGGCAGAGACACAGCCTGGGCCGTCTGATACACCATGCGCACAGCCACCGGCTTCACGGCCGGGCCGGACAGCCCTCCCGTCTGATTGGCAATGGCAAAAGTTCTTCTGTGAATGTCAATCTTCATCCCTGTAAGAGTATTGATAAGGGAGAGCACATCTGCTCCGCCGGCCTCCGCAGCCTTCGCCATCTCTGTGATGTCCGTCACATTGGGGCTGAGCTTCATAATCACCGGCTGTCTGGCGTATTTCTTTACTTCCCTTGTAACCTCCTCCAGCGCTTCCGGCTTCTGCCCGAAGGCAATGCCGCCCTCCTTCACATTGGGGCAGGATACATTGATCTCAAGCATGTCCACGCTCTGATCGGAGAGCTTTTCCACCACCTCGCAGTAATCGGCAATGGTTTTTCCACAGACATTCACAATGATCTTTGTATCAAACTGACGCAGAAAGGGAATGTCTCTTTTGATAAATACATCAATCCCCGGATTTTGGAGGCCGATGGCATTGAGCATGCCGCTGGCTGTCTCGGCAATTCTGGGGGTGGGATTGCCCGGCCAGGGCACGTTGGCCACTCCCTTTGTAACCACTGCCCCCAGGGCTCCCAAATCATAGAATTCACTGTATTCCGCACCGGAACCAAAGGTTCCGGAAGCTGTCATAACGGGATTTTTCAGCTCTACTCCTGCCAGATTCACACTTGTCCTGCATTCCATATGTTTTTCCCCCCTTTTGTATTTCCGTTATAGTTCGATCTCATCCGCCGAAAAGACAGGGCCGTCCTTGCAGATCCGCTTATTTTTCACATGCGTATGAGCATCCACA
Organism: Candidatus Merdisoma sp. JLR.KK011; assembly: GCF_036941125.1. Taxonomy (NCBI): domain Bacteria; kingdom Bacillati; phylum Bacillota; class Clostridia; order Lachnospirales; family Lachnospiraceae; genus Candidatus Merdisoma; species Candidatus Merdisoma sp. JLR.KK011. Next base: position 192,917 of record NZ_JAYWSZ010000006.1, on the reverse strand, counting down.
TCCATGGAACGGCAGACACAGGCCAGACAAGCCCCCACGCCGCAGGCCATGCGCTCCTCCAGGGAGAGGTAACAATCCATGCCCCGCTCTGCCGCATAAGCTTTCAATGCCCGGAGCATGGGCGCCGGGCCGCAGGCAAATATGGCCTGTGCGCTCAGCTGATTTTCCCGTATGGCATCCAACACATTGCCCTTTGTTCCGACGCTTCCGTCCTCAGTGGCAATATATAATTTCCCATTTTCTTCCAGTTCTTCTTTCAAAAAGATCTCCCCATCCCGGTAACCGGCCACTATCAGCTTTTCCCCGGGCAGCCCTGCTGCAAGCTCTGCCATAGGGGGAATTCCGATTCCGCCCCCCAGTAGGAGGACCTTCTCATAGTTCTTCTTAAGGGGAAAGCCGTTGCCAAGGGGCCCAAGAATCTCCAGGGCATCCCCCGCACGGCAGCCGGAAAACTCCTCCGTGCCCTTTCCTGCAATCCGGTATACCAGGCGGATTCTGCCCTTTTCCCTGTCGATCTGGCAGATGCTGATTGGCCGCGGAAGCATTCTGCTTTTGTCGCTGCTGTACACGGAAATAAACTGTCCCGGCACGGCTTCCTTTGCAATGGCTTCCGTCTGAAGCCACATGCTGAAGATATCTGTAGCAATTTCCTGCTGTTCTACAATTACTGCCGTCTCTTTGTATTTCATAGAGATTCCTCCAGGGCTTGGCGGATGTCCGCCGCCATATCCTCTACCGCCGCCCTGGAAGCCTCTGCAAAATGCTCCGATCCGAAGGAAGCGTATTTTTCCTGCTTATAGGCTGCAATAATTCCTCTGGAGGAATTTACGATTGCTCCCAGTCCGTCGTTGTTGAAGAAATGAACGAGATCCTTTCCGGTTCCCCCCTGGGCTCCGTAGCCGGGCACCAGAATAAAGGTCTTCGGCATCAGTTTCCGCAGAATCTTCCCCATTTCCGGATATGTGGCTCCTACTACCGCTCCGATATAGCTGTAGGAATCTCCCATATGCTCCTGACCCCACTGAGCAACCATTTCTCCCACATGCTCGTAGAGGGGACGACCGTCAATCAGACGATCCTGGAACTCTCCACTGGAGGGGTTGGAGGTTTTCACCAGGATAAAAATTCCTTTATTTTCCTCCTGGCACACTTCGATAAAAGGCTTTACGCCGTCGCTTCCCAGATATGGATTCACGGTGGCGAAATCCTCGTTAAAGGCCGTGCAGCACTTGCTTCCCACCTGGATTTTCCCCAGATGTCCCACTGCATAGGCGGCAGAGGTGGAGCCGATATCCCCGCGCTTGATGTCTCCGATCACCACCAGATCCTTTGCATGGCAGTAATCCACGGTTTTCTGGTATGCCTTTAGGCCTTCAATGCCGAACTGCTCATACATGGCAATCTGAGGTTTTACTGCCGGAACCAGATCCCAGGTCTTGTCTACAATTTCCTTGTTAAACTGCCAGATAGCTTCTGCCGCCCCCTCCAGGGTTTCCCCGTATTTTGCAAATGCCTTTTTCTGAATGTGCTCCGGGATATAGTTCAGCATAGGGTCTAAGCCGATAACGATGGGCGCCTTTGTTTTTTCGATTTTTGCAATCAATTTATTTATCATAAATTAGCTCCTCCTATTCCAGTTCCGTAATATCCCTCAAAGTACACGGGTATAAAATCAATTTTCAGCCGCAAAAACATGTGTCTGCAAATTGATTTGTGCACTTTGAGGGATATTACTGTTTCAAAGCCGCTGTGGAACAGCACGAAAGGGTAAAATCCCTTCGACTTTACAGTTTTATTCTACTGTCACTGATTTTGCAAGATTCCTGGGCTTATCCACGTCGCAGCCGCGGCCAAGGGAAATATAGTAGGCAAAGAGCTGCAGCGGGATGATCGCCAGGGAATTGGTAAACCATGGATTGGTTCTGGGAATGTAGATAACATAATCCGCATTCTTCTCAATCTCCACATTCCCCACATTGGTAACCGCCATCACAAAGGCGCCCCGGGTGCGGACCTCTGCAATATTGCTGATCATCTTGGCAAAGAGGTGATCCTGGGTGGAAACAGCCGCCACCAGTGTTCCCTCCTCTATCAGCGATATGGTTCCGTGCTTCAGCTCTCCGGCAGCACAGGCCTCCGAGTGGATATAGGAAGTTTCCTTCAGCTTTAAGGAGCCTTCCATGGAAATGGCATAATCGATTCCCCTGCCAATGAAAAATACCTCCTTCGCCGCCAGATACCGGTTGGCAAACCGCTGAATCCGTTCCTTATTTCCAAGAAGCAGCTCAATCTGTGCCGGAAGGCGCTCCAGATCTGAGAGCATCTCTTTGAATGCCTGCTCTGTTATGGTTCCTCTCACCCGCGCCAGCTTCATAGCCAGAAGATACTGTGCGATAAGCTGAGTGCTGTAAGCCTTGGTAGTGGCAACGGCAATCTCCGGCCCTGCCCAGGTGTACATCACATTATCTGCCTCCCGGGCGATGGAGCTGCCCACTACGTTGACAATGGCGAGAACCTTCCTTCCCTGAGACTTTGCCTCCCGAAGAGCCGCCAGGGAATCTGCCGTCTCTCCCGACTGGCTGATAATCACCACAAGAGTTCCCTCTTCCAGAATCGGATTGCGGTAGCGGAACTCGCTGGCCAGATCCACTTCTACCGGAATCCTGGCAAGCCCTTCAAATACATATTTGCAGGTCATGCCGGTGTGGTAAGCCGAACCGCAGGCCACGATGCAGAGCTTCTTTACGGCCAGCATCTCTTCGTCTGTCATGCCCAGCTCTTCAATGACAATGTCCCCGTTCTTAAGCCTTGGACTGAAGGTATCTCTCACAGCTCCCGGCTGCTCGTAGATCTCTTTCAGCATAAAGTGCTCATAGCCGCCCTTTTCCGCCGCATTGATGTCCCACTCAATGGTCACCGGCTCCTTGGCAATCTCTTCCTCGTCAATGTTGTAGAAGGTCATGGAATCCTTGGTCAGCCGGGCTATTTCCTGGTTCTGAATGTAGTAGACGCTTCTGGTATAGCGCAGAACCGCCGGCACGTCGGAGGCAATCAGATTTCCGCTTTCGGAGCTTCCTACAATCAGGGGACTGTCCTTGCGGGCCGCATAGATCTCCCCCGGATGATCTGCAAAGAGAATCCCGAAGGCATAGGAGCCTTCCACCCGGTGCATCAGCTTTCCAATGGCCTCCAGGGGATCCCCTTTGTAATAATAGTCCAGAAGATGGGCCACCACCTCGGTATCGGTGTCGGAGCGGAAGGTATAGCCGCGTTCCTCCAGCTTTTTCTTCAGCTTTAAATAATTCTCGATGATACCGTTATGTACCACCACAATGGATTCATCCTGGTTGTAATGGGGATGGGCATTGGTATCTGAGGGAGCCCCGTGGGTTGCCCACCTGGTATGGCCGATGCCGATGGTTCCTGGCAGGGCTGCGCCGTCATGGGTCATCTCGCTTAACACCTTCAGACGGCCTTTTGCTTTCACCACCTTGATTTCTTCTCCGTTGTAAATGGCAACGCCGGCCGAGTCATAACCCCGGTATTCCAGCCTGGACAAACCGTCCAGCAGAATGGGCGCCGCCTGTTCGCTTCCGATATAACCAACAATTCCACACATAGACATTCTCCTATTCTTATTCCAGTTCCGTAATATCCCTCAAAGTACACGGGTAGTAAATCAATTTCCAGCCACAAAAACACGTGTCTGTAAATCGATTTGTGCACTTTGAGGGATATTACTGTTTTTTATTCCAGTTCCGTAATATCCCTCAAAGTACACGGGTAGTAAATCAATTTCCAGCCACAAAAACATGTGTCTGTAAATCTATCTCCAGTACCACTTACTCATAGTGCAGTGCCGGACCGCCCACATGGGCAGTTTTTTATAATTTCTTCCCAGCTTATAACCAATATACTTGCATCCGCTGAAAAACACAAGACTAAATATCAGCCATGGCTTCCTTATTTTGATACAATGGAGCGCAGTCTGTTTCACCAGACGGATTCCCTCCTGTTCGGACGCTATACCGGAAAAGACCTCGGGATGGTCTGCCTGGGATACTGCCAGGTCAAAATTACGCTGAAACTGCTTTATCCCACTGTAATTGTGGGAATGAATCACCCGGGCCTCTGCCGCATAGGCAATCCCATAGCCCTTTTTAAGAAGCCCTCCTGCATAAATCATATCTTCATTGAAGATGGTGCGATCCGCAAATCCCCCAAGCTCCAGGAAGGTCTCTCTTTCATACATGGCACACACGTCCGAGCAGAAAAAAGCCTTGATCCCCAGAGTGTCCAAATCCTCCCTGGTCTGAATCCGGCTTTTATCCGGATAGTTAAAGCTGCGGCTGTACCGCTCCAGCTCCCGGCAGTCCTTCCTGGGAAGCTGCCTTGCGTAGGCGGCCTTCACCAGAGGATTCTCAAAGGTCTTTGCCAGCCGTTCCACAAGGTATGCATCTGCCGGCAGGGCGTCCTGGGTCATAAACAGCAGATAGTCTGCATCCGAACAGGCCGCCCCTGCATTCCGGGTGCCTCCGTGGTCAAACTCCTCCTGCCGCAGATGATGAACCTCTGTGTTCTTATAAGCCCTTACCTCTTCCTCCGGAAAATCTCCTGCCCAGGTATTCATAATCACTATTTTATGAACGGCCTGTGTCTGGGATTCCAGCCTCCTTAAAAGCTCCGCAAATTCCTTTCCCGGCTTATGAACCGGAATAATGACGTCAATCTTCATACTGCGTTATCTCTCCAAAAATGAGGCTGCCGGGAAATGGCTGATGTCTTATTTCCCGACGGCCTCATTTCGTGTTACTGTCCGCTCTTTGGCCAGTAACCATGTAGCTTTCTGTCTTATGTGCCGCTGTCTTCCTTGGCATATACGCCTGTCTGGCTGCATATCTCATCATTAAACTGAATCACAGTCGGCGACGGATAGTAATCATCCTCGTCAAAGAGGAACTTATGCAGCTCTCTGACATTGGCCTCCAGATCCGCCGGCGCTACAACATCCGCCTTGTTAATCTTTACGTCCTCTCGCATGGTAGGAAATCCGCTGGTCTCACCCATCTCGTAGGACATCATGCTGGCGGCCATCTTAATCATCTCTGCCTTTGGAATATTGGTGGCAATCAGCGGAAATACCTCGTCAATAATCTTGTTGATGGTTCCGAGACTTGCCTTCTTGGCCTTTTGTGCAATCAGTGAGATCACGGTTCTCTGACGCTCCGTCCGGCCGTAGTCATTGCCCACGGCACGTATCCGGCAGTAAGCCGTAGCCTGGAGGCCGCTTAAAGTCTGAAGTCCCGGCCCCTCCACAAATACGCCGAATTCTCCCGTCACCGCCGTTGTCTCATACATATAATTGTTGATCCATTCCCATTCGTTGTCCTTCACATCCACATCCACGCCGCCCAGCAGGTCGATGGTCTTAATCAGCGCCAGGAAATCCACGCTGACAAAATACTTGATGTTCAGGTCAAAATTCTTGTTCAGCATAGCCATGGCCTGGTTGGGGCCGCCCGCCTTGTATGCTGCGTTGCATTTTCCGTAGGTATCATCGGCACGGTTCAGATAGGTATCACGGAATATGGAGGCCAGCTTTACCTCCTTGGTTTCATTGTTGATACTGGCAATGATAATGGTATCACTCCGGTTTCCGGCTCCCAGCTCTCCCATCTCACGGGTATCCAGGCCAAAGAGAGCGATGTTGGTGTAGCCCTTCAGCACCTCCTCCGTAGCATCCTCCATATCATTCATTTCCACGTCCTCCGGCGACACGTCAAGATTCTGGAATTTATCCAGCTTTCCAAGTCCCCAGACGCCGATGCCCAGAATCAGAAGCAGCAGAAGCTCTGCAGCCAGTATCCCAATCAGTTTTCTTCTCCTCCTGATCTTTTTCTGCTTTTTGCTCAGCTTACGCTCCTGTCTCCCTCTCGTGTTTCCTGCTTTTGTATTGGCTGCCATAACATAACCCTTTCTACTTTCCGACATTTAGTAAGCATTTTTGTTCACAAATCCCTTAAAGATAGTCAGAAATAAGATTTTTATATCAAACCCAGGTGTCCAGTTTTCAATATAATATAAATCATATTCAATTCGCTTCCGGATAGAAGTGTTCCCCCGGTAGCCATTGATCTGGGCCCACCCGGTCATGCCCGGGCGTACCTGGTGTTTAATCATATATCTGGGAATCTCCTCCCGGAACTTCTCCACAAAGAAGGGGCGCTCCGGCCGGGGACCTACCAGGCTCATATCGCCTTTTAAAATATTGAAAAGCTGCGGAAGCTCGTCAATGCTTGTCTTACGGATAATCTTTCCCACAGAAGTAACCCGGGGATCGTCCGGCACGGTCCAGGCCCCCCGTTCTTTCTTGGGAGACTGCACATCCATGGACCGGAACTTATACATGCGGAAGTTCTTATTGTGAAGCCCCACCCGCTCCTGGGCATAGATAAGAGGCCCTGGAGAAGTGGCCTTGATGGCAATGGCCGTAATCAGCATCACCGGCGAAAAAAGCACAATGGCCGCCAGGCCTCCGGCAATGTCCATGGCCCGCTTCACCACTGCATTGAAGGTGTTGGTCAGAGGCACATGCCGGATATTAATCACCGGCAGGCCCATCAGATCCTCGGTGTAAGGACGGGTTGGAATAATATTATTGTAATCTGGAACAAACTTTGTATGCACGCCGGATTTCTCACAGACGGCAACAATGTGCTCCAGCTTGGAATACTCGCTTAAGCCCAGAGTAATGGCAATCTCGTCGGGAGCAGTCCGGGAAAGCAGCTCCTCAATCTCCTCTGTCCTTCCGAATACCTGTACTCCCCGGTAGCGCATGCCGCACTCCACATTATCATCCAGAATGCCCATGATCTCATAGCCCCATTCCGGGTTGGCCTTGATTCGGTCAATGTATTCCTCCGTCGCCCGGCTGTAGCCCACCAGAATCATATGCTTCTGATTAAAGCCCTTCCGGCGGAGCCTTTGAAGGCCGAACCGAATCAGCGTGCGGACCAGGCCCTCCAGAAGAATGTCAATGACATAAAAGTAAAACAGCATCATTCTGGAATAATAGTCTGTAACATCCGCCGCACTTCGAAGGAGATACATGCCAGCCAGGAACAGCACCAGACCGATGGTGTTGGCCTGCACAATCTTTCCCAGCTCTACTCTCTTTCTGCGCACGCTCTTGGTGGTATACAGGCTGAAAGCCATATAAAGCAGCAGATACACAGGCACCAGAAAGGCCAGCACAATCATATACTGCCCAAAGGTAAGTCCCGTGGTTGCGCCTATCATCTGAAACTGTATCACCCAGGCCAGCATCCAGGAGGCCGCAATCACAAGGGCGTCTATCAGTACGTGCAGCCGGTTAAAATGCTGCTGGTTATCCTTTATCAATGTCTCTCACCTAAATCTCTTCCCAATATTCATCCAAAGCTCTAACTGGATTTTACCATAACAGGGGAGATTTTTCCAACAAAACTTTACTTTCTTCTCCCTTCGGCACATCAAAAGCCCTTCTTTCAAGCCTTTTCGATAGGTTTTACCAAAACCCTTTTTTACAAAAAAAAGATATTTTATGCCAAAACCTGCCAGCAGGAAAGGAAGATTTATAAAAAGCTGCAGCGCGGGCATATTTTTATACGCCAGATAAATGCTGTTTCTGGAGCTTAAGGACACTTTAAACTCATTGTACCTGGAACCGCTGGTTCCGCTTCCCACATGCAGAACCTTCGCCTCCGGCGCATAAATATTTTTCCAGCCTGCGGTTTTTGCCCTCCAGCCCAGATCAATATCTTCCAGATAGGCAAAATGGGACTCGTCCAGATACCCGATCCGCTCAAGAACGGCTTTTCGGTAAATCACGGCTCCGCCGCAGGCTGCAAAGATTTCGTCCGGCTCTTCATAGTATTCCACAGACTTGTCTTTTCCTCTCGCAAAAGCCCAGCCCAAAGCACAGTAAAAATTACCAGCATCGTCAATTTTTTCCGGGTGATGCAGCTGAATCATCTTCGCCCCGGCGGAAAATGCCCGAGGCTCAAGCTGAAGCGCCGACACAAGAGCCTTCGTAAAGCCCGGCAGCACTTCCGTGTCATTGTTTAAGAGAATCACATAGGGGGAGGAAGCCGCCTTCATTCCCTCATTTGCCGCCCGGCAGAAGCCGTAATTTTCCTTAAGAGCAATAATCCGGACCTGCGGAAAACGCCGGGCTGTAAGCTCTCTGCTTCCGTCCGTGGATCCGTTGTCCACAAGAAGAAGCTCTGCCTTAGGCGCATCTTTGATAAGCGCCTTAAAACACCGCTCCACAAAGGCTATTCCGTTGTAATTGGGAACCACCACAGATACCCTGTTATCTGCCTTCATACACCACCGCCCACGGATTGTAAACCATCCGGTATCCTTGTTTTCTGATATATACGCACAGCCCGCCTATGGTAAGCTTCCCTGCCCCTTTCAAAAGACTTCCCTTTACCAGAAAGCAGTCTGTAGGCTTTGTAAGCTCCTGGCAGAGCACAGCCCTGTGAAAATATCCGCTGCCGCCCCTCTTAAGGCCCTGTAAGCTCCTCCCAAAAGGATCCCTTACGCCCTCCATATGAATATCCGTGGAAAGCCGCTTTCTTCTGTCATAGACCCTTGCGCAGACAATGCCGATCCCGGGACGCTGGCAGGAGGATAAGAGCTCCTCCCAAAAATCCTCGGAAAGCCTTTCCTTCCGGACACACGTAAAAAGCACATAATCACTGCTCTCCGGAATTGTTACAGAATTGTTACATGCTTTATCATAATATACAACTTTTATGCCAGTTTGTCCATTTAAATTTGCAAAAGAATTTATTAAGATTTTCGAACCCTTTCGGAAAAACCGAATCCGATGGAAGCCGTAGTTAGAAGTGGCAAGAGCCTCTCCCGGGGTTCCCATGCGCTCTAAATGGGCATTTACGGCTCGTTTCCCAGCCTCGTAAGCATAGAGCTTACTTTCGGGATTGGCCGCCGTAGAAGCCTCATGGCAGCGCCAGGAGTAGAGAATCTTCGGAATATGAAGCACCCTGCGCCCTCCTTCCGTGCACCGCAGGATAAAATCATAGTCCTGAGCCCCGTCAAAGCCGCTGTGAAATCCTCCTGTTTCCAGGGCAAGCTCCCTCTTCACTACAAAGAAATGACAGATATAATTATTGCTCAGCAGATATTCGGAATTAAAATCCGGTTTGAAATGAGGCTGGAAATGACGGGATAAGTCCATATTCACCTTATCCTCATCGGTATAAAGGGCGTCTGCGCCTCCTGCTTCCTTCAGCGCCTCTGCCGCCTCATACAGTGCGCCGGGCAGCAGAAGATCGTCATGATCCAGAAGGCCTATATAATCACCTGACGCCATGGCAAGAGCTGCATTGGTATTCTCGGAGATTCCGAGATTCTGTTCCAGCTTCTGATAGCGCACCCGGGAATCTTTCCCTGCATACGCCTCTGCAATCTTCCTCACCTCGCCGGAGGGGCTGCCGTCTGCAATGCACAGCTCCAGGTTTTTATAGCTCTGGGTCAATACCGATTCTATCATCTGGCGCAGAAAAAGAGCCGGCGTCTCATAAGCAGGCACCAGTATGCTGAAAAGAGGCCCTGTCTTTGACAGCTCCTCCGCCTGAGGGGAAGCGGCTTCTTCCGCTTCGATCTGTGCCCGAAGCCACGTCTCATACCCCGTCTCCGCCCGGTTTCTCTCCCGGCGTTCTTTTATCTTATAATACAATTGAGTGGGCCCGTACTGCCTCACATAACGCAGTCCGCGCCCACACAGCTTAAATATCTGGATCATAGAAGCTCCCTGTTATCTGAACATTACTCAAAAGGTTACCTCTCCGTCATGGGAAATCAGAGATACGGTCTGTACCGTCCCAAGAGCCGACACTTCTTTGACAAAAGTGCCCTCCTCCTTCACCCGGACCTCTACCACCATATCCATACTTCCGCCGGAAAGATTTCTGGACTTCACCTTGTGGAAACGGCTGAACTTCTTCACCACATCCAGAACCTGTCCCTCGCTGCCGGTATCGGACAGATTCACCACCAGCATCATGGGAGCCCTGGAGGAGGGGATGTTCTCCAGCACCAGCACCAGCACCGTCACCACCAGGCAGGTCAAAAGTGCTACCTCAAAGAGTCCTGCGCCGCAGATGATGCCCACGCTGATGGACCAGAACAAAAATACCAGATCCATGGGATCCTTAATGGCAGTACGGAAGCGGACAATGGAGAGCGCTCCCACCATACCAAGGGAAATCACCAGGTTAGACTGCATAGCCAGAATAATTGCCGCCGTAATCACGGAAAGAGCTGCCAGGGACACGTTAAAGCCCTTGGAATAAAATGACTTCCGCGTCATCAGCCGGTAGATTGCAAAAATATAACAGGCCAGAATGCAGGTCACCGCAAAGACGGCCATGATCCGTCCCGCGGAGATATCCATGCTTGTGAAGCCCTCCAAAAATGATTTTTTAAATACGTCTTGAAATCCCATACTTTTATCCTCCTATTCCAGTTCCGTAATATCCCTATTTTAAATTCCCTTTCAGACTATACCGCCTGCATAGATAATATTTTGAAAAGGCTGTCTGCCTTAAGGTGTTAAGCTGCAGGTTCTGGTAAATATAATCCGGAAGGAATTCATCGTATTTCACTTCCAGAATATGCTGCCCGGCCGCCATAATGGGCCGTCTCGGCAGCTCCGGATCCAAAAAGCGCAGCAGCGCGTCCGAGGACGCTATGTTCCGATCCAGAGTAATCCGCGTATTCCCCAGCCGCTCCGCAAAGGGAATCCTGTCATACTCCACAATCACCCGGGGCCTCAAAAATCTGGTCCGCATAAGTAAATTCAGCTTCTGAAGCAGCGGCGGATCATTTCCGTTCACAGGAAGCATCCTGCCAGTCATCAGCGTCCTGCACTGCTCTTCTGTAAGCCTGCAGGACAGCTTCCGTGTCATGCCGTGTTCCTTCTGCTTCAATTCCAGGTGAATCTGCTCCTTACTTCCGTTATAGATCCGGATTCGGAATTTCTCCCTGGGATCCGTCCCTGTCTCATTTTCCAGATAACAGTTATTCCACCAATCGTCAAAATAGAGGCTGCGGATACGGTATATACCGGCCTCCTCCGCGTGGACATCCAGGGAAACCAGGCCGTGGATACGGCCTTTTGCAAGAGCCATCTCTTTTTCTGTCACTATATATTTCAGTTCATGCCTGTAATCCATCTTCTGCTCCTTATCTTTATTGATACCCAAGCCCCAGATAAGCCTCCAGGTTCCCGTCAAAATAATAATCCAGAATCCTCATACGGTAAAGGGCCATCCGCTTGAAGCGCTCATAATCCTCTCCGTAATTGCTGTCCGGCCAGCGAAGGGCATCCCGTGCCAGGGCTCCGGAATCTTGAAGCTCATGGGCCAGGCGGTCTACATGCCCCGTAAGGCTCTCATCGGAGAACACCCCTTCCCGGAGAGTCCGCCATTTTTCCTCCACCCTGGATCTTGCATCCTCCACATCCAGGGCCACAAGCCGGTCGCCCGGCTCCCAGTTGATACGCTCGGAATAAAGAGCCGTGTTCATTCCCACATCCCAGACAGCCTCGTCCGCCTCTCCCTTCAGTTCCGCTGGATCCTTCTCGCTCAAGGCGTCACCCCAGGTCAGATCCATGTCCCAGGGCGCAAAATAGATGCGATAAGACTCATGACTTCTCTTTGCGACATAATACATGTTTTTCGCCCGGTTGTCAATTCCAAGAACCGCCTGGAAATGGATCCAGGCATTCAAGGCCCCCTCCGTATCCATCAAAAGCGGAGCTTCCTGTGCAAAGGCCTCATCATCCTCCTGATTCCGTAAAGAAAGATAGGAAATCAGCGGTTCCCAGGAGGCCGCCTCATTACTGTCATGGTTTCCTTTCAGAGAAAAGCCTGCCAGGCTGCGCTCAAGGGGGGAAGCGTCCTTAAGGCGGTCGGCGTCTCCGCCCTGCAGCCCCACTGCCTTATAGGAATACTCCGCCGCTTCTCCCTCTTCTTCCTTCGCCAGATCAAGCTGCTTGGAATCCACCGGCTCCATCAGCCCGTAAAGCCCCCAGTATTCCTGGTTGAAAAAGAGCTCCACATACACCAGGTCGGATCCGAATTTTGCTTCGGGAAATTCGGATACCCTAGATCCATAGCCATTCCACAGATCTACGGAAAGCTTGTCCCGAATCTTGGAGGAATCGCTGTACATGGCATTTAAGATCCATTCGTCATCGGTGCGCAGGCCGAAAAGCGGCTTTTTATCGGGAACAACCTCACCCTTCTTATTCTGCGTTTTCAGGGAAAGCTTATAGCCCTTCTTGGGATATGTGCGGCTGGTATTGCCCCGGATATGCGCTTCCAGAATATTGGATCCCGTCCAGTCCCGCTTGCTCCTGGCATCCCAGTAACAGAGCGTTCCCCCAAAGACGCCGGTATCTGCCGTCTCTGTCGTCTCAATGGAAAGAATGGGAAGCCCGGTAATCAGCAGGTAACACTCCTGATACTCTGTCCCCCTCACGGCGTAAAAGCGGAACGCCTTTCCCTCCCGGATAGCCTCCTGCTTGGAGGTCTTGGTAAATTCCTCCTCAAAAAGCAGGCGGACGTCCCCAAGGCCGCTGGCAAGCTCTCCCGTCTCCCACTTCTCCTGCTTCATATCCAAGGGAAGATAAAAGGTGGAGGTGTTCCGATCAAAGGGAAGCTTCTCCCCGGAAAAAAGCAATTCTGCAAAAAAGGGCTCCGCTGCCTCACTGCAGCTGTCCTTCAGCCGGGCCGCCTCAACGCCATCCAGATGGCGGTACCGGATGGGACTGCCAAGAGCAGGCACAAGGAACAAAGCTCCCAGGATCATGCACAACAATATGCAGTTCAGAATAAGGGCCCTCTGTCTTCTCACTCCTGATACTCCTTTAATTCCAGATACTTAAGGGGATCCGCCAGCGCCGTATCCAGAAATCGCATCCGCTCACAGGCCAGATCCGCAAGCCCCTCAAAATCCTCGCTGTGCTGGCTGTCATACCAGAGGATTTCGTCTCTCCAGAATGCGCCGGAATCTATGATCTGGTGCGCATAGGACTGGATATGCTCTCTTAGATAGCGCTCCGAATATACTGTCTGCCGCAGCTCTTTAAAGCGGCTGGCTGCCTTCTCCCTGGCGCCCTCCACGTCAAGCTCCACAAGACGGTCTCCCAGCCGCCAGGCAATGCGCATCGTCCAGATTTCTTCCGAAAACCGGCTCCTGTTTAATGCTTCAAAATCATGGACATTGCCCCAGCTGTAATCCATGTCCCAGGGCATAAAGTACATGCGGTACTGTCCGTCCTCATAGCGGACAGGATAAAAAATGTTTCTCTCAATATTATCCATTCCCAGAACTGCCTGAAGATAAACCCAGACCTCCAGGGCGCTGTCCACATCAATCAGCTTTGGAATCTCCTGCTTAAAAACGGCGTCTCCCTCATTTAAAAGCTCCAGATACCGGTTCAGGACTTCCATATGAGCCTCATCCTGGACTGCATGATTTCCTTTCAGCTCAAATACATCCGGATCCTTCTGCTTGTACAAAAACTCCTCCGGCTGCGCCTCCCCCTCCTTCGTCAAATCCAGCTGCTTGTAATCCACAGGCTCCATCAAGCCGTAGAGCCCCCAGTATTTTCCATTCAAAAACAGTTCGATATATTCCATATGATAACCGTAAAAGCCATTGGATTCTATACCCAATGCTCCCGATTCGTTCCATATGTCCAGGGAAAGCTTATCTCTCAGCTTTGTATCCTCACTGTAAACGGCATAGAGCAGCCATTCGTCATCCTTACGCATACCCAGGAGGGAAACCTTGTTTTTCCGCAGCTCTCCGGCTCCTGTCTGATTCTCCTTGTAGAGGGTCATCTTATAAGACTTCTTGGGATTGAGACGGCTGCTTCCTCCCCGGATGTGTCCGCTCATCACGCTCTCAAAGGCCCAGTCCTCCTTGGCATCTGCCAGCAGAAAACGCATGGTTCCATAGACCTCTTCGTAACGTATCTCCTCATTCGTCTCGATACTCAGAATGGGAAGCCCGGTAAATACCACGGCGTATTCCCGGCAGGACCCGTCCCGGACAGCCAGAAGACGGTAGCGCTTCCCCTCCCGGACGGAGATTTCCTTCTCATCCTCCAGCGGATTGTCAAGGAGATAAACCTTCACGCCTTTCTCAGCGGAGGTAAAAGCCCCTGCTTCCCACTCCTTGCTATCCATATCAACCGGAAGATAAAAGGTGCCTGTCTCCCGGTCACAGGGCAGCTCCTCTCCTGCAAACAACAGCTTGGTAAGCAGCTCTTCCTCCGTATCTTCCAATGTCCCCAGCAGCTCCTCCTGGCTTTCCGGGAGCATACTGCTCATGGAAGGCTCTTCTGCCGGAAAAAACAGGAAAGAGACGCCTGTCAGAACAAGCAGAAGGAGACTTATGCCAAGCATCATCCTTTTTTCTCTCATAGCGCTCCTTTTTCGTCCTGGTTCTCTTCGTAACCAGCAGCCTTTTCACTCTCTGATACGAACGCTTACTCCACCTTCTTCTCAATAAACATTTTGCGGCTGATAAAATTGTAGACCATCACAACGCCTGTGGCAAAGATCTTCACTATCATATAAGCCCGATCCATATACTGCTTAAGCCATGCCACCCCGCCCCACATAATCAGCTGGTTGAGGCCCAGGCCGATGAGGCTTAGGATCACAAACACCACAAACTGTTTCGCTTGATTTGCGTTCTTGTCCGTGTCAAATACAACCGTGATACTCAAAATGTAATTCACAACCACGGATACGGTAAAGGAGAAGGCGCTGGCCCAGAGCTCCTGAAAGCCTGCCAGCTCCACCAGGGCTACCATAATGCCGTAGTCGATAAAAAAGCACAGAAAGCCTACTACTCCGAATTTCATAATCTGGCTCATTAGTTTTTTCATATAAATATCTCCGTATTTTCCATATCTTACTTTTTACCGTTAGTTTTATCATTATACACGCTTTTCCCGAAATTGTAAAACGGTGATTGATCAATTCCCAAAAAACCTGTATACTAAAGATTACTGTTCACTCTGTGACCAGCAACCGCTAAAGTACTGAATCATAAATCCTATGTATCCCTTCTGTGAACAAGGAGACGCCTCCTTGTCCATTGAAGATGATGTTTCAAGAAAGGAACTGTGTTTCCATGAGTAAGCTGTCCTTTGTGATTCCCTGTTACGGCTCGGAAGCTACCGTCGGGATTGTCACATCTGAAATTATAGAGACCCTCCGGCAGCGTCCGGAATATGATTACGAGATTATCCTTGTGAACGACTGCTCTCCCGATCATGTCTGGGAGCGCATCAAAGCCCTTGCCCAGGACAATCCCCATATTATCGGAATCAGCCTGGCCAGGAATTTCGGCCAGCACTCTGCGCTGATGGCCGGCTACCGGGCGTGTACCGGAGATCTCATTATCTCCCTGGATGACGACGGACAGACGCCGGCCCGGGAGCTTTTTACCCTGGTGGATAAGATGGCAGAGGGCTGGGATGTGGTCTATGCCTCCTATGAACATAAGATGCACAGCGCTTTTCGTAACTTTGGAACCTGGATGAACGAAAGGATGACAGAAAGTCTCCTCGGCAAGCCAAAGGGGCTGAAGGTCACCAGCTATTTTGTCATGGAACGTTTTATCACAGAAGAGATTACACGTTACCAGAATCCCTACCCTTATATTGAAGGCTTAATTTTCCGGGCCACCATGCGCATCACCAACGTGCCGGTTACTCACCATGAACGCATGTCGGGCGAGTCCGGCTATACGCTCACAAAGCTGCTGTCCCTGTGGTTCAACGGCTTTACTGCCTTTTCCGTCAAGCCTCTCCGGATTGCCACGATATGCGGAACAGCCTGCGCTTTCCTGGGTTTTTGTTACGGCCTCTATGTGGTTATCCGCAAGCTGGTAGATTCTACCATTGAGATGGGCTGGAGCTCCATTATTGCCTCCATCTTTTTTATCGGAGGGCTGATTCTCGTAATGCTTGGACTTATCGGCGAGTATATCGGACGTATCTATATCAGCATCAACAACGCACCCCAGTATACCGTCCGGGAGATTGTACAATGCCCCCGCCCGGATGCCTCTCATCAAACAGACGTAGAAAAATCCTAGTGCAGCAATGTACTAGCTGTAAAAAACAAATATTCCCAAAAGAATCAAGCTGTTGCCAAGCAGCTTTTTCTTTGTAATTTTTTCCCCGAAAAAGAATCGGCTTAAGAACATCACCAGCACAAACCCCAGTGCCTCTATGACCGCTCCGTTCTTATACTCAAGCCCTGCATATCCTCCCACAGTCAGCAGTGTGGACAGAACCATCATTCCGTATCCTGTAATTACGAGAGGATTCAGATATTCCAGCAGCACAGAAGCGTAAGTCTTTCCAGCGCTTTTCTTCAGAAGAATCTGGGAAAAGGATGCCACCGCCACAGACAGCACCAGTAATAACAGATACTTATTCACCATCACTGTTCACAATCATTGTTCCTGCGAAAACAACGAATACTCCTATGATATTTTTTATGGTCAGCGCCTCGTGAAAAAAGACCACTGTCCAGATCAGCGACCACAGAATCGCCATAGAACGGTTGGCATAAGCCACGGACAAATCACAACGTTTGATAATCTGCTGCCATGCAATGGCATAAAGGCCGAGAATCAGAATCTCAACTCCGTAAAACAAAAGGAACGGAAGGCTAAGGGCCTCATAACCCGAGGCCAGCTTGGCCGCCACGCTGGACAAGGTATAAACCATAACCACCAGCTGGAGGGCCAATATTGTTTTCCATGAAATCTTTTTCATCTCAGATACTCCTTCGCCTCTTCCAGGCTGTCAAAAGCAAGAATATAATAACCAAACCGGGTAGAGCTGTCTGTCACCTTTCCCTCCAGAACCGGCTCTATCTCACTGATAAAATGAATATGCTCCGGAATCTCCCTTTTCAGCCGCTCCAGCTCCTCCAGATCCCGGCAGTCGAAAATAAAGCGGATAAAGGCGGCGCCTGCCTTCCGGAACGGAATCAGTTCCGGCTCCTTTCCGCAGGCCGCGTCAATCACCATGCCTACATAATCATAACCAGTTGAAAGAGGCACCAGATCCGAACCGATACAATCGCCTCCCATTCTTGCCCCCACCTCAATAATCCGTACCTGGTTTTCTTTATCCAGCATAAACTCCGTATGGGAGGCTCCGTATTCCACTCCCAGAGCGTCAAGAGCCTTGTACACCTCTTTTTTTATCTGCCCCGTCTGTTCCGGAGAACAGCCTGCCGGCTCTAGATGGCCCGTTTCAATAAAGTGGGGATGGCCTGTGGTATACTTCTTTGTCAATGCCAGAAATTGGTGCTTTCCCCGGAAGGAAATACACTCACAGCTATACTCCTCCCCTTGAAGAAACTCCTCCACAATTGCCTTCCCCTCAAAGGAATTCTCCACGGAAAACCGGATAGCCTGCGAAAGCCCCTCCCATTCTGTAAGCTTTGTGATCCCACGGCTTCCGGAACGATCCGTAGGTTTTACAATCACAGGAAGGGACAGATCTGCCAGTTCTTCCGCCCGGATGCCGGAATCTGCTTCCCGGAACCCAGGCACCGGCACGCCAGCCTTCAAAAAGGCCTTGCGCATCTCATATTTGTTTGTAGACACATGAGTACAGGCCATGGAGTTACAGGGAAGTCCAAGCTTACCAGCTACATAATTCACTGTCAGCATAGCCAGATCTGAACCGATGGAGACTACGGCCTCCGGCTTAATCTCCCTGCATTTTTTCAGAATCTCATCCCTCTTTACAATGCTGACAGGATAAAAAAAGTCTGCTGTCCGTTCCCCCACGGAACCGTCCTTCCAGGCAAACACATGGGTTTCAAAGCCCATCTCCTTTGCTTTCAGAATCAGAGGATTCTGGAAGCTGTTTGCCCCTATGATCACTATTTTTTTCATATGCTTCCTTTCCAAAGCCCTTAGCCCACGTCAAAACATCATTTTGAAACATACTCTAACACTGCAGCGGACTTAATACCAGAAGATACAGATAATAATACATGCCAGATCCAATATGGTAAAGAAGCAGGCCGTTTCCTATCGCATTTACCCACCGCTTTTTATCTTGTTTCTGATAAAACCGAACCGCAGCCATCGCAAAAAAGGCAAACATGGCCAGCTGCAGCCCCCACTCAAAGTTTCCGGAGGCTGGCTCGTTTACTTCAATCAGAAGGATAAACTCCAGCAGCGCCGTCACATAAAAAATCAACGAAAACAATAAGTGCTTATCCTTCCATACCTGTTTCCATCCCAAGATACACAAAACAAAAAGCGGAAACGCCGCCGCCTGCGCCATGGAAATCAAAGGATGCGCCGTATCAAGCCTCATAACGGCAAAAGGATCCAGTCCAATCCCCCGTTCTGTCCCTTCTCCGAACACGGAAAAAAACTGAACCAGAAAATAGACGCCGGAAGGGAGAAAGGCCAGTCCCAGCTTAAAACTGAGCCAGAAGCTTTTCCCTTTTGTCCGTATCAGCTCCAGGAAAAGAAACAAAACGACTGCCGGTAAAAAGCCTTGCATAAAGGAAGGCTTTACAAAACAGCTGAGCAGCAGAATCACTGCAAAGACTGAAAAGTCAGGCCATCCTGCCTTCTCCTCCCCGGGCAGCATCCTGCTCATATCCAAAGGCATCCTCTCCTTAGAAATCAACAAACGGCCTCCACTAGGGTAAAGATGTAAAAAAGCCAAAAAAGCCAGCAGCGCTACCGGCTTTACAGCCATATTCGTGGGATTATGCCAGATTGTCGGACTGCTCTGGCCCAGATACACTTCTTTGTTAAACCAGGGCATATAAAGAGCTGTCAGTATCAAAAGACCGATAGTTAAAAAAACAATGGAAAGCCATGATAACCGTTCCTTTAATTCCTTCCACAAAAACTGATAAAGAATCACTGCCGCAGCCCCTATGCAGCAGGCCGTAACCAAGGCTCCCGCATATTCTCTGCCAATGGGCAGAAGGCGGTTCACGGCCCGGACAGCCAGATGCCACACCGGATAGGAATAAAACTTATTGTACAAGGGGTCTGTAAACTCCCCCACGGCCCAGGAGGAATGAGTTGCAAAATCACTGTACAGCAATACCTCATGGCCTTTCCCCATTTCCACCTTTACCATCGTAAATGTCAGTACAAACAAAATTCCGCCGCACAGCCACAATCCCCATAGGCCCTGTTTTTTATTGCTCATAAAATTCTCTAATCCTCTCTGCCACATAAGAAACCTGTTCTTCCTTAAGTCCATAATACATAGGCAGCCTTAAGAGACGCTCGCTCTCTCTGGTGGTATACCGGTCCTCTCCAGAAAAACGTCCGAACGCCAGACCCGCCTGGGCAGAATGAAGGGGCACATAGTGGAACACCGTCTGAATCCCTGCTTCCTTCAGATACGCAATCAAAGCCGTCCGTTCCTTCAGATCTTTTGCCTTCATATAAAACATATGAGCATTCTGCTCACAGCCCTCCGGCACCACAGGCAGTTCAATCCTTCCCTGCTCCTTCAAAGGCAGAAGCTGCTCATAGTAAGCCTTCCAGCTTCCCATGCGGTCAGCCGTGATGGCATCTGCCATCTCAAGCTGCGCCCAGAGGTAAGCCGCATTCATATCGCTTGGCAGATAAGAGCTTCCCTGGTTCACCCAGCTGTATTTGTCCACCTGCCCCCGGAAAAACCTGGAACGGTTAGTTCCCTTTTCTCTGAGAATTTCTGCATCCTCCACATGGTCCTGATCCCGAATCAACAGAGCTCCTCCCTCTCCCATGGAAAAATTTTTGGTCTCGTGGAAGCTGAAGCAGCCATAATCACCGATGGTTCCAAGAGCTTTTCCCTTATAAAAGGAACACACGCCCTGGGCCGCATCCTCCACCACGGCTAACCGGTACTTTTTTGCCAGCTCCATAATTTTATCCATCTCACAGGCCACTCCCGCATAGTGGACGGGAACAATGGCCTTCGTCTTTTCCGTGACAGCCGCCTCAATCAGATTCTCGTCAAGGTTCATAGTATCCGGACGGATATCCACAAACACCGGAACCCCACCCCGAAGGACAAAGGCATTAGCCGTAGATACAAAGGTATAGGAAGGCATAATCACCTCATCCCCCGGCTGTATGTTAAGAAGCAGGGCCGCCATCTCTGTGGCATGGGTACAAGAGGTGGTCAGAAGCGCCTTCGCCGTTCCTGTCTGCTTCTCTATCCATTCATTGCATTTCTTGGTAAACATGCCGTCTCCGCAGATATGTTCCGCCTCAATGGCCTGCCGAATATAGTCAAATTCCTTTCCCGTAAAGGGCGCCACATTAAATCCGATCATTGCTTTTCCTTTCTATTCCAGTTCCGTAATATCCCTCTCAGCACATCTTCACTGAGAACAATTTCCGGCCGCAATACATGCGTCCGTAAATTGTTCTATGTACTTCGGGGATATTACTGTTTCCAGTTCCGTAATATCCCTCTCAGTACACTTAGGCCTTCCCCAAGGGCTTAACGCAAAGCCGATACACCTCAAAAATCCGCTCTCCATAGTCCAGCTTATCCACAAGCTCCATTCCCTGGTAGCCGTCGCCGTACACGCTTTCATAATAGCGATTCATATAGCGCAGATTCACCTGCTCCAGGGAAATGAGATATACCTGCTCCTTCTCAGCCAGGTCCTTTTTGGGATCCGTAATGCCCAGCTTTTCATTCTTCACATTTTCCAGAGGCGAAAAGGTATGCCAGCCTCCCACAGACAGCAGATTGCTGAAAGCAAAATCCCTGGAAACAGTAAAATTATCCGTGTAAGTCTCAATGGAAAAGGTCGTCATAAAGTAGACATTTTCCATATGCTCTGCCATATAACGGTTCACATCCAGGAATTCCAGATTATAATCCCGTCTCGCCGTATTATTTTCCTTCACGGCTTTCCACGCAGGGCCGGTAAAAAGAGCCAGAAGTACAAAAGCTCCCACTGTAAGCAGCCTTCCCGTAAGCTTCCCTCCTTTGCTCCCCGTATCTTCCCCTGCATGCTCCAGGAAAACAACCCGATACCATACAGCCAGCATCGTCAAAAGCATCAAAAGATACAAAGCAAAGCCAACCCGTTCCACAATACGATCCCGGTATCCCAGATAGAACCAGTAAGCGGCCCATACGCCGGTAACCGACAGCACAAGGCCAAGCTGTCTTCTGTTTCTGCCAAAGCAGAGCCCCAGAACTCCGGCCAAAAGCCCAAGACACAGAAGATTCACCGGATGATAGTCTTCCTCTCCCAGGTGGCCGTCAATCTTTTCCACTGCCGTAGATATCCGTTGTCCAAAGGGATGCTCCCGGATATAAACTTCACGTGAATGCTCGGCAAGGGCCGCCATTTTCTCGCTGTACAGATCCTCCACCAGATAAAGAGAGTATCTCTGCAGATTCTCCGCCTCCTCTGGGGTAATCCCCAGGGAATCAAAAAACGCCGGATCCTCCTCGTAATTCTTAAGTCCATAATAATCCATAATAGCTTCCCGGTTTACATTGTAGGCACAAAATTCCCTCCACTCCATAGAACGGTAAGCAAGGCCTTCCGTCCCCAAGAGAACCAGGATGCCTGCCAGAAGTCCCAAAATAACATTTATATGGGAAAGGGCTGCATTCCATCCTTTCCACTGGACATTCCAGCTTTTTCCATTTTCTGTTGTAAAATAAAGCCGCAGTTTCTTTTGGTATTCAATATCTGCCAGGCTGCTCTTACCCACAGAACCATATTTCCACCAGAAGCACAGAGCGGCTACAGGGAGCACCATAAGAAACACGTCATCCCGGACTGCCAGGGAAAGGAGGAGCAGAAATACGGCTGTCCCCTCTTCCATCCGGGTCCAGAAGCCGCTGTCCCTGTCCGCTGTATAAAAGAGATAGATTCCTGCCGAACCTGCCATGGCAGCTGTCACCGTCCACTGGAAGGCTGTTACATGCCTAAGACCTGTACAGGTAAAAAGAAGCAGCGTCAACGCTGTATAGCAAAGCTTCCAGAGAATCCCTTTTTTCGCCGCCAGCCCCCGATATAAAACCATTGCCAGGGAAAAGAGCATGATCCCAATGAGCGCCAGCCCGTACCAGTCAAATCCCGGGAGCAGCCTGTAGAAACCGGCAATCACCAAACCCAGCAGGTATTTGATATGAAGCAGGTGTGCGTCCGGAGAACCTGTTATCACCCCTGCCGCCACATTGCGCATGGCCACATCATCGTTGATGTCATAAATAAAAGGAAGCATCTGATAAATAAATACAAAATATATTCCTGTTATGAAAAATGCAAGCAGGAGCGCTCCCAGATTCGGGAGGCCTTTTTCGGTCTGTTTCATAGGCATCTTCACCTCTGTATCTGATACAGATAATAGCATCTGTCTTCTATCATTTTTACCTCCCTTAATTCAAGGGAATATTCCGGATATTTGTATGCAAAATAGCTTCCGAGAAAGCCTGGATCCTCCACATCCCTCACCACCAGAAATGCATCCGGATTCGACACAATGGATTCCTCCACATCGTCTATGCCAAGGTTTTTCATACGCTCCTGGTCAAGGGGGGAGGTACTGTACCAATCTCCCAGAGTTATGCAATTATTCTGCGCAAAATTTCCCCGGCCCGTAACAGCGGCTCCCCCAATAGGCTCTGCCATAAAGGTTTCCACAAAGAAAAGTTTCTCCGGCTCTTCCTTACAGGCATCCTTGAACAACTGATAATTGCCGTCCCTGGCTGCCTTCATCCGGTTGGAGTCCGCAGATGCTTTCCACTGAAAGACAGCGCCCGCCAAAATAAGAACCAAAAGGCCGGATACCGTGACTGCCTTTATCTTCAAAGAGATTCCCCGCGCTTCCTCCTCATACAGCCGGTAAAAGCAAGCGGCCATGGCAAGAAGCGCCGTCAGATGCAGGGAAAATGCCACACGCTCCGGAAGCCGCCCCACGTATCCCAACGCAAGCCAGAGCACGCCCTCCGCCATCCAGAACAATGCCAAAGGAAACAATGCTCTCTTCTCATACAGAAAGGCCAATGCCAGAACACCAGCCAGAAGCAGCAGCATAGGCAGGCTGGCTGGGAAATATTCTTTTTGGACAAACTGCCTAAGAGCCAGGGAAATTCCTCCCTTTATCCGTTCCAGAAAGCCGGTTTCCATGTTATTCTGGCGCTGAGACTCCTCACAAAAGGCCTCCATCAGCTCCCAATCCATGCCTTCTATAAGATAAAGGGCATAATGGCGGAGATTGCGCGCCTCGTGCTCACTAAGCCCAAGCTCATCAAAAAAGGCCGGATCTGCTTCGTAAGAGGGAACACCGGAATAATCATAAACTTGAGTACGAGCTTCCTGGAACTTTCGAAACTCCTCCCAGCCTTCTCCCTTATATGCCGCCGATTCCATCAGCATTACAGCGCCGGCCGTTACAAACACAGCCGCCGGCAGAACCAGTTCCAAAAAACAGAGCTTTATAACCCCCTTTTTTCCCTTCACAAATTTCCACAAAAAAGAAATGCCAAAGCCCGGCAGCACCATAAAAAATACGTCTGTCCGAATGCAGAAGGTCAAAAAAAGCAGAGCCCAGATAAGAACCTCTTCCAAAATACACTGCCATTTTCCAGATTCCGTTTTTGTGATATAAAGGTACAGCCCCGAGGCCCCCAGCATCGCCGCACTGACAGTCCACTCAAACTGCGCCGCATGAAATACCATCACCAAGGTAAAAAGGCTCAAGGTCAGAACCAGATAAAGTCCTTTCCAGAGAATTTCCTTCTTTGCCGACAGCCCCCTGTATAAAATCACTGCCAGGGCCAAAAAGAGCGTACCAGCCATAAAAAAACCATACCAGTCCACTTGAGGATTCAACAGATAAAACCGGCTGAGGATAAATCCCAGGGCGTACTTGACAAAAATCAGATGCCCGTCCGGTCTTCCCGTAAAGGCCCCGCTTGCGATGTCCCGCATAATTACATCATCGCCGATAGCATATAAAAAGCCTATGGCTTTATAAATGATAAAACCATAGAAAGCAGAAAAGGCAAGGGAGAGCACGAAGCTCATGCCTGCCCGGCAGCTGTCCTTTCTCATCCTCCTACATTCCTTCCCCACTCTTACACTTATGCTCATAGATCTCCTGCACCTGTATCAAAAGCATCTCAAAATCCTGCTTATTCTTCTGCTCAATGCTTTGAAGAACCAGTCCGGCAAAGAAGGATTGAAGAGACGCAGCCAGTACAAAGCAGCACACAATTAAGGTTGGAAATTTCGGAACCAGCCCGGTCTTAACATACTCCATAATCACCGGAATCAGAAAACCAATGCCCAGCGCTGCCAGCACTGACGACAGCAGTGAAAAAAAGCTGAAGGGCTTGTAATTCTTATACAGGTTCAGAATCCTCGTCAGAACCTTAAAGCCGTCGGAAAAAGTATTGAGCTTCGACTCGCTTCCCTCCGGGCGGTCACGGTATTCAATGATCACATTGTCCACCTGCATATGCTTGTCTGCCGCATGAATGCTCATCTCCGTCTCAATCTCGAATCCCCTGGAAAGTACGGGAAATGTCTTTACAAAAGGAAAGCTGAAAGCCCGGTAGCCGGTCATAATATCCTGGATGTCCGTATCAAAAAAGCGGTTGATGCAATTCTTCACAAAGGAATTCCCAAAATTATGAAAAGGACGCTTATTTTCCGTATAATATGTGGAGGAAAGCCTGTCTCCCACCACCATATCCGCCTGCTCCTCCAGAATCCTTCTTACCATCTCCGGAGCGGCTTCCGCCGGATACGTGTCGTCCCCGTCCACCATCACATAAACCTGGGCGTCAATCTCCCGGAACATCCGGCGTATGACATTCCCCTTACCCTGGTGCCGTTCTATACGCACCACAGCTCCGGCAGCTCTTGCAATCACGGCCGTCCCGTCGGTAGAATTATTGTCATAGACATAGATCGCCGCCTCCGGAAGCTCCCGGCAGAAATCCTCCACTACCTTTTTTATCGTTTTACTCTCATTATAACAGGGAATCAGTACTGCTATTTTATCCATTCTCCCTTACCTCTCCATATGAGAAACAGAATCAGCGGGCCGCAGGCTATCACCGGATAATGATACCGCATTGTCACAATCGGCCCCAGCATCGTGGTCACAAGATACATAAACAGCGGAATCACCAGAATCAGCTCTCCATACTGCCGCCGGTAAAGCAGAAGAAGAAAGGCAAACAACAGCAGCCAGGTATATGCCCCCAGATTAAAGGAAGCCGAAATCACCGGTACGTTTTTGAAGGAATATTCCTGGGAAAGCTTCCTGTAAAACTCCGACAGTGCAGGAAGCTTCGGCGCCATCACTACATCCACATCCTCACGTACCTCCGAACAGAAGTATTCCACATAATCTCTTCCATGATCTGAATTTCCCGGATACCAGTACCCATAAGTATTAGCCAGAAAGGAATCGATGTAGAGCTTCTTATGGCGCATTCCCACTTGGAACCATGCTTTCAGAAAAGGGCCCGGATTCTCAAAAAATTTGTTTCCGTTAAAATGCGCCTTCACCGGATCTGCAAACCAGGACAGATAAGACTGCATTCCCTCTTCCCGGATAATCGAAAGAAAAATCTCCTTTTCCTCCTCCGTAAGTCCCAGATTGTCCATATTGTAAACACGGGCCGCAGACTGCATCAGCACGCAGCACATTTCCCTGGGATTTCCCTTTTCCACCCCAAGGATCTTGTAGACAGGGCCGGTATACAGCCCGTAAAGGCCGAGGCAGATCAGGATCAGAATCCCCATTCGCTTCCAGTATTTTTTAAAGGTCCACAAAAAGAAGGGAATACTCAGTAAAAAGGTGTGAAATCCATTGTTCCGGAAGACAAAGAGGGCAAATACGCTTAAGCAGAAGTATCCCTGCCGTCTCACGGAAGAAAAAAATCCCTCCCTGTGCTCCGCCATCTCCAGAAGCTGTATCATAAATACGGCAAACAACGCCGTAAATATCGAATCCTTTGTGGCGCATACGGCCATAAGGCCGTTGATTGGATGAAAAGCCAGAAACACAAAGGTTCCTATCTGCAGCCACCTTGGAGCCTGCTTCTTCTTCAAATAACGGCAGACATATGCGTACATTCCCGACATGGCAGCCATCTGTATCAGACAGTACAAGACCGCCCCGGCGTTCCTGCTGCCCAGCAGGGCAAGGCCCGCCCTCCTGCAGATTCCAAGAAGATACGTATGAAGAATGGGATGATGTCCCGACACCTGGCCGTCCACATAGCTGACAAGCTGAGTGCCTGAATCATAAGAAAAAATTCCCGGCCAGGAAGCCAGAAGCACCGGCATCCAGGATAAAAACAGCAGAAGCCAGCAAAGAAGAAACCAGCGCTGTCCAGGCTTTTCTTCTGCTGATTGCAGACTGCGCCCTTCCTTCATGGAAGTAAGAACCAGGCTCATACATCCTCCAAAGAAAGGCGTGAGAAAGAACATTGCCAGAAACGTATTTTTAGTCCAGATGGTGTCCAGATAATGCACAGATAAGCCCATACAGGTCAAAACAGATGCCAGAAAGCCTCCGGCCAGGCCAAAGAGAAGCGTGCGCCGATCAAACTCCCGGCTGACAATGTGAAACCCCAGGAATAGAAAGGCGGCAAAAACAAGGGTGCTGAAAACACTGTTGGCAAACATGGTGCTCGACCCCCGGATTAAGTAGAGAAGCTGAAAGCCCTCCACCGCCAGAAAGGCTGCCAGTACCGCTATGCCTTTTTCTATGATTCTATATGTTTTATCTGTGATAACCATAGTCTTTCTCTCCTGCTGCCGGACTTCCCATCCGCTTCCGAATGGAAAGCCCGGCAGCGCCTGCTATTTTATCGTATAATCCGAATAATCCAGAGAAAAGTTTGGATTAAAGTAAGGATCGCCTGCCTCCAGCTCCGCCCTCCATTTTTTCTGGAACAGAGCTACCTCATTCTGAAACCGCCTAAGCTTCTCCCCCTCCTCCATACCTCTTGTCTTAGATTCATAATGGAAGAGCTCGCAAAAAGGCGTGAACACGTTCAGATACCCGGCTTTGCGGAGCTTTAAGCAGAAGTCCACGTCGTTGAAGGCCACGCTGAAGGTCTCATCTAAGCCCCCGATCTCCTCATACTGCTTTCTTTCCACAAGAAGGCAGGCTCCTGTCACGGCCGTCACATCCTGGGCATAGCAGAGCCGCCCCATATAGCCCAGGTGCATCTTGTCATCCTTATAATGGGTGTGTCCCGCCGCACGGTGAGCGCCAAGGCCGATGACAATGCCGGCGTGCTGGATGGAATTGTCCGCATAGTAAAGCTTCCCGCCTACTGCCGCAACATCCGGCCTCTGGGCATACATCAGAAGCTCCTCCATCCACTCCCGGGTAATGATCTTCATATCATTGTTCAGCAGAAGCACATACTTTCCGCCTGCAAAGGACACGCCGAAGTTATTGATCCGGGAATAATTAAAGTCTCCCTCATACTTCACAACGCGGATCCGCTCATTGTGCTCCAACGCCTTGTAATAGTCAAAGATTTCCTTTGTCTCGCTGTTATTCTCCACCACGATAATCTCATAATTGGGATAAGTGGACTTACTCACAATGGATTCCACACACCGGGACAAATCCTCCATATGATCCTTGTTGGGAATCACGATGGAGATCAGCGGCTTCTCCAGCAGAGGATAGCGGATCCGAAAGATTGTCGGGAAGGCCCGGGTGCTCTCCACCTTGGCATCCATCCCGTAGACATCCAGAATGTGATCATGCACCGCCCTCTTGGCCGCATCTACCGCATAGGTCTTGGCATTGATATCCTGGGCTACGGAAGCCTTGTGGGATCTCCAGTAATACAGAGCTTTTGGCACATGGTACACCTTCCGGGCCTTTGCGGTAAGCCTCAGGATCATATCGTGATCCTGGCTTCCGTCATAGGCGCTCCGAAATACCCCTGCCTCATCCAGAAGCTCCCTGGAAAATGCGGAAAAATGGCAGATATAATTGTTTCCCCTTAAGTTATCAATGGCAAAATCCGGTTTAAAGTGCAGCACAATCATGTGATCAATGCTGTCGCCCTCAAAAGTTATCTCATCACAGTATATATAATCCGCCCCTGTCTCATTGATTGCTTTTGCATATTCAAAAAGCGCTGCCGGATGCAGGATATCGTCGTGATCAAACAGGCCGATGTAATCGCCGGATGCCAGCTTTAAGCATTCATTGGTATTGCCGGATATTCCATAATTGTGATCCAGCACATGGTAAACAATGCGGCTATCCTCTGCTTTGTATTTCGCACAGATTTCTCCCACATAAGCATGCTCATGATCACTTCCGTCCGCCAGGCACAGCTCCCAGTTTTCATAGGTCTGGTTTTTGACGGAATCCAGCATATCCGTCAGAAACTTCTCCGGCGTATTGTAAAGAGGCACCAGAATACTGAACTTTACCTTATGCTCAAAAACCGTCTCCCTCTGGGACTTTGCCTCCTCCGGCGTTGGAAAGCTGGCCGTTCCGTGACGCTTCATGTTTTTACGCTCCTGGATCTTGCTGCGGACCTTCCGCATCAGACCCGGAATGGAGCCGTACCGGGTAAGCCGATCCCTGGTTTTCTCATAAAAATGAAGCCCTTTGCGCAGAGGAACAGAAAGCTTCCAGGCAAAGCTGTTCTTTATGCGGTCCAGCTTGAAGCGCAGCTCCTCAATCTCTTTCTCGGATTCCTCAATTTTGCTCAGGAGAACCTCTGTCTTCTCCCGCTCCGCCTCGTACAATTTTTTATAATCGTTCTGTAATTCCTGGTTATCCATACATTACCTCTTGTATTTCTCTCCTGCTCTCTACCGGCCGGGCGCTTCGTAGGCGTCGCAGATCTCCTCCGCCTCGCCCATCATCCGCACCTGCCCGTGATCGATCCAGATGGCGTGCCTGCAGATCTCCTTCACCTGCTCAATGCTGTGGGATACAAACAGCACCGTGGTATTGCGTTCCATCATTTCCCGGATACGCTTCTTGCATTTATTCTGAAACTGGTAATCTCCCACAGCCAGAATCTCATCCACAATGAGAATGTCCGCATCCACAATGGTGGCAATGGAAAATCCCAGACGGGCCAGCATGCCGGAGGAAAAGTTCTTGATCGGCACATCCACAAACCGCTCCAGTCCGGCAAAAGCAATGATATCGTCAAACCGCTCCTCCAGCATCTCCTTTGGATAGCCGATAAGAGCCCCGTTGAGAAAAATATTTTCCCGGGCCGTCAGATCATGGTCAAAGCCGGCTCCCAGCTCAATCATGGGGGCAATGGTGCCGGCCGTCTCCACGCTTCCCTTTGTGGGACGCAGCACGCCGGCAATGACTTTCAGCATGGTACTCTTTCCGGAGCCGTTCATGCCCACAAGCCCTACGGAATCCCCTTTGCGGATCTCAAAGCTTACCTGATTCAAGGCCCAGAATTCTTCATAAAAAAGCTGGCGCTTCAAGGCCTTGATCACGTATTCCTTGATGCTGTCCACCTTTTCCCTGGAGAGGTTGAAGCACATGGATACATCTTTTACCTCTATGGCATTTTCTATCTTCATGGTTTCTATGTTCCTCTCCTAAATCTTCAAAATAAAGCTGTCCTGGGATTTTTTAAACACAAAGGAACCCACAAGAAGAGCCGCTGCACACCAAATCAGACTCTGTACATGAAGCATGGCCGGGGCCGTCACTCCCTCAAGAACCACGCAGCGGAATATTTTGATAAATCCCGTCATGGGATTTGCGTTCACGATAAACACCACCCAGGAAGGGGCATTTTCTAAAATCTCCATGGGGTAAATCACAGGGGTTAAGTACATCCAGGCTGTAGTAATGACGCTGTAGAGGTGCATCAGATCCCGAAAACTGACTGCCGCAGCCGACAAGAACAGGCTGACCCCTGTGGAAAAAAGCAGAACGTACAAAAGGGGAAACAATGCTAACAGAACCGTCGGCGTCACCCGGGCTCTTGTCACTACCATCACAATCACCAAGGCTGCCATGGAAGACAAAAGATTCACTCCGCTTGAAAGAACCTTGGAGATAGGAAACAGATATTTGGGCACATAAACCTTTTTGATCAGCTCTCCGCTGTGGACAATGGAGCCCATGGCAATGCTGGTGGACTCGTTGAAAAAGTTGAATATCAGCTGTCCGCAGAGGAGATACACCGGAAAATTATCAATGTTTCCATACCGGGAAAAGAAGTAGGAAAACACGATGGAAAGGACAGTCATCATCAGCAGCGGATTGAGAACGGTCCACAAAAGGCCCAGAATGGAACGTCGGTATTTGGTTTTGATATCCCGGCTCACCAGCTGGCCGATGAGATCCCGGTATTTTACAAATACACTAAGTAAGCTCACGTCGGTATCCTTTCTGAATCATTCCATTGATCACTGCAATCAGCACAAAGGCTCCCAGCCACACCATGCCAAAGCGCAGGAAGCTGAAAACCAGCGCCTGATCGTTGGGACGGGGCGTGGAGTAGTAGGCATTGTTGAAGATAAACAATTCGGAGCATAGGGCCAGGTAGACGGCTGCCAGGAAAGTTAGGATATTTCCCTTTCCGAATATCACCTTCATAGGGCCTCTTGCATCGTGCTGAAGCTTCCAGATACCTGTGGCATAGATGTCTGCTTCTTCAATCTTAAGCCGCCGGTTTTCCTGTTCTAAAGCCTGGTTCTGTTTCATAGCCAGCTCCAGCTTGCCTAAAATCTGCGCTTTTTCCTTTTCCGACACACTGTGTTTTTTGATCTCCTGCCAGTAGTCCTTTTCTCCCAGCCCAAGCTCCAGTACCTGGAAGCTCACCTCTGCCTTTGCAAGCTTTAAGCAGAGGGCTTCATCTACGAAGAACTTCGGATCCTTATGGAGATATACAAAGACAGGTTCAAAGTCTACATCGCTGTTGGTTTTAATCCGATCCCACTCTATGGTTTTCCTCTCTTCATCCTCATAGGTAAGGGTGAGGGCCAGAAGCTTTACCATGCTGCTGTCCTCCAGCAGTGGATCGAAACGAAAGCCGCAGGTGTGCTCGAATACGCTTAAGTCAAACTCCAGGGTTACGGTTTCTCCCAGAATGCAGGTGTATTCTGCCTGCAGGGAATCCTCCGGGCGAAAATCCTTTCCTGTGTCTATGAACACCTCGGCTGTAAGCCGTCTGCTGTCTTCCATGCTCATTTTTCCTCTTTTCTAGTGCGGCTGCCAGCACTGTCCGGGTTTACTTCCCGGACTTCAGCTCTTTGATGCCGCACCACTTTTGATCCTTCTCGGAGATGGTGAGTTCCATTCCTTCTGGTATAGGCCACTCTACACCGATATCCGGATCGTTCCATGCCAGGCCGCCTTCGTCGTTGGCATGATAGAAATCGGTGCATTTGTAGGCAAATTCTGCGTAATCAGACAATACCAGAAAGCCGTGGGCAAAGTTCTTGGGTATAAAGAACTGCTTTTTGTTCTCTGCTGAGAGGCGGACGCCGTGCCACTGGCCGTAGGTAGGGGAGCCTTCCCGGAGATCTACGGCTACGTCAAAAACTTCACCGCTGATTACCCGGACGATTTTGTCCTGGGGGTGGTTGATCTGGAAATGGAGGCCTCTGAGTACGCCTTTTTTAGAGGCGGACTGGTTGTCCTGGACGAATTCCATATCGATGCCGGCTTCTTTGAAGTCATTGTAGTTGTAGGTTTCCATGAAGTAGCCGCGTTCGTCGCCGAATACGGAGGGGGTTATGATTTTGAGGCTCTCGATGGGGCAGGTTTCTACGGTTATTTTTGACATTTGTGGTTCTCTCCCTTTGTTTTTTAGAGGCCGTTGGCTACGTCGGTGAGATACTGGCCGTAGGCTGTTTTCATTAGGGGGGCGGCCAGCTTTAGAAGCTGGTCTTTGTCTATGAAGCCGCGCTTGTAAGCGATCTCCTCGATGCAGGAGATGTAGAGGCCCTGACGCTTCTGGAAGGCGGCTACAAAGTCGGCGGCATCTAAGAGGGCGTCGTGGTTGCCGGTGTCAAGCCAGGCAAAGCCGCGGCCTAATGTCTCTACGTGAAGGGTTCCGCGGCGGAGATATTCGTTATTGACGCTTGTGATCTCGATCTCGCCCCGGGTGGAAGGTTTTACGTTTTTGGCTATCTCTACTACATCGTTGTCGTAGAAGTAGAGGCCGGGGACCGCATAGTTGGACTTTGGATTTACGGGTTTTTCCTCGATAGAGAGGGCTTTTCCCTCTTCGTCAAAGGCTACGACACCGTATTCTCTCGGGTCTTTTACATAGTAGCCGAAGATGGTGGCGCCCTCGGTACGGGAGGCTGCGCTCTTCAGTACCTTGGAAAAGCTTTGGCCATAGAAGATATTATCTCCCAAAACCAGAGCTACATGATCGGTTCCGATAAATTTTTCTCCGATAATGAAAGCGTCTGCCAGTCCTCTTGGATATTCCTGTACGGCATAGTGTATCTCCATGCCCAGCTGGGAGCCGTCGCCTAAGAGCTCCTGGAATACAGGGAGATCCCGGGGGGTGGAGATGACCAGTACCTCGCGGATTCCTGCCAGCATGAGGGTAGACAGGGGATAGTAGATCATGGGTTTGTCATAGACGGGCATGATCTGTTTGGATATTGCTTTTGTCAGCGGATAAAGTCTGGTTCCGGCTCCGCCTGCCAGGATGATTCCTTTCATAATTATAAAACCTCCATTCCAGTTCCGCAATGTCCCCATCACGGTTTTAACGTGCGTGAGGGACAGGCACTTTCCAGCGTCTGCCCCTGTGTAAGTTTCATTTTGTCTGATACATTTCTTCGTAATACTTCTGATATCCGCCGCTGGTTACGTTCTTCATCCAGTCTTCGTGCTCGAAGAACCACTGGATGGTAAGACGGATTCCCTCTTTGAACATGGTCTCCGGATACCAGCCAATCTCTTCTTTGATCTTGTCCGGGGCTATGGCATAGCGGCGGTCATGGCCTTTCCGGTCTTCTACGTAGGTGATAAGCTCCTTGCTGACCAGGGCTTTTCTCGGGTCATCCTCGGAAAGCATCTCCTGTAAGGTTTCCAGGATGATGTTGATGATCTCGATATTCTGTTTTTCGTTGTGGCCTCCGATATTATAGCGTTCTCCCAGACGGCCTTTTTCCTGTACCATGTCGATAGCCTTGGCGTGATCGTCTACGTACAGCCAGTCACGGACATTCTTGCCGTCGCCGTATACAGGGAGCTTCTTTCCCTGGAGTGCGTTATTGATAATCAGGGGAATCAGCTTTTCCGGGAACTGATAGGGGCCGTAGTTGTTGCTGCAGCTTGTGATATTGATGGGGAACCTGTAGGTATCCCAATAGGCCTTTGTCAGCATGTCGCCGGACGCCTTGCTGGCCGAGTAGGGGCTGTGGGGCGCAAAAGGCGTGGTCTCATAGAAATAGGTATCCCCTTCTTCCAGAGATCCATACACTTCATCGGTAGATACATAAAGAAAACGCTTGTCCTCCTTGTATGTTCCGTCTGGGAGCTCCCAGGCCTTTTTCGCTGCGTTCAGCATCACCAGGGTGCCCAGGACGTTGGTTTCCACGAAAATCTCCGGGTTGCGGATGCTGCGGTCAACATGGCTCTCCGCCGCAAAGTGTACGACACGGTCAATGTCATTGTCTGCGAAAATCTGTTCAATCGCTTCCCGGTCGCGGATGTCGGCCCGGATAAATGTATAGTTGTCCTGTTTTTCTACGTCTTTTAAGTTCTCCAGATTGCCGGCGTAGGTGAGGGCGTCTACATTAATGATGCGGATGCTGCCGCCGTACTTGCGGAACATGTAGTGAATATAGTTGGAACCGATGAAGCCGGCTCCTCCGGTAACGAGATAGGTTCTCATAGGATGCTTCTCCTTCAAAATATTTGGTTTCTCGATCTAGTATGAGCCTTTGACCTTTGACTTACATACTCATAGATATGGGTATTATAGCATTAAATGGAAGGGACGGCAACCCAAAAATCCCCGTCTAAGCACGTTTGCACGTTTCTATTGTCTTAAAAAAAATGCATACTGATCTCCAGCATACTCATAGGTTTTATAGGTATACCATACACCTTGCTGCTCTTCCAGGATAAACTCTGCATCTTGAATGAATGCAAAAAAACCCTGTTCATGCTCCAAACTATCCCTTACATATTGAAGAGCCAGCTCTGTCCGATCGGAAAAGTCGATCACATGGCATCTGGTATCCCATCCCATCAGCCCGTATAGCTCCGGCACGCCCTGTCCAAAACCGAAGGTATTGATGGGAACGTCCAGCTTTAACTCCTCCAGGAAAGCATAAAGGCTGTCCATATTTTGATATCCCCTTTGGGCCCGTTCATTCATCGCATGACCGCTTTGAACCAGTGTTCCCAGTGATAAAGCCGTCAAAATAACTGTCATAAAAATCGATGTATTTATTTTTAAAAGATCCTTTCCGGATTCTTCCTTTATTTTTTTCCATTTTATTTCTCCTATGGCTCCAATTCCGGACTCAAGGTAAATACAAACAAGAACAATAAATATAGTATAAACTATATCCAGATTAAAATATGCTGCCCTGTTCATGTAATATGTAATCTGTCCAAGACCCAGAACTCCAGTAAAAAAAAGAAATTGATGCTTTTCGCTGCTTCCGCACTTTTTCTCTTTGTCCAAAAAATAATGATTTGAAAAGCTCCACACAACCGCACCTAAAAACAGCACTAATTCCAACATATATCCCCCGGCGGTATCAGGAAGATTCATCCGAAGATACCCAGTCATGTAGTCGCCTTTCAGCAGAGGATATAAAAATGTCCGCAAGCTGTTGATTTCCCCTTTGTGAAGCAGATTATAAACGTTTACAATTCCATAGGCTCCCAAAAGGGAACAAACAATTCCTGCTATTTGTTCTGCAAAAAAAAGAAAAGACTTTATTTTCCAAAAAGCATTTTCATCAAGGTAAAGGTAACACTGCAAAGCGGCCCAGGCCGCAGCACATACCACTCCTGTCTCCGTATTCCAGATCACAGCCAGAACTCCCAGCAGATATCCCCCTACTGCCAGCCGCTTTGTTTTGTTTTTCAAATATAATACTGTATAGAAAAGAAATATACTGGAAAACAAAATCCGATGAGGCTGTACCTGCCAATAATTCATCAATCGCAGTCCCGTTACCGGAAGTACACAAGCAATGCCGCCCAGAAAACGTACCATGGAATTTTTACAAAAGCAGTGAATCACAAGCATAATAAAAAGAGCTGCCAGGCCGCCTAATACTGCAATCAAAAAAGCTGCGTCTTTTATATTTCCGTTTCCGATAATTTTTAGCGGCCATTTAAAAAAGATTGCATAATGTCCATAAATACTTGTAAAGAGATCGTCATATGCTCTGCCATGCACTACACTGTACAAAGAAGCATAGTATGCATGACCATGGAGGGGATCCGCCTGTAAATAATTGGGCATATACAAGGAATATCCTGAAAGAACGGACAGGATGCTATAAAACAAATAAAAAATCCAATCTCTTCCTCCTGTCTTCCCTTCTCTTATCTGGACAAAAAG
This sequence comes from Candidatus Merdisoma sp. JLR.KK011, assembly GCF_036941125.1. Lineage (NCBI taxonomy): Bacteria > Bacillati > Bacillota > Clostridia > Lachnospirales > Lachnospiraceae > Candidatus Merdisoma > Candidatus Merdisoma sp. JLR.KK011. Next base: position 157,252 of record NZ_JAYWSZ010000006.1, on the reverse strand, counting down.
AAATACAGATACTGCTGCCACAACTACGATACAAAATGCTTTAGATGTTGTCAGCCATAAAAACGGCTCAACCATTCCAGCCAGAAAAAAGCCCTCATTTTTAAATATAAACACCAATAAAAGCAATGCCACCAAGAGACTGCCGGCATTCAGCAGCCAGACCACCTTCTGAGGTATCATAATGATTACGCCATTTAAAATAAAAGCTCCGCAAAAAAAGCAAAATAAAAATAAAAGCAGATACATACCATAAAAGAGCATATTCTGATTTCCATAATTGCCTAAGTGCTCAGCAAAACCTGGGATCTTCAAAAATCCTGCCAAAAATATCTGGGCAGCCACAATTGCCAGCATTCCTGCCATCCAATTACTGTTCACTCTCTCATGATTCATCAAAATTGATCCTTTCCTCCTCCACAACCAGAGGCTTATGCATCACACGTGTATTGATATTCATAATATACTCACCCAACAACCCGATAAAAAAGAGCTGCATAGAGCCAATCACAAAGATACCAAGCAGAACAGGTATCATGCCGGCCGGGAAACGATCCCACCAGACAAGCTTCATTGTCAAATAAACAACCGCCACCAGAATGCTGAAGGCCGAACCGAGAAATCCCACAAAGGTAGCCAGACGCAGGCCAATCTTTGTGTAGGAGGTAAAGCTGAGCATCGCTGCATCGTAAAGACTGTACCAGTTGTTATGGGTCTTGCCAGCCCTCCGTTTTGGCTGCTCATACTCCACATCCTTACGCTTATAGCCATATTCCGCCACTACACCCCGGATAAAGGGAATGGGATCGTCAAGCTGCCGCAGCAGCTTGACAAAGGTCTTATCATAAAGACCAAAGCCTGTGAAATGCTCTATCATCTCCACAGAGGACATATTTTTAATCACTTTATAGTACATGCTCCGAAGAAAATAGATAAAACCGTTCTCCTTGCTGGAGCTCTTAATTCCGCTCACAATCTGATAGCCGTTCTCCCACTCCCGGACAAACACAGGAATCAGCTCCACCGGATCCTGGAAATCACAGGACATAGCTATGGTACAATCTCCTGTGGTCTGGCAGATGCCATAGTAGGGAGAATTAAACTGGCCGAAGTTCGTCACATTAAAGATAGCCTTGATCTTCGGATTCCGGCCGCAGATCATCCGCAGAAGATCTCTCGTTCTGTCTGTGGAATAATTATCAATAAAAACCAATTCATAATCATATTCTGACAGCTCTCCTTCTAGGATCTCCGTCACGGCCTTGCTGATGGGAACTACATTTTCTTCCTCATTATAGCAGGGAATCAGAACACTAATTTTTTTCATTTCCCATTTCCTCCCGATACCAGGCAATTGTCTCGCAGATTCCCTGTTCAAAGGAATACTCCGGTGTAAAGCCCGTATCTTCTCTCAATGCTTCGATATCCGCACAAAGCTGCATTACCTGCCCTGGGCCATAAGGGATGGCGCCAAGCTCCATCTTAAGGGCCGGGTCAATGGAATCACGCAGAATCGTAATATACTCTGCAAGGGGCCTGGCCCGGCCGCTTCCCAGGCAGTAAAGCTTTCCGCTGATCCCTTTCTCCCCCATCAGGTACATAGCCCGGGCCGCATCCTTGGAATAAAGGTAATCCCAGATCTGTTCTCCTGCCGTAAACCTCGGACACTGATCCTTTAAAAAGGCGTCTATGGCTGACATAATCATAGTTTTTGCCCCGTCGCAAGGGCCATAGACGCTTAAGATACGCACCCATACATGCTCAAGGCCCAGCTGTTCACACAAGAGCCGGCTCATCTGCCCGGCACAGAGCTTAGCCATCCCATAGCCGTTTTCCGGAAACGCCGGTGTATCCGGACTAAGCAGACCCTCCACCCGCCCATACTCCGCCTGGGAACCGGCGCCCAAAAACCTTTTGCACCCAAGCTCAGACGCAGCCCTCACAGCATCCAGGGTATACTTCACATTGCGGTTCTGAAGCTCAAGGTCATTCCTTCCGTTTCCGATGGTGCCTGCCCATGCAAAATGATAAAACACGTCGCAGCTTTCCCGAATCTCGTTCTTTAACCGGGAAAGCTCGTCCAATCCCAGGAGCACCGGCGTGACCAGCGGACTTTCCGGAATCCGGTCAATCCGCCCCGAATCCTTTCGTACCACTGCATATACATGAATGCCCCTGGCAATCAGATTTTCTGTCAATGCGGTCCCAATCGCTCCTGTGGGACCGGTAATCACTGCTGTTTTCATAAAATGTTCCTGCTTAATTATTTTCTATTTTTCTGTACTATTTGAACTGTCAAGCAAAGTGATTCGACTCATATTCCTCACGCTCCAGGAAAGGATACATATCGTCAATAGGCGGAGAGACAATTCTTCCGTCGGGCAGCACTTTGGAGGAAAGCTTCGGTTCAAAATTCTGCCCTGGATCCAGAACAATCTCACAGAATACAGGCCCTTCCAGAGCCAGTGCCTCCTGCAATTGCTCCTCTGCCCTGTCTATGCTGTCAATACGGTAAAAAGGAATTCCGTAGGCTTTTGCAAGCTTCCCGGCCTCCGGGAAGCTTAAACCATTCCCGTCGCAGACACCCACCAGAGGCGGCTGGAACAGATTCGTCTGTGTCTGGCGGATAGAATGGTATCCGTTGTTATTCAAATAAAGCAGCTTTAAGTTCAGCCGGTTATACACCACCGTCTGCAGCTCCTGGAGATTCATCTGAAAGCTTCCGTCCCCATCGATACAGATAACTCTCCTTCCTCCCCTTGCCACACAGCCGCCGATGGCCGCCGGAAATCCGTAGCCCATGGCTGCGCAGCCGGAGTTGGTAAAGAGACGCTGTCCCTTTTTAATCTTCATAGCCTGGAATGTAACTACACAAGCACTTCCGTTTCCTGTGATTACCACATCCTCTTCCTCAAGAACCTTAGACAGCTCTGCCACAAAGGCATAAGGATTCATAGGAGACTGCTGCTCATAATAGCGGGACAGTACAGCCGGATACCTGGCATCCGTCTGCCTGCACCAGGCAAGCCATTTCTGATGATCCGGATTGCCTGCGGCATACTCCGCCTTTAACAGAGCCGAAAGAACAGATTTTACATCTGCATGTACCGGAAGATCCGCCTTCACCGTAGGCTTCTTAAGCTCATTTTCATCAATATCAACGATGATTTTATAAGCATTCGGCGCAAATTCCTTATAATTATAGCTGATCTGGCGGATATTCAGACGGCAGCCCAGAACCAGGAGCAGATCGCTGTTCTGTACCACAAAATTTCCGCCTCTTGTCCCGAGAGTTCCAGGCCTGCCGCAGTAGAGCGAATGGGTATCCCAAAGAGCGTCATGGGCATTCCAGGCTGTCACAACAGGAATCTGAAGCTTTTCTATCACTTCCAGAAATTCTTTGTGCGCCCCTCCAAGACGGATTCCGGAGCCTGCAAACACAACGGGCTTTTTTGCTTTTTTTACCTTATCCAGAATTTGTTCCGTAAGTCTCCCGTCATAGCTCGGTGTCTCCGGCCGCCCAAGCTCTGCCGGATCAAAGCCTTTCAGCTCCTCTGTTTCTATAGGCGCTGCCTGTACGTCCAGCGGAATGTCAAGCCATACGGGACCCCCTCTTCCGTTTTTGCTGAGATACAGGGCTTTTTCCAAATGATAGCGAATCTCTGCAGGCTCTGTGACCATATGGGCATACTTTGTCATAGGCGCTACGGAAGCAGTGATATTGTACTCCTGATCTCCCAGCTGGCGAAGAGGCACCGTAGTAGACCAGGTGGTTGTCTCTCTTTTTACCTGCCCGGAAATCACAAACATGGGGATAGAATCCAGCCATCCGCCCAGTACGCCTGTAATGGCATTGGTTCCTCCCGGGCCGCTGGTCACGCAGACAGCCGCCAGCCGCCCCGTAAGCCTGGTATATGCTTCTGCTCCGATGGAACATGCCTGCTCGTGGTGATTATAGATGCAAGTCAGTTCCTTTTTGTGGCCGAAGGAATCATTCAGATGCATGGCTCCTCCCCCTGTAAGGGTAAATACATGCTCTATCCCGTTCTTTACCAGAAAATCCGCCACATATTCCGACAGCTTTATCTTCACTTTGTATTCTCCTTTCTTATTCCAGTTCCGCACCTTTAAGACAGTACTTCCAGCATCTCCTTCAGCGCTGTCTCTATCTCTTCCCGCTTTAGGTCATGTACCACTTTCAGCTTCATGCCCTCTTCCAGAAGCACGCATGTCAAAGCATCATCTATCTGCTTCTTATCCTTCCGGATGGCCTTTATGACCTCATCCAGATTCCAGTCAATCCCCTCCAGATCCACATGAATGATTTTCTTCAACAGCCTCTCTGCCCGGCGGCAGATATCTTCCTCCATAACGCCCCGGTGAAGAGACACCCGGTCTGCCATAATCATTCCCATAGCAACAGCCGTCCCATGGGGAACCTCATACCTGCTCATTGTCTCAAAGGCATGCCCGAAAGTATGGGCAAAGTTCAGATGAATCCGCACGCCCCGGTCAAACTCATCTTCCTCGATAAAATCCTTTTTAAAGGCAAGGGAGGTTCGCAAAAATTCTTCCACCACCTCCGGCTTTCTCGCTAAAAGCCCTTCCATCTGAATCTCTATCCGTTCAAGGCCCGCCTCTCCTGACATAATATTGAACTTCACAACCTCTCCCAGGCCGCTTTCAAAGTCCCTCTGGGACAAAGTGAAAAAGAACCGGGGGCAAATGTAGATTTCTTCCGGCGGATAGAAGGTTCCCAATAGATTTTTGAAGGATTTGTAATTCAAGGAAGTCTTTCCTCCGATACAGCTGTCACAGGCTGCCAGCAGGGTAGTGGGTACAAAGCTCCAGTGGATTCCCCGGTAAAGAATATTGGCGGCAAAGCCGGTAATATCCTGAACAATCCCTCCTCCAAAGGAAACCAGACGGGCATTGCGCTTGCCGGGAATCTCCGTCATCCTCTCACAGACAGAAAGGGCCGTCTCTATGGTCTTATTTTCCTCCAAAGCTTCGATTACATACAGCTTATCCTCAGGAATTCTGCCAAAGAGCTCTTTCTCATAGAGACCCAAAAGCTTTTTATCCACTACAAACAAGGCGTTATCTGCCTGAAGCAATGATTCAAAAAAGGAGAAATCCTCTTCTATATGTACTTGATAATCCTTTGTGCTTGACTTGATGATCATTTCTCTGAAAACCCTCCGTCTACCGTAATTTTCTGGCCTGTGAGATAAGTATTCTGCTCGCTGCAGAGGAAATAAATCACCTCGGCCATCTCCCCAGGCTCAGCCAGCCTCTGCATAGGAATCTCCCTGGAAAGCTCCTCAATCTGTTCCGGAGTATTGTTCTTTTTCGTCATCTCTGTCATGGTAAATCCCGGGCATACGGTATTCACCAGAATATTGTAGGGGGCCAGCTCCACCGCCATGGTGTTGGTAACTCCGTGGATTCCGTTCTTCGTTGCACTGTAGACACAGCGGCCCGGCTTGGAAACCACGGCCCAGATGGAACCGATGTTGACGATTCTGCCATAACGGTTCTCCTTCATTTTTCCTGCAAAGCCGCGGATCAGCTTAATGGGCGCTATCAGATTCAAGGCTGTCATCTGTTCGATCTCCTCGTCTGTGATGTCCTCGATCTCATGGATGTCGTTGCTGCCCGCATTGTTTACAATTACATCAAAATAAGTGTCCCTATGCTTCTCAACATAGGCGGCAATGGACGCCTTGTCTGTCAGATTCAGCTCCTGCCGGGTGGGCGCTTCCACTTCATAACCGCAGCTTCTAAACTTTTCAGCCGTCGCTTTCCCGATTCCTCTGGATCCTCCCGTTATCAGTACCTTCCGCATAAGCTTCCCCTCCTCTTTTTCAAATCTTATAATAAGAATCCGTCACAAATACCACCGGCATCTTAAGCTCCAGCTTCTTTATGCCGCTGATTACATCTTGGTTGATATTCTGCGCCACCTCTGTGCTGTAGGAGTACTCCATATTGGGATTGATATAGTTGGGTTCCTCTATGACAGAATAGCCGTCGCAGCCTGCAAGACAGATCTCTTCTGCCTCATATTCCTTCAGAAGCTTCAAGAGCATCAGCATGGGATTATCCGCAATCAAAGCCTCCTCATCCAGAAGATCCTGATATCGCAGCACGTAATCAAAAGCAGTCGTAGCAGTCACATTGGAGGTGGCGATCGTCTTCGTGCAAAAGGCCTGGCTGCTGAGCATGGTAGACATCTGTACATATCGTTTTGCATTGCTCATAAATACATAATCGCAGGAAATATCCTCCGGTATGAAATTAATAGAGATTACCAAAGGATCCTTTTCCCGGATGCAGGTCTTAATCCGTTCCTTCTGGGTACGGATACTCTTTCCAGGCCCAATGAGCAGAATCTTACGCCCCTTAAGCTGTCTGCAAAGCTCTTCCCTGTCCCTGCGGTCGTCACAGTCTTTTTTCTGGTATTCCCGATACAGTTCCTCGATATACCCGCCGTCATACATCAGCTTCTTTTCTTCTGTAATACTGCTTAAAATTTCGTTGATGGATTTGACAGAAAGCTTCTTTTTGTTCTGCAGATAGGTGACATAATTCGGATGGCAGGCATTGGAGGCTGACAGGAAAAAGGTAAAGGAATAGCCCCAATGCATTTTTTTATAGATGTCCAGGATGGTCACGTCGATGGCCTCCAGCATCTGGCTGATCTGATAGTCCTTCCCAAAGTTTTCATTCAGATAAGTAGCCAGAAGCTCCAGCGGCGCATTCCCGGCGCTTTTTCCCATTCCGTACAAGGTTCCATCCACAATGATCCGGCGCTTTGTCTCCTGAGCCAGCACAGAGATGCAGTTAGCATAGCCAAGCTGAAAATTATTGTGAGCATGATATCCCAGGCCGATCTCTTCCTTCAGCCGTCGATCTGCCTCCTTAAAATAATGAAGGAGGCCTTTTTCATACAAAAGCCCATAGGTATCTACCAGGGACATGGCAAAAGGCTCCAGATCATTTACCAAATCCAGCAAATCGGCAAATTCCTCATCTGTATAGCTTGTAATGGAAACCGCCTGGGAAAAAACCTGGTAGCCAAGGGTTTTCAGTTCTTTGCAGAAAGCGATGGCCTCCCGGCGCAGATGCTTCTTGAAAATCACCCGGATTCCGTCCAGATAGCTTTCCTTGCAGGGCGAAATCCTGGAAAGGCCGCAGGTTCCATAATCTATCATCCCCACAACCATGGAGCTTCCTCTTTGAAGACCGCCGTAGATCTTCTCTACAGAAGCTGTATCCGGCATAATGCTTCGATTGGGATCAAACTCCCTCCTCTCATCCAGAAAGCCCACCTCGATGATATCCGCCCTGGCGCTGACCAGGCGTTCAAAAATATTTACCAGATTGTCGTGGCCGAACTCCCAGTCATTTAAGTACCCTCCATCCCGGAGCGTACAGTCCAGCAATTCTATATTTCCCATTCTTTCCTCTTTCTCACACAATTATTGTATTTTTACGCTTTGTGCGAAACGCCCACAGCTTATTTATCACAAAATTCAGCGGCACTGTAATCACCAGGTTGATGATGGGCCCAAGATATTCGGAGATTCCCAGCACATCCACCCAGATATAAAGCAGAATATTGGCCAGAATCAGTCCCGTAGAGGCATAAGCCAGAAAGGTCTTGATAAGGGTCAGAAAGAGATTTCTCTCTTCGCTTCCTTTTTGAAAAACATACTTATTGTTCCAGTAAAAGGAATTCAGCACACTAATGACAAAGCCCAGGACGCTTGCGAGAAGATAATGCATTCCAAGCCTCACCCCCGCCAGGTACACCACATAGGAAATGAGCGTGTTGGACAATCCTACAATGCCGAACTTCACAAATTGTATAAACGCCGGAAGCCATTCTTTCTGCTTACTCATCTGCCACTGCTTCCTTTATGGTCTCTGCCATATAGTCAATCATTTCGTCTGTCATTCCCGGATATACGCCGACCCAGAAGGTATCTCTCATAATGCGATCCGTATTCTTAAGCTCCCCTGCAATGCGGTAGCCTTTTTTGCCGGCACGCATTTCATCAAAACAGGGATGCTTGATAAGATTGCCTGCAAAAAGCATCCGGGTCTGAACGCCTCTGCTCTCAATGTAAGGAACCACACGCTCCCGGTTCACACCCTCCCGGCAGGTAAGCAAGAACCCAAACCAGCTGGGTCTGCTGTTCTCACAGGCTTCTGGCAGGATCAGCTTTCCGCTTGTACCTTCCAATCCTTTTTTCAGTCTGTCAAAATTCTCCCGTCTGCGCTCTGCAAAGCCGGGAAACTTATCCAGCTGGGCACAGCCGATGGCTGCCTGCATGTCTGTGGCCTTTAAATTATAGCCAAAATGAGAGTAGACATATTTGTGATCATAACCCAGGGGCAGTTCTCCATACTGGCGGTCAAACCGATGGCCGCACAGATTGTCACGGCCGGAGGGACACACGCAGTCCCTGCCCCAGTCCCGGAAGGATTTGATAATCTTATGAAGAAGGGCATTATTGGTATACACGGCTCCTCCCTCACCCATGGTCATGTGGTGGGGCGGATAAAAGCTGGAGGTTCCGATATCGCCGATGGTTCCCGTAAAGCGTTCTTCCCCGTCTATGGTGTATCTTGAGCCTAACGCATCACAGTTGTCCTCAATGAGCCACAGATGATGCCGGCCGCAGAAGTCCTTGACTGCCTTTAAGTCAAAGGGGTTGCCCAGGGTGTGGGCAAGCATCACTGCTTTTGTCTTTTCCGCATATGCTGCCTCCAGCTTTGTCACGTCAATATTATACTGAGGAATGGTCACATCCACAAAAACCGGCACTGCTCCGTACTGAATCAAGGGCGCAACCGTGGTAGGAAAGCCGGCGGCCACTGTAATCACCTCATCCCCCCGTTTTACCCGGCGCTCTCCAAGAAGCGGTGAGGTCAGAGCCATAAAAGCATTCAGATTGGCGGAAGAACCAGAATTCACCAGACAGCAATAACGCACGCCCAGATATTCGCCTAATTTCTTCTCAAATTCTTCCGTATAGCGGCCGGAGGTCAGCCAGAACTCCAGGGCGCTGTCTACCAGATTGGTCATTTCCCGGTCATCGTACACACGGGATGCGTAAGGAATCCGCTGTCCCTCTTTGAAAGGCTCCTTTTTATTATGAAACGTATCACAGTAGGCCTTTACTGCCGTAAGAATCTCTTCTCTTGCCTGCTGCTCTGTCTTATTTTCAAACATCTCTCTGCTCCTTTTCTCTCTGCTCCTGGTATTCCAAAATCTGCTTTTCCATATAAAGATCCATGTTTTCGCCGTTCAGCCAGGCCTTTGACCATGCGGCAGTCTTTTCCACTGCGGTTTTTACATCCCATACCGGCTTCCAGCCAAAAACGCTCTTTAGCTTTGAACAGTCTAATTTCAGAAAGTTCGCCTCATGGGGGCCTCCGTCATACTGGTTCACCCAGCTCATACCCTCTCCCCAGCTCTCGCAGAACAGATCCGCCAGCTCCCCGGTGGAAATGCAGTCCCTGTCCTCTGGGCCAACATTGTAAGAGCCTTCGTATTGTCTCTCTTCTGCCTGCATGGCCGCAATCATCAAATATACAAACAAGGGCTCCAACACATGCTGATAGGGTCTGGTGGAATGAGGATTCCGAATGATAACCGCTTCTTTTTTCTCTGCAGCCCGGATACAGTCCGGGATAATCCGATTGTCCGCAAAGTCTCCCCCCCCTATCACATTGCCTGCCCTTGCAGTAGAAACGGCTGTGTCCATATTCTGAAAAAACGAGCTCTTATAGCTGTGGGTCACAAGCTCAGAGCAGGATTTGCTATTGGAATATGGATCGTATCCGTCCAGCGGTTCGTTTTCCCGGTAGCCCCAGGCCCATTCCTTGTTTTCATAAACCTTGTCCGTGGTTACGTTTAAAAAAGATTTTACACAGGGAAAAAGCCGTACACATTCGCAGATATGCACGGTTCCCATAACATTTGTCTCATAGGTTTCCACCGGCGCTTCATAAGAACGCCTGACCAGAGGCTGCGCCGCAAGGTGCAGCACAATCTCTGGCTGAACCTGTTCAAATACGCTTTTCAGATGGGGAAAATCCCTCACATCCCCCTCTATAGAGTTTATCTTGTCTGATATCCCCGAAATTTCAAATAAAGACGGGGCCGTGGGCGGCTTTAACGCATATCCCGTCACCTCTGCCCCGAATAGGGAAAGGATTTTGCAAAGCCAGGTACCTTTGAATCCGGTATGTCCAGTTACCAATACCCGCTTTCCTTTATAATAATCTGACAGCTTCCAATTTTCCTCTTTCATCAATCAGCTCTCCTCTGACTTTGTTAAGCTTCCCATACTTTCCAGGGCGCATGGCCGGAAGCCCACAGCTTTTCCAGCTTTTCTTTTTCTCTGGCCGTATCCATACACTGCCAGAAGCCATTGTGCCGGTAAGCCATAAGCTGTCCCTTCTCTACCAAAGCCTGCAGGGGTTTCTGCTCAAATATGGTGTCGTCCCCTTCCAGATAATCAAAAACAGCCGGCTCCAGAACCATAAAGCCCCCGTTAATCCGTCCGCCGTCCTGCTCTGCCTTTTCCCGGAAAGATCCGATTTTCCCGTCTTCCTCCACTTCCAGAACACCGAACCGCTGATCAAGGGTTACCGTTGTAAGGGTAGCAATCTTTCCATGACTGCGGTGAAAGGCCAGCAGTTCCGGAATATGAATATCTGCCACGCCGTCCCCATAAGTCAGAAAGAAGGGCTCTTCGCCAATGTAGGGCTGCACGCGCTTTACCCTTCCGCCGGTCATCGTATTAAGGCCCGTGTCCACAAGGGTCACACGCCAGGGCTCCGCCACATTATTATGCACCGTCATTTCATTGCTTCTGGTAAAGTCGAAGGTCACATCACTGTTGTGAAGATAGTAATCTGCAAACCACTCTTTGATTACGTGCTGTTTGTAACCGCAGCAGATGATAAAATCGTGGACTCCGTAATGAGAATAACCTTTCATAATATGCCAGAGAATGGGCTTTCCGCCGATCTCTATCATTGGCTTCGGTTTTAGATGGCTTTCTTCACTGATTCTTGTGCCAAAACCGCCCGCCAGTATCACTGCCTTCATTTGTATTCCTCACTTCCATCTTTTGTCATGCATCGCTTCGTTCATATGCCGCGCCGCTGCCTGCTTTCCCCTTTTAATCCATCTGTAATCTTCTTTGCACTATAGCATACTCTTTTTTTCATTGCAAGGCAATGCTTACTTTGCATGCAGTTCATAGTAATCTACGCAGCCCAAATACACTACAAATAGAAACATTCCCATCTCATAATTCAGCAGGCAGTAATCCATATTCAAAAATACCAAAAAGCCAAGCCACATCCCTGCTGCCATCCATGTTCTGCTTTTCCAAAGACAATATCCTATTATCAGCAAAAAAAGCAAAATAAAACCCAGTCCTACCGGTACGGAAAAGCGGAGAAGCACATTTAAAAATACATTATGCGCATTGTTCACCTGCCATCCCGGCGAGGCCTCAAAAAGAACCTCCCCAAACCAATACCCCCATCCTTCCGGTTTTTCAAATATCTCTCTCACTGCGCCTCTCCAGATATCAAGGCGTCCTCCCAGAGAAAAAAGATTCCGTTCTCTCATAAGAAGCTTTAAAAATATCCCTCCGCCCATAACAGCAGCGGCTCCCCAAAGGAGGTATATTTTACGAAACCGAACCTTCTTCCAATCGATACTATCCATCCAGGCTCCCAGCAATACCAGAACCACTACTCCAAATCCCGTCCAGGAATGGGTTAAAAACAATGCCGCCAAAAATACGGCCAGGCTGAAACACCAGGTAAACCGGCTTCGAAACAAGTTCCGGAACCGGACAGCCAGCGCTATGAATGCTGTCAGCATCAAAGCATAGTCGCTTTTGTGGCTGTATATCCAATGATGCCGGAATTCATAATAACCCTCGGGAAGCCGGATAAGCCAAAACTGATTGTTACAGATAAGATAACTCACATACCCCATGAAGAAGTATAGAATGCTCAATATATTCGAGATCACGGCGCAGCGCAGCAAAAACATCACAAGACTTCCGCCCTGTTCACCGAGGCTGTCCTCATACCAGCACAAAAACAGAAAAAAAGCAAACGCAATCGTATTGCTAATCTGCTCCCCATACCAATGAAGATACACTGCGTTCATATACAAGGATAATACATTGTATAGCAGAATTCCGGCTAAATATATCAAGCAAAACTTGTCTCCCCGTTTTCGCTGCCCTCGAAACAGCTGCCAGCCCATATAGACCAGGAGCGCCCCATATGCCAATGTAAATATAACATAATACTCTGCTTTGTAATCTTCTGTAAACGGACTGTAAACAGCCGGAAAGAACAGACTAAGTATTATAAAGAGTTTCAAGCATAAAGTTTTCATTCTATTCTCTCCGCATTCACTATTCCCGAATCTGATATACAACAGAATTTCCGTATTCCGCTATCTTTTTTGCATCTATTTCCTGCAGATGTCTCTCTGTACGGCCATTTGGAACAGTAAAAATGTACTTTGACTGAATATTACTGAAATCACTTTCGATTTTGTCAAACAGACACATATTAATTCCCATTCCGGGCGGCAATGCATACAACATCTGCCATCTGCTGAAAACATATTCCTCATTTACCACATCGTCAAATACCCAGATAACCGTATTGTCATAAGAAGGGCCCTCCTCTTTAACCTGTATCTCTTTAAAAAGCGCCTCCTCTCCTTTTTGAAGCTCCGCCGCCACTGCCCCTTCCGGATCATAGGGTATGTCCCAGGAAGTGGAATCAAGCGTCATCATTACAAAGAGATAGCTGTACATCAATGCAATCATCCACATCTTTCCCTCCGACAATCCGTCCATTGCCAGAAGAATGATTCCGATTACCGTAAATCCAAGAAGATGCTTCTGTCCGCTGGATATGCGGAAAATAAAGATAATTGCCAAAAACATAATCACAAAAAAGCTTGTCCAATACCCATACCGGAGCGTTGTCTCTTTGTCCTTCTGCCTGACAGCCGTTACCAGCTTGTACACAAAACCCACAAACACAATGGCAAAGGAGATCCCGGCATTCTCACCCATGGAATGACCCGTGGCAATGGCGCTGCCCAGATACTTCATAAATTCATCGCAGCCGGCAAGGAGAATATAAAGAACATTTTTTGTGCCGGAAAGGATTCCATGTGTAAAGAATCTGGTGATAAATTCTGTATCAAACAGAGTTCCTCCGTCCAGATAAGGGGCACAGAGGTATTTGGATATGAGAAAATATACTCCCATAGTAACAAGCGTAAGCGCTGCAATCAGCCAGCCGTTCTTCCGGCTCTTTTTCACAAGATAGTAACCGGGAACTGCCAGAAAAATAATATAGTAGGGCCGCATCCATGTGAGAATCATAGCAGTCACAATCATGGCAGCCAGCGCCGGCTTCTGCTTTGCATCTTCTCTTCTGAGATAAAACACAAAGGCCATCAGCAGCATTACCATAAAATATACCGTCGACTCTACATGAGCGCTGAGCGCATACCGGGTGAGACGGATAAACAGAGCATAAAACATAGAGAGCCAGAACACCTGCTTTTTATCCGGCTTTGCAAGAAATGCGAAAAAGCCCATACCCAGCATCATCATAGCAATGTTGCACCAGATGGGCGACATATAATTCCATCCAAAAAGCAGCCCCCAGATGCTCCAGGGGAGCAGTAAAACAGGACTCCACACAGAAAAAGAACCCGCCCGGGCATGGGTATCGCTGTAGCCAAAATATCCCTGTGGGATTCCATAATGAACAATCCCCTCTACTTCTTTATAATAGATAATGTCATCATTCCAAAGCCCTGCTGGAAGATACAGATCGCTGATCAGATTATCTGTTTTCAGGCAGTATGCCAGACAGCATAAAAAGGGGACTGCCGCCAGCCATATGACTGAAAACCAGCGCCATGCTTTTTCTTTATCAATTTTTTCTATCAGTGTTTTTAGTTTTCTTATAGTCTGCTTCATAGAACTTGGATACCTTTGCCTTAAATATTCTTTTTTGAACTATAGCATATTTATCTTTATTGCGCAAGATACGCTGATTCTCTTTACTCTTTACATAAAGTCTGCTGTTTTAGGCCTCTTTTCATTTTGCTGTTGAAATCAGGCGGCATATCAAGTATCATATAAGAAATTCTACCAGAAAATCTATGAAAGACAGGTTTAATCATGAGAGACAGCCGAAACCTTGGAATTGATCTATTAAGAATTGTATCTATGGCACTTATTGTCCTGCGTCACATTTTAGGCTTTGGAGGCATCCTTGAAAATGTCAGCCTGTTTTCTCTTAATTATGGAATCGCCTGGCTTTTAGATACCGCCGCTGAATGCGCAGTTAACTGCTATGCCCTAATAACTGGCTATATCTATACAAATGCAAAATTTAAATACTCCAATATTGTTTCTATCTGGCTGCAGGTTTTATTCTATACGGCTGGAATTGCAGGCCTCTTTTTTATTTTTATGCCCCAAAGCGTCAGCACAAAAATCATTCTGTTCTCATTTTTTCCTGTTATGGGAAATCATTATTGGTATTTTACCTGTTACTTTGGAATGTTCTTTTTTATCCCATTTTTCAACCAGCTTTTGGACACCTGCTCTCCTTTACTGTCTAAAAAACTGTTTTTTACAATTGTAATCCTGTTTTCTATCCTTCCCACCATAAGACATACCGATCTTTTTGGCGCTGCGGATGGATACAGCTTTTTATGGCTGTCGCTTATGTATCTCTTAGGCGGACTTATCAGACGAAACCAAGAGAATATAAAAGCCGAAAAAAGAACACTTTTATTTGTATATCTCTTCTGCATTCTGTCAGCCTGGATAAGCAAATGGGGCATTCAGTTTATCACACTAGGCCTTACAGGTACGCCTAACAATGGTACACTTCTGCTGCTTTACACCTCTCCTACAATGCTTTTTGCTGCATGCACACTTCTGATCCTGTTTTCCGGCCTCAAAATACGTCATATGCAAAAATGTATCCTTTTTTTCGCCCCTCTGACCTTTGGTGTATATCTGATACACAATAATAATCTTATCCGGGAGAATCTTTTGAAAAACGCTTGCATTTCTTTTGCCTGCGCCTCACCTGCTGTTATGCTCGGCATTGTTACCGCTCTGACACTAAGCGTCTTTTTCTCCTGTTCCATAATTGACCTGTTTCGAATTTATCTGTTTCGATTATTGAGAATCCCAAAGCTTACTCAATGGATGGAGCAGCATTATTTTGTACGCAATTTATAATAGTTCACGCAGCCCAGAATAGAACGATAGGTCTGTTTTTCCCCTATTTCGAAGAATGGCGCCAGTTGTTCTAAGCATGCCTCTTCATCATACTCAAATTGCGGAAGAAATATCAGTACGGCCGCTTTCATTTCCTCTGCTTTTCCTTCCTCAAACCAGATGTTGAGCCATTCTTCTCCAAAAACATTGATACGAACTGTATTTTCATTTTTATAATGAACACGTTTCTCTTCTTTTTTATCCCAACGCAGTTTGTAGGGCACCCAGTCCTGCCACCAGTTCCCTCCAAATTGAGAACCATCTCCGTAAGAGTCCCCGAAGTGTACCACATTTACTGCATCGCCCTGGAAACCTTCCACAAAACACTTATCCAGAGCCCTGTCAATAAATGTATATTGATAATTATAAACAATGGTATCTACATAGCCCAGGTCTTCCGAAGGTATGTGCATGTAAAGCATATCCGCCCTTCCTGTTTCCACATGGGGAAACACCGCCAAGCTTACCGGGTCTACTGTTATATAGCTTTGAAGAAGCATAAGCCCAACACAGGAAACTATTATAAAGTACCGTATTTTCCCGGAAAATACGATTTCTATTACAACAACCCCTGTGATTGCCAACGCCAGATCGCAAAACAGATTATATCTTGCCAACGCACCCGTTATATACAAATTAAGAAACAAAAGCAAGCTTCCGCTGACGGCCCACAAAAGAAATATGCCCCCTGAAACCTTTTTCACCTTATGCCTGTATAAAAGCAGCATTACTATTCCAGTAAGAATAACTGCCAGATAAATCCAGTTAAAGTTTAAAAGGAAAAGCTGCCCCAGCTTTGTCAAAATAAAATCTGCGCGGAATCCGAAACAATTCATGCCTTCATTGTCCCACACAAACTTCTGCTGCTCCTTAGAGGCCCAGCTGGTAATTCCGCCAATGAATTTCATATATCCCATCTGAAACAGAACACTGGCTCCTGCCGCCCAGACTGCCGGATTTTTAAATACACCTCTTACCCGCTCTGCCACTGGAAGCTTTCTTCCAAAAAAGCTGTACAAAACCAGCCCCAGTACAAGCCCAGCCTGCATCACTATACCTGTCTCCTTTGTCTGTACGACAACACAGCCCCAAAAAAGCATTAGAAAATATTGTTTATACAGACAGCTGTAAATTACAAAAACGCCAAACAAAGCAATCCCAAAATCAGGATTAAAATTCTGAAATGTCCCCAAAAACAAAGGCCCACAGGAAATCAGAAACGTATATAAGGCCAGACGCCTGTTATCACACTCCAAAAGCAGCTTCTCCAGAATCCTGTAGATACAGAAAATTGCTGCCAGCGTCAATGTCAGGTTTACAAGCTCCATGCCCCAGATTCTTCTTGGCGCAAAAAATTCCCCTATGGCATAAATAGGTGCGAATCCCAAAGTAGGATGGCCGCACAAACGAAATTGTTCAAAAAACGCTTCCCATGTAAAGTCAAAATTCTCACATGCAGTTCCGAGTCTGTAATAATACTCTCCTGCATCCCATCTTTGCATAACATTTAAACTGAAGCTTCTTAAAATTCCCGAAACAAACAATATTGCATATAGATACCGATCGCTGCTGATTTTTTTCCTGAATCTTTCCCTGCAGCCCTTATCCTTTCCCGACAGTATCACCCATACAAGACCCAGTGCCACAGTTCCAGCCGTAAGAACCAGAGCTGCCGCCAAATGCCGGAATCTATGTGTATCCAATCCCATACCAGACACAAATGCTGCTGATAAAAATGCTGCCGGAAAAAAACATATGACAGCCCACTGTCCGGCTATATTTCTCAAAATAACATCCTGTACCTTTATCTTGCAGCCTTTCATACATCAGTTACTCCATTCCTTATATTTGCAATTAGTATATAACAAACCTGCTCCCCTGACAAGAAAATGTTACAGTTGCTTTTCAGGCATAGAATTGCTATACTTTTTTTAATTGTACATATTTTACTAAGGAGATATTATGGAAACCTATAAGCAGGAATTAAACTCTTTTCAAAAAACAAAACTTACGTGGGATGTCTTATTCTGATTTCGATTATCAGCTACGGCTACACTGCAGTCAACACAACTGTTGGTATTGATGATATCCGGAGGATTTTATGTAGGAAGTTCTTTTGGTTTTCAGTATTTTTTGAAAAGATTGATTTACATGCCCTTCACAGAATTAGATATTTGTATTATCATATTCTTCGCTTTAGGCGCCTATCTGGTTCTTCGCTATAAAAATTGGAGCTTGCTGCCGATTGGATTTGGAATACTTTTTTCCCTGTTTCTTCTCTCGTTTATTCATTGAGGTTTCACCCCCGTGCCTGTCAGGTGTTTTCTGTCTTTGTCGCCTTTACATGGATGCTGCTCCTGAATGTTTTAACGCTGCATCAGCAGAAAATTGTAAAAATCATCTATACCCTTAGACAGCCTGTTCCAATTCCGTTTGACAGTAAAATCTCCGAAATGCTACAATAGCTTTAAACCTATCAAAATACAGGAGTTTTTTATGATGCTGAATAATTTTTTTAAGAATAAAAGATATACGACTGCTCTCGTCTCTGCAGCTTTCGGCTGCGCAATACTGATTTTTAATTTCCTCACTCCCATGCTGGCTGATGACTATTCCTACACCTTCAGCTGGTATGATCACAACAGTATTGTGACACTCAAAGACGCATGCTTATCTATGTACGCCCACTATCTCAGCTGGGGCGGGCGGATCATTACCCATTTTATCGCTACTGTATTTCTGATGATTGGAAAGCCTGTTTTCAACATTTTTAATGCAGCCCTTTACTGCTGGCTGGCCTATCTTCTCTATCGTTATGCTGCGGTTCACGCAGAAAAAGGACATTCCCTTATTTATCTGGCTGTACATCTGTGCATCTGGTTTGCAGTGCCCGCCTTTGGACAAGACTTTCTCTGGCTCATCGGAGCATGCAACTATCTATGGCCGGCTGCATTTATTTTTACCTTTCTCTGGCCATATTACCAATACGTCATGTCCGGCAGATTGTTAACGAATAAAATCATCATCGGCTTTATGCCCTTGCTCGGTCTCCTGGCCGGATGGGGCAATGAAAATACCTCTGGTGCAGGCATTCTTTTTATTGCAGTCCTGTTGCTGATTGCCCGGAAACTCGGCCGGAAAATTCCTCTTTGGATGCTGATCAGTTTCGGAACACAGATACTCGGATTTATTTTTATGATTGCCGCCCCCGGAAATTACCTCCGGCTTGAGAGCAGCTCCGAAAACACAGGACTCCTTCTCACTTACGGCGGACGTCTTGCCGTCTGTAATTCTATGCTTTACGAATATATGCTTCCCTTCCTGCTTGTGTATCTCTTTCTTTTTGTTCTTGTATGCTATCAGGATATAGAATTCTACAAAAAATGGATTGCTGCCCTGTTTGGCATCACTGCACTGGCCAACAATTATGTAATGCTTGTGGTGACCGAATATCCTGAGCGTGCCGCTTTAGGAACCGCACTGTTCCTGGTGACAGGGCTTCTTTACTGCCTCTCTTTACAATTAGATGAGAATCATGTAAAATGGGCCTGTGGCATTGTCTGCAGCTTAATGGCTGTCTTTTTTATCCAATACAGCTATGGCCTGCTGGATATTGGCTATACTTATCGTGTATATAACAGAAGAATTGATTCCATCCTTCAGCAGAGAGATGCCGGAATCCTGGATATTGTCACTTACCGCATTGAACCCAAAACGAAGTTCAACGGCCTTTACGGTCTTGAAGATCTGCAGGGATATCCCACTCACTGGCTGAACGGTAATACAAGCAATTACTTTGGGCTTCATACGATTGTTGCCTTTCCGGAAGAAAAAGCGGAAGAATAGTTTTGTTATAAAGGAGCAATATGTCTAATTTAAATCAAAAGCAACGCATCATACAAAATTATACCATCCTGGGCGTTGAATGCCTGTGTATTACTGTCTCGTTTGTTTTGGCTGTTTTTACCCGGGGCGTATCTGCCAGTTACCGCCTTTATTCAGAAACATATATTTCCACCATTATATGCATCCTCTTTTTCCATCTGCTGTCCTCATATCTCTTTGATTGGAATACGGCTTTTTTTCAAAGGGGATATTTTGTGGAATTTATTGCGGTGCTTAAATATAACAGCGTGCTGATACTGTTTTTGAGCCTCTTT
This sequence comes from Candidatus Merdisoma sp. JLR.KK011, assembly GCF_036941125.1. NCBI lineage: Bacteria > Bacillati > Bacillota > Clostridia > Lachnospirales > Lachnospiraceae > Candidatus Merdisoma > Candidatus Merdisoma sp. JLR.KK011. Next base: position 137,712 of record NZ_JAYWSZ010000006.1, on the reverse strand, counting down.
CTTTTTATTGCAAAATTCGCAGAAGATTTTTCCAGGCTTATCTTTTTTTATTTTTTTATATACAACGTTTTGCTGACATATCTCTGCCATCTGCTTGTAAAACAGTACTTTATCAGAATCTACCGTAACAGCAGCAGCAGTAATAAGCTAATTGTTATTACTACAAATAATTATATGGAAAAAATCCTGGAAAAGCTTCTTTCCGCCAAAGAATGGAGTTTTGAAATCGCCGGACTTGTGATTCTGGATAAAGAATTGACTGGAACTTCTGTTTGGAATATTCCTGTTATTGCTTCATCGTCTAATCTTTACGATGTCTTTACCACAGTTGTAGTGGATGAGGTTTTTCTGCATCTGCCTGATTACTCTAAGGAGGAACTGGAAAAGCTGATTCAGCAGTTTGAAAGCATGGGAATCACTGTACATGTAAATATTGACTATTTTGATAATGTAGCAGCACATAAAACCACCGAAATTTTTGCTGGTTTCACAGTCCTGTCCTACGAATCCAATTCCTTTGATTATCGAAGGCTTTTTATAAAACGCGGAATGGATATCCTCGGCTCTTTCATAGGCTGTATCATAACCATCCTCATAACCCCTTTTGCGGCCTGCGCAATCAAGCTGGAGTCCCCCGGCCCTGTATTCTTTTCCCAGCTTCGAGTCGGGAAAAATGGACGCAACTTCAAAATCTATAAATTTCGTTCCATGTATATAGATGCCGAAGACAAAAAGAAAGAATTAATGGCCAAAAATGAAATGAGTGGGCCGCTTTTTAAGATGGAGCACGATCCACGCATTACAAAAGTCGGAGCTTTTTTGCGAAAAACCAGTATTGATGAACTCCCGCAATTTTTTAATATTCTCTTAGGGCAGATGAGCCTGGTGGGAACACGTCCGCCTACCTTAGATGAGTTTAAACAGTATGAATTATATTTCCGCCGAAGGCTCAGTATTAAACCAGGCCTGACCGGCTTATGGCAGGTCAGCGGCAGAAGCGATATCACAGATTTTCAAGAAATTTTAAGGCTGGATCTGGAATATATCGACAGTTGGTCATTATCTACAGACATTAAAATTTTATTTCTGACTGTCTGGGTTGTTATTATGGGAAAAGGGGCAAAATAACTGCCCCTTTCTTATTTATTCAGTCCCTTTCTCCAAGAGCTTAAGCGAGATATCAAATAATCTCTCATTTACCTCCCCTTCCTCATTCACAACAATCCACTTTTCCGAATCGGGATAACCATGCCAGAAATGCTCTGGGGCCACAATAATGCCCTTGGAGAGCAAAGCTGGTTTATAGGAAAAAGAGCTTTTACTTATCAGAAGAATATCTGCCTTTACCAGATGCCAAAACGTTTCCTCTGCCGCCATATCCACACAGTAATGAACATTGGGAAATGGGAAGTATGGTTCAAATTCCTCCTTTTTTCCCTGGGAAAAAATATATATTTGTGCTTCCAGGCCTTTCAATGCCTTTAAAAGAGCCGTCAGAACTCTCTGATAATATCCCACATCCAGCCAGCGCATGGTTATGTTTGGATTATCGGAGACCGCTGTCACATCCCCCCGGCGAATATGAACTGCGATAGAAATTCCCTTTTTTTGATCATAGAGCAGCTTTCCTCTTTGTACAGGAGCATGAAAAAATTTATCTTGAATCATGCTTCTGACCCCATACTGCTCTCTGTAAAATTGATCCTGTTCTGCCAGAAATACAACCCTTTTATTGGTATAAGATCGAATAATGCGCCGTATCATCGTCAAATCTGCTTCGATCTCTCCTCCAAACATTGGAAGGCGCACAATCCGGCAGCCTTTCTCTTTGACCAGCTCCTCCAGAGAAACCTCTCCTTCGCCGAATCCCAAAAAGGATTCCCATGAAGATTTTGTATATGGAATTCGTGAATTTGAAAAAGGAATATGTGCAAATCTAAGCCCGAACTGCTTCGCATACCAGTAACCGGCAATCCAGTTTGCCATCTGATGGCCGATACCCGCGCCTGGATTGGGCCGCGCAGAAAAATAATTCTCATATCGTTCCTTTGGAGGCCTTCTTTGAAGACGCATATGCCAATAGGAAGCATATAAAAAAGGAAACCATTTTTTTCCAAAATTGTGGTTATAAATCAGATACCGAATCTTTGCCTTTCCCTTATAATAAAACTCCTGAATATTCATCATCCGTCTGCTTCTTCCTGTTTTTCTGCAACTTTCTTGTCTTTCACTTCATAAACCACATCACAATTTTCAATCGTGGACAACCGATGGGCAATGATCAAAAGAGTCATTCTTCCCCTCAAATGCTCTATAGACTCCATCACTGCCGCCTCTGTATCAGAATCAAGAGCCGAGGTAGCTTCATCCAATATCAAAAGAGAAGGATTCCTGTATAAAGCTCTTGCTATCCCCAGACGCTGGCGCTGCCCGCCTGATATTCTTGTTCCTGCCTCTCCAATCACTGTATCCAGTCCGTGCTCCAGTCCTTTTACGAATTCCTTTAGCTGGGCCTCTTCCAAAGCCTCCCATATCCGTTCATCATCTTCCCTGTCCTCGGACAGTTCAAATCTTACATTATTTCTTATTGTATCATCCAGCATATAAATTGTCTGGGGAATGTAACCGATTTGCTCATGCCACTCCCGTTCTTTTCCTTCTAAGTCAAGGCCGTCTATCCGAATCTGTCCCTGCACAGGCTTTAATATTCCCAAAATCAAATCTACCAAAGTGGTCTTGCCCGCCCCGGAAGGCCCGATAAATGCCACCGATTCATTTTTTGAAATAGTCAGCTGCACATGCTCAAGAACACAGTCCTCTGTATTCGGATATTGAAAAGACACATCTTCCAAAGAAATCTTGTTATCAAAAGGTATTGCTTCTTTCCTGGATTTTTGTGCTATGTCTATATTCTGTTCCATTTCTCTGATGTGCACCAGTTCCCGGGAAATCGCGTCTACTGCAACTCCTTGATGGATCACCGTCCCCATATAACTGGATATCCTGTTCACGGAAGGAAGGAGGCGAAATGCTGCGATTCCAAATACACCAAGAGTTATGATAAAATCATCTGTATAGGAGCCAAATGCAACCTTAAATGCAATAACAAGCATCAAGCTGCACACACAAATCACTTCCATAATTGGCTTTGGCACTATATTTAAAAAAAGATTCTTCTGTGTCGCTTCCGCATTCACATGATTACTTTTTTCGAAATCCTGACAAAATACGCTTTCCTTATTTGATACTTTTATCTCTTTGATTCCGCCAAATCCCTGCTGCATGCACTTCATCATTGCAGCAGTCGTATCTCTTCTCTGATTTCCCAGGTCTGAGAGAAGATTTTTAAACTTCTTTAAAAATAAAAATACAAGCGCTCCCATGCTTAGGGATACCCCAAGCGTAATTCCCGGGTCTTTAATCAATAAATAGACCACCAGTACGATACTGACACAGCATTCTGAAGCAACTTGAATCATGTTTAAAACTGTTTCATAAAACATCTGGGTATCGGAAGTAATGTTTCTGATCAAATCAGCGCTATTATTGTCTTGATGAAAGGAATAGTCCTGGGCAAGATAGCAGCGCATAATACGGTTTTTCAAATCTCTCTGCCCATAGGCTGTAAATTTGTATTGTCTGTTTGCCAGCAGCAGGGCAACTAAATTTTTAAGAATATAGATCATACAAAGAAAAAGAGCAATTCCCACGATAAGCTGTGAAGCTTTTGTAATTCCCAGAATTTCGCAGCCCCGTCTGATAACAGGTTCCTGCATCAGCTCGTCAGGAGCTATCACTGCATTAATAAAAGGCACAACTACCGACACTCCTACCAGCTCAGAAAAACCTCCTAATAGAATTAAAACAGTTAATTTTACTATCTCATTTTTTTGTTTTCTGTCAAATATCTGCAGTGTCTTTTTCACCATATTCATTTTGTAATCCTCTCTACCAATAGCATCCGCCTTCTACATCTGTATAGCCCTTGGGCCGCTCCTTCTCTGAAGGATATATCCAATACTCATTGCGAAGCCTGGCTACATCTTCCCTGTTTTCCCATCGTTTTCCAAGAATACCGAACAGCATCTGGACATCTCCTCCCCAATGCACCGCACTCTTTCCATGTTCTTTGATGTAGGAAGCCAAAGGAAACCCATATGCGCCGCAGCCAATCAAGGCAATATCAAAATCTATTTTCATGGCCTCCTCTCCCATGTACTGCAATGCTTCAAACCAATCTGAAAATCTGTCGTCTGTTTCATTCCCAATTGTCTGCACTGCTTTTAAGGTTTTAAGTTCAAATTCCGGAAGCACTTCCGGATCCGAAAATATCTTTTCGCGCCGTTCATACTGGCTTTGTATGGATTCTGCAAACGGATGAATCACTAATACTTTCCTGCCTTTTAAAGCAGCCGTCCAAGGCTTCTTTGCAGTCCAGGCATTCATCCAATCACATACATTTTTCAGTTCTGCTGCATATTTTTGAACAAAATACTCCTCATAAGGCTGATACCATCGAAGCAGAACGTCCACATTCCCCAATGCATGCTTCATTACTTCATTGAATTCTGTCATAAGCTCCTGTTTCTCCGGAAAAAAGCCTGCACAAGTGCATAACTGCGCGCAGGCTTTTTCCTTCTTTGACCGAAAGTTAAACTCTTCTGTCCGCATGACAAAAAGCTCGCCTGCACCTAGTTTCCCTATCATAAAGGGCTCTTGTTTGTCCAGCTTTTCTTCAATAAAGTATCGAACCTGAGCATTGTCTATATAATTCGGTTCTTGGGTTACATCCTTTTTCCCAAAATAATTATTCCAGCTGCAATTTATATTCCAATAAATCCATTCCGATATTTTCATAAAAAACTCCCATCCTGATACTCTGTTATAAAACTTACAATGGCAAAATCAGCTTCTCGCTTAACCCACGATTGCCTTCATCTGTATAATCAGAGTCCAAACAGCCGCAAGGAGTAAATGTCATTTCTCCAAAAAATATTTTATCCCCCATTACATAAAAATCTATCCTCACGAAAGGAAATCCCGTTGATAATCTTTCTGCATAATACAACAGCTTATCTAAACACGGCGGCTGTATAACTTCTGGCATGGGCTCATAAAAAGTACTAACGATCCAGTTCAAAAAGTTCCAATCCCTATCGAACAAATGGAACTTACTGTGACCCGTTTCCCGCTCCTGGCAGAGTAAAATATATTCGGCTTTTCCATTGTAACAGTATACCTTATAATCATCCGGCAAAAGTCCCTTATGAGGCTGCAAATATTTTTCACATATAATACGCGGTTTAATATAATGATACTGCATCTCGGCATTCGGCAGGGAATAGTCTCTCTTCAGCCATTTATTCAGATTCTTTTCTGAATCTTTAATATTCAAACTGTTCTTATCGTTACAAACAATATTATATCCTGCACCATGATTACACTTCAACACAAATTGTTTTGGTAAATCTCCCCATGAAATTTTAGATGCTTTGTCGTAAACCCCAATGCAGTCTACTAATATTTCTTTACATCCTCGTTTTTCAACATACTTTCTTACTTCCACTTTATCTGCACATTGAATCACCCGTGGGTTTTTATAATATGTGTTCAGCTTTAACCACATTAGTTTTTCATTAAACTCCTGTGGGTTCTTTAAATTCAAATTACGGCCTAATGCCTGCTTATATCTGATTTTACTCACCGTCTCCGGAGAAAAATATGTCAATCTGCTGATAGCCCAATTCTTCACTGCACGATATATTTCTCGAACCATGCCTATTTTCTCAGTCTCCATTTCTTTATCCTCCCAGTCTCTTCTACAACCGCTTATTTCCCACTGTTTTCAACCGGCGCTTCACCTTTTTCCAAAAAGTATCACTATATTTATCTCTAAATTCTTTCATCAACTGTTTATCCAAATCCAAAATCTCAAATCTGCAATCCTCTTCTCTGCAATTCAATATTGTCTCATACTCTGTGGAGGCCAGGCAGTGGCTTCCGCTCCCGTCAAATCCCATATTCACAACACGGGAATCCTTCGGATATATAGAAGGCATCTCCTTTTTACTCTGTGCAAAACACCAGCGTATGGCCCAGGAATCCCTCTTCCCCTCCATCTGTTCGCACAGCATAGGTGTCAGATCCGTACCGCCGCGGTTAAATTTCCACATTTCCTTCCGATCATTTCTAAACTCTGCGAAATCTTTCACCTCCCAATCCACCATGCTCCAGCGATCTTTCCAGGTTGCCCATCCCCAGCTGCAGGCACGATAACAATAAAAAATGTCATGTGGATATTGCTTCAAATGTTTCATTGGAAAAGAATATCCGCTGATAGACCACACAGGTTCTTTCTCATAAAAATCCAAAGCCTGATTCATATACTTCAAAAAATCCTTGGAAGTATACAAATCATCCTCTACCACAATCACTCTTCCATAACGTTCTATCACTTCTGTGACACCGGATATTACAGATGCCGCCAGCCCTTTGTGTTCCGCCGCATATTTCACATGCAGGCTCTGAAAGGGATGGCCTTGTTCCAGCTTCTCAATATAAGCCCTTACAGCTTCTGTCTTTTCCTGTTCTTCTTTTTTGCCGAACTGATCTGCAAAGATATAAACTGCTGTATCCTCAATTCCCATATTCAGGCCCAAAGCTTCTATTGTTCTTCGCAAATGTTCTTTTCGATTATAGGCGAAAATTACCACTGGTGCCTTCATCTGTTTTTCTCCTCACTGCACAATTTCACAATAAGCCTTTCTCAAATCTTCCAAATTCCTATGGGGATCGTGGGTTCTCTCTGCATGCTGCCTTCCTGCTTCCGAGAACCGCAAGGCCAGAGCATCGTCCTCAAAAATCCGGCTGATGTAATGCGCAATCATATAATACTCATCATAAGAATACAAAAAACCTTCCTTTCCATGAACCATCATATTTTTCACGCCGCCCACATCCGACGAGACACAGGGCACCCCCAGAATCATGGCTTCCCCCAGTGAATTCGGCGAATTCTCAATCGATGAAGGCGAAAGGAACACATGGGAGCGCAAAAACGCCTGGCACATGGACTGTTCATCCAATTCTCCTCCCAAAAAACAAATATGCTCTTTTAAACGATACTGTTCTATCAATTTTTTAATATATACCAGATAAGAAGTTTCTTTTAATCGATTCTTAAATCCGGTTCTTTCAAAAGGACTTTTTCCGGTGGTATAAACCTTTAGATCCGGATACCTTCTTATCAATTCCGGCATAGCCAGCAGCAGCAGATGGAAGCCTTTGATCGGATATTCCCATTGGCTTACAAAGACAGAATGCTTCTCACATTTCTCCAGGCTCCATCTATTGACATAAAAGGACTTCCGTAAAGTCTCATTGCAAAAATGGTATGCAGCCTGCGGCTGTATGATTTCTGTGCAGGCGCGATCCCAGTCTGTCCTTCCAATCACATGAGGCACCTTCTTAAGCGCTTCTGTCTCCAGCTTTCCTCTAATGCGGTATTTCCTCTGTGCCTGGAAAATACTGTCCCTTTTCACATAATCGCGGAAAGTATGGGAGTGCGCCACTCTCTCAGGCAGGGCCGCCAGATAATGCTCCGCATAGACAGACACCAGGCCCTGGATGCTGATTACCGTATGCGAAATCAGCCCAGCCTGTTCACATGCTCTTACCATTGCAAGGGTATGCGGAAACTCTGTTCCGAAGATATGAACCAGATCCGGCTTTACTTTTGTTAATACAGCGCAAAAATAACGCTCCGTTTTCCCACTATAGGTAAAATCTTTTCCATTCCATGGAAACCCATAATATTCCATGCCTTCTGCTGTTCCTTCCAAAGGAGTCCTTTGCAGCAGAACCGGGAAGGAAACCGCAAGGCTTACATCTTTTTCCTTCTGCAGTTCCTCTGACAAACCAGTAAGCCATCCGCTTGTACTGCGAAAGGGCATAGAAAGACTTTTTGCAATCTTTGGAAGCATAATATTGCACAGCCACAATACCTTCATCACAAAATCCTTTCACTGTCCCATGTAATCAGTTCCTTTACCACCTTCGCCGGGTTGCCTGCTGCAACAGTTCCTTCCGGCACAGGCTTTGTAACTACGGCTCCCGTTCCGATTACTGCATCTCTTCCCACCGAAACGCCTTTTAGGATATAGACTCCCTGGCCAATCCAGACATGATCCCCTACAACAATATCGCCTGCATAATTGCACCGTTTCCCATCTTGTGTCAGTATCGAATGGCTGTCCCCCGTACGTATAACAATTTCACTGGCCAGCAGGCACTGCTTTCCAATCACAAGTTCTTTCCCCTCTGTTACTGCCAGATGTGTTTGTCCCGTTACACGTGTATTATGGCCGATTACCACTTGATTTTCATCGTCCTCCACCCATATCTCTAATTTGGCGCATCTGCATTCTTTTCCAATCCTGACATGGTTATGATTTCCCCTGATATAGATATGGCAGCCCTGAAAAACGCATCTCTCCCCAAGCTCCACCACATTATCCTCACCATATATCTCAATCTTACATTTTTTCAAAAAGCTGCCCTGTAAACGCACCTGATTTCTGCTTCCTTTTATCTTCTTCCTAGTTCCCCCTAAAAAACGATAAACAAGAGCCAGACCATTCTGCAATCCACTGTGGTTCTCTAAAAATTCCTTCATGTCGGCCTCCCAAGCATTATCTTTACATAAGGCAGTATTGTATAAACACAGGCGCTGGCTGTCCCAAAGTAAGTTTTCACAAAATAAAACCATTCCTTCGCAGGAAGCCCTTTGGGCATTTCTTTCATTTGAATCCTTTTTTTCCTGGGAATCTTTGGATCTCTCCAGGTTCCATCAGCAGGATTATCGTCACATAATCCTACAAAAAAATCTACCACCTCTATCTCGCAGCCCATTTCCCCAAGAGTCAGCCCGTAAGCAAAATCTCCCAGAGAATGCCGGTAGTGTCCGTCCATAATGGGAGCTTCCAAAAACACCTTCCATGGAATCAGAACACAATTTGCATTAAAGGTGTCACAGCGCTTCCTTTTCCCTTTTGCCATGATCACCTCAAAAGATGGACGAAAACGCGATTTCTTTTTCGCCCCTCCGTATGACAGCCTGCCATCTCTTCCACAGACTGCACCAACCAGCACTCGTTTCTCATCCGGTGATAATTCTTCTGCCAGCTTTTCCAGAGCATGAGGATAAAATGCTACATCGTCATTAAAAAGAAGCACATAATCATACTCTGCCTTCTGCTGCTTCGCATATTTCATCCCTTCACGCATACCGCCTGTATAGTAGAGGCTGCCTGTTCCCTGTACCACCGTCACATCTTCCAGGTGTTCCAATTCTTCAGCGGTTCCGTCCGTGCTCTTATCGTCTACTGCAATAAAGCACAAATCCATTTCGGCATTTTCCTCTATCAAGCTTTTTATGCTGGAAATGGTTATCTCCTTTCGGTTAAAACATGTAAAGATTGCCAAAACACTTTTTTTCATTCTCTCTATCCTGTTCTCAGTTCAACGGCGCTTTCACATTTGCTTTTGTCCCAAAGCCAGTTGAACAGCTTCTAAAAATCCCTGTGCCACACAGGAAAATCGAAATTTTTCTGTCTCTCTTTGAGCCTGTTTTCCCATCAGCCGCGCCTTTTTTGGCTCCTTCAAAAGCGTTTCAATGCTCTGGCTAAAAGCCGCTTCATCAAATGGATCTACAATGTATCCTGTTTTTCCATCCTCAACTAAATCGTTCGCTCCATCTGCATACCGGGAACAAATCACAGGCAGCCCAGAGCACATCGCTTCTAAAATCACCAATGCAAAGCAATCTTCCCTGGTAGGAAGCACCAGGCAATAGCTTTTTTTGTACTCTTCAAGCAGCTCCTTTTGATTCAGATATCCCAGGAACTCTACCTGCCCTTCAATTCCCAGGCTTTTGGCCAGCCTTCTTAAATTGGTTTCCTCCGGCCCCTGGCCCGCCAGGACAAGATGCCAGGGGCTGTTTACACGAGCACAGGCTCTAAGTAAAAGATCGATCCCCTTTCTCTCAATCAGGCTTCCCACACACAACAGCCTTGGTTCCTGTACCTGACCGCGTTCCTGCAGGTATCTGTCGATATCTACAGTCAGATAGCTGATTCGGATCTTATCTGCATCCGCCCCGTAAAACTGTTGGGCCTCCTTCGATTTTGTACTGCTGGCAATATAGGACGACGCCGTATGGATCACGTAGCTTCGAAGAAGCCTTTGAAGCCGATTGATATTTCGTTCTGAAAACAAAGTCCCGTCTGTCCAGCTCACATAAGGAATTCCCTTTTTTTTACAATAACGCACTGCCTGGATAATTGTAGGATTATATTCCGAGCCGATCACAATATCCGGCTGTATCTGGGTCAAAGTCTTTTTCACATTCTTCGGAATGTGAATATACTTTGTATCATATCTCTTCTTTATCTTAATCGTGGCGGATTTCAGAAAAACAGACTTCTTTATCTTTTCCTGCTCCACTTTCCAGCTTCGGTTGTCTTCTGCTGCGCTGGAATATATGATATAAAACTCTGTCTCACGTATCCGGGTCTGCAGATAATAAAAAAAATCAACTCTATACGGCGCCGGTATATTAGTGATGATGACTGCTTTTACCATTTCGAACATCCTCTATGGCTTGATGATAGATCCACATAAGCCTTTGATAATTTTCTTCGCTTGCGTAATGCTCTTCAAAATGCCTCCGGATTACACCCTCCTCAAAATCCGGAAGATTCTGAAGCAATCGATGCAGCTCCTCCGGTTTATCATGTGAAAATGTACACCCTGTGATTCCCTCTTCAATCATATCCTGCACATTTCCAAGACGGCTTCCTATCACCGGCGTCCCCACAGAATAGCTCTCCAATATCACCATAGGCTGCCCCTCATACCACTGTGTCGGCATAAGCAGCGCCCGTGATTCTTGTAAAAGTCCCATCACTTGTTCGTGGCTGAGCTGTCCCAAAAGCTGCACGTTATTTATATTATTCTGCTTCAAAAAATCATCTGCCCAAGCGCGTCTGGGGCCTGTCCCACAGATCAGCAGCCGGCTGTCATCTATTCCCTTCCACGCCTCCAAAAGTACCTGAATCCCTTTCAGCGCATCCAGCCTGCCCACATACAAAAACTGATTCTTGCGTCTGGATATGGGGACGCATTCCCTTTCCGCTCTCACAAAATTAGGCTTTATAAAAATATGATCCGCTTCGATCAGCTGCTTCCCACAATTATTCAACTGCAAAAGCTTTTTTTTATTAAACTCTGTCAGGCAAATATAATATATCTTTCTGTAAGTTCCCATGACACGGTGTATCTTCAAAATCAATGCACTTACCAAAGTCTGGGGCAGGGAATTGCGGTAGCATCTTCCCTTTAATGCGCATAGCAGCCCTTTTTTTACGCAGTCTTCACAAATAATATCTTTTTTTACAAACACGGCGCCAGGGCAGAGCAGCCGAAAGTTATGAACCGTCTGTATCACAGGTACTTTACACTTAAAAGCCGCATAGTATACCGACGGACTTATCATGCTTAGAGTATTATGCACATGTACCAGATCTATACGTTCTTCTTTTATCAGCCTTTTGACATCACGGTAAGTCTTTCGAGAAAACATTGTCTCAAAAGGAAAGAGCAGTTTCCGAACCAGAGAAAACCGGTGAATCTCTTGATTGCTGCGCATATAAAAAAAAGCGACATGTCCGTGCTCTTCCAGCAGCCGCTTTTCATTACTCACAACGGTATCCTCCCCACCCGGAATCTGATAATAATTATGAACGAGCAAAACTCGATATGATCCCTGTTTTTTCATATCTTATGCTATAACACCTCTGCTATTTGCTATGGCTATCATAGCATAAAACACGACAGCATGTAAACATAAAAAGATTGCTTTCTATCCTAAATTATAATAAACTAATTAAATACCAATCTATGAAACAGGAGCGCTGTTGTTTATGACTCAAAAAACAAATGCTTATTTAATCTCTGCGTATTTAGAACCCTTGGCTTTAAAAAGGCTCGTAGATGCTTTAAACATCGAACATAAGGTTGATTTTTATATCCACATAGATGCCAAAGCCAGCATTTCGCAATTTCTTACCCCTTTGCAAGATTATCCAAATGTCATTTTTTTAAAGGGATGCGAGCGTGTGGCCGTTCATTGGGGAGGATATTCCCAAGTGCAGATGCAATATAACCTGATTCAAAAAATGCTTTCTTCAAATACAACCTACCTTAGAATTTTTAATCTGACAGGAACAGACTACCCTTTGGTGTCAAACCGTACACTGCTCACATTGCCGCCTGATAACAAAGAATTCATTATCGGATATGATGTCAGTCATGAAACAAAAATTAATCCCCAAAAAGGTTCTATGCAGAACAAATTTTTGTACTACCATTTTATGGATACAAGATTTACTTCTTTTCTTAACCGGAGGCATATCAAAAAAAAGAACCGTTACGACTTGCTGGGGTACGATTTCTATTTTGGAAGTGAATACTGGTGTCTTTCCTATAACTGTCTCAAAGATATATTTCAGATTTATTCAGGGGATAAAAAGCTGCAGAAAATCCTGCGTTACTCTTTTGTCCCCAGCGAAGCATGGATCCATACCGTTTTCTTCAATTCTAAATGGGCCAGCCAGGGCGAAAGATACTGCGATATCTACAAAGGACTGCACTCTCTTTCTCCTGTACATTATTTTGAATATGGAGAAAAAATCAAAATTTTAACAGAAAAAGACTGGGAAAAAATAAGCAGCTCCGGAAAATTCTTCTGCCGGAAAGTGCAAAGCGGTGTCTCTGACAAGCTGATTCTCCAAATTAACAAAACACGGCAGGAAGACGACTAATCTATACAATTTCTGAATAAGAGGAAGCAACGATATGCGTAAATATGTGCTGGAAGAATATGTACTTAATGAATATAATGCCTCATCCAAGGCCCGGGAGGATGTATCCCACTTTGTATTGCAGAGCGGTTTTCAATCTATTGCCAAAAACGACAAGCGCAAATTTAGAAAAAGCAAGTTTTTTAAGCTTCTGTTAGCACTTGCCATCTATGGGAAGCTTTTCATCCGTCTTAACAAAAACGACATTCTTTTTGTCCAAACCTCGTCAAAGGTTTTAGAGGGAATTCTAAAGCTAAAGAAAATCAAAAATTTTAAAATTATTTATCTTATCCACGATATCTTTCCGATTCGATATGATGACGCAAAAGCTCACAAACACGAAATTGACTCTGAAATCAAAGGGTTGAATCAATGTGATTATATCATCTGTCACAATGGCAAAATGGCTGACAGGCTGGAAGAGCTCGGCTGTACCTCCCAGCTGATTCCCCTTACCATTTTTGATTATAAGACAGAAGCTTTCATTCCCAAAGACAGGCCCCTTACCGTTCCCTGCATCTGCTTTGCAGGAAACTTAGGAAAATCTCCATTTTTAGAAAAACTTGATCTATGTATTGATCCATCCCTTGTGCAATTTCACATTTATGGAATGCCTAAACCCCAATATTCCAATCTGTCTTATTGCGGCTCTTTACCTCCCGAGCGGCTTCCTCTGGAAATAAACGGCAGCTATGGTCTTATCTGGGAGGGCAGCTATGAGGTATGGGAGGAAAATAACTACCTTCGTTACAACAATCCCCATAAAGCGTCTCTTTATATTGCAGCCGGGCTTCCAATTATTGTCTGGTCTAAGGCGGCCGTCGCCGACTTTGTACGAGAGCATAAGCTTGGTATCTGCATCGATTCTTTAGACGAATTGGAAGAAAAAGTCACTTCTGTCCGCCAGGACGAGTATCAAATGTTCCGGGCAAACTGTTTAAAACTCCGGCCTGGGCTGATAGAAGGGATTCATATCAAGAAAGCCTTAAACCGCATTCTTGATATGGAGGAAAAGCGGTGCCGTGCTTCCTGCTGATACCTTGACTTTCTACATACCAAATGATATATTGATACAATAATTATTTCTAGAGAAAGGCTTTTGGTGCCACAATGAAACTAAGTATTACTTTTATCTGTTTGATCTTTTTCACGGCTTCCTTATTAATTGGAAATCTCGTAAACTATTTGTGCTTTCGCAAAAATCAAACTATTTTTTTAAATATTTTCACGGGGATTATCACCATATGGGGGCTCTTGGAATTGATACTGGTTCCTATGACCTTCTGCAAGGCTTCCTTTCATACATTATCCTTTACGTATGGCGGAGTGCTGCTTATCGGCTGTTTCATTTCTCTCCTTTTTTGGAAAAACCTTTCTGAAACTCTATCCGACTTTTTAAAAAATTGGAAACGTTATATCGCATGGACCACAATAATTGCCTTTATCATAATTATTTTTCAATTATGTTATGTATACAAATATACCTACTATGAATGGGATGACGCTTACTATGTAAATCTAGCTACAGAAGCTCTGCAAAAAGATATGATCTATGGCATTGACCCAGAACGCGGCGTTAACGAGGCTCCTTTTTCCATTCATTACTGCCTCTCCCTCTGGTCTATGTTTTATGCGCTTTTAGGAAGCTGGTTTCAAATTTCACCAACGATCATAGCTCACACGGTGATTCCTTTTATTACGATTCCTTTTGCGTACCTCATCTACCTGCTTATGGGACAGCTCTTTTTTGAAACGGATACAGAGGCTCAAGGATATTTTTTGATTTTTGCTGCTGTCATGCATATGTTTCTTCCAAATATTCATACATTGGCAGGAAGCTATCTCCTTTTGGCTCCCTGGATGGGAAAGGCCATTCTTGCCAGTGCCGCCCTTCCGGGCGTTCTGTATTTGATGTTTCGCCTAACACGGGAAACTCATTGCCGAGGAGACTGGTACTTACTATTTTTACATTCTCTAAGTTCCTGTCTTCTTTCTTCCATGGCTATTGTATTTATTCCGATCCTTGCCTGTTCTCTTAGCTTACTATGGGCTGTTAAAACGAAAAAGCCATTCTTTTTTTTAAAAACAATTGCGAGCTGCAGTCCATGCCTTATATTGGGTCTTATTGCTCTTGCTTTGAAATAGCTGCAATTCACTCAGTGCTCATAGCTGTCGCGCAGCGGCTGCAAACTAGGAGGAAATTGAAATGAAAGATATGTTTCTCATTGCTCTTGAAGGAACTTCTCTCGTTACAGAGCATACTTATATTTATCTTCTTATTCCTGTCTGCCTTATTTATCTTTTTTTCAGAAACAAAATGCCTGCTCCTAGAATATTTTTTATTCAAGGAACTTTATTGCTCTTTTTTATATACTTTTGCCCCATATCTGCTATGGTTATTCACTTTTGCTTATTAAACGGCGTTTATAACCGCGCTCTATGGCTGATTCCCTTTGTCCCTCTTGTCTGTTATACTGCTGCTCACATGCTTCTGCATTTTCAAGGCAGAAAAAGATTCGGCCTATTTGCCGCCCTGCTTCTCTTCATTATGACAAGCGGAACTTATATGCTCAGAGAACCTAATTTTCATAAAGCATCCAATCCCTATAAGCTGACTCAGGAAAGCATTGATACCGCCGATTTTCTTCCGGATGGCGCTCATGTTGTTGGAGCTAACTGGCTTGTTCCTTTTATCCGCCAATACAATCCAACCATTACACTGGTCAATGACAGATGGCAGCGCTCTTCTATTGATGCGGAATTTGCAAAAGAACATCCTGACCTTACAGTCCTCGGCCCCCTGCTCCAAAGTTCAAATTGTGACTTCATAGCTATTGGCCAGGATTTGAATATGACTGTTATCGGAAAATGGGAAGACTATGGCTTTCACTTTTACGCCGGAGACAACCGCTGTATTATATTTATCAATGAAAACAGCAGCTTCTATAACGGAGAACCTTAAATTCCTCCTGTAGAATATACAAAATAAGCGAACACTTGCCCCTTTTGTTCATTGAGGGTGCTTTCCTCTTGAAACAAGCCATAAAAATTTTAGATTTGTAACAAAATAACGCTTCCATAAACGTCCCGGTTCCTGAAGCAGACGATAAAGCCATTCCAGGCAGCATTTCTGCATCCAGGCCGGGGCTCGTTTTATATTACCTGCAAAATAATCAAACGCCGCTCCGACACCTATCATCAGGCCGGCGGTCTTTCCTTTATGTTCCGCCATCCAGATCTCCTGCTTGGGAGCCCCAAGTCCCACCCAGACAAAATCCGGCTTTGCACAGTTAATCTCCTCTGTAATACGCCGGTTCTCTTCCCTCGTCAGCTGCCTGAATGGCGGAGAATACATCCCTGCAATGATTGCCTGAGGGAATTCTGCCTGCAGCCTTTTTTGCATCTTATCCAGCGTTTCCTGGGAGCCCCCATAAAAATAGTGACGGTATCCTTCCGCCGCAGACATCTTAAGCAGTTCCAACATCAAATCCGGCCCTGTCACCCGTCCAGCCTCGCAAAACCCCTTTTTTCTGCACAAAATGGATAAGGGTTTTCCGTCGGGAAGGGCCAGGAACGCATTATTTTGTATGGCACAGTATTGGGGATTGTCATAACTCATTACGGTTGTATGGACATTTGACACACAAATATATTCCCCGGACAGCTTCCTTCCCTCTTTTGCCAGCAGCCGCAATACCTGCTCCATGTTAGTTGCTGCAATATCAACTCCAAGAATTCTGTATTTGGGAATCTTTTCTCTTTCATTTTCAGCCACTGCTCCACCGCCTCTTCCATCACTTGACTTTCAACACATTCAATACTATCGCTTGTAATTACCCAAAGCAAGCTTCTATGAGGGGAAGGCTTATGGTGTATAATACTTCTTATACCACTCCGAAAACCGCCTCAACCCCTCCCTCAGTGGGGTCTGAGGCTTAAACCCCGTATCCTCCGCCAGCTCCGCCACATCCGCAAAGGTCACTTCCACATCCCCCGGCTGCATGCCCACCAGTTCTTTGTGGGCGTCAAAATCATAATCCTCTGGCAGGATATCCGCCTTTTTCAATTCCTCCTGCAGAATATCCACAAAGTCCAGAAGATTCTCCGGCTGCTGATTGCCGATATTGTAAACCTTATATTTCACCCCGTCCTCATTCGGAAGGGGGCTGCGCTGCATCACTTCCACAACGCCTGTGACAATGTCATCTACATAGGTAAAATCACGCTTACAATTCCCATAATTAAAAATCTGAATCTTCTCCCCGGCCAGCAGTTTGTTTGTAAAGCTGAAATAAGCCATATCCGGACGTCCGGCAGGCCCGTAAACCGTAAAGAAGCGCAGGCCTGTGGAGGGTATCCCATAAAGCTTCCCATAGGCATGGGCAAACAATTCATTGGACTTCTTGGTTGCCGCATACAGGGATACCGGGTTGTCCACCTTGTCCTGGGTAGAATAGGGAATCTTGCGATTGCTGCCATAGACCGAGGAGGAGCTTGCGTAAACCAGATGCTCCACGCCCCCGGCTCCATTATCATAGCTGTGGCGGCACGCCTCCAGGATATGGTAAAATCCAATCATATTAGACTGTATATAAGCATCCGGATTGTCGATGCTGTACCTCACGCCGGCCTGGGCTGCCAGATTCACCACAACCGCAGGCCGGTATTTCTGGAAAATCTCATCTATCAGAGCCTTGTCTGCAAGATCTCCCTTGATAAAAGTGAAGCTGCCTGTGCTTTTTTCATGTAAAGACTGGATTTCCTTAAGCCGGAACTCCTTAAGCGAAACATCGTAATAATCGTTGAGGTTGTCCAGCCCTACAATCTGAACCTTATGCTCTGACCGCAGCAGCGCCATAACCAGGTTTGCCCCGATAAATCCTGCCGCTCCTGTGACCAGTATCGTCTTACCAGATAATATTACATTTTTTTCCAGCATATGCGTTTCCCTATCTTCCTACTCCATAATATTCTACACCTGCTTCTTCCATGGCAGTCTTATCGTACATATTTCTTCCGTCATACAACAAGGCCGTCCGCATCCATTCCTTAAATTGTCCGGGCGTGATATTCCGGATCTCCTCCCACTCTGTAAAGGCAAAGCAGACATTGGCCCCCTGCAGCGCCTCTTCTGCAGTCTCTGTATACTGAATCCCTTCCGGAAATCTCTTTCGGAAACGTTCCGCTCCTATGGGATCATAAGCATAAATCTCTGCTCCCGCTTCCAGAAGAAGGGGCACGTTGTCCAGAGACGGCGCCTCTCTCAAATCGTCGGTTCCCGGCTTAAAGGTCAGGCCCAGCACGGCAACCTTCAAGCCGTGAAATGTAATCAGACGCTGGGATGCCTTTTTGAACAGCAGCACCTTCTGTTCCTTATTTACTTCAATGGCAGCTTTTACGGTCTTAAGTTCGTAGTGATTCTGTCTTGCCAGATACTCCAGCGCCTTTGTATCCTTGGGAAAACAGCTTCCGCCGTACCCGATTCCTGCATTGAGGAAGCGCTTTCCGATCCGCTCATCGTAGGACATGCCGGTTGCCACGTCCTCAATATCCGCCCCTACCAGCTCGCAGAGATTGGCAATGTCATTCATATAGGAAATCTTCAGCGCCAGGAAATCATTGCTGGCGTATTTGATCATCTCGGCGCTTCTGCGCTTTACGGATACAATGGGCAGATGGAAGGGCTCGTAGATCTCCTTTAGCTTTGCCTCTGCCTCCCGGCTCTCTGTTCCGATGATAATTCTTGCAGCGTGCAGCGTGTCATGAACCGCTGTTC
Organism: Candidatus Merdisoma sp. JLR.KK011; assembly: GCF_036941125.1. NCBI lineage: Bacteria > Bacillati > Bacillota > Clostridia > Lachnospirales > Lachnospiraceae > Candidatus Merdisoma > Candidatus Merdisoma sp. JLR.KK011. The sequence goes on along the minus strand of NZ_JAYWSZ010000006.1, from coordinate 119,016 downwards.
CCTGGGCCAGGAACTCCGGATTGCTCGCCACCTCTACTTTCACGTCATTGACCAGGAAGTCCTTGATAAACTGCTCTACCTTGTCATTCGTCCCCACCGGAACTGTGGACTTCACGACGACAAGACAGTCATGAACCACATTTTCCGCTATCTGACGGGCAACGGTTGCTATATAGGACAGTTCTGCGGAGCCGTCCGGCCGCTCCGGCGTCCCGACTCCGATAAAGATGGCGTCCGCCTCCTTGTATGCTGCCGCATAGTCTGTGGTATAGTTAAGCCTGCCTGCTGCATAATTTCTCTGCATCAGTTCTTCCAGATCCTGCTCGTAGATGGGGCTTGTGCCCGACTTCATAAGCTGCACCTTTGCCTCGTCCACATCCACACAGGTTACCTGATGCCCTACCTCTGCAAAACAGACGCCTGCTACCAATCCTACATATCCTGTTCCCGCTACTGCTATTTTCATTATCTTCCACCTTCGTATATTGTATTCTTATTTTATATTGGTTTAGTATACCACAAACTGATTGGGAAAGGAAGCATCTTGTACTCACTCAGGAAAATTATACCTTAATGTACGAAGTCCGCCCATCACGAATGTATACTTCCTTTTTATCACAAAAATTCAGACAATTTGCGTACATTATGTCTTTTTATATGGATTACCAGCCATCTCTATCAGACAATATGTACGCAAACATCTGGCATTGGATATGGGAAAAGCCTAATACTCTGACAGGTCATATTTCCTGTCACCAACAGGTTTTCACTATGATGCAAACTCCTTATACGGCAAAAGCCTTCCCATGTTCTTCCGTTTCTGTTCCATAGAAGAATGTACATATCGGTTCAGCGTAATATTTACATTGGAATGGCCCAGTATTTCACTTAAGGATTTTGCATCAAAACCCTCCTCCATACATCGGGTTGCAAATGTATGGCGGAGGGTATGATAGTTTACATATTCCATGCTGCAGCTCTGCAGATAGCGTTTTAATGTGTATTCCAGCGTCCTGGGTTCAATAAAGCGATCGGTTCTTCCTGTTAAAAGATATGCATCCTCCGGAAGCCTCCGGAAATCTTCCAGCCGCTCCATTAAAAATGACGGTATGGGGATATCACGGACGGAGCTGCTGCTCTTTGGGTCTGTGACAATCACTTTTGTCCTCCTTTTTCCCTCTTCCTCCAGGTTCTGGATTCTCTGCATGGTGCTTCGTATGCAGAGGATTTCTTCCTTATATAATATGTGCTGCCGTTTTAATGCGCAGACCTCCCCTAGGCGCAGGCCCATATATAAGCTTAAGAGAATGCCTGTTTTTCTCGGATGGTGATCATGGAACAGGAAGCGGACCAGTTCCTTGTAATTCTGTCCATCCAGAACCTGTACTTCCAGATCACGGCGTCTTATTTTGATGAGTTCAAATCTACAAGGGATTTCTACGTCAAGTCCTGCTGCATACAGACAGATTTCCTTTAGGATTGCCAGAATATCTTTCACTGTTTTTTCCGAAAGGCCTCCCCTGCCGTCACGTTTTCCACTTGTGAGTTTTTTCTGCACAAATTGTTCCACAATTTCTGTGGTCAGCTCGTCCATCCGATAAGTTCCAAGCTCTGGAACAATATGGTTCTGAACCATATTGTAGTACTTTACGTAGGAGGACTCCTTGATCCTCAGCTTTACGTTTTTGAGCCATTGGACTGTGAGAACATCAAATCTGACTAGCGCTTTGTGCTCGGGGACCCTTGATGTTTCGAAAGCGGGTAGTTGCTGTGATGCCGTTGTGATTCTTTTCTCTTTTGTTTTCATATGTGGTCTCCTTTGTTTTCTTTAGATTATATAAGAAAACATGGAGGGAGACGGCTGGGACTGGTTGTCGGTTTTTTTGGGGCTGAAATAGGTGCGAGAATTTATAAAGGATAATTAAAAGTTATCCATTATAAATGTAAAGGTGAATTATAATGTATACAGAATTATTTAAAGAGATAGAATTTCATATGTGGACTTTTAAGAATGGTTTTGAAAAATTTTCCGTGAAAGAATTGAACGGTTTTATGCGTAAAATCAAAAAACTTTCTTATGATAATCAATTTACAGATTATTTTAATCAAAAATATTCCCTAAAAGAGAAAAAAATGTTTGGGAAAATGCTGCTCAACATAGAATGTATGATAGAAAAAAACAGTGTTAAGGATTTTCTAGAGGGACATACTGATATTATAGACGAAAAAATGGTCAGATGTTCACCGGTAATGGTTCGTGAAGGAAAACTCCTTGGACTGAATGAAACGAGCCATGTTTTATTAGTTGGATCAGGTGCTATGCCAATTAGTGCAGCTATTTTGTTGAAAAACTTTAATTGTACAATAACATGTATTGATATTGATGAACAAGCAATATATTTCGCCCAAAAATGGCTGGCACAACTTATTCCTAACAATACTGTAATTTTCATTGAGAACGATGTTTTTAACATTACAAATTATGAAACATATAGTCACATTATTATTACAGGACATATTTTCAACAAAAATATGCTTTTAGATCATTTGTCTGATTATTTGAAGAATGAACAAAAAATACTATTACGTAATTCTTCTGGCTTATATAGACACGTATATCCGATTGTTTCAAATTTTAAAAATTATGAAATCCTTGATACTGTAGATCACTGTAAACAGATGCCCTATACTTCATATGTCATTAAACCTACCAAAAGTGTTAATGGTATGACTACACCATCTTATTTGTTTGATCTCGCAGTAATTCAGCGCAACTATATACATATTCGTGAATTACTTAAGGATTGTGATAAGGTTTTTTATGCGCTTAAAGCGAATGGAGAACAGACAATTATTAATTCAATGAAAAAATATGCAGTTCCATTTGAGGTGAGTAGTATTGAAGAATTTCAAGCTGCAAAAGGCAACCCAGAATATGAAGGAGACATTATCTGTTCTTTACCTGTCAAATCGGAAGAAATGATTACCAAACTTTATGAGGGAGGCTGCCAATATTTTGTATTCGATTGTTGGGAAGAATATGAGAAATTAAAAAGACTGGCTCCCAATGCATTAAAAATAGTCCGAATAGATATCAGAGATTTATCACATGATACAATTGATTATGGTATGACCGAAAAAGAATTTTATGAAAAATATAATAGTGGCATCACCAAAGTAGATGGTGTAACATTTTATAACATTCCGAATCTTTCGATAGAACAGCTCAAGGCAATACTTGAAAGATGTCAGTATTTACTTTCTTCAATTAATGAGCCTCAAAAGGTTCTTAATATTGGCGGAAACTACCGTTTTGAATCCGATTTGCAACCAGACTTTTACAAACAATTACATAAAAAAATCTCTTCTATGAAAAGTAAAATCAGTGGCCTTACGGTATATGCAGAGCCCGGAAGAACAGTTGTAAAATCCGCCGGAATGATATTTACTAAGGTGATATCTATAAGAAAGAAGCTAAATAAAAATGAAGTTTATATTGATGCTGGTATCCCCAGCGGCATTCTATATCCTCCAAGAAAAGTAGGTCTTTTCAATTCATGTCGTATACCACAACCATATAACGTTCAATATGAGTTCTATGCAACTACCTGTTCAAAAAAACTTCTTTTTAGCATAGAAATGAGTTATGAAATAATGGAGAATGATATTTTGATCTTAGAGGAAATGGGAACATATTCCTTATGTAAATCTAATCATTTTCATGGATGGGATTTTCCACAAGTAAAATACTTATTCAATGAAAGTCAGAAAGGGGAATAACTTTGGAAAGACTATATCAATTAATTTTAAACCCCGTTGAGAATATACCTAAGTTATTTCAAATTCATATAGATGAGTTTACAAAAGGACTATATATTTCAGATAAGTACAAAGATGACGAGATTAATAAACAATCGAAAATTGCATTTTCTGGTAGATCTGAGTATTCAGATAAAATACGCATTATTTATAACGAATGGGCTAAACAACTGGGAGCTAAATCTTTATCTATGAGGTTACTCTCCGGATTACATGCTCATATTGTCCTTTTCATGGGCTTGGGGAAAATAGGTGACACGATTTTACTTCTTCCCGAATCAGCTGGTGGGCACTATGCAACGAAAAAAATATTGGAACGTTTGGGGTATAATGTTTTGGAGATGATTCCAGATAATATAAATTATTGTGTAGATATAGATAAAACCAAAGAAATTATTTATCAGCGTGAACCGCAACTGATTTTTGTAGATAGAAGCGAAGGAATATATTACGAAGATTTTTCAAAGCTTTTAGACAATATTCCAGATAATTGTGGAACTATATTCGATGCGTCCCAATATCTAACTAATATACTAGAAAAGGATTTTAAATCTCCATTTTCCATGGGGTTTGATATTCTCATGTCCACATTACATAAAAATTTCCCTGGACCGCAAAAAGCATTGGTATGCAGTAAGGATGATAACATTTACTGGGAACGCATAATGGATGCTGTTTCCAGTTACGTTTCCAATTTACATGCTGAGAATATTTTTGTAGCTGGGCAAATTTTGAAATTTCAGGATATACTGAAAACTTACTCAAACCGAATGCTTAATAACAGCATACAATTAGAAAAGAAAATGCTTGAAGAGGGTATCCCAGTAATAAAAAGAGCCTCTAACAGAATTGCAACCCATCATATTTGGATTAAACCTGATAATATGGAGCAAGCATATCATTTTTACAAAAAAGCAGAACAGTGTGGTATTTTGTTTAATTATAGAAAGCTCCCTTACGATTTGGGGTACGGTATACGCATGGGAACATCTGCCGCCACGTTACAGGGACTTAATGAACAAAACCTGCCGGAACTTGCAAAAATAATATCGGATATATATTACCAAACAGAAATTTCTGATAGTTTGCTTAAAAGAGTACAGGACTATATAAAATTTTTATCTCCCCTTAACCAGTAAGGTAAATATCCGTATCCACAGTCTTGTTTTCATAAAGCTAATAGAATGCCACGTCAAGCATCTTGACTACCAGAATTAAGTTATGTTATTTCAAATGTAAATTTTCAGACATTCTCGTTGCATGAGGGGACTGCCAAATGGCTATCCCCTTCATGCTATTGTGTTACAATAGGATAATAGGTCACAATAATGCGAATTTGCTCTCTGTTGGGATTAAACTTATATTTTTCTATATAATTTATTATATATTGTTCTCTTCTATAATTTAAGAGAATTGCTGTTTTGCGAAGAGATAATATCCTTTCTTTAAATTTTGCACACTTTATATTTTGAATTAAAAAATTAAAAAGGGTTTCATATAAATTTAATCGAAATTCTGCATAACTGTTTCCGTTTTTTGTATTACAAAGTTCCTGATATTTTCTTGTAATAGCTATTTTCTTTTTAGTCTGAATGATTAAGTCGTCATAGTTAGGAGCATTACAAATGATAGCAGGCGAACTTATTTTTACCAAAAGAAGCTTTAGCTTAAATAATTCGGCATAGGATTGGTATTCGATATCATTTTCTCTGGTTGCAAATCCCATATATTCTTCATAAAACTGTTCGTATTCAGAAAAGTTGTCATCTTTAACAAGGCATATTTTTACATTATACAAATGATAACGTACAAATATTGCCGTTTTATCACCGATCCTTTTAAATTTTTCTATGGATTTTTTATACTGTACAATCGCTTCCTTTATAATTGCTTCTGCATTATACGTATCTTCATAAGCTAATGACGTATTATTTGCTAGAAAAGCATCATAAACGTTTCTGGCAATTCCCTTTTCTAAAAATGCTAATGCAAAAAGTATATCTTGGGCAAGAAACTGACCTAAAGCAAATTTTATATAATAAGCGTCAAACTCATCTAATTCCGCTGCAAGCTTTTGCTTTAATCGACTATTGTTAATAATAAATTCTAATTCAGAAGGATTTAAATTTCCATTCAGATAATATATTCTAAAGCAATCAAAATAAAGCCTCCTTAATAGATGAATTCCGTCATAGGGATGTTTATACAGTATTTGCTCACATTGGGCCTGACTTTTCAAAACTATATCTCGAAAGCCCTGAAAGTCAAATACTCCATCATGCATTTTTACATGCATTTCCCAGTATTTTGCTAGAAATCTATAATAATAGTCTGGACTTTCTTTTGCCTTCTTTTCAATGTGCGGATATTTTGCTAAATAATCATGGTCAATCTGTACTAACTTATAAAATGCATCGGGGCTTTCTGTTTTTTTAAAATATTTCATGTAATACTCTTTTGCTTCTTTTAATTCGCCGATCCTATCACACAAAATTCCTAATTCTCGATAATGTTCCGGACGCTTTTCCTCATCTTGGCACAAAAGAAAATCTAATTCATGGTATAAATTGATGAAATTAGCATTAACCACTATTTGATCAAATAATTCACTGCAATCAGATGGTTCATTTTGTAATACCGAATATAAATAGGTTAAAACCATATTGTGACTGGCTGAATAGTATTCTAATAATCGCTTGAAATATTTAAGATATTGCGATTTATAGAAAGGTCTTACATAATTTTTTTCAAAATAAAATTTCGCTAAAGCTTCATGAAAATAATAGTAATTATGTGAGGAATGTGGATAATTAACTAAAAAGCCTATATCTAAAAGTTTTTGTATAAACATTCTCCAATTGTGCGCAGGAATATCTTCGCATATTTGTAATACTTGAAAATTAAAGCTTCCAGTGAAGAGACTCACAGCCACTATTACCATTAGTTTCTTATGCTCTTCATTTGATACATCATCTCCTAGGACAAATGCTTGTATTTCATCAAGCAAATGGCATTTATCTATGCGTTTTCTTGCATATAAAGATAAAAGATGTATGATAACCGCATTCTCAACATTATTAAAAAGATTAAATTGGGAACAAAATGAATTAAAAGCATTATCTTTATAAACAGAGAAATCCGTTGGCAATATTTGTTGTAAATTATAGGTGGCTCCTACAGATTGCATTGTTGTCTTTAAAAGCATTATTCGTTCTGAATCGCATAAAAAATCTTCCGGCCTCCTTAGCAAAATGATAATGGCATAGGCATGTATGTCCAGAACAATTTGTTTGATTATATTTACACTTTCTGCATTAGATGTTTTATGTAAATTATCCAAAACCAAAAAATGATTTTCAAATTTCCCAACTATGTAATCATCTATGAGTTTCGAGAATTTAAAATCATCTCGTCCTAGATCAATATAAATTATTTTGCCGTCAAGCTGTTCGAACAAATCACTATATTCTTTTTTGGAAATCAGATCAATAAATAAATTTAATACAGCAGTCGTCTTCCCACTATAAGGGCTTCCCTGTATCCAAAAAACTCTTTTATTACTTTCTATAACAGGATGTAAATTTAGTTCATTTAAAATTTCATTAACAATAAGTTGCTGTTGGTCAAGTGGAGCACGTTTTTGATAATAAAATACGTGAATGAGCAACATTGATATCTTTTTTAATGGCCACCATATTTTTTCTGATTTTGAATATTTTAAACATCTTCTGTATAAAATTCTTTTAAACGCTTTAATGTTATGACTCCAATTTTTATATATTTGAGTTATCCCTGCATAAATTATAGGGATAATAGCCGATATTGCCGTTGTAATAACCTGTTGATAAAAAACCGATATAGTAATGTTATTAGATATACAAATATATCTAACCTTTGCATATATTCGTGGCGAAAGAATTATGGAAACTGCTAAAATGATAAGGCCAATAATAACTCTAGAATGATTCAAAACAAAGTTTATTGTTGATTTAAAATAAACAACCTTACTTTTTTTCATAAATAGTATCCTCTACACTAAAAAGAAGGGCTAATCAATAGATAGTTAGACATTACCTTTGATTCCACCCATTTCCAAATAAAACCAATAGATAACTTTTAATTATCCTTTATGTATCCCTTCATTCCCTCATCTTCATTAAATCTCCCCCCTATTCCCTATTAAACCACATTCCCCCACACTTTTGGGCGGATGTTCTCCAATTGTTTATTTTTGACCGCGAATTTTTATCCTTATCTCAAAAGCACTCTATCAAAACCGCAAAAAGCCCTATTCCAACACCTTTAAACACCATTAAATCAAAAATCTTATTAAACTATTTTCCCACCCTCTGTAATAAAAAACAGACCATTCACTATAGTATCAATCTTCTCCCTCGCATCTTCCCCTGTAACTATATACGGATCATACCCCTCATCTGCTTCCTCGCAGCACATCTGCATATTCATCCTGTTTTCCCTGATATCTGCATCCGCCTCCACAGCCGCAATCGATGTCATCGGAAGCAGAAAAAACCTTTTCTCTGCAATTTTCACAATAAGAACGATCATATTGTTATAAGCCATATACCGATAATATACATCCTGTTCTTTCCACAGATCCAGATAACACCGCGCATTGCTGTAAGTTCTGTCACAGTAAATAAATATCTCATCCCATATATCTCTATGCAGACTGATCTCATTTACAGAAAAATCATAATTTTTATAACTCGTAACAATGACAGACCTTCTCTCCGGCAGCAAAAGCAGCTCGTCCGCCTGCTTTACGTCCCCCAGCACCATCAGAATCTCTTTTTTCTTCAAGTCAAAATGTGAAATCAACTCATTTTCCGAACAATACTTCTTATCATATTCAAATCCCGTCTCTGCCCCCATCCTTTGATACATATACAGCAGCGATTCTTCCAGCATCCCATGCAGCATAATCATGGAATACTTTTCACGTACCGCCTTCTGCAGCTCTGCCATGCTCCCTTTTCGGGAACGTTCCAGAACCTCTTCCTCATTAAAAACCGCAGGCAGCTGCTGAAAATACATTTCATCCATACGGACTTCCACCGCATTTACTTTCGACAAGCTGTTCTTATAAAGCATCACATGCTCGGAGCTGCCAAAAATGTTTATAATAAATTCCTTTATACAGTTCAGGCGCTCTTCGCTCCTGCTCATGGACGGATTTAACACATCCTCCCCTAAAAATGGCATAATATATTCCTGTATTTCCTTACAAGATTCCGCCTTTCCCCGGAAGGCTTTTAAGCACTTGGTAAACCGATTATCCGGAAGATACGTTTTTGAAAAATCCGGCCTTGAAATGAGCTTCTGAACAGCCTTGCCTGTAATAAAATGAAGGGGATCCTCCTGGTACAACTCCCCGTTCATACATTCAATTCCGAGTAAAAAAACAATATTTGCCGTCTTCAGAATCTCTTCTCTGCCGGATTCCTTTTTCATAATATCAATAATAAACAGCAAGGGCTCTAAGTATTTATAATAAGCCCCATTATTACAGAACAGGTAATCTATAAACCGGCTGCAGGCCTCTGGGCCCTCTGATGATAATTTCACGGTGCTCTGGACGAACACAGCAAGCCCTTCCTGCACCTTATTGGTATGCCTGTTTAGAAATTCTGTAATCGTTTTATACCGGGATATATCCTGGGTGCATCTGTATGGAATCTTGATTTTCTCCAGGCAGTAAAGCATCATCCCAATGCAGCTCCTTCCGCTCAATACCATATGGGTATATTCATGGACAGATGCGCTTTGAAAATCCTCCAAATCAAGCAGCGGATTTAATAATGTGTAATTATTGTATGTATATTCCCCATGACAAGCCATTTTCCGCCTAGTACTTCCTTTTAAATATTGTGTAAATCAGATATCTCCATAAATGCGTTTTCAAAGTTTGGGGTTATTTATCTATTTTGATTACCGCATGCTTTATCTCCGGCATAACTGCAGCTTCCTCACGCTTTTTTACTATCAGGTTTGGAAAAAGATTTGTCAAAGCCAGCTTTAATATCCCGGTAAAGGGATTCATAATGATGTCAGCCGCTGTGCCTGCAGTATCATAAACCTTCTGCCCCATTTCTACTGTCACCGCTACCGGATCTGTAGTATTTTTATATTCCCGAAAGCGAGCAACCATATTTTTAGGTTCATTTTCAATATATTTATTGTTGTATAAACTGACAAGCACACGATCAATAAGCCCCAGATAACTCTCCAGGGAACTAAGAAAGGAATGAAAGCTGCCCGAACCATTTACATACTCCGACATTGCCTTTTCATAGCGCCCATATTCGCTGGATGCCCATATGAATTTCAAATCATACACTGGAAGCAGAGCAAATGCATAGGTATTAAATGAGTACTTCCAGGGAATCTCATACTCCTCTTTTATATTTATTTCAAACTCACGCTTTTTTATAAGCTGCAGCGGACTGTTAAAAAATCTGAAATAGCTCAGCTCAAGAGCTTCTGGAATATTATAATCGTAAGCATCTCTCAGCATTGTGCGGACGATCTGGTATTCCTCGCTTGTTTCCTTATATGTTTTAAGAACTTCATTTTTTACCATATTATAAGTAAGTATTTCCTCATCGCTCAGACGATAGGAAAGTTCTTTTAAATATGCGTTGATTGGAGCCGAAAACTCTTTTTTCAGCGCATCCCTTATTTTTTCCGTAAACTCATGTGAAACTTTCTCTGCATTCCACCAATAAATGTTTTCTTCTTTACAAAGCCCGTCAATAAGTCTCGTGTATTCTTCACTGGGCTTATCGACATGTTTTTTGTTGTTTTGCGCAATGCGCAGGCTTTCCGAAAAGCTGCCTTTATAAATATCTCTGGCCGCCAGCTTGATACCGCCTTCTTCAATTAATTCGCCGAAATCAGCATGGGGCAGTTTTCTTAAATCATAATCTCCGTTATTGCCTTCACCGCTTAGTATCAATGTCCTCAAAGCCCTGTTCAGGTTGATCGATGAGTCACTTATCACAAATTCTTTAAAAAACAGAAGCCTGATTATCATATAGGCCCGAAGGTACACACAGGCCTGGGATTTCAGTATGCCGGCACGCTTTATCATCTCGTCCTCGGAATTTGTAATGGAATCAAATACAGAATTCTTTCCTGCCATAGTTAGACCTCCTAGTCTAAATCGCTGCGCGATAGCACGAAAGGGTAAAGCTGCTTCGACACACCGGTAATGAGAGAAACTTTTATTCGAAAAAACACTCATAAAAGTTCCTCTCGTGCGCCTTTGCAGCTTTACCGTCCAGCAGAAATTTTTTCTAATAAATACTTAACATTTCTTAGCTGGACTAGTATTCTGCTTAATCGTTTTAGGGGAAGCTTTCGTTTCATATGCGCAAAGCGTTCGCCCGATATGACTTGATTGTACCATATCCTCCGCCGCTTTTGTGCAGACATCCTTCAATTGTTTGTTTTTGTCCCCGAATTTTTTCCTCTTTGATACCTGGCTGTAAATTTGGCTTAGGTATAAAATGCCGCTTCCCACCCAATAAAAAACGGGCTGCATTCATCCTAGAATTATAGCCCGTTTTCTGCCTCATTGCATTTCGCCTTGCTATGCATTTGTGCCCAAAATACTTTCTGCCTCTCCCCTCAAAGCTTCAAAACAATCCCCATAACCGCCGCAGCTCCAATATAAGCGGTCGGATGCTTCTTGAATTTATGAATTGCAAAGAAAAAGCCCATAAACAACGCCAGATAAACCGGTGGTACCAAGGCAGTGATCCGTCCTGCCTTCAAAAAATCATCTACATGCAGAACCGAAACCTTCAGCACATCATACCCGGCTGCCGCTATCAGGCCCGTAACCGCCGGGCGCAGTCCATAAAAGGCATATCCAACAAACGGATTTCCGTTGAATTTTTCCAGACAACCGGAAACAATCGAAACAATGACAATTGCCGGCAAAATCGTCCCCAGCGTTGCAATGATTCCCCCAAAGATGCCTGCCGTATCATAGCCCACATAAGTAGCCATATTGATGCCAATCGGGCCCGGTGTCGATTCCGATATGGCAATCATCTCTGTAATGAATTCACCGGAAAACCAGCCTGTTTTCACAGACAATTCCTGCAAAAACGGAAGTGCCGCCATACCGCCGCCCACGGCAAATAATCCGATTTTCAAAAACTCATAAAAAAGTTGAACATAAATCATTTCGACTGATCACCACCTTTGCTTATTGCCCCTCTGACATATATCATCTGCATTGCAATCCCCGCTGCCGCAGCCCCAATTATGATTAATACCGGAGAAATGCCTGTAAATTCTGTTAAAGCAAATGTGGCAATGCAAAGAACAATCCCCAAAGCATCTTTAATCCCCTTTTTTGCCAATCCAAGCACAGAATGAAAAATAAGTGCGCATACACAGACTGTAATACCGGAAAGGGCATGCTGCAGATATACATTATCCTTAATATTTGATAAAAACGCCGCAATAACCGTAATGACAATCACAGAAGGCGATACAACCCCGAAAGCCGCTGCAATTCCGCCCAATATTTTTCGGCGTTCATAACCGATAAAAACCGAGACATTCACAGCAATAATTCCCGGCAGTCCCTGGGCTACTGCATAAAAATCCATAATCTTTTCGTTGGTCAGCCACTTTTTATTTTCAGCAGCCTCCCTTTGAAGAATCGGCAGCATTGCATAGCCTCCTCCAAAAGTTACCGCTCCCATTTTAAAAAACGATACATATAGATCAAATAATTCCTTCATCTTGATTCCTCTTTGCAATTAATCTTTTATTGCCGCCTCTACGACCCTCTGTTTCATCCTTCTCCTACGCCGATTCACCAAAACCGCCATAATCACCATTCCCAGAATCGTAATGATATAAGGAATCATTTTAACAAAGTAGGCCCAGCTGGCATTGGTAAGCTGCAGTACATTAGAAGCAGCATCTGCAATACCGAAAAGAACGGAAAACAAGGTGCTAATCACCGGGGAGCCTCCCGAAATATTGTTGGCAGATAGGCCAATGTAGCCCCTTCCTGCCACCATGTCTCTGGAAAACCAGGTAACATAACTCATGGACATAAAAGCTCCGCCCAATCCCGCCACAGCTCCTGCAATCAGATAAGCCGCAGTCTGGATCTTTGTTACGGAAATTCCTACCGATTCAGCTGCATGGGAATTCTCGCCTACCGAGCGCAGCCTTAAACCCAGTCTCGTTTTAAACAGCAGCACCCAGATAACACCTGTACAGACAAAGGCCAGATAGGTTAGGATACTGTGGCCCGAAAGGATTTCCCCAAAAAACGGTATTTTATCCAAAACCGGTATTCTTAAATCTGGCACTGCAAGGCTGGCCATGTAGGAAAAGGTGGTTCCTTTTGCCCCTGTAATCCGATAGAGCGCAAAGGTTGTTCCCCCTGTTGCCATTAAATTTACGGCTATGCACGTGAGATACAGCTCCGATTTTCCCACCAGGTTCACATAACTGATCAGCGCTCCCACAAGACTGCCTGCAATCACCGCTCCCATAACGCCTAAAAATACATTCTGCGTCAAAGCGCTGGAAATCACTCCCATAAGGGCCGCCGTCAGCATCATTCCCTCTACTGCCATATTCAAAAGCCCGGCCTTTTTTGTGACCGTACAGGCCAGTGCCGCGTAAATAATCGGAGTGGACAGACGGAAAACCGAAAAGCCAAAGCTGGTAATGGAATCAAACAGTGTCACCTGGAACCACTCTCCTCTCTTTTGTTCTCCCTGTTCCGGGATTCTTGAAGCGCCATACTGTAAATAATCTTATTTCTGGTTTTGGAAAGAAACATTTCGGCCGCAATCATCAGCACAACAACTCCCTGCACCACAACGACAAATTCTGCCGGGACATCTGTGGAGCTGTTTACAATCTGCGCCCCTTGCTGGATATAGGCCATCAGGAACGCCGTAAGAGGGATATACTGAGGTTTCTTCTTTGCCAGCACCGCCACAATCACGCCGTTCATCCCGTGATTCGTCAGCGCAGTCCATTGAAACCGGCTGTTCATAGCCAATTGCTCCAGAGAACCTCCCACCCCGGCCAGAGCGCCCCCAAGCATCTGGGCGATAATAATCGCAGCAGCCGTATTCATTCCAATCTGCACGGCAAACTCCGGATTCGACCCTACGGTACGCATTTCAAAGCCAAGAGAGGTTTTGTGAAATAAAATAACTACAACAATCACAAAAAATATTGCCGCAAAAATACCTGTATGTATTCCCGTGCGCGGAATCCATTCATCAAAGCGTACATCAGCAGGGATCTCATAGGACGCCGTGTAAGAGACGTTCACATCCCGGACTACGCGTGTAAGGATGAACTGTGTAAAATAGAGAAGAATATAATTCAGCATGATGGAAAGGACAATGATATTCGCACCCAGTTTCGCATTGATTACCGCCGGTATGCTCGCCGCAATTGCACCAATCACTCCTCCAACAGCCAGAAGTACAGCCATCTTCAACCATCCAGGCATCCCAAGACCCTCTATCAGTAATGCAAAAAAGGTGGTAATACAGGCAGATGTAATAAAAATTCCTTCTCCCGATACATTGAACCGGTTCACAGAATACATAAAGCACATGCCAAGCCCTGTAAACACAAGAGGAACCATTTTCTGAATAATGTTCCCAAATCTGCGGGCCGTGGTAAACGGGCCTGCCGTAAAATTGTAAATTGCCTTTGCAGGATCTCCGCTGATGAGCACCAGCACCAATAACGTCAAGCCATAGGCGATTAAAAAAGCCGCCGCTATCCGCAGCAATTCAAAAACAGCCTCTACACGTCTTACTTTCATCTAACATTCCCCCATTTCCCCGGAAGTCATGGTGCGGATACCCAGCATATACTCACCCAGAATATCCTCTGTAACTTCATTTACATCCGAAAACATCGCTGCCACTCTTCCTTTATACAGAACAAGAAGCCGATCCGAGACTTCAAGCAATTCATTCAAGTCCGCCGAAATGAGGAGGGTGGCTACGTCATTCTCATGGGACATCCATATCAGCTTTCTTCGAATCATTTCTGTCGTTCCCACATCGATTCCCCTCGTGGGCTGATTCGCTGCAATAAACTGACACCCGGAAGTAAATTCCCTGGCCACAATCACTTTCTGGATATTCCCCCCAGACAGCATCCGCACCGGCTGGTCTGGATCATCACAGGAAATCTCGAATTCCTCAATACAGCGGTTCACAAATTCGTCAATTGCCTTTTTGTTTGTAAAAAAGAGCCTGCGAAACTCCGGCTTGTAGTAACGATCCGCAATGATGTTATCCCGGATGGACTGCTGAACCGCTGCCCCGATGTTCATTCTGTCCTCATGGATATTTGCCATTCCCAGTTCCCTAAGCTGCCGCACTGAATGCTCCTTTACCTCCGCTCCTTTCAAAGTGATGCTGCCCGCATGATATTCTAAGGTTCCGGTAATTGCAGCCGCCAGTTCTGTCTGGCCGCTCCCTTCCACTCCGGCAATTCCAAGAATCTCTCCGCGGCGCACGCCAAAGCTCACCTGGTCCACCTTCCGCTTTCCGTCATCTCCCACAATGATAACCTTTGATACCCGGAGGATTTCCTCCTTAGGGGAAATAGTTTCTTTGCAAAAGTGTAAGTCAACCTCTCTCCCGATCATCATACTCGAGATGCTTTCCTGGGTCAGATTACATATCTCATACGTTCCAAGGCAATGCCCTTTTCTGAGAATCGTCACACGATCGCAGAGCTCCATAATCTCTTCCAGCTTGTGGGAAATAAAGATAACCGCATATCCTTGCTCCTTCAAGCTGCGAAGCTGTTCAAAAAGCTCCCTGGTTTCCTGAGGCGTAAGCACTGCTGTTGGTTCGTCCATAATCAGCACCTGAATTCCCCGGATAAGCGCTTTCAATATCTCTACCTTCTGCATAGAGCCGACGCTGATATCGCATACCTTCTGGGTCACATCCAGATCAAAACCGTATTTCTCTACTGCCTCCTCTGCACGCCTCACCGCTTCCTGACTGTCAAAAAATGCGCCTTTTACAGGCTCAATCCCCAAAACCATATTTTCTGCTATTGACAGTGACGGCACCAGCATAAAATGCTGATGGATCATTCCGATTCCGCTTTTTATTGCATCAAGAGCAGATTTCATTTCCAATTTCTGTCCATTTAAAAAAATACTGCCCTCTTGATAATTTTCCATTCCGAACAGCATCTTCATCAGCGTCGTCTTTCCAGCTCCGTTTTCTCCTACCAGAGCATGGATTTCATTGCGGTTCACTGAAAAAGAAATATCCTGATTTGCCACAAATCCGTTCGGGTAAACCTTTGTCAGATGCTCAACACGCAGCAGCTCGTCCATATCTTTTATTCCTTTCCGTATTGCGCAAAACTTTGGGGCTTTGGGAAGCTGACGGCTTATCTGCCGCAGCTCCCTGCCCTTGTTCTTACGGAGTTACTGAATTTACCAGCTCGTCAATTTCACTCTGAGACATATAGTATGCCGATTTTACCGTGATCTTTTGGGATATAATATCCTGCTCCGCCTCTGCAATCTGCCTGCGCAGCTCCTGAGATACATACTTCTGATAATTTTCATTGTCTGCAACACCTGTAACCTTATCCGACAAATCCAATGCGGCTGCCTGCTCATCGGCAAAAATATCCACGCCGTCGGCAACATCCTTCATAATGGCTTCCAAGGAAGCATTGATGGCTTTGAGGCAGGAGGTCATAATAACCGATGCCAGGTCTGTTTCCCCATTGGCTGTATAAATGCTGTACTGATCGGAATCACAGCCAATTGCCAGCACCCCTTTATCCTTACAAGTCTGGAACACGCCAAGACTTGCTCCTCCGCAGGCCGCAAAGATAATATCCGCATTATGATTGCCTATCTGTGCCGTAGCCAGCTCCATTGCTTTGCCGGCATCGTTGTAATCTCCCATAAACGCACTGCAGACCTTGATATTCTCGTCGGCATATAATGCGCCCTGGATATATCCGCACAGGAAATCATTGATTAAGGGATTTTCCTGGCCTCCGACAAATCCAATCACGCCTGTTTCACTTGTTCCTGCCGCCGCCATACCTACCAGAAAGGCGGCCTGATATGTAGCGATTGAGTAGAGATATACATTGTCTGCCGAACATGTATCAAGGGGTGTGGTATCGTACACAATAAAACGCATGTCCGGATAATCCGCAGCATAAGTTTCGCACAGCTCCATAAAGCCGCTTCTCAGAAAGACATAGTCATAGCCTGCGTCAACAAAATCAAAGAAGTATCCTTCATAAGTCGAAATATCCGTTCCCACCTCTGCATACTCCACCTCAAGACCATAAGTGTCCTGAATGGCCAGCAGTCCCTTGTAAAGCAAGTCGTTGAAAGACAAATCTCCCAATGCATTGAGGGCCAGCATCACCCGCTTTCCTTCCAGAGAAACTCCAGCTGCCTCTTTTGTCTGCTCTGCGGATTCTTCTTTTTCTCCCTTTTCCTCTGTCTGCACTGTCTCTAGTTTTTCAGAGCTTTTGTTTGTACCGCAGGAAGCACAGATCGCCAGCATAGACACTACAAGAATCATACTTAATAGCTTTTTCACAATAACGTCTCCTTTCTGTTTGTTAAAATTTTTCTATGTCTGCCGGAGCCTGCCAGATCTCTTTTGACAGCCTCCTTGTACATCAGGCATCATTTACCAGCCAAATGAGCATATCTCCCCGGGATCGCTGCTCACTGGAAGGAATGCCATGATATACTAACGACACCAGCGTAATATAAGGTTTGCATAAACCAGAATGCAATGATAGAAATTCTGAATTTCTATGTATTCATTTGGCCTGTGCCCCTTGTCTGGATGGCCGGGGCCCAGTATCACCGTGGGAATCCGGGCTATCTTCTGATAATACCGCGCGTCATTTCCCGTATAAGAGACCGCCAGCTCTCCTGTCCCCATCACGGCCCGGCATGTACTGTAAACCTCTTGTACAAAGGGGTCTGCCCTATCCATCTCAAATCCGTCTCCCTGCTGGTAAACCTCTATTTCCGGCGGATTTTCAGAAAGCCATCCGTCCTCCCCGGACGCCTTTTCCAGTGCGCCTGTAACCTCCTTGTACACACTTTCATATGTCATAGCTTTGGGAATATAATGCAGGCACAATTTAAACTCGCACTCCCCTGGAACAGCCGATGCCGCCAGGCCTCCCTTAATGGAGCCGATGTTAATAGAAGGCGGCGGAAGTTCCGGATGGGTATACTGAGTATTCCAGCATTTTTCCAGCTCATGCAGGGCGCCTATTAATTTCATTGCTTTCTCAATGGCATTGACCCCCATTTTTTTCATTCCTGCATGGAGACTCACACCTTTCACCCTGATCCGGAAAAATATGAATCCCATATTTGCCGTTATAATCCTGCAGTTCGTCGGTTCACAGATGACAGCCGCATCTGCGTTATATCCATGCATTGTGGCGGAAAGGGAACCATTCCCACCTCCTTCCTCATCAACCACCGAAACAATTCTCACCTTCCCTGGAAGCGCTATGCCTGCGTCCTGTATCAGCTTAACACCGCAAATTGCAGCCGCCAGACCGGCTTTCATGTCTGACGTCCCCAGCCCATAACAGCGCCCTCCTTCCAACACTGCGGCAAGGGGAGGCCTTTCCCATTTGTCCGGATCGCCGGCCGGCATGGTATCTATATGGCCGTTAAACAAAAGGGATCTTTCATTTCCTTCTCCCTGAAAATCAGCAATCAGATTATACCGCTGTTCATTGTTGTGCCCCGGATTTCCCTCA
This sequence comes from Candidatus Merdisoma sp. JLR.KK011, assembly GCF_036941125.1. Taxonomy (NCBI): domain Bacteria; kingdom Bacillati; phylum Bacillota; class Clostridia; order Lachnospirales; family Lachnospiraceae; genus Candidatus Merdisoma; species Candidatus Merdisoma sp. JLR.KK011. Next base: position 100,365 of record NZ_JAYWSZ010000006.1, on the reverse strand, counting down.
TGGAATCTGTGAAGGCCTTCCTGAACCGTTTCTTCCAGAATCGGGTCCTGTTGTATCACTGCTCCCATACTGCTTAGAAGCTTTTCCAGATACTGCTGGCCATTTATTTCCTTCCCTCCTCCGATCCCCTGCTCAATCGTCTGGGTGTCAATCGACACCAAATCAGTAAATATTTTTAGATATTCTTCTTTCTGTTCCTCAAAATAATTCTTCAGTTTATCATGCAGCATATTTTTCTCCCATATGAATTTCAAATTTTATTCGGCTGGTTTATAAATTTGCGCGCACAAAATAATGGTAAATTTAGCCAAAAAATATTGATTTTTTCTTGCTTTTGTTTTACAATTATATCAAATATTGCGTTGTATATCAAATATCTAATATGTAATATGCCATATGTTTTTCATATAGAAGGAGGGCTTATGAAGTTCAATCAGCTGAAATATTTTCTCACGGTTGCCGAAGAAGGGCAGATTACAAGCGCTGCTGAAAAGCTGCATATGACTCAGCCGCCTCTCAGCCAGCAGCTGAAGCAGCTGGAGGATTCTCTGGATATCAAATTGATCAATCGTTCTTCCAAGGGAATTGAATTAACGCCGGAAGGCAGACTTCTGTATACCCGTGGTACACAGATTATGACAATGATAGATAATGTACAGAACGAACTAAAGGACGCCGGCCGCGGAACCCTTGGAACTGTACATATGGGAATTATTTCTTCTGCAGTGGGACTGCTGATGAATTTTGATTTTATGGGGTTCTGCGCAGAAAATCCACGCATTAACTACAATGTTATAGAGAATGATGCCTTTACTCTTCTTGATATGCTGGATTCTGCGCTGATAGAGGTTGCTTTTACGCGCACCCCCTTTCCATCCCAGTCTTATAATGTTTTTCCGCTCTTTACGGAGGATGTTATCGCTGTGGCCAGTAAAAATTACCATTTTTGCACATCTCTTTATAAGCAGGATACCTCCCTGCCCATCCGCCTGGAACAGCTGGTGGATGAGAATCTGGTCTTGCTGGATAACTATGAGAATACCGTGCTTACGGCATGCAAGCAGCAGGGTGTAGAGCCGTCTGTCATCTGCCGGAGCAGCAATGCGATTACTGCTCTGCTCTGTGCCCGTGCCGGGCTTGGGATTATGGTCACTCCTTTAAATATGCTGGATATGACGGATACGGCTGACCTTTTGATCTGGAAGATCGATTGCCCCTCGCTGGTTTCTTCGGTTTGTATGGTGTGGAAGTCTGAGCTGACGATTTCTGCTGCTACGCAGAAGTTTATACTTCATATTAAGAGGCATTTTGTGACGCCTTCTATATAGGTGTATAGGCGAGAGGGGGATTTTAGGCTTCTGTAGACGGGCAGGGACGTAAAACGGGCAGCAATTCACTATGGAACTGCTGCCCGTTTGCATTTCGCTTTGTATTTCACCTCATTATGCATTTGCACACGAAATATTTTCTGCCTCTGCTAACTCTTGTTCTGTATACCCGAATGATATAATCTGCTCTTTCATAGCGCCTGCTCGAATCATTCTCGCAATCGCATCAAGCCGCTCCTTTTTTATTCCCTGCTCGATTCCCTGTTCAATTCCTTGTTCAATTCCTTGCTCAATTCCTTGCTCAATTCCTTCTTCAATTCCTATGGCTTTAATATTTTCCGACAGATTGCACATGGTCTGTATCCTCCCTTCCAGTTCAGCTGTCATTATCATTCCATATTTCTCTGTAAGTATACGTTTCTTTTCATCTATACTTGCTTGAGAGAGCAGCTTCTCCAGCATAGAAATCAATATATTCTGGGAATCTCCTAGATTCTTCCCACTTCTTACATTGATAACGATACCGCGTATTAAATCTATGTTGTATGGATTCATTTTATTTCCGAAAACACAATTTCTGCTAAGAATAATTTCCTCAATTGAATCGCCCTCTTCACTATTATCCATACAAATCCAGATGCTCCGGACTTTTTTCAAATTATCGTAGTCACTATGATAAAATTCCGTCTGTTTTTGTGCCGAAATCATCCTTGCCAGGTAAAATATGATTCTGTTTTCCAAATGATAGCCCAACTTACCGGGATCTGATGATTTTTGTGCTTCGATATTGATCAAAAACTTCATTTCCGTCTCTTTATGATATGCTGTAAAACGGATATCAAAGAAAATTTTTCCTTCTCCCGGAATATTATCCTCTGTGTTGTCTACATTTACACGTCCCATATTCGACAGCCCTGCATCCAGCGGATGCGTCCCAATATCGATATGTGAGCCAATGCTGTTCATAATATCACCAACAGCCATATCCTTAAATTCCTGTACGGCATACTTTAAAATCCGTGCCAGTATTTGTTTATCTGCAAGTAGGAATTTTATATTCGTATCATAGGTGCTTGAAGCATTTGCTGCCTCAATTGCCTGTGCCAGATTTGTATCTATCATCTTTTCTTCCTTTCCTTGCACTGTGGCACAAATCTCTTAATATCAAAGTTCTGTGATATTATTTTTTATTATACTTGGTTTTCTCTCTTCCTACAAGCCCCTTATAAAAAAGCTTCAATAAGTCTTTTGGCTTTTGGCTAAATCTTGAAAAATCTGCTATGAAAAATATAAAGTCTGAATCCTCTTCATTACTCAAATAGCCTTTTAAATTTGTTTTAAAATAACATCCACTATCCTCTCACTGGCATGTCCATCTCCATACGGGTTCACCGCTTTTGCCATCGCCAGATACTTTTCCGGATCACTCAGCAATTCGCTGGCCAGTGCAAAGATATCCTCTTCCTCCACGCCGGCCACCTTCACCGTCCCGGCCTCCACAGCCTCTGGTCGTTCCGTTTCTGTCCGCATAACCAGAACCGGCTTTCCAAAAGAAGGCGCTTCCTCCTGCAGTCCTCCGGAATCCGTCATTACCATAAAACTCCGGGCAATCAGATTATGCATGTCCAGTACATCCAGCGGTTCCAGCAGTTCCACTTGGGAATTGTTACTTAAAATCTGATACACTGTTTCCCGTACAGCCGGATTCAAATGTACGGGGTAAACTACCTTTATATCCGGATACTTCTCCGTCAGCCCTTTGACAGCCCGGCAAATCTGTTTCAGCGGCTCACCGAGATTCTCCCTTCTATGGGCTGTAACAAGAATCACCCTATGCTTTGCATAATCCATTTCCTGCAAAACCGGATTGCTGAATTTATAATCATCCTTTACTGTGGTTTTAAATGCATCAATTACTGTATTGCCTGTAATAAATATATTTTTACTGACATTCTCTTTTAGCAGATTCTCTTCATTCCGCTTTGTAGGTGCAAAATGATAGGAAGCGATTCTGCCTGTCAGCAATCGGTTCATTTCTTCCGGGAATGGAGAATAGATATTCCCTGTGCGGAGGCCAGCCTCTACATGGCCTACCGGTATCTGTTGATAAAAGGCCGCAAGAGCTGCGGCAAAAGAAGTTGTCGTATCTCCGTGTACTAAAACAATATCCGGCTTTGCTTCACGCAAAACCGGATCCATTTTTTCTAATACGCTTGTTGTAATTGTTGTGAGCGTCTGCCGCTCACGCATAATATCCAGGTTGTAATCCTCCTTGATTCCGAAAGCTTCCATGACCTGGCGAAGCATTTCTCTGTGCTGGCCGGTCAGGCAGACCTTGCAGTTTATTTCTTTGTGTTTTTTCATTTCCAAGACCAGGGGGCACATTTTGATGGCTTCTGGTCTGGTGCCGAATACGGTTAATATTTTCATTACATTTTTTACCTCACATAACCTCATCCTTAATTTTTCTATATTTAGTTAACAATCTGCTTGTTCTCTATCATTCTAAATCAATTTATATTGAAACACCGGCCAAAAACCAGCTATCGTTGAACTCGCCCAGACAAATTACCATTTGCTAAATGAAAGACTTCATCTACTGAAACCTGATTAAAATCACCTTCTATAGAGTGTTTTAGACAAGAAGCTGCTACTGCAAAATCAATACAATTTTGAGGATCTAATTCTTGGAGACATCCATATATGAAAGCTCCGCAAAAAGAATCCCCTCCTCCAAGGCGATCTACGATATGCATTTGATACTTTTTGCTGAAATAACACTGTTCATTTTCATATAACATGGATGACCAGATATTATCATTTGCAGAAACAGATTCCCGTAAAGTAATCGCAACCTTCTTGAAATCAAATTTTCCTGCTAGCTTTTTTGCCACTTCCTCATAACTATTATAATCAATTTTTCCAGATGCCACATCTGTGCTGCTTGCATAAATATCAAATATGTCTGCTGCATCTTCTTCATTTGCAATACAGATATCAACGTATCCACACAACTCAGACATTACTTGTCTGGCTCGCTCTTTGCTCCATAATTTATTTCTGTAATTTAAATCACAACTGATGGTAATTCCTTTTTTCTTCGCCTCTATCAGAGCTGCCTTACATAACCTTATACAGTTCTCACTAAGTGCAGGAGTAATGCCTGTAAAATGAAACCAGTCTGCACCCTCAAAAATCTCATTCCAATCAAAGTCTGTCAAGTCGGCCTCTGCTATTGCCGAACCAAAACGATCGTAAATTACTTTTGTAGGTCTCTGGCTTGCTCCTTTTTCAACAAAATATATCCCCAAACGGTCTCCGCCTCGATTGATATGCTTTGTCTCAACACCATATTTTCTCAATGCATTTATGGCACACTGCCCAATTTCATTTGCCGGAACCTTCGTAACAAACTCTGCATCCATTCCATAATTGGCTAATGATACTGCTACGTTTGCCTCCCCACCGGCATAGGTAACATCAAATCTCTCTGCCTGCGCAAACCGGTAATACCCTTGCGGCATCAGACGCATCATAATTTCTCCAAAAGTAATAATCTTCTTTTTCAAGTAAACCTCCCATTAAAAAAAATAAATTTTTTTAAGTTTTTAAACTTTTAATGCCTTCTCCTAAAAATCAATCACTTTTATAACAAATACTATTTGTACATAATATTAATTGATATCTGATACCTTTGTTTCATATCGACTTGACAATATTTTCTGCCCCCCTGCCATCTACTAATTCCTTCATTTTTTTCCCCATTTCCTCTCGCAGCTCCTTACTATCACATAATTCATTCATCCCATCAAAAAGCTTATATATCCAATTGTGAACATACCTGTAATCACCTGCTGACTTCATTAAACCATTTTCTTGAAATGCATCTGCCCCCGGAATCTGGTTATCTTCTAACACATAAGTCACTGTTGGAATCCCACATGCACAAAGTTCATACAGTGTGCTTCCAGCAGCTGATATCGCAATGTCACAGGCACGCATTAATTTTGCCATTTCACTAACCCTGTAATGCGGAACAATCCACTTATGTTTCAAGGCCATATCAAATATTTTATCTTTATCCGGCTCAAAATCTCCCACAACAAAATGATACTCTTTATCTTCTGTCAATTCTGAATGGTCAATTAGATATTCTATCATCTTCACAATAATGCATTCTGGATCTGAACCGCCTACCGATACAAAAATGTTCCTTACACAATCACAGGCTGTTTTTACTGAAAATTTCTGAAATTCTTTTCTGAGCGGTGCAAATTGCGGACCTAAAAGCATCTTGGGTAGTGGTATTTCTTCTCTTCTATATAACTGAGGATAGTCCATTTTTAAACCATAAATATTATAATTAATCAGAATATCTACCGGATACGCAAATGCTGCAACATCATCCAAATAGACTGTAACCGCTTTTTCTTTTAGTGTCATTAGATATTTGTCTGTAACATAATAACTGTCTATAATAATCCGATCTGGCTTTTCAGTGTCAAGTTGCTCCAATAGTTTTGAAATCTCATCTTCTAACTGCCTAAAGTCAGTGTTAAGTACAACACATCGAATTCCTGCTTCTAGAATCTTATTATAATAAGAATCATCTGCAGTTATAAAAACACTCTCTATTCCAAGTTCCTTTGCTTTTCCTGCAATAGCCAGACACCGCATAATATGACCAGCACCTATTTGTCCATTTCCATCCGCACGAAATAATATCTTCATTATCTCCACCAGCTAATTATTATTAAAGATTTCATTCATACTAAAATGCCTTCACCTTCTATCAAAACACTTCCCTTATCAGCTCAAACCCTTCCGCCATTTTAAGCCCTGCATTCGTTCCTCTATATGCCGCCAAAGCCCTTAACGCCTCCGGACTCCTCGGATGCGGATACAAAGTGCTCTCTGTCCGATAGCAGGCCATTCCTCTTATCTTCGCCTCCAGGGTTTCCGTCACATCAAAAAAAACATTTGGACAAAACGGCTCATTATATCTGTAATTCCATTCCGTAGAAGATGGCGTCTCAAATGCATAGATCCGTTTCACACAGTAATCCCCGACTGGACGGCAGGCCGTCAGAACCGCCTCGCAGGTCCTCTGATGATCAATATTCAGATCCCCATGATGATGTGTAAATACCGTATCCGGATGATACTTATCCACAAAGCTACTTACCGCTTTTATGATATCCAGCAAATCCACTTCATCCATCCGGTTATCCGGAAATCCGCAGAAATAAATACCTGTATAGCCCACCTCACGGGCTGCCATACGGGCATCTTTCTGTAATTCTTCCAAATCTGACTGCTCTGTATCTGCCCGTTTATTTCCACGGGATGTCAGTCCCTCTGCCAGAATCACTGCACGGACACATATCCCTTCATCTGCAAGGCGGCGGACCGTTCCGCCAATCCCCAGCAGTTCATCATCCGGATGAGCTGCAACTACCAGTACATTTTTCATACCTGTCTCCCTCTTACACTTTTTCCCGTTTCAGCTCCCTAACCAGAGAAATACATGCGCCAATCATAATAAACATAAATGGAAATGCTGCCGCAATTGATATGGTCTGTAATGGCTTTAATCCTCCTGCAACAAGCAGACCGATTGCCAGGCATGACTGGACAAGCCCCCATACTACTTTTTTCACAGCAGGCGGATTCATCTCGCCGTCAGAGGAAAGCATCGCCAGTACAAATGTCCCCGAATCCGCCGATGTAATAAAAAAGGTACATAGCAGCACAATTACAACCAGACACAAAACAGTCCCCAGCGGATAATGGCCGAGCACTGTAAACAGACCGGATTCGGGAACTGCGGCTGCCTGCTGTAATTCCTCCGCGGACAGCACTCCGGTTGTTCCGAGGTGAAGCCCCATAGATCCGAAAATCGCAAACCAGACCACGGAAGCCAGGGTAGGAGCCCCTACAACACCGAGCACAAACTCACGGATCGTTCTTCCCTTTGATATCCTGGCAATAAAGATACCCACAAAGGGAGCCCATGCAATCCACCATGCCCAGTAGAATACCCTCCAGGCTTTTACCCAGGAAGCATCGCCATAGGCCGGTATTGCAAGGCTGTCCCGGAAAAATCCTCCCAGATAACCGCCGATCCCATTTACCAGATTATTTAATATTTCAATTTTCGGGCCCACAATAACTGCAGCCGCCATGAGAACAACTGCAAGGTAAACATTAAAATCAGACAGGCGTTTAACTCCTTTTTCTATGCCCGATACAGCCGACCACATGAAAACCGCTGTTACAACAGCAATGATAATAATCTGAGCCGTCAATGTGTCCGGCAGGCCGAACATGGTATTCAGACCGCTGCTGATCTGGAGTACTCCCAGTCCCAGGGAAGTAACAATGCCTGCCACACTGGCAAAAGCCGCCAGGATATCTGCAGTTTTTCCAATCCATCCTTCCGTTCTTTTCTGTCCGATCAGGCCTTCCAGCGTGGAGCTCATCAGCCCGGGCCGCCCTTTCCGGAACTGGAAGTATGCCAGCGACAGCCCCACCACCGCATAATTGGCCCATGGATGGATGCCCCAATGCATAAAGGAAGCCCTGACTGCGAACTCTGCCGCCTCAGCGGAACCTGCCTCTATCCCTGCCATGGGATTCATGTAGTGTGAAACAGGCTCTGATATACCCCAGAACACAAGCCCTACCCCCATGCCTGCACAGAACAGCATGGCAAACCAGGAAAAGGTGCTGTATTCCGGCCTGGAATCATCCTGCCCCAGCCGCAGATTCCCATATTTTGTGCATGCAGTTCCCAGGACAAACAGAACAAACAAAAGCATTACCATAAGATACAGCCATGCAAAATTCTCTGTAATTCCGGTAAACAGTCTGCCTGAAAGCTCACTGAACTGTTCACCAAAACAGACAGCAAAAAGGGCCAGTCCCAGGGATATGGTTAATGAAATAATAAATACCGGATTGCGCATTTTTTTATTCTTTGACATTTATCTTTTCTCCAAATTGTCTCTACGTCAGCCTGCCCGGAATATCGTCCGGTTATTTTCGAAACGCTATACTAACTGAAAACTCTCCAATTGTTTACCATCGCCCGGAAGGGTTCCGGGTCCTCCGGATCCAGATAGAATGGGACATCCGTTGTCTTAAAATCAACCAGCCACTGGGCAAGATCAACTCTTCCGCCTTCAACACGTATTTTATAGTCAATCGGTTCCGTCATAGCAGTAAAATTTTCCGGAAATGTCCTCTTCCAGTTCTTGTCTATCCTGCCCGTAAGCATTGCCTCGCACCACAGCACCGGAACAGGCATGTCAATGAAAGCTGCAATATAATTCCATGTGGAATTACGGAAATTAACCTCACTGAAATAACAGGTATCATCCTGATCAATGATAAATTCTATGGAAAAAATACCCTCAAATCCTATTTCAGCAAGCATAGAATCCAGAGAGGACAGGATGTCTTCATTTTCAAAGTTAAACGCTGTCATGTAGGGACTGTAGTAGCCCCGGATCAGATAATTATAATTTGTACCCATTGGGATAAAGCTCTTTTGTCCCTTATCTATGGTAAAGCCGTCCAGGCAGAGTTCATTTTTCTTTTCCACAAACTTCTGGATTAACACCTTCTGACAGGCAATCTGCTCAAATGCTTCTCTCAGTTCCTCTTCTGATTCACAGATAAACACATTCTTTTTCCAGTCCGCTTCTACGGGAGATATGGCTTTTGTAATAACCGGGTATACCAGATTCTCCGGAACCACACCCCTGTCTGTAGTCACAGTCGGAAGAACCTTCAGACCATGTTTTTCTGCGATCTCCAAAATACGTTTTTTGTTCATATACTCTGTCACGCGTCCGTCAGCTCCTGCATTATACATAATGAATCTGTCTTTTAATTCTGAATAATGCATATCAAGAATGCTCTGGACATCATCATCCGTCGTAAGCACAAACGGTTTTTCCGGCATACTGCTGTATTCTTCCAGAAGAACCTGATAGCCTTCTTCTGCTGTATCCACATAATGGACCTTTTTTATATATTTGCTTTTTGAAGATGCTGCGCCTCTGCCTTTAATCGCAATATAGACTGGATGAATCCCACATCTTCCCAAAGTTCTTATCAGACCCAAAGGATTATAGTGTTCCATTGCAAATACAATTACCAGATGTTCCTTTAACATAGTTCTCCTCCTCTTCCAGCCGGACAGCATTCTGTCAGTTGTCAAATGATTTGTTCCCAGATACATGAGCATGCTCGGATGCTTTTATGACTTCTCCTGCTTTCTGGATATACTTCTCTACAGGAAGATCCCAGTTCCAGTTTTCAAACGATTGTAAAATAATATCAAAATCACGCTCCCTATGATAAGTTCCCTCTCCGATACATTTCTTCCGCATGGAATTCCAATACTTATATTGTGGAAATACTTTTTTAAACAATTGTTTCGCAGCTCTGTCAAGCTGTTCATAACTGGTCCGAAGAGTCGCTCCTTCTTCCGGTTCTATTATCTGCTGTGCAATCACATCGCCGGTATCCAGTCCTTTATCCACATAATGAATCGAAACCCCTCTCGGACTTCCTTCCAGGAGATTCCAAAGGTTAGGTGATGTCCCCCTGTCAAAAGGAAGATATGAATTGTGCAGATTTACGATGTTGCCATTCAGCGCATCAATAATCTCAGCCTGTATCATATATGGATACGTGTAGCTTATTCCAAGATCAAACCTGTTTTCCCTGCACCACCCGGCATTTAACCGCCCTGTTTCCAGAACAGTCCCGTGTCCCTGCTCTTCCAGCCACCGGAACAGTTCCACCGCACATTCATTACTGTATAAACACAGAATTTTCATAACTTTTTCACCCATAATCTTTCAAGAAAATATTTGCACTTCTATCTCTCTATATCCTCCCATGTCAGTTTTATACCGTTAGCAATATCCCTTTTTGTCTTCTTCCCAATGATATCCTCCCAATGTATGGCCCCTATGCCGTCACCGGGTCTGAGCAATACCAGATTCTCACCGGTCAGCACTTCCCCGGCCTTAATCTCCTTTGCTGCCGTGATGCTTCTGTGCATCACAGCTCGTTGCTTTTCTTCTGTCTTTGTAGGACGCAGTATGGGACTTCCCAGCATCACATGTGCTGTACGGATTCCATCCGCCCATACCTTTAGTTCGGCAGGATCGGCAGAAAACCAGTGATCCGGACCGGGAAGGTTGTGCTCCAGCGTAAAATGCTTCTCAAATATTTTTGCTCCGTAAGCCGCTGCTATAACTGCTGCTATGCTGCCCTGTGTATGATCGGATAAACCGGGAATTACCTCCGGAAACTTTTCGGCTATAGCCAGCAGCTTCCTTGCATTCACATCTTCCGGAGGTGTGGGATATTCGGATGTGCACAGCATCAGGCAGACCGGATGTCCCTCCTTCACACGAAGCGTCTTTAATGTAATTGCAATTTCTTCCTCTTCCGCCATTCCGCAGGAAACTATCATCGGAAGTCCGTATTTTTCATATTTACCCAGTAACGGAATATTCACAAAATCATCCGATCCGACTTTGACTGCATCTACTCCGACTCTCAGAAGAAGCTCCAGGCCGTCAATTCCCGACACAGTCGAAAGAAATATAATATCCTGCTCATCGCAGAAGCTTTTCAGTTCTTTCCATTCTTCCTCTGAAAATTCCGTGCGCCTGAACATTTCATACTGTGATTCTGTTACCTGGACTCCCTGTGACTGGTAAGTATACATCTCTTCCTTATCCTGGATGAATTCTTCTGTGCGGAAGGTCTGAAATTTTACAGCATCCACACCAGCCTTTTTTGCCTCAAGGATCATCTTTTTTGCCAGATTCATATCCCCGTTATGATTGATTCCTGCTTCCGCAATGATAAAGGGCTCTGAATCCTCTCCAATGATCCTGTTCCCGATTTTAAATTCCGCCGCCATTATAATACGCCTTTCATATAACGATACTTTATTTCCGCCAGCTTCCAGTCGCTTTCATTATCAATATCCTGCACCTCTAATTCTGATACAAAATAGGGCTTCGTATGGTTGTTCAGGATGTTGTCATTTTCCAGATATTTCTCTGTTTTCATCCAGTAAAACTGCCCGCAGTCATGGTATACAGAAGGGAGATCCTGGGAACGCGCATTAATTCCTTCCGGATCCACCGGTTCCATAAAACCATCCTCTCTTAATCTCATTCCCCTCTGGGGCGGAAAAGAAAAGTCCACCATTGGTATCACATTAAATACATCTTCATCCTGCAGCAGCCGGTAGCTTTCTTTCAGCTTATCCGGTGTAATAAACGGAGCTGTGGGATAGATGCAGCAGAATTCATGGAAGGTTACTCCGCATTTTCCATACATTCCGATCACTTCGTTCAGTACATCCGTAGTATCCGCATAATCATTGGAGGTTTTTTCACTCCGCATAAAAGGCACGGATGCGCCAAAGCTTTGTCCTATGGCTGCAATTTCTTCACTGTCTGTGGAAACCATTACTTCCTCAAACAGACCGCTTTCAAGAGCCGCCTCAATACTGTAGGCAATGATAGGTTTCCCACAGAAATCCCGTATATTCTTCCCTGGTACCCGTTTGGAACCTCCCCTGGCCGTTATAATGGCATATGGTTTCATACGATTCATCTCCTATAATTTTCTATTACCTTTGTCACCGCATGGATCACATCTTCCACATCCTGCTCCGTCATCCCTGGATAGAGAGGGATGCTTACAATCCCCTTATAGACTTCTTCCGCATCCGGGCACAAACCTTTCTTATATCCCAGATTCTGATAATAAGGAAACCAGTAAACCGGCACATAGTGAATCTGGCACTGCACATTTTCTGCTGCCATGGCATCAAAAAACTGACGCCTCGTGCACGCCAGCTTTTCAAGGTCCAGTCTGATAATATACAGATGCCTGCATGTATCCGATTCCGGTATTTCCTCCTGCAGGATAATTTCCGGAAGCCCCCTGAAGGCTTCATTGTATCTCTTTACAATTTCCTTTCTTCTTTCTGCAAACCTGTCCAGCTTTTTTAACTGGCTGAGCAGGAGCGCTGCCTGGAAGTCCGTCATACGGTAGTTGTATCCTAAGGAAACCTGTTCATAATACCAGGGGCCTTCATGGGGCGCTCCTTCCATCTGACCTTCCTCATGGGTAATCCCATGGGTATGTGCAAGAACCAGCCTCTTATAGAGTTCTTTGTCATTGGTTGTTACCGCTCCGCCTTCACCGGATGTAATGGTTTTCACCGGATGAAAGGAAAAGCAGGTCATATCTGCCAGACTTCCTACCGGCTTCCCCTTATACTTCGTTCCGATCGAATGGGCCGCATCTTCAATTAATATGAGTCCGTGCTTATCACATATCTCTCTTATTTCTTTCATCTTCACAGCCTGCCCGGTAAAATCCACAGCTGCTACCGCTTTTGTCTTTTCCGTTATATGAGACTCTATACTGGTCGGATCGATGTTATATGTCTTAAGATCCACATCTGCAAACACCGGTCTTGCTCCGCAGTACAGGGCGCAGTTGGCACTTGCTGCAAAGGTCAGAGGCGTTGTAATCACTTCATCTCCCGGCCCGATGCCGGCTGCCATGCATGCACAGTGAAGAGCCGCTGTCCCGTTGGAAACTGCCACGGCATATCCGGCTCCTGTATATTCTGCAAGGGCCCTCTCCAGTTCCACCACTTTCGGTCCGCAGGTAACAAAATCACTTGTAAGGACTTCACTTACTGCCTTTACATCCTCTTCATCAATCCACTGCCTGCCATAATATATTTTTTCTGCCCGGACCGGCATACCGCCGTCAATTGCTAATCTGTCCATGAAATTTTTTTCTGCTCCTTACCTGTTTTTCTGCATAAAAAAAGAGCCCTCAGTGCCCATCCAGATCTGTCTTAAGCTTTTCTTTTAAATCTTCTATACCAAGCCATTCTGTATTTGTCCCGGAACTGTATTCAAACTCAGGTTCTACCGGCTTTCCTCCCGGAATGATGTCCTTCTCTCCCCACCAGTTATAATGCGGATAAACAATAAAATGCTTTTCATATTCATAGGTGTGAAGGGAATCCTCTCTTGTCACCATAATTTCATGCAGCTTCTCTCCTTCCCGGATTCCCACCTCGGGCATCTCACAGCCGGAAAGCATGGCCTGGGCCAGATCCGTAATTTTGAAGGAAGGGATTTTTGATATGAAAGTTTCTCCTCCTCTGGCTTCTTCCAGTGCTTTGATAACCAGCTCCACTCCCTGTTCCAGACTGATCCAGAAGCGAGTCATCCGGTAATCGGTAATTGGCAGTTTTTCTCCCCCATTATCTATAATATTCTGGAAAAAAGGTATCACGCTTCCCCTGCTGCCCGCCACGTTTCCATAACGGACCACCGCAAATCTTGTTCCGCCTTCTCCGCTGTATGCGTTCGCCGCACAAAACAGCTTATCCGAGACTAATTTTGTCCCACCATAAAGGTTCACAGGATTTACTGCCTTGTCTGTGGATAAAGCTACCACCTTTTTTACACCTGTTTCCAGGGAGGCATTGATTACATTCATGGCTCCGCTGATATTTGTTTTGATCGCCTCATTGGGATTGTACTCACAGGCCGGAACCTGCTTCAGTGCAGCGGCATGGATTACATAGTCCACGCCTTTCATCGCCATCTTAAGCCTGGCTTCATCACGGACATCGCCGATGAAATAACGGAGAACATCCCTGTATTCCTTATATTCATTGTCCATTACAAACTGCTTGTATTCATCTCTGGAATAAATGATTATTTTTTTAACTTCATAATGTTTCAATACGTAATCCACGAAATGATGGCCGAAGGAGCCTGTACCTCCGGTAATTAAAATTGTCTTATTGTTCAGCATAATTATTAATCCGCCTTCCTATATTTTTCCCTAAATGAGCAAACATTCTATCTATCAAGTTGCGCTGTATTACATCATTGATCTGCCAAATAGCATATGCCAAAATAATTGTTACTGCTACAACTATTAGATATATCATAATTCCACCCCCAATCTGGATATCATAACCTCTGTTCACAAGAAAGCAGCCAATAGAACATATAATTCCCCAATGTAATCCATATATTTGAAAAGATAATTTTCCTAATATCTTCAAGGGGCTGCTTTCAAGAAATTTGCACATAATACTATTTTGATCAAAAAAAAGATACGCCATAAGCAGCGCCCAGGCAATACCACAGAGATTCGCATAGTTCACTTTTTGATTCATTGGCATAACAGCCCACATTACTATCATCCAAAAAATCATTAATGTAACACAAAACCAATATTTACTATACTTTTTTCTTCTATGCATCTTTCTTAGGCTAATATAGCCCAAAGTCTCATAAAGTATTATCCCTGCAAGTGTAGAATAATAATATCCATTGCCATAAAATGCAATTATCAGACCAGCAAAAAGGAGAGTTATAATTTTATATTTATATGTCCTGTTCCGTATAATAAAAAGAATACCAATTGCAATAATCCCTCCTAACATTTCCAATTTCATTGTCCAAAATGGTGCTACATAATTTGATTTACCGTAAACAAACACATCCCACATAGAATCTTTTAACATTCCAAGCACTGTCCTGCTATTGCTCATAAATATGTTAAACTTAATCATGCCCGTATCATCAAAGTATCCTGGTGTCAGATAATAAAAACCATTTCTAATTAAAACAAATGCCACAAAATCCGACATTACTAAAGTTGGAATTAATCGAAAATACCTTTTTACATACCCTGCAACAATTAATCTCCAATCCTTCTCATAATTATTGAGCCATAATCCAAAACTGCTCAAGACAAAAAAATATGACACTCCAAATCCACCAGATACAAACATTGAGAAAGGAGTATAAAGGAAAGCCTTCCAAATAGATGTCTCAACAAGTACTGGAAATAAGACTTTTGCATGACAATTTAATACTGCAATAGCCATAATTCCACGTAGACCTTCAAAACTCTGTATACGTTCCTTTTTCGTTTAAAATCCCTCCCCAAAAACTTTATTTCATACTCTCTCTTATCTGTTTTGCTGCATCATTTATAAGTCCATAAGCATTAACCCTCTCCGCATTTTCATTTATAATTATGTCTGGTTTATATTCTTTTACAAGTTCCTGCAGCTCCGAGGTGTGGTTAAGATGTATAAATATTACTTTATAAAAGCTTTCGGCAAAGTATCCTGTTAAAAAAGAACTGATATAACTATCCCCAATAATCAAAAGTGTTGTATTATTATCCACATTCCTGTTAATCCAATAATCACTTCGCTCATCATCACCACAAACTGTAAGAAGGCTTTTATTTCTTTCAGGTTTACTGCTATTATCAAGATAAAATACCTCTGAAAGATCCTCTTCGTGAATTCCCCCGAGAATTGTCTGCCCAATATCTTCTAACTGTATATTAAAATCTTCTTCTTTCAAAACCCTATATCTATTACCATTATTGGCATTTATCAGATTCATAATTTCAATATATCCAATAAATGCTCCTCTCTGGTTCCAATGGCTT
Source organism: Candidatus Merdisoma sp. JLR.KK011 (assembly GCF_036941125.1). Lineage (NCBI taxonomy): Bacteria > Bacillati > Bacillota > Clostridia > Lachnospirales > Lachnospiraceae > Candidatus Merdisoma > Candidatus Merdisoma sp. JLR.KK011. The sequence continues at coordinate 84,478 of NZ_JAYWSZ010000006.1, read as the reverse complement.
GGATCTCCCCAGGCAGGATATACATCATATTGCTTTTTCCCTTCAACGAGAGCCTTTTTAATGTCTGGTTGTTGAATATCGGTCTTCTCCGTTAAGGCAATTACCGCCTGATCTGTTTTTGAAATATCTCCGTATTGATAAATATAATTCGGAAACTGTTCGGGATATATCGTATGTTTATCCCAGCATTGCATCCTGTAAAACTGTATATTCCTGCTTTTCAAGTACTCATATACATACTGATATGATTCGGCAATCTCATTAATGGTTTCTTCAGAACGTAAATTCAAACGATGATAGTCTTCAAGAATATTTTCTGGTGTAAAATTCAATTCATTATTGGGTCCCAACATATAATATATACCATCATCTATCTTATGAAAAATATAATACCCAATTCTATTATTGATTGAAACCATTGATTCACGAAGTCCTATGTTGTCTTTAATCCAAATTTCAAAATCATCAATAAACTTCTCATTCCATTCTCCATTTTCTGTAAAAAAATGTGGCTGACTCGCTAATACCCGGTTCTCTGTCTCTGATATCTTCCCCTCTTTCCAATTAATAAACCCTACAGGCAATATTACCATAAATGTAATAATCATGATAAAAATTCCATTTATTATTTCATCATATCTATACTGTATTATATTCTTCATATTTCTCCCTTTTACAATATCAAAATTGAAAATAAATAAATGGATTATATGTCCCCGATACTACTCGTATAATTGAATATGCAAAAACCAAAATCAATCCTATATTTTTTATCACCAGCAAAATTCTTCCATCCAGATTTTTTTGAAGAATACCTGTCATTCTCCCACAAATCGGAAAGGCACAAAGTATCGCAATTAATATAACTGTTACATTCCAGATGTTGAGATACCACCCCAGACCAAACAAAGGCGTGCTGCTCGTATACACGCAAAGCATTGTTTTAATATATAGCCATGCCTCTTCAAGTGATGGCGCACGAAAAAGAATCCAGATGAAATTCACAACAAGCAAGGTATAAACATGCTTTATTCCATTTAAAACTCTAGATTCCATTTGTATTTCACTGATAGCTCTATCCCTTTCCAGCACAGAACGAATAAACCTCTCTAATACAATAAATGCTCCGTTTACCCCTCCCCACGCCACAAAATTCCATGCAGCACCATGCCACAATCCAGTAAGAAAAAATACAGATAGGAGATTCAGATATACATGCTTACGATTACCTCCCAAAGGAATATATACATAATCCCTAAACCATGAAGACAATGATATATGCCATCTTCTCCAAAATTCGGATACACTTTTTGAAATATATGGGTAGTTGAAGTTTTCCATAAAATGGAATCCAAGTAGCATTCCAATACCTATCGCCATATCTGAATATCCGGAAAAATCAAAATAAATCTGAAGCGTATATACAAGACTTCCAAGCCATGCAACACCACTTGTATTCAAGCCTGCTCCAACTCCCCAAATGTGATCCGTTATTAAAGCAAGACTATTTGCAAGAATCACCTTCTTCCCAAGTCCAATGATAAATCTGCATATTCCCTGATAATACTCTCCCTTTTTCCTTGACCGATTTTCAATTTCCTTTTCTATATCCACATACCTAACAATCGGGCCGGCCACAAGCTGTGGGAATAATGATATATATAAACACAGGTTTAATATGTTTATTTGCCCCTTAACTTTTCCTCTATATACATCAATCACATATGACATTCCCTGGAAAGTAAAAAAGGATATTCCTATAGGAAGGATTATATTCCTCAACGGGATATTTTTTCTTCCAATATCGTTTACTGTCCTAATAAGAAAATCAAAATATTTAAAATATATAAGCAGTGCAAGATTAAGAGTAATAGTACAGATAAAGAAAAATTTCTTTTCCTTTCCTCTTTTTGCCGAGACTAAAATTCCGCCAAGGTAGTTGATTAAAATGTTCAATAGCAGCAGCCATAAATACTGAGGCTGCGACCAGGAGAAAAAAAGAAAGCTTGCAAATATCAAAAAAATATTTCTCGCTTTTAACGGTAATATTCTATCTATTATTAGAACAACCGGCAAAAATATAAAAATAAAAACCGTTGAGCTAAATACCATGTAATTTTCATACCCCTCTATAATAACTCATTATACATTGGATATCTATTATAAGCATCGACATATAGCTTTTCTAAATTGTCAATTTGCCTTTCAAATTCTTCACTGATCTCAGCTTGTCCGTTCACTATCCTTTCGCCTTCTTCAAGCATATAGTTTATATTAAACTCAACGCCTATCTCTTTAACTGCACGTATATATGCTGCACAGGAATGAACATTATCTTCTTCCCATCGGGCAAATTGTTTAAAAAGCCTAGGTAAATCTTCAAAAGAGCGAACTCTCGTCACTCCGTCTATTAATTTAAATGATATATCTGCAAAGACAGCTGAAGGCTTCCCTAGCAAAGCAGCCTCAAATGCTGTTGTTCCCGAAATCGTAACTACCCCTTGAGAATTTACAATCCATGGCTTGGGATCATCATAGTAATTAAACTGAACCATTTTAACATTTGGAAGCCTATTTACTTCCTTATAAAACTTTACTTCACGTTCGCCCAGCATTGCCGGATGCTCTTTTACATACAGCCACCATCCAGCTGGTAAACTTTTTGAAACAGCCTCAATAATCGATAATTCATTGACATAAAAAGGTGCCAAAGTAAATGTAGATGATTCTGGTATTAAGTGTAATGGCATGTAAACATACTTCTCTGCAGCAATAGGAGTAGTAAAATAGCGATTACTGCGAGTCAGAATCTGCCTTCTTAGTTCGATACCTGCAAAATAATGAAACATATCGCGAGAGTTATTATATAATATTTTACTTGTTCTTTTTATTTTTCGATTATTCCCTGCTCTGTCCTGGTTGTTCAAATAAATCGCCTTTACAAACATTTTTTTGATAGCCACCAACATGCTGCTCGCCTTATACTGCTCATTAACTGCAGATTTATATTCTTGAGTTGTTATTCTTGCAGATTCTCTAAATCTACCTATATAATTATATTCTATCATCAAATTGTCTCTACTATATGTCTTATATTTATTATATTGTAATTCAAAAAATGGATCTATCTTTCTTCCTAAGCTAAATGTTGCCAGTTTATATAAATCAAATCTTGGAAAGTCCAATGTAATATATGGAATTTTACTTTTATAGCAAACTTCCAGCAAAATGGTCCTTGCCAATTCAGAATTGTCCAGATCGAGTATTACATCTGGTGATGCATCTTTTATTACCCCCAATACATTTTCATAATTTAAAATAACCCAGTTTAACTGTTGTGAATAAGTACACTTTCCATAATAATTTCGATAATGATAATGTCTTGTTAAATATTGTGTTGTTACAACTTGTTCATTAATTCCTAAATAATGAGTATATTCTTTTTGAATATTCTGAAGAAACTCATAATTCTTGACTTCATCATCTTTCTGATTTACAAAAATATCTGCAATTTTAACAGAATCATATATTTTTATATTTTCTATCGCCTTCCATCGATAGTATGTTTGCTCATTAAATTTGCACTTGGCAAATTTAGCTTCTATTGCATTAAAAAAAAATGCTGATACTTCGTTATCATTTTTCCATTTCTGTGCTAAATAATATAGAGGAAATGAATATGATTCTTTGCACACAAACAAAATTTTTTTCCCTTTAAAACTATCCATATTTTTCTGTATGGCGCTTATAAAAGTAAAACACCTTGTCCCCTTCCTTTTTATTTTATATGGCAATTCAATACATCTCAGTTTATCAAAGTTACCCTTTTGTCATAGAAATCATTGAAAAAATTCTTTATTTTTCAATATAGTTTCCAAATCCCACTCCCACCACTTGGAAGCCTCAAGTTCTTTAATTCTCTTCTCATTAAACCGCATTTTAATTATTTGGGCTGGCCCTCCCCCGACTACGGCATAGGCAGGTACACTTTTGGTTACAATGGCCCCTGCCGCAATCACTGCTCCACGGCCAATTGATACGCCTGACAATATAACTGCATTAGAGCCAATCCATACATCCTCGCCAATCAAAATATCACCTTTTGTTATAACATCATTTTCAAAAGGTTCCCCATAGATGTTGTAATGCATCGCATAGGTTGTGGCTCTGTTCATATCATGATTAAATTGCTGTATACTCACATTTGGAGCAATTGATGTATAACTTCCAATTTTAATTTTTCCTTTTTCTGCATGCAATACCGTTCCTGGACCTGATATTGAAACATTCTTTCCAAGCTCTATATCTCCATAAGCATAAACGTGTTCGAAAAAACACCCGCTCCCCATTTTTGTTATATGCATTGTTGAATCAACTATTATCGTTTTTCTTTCAAAATCCGTAACTTCAACTCCATAATTAATTATGGAGCTTTTTCTTATATAAATATTCTTTTTCTTTAAAAGCTGTTTTTTTATTATTGACTTAACCATTATTATTCATTTTCCCTTTATATATTACTGCCTTATAACTTTTTAAATGTTTTTCTCACTATTGCAATTCCCAAATTTATTTCTTGTTTAAAATATATTCCCATTATTAAAATGAGAAATAATATCATAATGTATCTAATGCCATCTGAATGATCATACATTAGATTAAACCAAAAACCTGCCAATATAGCTATAAATGAAAAAAATGCATATGGTGCAAACCTGTATATTCTTCTCTTTGCAACCCACCATGATGCACAATAATGAAATAGCATCAAAAGACCATAGGATATCATCGTTGTATACGCTGCTGCTATATATCCATATCGCGGAATAAATACCATATTCAAAGTAAAGTTAACTAGCGCCGCTGATACTGAACCAATTGCAGTATATATTGTTTTTTTATAATATAACTGTATTATATTAAAATTCTGATACATAAACTGCATCAATGTTCCCAGAGCAACAGGAAAAATAACCCAGCGTGCATCGTAATACTCCCTTGTCCCTAATATTTTTAATGCTTCTGGCGCAACTGAAACAATTCCTATAGTCAAAAAGGTTGTTCCTGCTACAATACGTTCTATAAAGCTTGCAAGCTTCTCATCTTCTCCTTTTTCCAGCAGATTGTACATTTGCGGCTTTATACCATCACTTACTGCATTTGTTATTACCGAAAGAAGAATAGCATAAGAATATCCAAAACTATATATACCAGCCTCAGATTCCCCAATATACTTTATTATCATTACACGGTCAATCTGCCCAAGAACAATCATCGCAAGACCATGAGGTATCATAGGTATGCAAAGTTTCAAACCATAAGTCCAATATTCCCTGCTATATAGCAGTCTGCCCTTACAGAATATTTTAACTGCAAAATATAATCCAATAATAATGCATGGCAGTGCCATTCCTAGTATCCGGCCCATATATCGCATATCCGGCCATAACAATACAAATACAATCGAAAAAAACACTGTTCCCAGAACTGTAAAAAGAGAAATACCTATATTTTCTTTATATTTGTAGTCAAATTGAAAATCAGTCTGCGCATAATTAACTGACGGTTCGAAGATCAGATAAAACATCATAATAACAATACATACCTGATTCAGTTCCATCACGCCACACCAGAAATTAATGGTAGGAGTAATAATTAATATACATACTAATGTTGATATAATTCCCAGAGTCTGAATTGCCGACAAAAATTCCTTGTAGTTTTCCTTAAATTCTACTTTTCCTCTCAAAGCAGCTGTCGTCAGACTAAGCCCTGCAAAACAGGAAACAATGTTGGCCCATGAATTAAAATTACTTGCTATTCCATAATCCGATGTACTTAGTAGTCTCGTAAATAATGGCGCAGTAAAAAAGCTAATGCCGCGAATCAGCACTCTTGACACTGTGTACCAGAGTGTCGCTTTAACTACAACACTTTTTTTAATCTTATTCTCCATTTTAAAATATCACTCTATTTATTTTCCTGATTTCCTTCTTCGAAATAATTGATATGGTAAAGTACATTTATTTTTTATCATAAAAAGTTTTATTATATTGTTTTTACCCATATATTGATTTTTGCGAAAACATTGATACCCCTTTATAAGAATATCACGATATTTTCTATAGGCAGTCTTGGCATATTCAGCAGAATTGCTTTCTATTTCCATGCATAAATTAATAAGTACTCCTCCATAAAAAGATAGTATCTCTTCCTTTAATTCCGGATAAAATTCTTCAATAAACTTAATCCATTTTTCTACTGCTTCTACTCTCTGCAATTTCTTTTCAGAGAATGCGGAACGCACAAGGCTTTCTCCTTCTTGACTATAATAATATTGAACATCATTTACAAAAACGATGCTTTTAGCTTCATGAAATAACAAATGAATAACATACATATCCTCGGCATACTGTATATGCTCCGGATACCTAAGCTTCTCAAACAATCTGGCATCATACAGCTTTCCCCATGCACTGCACAGCTTTCCATCAATGATAAACATATACCGCAGAGCATCACATACAGACCACTTTTCCACTTTTCCGGCATTTTTCCTTTCCAGAATATCACCCTTGTTATATATCTGATATCTTCCAACAACAATATTGACATGATACTTTTTAATATAGTGCACCCACTTCTCTATAGCATCCTCTGGAATAAAATCATCACTGTCAATAAATGTAACATATTCTCCATTCATCACATCTATACCAGCATTCCTCGCAGAAGACAACCCACCATTTGGTTTATGAATAACTTTTATTCTTTTGTCATATGCCGCATACCGATCACATATCTCTGGACACTTGTCTGGTGAACCATCATCCACCAAGATTATTTCTAAATTATGATAGGTCTGATTGATAATACTTTCTAAGCATCTCTCAAGATACAATTCAACCTTATATACTGGTACTATAACACTAACAAGCACATTCTTCATCATTGATGCCTTTCTTGATTGCCTCTAAATATTGGTATTCATATTCTGTATCTGGTTCAAGATAGGCACCCTCTCCCCATTCATTCCATGCATTAATATAAATGAATTCTTTCTTATCCTTATATTTCTTGTATAGCTTAGAAAAATGATTCTCGAATAGCTTTGGAGAAGCGTTTTTATAACATAGACCTGATGTTCCTGTTCTTGGTGTATTATCCCACTGCGGAAATGTACAAGGGCATGCATTATCGGGAATTGACTCACATTCAATATGCCTGTATATTATTTCAATGTTGATCAGATGTTCAAGAAACGTTGCTCTTAAAATTTTATTGGAAAATCTCTTTACGGCTGTTTTAAGTAAATAGCCCAGATATTCTCCAAAATCCAGTTTCTTCTTTAATATAAATCCCGGATTAAAGTAATACTGATTGTCTATTAAATTTTTTCTTGTTTCCTCTCCTTTTCTTGTTATCCCACTTATGATATAGAGTCCATCAAATCCCAACTCCTTAGCTAGCCTGTTCCATAAAGAAAGCATCTCTGGCAAACAAGGTATATCCTGCGAACGGTAAATATGGAGCACCGGCTTATTATCTATTTTGATATAACGCACATCCAGAAAAAAATCTTTCAAATAATCAAAATGGTTTTTCCAGGAATCTTCCATTCCATATGTCTGTTCTATCAGCACCGTTCGATTCTGGCCATACCAGTTTCTGCTCCATGTCTCATTCGCCCAGCAAATACTGTAGTTTATATCAATTTCTGGATGATTACGCAGTATTTCCATTGGTTTTTCCAAAAGCTTTTTTCCATCAAACCAATAATGATATATGCAGAAACCATAAACCCCATATTTTTTTGCAAGTTCTGACTGCCACTTCCATGTAGATGCCGTTTTATCAGACAAATCATAATAGTTATCATTCAAAGGCACTCTTGGTTCTTTATGTCCACTAAATAAAGGCTTCGCTCCTTTTACTGCCTTCCACTCTGTATACCCTTTTCCCCACCATATATTATTCTCCTCAGTTTCGTGAAACTGTGGGAGATAAAATGCAAGTACTTTCATTTAAACTTTCCTTTCGTATATCCTTCTTATTAAACCCCACTATTTCTCCAACTGACATCCAAAAAAACGGAACCAGTAGCTGAAACATAAATACATTAGACCCTATTGCCTGCAGGAAAAACAATAGAATAATCAACATTGGAACATACAATTTTTTAAAAGAATACATCCCCTTTTTTATTACCTTTGCCATAATGATTGCAAATATGATAAGGCCTATAATTCCCACTTCGCATAACAAAACCGCCCATCCACCATCACCAATAAATACCTTTACAAATTGCATGGCTTTTTGTCCACGCGTGCCAAACCCACTTCCAATTATCCAATTTGAGCTTTCTAATCCATTTATCCACTGAGACGATCTGCTGGAAATCATTCCCAGATTTCCATGAGAAGCTTTTTCCATCATCCATCTTCTCACCATGTTTATTATAGGTCTTCTAAACATGAATAATCCGCATGGAATGGCAGGCAGCTCTATAAGCAGATATTTTTTCCTAACAGCATGCCACTTAAAGAACACATAATAATGCATGACAAATACTGACAATATCCCCACAGCCCAGGCAGAACGCTGCATACTCAAAAATACAAACGCCATTGAAAATATATATTGCAGCTTTCCTTTTTCTCCTCTCGACTCGATCATATCGCTGATTGTATAAATTAAGGCAATTGTAGATAATGTTCCAATTGCAACACTGCCTAATCCTGATGACAATCTCGTGTAAGAGATACCTCTTCCTTTGCAATATGTCACATACCACTCTGGCTTTATAATTAACAGAAAAATACCTATCAGACAGCAAATATCTAAGGCAAAGTAAAATGAACTTCTCTTAAACTGTATCCCTTTCCTTCCAGACACATAAAAGACAATGGGGAGAAGGGCATTAGATGCCGCACTTATAAATACGGAAACTGGTATATTATTTACAAAATATGCCATAGCTGATATAACACTGTATAACAAAAATAAAAGCACATATACATCTGTTTCCCTGATCGTCATACCTGCTCTACCTTTTAGCATTAATCCCCCTAAAATCAAGCACATAAAAAATGATGCGTATACTCCAACACGCATACTTCTATATATCATTGCAAACATATATAATGTAATTATAAGCAAATAATAATTCCCAATTAAAAATTCTGTAATGCCTTTCGTTCGCCTCATGCGTCTCTCGCCTCTGTATTCAAATGAACAAATACTGGTGTTGTCACAAATTCCATAGGTACTTCTTTACTATATCTCTCTATCATTCTATTTAATCCTTCATTCATCTCCTCAAATCTAGTCTTATTAACATAGAAATTCATCTTCTCATCAGCAAAGTTTTCTGTGGGAACAACAGAATATCCATCTAATCCACATATGAATACCTTTCTGGCTCCTAATAAAATTAATAATTTTATCAGCATCATGCTGGCGTTATCACTCACTGCCTCTATATTATTTATCAGTTCTTCATAATTGACTCTCAAATACGTTTCATCAGAACGAATATTAGTTGTAATAATACACTTCCCGTAATCTTCCTTATTTAACTCTCGATATCGTCTCAAATTGCTCACGAAAATATAATCGCATTCATATTCCTCATATTTATGATTAATACTGATTGCAACTGCATTTTCACATTTCACACATTCCAGAATTTTATCTTTTTCCGCTATAGAACTTTTGCCTGGTGCAATGATAACAATATTTTGGTCTGAAACGATGCGTATTAATTCATTTAAATGATTTTGTGAGCAATCCCTTACGCTCATATATTTCTCATATAGCCTTTCGATATATTGCTGTTCATAACTGGAACGCTTTTCATTTTCCATCATGGAAAAAATCTCATCCATGCTTTCTATTGTTAATGTTTTCTTTGCATCCAAAAAAATTGCATAACTGGGATGTGTATTATATTTTGCAGAAAGGTAGTTTGGCAATGAATACCCCCAGTAATTCTTTTGATAAAACTGATTTAATATCTCATCTATTATGATAAGCAAAGGCTTTAATCTGTATTTTGTTTTATAATTATCATTCAGATATTCTAAAAACAATTCTGTATTCAGATTACCTGCTCCTCTGCCCATTCCAAATATAGATGAATCAATTATAATCTCATGCTTTGAGCTTATGCCAAGAAGTGCCTGTGCATTAGAATATGCCAGCTGCATATTATTATGAGAATGGAAACCAATAGCGATATCTTTTTTTAGGTTATGTTCAACCAAATAGAAAAGGCGGATGAGATCTTGTTGTTTCATCACGCCAAAACTATCCACTATATAGAATGCATATGGTTTTAACTCATTGCTTCGCTGAATCAGCAGCAAAAATTCTTCATCTGAATAATTCAAAGACACCATTGGCTGCAGGTATAGCCTGTATCCCTTTTCCTTTATGATATGTCCAGCAATCAACGCTTCTTTCATATTCCTTTTATGAAACGCAATTCGAATCCCGGTAATTCCGTTTTTATTACAATCCGGAAGCTTTTCTACATCATACTCACCATAATTTATCATACAAACAAACTGTGGTTCTCTTTCGCTTTCTGAAATTATATTTGTAATTTCTTCAATCGTATTGAATTGAGTGCTCTCCAAATCGTGTTTTATCTTCTCTGTTAAAAAACCACATTCAATAATGTCGATTCCTGATTCACATAATCCTGCCACTATTTTCTTTGTATTTTCATAGCCAAATTTCCACTGATTACAGTATCCGCCATCTCGTAATGTGCAATCAAGTATCTTCATTGTTATTCAATATCCTCCGAACTTTTTCCAAATCATTAGGTGTATCAACCGCTACCGTATCTGATTCGACTTCTATATACTGTACTTTATATCCATTTTCTATAAAACGCAGTATTTCTATGTCCTCAATCGCTTCAATCTTTGCCTTACCATACTTTTCCCCGTATTCACAAAAGAACTGAAGCGCCTCTGGCTTAAACCCATATACACACACTTGTTTATAATAACTATAATCTAAGCTTCCTTTGGGGTAAGGCGATGCTGATCTGGTAAGATATATTCCAATCCCTTCCTTGTTTGTGATAACTTTTGGAACTGTGTAATTGATTACATCAATCGGATCCTTTATTTTTGTCATCAAATTGGTGACTTGAAGATTATTATTTTCATAAAATGGTGTTATTGCAGCCCTTATTGTCTCCGGTTCTAAAAGAGGTTCATCTCCTTGAATATTAATAATCAAGTCTGAATAAATTTTTCTTGACACTTCACCAATACGATCTGTTCCTGTTTGGTGTTTATCTGATGTCATCACAACTTCTATACCTAATTCTTTACACGTATCAAATATTATCTTATCATCCGTTGCAACATAGACTTCAGAAAAATCCTCAACTTTTTTACATTGTTGATAAACCCACCAAATCATTGGCTTTCCACAAATATCAGCCAATGGTTTTCCTGGAAATCGGGACGATTTATATCGTGCAGGTATTACTCCAATTATTTTCATAACCTTTCTCCTTATACAATTATTCACATTCCTGTTTATTCGTTTCATATATCCATTTAGTCAGCTCTTCAATACTATGAAACTGTTGTATCTTATCATCCATTAATGACGGAAACATTCTAAAAAGCGCATTATCCTTCTCGTTTATAACAATGGCTGCACATAGTGCATCATTATAAAGTCCCTCAAGCAGGACTGTCGATTTTCTTGCAATGCAGATATTCCCAACGATTGCTTCTGATAACTCTTGAATTTCTTCTATCTCTCCGTTAAACTCTTCATAATCAGCCATATTATCCTTGGGATGATGCTTAATATATAACTTATAACCATAATTACAAAGTTGTTTTACCAAAGGACGTAAAATTTCTATATTAACATGCGGTTCCCTCGGTTCAGTAAAATATACGATCTTTCTCGGCTTTTCTCTATTCCGGGCAATATTCAATGAAAACATTTCCTTGGCCATATAAGGATCAAAATGAAACTTTTCTGTTCTGTACTTTTTATTGAAATACTTTTCTGCATTAATGCTGGTCGAATAAAAATAATCTCCTGTAAAACAATGTGGAAAGCGGAAACCATACTCCAGACCATGAGGTATACATACCATCCTTATTCCATACTTTCGTGCGCATTCTTCTTCCACCATTGCATACATATCAAGATTATTTCCTGTTATAAAATCCTTGTTCCACTTCAACGACAGAATCCCCTCAAGATTCTGCCTGTAAAAGCTAACCGGAAGCAAACGCAGTCGTAAAAAACTAATTATTTCTTTTTTTGATTCATATAAACCATGCTTATCACAATATTTCTCAGCTTCCCTTAGATTACCCACTGCATATCCAAAAGAACTTATTAGATAGAAGAAACGTTTCATCCGCGAACTAAAAGAATATAAACTGCCCTTTGCAATGGACTCCTCACATAATATTTCCCGCTCTTCTGATGCCCGTATTTTCTTTTTTGCCGCAGGGGTTCTTAAAACTGCTATATCTTTATTTCTATCTAAATCTCTTTTCTCCCATTTGATACAAATTTGTTGAAAGAACATGTACATAAATATTGCACAAAGTATCAACCTACTGGTCCAGCTATGATATCTTTTACTATATCTTTTTTCAATTCTAATATCCAACAATCTTGCAGCATCATAAACATAATCTTTTATGCTGTCTTCTGTCTCTTCAACTATCACATTATTTATGCTGTTTTTACGAAAAAAATAAATATATGCATAAATATTTAATACAAAATTCAAATAGACAACATTATCAAATATATGGCCCGAGTCATACTCTGGTGCGATATTCTCCATATATTCATAAAAATCTATTGTCATCAAATCATCTAAGCTGATTTGTTTATTGTTATATTTGATAGTTCTTCCTTTTATTATTACAGTGTTGTTCATTGCGTAATACTTTTCCTTAATAAATTCTCATTCGCTAAAAATTCCACATATCATAAATCTTCATCTACACGAATTGTCCCATCCAGGCCTTGCGAAAAATTTGCTGCCCCTTCGTTTTCCTGTTTTAAAAATGTCACCGATTTTTTATACTTTTCTATAAGCTTTGATAAATCTTCTTTTGAACCATCATTGATAACTATAATTTCATATGCTGGTAATGTCTGTGACAAAACACTGTCCAAGGCCTCTTCCAGCCAATCTGCATGTGAATAGAACGGAATGATTACTGATACAGAAACTTTTCTTTCCTTATCCATTTACGCTGCCCTTCTCCTTTCAGCCGCTTTATATTAAAACAAAAATTTATTATCTTCCTTCAAATCATATCGCCTGCTCTCTTCCACATTCATCACCATATCTTTAATCTCTAACATCAAAAGTGTTGACTTTATGACTGTATTCACTCTCCGCTTCTCATCAATAAATGGCTGATTAATGGCTCTTAAATGCCCAACATCTTTAGGACTGTATTTTAGCAGCTGCCTTTTCTCTCCAGCCCATAAGGTCTGCTTTTGAAAATCATCTATCTTTGAAATCAAATTCCCACATTGCAGATTAATGGTCTCATTAATTCCTTCAAAAGGCTCTGTACGCGAGGTTAAAACCAGTGTAATCAAATCTCCATGTTCTGTTCTATAGGAAACTGCAATATTATCATCCAGCTCATCCTTACTGGAATAGGTAATGTTAATATCATATATTTCCGGCTCTAACCCTCTTTGCTCAAATAAATACATGGACAGATCGATCCAATGGCCAAGATTTCCACATATCCGGGTTCCTTCTTTTGGATCGTTATACCAATGGTCAGCAGCCAGTTTATGCCCCGAAATAAAACAGGTTAATGTCATTGGTGCTCTACAATTTTTAATGTAAGGTATTAAATCACTTATAGCTTTTGAAAAGGGTCTGTTGTATCCAAAATAAATCTCCGCATGAAATTGTTTAATTGTTTTTACAAGATTCAATAGTTGATCTCGTGTAACTGAAATCGGCTTCTCGCAATAAACTATTTTACCCGCTTCAATAGCTTCAATTGCGTATTCGCTATGTGTATAATGATCCGAAGCAATATACACATATTTACATTTCGGATTGGAAATCAGTGCTTCAGCATTCTTACAAGGCTTATATCCCCAAAACTTTGCAGTTGAAAGGCTTTTTTTCGAATCAATATCATAACATTCTAAAAAATGGCTTCCTATCTTTTTATAAAGGAAATATGATATCGTAGAAAATCCAAACTGTCCACATCCTATCAAAGATATATTTTTTTCTCCACGTTTTACTGGAAAAAAAATATTTAATTTATGATTCCTTGTTCTGCCTGCGACTTTAATAACTGTCCTTCTAAAACCGTATAAGCTATTATAACGAACTACTTTTCTCAAATTAGTTACAATTTTCATTATTTCATCGCCTCAAACAACAATCTATGCCCAATAAAAGCATCCTTAATAACCTGATTCTTCCTCTTCCCACTCACCACATCAAAAATATACCGATACTCATCCCCAATCCCCTTATCCTGCTTAAGCTTCGTCTCCTTCTTCCTGCTGCTCCCATACTTCACAAGCCCCACATAATTATCCATCACATACACGGATCCATTGCTGAACACCCGTAACTGTTCCTTTGGGTACTTCTTGCTCCCCATAGAAGTATAAAGAACCGTCCCCACAGCGCCGGAAGCAAAGCGGAGAGTGATAATCGCATTATCCTTTTTGGGATAAGCCGGATTTGCTGCAAAAGACAAATTCACTTCCACCAGCTCACTCCCATCCAGACTCTGAATGGTATCTATAAAATGCACAGCCTCCCCGATAATCCGGCCGCCGCCCTTGCCTTCCTCCTGCGTCCAGTGCTCCGGCGGAATGTATCCGGCATTGGCGATGTAATCATACACGGCCGGAATTTTGTCTGTCTGCAATTCCTTCTTGATTTCCTTTATAAGCGGCGCATGTCTGCGGTTCAGTCCACAGAATAATTCTCCCGTACTGTTCTTATAAGCATCCTCAATGCGTTTCAGTTCATCCAGAGTCAGACACAAAGGCTTTTCCACATAGACATTCTTGCCGGCTGCCAAAGCCTCCACAATAAACTTTGCATGGCTGTTGTGCTGTGTGGAGATCGCGATCAGATCCACATCCTCGTCCTCCAAAAGCCTTCGGTAGTCATTGGTGGTATAGTCAAAAGGAAATACCTCATTGGCCTGTGCAGAGGCGATTCCCCCAGTAGTCGCCAGGCCCTTAAAATGATACAGGCTGCTTGCCTGCATCACTGGAAGCATGGTAGTCCTGGCAAATAATCCCGCTCCTATCAAGCCAAGGTTAAGCTGCCTCTTATCTGCAGTCCTTTTATTTGCAGCTTTTTTGCCTTCCAAGACAGCTTCGGCATTCTTCACCACACTGTCCCATTTTGCTTCATTTTCCTCATACTTTAACACAACGCCAATATACGTTTCATGCCTCGGATTCTTCGTAATCATCTCATAGGCCTCCGCCGCATTCGAAAACGGCAGCGTATGGGTAATTAAATCCGTTATATTCAGCCGCTTTGCGGCAAGCAGGCGCAGAAATTCTTCTACATTCCGCCCCTCGGTAAACCTCACATATCCGATGGGGTAATCAACGCCGTCCTCCTCATAGCTGCTGTCATACCGGCCCGGCCCATAAGATCTGGCTATTTTAAAGCTGAGCTCTTTTTGATAAAACGGTCTGCGGTCAAGCTCCATCCTGGTCACGCCGATCATACAGATCGTTCCCCGATCCCTGGTGATTTCCTCCGCCAGATCAATCGGAGCATTGGAGTCCGCTGCCGCTGTGATAATCACCTTATCCACGCCTCTGCCATGTGTCAGGGAGCGTGCCAGCTCCGCCCCATGGTCGTCTGTGGAATTGATAAAGGCCTTTAGTCTGGTATGCGGCAATGTCTTATCTGCCACGTCGAATCCAATTACATCACAGCCATAGGCATCCAGGATCCGCGCTGTAATGTGTCCAAGCAGTCCCAGTCCAACTACAGCAACCGTCTCTCCCGGAATCACCTCCGCCTGGTGGATGCCCTCTAAGGCAATGCCGCCCAATGCAGAAAATGCCGCCTGTCTCAGATCTTCTACTTCATCCGGAACCTTAACCACCAGATTTTTTCCAACCCGGTTCACCTCACTGTGATAAGCCTGTCCCACAGCCGCAACTATATCGCCTGCTTTAACCTCCGTCACGCCTCTTCCGGTTTCCACTACCCTGCCCACTGCCGTATAGCCCATAGGCATAGGATCCTTTAGTCTTCCAAAGGCTGCTTCCACTGTTGTAAGAATACCGTCCGTAGACATTTTCTCCGTAACCTTTTTCACCTGATCCGGCCGCTCCATGGCTTTCTGAATCAGATTCTTTCCGCCAAAGGACGTAAGGGAGCGCTCGGTTCCCGCGCTGACAACCGAATATAATGTTTCCATAATAACCGTATTTTCTTTTACTGTAGGCGCCGGTGTTTCTACAACATTCACTGAACCGTCACTGACTGATAAAAATAACTGCTTCAAAATTCTAACCCTCTCTATAAAAGATTCGTCACATATATTTTATAACTGATAGACCTTGTCGAACCCACAGATATGCCGCGTATCCAATACAACCTTTCCCCTAAGCTTATCCATATTCTCCTTAATCTCCCTATGCCCCACCATAACAACCACCATATCCACCCCATCCAGAAATTCTTCCAGACTATGATACTGGTTCGGCACCATATCTTCCGAAATCAGCGGATCATAAACCTTAAGCCCAAAAGCCAGATGCCGCTCCTGGGATTCCAGAAGCTGCAGCGTCGGAGATTCCCGCATATCATCTACATCTTCTTTATAAGTAAGCCCATACAGGCCAACCCGTGTGATATCCGTAAGCCCCTCTTCCTTCATAATCTCGTAGATTCGGTTCAGCACAAAATCCGGCATTCCGTCATTGGTTTTCATAGATTCGTCAATCACCTTTGCCAGGCTCGGATAATCCCCCACCAGAAACCAGGGATCTACCGAAATGCAGTGGCCTCCCACTCCCGGCCCCGGCTGTAAGATATTCACTCTGGGGTGCATATTGCAGATGCGGATAATCTCATACACATCCATGTTGTCATGCCGGCATATTTTTGCCAGTTCATTTGCAAATGCAATATTGACCGCACGGTATGTATTTTCTACCACCTTTGTCATCTCTGCTGTCCGGATATCCGTGACCACAATCTCGCCCTGGCAGAAAGATGCGTAGAGGGATTTTACCCGTTCTCCTACTCCTTTGTCGTCCGCTCCGATGGTGCGGTTATTATGAATTAATTCATAAACCATATTTCCTGGAATAATCCGCTCCGGAGCATGAACAAGATGTACATCCGTGCCTATCGCCTTTCCGGCTTCCTCAATTGCCGGCCTCACAAATTTGTCCAGTGTTCCTGGGGAAACCGTGGATTCAATGACAACAACCGCCCCTTGGGGCGCTTTCTTCAATACATCCTTCACCGCCGCCGCTACATAACAGGCGTCTACCTTTTTGGAAAACTTATCATAAGGTGTGGGAACCGAGACAATATAGGTATCTGTCACCTGGTACTCGGTTGTAAATCGGATACCGGCCTCCACAGCATTTTTAAACAGCTCGTCCAAGCCTTCCTCTTTAAAGGTGGTGCGGCCTGCATTCAGCGTTTCCACCAGCTTTTTATTATAATCCGTGCCTATCACCTCTATGCCGTGAGACGCCAGCATTAAGGCCGTAGGCAGCCCGATATATCCCAATCCGATTACATTAACCATTTGTTTCCCACTCTCCTGTCATTTCTATCTCAAGCTCTGACCGGACTTTCTCTTCAAACAGCGTCCGAACCTCCAGAACCTCTTTTCTCTGATATTCCCCAAAATCCTCCGCATAGTTCGTCAGGATTCCTTCCTTATGAATGAGATAATCACATTTATAAGGAAGCTTAATAACTGCCCGAAGGGTTTCTCCTTCCAGAACCTCTATCTGCCTGCCGTCCCGTCTATAACGGTATCCCGGTGCAAGATGCAGAAACTGCCTGGCTGTATGCTTCCCGGCGTCGCAGGCTTTCAAGTCATCCCGTATTACAAGAACATTTTCCTCTTCCTTTTTCCACCATAAGCTCCTTCGGAAAAAATCTCCCCGAAAGCTTTGAAACCGGCCAATCAGCCCTCTGTCTCCGGCTTTGCCCTGCACCTTCCTTATCCTCCTCGCCGCCCTGTGCTCTCCCCACAGCTCTGACTGTTCTCTGTCGTCAATCATAAGGGTATTGTGAGCCGCTGTGCTGCGGAAAAAAGACCTCAGCTCTCCCTGATACTGTCCGGTGCCGGAATTCACAAACAATGCTTTCCCATTCACGCTCAGTTCAAAGCTGAGACAATCACAGTGGGCATGCCCTCCCATGTAAGAAGGCCCAATCTCTCCGCAATCAAAAAAAAGCGCTGTACCCTTGTGGGTGAGCATATAGCAGCCGGAAGCTTCAAAGCCTTCCACCACTGTTTCTTTCTGCGCATTGCTTTTTTCTGCTGTTACGCTGTTTGTACAATGCCTTATTATGGCTCGAAACAGGGCGTCCCGGCTCTTGCTCACATTATTTCCGACATCATTAAAAAGAGGTGTCCTCTCGAACCCCCTCTCCAGCTTCATCATTGCCGATGCCATCATCTGAATTGCCGGAATCAGCTTTTTAGCGTCTTCCCTGTGCCCTGTGCTGCGTAGCGCTGCATGCACGCGCAGAATATCTTCCAGAATTATTTTATGATACATAAGGCTTCTTTCAAAATGAAGCCCGTCGGAAAGTATCTGTTCCTCTATCTCTTTTAGAAACAGGTCAAAATATTGATGATACATCCCTGTCTCTTGAAACAAGAGGCTGGATATCACCACAGCCTTTAAATTTTCAAAATAGTGATTTGCAAGCAGCGCCTGTTCCTGTGTCTTGAGCAGATACCTGTATTGCTGGTAAAGAGAAGTTATCACTGCGGATTCCAGCTCCGTATCCCGGAGCTTTTCTCTCAATAATTCCATGCAAATCAGCAGATTGGGAATCCGCATGGATATGGTATAGGGCTCAAAACTGTCATCAGAGGACTGCTTCAGCCACCCCTCCACGAACTCTTTCCACTTTAAAAAATAGGCTTCTTCTCCTGTGACGCTGTATTCTACTGCCAATGGAATCAAAAACTCCAGGTAATGAAGATTATAATTCCATAAATGAGAAGCCTCCAAAACCCTCCACTCCTTCTCTATCCTGTGAGATTCGTGAAGCAGTTCGATCTCATTGCGCAGCAGCTTGTCCTTAGGAAATCTCTGCAGATAATCCGGATCACAGTCCAGCTCTGGAATAAGAAGCTTTATCTCACTCCAGCTCTTTGGCCCCAGCAGTGCTTTTACGCTGTCCAGATATTTTTTTCTCCGGCCCCTGCATATCCGATTTTCTATCTGATGTCTTATCTGAACGGGTTTCAGACTTTTTACCGTATTCCAGTAAAGCCATGCTTTTTCTATCCTGTTCATCCAAACAATACCTCAAGCATTCGATCTGTCAGAACCTCAACGCTGTGATTGGCCTTGATATATTCCCGGCCCCTGACGCCATACTGACGCCGCTCTGCTTCCGGCAGATTATATACATATGCAATCTTCTCAGCCAAATCTTCTGCATCATAAGGTTCGAACATAATACCGCCTCCGCTTACGGCTGCCTCGTCATCCTTGTACAGGAATCCATATAAGGTACAAGCTCCTGAATACAGATATTCATTTACCTTGTTCTTTGAAACGCCGTATTTGTAAACCTCTTTGTGTCCCTCCACCTCCAAATGTGCCATGCAGATATGAGAACGAGAGAGCAGCGCCGGCACAGCTTCCTTGGGAATTCTGTCATATACCAAAGCATTGTGAAGATGATTTTCTCTGATATACTTCTCCATTCCTTCCTTTTCCTGCCCGGAGCCTACAAACACCATTTTGATAGGCAGACCCTTTGACTCTAATATTTTCAGCGCCTCCAGCATTACATAGACGCCTTCATAAACCATGTAATAACCGGCAAAGGAGCATACAAAGGAATCTCTGATAAATTCCTGCACCTCCTTTGGCAGCAGTTCTGTCTTTTCGCAATTTTCATCAAATCTTGAGCAATCCATAGGCTGCCCGATTAAGTACACCCTGCCCCGCGGAATCCCCAATTCTCCGCAAATGTATTTATCCCCATGAAACATGGAATAAATAATGCGATCTGCATGCTTAAATGCCCATCTCTGAATCAGGCCGAAAAATATTACCATGGGATCCATCGCCTTTTTGTCGCCGCTGACCACCCAGATTCTCGGCCAGAAATCCCGAACCTCCGCCACAAAGCGGGCCTTGTATTTCCTTGCTGTCCGATATGCCGCAATCCAGGACAGGGGATGTACAGAGCAGCCGGTAACAACGTCCGGCTTTCCGTAGCGTCTTGCAATAATGCCTTCATATTTTATGACCTTATTCATAAAATCAAGCATATTCCGCGCCCGCCCAAGTCCGCCGTTAGATTCATAACTGCTTGTTTTTAAATAAATATAATGAACATGCTCTGCCAGCTTACTGACCTTTACCGGTTTTTCCGAAATGTAACTGTGCGTAAAGTGACAGAAGCCCGATGCAATCACAACTACATGGTATCCGCGCCGTCCCAGCTCTCTGGCAAAATCGTATTGACGGGAAATCCCTCCGTATATTGGTTCTGATGAATAATGATCGATAATCCATATGGTCTGCAATTTTCCTTATTCTCCTTTTCCTCCGGCCTCTCCTCTTCCGTCTCTGCGATAGATGTCCGCAAATCTTTGACACAATAATCCAAGCCCTTATAGACAGACAGCTTCCGGTCATAGGCGCTGTTTCCAAACGCCTTATTCACCAGTCCGCCCGCCTTCCCCGGGATGTGGGAAGCTGCCGCTACTGCCGGATTGAATAACTTTGTCACCCGGATGGGATGCCACACGGCGTCTGCAATCTGCTCCACCATTTCAGATGTATTTGTGTACTCTGCATTCTGTGGGAAATAGATTCCTCCCTCTCCGCTCAGCATAAGCAGGCACAGGAATTCACAGAGATTGTCTATATAAAGCATGGAACGCTGATTATGAACAGCCGGGAATACCGGAAGGCGCTTGGCCAGTTTTGCCAAAACAGGATAATTCCCCTTACTTCCCGGGCCGTAGATCATGGGAGGGCGCAGCACTGCCACGTGGAAATTCTCATCCTGCAGCTGCCTTACGCCCCGATCCGCCTGCCATTTGCTGTCCCCGTAAAAATTCGCAGGAGACGGAACCGTATGCTCATCAATCATTTTCTCTTTGCCGTAAGGCATGGACTCGCCGTAAACAATCATAGAGCTCATAAATACAAACTGCCTCACACCTGCATCCTTTGCAAGCCTGGCCGCCTCTATTGCCAGATCCGTATTTACTGCATAATATTTCCGCTTCGTGGCCTCATCCACGTTTCCTACATCTGCATGAGCGATTCCGGCAACATGGAATACCGTGTCATAGGAACCAAAATCAGTCTCTCTCCAGCTGCTGTCCATGGTGTCTGCCGTATCTATCCGGAAATTACTGCTGTAATAGCTTCTGACATAGGACTCAAAGGATTCCCCTATATAGCTGTTTGCGCCGACAATTAAGATACGCTTGCACATCGCTCTGTCTATATGGAATTCCTTTTTATAGCCATAGTCCTCAAATCCGGCGCTTTTGTGTAATTCCCCAGTTCCTCCCTCTACAACCCCGTCACTCCCGGCAACGGATTTTATAGTTCCAAGGAAACATTTGATATCAAAAAACAGGGCTCTTAATCCGCCCTGCTTTAAATGCCGCACATATTCTCCATCCAGCTTCGCCTTCTCGGATATCTCCAGTTCATCCCGGCCGTTAATCTGCGCCCAGCCGGTTAAGCCGGGAAGTACGCCATTGGCCCCGTACTTTTGCCGCTCTGCCACAAGATCTTCCTGATTCCACAGGGCCGGCCGCGGGCCTATGATGCTCATTCTTCCTCTAAAAATGTCCCAGATCTGAGGAAGCTCGTCCAGGCTGGTTTTTCTCAGCACCCTTCCCACTCTCGTGATATACTGCTCCGGATCCCTCAGCTGATGTGTCGGTACATCATGGGGAGTTGACATCTTCATACTCCGGAACTTATGGAGGCAGAAAAACCTCTTGTCTTTTCCTATACGCTTTTGCGTAAAAAATATTGTTCCAGGATCATCGATAAAAATCGCAGCGGATATGGCTGCAAAAAGAGGGGACAAGATTACAAGGCCTGCAAATGCAAGGCTTTTGTCTATGATTGGCTTAAACGTCTGCTCGTAAATAGTTACGGAAGAAAAGGGCAGCTCTGTTTTGTCAATATAGGGATTGTCCGCATCTATCTCTCTGCCTTCCGACTTTTTCTTTGCAATAGCCTTCATAAGGAAATACGCTCCGCTTAAGACTATGGCTGCGCCTGCTATTTTTTTTGTTATACTGCTGTTTCTTTCCTTCATTTCACAATTGCTCCACATAAAAATAGGCCGCAGATACTTCCACGGCTTACTTATCACTTCTTCCCTATAATCTCCAACCCGACTTTTACATCCAGAATCCGCCCAAACATCGGCAGCTCCAGGCTGGCTTCCCGTCTGTGGCGGTCTATTTTTTTAATATATCCTTCCATACCTTTAAGCGGCCCATCCAGTATGATTATCTGATCCTGCTCTACAAAACCAGTAGACATTTTTACCAGCTGTTCTGTTCCGCCAAATCTTAAGAGGAACTGAATCTCCGGCTCTGTCAGAGAAATAATCTGATCCCCTGTTTTTAAAAGCTTGGTCAATCCGATGACTGGCTTCAGGCTCCGGTAGAGCTGCTCCGGATCCCCGCTAATCAGAAATACATACCCGGGAAACAAAAGCTTCTGCTCCTTGTGCCAGGCGCCTTGATATCGTTTCATTTCCTCAAAACAGGGAAGAAAGCTTTTTTCCAGAGTCTCTTTGGGGATCACGGTCTGGCATTGCCGTATAATCTCCCTCTCTGTTCCGGTTCTGACCTGTATCACGTACCACATATGGCTTCTGCCCCTTTCCTTGTATTCCGTAAAAAGGGTAGGCTTCGCCATATCGGCATGAAAAAAATGCCGACATAAATACACATGATAACCTCTTACCCTTTAAAACGCGGCAATGCGACGATTTCAAAGCTTAAGATTTTGTCTTTGCAGTCTGGCCATACAGAAGGCTTTGTCTTTACTGCATGGTGAAATTATTTTTTTAAATATTCTATACCGAAGCTCTTTTGCAAAATATCTGCAGAAGGTCCTCCGCTGCCAGGCTTCTGCAAAGAACCGAAGTACCTTTGCCCTAATCCCTTTTCGCGAAGGCTTTCATCCGTTGCGGATATCGGCCCGCTTCAAGACCACCCTGCCTATCACGTTACCGTTCACCTAGTGACCGGTAAGATCTATCACAACTCTGTCTGATTAAAACAGAAGCTGCTTTCCCTGTTGATTTAACTTGTATTCCAGAATCTTCAGAAACCGGGCCGGCGCTGTCTGCATTCTATAAGAGGGATCTAGCTTTACTCCGTCCGCCTTTGCCGAACCTGTTTCTTCTATATAAAAGCATGTTCCGCTGGAAGTGATTCTGCCTGCAAGCCTGTATTGCGCCTGCTTCTGCAATGCGGTCTGCTTCCGGCAGAGCTCCTGGTACTGAAGCCGTGCCTTCTGATATTTTCTGGAATAAATCCAATGTACGCTTCCCTTTTTGATCCGGCCGTCGGGATGATAATTCTCCGGATTCATGCTTCTGCGGCTGCGCTCCATGTACTGGCTCAACTGCCGTTTTCTGAATTCCAGCTGCCGGTTCTTAATGGGAAGGAGATATTCAACTGCCTGCTCCTGTGATACCAGGGACAGCTTCTGTCTTCCGATATCCAGCCCCACTGTTCCGGGCGCTTCCGGTTTTGGCTTCACCGGCACGTTTCCCTTGAAAACAATCTCCAGAAAATACCTGTCTTTTCCCCGGATCACAGACTTCTTAAGCCTGCAGTAACGGATCTCCTGCTTCAAGGCCTGCTCCTCATACCAGGTGAAATTCCTTTTATCCACCGGGATCACCAGTCCCTTCCAGACAAGGCCATCCTCCCGGAACTTGATAGAGGAACGGTTTGTTTTCCCTGAAAGGCTCTTTAACTGTCCTGGTTTCTTTGGATACACCTGGGCGGCTGTGCCCTTTATCAGGCCATCCACTGCCTGCCAGACCTCGCCAGCCAGATTCTGGACGATGGGGCTGTCGGTGTGCTCCTGGAAATGCTGACGGTATCGGGCTGCTTCCCTGCATATGTCATAATTGCGGAGCTGGTATTTTTCTATGAGACTGTCCCGCTCCTGCAGCAGCTTTTTCCGCTGTTCCTTTTCCACAGTATGAAAGAGAGCTTCCTTATTTGCCCGGTATGCCCGTGTCTGGGCCATCTGCCTGTATCGCTTTATTGCTGTGTCAAGCAGGGCATTATAAATCTGGCGATTCATCTCAAACCGCTTTTCCAATAGATCCTGCTGCCATAGCTCCGGCTTTAAGGGCAATGTCAGCACAAAATATTGGTTCTGAGGAGCTGACATAATTCTTCACTTCACCTCGGATTTGGATTTTGGCTTGAAATTTCGTAGAGCATCTTACTCTGCGAAAACTTCATCCTGTTTTTTACATTTAAAGGAATAAAATAGAATATTTTTATTGAAAAATAGACAAACTTTAGAGTAAAATATAAATTAACACAAGAAACTCATACAAAAAGTATGCCGAAGAAGAAAAAATATTTACCTTTCGATCTAAATGTGCTATGATGTTAAAGAAAAATGGCAGAAGAATGATTCTCCTGCCATCGTAGAGTAAGATGCTCTACGAAATCTCAATTTATTTTGGAAGTGGATTCGCCTACCGGGGACGCATGGACTTCTGTTAAATCCTTCTATATCCTTCCTTGTCTTCTGCCGCAGCCCGTTTATGCTGCCTGTCCAAATGCCATTCCATCAAAGCATCATCGCTCATAATTGACTTGACATCCGCTTTCATCACTTCAAATTCCGTTATGGGGTAAATATGCTCCTCTGCCACATAATCTTTTTCATGCACGGTTTCCTCAAATGCAAAAATCAACTGGTTATGTAGAAATGCCCTATAGTTCGCAGATGCAAACTCTCCATAATAATTGATGTCAAAATAGTAATCACAATCCAGGAACAATTGCTCCAAAACATCTGCGGCCACTGCCGGATATAAACTTACGTTTCCGTATTTCTCCAAATCTGTCAGCAACGGCGACATCAAGGTAGGCGCTGCGATATGAAAATGCATACTAGGAAGCGCTTCAATCAATTCCTTGCTATGCTCTATTTTATCAAAGCGGGTACAGATGAGCGCTTCGGGTTTGTGTCGATTTTCTTTCTGAAACGGATAAATGAATCCCAATAAATACAACATTTCCTTCTTAGCGCCTAATTGAATCAGTTTTTCATAGGTATCTGTCCTTTGCACAATGATTTTTCCTATGCGGCCGGAACCTCCATTGAGAATCCATTGCATGTTTCCCGGAATTTCATCA
This sequence comes from Candidatus Merdisoma sp. JLR.KK011, assembly GCF_036941125.1. Lineage (NCBI taxonomy): Bacteria > Bacillati > Bacillota > Clostridia > Lachnospirales > Lachnospiraceae > Candidatus Merdisoma > Candidatus Merdisoma sp. JLR.KK011. The sequence goes on along the minus strand of NZ_JAYWSZ010000006.1, from coordinate 58,829 downwards.
CCAATCGCCCCTTGCCAGAACAGCAAATCTCGCTTTTCTTCTGTTCCGGGAAGCCCGGTTAAGATAAAGAGCGGCGTAGACAAGGAATTGATCAAAAACCTTTTTTCTGCAAAACCAAGCTTTTTAAAATAGTAAATAATGACATCTCGTTTCTTTTGGAATAACATCTCCCGGCCTTCATCGTTTAGAATGATATCTCCGCTGACAAGGTTTTCCACAATAATCTCCTGTCCCTGTGGAGAAAACCATGTCTTGCTCATGGGTTTCCCCTGATTATCATATACCGTCCGGGCGCAGAGAGCTCCATACCGATTGTAATGATCCCGAAAACGGACGGCTCCTTTCCTGTCATACCAATCCACCGCCTTTACCAGACGCTTTTTTTCCGCCTCCACATAATAAATCGTCCCTTTTTCTTCCCGCCGAAAAGAAACGCTCCCCGATTCATCACTACCGACATGAATGTCCCAGGAATCCGGCACCGCAATCTCGTTGAAATATCTTTCCTTCCTCACCTTATCACGACAATTTCCAAGAATCAGGTCATACGCCGGGAAAATCCCATCCGGTAAAAAATCATCCTCCTGTACGACAATTGCCACGTGGTCGTATCCCGCCCGCTTTATGGACTCATGCCAAAACCGGCTTTCTTCGTCATAACTGTCAAACAGCAAAATCATTTCATTTTCCCAAGCACATTCTCCCATTTCTTTTCCATCGCCTCCATAAGATAACCACTGGCCTTTTCATAGGAATGTCGCCGAAACTCTTCCATGTCCGTTTCTGTAAATAATCTGACGATTCCTTCTGCCAGCCCGTCTATGTTCCCAAATGGAACTCTATATCCGTTTTCCCCTTCATCGACAAACGTCTGCATTCCATAAGGTAAATCAAACCCGACAATGGGAAGCCCGGATCCAATAGCCTCCAGCAATGTCACTCCTAATGTTTCCACTAAAGCGGCAGACACATAAGCTTCGTACTCCTGATACACCTCGTCCAGCTTTTGAAAACCGCAGAGATGTACATAATCCCCACACTCTAACTGCCGTATCAAGTCTCTCAACCTGCCCTCCTCTTCCCCTTCGCCATAAATATCGAGCGTCAAATCCGGCACGCTCTTCCTCGCTTCTACCGCCGCCTCGATAACCCAGTTCATATTCTTTTCCCCCGGCGCCAGACGCCCTGCAGAAATCAGGGCATGTCTGCGCCTGCCGTTTTTCGGATATTTTAATTCATCCAAACCTGCTGCCGGCAATGTCACTACTAAAGGTTCTACCTCTTTGTACTGCTTAAACTGCTCTCTTAAGAGGGCGCTTTGCGCCTCTGTATTAGTCACATAAAAATCAATTTTTTCAGGATGGGACAACGCATATTCATAAATCCGGTACCAAAAAACATGGTCTTCATCGCTGCATATATAATGATCCGCATGAAGAATAAAACCAACTTTTGCCGGAAATGCATTTAAGATAAAAGCTGAACGATGTATCTTTCCCGGTTCCCCGTCTATCAGAACGACATCCTGCCCGGTAAGCTTCAAGCGGGACATCATGTAGCCCGCCAACTCCTCCCGTGAATAAATCAGACGATCCGGAAACTTATATAAAACCACATCATCTACCATCGCTTCATTTCCCATCACTTCCTCGTAGGCAACTGTTCCATCCTCGTTAAAAAACCTTCTCAAATACAGATGGGAATAATTTTCCATCGGCGTATAATATTCCGAATAAATTTTACAGTATGTATAATAATCTTTTCGGATAAGCCGATCGTTCGAAATGATTTCCACCCTGTGTACGGCATCGTCTGTACCGGGCGCCAGATATGCCTGATAATAATAGTGCTCTCCCGGAAAGACATATTTTACCACATCGCCATTTCCGGAAATGGCATACTCTTTCCCGCCAAACGTATTTTCCAGCTGCTTCAGCCTATAAGTCACCGGTGAAATCCTGCAATCTGAAAAGAATCCGTACATCCATATAACTTCTGAATCCAAAAAGCCCAGCATTTGCATTTCATGCTGTATGTTGGCGTTTGGGAACGTAGTTGCAAAAACAAATTTAGCTTCCAGCCCCAGGGCGCGGAATATCTTCGCCCGATATGCCATCCCTGACTCCACGCCGCCTTTTGACCAATAATAAAAATGATGAAAGCTGTATATCATATTCTTTTTTCCTCTACCCACTTCTATTGCAAACGCTCTAATCCGTCAATATTTTCATACATTTCTTTTTCACACTCAAACCAAAGTCCTGCATATAAAGCTACATCTGCATACATCGGCTTATCTCGATAAAGCCACGGCTTTAAGATTCCCAAATAGTGAATAATATGGGCATGATCCCGCATCTGCAGCGTCGCATCAGCAAAACGTTCTGTTTGGTTAATGGAAGGATTATTCATATCCGGATAGCTGGCAAATCGTATGACTCCCTTAGAGAGCGCCTCCGTATCTACTTTCCACCACTCTGCCGGTAAATTATATAAAGACCACGGCACAAATTGAACTTTATCATAATACATATGATTTAACACATCCTGATCTGGAAACGGATATCGATTTTGCTCTCTGTAAAATGCATCCAAAATATAGCCAACACTATCTCTCCGCCTCAAGTAACTTAAATTCATTAACATAAATCCTGCATTAAAATATTTGTAATTATAAGGAATTGCGACTCTATCCAACGTGGATTCATAGCTTCCCCTTGCATGCCCCTCAATATCATCACAAACAACAAAAGGACATGTTTCACTCATAGGCGTGCTATAAACTTCAGTCAGATCTTTTTTTATCAGCATGTCGGCATCTAAATATAAAATCCGTTCCATATCCTTCGGTAACAAATCTACTACCAGAATGCGATAGTATGTTTCGTATGAAAAATGTCTCTTGACCGTTATTTTTGATGCAAACTCATTCCCCACATCGACAGGATGCAATCTTTTCTTTTCAAAATAAGAAATTATATTTTGCAGCCTTTCTATGTCTTGCTCTTCCAAATCATGATATGCAAGATATATGTCCACTTCTGCGCTCTTATGACTGCGGCAAAGAGAATAAACCATTACAGATGTCGGACCTATAAATTTTGTATTTGCAGCAATCAAAATATTCAAACTTATTTCCTCCTTTGAGCAAAATAATAGCTTTACTATTACAGCCGTTCCAATCCTTCTACATTTTCATACATTTCCCGTTCATATTCAAACCAAAGCTCCGCATATATTTCAAGATCCGAGTACATCGGTTTATCTCGATAAAGCCAAGGTTTTAAAAATGCCAAAAAATGTATAATATGGGCATTATCCCGCATCTGCCTCGTTACATTTAGATAGCACTCTTCCTGATTAATAGACGGATTATTCATATCCGGATAAGTGGCAAAAAGGATTTTTCCCTTTGATAATGCTTCCGTGTCTATCTTGTACCATTCCGACGGCAAATTATATAAAGACCATGGCACATATTGAACTTTATCATAATACATCTGATTTAAGATATCTTGATCCGGATAAGGATATCGGCCTTGTTCTCTGTAAAATGCATCCAGAATATAGCCAACGCTGTTCCTTTTTTTTAAATAGTTCAAATTCATCAACATGAATCCCGTATTAAAATATTTATAATTACGAGGTATTGCAACCCGATCCGGCGGAAATTCATTGCCGCTTCTTGAATAACCCAGATGATCCTCACAGACAACAAAAGGACAAGCCTCATGCATAGGAGTCTCATAAACCTCCGTCAAGTCCTTCTTCACTAACATATCTGCGTCTAAATATAAAATACGATCCATATTCTGCGGCAATATGTTTAATACTAAAATACGATAATATATTTCATGTGAGAATCTCTCTGAGTCCGATACCCTTAAAGAAAACTCCTTTCCCACATCCAGCGGATGTAACCTCTTCTTTTCAAAGCAAGTGATTATCTTTTGCAGCCTTTCTATATCTTGTCCCCTCAAATCATGATAAGCAAGATATATATCTACCTCCATATCCCTATGACTGCGGCAGAGGGAATACACCATTACAGAAGTCGGTCCCATAAATTTTGTATTTGCAGCAATCAGAATATTCATATTTTCCCCTTTTCTTTCCGTAGGATTCCATTCATACCAGCTCTGCTATCTGCTTTCGCACTTCCTCATATTTAGGATAAGACATTACCCTTCCAAAATAGGCCAGCTCATTATCCGCCAGTTTTTTCAGCAATTCCTTTCTTTTCGGATTTCCATGCTCCAGATAAAACATAATCGACCGTTTATGGTCCTCAAGCACTTCATCTCTTGATTTCCCCGCCCATTTATCTACAAGCGAACCGCTGCACGTACTTCTGTCGTATTCATAGCCATGAATATTCAGATAGCAGACTGTCTCTGCATAAGACAACACGTAAGGCGTCCAAGCTTCATCTTCATACACAATCGGAGGCAGCGGATACTCTTTCACAAGGGAAGTGCGGTACAATTTATTCCAGAGCGCCGGCAGTGCATACGCTTCGGAAGCATACATCCGAAGAAAATTTTCCACCGGCATGGCCGCATCTTCTTTGAGCGGATACCGCATGAATTCCTCATACCCCCTATTGTCTATCTTATATGCGGACATAACTGCGATATCGCAATGATTCTTTTTCACGGAATGATACATCTTTTCCACCACATCAAGCCGAATCATATCATCACTGTCTATAAAACCGGTAAATTCACCTCTTGCATGTGCTATTCCCATGTTTCTTGCCGCCTGAACTCCCGCATTTTCCTGATGGATTGCCGTGACATTCTGATAGTTTGAGGCATACCAGTCAACAATATTCGGCGTATTATCCGTACTTCCATCGTCAACAACGATAATTTCCACATCAGGAAAAGACTGAGCCAATACTGTGTCGATGCTCCTGGCAATACCGTCTTGTGCATTGTATGCCGGAATCACTATGCTGACCAGGGGTTTTTCATACTCTCCTGCACCCAGCTGGACAAGTGCGGACTTTGCCACGATCATTTTGCCTTTCGGTGTATTGATATAAGCTTTGACTTGAAAGCCCTCTGTCTCCTCCCGGCCTCCTACAAGAAAATAATGCTGACGGCTGTTTTCCGTCTCCTCAATCATCCTTCCGGATGCATCATATAGGAAAAAGCCGTCTGCTTCCCCTTCCAGGTTCCACGACAAGACAAGCTTTCCGCCGTAAGATTTCTTTAATACCGCCGATACGAACTTATAATCATCCAGATCATAAATATCACTTTCCTGTAAAAAGGTCTTTCCCAGATCCTCCCTGAAAAGCGCCTGGACGGAATCGATCAGACATTTTTTCGTATAATACCCATTTCGCAAAGCAACGGCGAATTGTCCCACATGCTGAACATACTTCCGATATTCCGGTTCACTCATAGCCTCAATGGCTCTCACAGCCTCATCCGGAGTATTCACCACAAGCCCAAGATGGTTATCTTCTATCAATTTCCGGCAGGAAATCCCTGCAGGAACAATCACCGGTATTCCGGCTGCGAGATATCTGCTCAGGGATAACGAATTGCCGTATTTCATATACTTGTACGCCTGTTCATCATGATACCATTCCAAGCCGAATCCGCCCTTGGATAAAGCAATCACCAGTTCCTCTGCCTTTAACGTACCCATGTTAGTGACATTCCGGTTCGGAACATCCATAGAAGAATTGTATAGTTTCAGCGCCACATCACTATTCCAGTTCTGTACCATATTCGGGGCAAAACCTCCGGCACAATGAATTTCCTTCCGGAATACAGGCTCTCCCGTAAAGTTTATGCCCGTCGTATAATCCCACATCTCCTGAACGACAAACTTCATATCAGGCCGGATACCCGAATCCACCAGGAACCGTTTCATGGCATAGGAAGGCACAATCAATACCTCTGCCTGATTAAAGAGTTCCACCGTTTCTCCCAGCATAAAACCGCTGCTTCTAATCATCAGCGCCTCTACGGTATGAATGAAAATAACAGCACGTCCGTGATACGCTTTGACACGATCTACCAGGCCGCGTTCAAACTTCAGCCCATTCCATGTATGGAATTGGAAAACCACGACATCTCCTGCCGATATGCCCGCTATCATACCGTCATACCGAACCGACCGATTTCCATCGCTTTCCGCATTTGCATTGTAATAATAGATGCCCATTTCCCTAAAACCAAGCCAATGTGCTATTTCCGCAGTCATACACTGCAAGAATTTTGGCTGGTTTTCTATTCCATTTAACCGAGTAATGTATAAATTCATCTCCGCCTCCATATTCTGCGATTTCTGCGTACCACATTCACATTTGCTCTATCTCTTTTCTCAATTCACTATATCCAACATAGGAAGCAGAATACGGAAACGCCGACACATAAACCAAAGCAAGCTTTTTCAGCAAGTCTTTTCTCTCCTGATTTCCATTCTCAAGGAAAAATAAAACCAATTCCCTGTGATCAAGAAACTTTTCTTCTACCGGCCTGTTCCACGAAGCGTGGATTGCCGTGCTGCCTCTGCTTCTGTCATATTCATACAGGTGTGCGTTGATGTAACACACACGATCGGCATATGATAAAACATAAGGAGTCCATGCATCATCCTCGAACGTAACCCGGACAGCACAAGGATGTTCCTTTACAAGGGAAGCGCGATACAATTTATTCCAAAGCACCGGCGAAAGATTTCTCATATAGTACTCAAAAAACACTTCTATGGAAACAGCCGTATCCTCAATCATGGGATAACTTGTCATATCCTCATATCGCTCTCCTGTCAGCATGTATACCGACGTCATGGCGATATCACAGTCATTTTTCACAATTGTGGCGTATAATCTCTCTATCATATCCGGCCTGAGCGTATCGTCATTGTCCATAAATGCGATATAATTTCCCTCCGCCTTTTCGATTCCCATATTCCTGGCAGCGGCTTGCCCTCCGTTTTCCTTATAAAAAGTTTTCACCTGCGGATACCGCTCCCGATACCAGTCAAGCACCGCCTGCGTTTCATCCGTGCTGCCGTCATTCACAATGATAAGCTCCATGTCCGGAAACGACTGCGCCAGCGCAGTATCAATGCTTCTGGCAATATACTCCTCCGCATTATATGCCGGCATGATCAAACTGACAACGGGTTTTATCGGAAGCATTTCGGATACGGCTGCCGCCCCGGACTCCGCCAATATCATTTTTCCTTTTAGTGTCCTGACATAAGCCTTCACAATAAACCGGGCTGTTTTCGGATAATCTTCCAAAAGGAAATAATGTTCCAGCACATTGGAAATCTCTCCCGCTGCTTTCCCGGAATCCGCATCATAGATCAGAAATCCTTCCGCCTCACCCTGAAAAGCCCATGACAACGCCAGATTATTTTTATAAGATTCCTTGAGGCAGACATATGCAAATGTACACTCGGACATTCTGTAAGTCTCATTCGACTCGGAATAAGTATACATATCATTCCGCACGGACATGTGAATGGCGTCTAACAGGCACTTCTTCGTAAAAAATCCTTCCCTTACCAGAGGGGCAAACTGCGCCGCTGCTGCCGAATATACCTGATAGTCCGTCTCTGTCATCTTTTTTATGGCTTCCGCCGCCTCCTCCAGCGTGTCCGCCGCGATGCCGAGATGATTTTCCTCAATGATGCTCCGGCTTGAAATTCCCCTAGGTACGATTACCGGTATTCCGGCGGCAAAATACACGCCAAGTTTCAAACTGTTATTCACCGACAAATACCGGCGCCATTCCTCATTTCCATACCACACCAACCCGAAACCGCCCTTTGCTAATTCCATCAAAAGGCGCTCCGGCGCCAGCCATCCCATTTTCCGCACATGAGTTCCATGACATTCTGAATCAGAATACACTTTCAGGGGAACTTCCCACTCCCATGCGTTTGGAAAATGAATACCGTCGGGATTTCCCGCAAAATGGATTTCTCTGTTCCATGTCCCAGACCCCAAAGTTCCTGGCAGCGCCGTATAGTCCCACATCTCCTGGATGACAAACTTCATTCCGGTTCGAATACCATGCTCTGTCAAAAACATCCGCATTCCGAGAGACGGGACGATCAATACTTCCGCCTCATTATACAATTCCACTGTGTCCTGCAAATCCTTGTGGTGTGTGTCCGACATCAGAGCTTCAACGTCATGGATAAAGATGATAATACGCCCATGATAGGCCTTGATATGTCTCACCAGCGCCCGTTCAAATGACAGACCGTTCCATGTGGGGAACTGGCAGATCACAATATCTCCCACATTGATTCCCGCAATAATCCCGTCAAACCGCCTTGTACGGTTTTCTGTGCTCTCTGCCTCCGCATAATAGCGATAGATACCCATTTCCCTGATTCCTAACGAATGTGCAATATCTGCCGCCATATGCTGAGCATACTGCTCCGTGCTCGTAAAGGACATCCCGTTTAGTTTTGTAATATACACATTCATGGCACGCTCCCGCATAAATTGATTCATAATCTAACTATAGGGCTGTCTCACATAATAAAACAGCCCTACCCGCGTTATAAGAAAATATTCAACAACGCCAAAACTATCCAAAAAACAGTAAGTACAATATGTACGATCTTCAGCCATTTTTTCTTTGTACTCATCACAAGAGCCACACTGTAAATCGCAAGTATGAACTCCAAAATAATTACAACCGTAGCTGCGTTTCCCCCTGTTCCTAACATCATTTTTTCCTCCTTATTAAATGTTTTCTATTTCAAAAGATCCGTATAGACAGCCGTTTCTTCCGACATAGCTGCTTTCTGCTGCAGATCAATCTGCCTGTTAACCGCTTCCTCATGCCCCATCACCCGATTTAAGAAATCAATCATTGCTTCATGCCCGTCAAACACATGCTCCGGGGCAATAAATGCTCTGTTATGTAACGTCCGCCGAAAGCCAAGAATCAGCTGATTATGTAAAAATGCCTGCTTCACCGCCGATAAAATCTCACCTTCATGATTGATATCCAGATAATAATCGCAGCTGTCAAAAAGTGCCGCGGCCTTTTTTGCCTTGACGCCCGGGTACAGCAGCACATTCTCATACTGTGACAGGCTCATCAGCTTGGAAGACATCTCCGTGATGGCTGCAATATGGAAGCGCATCTGCGGAAGCGCTCTGATCAGTTCCTCACATTTTTCGATCCTGTCGGAATTTGTGCAGATCAATGCCTCGTTTTTGAACGTATTCTGCCGGCTGTACGCGTAGGCAAACCCCAGCGGTTTCAGTATTTCCTTTGAAGCGCCGAACTCGACCAGCTTTTCATAGCTGCCCTTTTTCTGTACATAGATAGTTTTCGTGCGCTTTGAGTTTCCCTCCAGAATCATCCGCATATTGCCGGGGATGTCTTCTCTCGTTCCCTCCTGCCAGAACAGGATATCCTCCCGTCTGCCGCCCGGCATCCGCTCCGATAAGAAAAGCGGCGTAGACAAAGAATTATAGAAGATTCTGCTTCCCACGGCTCCAATCTCTTCCAAAACCTTCAAAATAAGATCTACGATGCCTTTAAATATATAAACTCTGCCCTCCCTGTTCAGAATCATATCGTGGGTCGCAAAATTCTCCAAAAGCGTCTCTCTGCCCTCCGCATCAAAATACGCCTTGCAGAAACGCTTTCCATCCTTGCTGAAAAAGGTCCTTGCATACAGAAAACCATATCTGTTGTAATGGTCGCTGGATCGGACCGTTCCCTTCTCATCCAGCCAGTCCACCACCCGCACCAGCCTTTTGTGCTTCGGCTCCGCATAGAAAATCCGTCCCCTCTCCCGATGCAGGTCATACACTTTTCCCTCGCTATTGTTTCCGCTGATTTCCCAGTAGTCCGGAACATTAATCTGATTAAAATACCGCGCTCTGCCAGGTCCTTTTCCGCTTTCCTTAAAGTCACCGCAGAAGTACTGATATACCGAGATCACGTCATCCGGAAGAAATCCGTCATCCCCAATCACAATCACCGGTCCCGTAAAACCCGCCCTTTGAAATGACTGGTGGAGCATCTGGCTTTCTTCCCCATAGTTATCCAGCAGCAGTACCGTATCTATCATCCCACTATATTTTTCCATTTAAGCTCCACCTCCTTTGTCAAAAATTTCTTTGCTTTCTCATAAGAATGTTCGTGGAAACTCTCCAAATCATCCTCCGTGAACAATCGCACCAGGCGCTCTGCCACTGCTTCAATCTTCTCCTTCTGCGGCGTATCCTCATCCACCGGAATCAGATATCCGTTCTTTCCATCGTCAATGAACGTAGGATTCCCGTACCGCACATCAAAACCGATGATCGGAAGTCCGCCTCCGATAGCTTCCATCAGGGTCAGGCCGAATCCCTCGCTCATGGAACCGGACAGATACAACTCATAATCCTGATACACTTCCTTCAGATTCTGTTGTCCGCGCAGGACAATATAGTCTGCCGCTCCCAGCTTTTTTATCAATTCCCGAAGCTTTTGCTCTTCCCCGCCCTTACCGTAGATATCCAATGTAAGCTGAGGAACCTTTTCCCGCGCCTTCACAACGGCCTCGATGATCCAGTCGATATGTTTCTCCGACGCCAGTCTGGAAGCCGTCAGGATAGAATATGGATTCCGGTTCACCGTAGGATATTTTAACTCGTCCAGACTGCCCACCGGAATCGTGTAAACATCCGGCTCCACTCCCATGTATTTTAAGAACTGCTCCCGCAGGAGCTTACTCTGCGCATCTGTGGAAGTCACATAGAAATCCACATGTCTATGCATTGTAAAAGAATACTCATAGAAGTTATTCCACAGAATATTATGATTGTCCGTGTTTCCCTCACTGAAATGATCTGCGTGGACGACGATCCCCACCCGTGCCTTGCCGGCATTTTGCAAGATTGCCTGCCCGATACCCGTGGTGCGGTCGATAAGCACGGTATCCTTCTTTGTCAGCCCCAGACGCAATACCATGTATCCCACAAACTCCTCTTTCGAGCACAGAAGCCTGTCCGGAAACTGGTACATCACCTTTCCATCGTCGTTAATTTCTTCATAGGCCACCGTGCCGTCTTCATTGAAAAACCGGCGCAGATACATATGTGCCTTATTGTCCAACGGCGCATAATACTCCGTGAAAACTCTGCCGTAAGTGAAAAAGTCCTTGCGGATCAAATACCCGCCTGAGACAATCTCCACTCTGTGGACCCGCTCTGACTTTTCATCCACGAAATAAACGGCATAATAGTTATTATTTCCCGGAAAGATCACTCTTCCGGTCTTTCCATCTCTTCTATAGGTATATTTTTGTGTGGGAAACGTCTTTTTCAGGTCATCTAACGTATAAGAGACCGGTGCTGTCTTATAATCTGTAAAAAAGGTATACAGCCAAAGGATCTCCGAGTCCGCAAAACCGATATTCTTTGTCAAATGTTCGATATTCTCCGTTACGATCAAATCCGTAAATACAAATTTTGCATCGGCTCCAATCTTCCTGAGTATGGATGCCCGATAACTCTGGGCATATTCCACACCACTGGAAGCCCAGCCAATCCCAAGATTAAAATTATAAACCATATCTGTCTCCTATTTTCTCCGAAATTTTGCTCCGCAGAATTTCAAATCATCGCAGCCGGTATTATGGAAATAAAACCTGCATTTCCCCCGCCTTGCCATAAGACTTCTGTCCCAGAAAAACGTTCCGCACGATATCCTTTTTAATTACATTCTCCATGCGGATAAAAGAATCATAAGCTTCTCTGTGATACTCGAACACAGGATTCCTCTGTGCGGCGGCAAGACCGCTGACCACATACTGCAGCTGCTGAAGATAGTCTACCTGCTCCACCCAGGCATTATCGATAGCCCGCAGAGAACACAGGCGGATATATTCCCTGAGTTCCTCCTCCGATGAAAACAATTCCGTTTTTCTTTTCCACACTGTCTCCACATAAAACCGTATCTTCTTTTTCAGCATTTTCTTCTTCATATGCCTGGCATTCAAAAATCGGTTATCCAACCGATAGGAAAGATTATCCAGCATATACCTGTTAATCTCCCCGGCAGCAGGATGCGGATGTTCTTTCAGGAATCTCTCTACACCTTCCCAGGCCAGCTGCAGTATCAATTGCTGCTCCAAGCTTCCCCCATCCAGCAGTCTGTTCCTGACGTCATACATCATCGTCCGCTGACGCTTTAAGACTTTGTCGTAATCCACCGTGCTCTGTCTGCCGGCAGCGCTCCGCTCCTCCTGGACTTTCTGTGTCCCATTAATCAGCCTCCTTAAATGCCCTTTCGAGATCCGGCGATCCTTATCCACATATCTTTCCAGTACCTTCTCCCCGACTGCGGAAACCGCATCATCCTCAAGAGAAACAAAGAACTGACTGCACCCCGGATCTCCCTGACGGCCGGCGCGCCCCCTAGCCTGGCGCTCCACCCGGATATTCCCCATGCGCCCGATCCCGATGACGGCAAGACCGCCCAGTTCAGCTACCCCGTCCCCCAGACGGATGTCCGTTCCTCTTCCCGCCATGCCGGTGGATACCGTGACGATTCCTTTTTGCCCTGCTTCCTTAATAATCTGGGCCTCCCAATAGGCATTGTTAGCGTTCAACACACTGTGGGGCACCTGTTTCTCAATCAGCGCATGAGACACCAGCTGCGTATCGGCGATAGTCGATGTCATAACCAGCACCGGCTGTCCGGTTTCGTGACGCTCCAGAACTTCCCTGACAGCTTCCTCATACTGCTGCTCCGCGGTCTTAAAAAAAAGGTCTTTCTGATCCACTCTCTGCAATGGTTTATGCGGCGGAATAACGGCGACTTTCTTTTTATATATTTTGCGCAATTCTCTTTTCGCATCAGCGATTGTGCCGCTCATACCGGACATCCGGGGAAACAGCAGGAAGAGATTCTGATAGGTTATGGAGGCAACCGATCTGTTCTCCTGTGTGACCTGCACCTTCTCCTTTGTCTCCAGCGCCTGATGGATACCTCCCCTGAGCTTCATCCCGGGAAGGACCCGCCCCGTGCTGTTATCCAGAAGGGATATCTCCCCCTTTTCGGTGACAACATAGTCCTTATTTCTCTCCATAGTAAAATGCGCCTTCAGAGCAAGTGTCACATGCCGGTTCAGTTCAAAATTTTCCGCCTCATAGAAACCATTGATGCGAAAATACCGCTCTGCATAGGCCACCCCTTCATCCGTCAGCCACACGCTGTTCTCTTCTTTTATGTAATCCCGGTCTTCCTGCAGCGTAGTAACAAAAAAATCCGCAATCTCATACAGATTGGACTGCACGCGGGGTGCACCGGAGATCACAAGGGGCATTGTGGCCGCATCCATAAGCACCATATCCGCCTCATCGATGATTACATAATAAAATTCCCTCATAAAGCGATCCTCGGCGCTGGATACCAGATTATTCATAAGATAATCAAATCCTAACGTCGAATGCGTGGTATAGACGATGTCCGCATTATAGATCTGGCGTTTCCAGGCATTATGAGTTTTCCCCTCCTCCTCCTGCCTGACCCCGGAACGCACCGTTATACCCAGAAATTCATACACCGGACCCATCTCTTTTGCATCGCGCTCTGCCAGATAGTCATTGGCTGTGACCAATATTGTACTTTTCCCGGTCAAAGCATTAAGATAAAGAGGGAGCGTAGCAGTCAAGGTTTTGCCCTCCCCGGTATTCATCTCCGCCAGGTAACCGTAATGCAGCGCAACGCCCCCCAGAATCTGGCAATCATATGGCTCCATCCCCAAGATTCTCCGATCCGCCTCACACACTACGGCAAATGCTTCAGGAAGGAGGCTGTCCGCAGACGCCCCTTGTGCAATACGCATTCGGAACTCCCCGGTCTTTCCGCTCAGCTCTTCATCGCTTAAGGCTCTCACGGCAGGCTGCTCCTGCTTTATTTTTTTCAGGATACGATAAAGTTTTCTATTCGCCATCTGTTACTTCCGTTATCATAATTGAATGAAAATGAAACTGCACCGCTCCGGCATTGATTAGCTGCACCTCATAGCTGAACGTCTTCATGGGGCACCGAAAGTCTGCCTCTCTGTCCCTGACAATCTGGCTTCCCGCCTCCATGTCATAGCGGTCATAGAAGATAATCTTCAAAAGCAGCCCATCTTCCGGCTCCGCTGCTGCGTCCAGACTGATATGGTAGCTTCCCTCTCCGTCTATCATAGGGAGCGTCGGCTCGATCCGTGTCTCCTGATAATTCACCTTGGAAAACCATCTCTTGACAACTGCCCCCGGCTGTATCAGTTCGTTTCGGAATTCAACATCGTCCTTTGCATAAAAGTACACCTCCGACCCGTACAGATAGGTATCTTTGGCATATTCATTCCAGTAAACTTTCCATGCTTCCCCCGTCATGGCTTTCACCCGCCTCTTCCGGTTTCTTTTTCATCAAAATCCTTCCGTATGATTTCCCGATACTGGTTTTGAAACCAGCTCACAATACCATATGTATCATCATTGTGCCTGCCATGAAGTCCCTTCCCATATATCCATGTATTTCCCGCACTTAAATGATCCTTAAGATTTTCATATGCGTTTCCGTCAAGATCATCCTCTATCATATATGCTGCCGCAAATCTGGTCTTACTCCAGTCCGTACGGTCAAACCGCTCCCAAAATCTGTCATCCAGCCGCCTGGCGGCCTCCGGTTTCAAACTCCCGCACGCTTTGCGAAGAACATCCAGCCAGGAATGAGAACCCTCCGGACATTTGAGCCGTTCATTCTCAGCTACTATTCCCATATTAATCAAAGGTTTACCCAGCAATATGGTATTCGGCCGGATCCTGCAGCCATAATACAGCGCGCCGAATGTCCCCATGGACAAGCCGGACAGAATCACCTGACTGTGTTTAAACGAAAGCGCTTCCATATATTTTCGGATAATACGTTCAATCGTATTTTCAAACGCTTTTGATCCGAGATAAAATGCTCCGCCTTCCAGCCTGCACTCCGCGATCAGTAGGAATGGGTGCCCAAGATTCCGCATCATATAATATCCCTCAAACCCTTCCTTCGTCTTGTAACCGGAAAAGTAGACATTCAGGGGCGGCTTTAAATTGCCGGGGTCGAAATAATAAAATATCTCCTCCCGTTTTGCGGTGACCGCTCTTTTCCCTCCGGGCAGGAAAGCTCCCTTACCCCTTCTGGAATAGCGGTCATGCAGTCCTGTAATTGTCAGACGTCCATGCCCTTTTGCTTTTAAAGAAACAAACAAAAAACCTCTCTTATCCAGATGATTTTCAACATATACAATATCCTTCAAATCATCTTCAGAAAATGACCAGACTTTCTGCGAATCCGGCTTCGTGTTATATGTAAAATACAATAATGATATTTCCAGCGATATGGCAACGGTATCCTCTTTGGCATATTCTAACCAAAATTCAATCGCCTGGTTTTCATGAATGGGAATATTGTTCCGCCAGAAAACGATCTGGGCCAGTTCATCGCCGTAATCGCCGGTAAGATCAACGTTCTCATAACCTCTCCAGGAGACAGAACCCTTGAATCCCTGTGCTACGGACAGGAACTGGGGCGCATATTTTTCTCCATAAGACCCCGGAAAATAATCCGGCAGGTCATTCTCTAAAAGATTCCTCAATTCTTCAAAAGAAATCTTCTTACCCATCTTCCTCTTAAAGAGCTGTCCTGTCACACTGCCCTTTCTGGGAACTGCGTTCTCTGTCAGAAATACGCAGTATGCCTTGGAAAACCGAATCAGATAATCAAATTCTTCCTTAACAATTTCCCGGTCCAGGATAACAACATCAAAATCCTTTTTGGGCAGTTTCGAAAAATCAGGCTCATAGCACCACTTTGCACATGCTGATACATGCATAATTGTGCTAAAATCTCTATTTCCCAGCTGTAATACTTTTACTGTGTCCAATCCTGTCAATTACCTCTTTCCATTGCTCAATCAAATATTGCGTCGTATGGGTCTTTCCCAGCTCAAAAGATTGAATCATCGCTGTATTCCAATTGTTCAAATTTTCCAAATAATATCTCAAGTTCTCTCCCAGTTGGGAAATATCCCGGCATATGCGTCCATTCCTGCCGGGACGCATATATTGGGTGACACTGCGCAGAATCTGCGGAATGCCCATCCCCACACAGGAAATCTGCAGAAATAGATCAGGCGGCTCCTCCAGATCTACAAAAATCCGCTGCTGACGCACACATTTACTCACCGACAATTCATCGACACACTGCTCTACCATGAACATAATAGGAATCTGGTCTTCCGCATCCAGCCAAAACTCAGCCTTACTCCGGTCAGCCTTTCTGGCCCATTCTGGCGGATAGCCGTTTTTCTCCAGGCTCTCGCTGACCTGCTTTAAGATCGCATCCTCGCGCCCAAAATCCGCATTTCTGGTAAACAGGCACACCCTGGCATCCTTATTCTCTTCCAAGTAAGCCGCCAAATATTTTACCGCTTCTGCCAGATCCTCCGGTGCCAGATGATCCACCGGAAACAAAATTTTTTGCACCGGCAGCTGCAGGCTGATACCCGGATCTACTCTTGTATCATAGGGCGGTATATTAACTTTCGTATTTTTTTCAGCGCCGCCAGTCCTTAACAGAAGTTCCAGATTATCCTCCGAATCCGTCACAATACAATCTCCCCGTGAAAGTGCCTGCACGGACTTCTCATCTTTCAAGGAGAGTCTGTTTTGAAACACGGAAAAAATAGTTCTCCGATTTTCCAGCAGCCTATCCAGCAGGGGCAGGTGCTGTCCATGTGCCGCCGCACAGAAAATATCTTCCTGCCGGGTTGTCCGAAGCCATGATGCCAAAACCTCTTCGATAACCTCCTCCATAGATGTGTAAGTATTCTTTAGAAAAGGAATCTCCTCCTCCCTCCTAAGTGTTCGGATTAAATACCGGCTGCTATGTGGGTTCACAGCTACATGTCCGTCTGTAAAACGGCACAGTTTCCAGACTCCCTTCTCCGTCAGATACTGTTCATATGCTTTCTTCCCATTCTCATATACTTCCGTACAGGATATAAACCCCCTGTCATCATATATATTTTTCCGGGTGATCTGCCCGTTTCGATATAAATCCACCTGTATGGGATTTCCATACTCTCCAAACTCAATATTCGCATACATTTCTCCCAACAACATGGCGATAACAGAAAAAGGCGTATAGACAAACTCCGTGTCTCTTGGCCAGTTCAGATTATGGAAGGAGAACATCGCCTGCTTCCTCCTGCGCACCTCCTGAATCGCATCAAACACAGACCAATAAGGCGCCCGGAACACGCTTTGCCGATGCAGAAAATGCCGGAAGTTCGGCGCATGGGACAGCAGCAGAATCTCATACCCGCAGATATGATTTCTCTGGAACAGCTGAACCTGTTTGACAGTATCATCTGTCTCCGTCTGCGTACGACGTATATGCCAGAGCTGCTCATTTTCCTTCCATTCATTTTTTAAATACCAGGCCGGTATAAAATACAACATGAGCTATTTTTCATCCTTTCAAACAGTCAGATAAAAAACGTATACGAGTCAAACTTCCGATAGGATTTCACTTCCCGGTACAATGGACATCCAATTCCGGCTAATATCGACCCTGTGGCCGGGAATAACGCCAAATCCGATGATATCACCCCCATCAATGACAACCGCAGCGATATTCCCATCATCAGACAAAGGATACAACTGCTGAAAATGCATAATTTCAAGAGCTTCATCCGTAGATACCGTTTTGTCTTCTTTCCGGCATATATTCCTACAATGCTGTCGCCGCCTTTCTGCAGCTGTTTTGCCATCTCGCCCGGCATGAGCATAATAAACGAAAACAGAATGTTCAGTATGACGATAATCCCCAGATAAACAGCAACACCCACACCATCGTTCAGGTTCAGCCTGCCGCTGATGTTCTGCAGCGTCCTGTTATTCTCATCCATCCGCAAAAGAAGTCTGATAAACAACTGCGGCAGCATAAAAAAGGCGGCAGCAAACATGACCGGCATCACGCCAATCGGGTTAGGTTTAAAAGCAATAAAGCTCTTATCTGCAAATTCGTTGTGGATCGACACCCGCTGAACCGGAATGCGGATAATCCGAATCTCCATAATCAGGATTACCACGGCCATAACCGAGCAAAGAACCAACGGTCTGGAAAATTCTTCCCAAGTATATTTCCTAACAGTGGAAATCAAGTTGTCCAGAATATTTACCAGAATAATGGGCATCTGTGCACCTATTCCATGTTTTTTATTCGACGTCGCCATATGATATACAATCACAGCGCCAGCTATCATTTCCACAGCAGCAATTGTTCTCAATACATCGAGCGGAAGGCCTGACTCCTTAAATATCAATCCTTCCGTTCTTGATATAGCAAAACAAACTGCCAGAAGCAGCATGATTGCAAACGTTATCCGTTGGGTTCTGTACGGCGAAGAGCGCGCCTTGGCTTCGTCCCCCTGGAGTGCCGTAAAAACCCACATGATTAAGTTCGCAGTAATGTAAGGCATAATACCCAGCGCAAATAAGGTATACTGATACCTATCTCCGCTGATCATAGAATTCACTATATTCTGGGAGTTTAGTTCCTCCAGCTGATAAGCAGCCGAATCTACGCCGTACAACAGAAGGTTTCTTCCAGCCATATAAACTGCAAGAATCATCAACGTAAAAAGAAGTCTATTTCGTAACTCATGTGTTTTAACTTTATTCAAGAAATTCCTCTCATAGCTATCTCTCCGGCAGAATTGCCGGAGAGATATTATTTCATTATAATTGATCACGTTTCAGTATCGCTTTGCGTTTATTCCTCTCGCTTTTCATCGCCCGATTCTTCTTTTTCCTTCTTGTTCTGGCGATAACTCTCAACGGCACTGGCAATTGCTCCTATCACAGGAATCCAGGACCACCAGATCCTGCCTGCTGCCGGTGCGGCCAGCGGTACCTCATTATCATCAATATCTATTGTTGTATCGGTCAGGTCATCGTCTAACACCCCAAGAGGAACTTCCTCATCAGCAATATCCAACGGAGCTTCTGCTGGAGTCTCTGCCGGAGCATCCGGAGCTGCCGGAACTGCTGCCGGGGCCGCCGCTGCGACCGGAGGCGCTGCCACTGCCGCAACAGGCGCTGCCGCATCCGCTGCTGGAGCCGCTGCCGGCGTATCAGGTGTAACTACCGCTGCTTCGCTAGAGCTGGCCGATGTACTTGCGCTTGCACTTGCACTCTCACTACTGCTTAAGCTCTGGCTTATGCTTGCGCTAATGCTCTCGCTCATGGAAGTACTTAGGCTCTCGCTCATGGAAGCGCTCAAGCTTTCGCTTGCTGAGGTGCTCAAACTCTCGCTTGTGCTGGTACTTAAGCTCTCACTTGTGGACGTACTCAGGCTTTCACTCGTGCTGGTACTCAAGCTCTCACTTGTGGACGTACTCAAACTCTCGCTTGTGCTGGTACTCAGGCTTTCACTTGTGGACGTACTCAGGCTCTCACTTGTAGAGGTGCTAAGGCTCTCGCTCGTGGAGGTACTCAGGCTCTCACTTGTAGAGGTACTCAAGCTTTCACTCGTGCTGGTGCTTAGGCTCTCACTCGTGGAGGTACTCAAGCTCTCACTTGTGCTAGTGCTAAGGCTCTCACTTGTAGAAGTACTCAAGCTTTCACTCGTGCTGGTACTCAGGCTCTCACTTGTAGAGGTGCTAAGGCTCTCGCTCGTGGAGGTACTCAAGCTCTCACTCGTGGAGGTACTCAAACTTTCACTCGTGCTGGTACTCAGGCTCTCACTTGTAGAGGTACTCAGGCTTTCGCTTGTACTTGTGCTCAAGCTCTCGCTCGTGCTGGTACTCAGGCTTTCACTTGTGGAGGTACTCAAGCTTTCACTCGTGGAAGTACTCAGGCTCTCACTTGTGGAGGTGCTAAGACTCTCACTTGTAGAGGTACTCAAGCTCTCGCTCGTGCTGGTACTTAAGCTCTCACTTGTGGAGGTACTAAGGCTCTCACTTGTAGAGGTACTCAAGCTCTCGCTCGTGGAGGTGCTAAGGCTCTCACTTGTGGACGTACTCAAACTTTCGCTCGTGGAGGTGCTCAAACTCTCACTTGTGGAGGTGCTAAGACTTTCACTTGTGGACGTACTCAAGCTTTCACTCGTGGAGATGCTAAGGCTCTCACTTGTGGACGTACTCAAGCTCTCACTTGTAGAGGTACTCAGGCTTTCACTTGTGGACATACTCAAGCTCTCACTCGTGGAGGTACTCAGGCTTTCACTTGTAGAGGTACTCAAGCTCTCGCTCGTGCTGGTGCTTAGGCTCTCACTTGTGGACGTGCTAAGGCTTTCACTTGTGGAGGTACTCAGGCTTTCGCTCGTGGAGGTACTCAAACTCTCACTTGTGGACGTACTCAAGCTCTCACTCGTGCTGGTGCTAAGACTTTCACTTGTCGAAGTACTCAAGCTTTCACTCGTGCTGGTGCTAAGGCTCTCACTTGTGGACGTACTCAAGCTTTCACTCGTGCTGGTGCTAAGGCTCTCACTTGTGGACGTACTCAAGCTTTCACTCGTGCTGGTGCTAAGACTCTCACTTGTAGAGGTACTCAAGCTCTCGCTCGTGCTGGTGCTTAGGCTCTCACTTGTGGAAGTGCTCAAGCTCTCGCTCGTGCTGGTACTAAGGCTCTCACTTGTGGACGTACTCAAGCTCTCACTTGTGCTGGTGCTTAGGCTCTCACTTGTGGAAGTACTCAAGCTCTCACTTGTGCTGGTACTAAGACTCTCACTTGTGGAAGTACTCAAGCTCTCACTCGTACTGGTGCTTAGGCTCTCACTTGTGGACGTGCTAAGGCTTTCACTTGTAGACGTGCTCAAGCTCTCACTCGTGCTGGTGCTTAGGCTCTCACTTGTGGACGTACTCAAGCTCTCGCTCGTAGAGGTACTTAGACTTTCACTTGTGGACGTACTCAAGCTTTCACTCGTACTGGTACTTAGGCTCTCACTTGTGGACGTACTCAAGCTCTCGCTCGTGCTGGTACTCAAGCTCTCACTTGTGGAGGTACTCAAACTCTCGCTCGTGGAAGTACTAAGGCTCTCACTTGTGGACATGCTAAGGCTCTCGCTTGTAGAGGTACTCAAACTCTCACTCGTGCTGGTGCTAAGGCTCTCACTTGTGGACGTACTCAAACTTTCACTCGTGGAGGTACTCAGGCTCTCACTTGTAGAGGTACTCAAGCTCTCGCTCGTGCTGGTACTCAAGCTCTCACTTGTGGAGGTACTCAAACTCTCGCTCGTGCTGGTACTCAGGCTCTCACTTGTGGACGTACTCAGGCTTTCACTCGTGCTGGTACTCAGGCTCTCACTTGTAGAGGTGCTAAGGCTCTCACTCGTGGAGGTGCTAAGACTCTCACTCGTGGAAGTACTCAAGCTCTCACTTGTGGAGGTACTCAAGCTCTCGCTCGTGCTCGTGCTTAGGCTCTCACTTGTGGACGTACTCAAGCTTTCGCTCGTGCTGGTACTCAGGCTCTCACTTGTTGAAGTGCTCAAACTCTCACTCGTGGAGGTACTCAGGCTTTCGCTCGTGCTGGTACTAAGACTCTCACTTGTTGAGGTGCTAAGGCTCTCACTTGTTGAAGTGCTCAAACTCTCACTCGTGGAGGTACTCAAGCTTTCACTCGTACTTGTGCTTAGGCTCTCACTTGTGGACGTACTCAGGCTTTCGCTTGTTGAAGTGCTCAAACTCTCACTCGTGGAGGTACTCAGGCTTTCGCTCGTGCTGGTACTAAGACTCTCACTTGTAGAGGTGCTAAGGCTCTCGCTCGTGGAGGTACTCAGGCTCTCACTTGTAGATGTACTCAAGCTTTCACTTGTACTTGTGCTCAAGCTCTCACTCGTTGAGGTGCTGAGACTTTCACTTGTACTTGTGCTAAGGCTCTCACTTGTTGCGGTACTCAGGCTTTCACTTGTAGATGTACTCAAGCTCTCGCTCGTGGAGGTGCTAAGGCTTTCACTTGTAGATGTACTCAAGCTCTCGCTTGTGGAGGTACTCAGGCTTTCGCTCGTACTTATGCTCTGGCTCTCACTTGTGGAGGTACTCAAGCTTTCACTCGTACTTGTACTCAGGCTCTCACTTGTGGAGGTGCTCAAGCTTTCACTCGTACTTGTGCTTTGGCTCTCACTCGTACTTGTACTCAGACTCTCACTTGTGGAGGTACTCAGGCTTTCACTCGTACTTGTGCTTTGGCTCTCACTTGTACTTGTGCTCAAGCTTTCACTCGTGCTAGTTGACGAAGCCATGCTGGCTTCGCTACTGGTCTCTTCTATTTTTCCGTCATACTCTGTCTCAGAAGTACTCTCATCGCCACCAGCCCTTGTATAGTCTACTGTGTCACTAATGATAAATTCGTAATCACCAACCTTATTTCCATTTTTATCATATAACCTCCATATACCATCTGGATCCGCCCTTAACACATATTTATCTGGCTTCAAAAAACTGCCACTATAAATCGAGCTGCCATATTCGTTCTCGCCTGTTTTTAATTGGAAAAATCCCAAATTATTAATCATAAGCTGATTATATTTATTACCATCCTTCAGAATCAGCTTATGCCAGTTACCGTCAGAATCCTGAACAACCACATATCTGCCAGCACCACCCAATCCAGCGTTTCCTCCAGCCACATCGTACGAGTTATTGCCAACATTAGTCTTTCCTACTTCAGTGTATCCACCATCGTTATTAAGCAACTTATTTGCTAAGTCCTCATTAACCTGATACACTACAACCTTCGCAGTAAATTTATCCGCATCGATAACAACCGTTTTTCTATATGTTACAAAGCCACTACTATTCTGCGTTTCTTCAATGATATATTCAATTGTTCCGTTTTCATTTTTCTGCACACGTAGAATTTTCGTTTCAGTTCCATTTATGTCAATATACTGGAAGCCATCTTCTTTTGTACTTATCTCATATCCAATGTAAGTTCCATCCCCTGTATTATAACTTGCATCCGCCTTGTATACATGCACATTGCCATCTACCACCTTGTGCTTGTAGAACTCGGTTACCGTCTTTCCCGAAGCATCCACATAAGTTATCCTGTATTCGCCGTTCCCAAGCTCCTTCACATCTGCATTCGTGCCTTTGCAAGCTGCTTCATACTCAACAATGCTCTTCGCAACTGCATTCTCAAGGCGTGCCAAGTCTTCAGCTGTCGTATTTTCATCAGCTTTAGCCTTTTCCAAAGCAGTAAGGTTATTCTTATAATTCTCTAACAGTCCATCAAGTGCTGAATTCTGCCCTACTACAGCGCCGTTCTCTTCCGCCAGCATTGACGCCTTTTCGTTCACAAATGCCGCAATAAACCTATCAAACATTGTCTCACTCGCCAATGCACTTAAGGAATCCGCCTCAGATTCACTGGCGGAAACGCTGGCCTCCTCAGATACAGATGCAGCCGCACTCTCGGATATACTTGCAGCCTCTGTCTCAGATTCACTGGAGGAAGTACTGGCCTCCTCGGATACAGACGCAGCCGCACTCTCAGATATGCTTGCAGTTTCTGTCTCAGATTCACTCTCAGATGCAGTCCCACTCTCGGATACAGACGCAGTCTCGCTCTCGGATGCAGACGCAGTCCCGCTCTCGGGTGCAGACTCAGTCCCACTCTCGGATGCAGACGCAGTCCCGCTCTCGGATGCAGACGCAGTCCCGCTCTCGGGTGCAGACTCAGTCCCGCTCTCGGATGCAGACGCAGTCTCGCTCTCGGATACAGACGCAGATTCCTTCTCCGATACAGTATCCTCATTGTTCTTTCCGGGATCTTCCTCACCGTCTGACTCTATTATTTCAGCGTTTTCTGCGGCAGATTGTTCACCATCAGAAATCAGGCTGTCATTTTCATTGTTCCCATTGTCTTCTTTCGGCAGGAGAGACTCAAACTCGCTATGCGATTCACTCCCCAAGTCGTCTGACTCTGAACCCTCCGGTGCAACGCTGTCACTTTCCGCCGCAAATACCACATTTGCGTCGATCATTGCTGCGCCAAAGACAAGGCCCGCCGTGCCAGCCGCCTTTAAAACCCTGTTCGCTTTACTCCTTTTTCTACGATTCTTCATACTTCCATACCCTCCTGCAAAACACTTGCTCTCTCTTACTTATAATTGAATGATGGGAACGTCAGCCATTGATCCCATTTTTCTTTTCTTATGCTACAGTATAACAAAGCGGCTCTTTCACAAACTCTTTCATATTACATATTTTGTATATTTTTTGTCATGAAAGTTAAAATTTTGATAAATACAAAAGTTCCTTCTACCATATATTTCCATCATCCAAAAGCTGGCATCTGATCCCGCTGCGGCCGCCGCAGCGTTTCCGGAAATCTATATCTATACGTGTTCCGATATCCGTAATGTTATCTTTTTCCGCACCTATACACAGCAATAAATATTGATTCTCACTGTATTTTGTGTATACGTCCCCTCTGCGCATATGTGCACGAAAGGATGCACACAATTTTTCTCCCTGCTTCATACAATATTCCTGGTCATTGGCAGGTTGACCGCTTGTGTCCAGAATCGTACACAAAATAAGGCTGAAAAGATTCCCGCCTCTGTCAATCACACGCTTTAATATACGAAAGCAATCTAAAAAGCTCATAAGCGTACAAGCATAGGCCCCTTGCCCAGGTGCCGGCTCCATCAGACATTTATTGATATCCTCTGCTGTCCCTTCCGGCTGCTGCATCTTATCTCCAAGCTTGCGGAACCGTTCCTGCTGCCTTTTTGACAGAAGCCCGCCTGTCTTCTGCATATCCGTTACTGTTTTTCGATATGCTTCTTCCGCCTCCTTATAGCGTTCCAATGCCATCATACTTTCAATCTGCCATATTTCCCACCCCTCATAAGGATAGATTTCCGCCGCACGTGCTGCTATACTTTCTATTCCTCTATAATCACTCTCTTCTTTCAGCACACGAAGCAGATATTCCAGCATTCTAAAATATAGCTTCTGGTAATTCCGGCTTTTTTCTATGACCCACTGTTCACTTGACAGCCAAGGCAGAAATTCCCCTTGATAAAGCTCCCAGCTCTTTTTACACAGCTCCGCCTTTCTTCCTTTATCCTGCTCCTTTTCAAATTCCTGTGCCGCACATTCGAAGCTCCAAACATCCGATTCTACTTCAATCTCACCACCGTCAAAGCGCAGCACCCCTTCACTCAACTGCAGATACTCACCGGGAGGTAAAGGTGAGGTCTCCAAATATTTCCGAAGCCGAAAAATCGTATTATTGAGACTTGCGTTGGTATCTTCCACTTCATCCCATCCGTAAAGGCTTTTGGCAATATCACTTTTATCGAACCCCTGTCCCGGCCTAGTCGTCAATATCTGGAACAATTGTCTGAATTTAGAGTCCTTCTGCCTGCCGAATGTCAATACCTCTTCTCCATAAGAAGCCGAAAATCCTCCAAACATCTTAACCCATAGCTTTTTCACCATCACACCTCATTTCTTCCTGATACACCTTTTCATTTTCTATGTGGTGTATCCCACTATCCGTTCCCCAATTTGCGCTGGCTGAAGTTCGTAGCAATGGTGAATCAAAATATTATTCTCTTGTCTGCCTGCAAGAAACCTCTCCTTAATTCTAGACACAATCAAATCTGTCTGCCCTTCTGTGGTATCAATGACAAGGGCTAAATACTGACTGCTTGAATACCTGGTATACACATCTCCAATTCTAAGTGCAGACTCAATATTCTTACCTAATTGTTCCATCAGCACATCCTTTTCTTGCGGAAGAAGGCTTCTTCCTTGTTTATCCACCACGGTAATCAGAATTACACATGCTTTCTGTCCGCTTCGAATAATTCCACGTTCCAGAAAACGATAAATGCTCTTAAAGGTTTCATAATCCCGGCAATAGGCTCCCGGTTTTTTAATCTGCTCGATTAATTCTTTTCGGATCTGCCGAACATCCTTTATGTAATGCTCCCCTTCCTTATCCTTCTGTTCCTTTTGTATTTCCAAATCTTCCCTTTGTTTCTTCATTTTCTCGGCCGCACACTCAAACAACTTCTCATAAGTCAGCCCGGACTGCCACAGAACATGTACCACCGTCACAGAAAGGGGAATATTGCCTTTTCCTCTGTTGGCACGGAAGCGATTGCCAATACGTGCGCAAATCTCCTGTGCCTGCTGTACATCTCTGCAGCTTGGCATGAAAATGACAAACTCATCTCCACCGCTTCTTCCTAAAATGTCATCCGGAGAAATCATGAAGGAGAGAATCTGCGCCACCTGTTTTAGGCACTCATCGCCAGCTTGGTGTCCATACTGCCTATTAATCCGTTCCAGACCATCCACATCACACAAAAAAAGCGTACCCCCACGCCTCTCATTTATCTTGAATGCAATTTTCTTTTCTGCAATATTCTTTTTCATAACACCTGTAAGGCGATCCCAATCCTTTTCCTTCGGCTGTCTCTCCCCCTGTTTTTCACTCAATGTTCCTAGCTTGTTCAACTGTACTCCCCCCATAATCAAACTCCCCTATTATTTCCAATTGTTCAGGAAACCCATCCTATCTTTCTTCTCCCTCCAAAACACTATCCAGCAGCTTCATCAGTTCCAAGGCACTTCTAAAATATTCTTTTTTCTTTTCTCCAGCCATTTTAATAATCCGTCATTTTCTCCTACAGTCTTCCTTTTGCTGTGCCCCCAAGAAAGCTGTGCAGCCCTGCAGATGCTTGAGGAAAATCAAGCATTTGGATTTTGACTTAAAATTTCGTAGAGTACCTTACTCTACGAAATTTTTATCCTGTTTTTTACATTTGATGGAATAAAATAGAATATTATCATAGAAAAATAGACCAATTTTAGAGTAAAATATAAATTAACACAAGAAACTCATACAAAAAGTATGCCGAAGAAGAAAAAATATTTACCTTTCAATCTAAATGTGCTATGATATTAAAAAAAATGGCAGAAGAATGCTTCTCCTGCCATCGTAGAGTAAGGTAATCTACGAAATCTCAATTTATTTTGGAATCGGTAATAATATTACGAATAAGTATTCTGCTGCAAAAACAGCTCTTTAACGATACTCCGACAATTGATAACATCCTAAAATATTTCTCTCAATAATCCTTTTATCTTCCAAACGCTCAACATAAGAAGCTATTTCCTCTTCAGCATATCGCGCAGCCTTATCCTCCGACCAGTCTATAAACTGTTCAATTACTTGTTCTTCTGTCAGGCCTCCCCTGCTGGTTTCAATCAAAAACAGCGCTGTGGAAATCCCTTCCAATTCTTTATCTTCCTCTATTTCATTCACAAAGGTAACTGCTTGTTCTATTACCGGCCTTAATTTCACAAGCTGCTTATCCGTTTTATCACTGCATAGAACCTGATAAACCTTTTGATACGCTTCTTGCAAGTTTTTCAAACCATAAAAACTCTGATATTCACGAATACTTTTTGAAACAATCCGGATGGAATCCGCATAAGGACCATTTTTTCCTTTTTGAAATTTGAAATAATTTTCTTTCAAAAATATATTCATAAAATAAGCTGCTTTCTGCAGCCTCAAAGCCTTAAACTGTTTAAGCTCCATCAGCATTTGCATCAAGACCAGGCTTGATACTCCCAATTTCGGTTCCTGCTGTGCCTTCTGAACAAAATTTTTTGACGGCTCATAGACAATAAACACATAATCCTCTTGTATTGGAGACAGCTTTTCCTCAATTACCTGCTTTACTTCCTGCCAATTCAAGCCGCCGTTCCCACAGCCCAAAGGAGGGATTGCGATTGTTTTCACGGACAACTTGGGAAGCAGCTGTACCATCTGATCCAATCCCGTTTCAATATAACTCATAAGAGACTTCGCTCTCCACTTATCCTTTGTGGGAAAATTGATAATCGTCACTCCATTCTCCCGGTAAAAATGCAGAGTACCTATATAAAGCCTCCCGCTTTTGCATGCTTCCACATAATCCTTATTGTTCTCCGGAAACTTCATCTTAAACTGATATGCCACGCCTTTTCCCATAAATCCTTCACAGTTAACAGTATTAACCAAACAGTCTGCATTAGACAAAAACATATCACCAACTTCATATTTAATCAGCATAATCACCTCTTCTTCAAGTTTTCTAAAACCAAACAGACTGAATATCTATATATGGTAATGGAAATTTCACGTTACACTCCCACAAAATATCCTCCACCTGCTCTTTATCCTCTTTTCCTGCCACAGCAATGGAATGAAAGCTTGTAACCGGAATTTTCCGACAGCATAATGCCTCTGCCATTTTTATATTTTTGGCATCCTCCGCGGTACTCCCCCTCTCCATTAATGTATCCCAATCAATTTTTGCTATCCCTTCTTCAAATTCATATAAGACACACTCTTTTCTAGACAAAGGGTGCCGCGGAAGAACCTTAAACCGATTCTCTCTCGCATATTCTCTATGTATGCAAATATATATCATAGAATCCTCGGCGTGTTTATACTTAACTGCCGCATCAAAAGCTGAATATGGATGAAAATGAAACGGTATATATTTATCCAGTCCCAGACGTACTCTTTCCGAAATAATGTTTGGATCTGCCACATCAAAAAATAATTTTCCGCTTTCCTGTAATTGTCTTCTTGACTGCAGTCCATCCAATACGATATCTCTCAAATTATCCAGTTCTGTCAAATGATATAATAGACTGCCGCTTTTTGCAATTTCCAATCCCATATTTATGTACTTCTCCTTTTATCCCAATCATATCAGAAGGCTGTCTTATCTTATATAGTTTATCAGATGCAAACCTTCAAAATCTCCTAAATGGCAGAACTATTGTATTTACTTTACCATAGTTCCATAATGTTAACAATAACTATGTCCCTATCTAAAACCAATTCAAATTTCCCATCAACACAAAACCTCATAATCCTCCCCTTCACACAGCGCCGCCCCAACCCCGGTTATCCCGGTCATCAGCGAAACCTGGTAATACTCTTGCGGAAGCATTCCTTCCCCCTTCTCACACATCCGCAAAATCCGCCTCATCAGCCTTTCTCGTTTCTCTTCCAGCATCTCATCCTGGTATTCCTTCAGATAATGCCCGATAATCCAGCACATCCCGGCCATCCCGTGACAGAGGCAGGCCGATTCCGTCTCCGGACACAGACGCAGGGCCTGGACGCACCTGTCAATATCCTTCTGCACCCCGGCATGATTCCGGAATTCCTCCAAATGCTTCAACCGCATTCTGGACAAAAGAATCCCAGCCGCCCCATGACACCAGGCATTGAGCTCCTTTCCCCCCGTATTCTCCTTTCGCAGATCCTTCCAATTCCCAGCCTCCTCCGAATACAAATGGTTCTCATAGGCAAGCATCTCACCGATTCTTTCCTGGCAGCATCTCTCTCCTGTAACCTCCAGCAGATAAGAATACGCCAATATATAACCGCTATTCCCATGAGCCATTCCTGCCAAAGCCTTCCCCTCCATTGCGCCGGAGAATCCATACCCCGTTTCCTGCCGCACGGCCTGCTCCCAGATACGATCCCCCTGTTCCGCCGCAGCCTTCAAAAACCGCTCCTCGCCTGTCGCCCGGTAAAGCTTCACCAGCACCACAACCGCCCCAGACAGACCCGACAAAAAATCCGTGGTTCTCTCCTCTTCCATTTTCTTAAATAATATCTCGCTGTGTGCCCTGGCATAATCCAGATAAATCTGCCTTTGTGTAATCTGATAAAGCAGCAGATACGCATAAACAACAGATCCCTCCCCGATAAAGGCCCCGGTATGAGGAGATTCTGACCTTTCTGCATCCTCCGACAGCCTTTCTGTATAGGCAAAAAGCTTCTTCGCCACCATCTCATAGATTCTTTCAAACGCCGCTTCCGGATACCTTTTCAATACCATTGCCAGAAATACAGCCACACCGCCAAGCCCGTCATACAAATACATGCCATGGGGCACAAAGCTCCAGCTTTTCTCGTCGAAAAATCTCAATCCACTCCAGTTTATATCCTTATCCGCTCCATAGATAACAGCCATGCGGCAGACCCTGTCCGCTATCCTCCGGAGCAAATCCCCTTTTGAAACAGCACAATCCTGCTCATCCGTCCAGTCAGCATCCTTCCGAACTTGCTTTTGCTCCCTCAGCAATGCCAAAGATAACTTTATAAACCGCAGCTGCTCCCTCTTATCCTTCCCGTTCAGCGCATCCGCCTTTTTCCTCCAGACCTCATAGGAAGACTCCGCAAAAAAATCCGGATGTTCTTCTCCATCCCCATCCAGTAAAGCTTTCCCTTTTGCATAAAAAACAGGAACGTCCATGCGTCTTAGGGCGCGGCGCTCATAAGCATGGACAGAAGCACGTATATTCTGCTTATCCAGCACATGTAAAAATAAATCCCGTTTTTCTCTGCTTTTCAAAAACTCCGGGAAAAAAGACATATTTAGATCCATACTGTACTGCTGTGTATGGCGAAGCAGATACCTGCCCTCGTATGCGAACAGCCTTTCCAGGCTTTCTGTCATTTCCTGCTTCTGTTCCAGCATACAATCATAGGCCTCTCCAAAGCCTTTGCAAATCCATTCCTCAAAATCTGCCGGATTCATCTCCTTATTTTGAAACACCGGGAGACTGCCGCTAAGCTCAATTTCCACTGGCTGGTACTCAATATGAATCTCAGAGCTTCTGGGCTCGCAGACGATAGGCAGACGAAAAGGCGTCATTTCTTTGCTGTTTTTATGCAGCGCATTTACAATCACGCCTGCCTCCTGGCTTCCCCAGGTTACGACCGGAAGAAGGCCTGTACAAAGTACAGAGCTGCTGATCGCGTCTCTCACCATCTGCTCTGCATCCCGTGCTTCTTTCTGCTGCCTGCATCCGGGAAATGTCTCCAAATCCAGAAGCATCGGATACTCGCCTAATGCCAGAAGATTCTCGCCATGGATATCCGTGGCTCCCATAATGTAACAAAGGAAGAGCAAAATTCCTGTCCTCTCAAAATACCGCTCCACTTCTTCTATGGTGTCACAGCTCCTTTTCTCAACATATTCCTCCCATCCATAAGCATCACCATTTATAATAAGAAGCTTTCTTTCTGAGAGACCGCATTTATTTAGGAATTTCTTATATATTTCTTCAAACAAAATTTCTTTTTGCAGGCTGTGGGGTTTATAAATAAGTGTAACGCCGTTGTCAAGGACAACCTTCGCAACCGTCCTTCCGCCTCGATGGCAGTCCGACAGGCTGGTATCCATATGTATTACATTTTGAAAATCCAGGCCTGCGCAAAGCTCATTTATCAAAACCTTTCTGTCCCTCTGTAACGCAGACTCAACCTCCCACATGATTCCCACTGTCTGATAGACCTGCAGGAACAGCAGCCTTTTCATTTCCGGATAATTTTCGCAGAGGCTCTCTATATAAACTGGATCTTCCAAAAATCTGTCTTGGTAATCCTCGTATTCTTCCTCACTGTTTTGCCCATTTAAAAGCCCTTTTTTCTTGCAGTCATGGATATCCTGTATCAAAACCTTTATCGGTATTTTTTCGATTCTTTTGTACAGGTTCTCTGCGATGCCTTTCCGGGCTTCTTTTAAAAAACATACCTTCTTTTTGTTCCAGTAAAAATAAGCAGTTTTTATAAATAAGCGATAAAATCCGGGAAAAGAACCTTCCTGCAGAATCCGGCTTTCCCATTCTGCTCTTTCTGTTAATGCTTTTCTGTAATAAGGTTCTATCAGAGACAGGATTTGAACTTCTTCTTTCAAATATTCTCTCGCTGCGTATTCATCCGCTTCATTATTTAACAGGTGACGGCAGGTTTCCGGGCCTAAAATTTTTTGCCAAAAGGCGGTGTTTTCTTTTATCTCGCTTTTGTAGCTCATACTTTTTCCTCTCTGGTATAAATGACATATTACAGTGAACATTGATTTTAGGCTTGAGCATTTGTTAGAAATCAGTGCTTTTCAAATGCACAAAATAAAGGAAGTAGTGTGGTTTAAGTTAGCAACCCCCATTTCAAATGGGGGTTTAGTTTTAACCCCTCCGGGGTATAGTACTGGTTCCGCCTAAGGCGGGGTTCCGCAATACCATCTTTACCAGTTGCCCCCTACAGGGGGCCTTTTACTTTCTTCCATCTTCTAACTTGTCATTCTCTTCTTGTTCTTGTATATATTTTCTAATTGTTTCTTCATTTACATTCCCTACTGTTGATACAAAATATCCTCTGGCCCAGAAATGTCTGTCTCCCCATTTCGTTCGGTACTCCGGATGTCTGTCAAACAGCATTAATGTACTCTTCCCTTTCAGATATGACATGAATTCCGATACACACATCTTTGGCGATATCGCCACATACATATGCACATGATCTATACATACCTTCCCGTCCATTAGCTGCACCTGTTTCATCTCACATAATTTCTTTATAATTTCTACCAAATCTCTCTTCGTCTCTCCATACATGATTTTTCTTCGATATTTCGGTATGAAGATAATATGATATGTGCAATTCCATCTGGTGTGTGCTATACTTTGATTATCCATTTTGGATACCTCCTATGCTTTTGATATGGCCTGCGAAACCAATATCATTATAGCATAGGAGGTTTTAGTACTTTATGCAACGCTACGGCTTTGCCTCGGCCCCCATTTCAAATGGGGGATATATGTCTATTTCATTATACCAAAATAGTGTATTCTAATCCAATAACTTCCAGATATTTTTTAATAATTATCAAAATTGTTATACCAGATTTTTACAACAACAATAATATTTCCGCACACAATTTAAAAGTTTTTCTGACCGTGATTATTACGGTAAAATACAAAATGCGGCCCCGAAGGGCCGCAGCATGCTAGCAGCATAATAAAGTAAAAAACGATCCATAATTGGCAGTAATTGAATATGTTCCTTCCTCTTCTGGCATAATACCAACTTTGTCGGTTTCTTCCAGTTCGGTCAAAAGGTTGCCAATTGCTTCATTCTCATTCTTCATAATCACTAACACCTCCTACTAAATTAAAATATTAACTTCAAAATGCTCATCATCGTATTGAAAGCTTATATTCCCATTATATTTATCTACAATACGCTTTACACTTTCCACCCCCAATCCATGAGCATATTTGTCTTTTTTAGTTGTTACAAATCTATCATCCACCATTAACGGCACCTGAATACTAGTATTATATAAACACAATAAAAACATGTCATTTCGATTACAAATTCTTAAAAAAACTTTTCTTTTAGATAACTCACATTTTTTTGCGGCTTCAATAGCATTATCAAATAAATTTCCAAGCACTACACCTAACTCAGCATCCTTAACAGGTATCTGATATAAATCTACTTCTAATTCGAACTTTATTTTGTTTTCATCCATCTCTAGCTTTTTACTATTTAATACAAAATCAAGAAAAGAAAATCCTGTCCACACCTTCCTTTCCATTGCTATCAAATCATCAGTAAAATCACGAACTTGTGTTAATGCCTCTTCCGTCTTTCCACTCTCTAAACAATTTCTGAGATAAATCATAATATGTTTTACATCGTGAAGCTGCCGATTATTTTGATTATAAAAAACTTGTAATTTATCATTTTGATTCTGTAAATTATTCTGTATTGCATCCAACATGATATTTTCACTCTTTATTTCCTGATAAAGAATATTCAACATTAAATAAAGCGCCAACAAAACTGAACATATAATAAAAATCAAATGCAATGCAAAATCAATGAATGCAAATCCTCGTTCTCCTAAATACATGCTATATGTTAACATACACCATTCTATTAAAAAAATAACAAATAAAAGCCTTTTATATCTGGATAACAACATTCGCAGCAATTTTGTAATGTTGCTTTTCTTTTTAATCAATACAATTATTAAAACTTCTATTAAAAGGCACCAAAACACCTCAGCAAAACACTTTTCTCCCCTATTTACATCATAAAAAATTTTATGTTGTAATAGCCCCATTAAAATTAATATTGGCATTTTTAAAAGCGAAACCATAACGCTATAAAAGTTTTCCCAAATATATGCCGTATAAAAAGAGCATCTAAAATATACAGAATAGAAAAAAGCCCACAAAATATTACCAAATAAAACAACAAGATTAGATATGTATGACTCCCAAGCATTCCACACAAACAAAAGAGCCACTCCCAAAAAGAGCCCTCCGCCCAGAATCATCATCCTTTTCGACCGAAACCTCGGCTCTGCATACACCTTATGCAGAATCCAGATCCCCAAAAACTGCTCTATAAACTGTGTAAGGCTATAGCATAAAAACAGCACCATCCGTTATCACCGCCAGTATTCCAGAATTCTCTGCTTCACCTCCTGCAGCCTTGGCTTGCCTACAGGAAGTCTGCTCCCGTCACGGAGTAAAATCTGCTGATTCTTCAAGGACATAATGTGCAGAACGTTGACCACATAGCTTCTGTCGATCTTGATAAAATAATCGCTTTCCCCAAGCTCCTCCAGCATTTCCGACAGGGTCTTCCTTACCCGGCTCTGTCCTCGCTTGTGAACAATCAGCACATACTTCTCTTCCTTTTTCAGATAGTAGATCTCTTGGTAGGGAATTCTTTCAAACTGATAGCCTCTTTCTACCTTATAATACTCGTCTTCCTCCTGGTCCATCTGCGCAGCCAGAGCTGCAAAAGCGGCCGGAAGCTTCTCTTCCAGCATACTTTTCGGAATGTAACGGTAAGCATTTACCTCAAAAGCTTCCACTGCATATTCAACATGATTCGTAATGTATATAATGACCGGGCCCCAGCATTCTTTCCGGATAAGCCTTGCAACCTCCAGCCCGGACATATCCGGCATCTCCACATCCAAGAGGTAGATATCATAATATTCTTTTTCCAACAAATCAGAGAGCACCTGACTGGCCTGGCTATACTTCTTGAATCGATACCGAACACCAAGGTTCTGCATACTCTGGGCTGTCAGTTCGCGGATCTGCTTTACATACTCGTCCTGATCATCCAATACTGCTATCTTAAGCATAAAATCTTCTTCAACTTTCCTCCCCTGTTTCAAGGGATAGATTTTATCTTTTTGTATGTTAATTTCTGTCTCGTAATCACTGGAATATTAAGGTAATTATAACACATCCCTCTCTATATTTGCGCATTTGTCCTTTAATTGATTGTTTTTGACCTCGAATTTCCACCATATCCTTCACTCAAAACCATTTTGTCGCGCTTTACAAACACTTTATTTTTATACTGCAAGCAAACGGCGACAAAGAGAAAAAGAAGGCTTCAAAAAGCATTCTCCCTATGTAAACGTCAAAAGAGACCTGCCCCCGGCAGATCCCTTCTCCTTATCACTTACTCTGTTGTCCCACTTTAAGCTGCTGCGAATTTTGCGAGAACCCGATTGAAGCTGCCGTTATCTCCATGGCACCGGACCGTCAGCACGCGGCTCAGATCCAGGCTCAGAACACCCAGTATAGACTTTGCATCAATCAGAACCCGGTTGTAGGAGACATCCACATCAAAATCACACTGGCTTGCTCCGTTTACAAATTCCTTTACATCTTCCGTGGCATTTAACCGAATCTTTCTTTCCTGCATTTTTCATCACTCCTCAAACTTAAAATCAGATAACAATAGTTGTTTCAATGGAGGTATTATGACAGCAAGGGCTTCATTTGTCAATCCTGCCTGTCTTTCCTGCCTCTCACCCCTATTTTCTCCCTTTTTATGAAAAATATACAATTTGGCCGGTTTTCGTTCTCTGACTTTTTTACAGTTTCAAAAATGCAGAACTTCCTCTTTCCGGATCTGATTGAAAATATTTGAAAAAAATCAAAATTGTTCCTGACTATTTTTTCTCTGGAAAAACAGCTTTTTCTCTGGAAATTAAGCCAAATATTTCCTAATGCTGTGCCGCTCTCTTGGCAAGCAGGCTAATCCAGCGATTCAATCAGTATCAAAACGCCGGATTCCATATGAATCCGGGCCTCCTCCTCCAGTATCTCATTGCTGACCCCAAGGCCCGCGCTCTCTGTACTGGAAAACGTATAGTTATGCAGGGGATACTGAAAGCCCGTCAGCTCCACCCCTTCTACAACCGAAGTCAGCGGAACAAGCGATACAAAACGGCCGTACTGCTCCTCCCTTCTGATCACGGTATCTTCCTCTATCAGACGAATCCGGTTATTGGGATCCACCATCACACAGTCCGCTCCCCTTTTCTTTGCCAGCATCATACTCTGAATATTGCCCAGCACATGATCCAGACGGCTCCCGGTGCCTCCCAGAATCTCAATCCGGGCGCTTCCAAGCTCCAGGGCCAGTTCAATGGCTATCTGGGTGTCCGTAGAATCCTTCACCGGATTGAAACGGCGGATCTCGATTCCCTCCTGCTTCCGGTAATAAGCTTCCAGTCCGGGATCTGCCGAATCAAAATCCCCCACCACATGGGTCGGACGGATTCCATGCTCATATAAAAACTTAAGCCCCCGATCCACCCCAATTACCCAGTCATATTTTCTATTTTTGCAATAAGAAAGGGCAAAATCCGGATCGATCCTGCCCCCGCTTACAATCAAAGCCCTCATGCATTTAAAACCTCTAAAAAGTCTTTTACATTCTGCTCCACATCGCCGCTAAAGACAGCAGAGCCCGCCACAATCACATTGGCTCCGGCCTCCAGAACCTTCTTCACATTGCTGAGCTTGATTCCGCCGTCTACCTCAATGTCAATATTCAGTCCCCTGTCTGTTATCATTTTCCGCAGATCACGAATCTTCTTTGTACAGCTTTCAATGTACTTCTGTCCGCCAAAGCCCGGATTCACAGTCATAAGAAGAACCATATCCAAATCCTCCAGAATATACTCAAGGGCCGTCAGAGGCGTAGAGGGATTCAGAACCACGCCGGCCTTTACTCCCTGCTCCTTGATAGACGCAACAGTACGGTTCAGATGCGGACATGCCTCTGCATGGACTGTAATAATATCTGCCCCGGCTGCGGCAAACTCTGCAATATACAGATCCGGATTACAGATCATAAGGTGCACGTCAAAGACCATATCCGTCAGCTTCCGGATAGACTGAATCACCGGAAAGCCCAGCGAAAGGCTGGGCACAAAGGCTCCGTCCATCACATCAATATGCAGATACTGGGCTCCCGACCGTTCTGCTTTTTTTACATCCTCTCCCAGCGCGGCAAAATTGGCCGAAAGAATCGACGGTGCAAGCTTGTTCATCGCTAATACCTCCTTTTATCCTTTAGCTCCTGGTACAGGCATTTGTAATTATCATACCGCACCTGGCTGATTTTCTTCTCTGCAAGGGCTTCTTTCACCCTGCAGTCCGGCTCATGGATATGTACGCAGCCTTGAAACCGGCAATAAGGCTCATACTCCGCAAATTCCGGAAAGTATTCCCTCAAATCCTCTTTTTCAATCTCCGGCAGATAAATGGAACTGAAGCCGGGCGTATCACAGATATAGCTGTCCCCGTCCAGAGCGAACAGCTCCGAATGCCGGGTGGTATGCCGCCCTCTCTCAATCTTCCGGCTGATGTCTCCTGTCTCCATGGCCGCCTCCGGCTGGAGAAGGTTGATCAGTGAGGACTTCCCCACACCGGAAGGCCCTGCCACTGCCGTTGTCTTTCCCTTTAAAAAGCCTCTGAGCTCCTCCATGCCGCTTTGTTCCAGCGCACTGGTAAAATGCACCTGACAGCCGCTTTCCTCGTATATCTGCTTGAAAAGCCCCAGCTCGCCCTCCGCTGCCATATCCTGCTTATTGAAACAGATAATCACCGGCACCTTCTGGTACTGCATCAGAATCAAAAAGCGATCCAGAAGATTAAAATTGGGCTTCGGCTTCGCCGCCGCAAAAATCACCAGCGCCTGATCCATATTGGCCACGGCGGGCCGGGTAAGGGCGTTCATTCTGGGAAGAAGCTCCTCGATATTCCCGGTTTTCTCCTCCTTGCTGATGACTGCCAGTCGGACATTGTCGCCCACCAGGGGCTTCACCTTCTGATTCCGGAAGATCCCCTTTGCTTTACATTCATAGATGCCGGATTCTGCTGTGTGGACATAGTAGAATCCGGCAATTCCCTTTATAATTTTTCCCTGCATAGGCCGCCGCTACGTTGTCTCGGGTGTATTTGTACTATCCGGATTTGCTGGCTGTGTATCCGCCGGCGGCGTCACGGGTGCGGGAGGCGTAAAGCCTGTTTTTCCACAGGTAGTACATTTTCCGCTTGCATCTATATTGGAATGGGCGCAAGGGCCGCTGCTGAGCACCACATTGATGGTTGTTCCCAGATTCTGTGTTCCAGAGGGACTGCAGGAAATAATCTTATCCTTCGCAATGGAATCGCTATACTCATAAGAGCGGCTTCCCACAATAAATCCCCTGGCTGTAATCTCACTCAAATCGGCTCCTGCTCCCGGTACGGAAGCTGTCTTTACCGGTTCCGGCCCAAGGCTCACTACCACGTTCACCGTGCTTCCAACCGTCACCGTACTTCCGTTGCCCGGCGAATAAGAAATCACATTCCCCTTGGGCACACTGTCATGGTACTGCTCTGACCGGGATACTTTCAGTCCCTTGCCTGTGAGATAATTGGTCACTGCATTTTCACTGCTTCCGTCCCGTTCCGCATTTCCGATATAGATCTCTTTTACCTCTTTCCCCTTACTTACCTCATAGCTGACAGCCGTTCCCTTCGGCACCTTTGTGCCTTCCTGGATGCTCTGGGAGATAATGTGTCCTTCCTCTACCGTATCACTGTAAGCGGAACGCGCCGTCCCCGATTCCAGGCCTTCACTCTTAAGCTTCGCCTTGGCCTCGGCCTCGGTAAGCCCTTTAATCTTCGGGACCTTCACTTCCTCTTCCTTCTCTTCCTTGCCCTTGCTTACAACCACGCGGATCACGCTGCCCCGCTTCTCCTTGCTCTCTGCCTTAGGCGTGGTGGAAATGACGTTTCCCTCAGCCGTATTTTCGTCAAAGGCCTCTGTCACGTCTACCGTAAAGCCCATATCCTCCAGAGCCTTCACTGCCCGCTCCTTCGTCTGGCCGATCACATCAGGCACTGTAAGCTCCTCTCCGTCTCCGCAGATATCCACAATAACCGTCGTGTTCGCCTCAACCTTTGTCCCGGCTTTCTCGCTCTGTCCGATAATCTGTCCCGGCTCATAGTCGGAAGAAGCTCTCGTCTCTCCAAGCTGGATTCCAAGTCCCAGGCCGTTCAAGGCTTCCTTGGCCTCGGAATAGCTCTTGCCCAAAAGATCCGGCACCTCTGCCTCTTCCCCTTCCTTGTCCTTTTCCCCGTCCAGCACATCCTCGATCTCAGGCTCCTTGTCATCCTTCGGCTTTGTACCTGTTTTGCCAAAGATGAAAATCTTCCCTATGATAAAGAAAATAATAATGATAATAATGACTGCCGCCGCAATGCCGCCGATGGTCATAATTTTTTCCAGCTTCGGGTCTAAAACGCCTCCGTCGTCATCGTCATCCTCGTCCTCATCGTATTCGCCGTCATCGTAATCATCATCGTCGTAATCGTCATCATCGTAATCGTCATCGTCATAGTCATCATAGTCATCGTCGTCGTAATCGCCGTCCTCAAAGAGCTCTTCATCATCCTCCCCGAAGTCCTCCGGATAAGCGTGCTTCGCTCCTCGTCCAAGAGAAATCCTCCCGGTCTCCTGCTTGATCTTGCTGATGTCATCCCTGGTTATGGCAACGGTTTTTGCCCCGTCCGGAAGAATCTCCTTCACAAAATTCACATCCGGCGTAACCAAAGACTGCTTTAAGTCTGCCGTCAGATCAGCCACGCTGGCATACCGGCGATCCGGGCTCTTCTCCGTACATTTCAGAATAATATGCTCCAGGCTCACGGGAATATCCGAGGCATAGACCCTGGGAGATACGATATCCTCCTGGAGATGCTTCACTGCAACCACGACCGTGGTCTCCCCGTCAAAGGGAACGCGTCCCGTAACCATCTCATACATCACAATGCCCAGGGAATAAATATCGCTCTTGGCATCGCTGTAGCCGCCTCTGGCCTGCTCCGGGGAGGTATAGTGCACGGAACCCATGGCATCGGAAGTATTGGTGTTGGAGGAAACCGACTTTGCGATTCCGAAATCCGTCACCTTCACCTTGCCTTCCCTGGAAATAATGATGTTCTGAGGCTTAATATCCCGATGTACAATCTGATTGTTATGTGCAAGCTCCAGCCCGGCTCCCATCTGAATGGCAATGCTGGTAGCCTCCTTCACCGTCAGCCTTCCCTTCTTTTCAATGTAAGTCTTAAGGGTAATGCCTTCCACCAGCTCCATAACAATGTAGTTGATATTCTGCTCATCCCCTACGTCGTACACATTTACAATATTGGGATGGGCCAGGCCGGCTGCTGCCTGGGCTTCCTCTTTGAACTTGCGGACAAAATTCTTGTCCTCCACAAATTCATCCTTCAGAACCTTCACTGCCACAAAACGGTTCAGCTTATGATCCTTGCCCTTAAAAACCTCTGCCATACCGCCGGAACCGATTTTCTGCAGAATCTCATAACGGTCTCCCAAAAACATACCTAATCTAATCATCTTATCACCTCATCCCGTTCTACCAGCACGACTGCAATATTATCTCTCCCGCCGTTCTGGTTCGCTGTATCCACCAGTTCCTGTGCACAGGACCGAAGATCCTTTCTCCTTTTCAGAATCTCCATAATCTGAGCATCCTCTACCATATTGCTCAGGCCGTCAGAGCACAGCAGCAGGCATTCCCCCGGCTCCAGATACGTATCAAAAAAGTCTGGTTCCGCCTGTCCTGATGCGCCGATAGCTCTGGTTATAATATTCTTTTCCGGATGATTCCTTGCTTCCTCTCTTGTAATCTCTCCCAGACGCACCATCTCTTCTACCAGAGAGTGATCCGTCGTAATCTGTTCCATGGTATCCCCCGCCTTGTAAAGACGGCTGTCGCCGATATTGGCCGCATAAACCCGGTTCTCTATCACTGTAACCGCAACCAGGGTCGTCCCCATGCCCTTATAGGCTCTGGACTCCCGGGCCTTTTCCAGCAGCTTCTGGTTCGCATACTGAAATGCACTTTTAAAAATCTGTAGGGGAATTTTCCGCATACTTTTTTCGACTGCTTCCCGAATCCGGAAAACTGTATACTCCGAGGCCAGATCGCCTGCTTTGTGACCGCCCATTCCATCCGCCACAAGGAAGAGATTGGGTAAATTACCGACCGGTTTTTCTGAAATAAAAATGTAATCCTGGTTTGTGTCCCGACATCGGCCCACATCCTTCATTCCATATGCCCTAAGCAAATCATTCTCCTCCTTTCAAATATTTTCTGCGAAGCTGTCCGCAGGCGCCGTCTATATCACGGCCCATCTCTCTCCTAAGTGTAGCATTAATCCCGCATTTTTCAAGATTTTTTTTGAAATTGTCTATAATTTTTTCCCCTGGCTGCACAAAATCACGCTCTGTGACAGGATTTACCGGGATCAGATTGACATGGGCATGAAGGGGGCCTGCCAGGGCTGCAAGAGCCTTTGCGTCCTCTCTGCTGTCGTTCACTCCCTGCACCAGGCTGTACTCAAAGGTCAGCCTCCTGCCTGTCTTTTGAAAATAATAACCGCAGGCATCCAGAACCTCTTTCAGCTCATAACGGTTTGCTATGGGCATCAGCTCCCGCCTTTTCTCCTGGGTGACGGCGTGAAGGGACAGAGCCAGCGTCACGGACAGCTCCTCCTCTGCCAGGGCCCGTATCCCCGGCACAATGCCGCAGGTGGATACCGTGATGCTTCTCTGGCTGATATTCAGCCCTTTTTCATGGGACAAAAGCCGGATAAACCGCACCAGATTGTCATAATTATCCAGAGGCTCTCCCGTGCCCATGACAACCACATTGGATACCCGCTCACCGCAGTCCTGCTGTATCCGGTATATCTGCTCCAACATCTCCGAAGGCCGCAGGTTCCGCTTAAGCCCTCCGATGGCGGAGGCGCAGAAACGGCAGCCCATCCGGCAGCCGGCCTGGGAAGAAATGCAGACGGAATTTCCATGGCGATACCGCATCAGTACGCTCTCAATCACATGGCCGTCCGGCAGACGGAACAAGTACTTACAGGTGCCGTCCAGTTTTGATCTCTGTATTTCTACGATCTCCAAAGTAACGTATTCATATTCCTTTTCCAGCCATTCCCGAAAAGCTTTTGGCAGATTGCTCATCCTGGAGATGTCCTCTGCCAGCTTTTCATGCATCCACTGATAGACCTGATCTGCACGGAAGGCTTTCTCTCCCCGGCCTTGAAACTCCTCCCAAAGCTCCGTCAAGGTCAGGGACTTTATGTCTGTCTGTTCCATTGTATTCGATTCCTTCAACCGCTTTTCACGAAACTATCCCGCTTTTTTTCTGAATTTTGCAATGAAAAACCCGTCGCAGCCGTGAACTCCCGGCAAAAGCTGGAGCATTCCCCCGTCTCCCGCCGCACTGACAAGCTCGGCTGGAAGGCAGTCCTTAAGGGGTACCGCCTCAAAAGGAAAATGCTCCAGAAACCAGGCTGCATTTTTCTCGTTTTCTCCCGGATTGATGGTGCAGGTACTGTAAATCAGTGTTCCCCCCGGCTTTACATAAGCCTGCACGATCCCAAGAATCCTTCTTTGAAGCCCGGCCAGGTCTTCCTGCTGCTCTCTGGTCATCCGGTATTTCAGATCCGTCTTTTTCCCCAGCACTCCAAGGCCGGAGCAGGGCAGATCGGCTAAAACCAGATCGGCAGTCTCCACAGATTCTTCATGGAGGACGCAGGCATCCCACTGGCGGATAATCAGGTTCCCGGCTCCTAAGCGTTCCCCGTTTTCCCGAATGAGCTCTGTCTTATATTCCGTCAGATCCCGGGCCTCCACTCTGCCTGTGCCCCCAAGCTTTTCTGCCAGATGAAAGCTCTTTCCTCCGGGAGCTGCGCACACATCGATGCATACGTCTCCCTCCCTGGGCTTTGCCGCTTCCACTGCAAGCATGGAGCTCACATCCTGAACCTGGAACAGCCCTTCCCGAAATTCCGGAATTGCCCCCAGGTAATTATATTGCTCTATCCGCAGGGCATACTCAGGCCAGGCGGCCTTTGAAACCGCAATTCCCTGGCTTTCCAGACGGTCTTTCAGCTCCTTGGGACTTACCTTTGCCAGGTTCGTGCGGATAGAGAGAGGCTCCTTTTCCAGAAAGGCCTTCAAAATCTGCTCCGTTGTATCCGGCCCATACCAAGCCAGCCAGTCCTCCACAATCCACTCCGGCATGGAATACATCACTGACAGGTAAGCACGCTTATCCGCAGGATCCGGATAAGATACCTGGGACAGATTCCTTGCAATGGCGCGCAGAACGCCGTTCACGAAACCCTTAAGATTCCGAAAGCTCTTTTTCCCAGCCAGCTTTACGGCCTCATTGCAGACCGCAGAAGCCGGAACGCCGTCCATAAATTTTAACTGGTAAACGGACATCCTGAGAAGATTGCGGATGACCGGCTTCATCTTATTGACCCGGACACT
The DNA here is from genome assembly GCF_036941125.1 of Candidatus Merdisoma sp. JLR.KK011. Lineage (NCBI taxonomy): Bacteria > Bacillati > Bacillota > Clostridia > Lachnospirales > Lachnospiraceae > Candidatus Merdisoma > Candidatus Merdisoma sp. JLR.KK011. The sequence continues at coordinate 15,268 of NZ_JAYWSZ010000006.1, read as the reverse complement.
GGAAAACTGGTTGATGATATAATCCAGGTGGAGCATCCATTCCAGGGTTCCTTCCGTCAGACGGGTCAGAAAAGCCCTCTCCTGCTTGCCCAGATACTGGTATTTCTCCAGCACATTCCGGATGGCAATGTGGCTGTACTCCTCCTGCCTGGTTACCTCCATCAAAATCCCAAGGGCCAGCTCCCTGCAGTCCGGTCCCTCAGTCACGGCTTCTTCCTCCAAACAATATCAAAAGCCTGAGAAGCGATAAGATGGAGGCCGCTGCTGCCGCCACATAAGTCATAGCCGCTGCGCTCAAGACTTTTCTTGTCTGCTTCACTTCCTCCTCATAGAGGATTCCCGAATCTCCCAGAATCCGGATGGCCCGGGCGGAAGCGTCGAACTCCACCGGCAGGGTGACAAGCTGAAACAGCACGCCCAGGGAAAACAGCAGAATTCCCAGATTAATCAAAAAAGAAGAGCTCCCCAGGAAAAGTCCCGCCAGAATAATGGGCCAGGCTGCCTGGGTTCCGATATTTGCCACGGGCACCAGGGAATTGCGGATCCGCAGAGGCGCATAGGAATGATCGTCCTGGATGGCATGGCCGCACTCATGGGCCGCCACGCCGATGGCCGCCACCGAAGCGGAACCATAGACGGAATCCGACAGACGCAGCACCTTGGTTCTGGGATCGTAGTGATCGGTGAGACTGCCTGCAATGTGCTCAATGCGCACCTCGTAAAGGCCCGCTGATTTCAAAATCCGATCTGCCGCCTGGGCCCCGGTCATACCGGAACGGCTGCGCACCTTGCTGTACTTTGCATAAGTCCCCTTAACCTTTCCAGATGCAATCAGCGAAATCGCCAATCCAATCAGCACAAGAATATATGTGGGGTCAAAATAGTAACCATATCCGTAATAAGGCATGTTTTATCTCCTTTCCTGGCATTTTTCCTTATTGGAAAATGCTTCCTTCCTCCAGCCGGTATCCTCTTAGGAATGCCGCTGTATCCATACGTTTCTTTCCCTGCAGCTGAAGCTCATTGATTTTAAGAAGCCCCTGTCCGCAGGCCACATAGACAGCATCCTTTGTAACCCTCACTATCTCCCCTAAGGCTCTTCCCGCCTGTTCCTCCTCACATACATCTGCGTCCCAGATCTTTACGGTCTTGCCGGAAAGCCTGGTGTAGGCGCTGGGCCAGGGATTCAATCCCCGTATCAGACGCTCCAGCTCTGCTGCCGGTCTGGCCCAATCCAGTTCCCCCATTTCCTTTGTCAGCATCCGGGCGTAATCGGTAGGCGGTTCCCCCTGCTTTTCCGGCTTAAGCTCTCCTGCCTCCAGCTTTTCAAGAGCCGTCACGCAGAGGGAAGCTCCCAATGCGCTCAGCTTGTCAAACAGGCTTCCTCCGGTCTCCTTGGGCTCAAGGGGGATAGAAGCCTTCAGCAGCATATCCCCTGTGTCCAGTCCCTCATCCATCTGCATAATGGTAATGCCGCTTTCCTCTTCCCCGTCAATGACTGCCCACTGGATGGGAGCCGCGCCCCGGTACTTCGGAAGCAGAGAGCCGTGGACATTGATGCAGCCATACCGCTTCATTTCCAAAACAGCCTTGGGAATCAGCTGGCCGAAAGCCGCTGCCACAATCACGTCCGCCTCGGTATCACGAAGCCTCTCCACCGCATCCTCCCGGCGGATCCTTGCCGGCTGATAAACAGGAAGCTTGTGTGCCAGGGCCGCCGCCTTTACCGGCGTGGGAACCAGCTCATGGCCCCTGCCTTTTGGCCGGTCCGGCTGGGAGACAACCAGAGTAATCTCATGTCCGGCTTTCACCAGAGCTTCCAGCGTCCCCACGGCGAAATCCGGCGTTCCCATAAAAATTATTTTCATACCCTTTACTCCTCGTCTTCCGGCTCCACATCATAGAGCTCGCCTTCTACCTTATCCACGTAAACGATGCCTTCCAGATGATCCAGCTCATGGCAGATGGCTCTTGCCAGATAGCCGTCTGCCTCCACTACGTAATGCTCCATATTTTCATTCCATGCTTCTGCTTTCACAAAGGCGGGCCGGAGCACCTCTCCCGCTTTTCCGGGAACGCTTAAGCAGCCCTCGCTTCCTTCCTGCGTATCCCTGGTCTCCAGAATTCTGGGATTGACCATGGTGTAGGGAGTTCCGTCCACATCTATCACAACGATGCGTTTTAAAATTCCCACCTGGGGCGCCGCCAGGCCCACTCCTTCCGCTTCATACATGGTATCATACATGTCCTCAACAAGCTCCTTCAGCTTGGCAGTCATTTCCGGAACCTCCCTGCACTTTTTACGCAGAATCTCGTCCCCTAACTGCCGTATTTTTCTGATTGCCATTTCCTAATCCTCCTATTTTAAATCGCTGCGCGATGGCACTAAAGGGCAAAGTCCCTTCGGCGCACTGGTATGAAACGCTATAATATTTTAAAATCCATTCATGGGATTCATATCAAACTGTATATTCAGCTGCTGCAGCTCTTCTCTCTGCTGCACAACGGCCTCCAATTCTCCTTTGAGCTTTGTAAGCTCCTTCAATTCCCTTCCTTTTAGATAAACCACCTTCCGGTAGATGTCTTTTACCTTTGCCACATAGGCGTCCGCAGGGCCGATGATCTGTACGGCCTTCTCTCCTGCCAGCTTCCCAAGTATCTCTTTCAGGCTTCCCGCTCTTTCCTCCAGAGCTTCTTTTTCTCCATGGGAGAGATAGACTGCCAGAAGATATGCTGTGGGCGGATATTCCATCAGCCGGCGGTAAGCAAGCTCTTTTTCAAAAAACAATTCATAATCCTGGGCCGCCGCAGTCTCAATGCTGTAATGCCCCGGGCTGTAGGTCTGAATCACCGCAGTCCCCTCTTCCCTACCCCTCCCAGCCCGGCCTGCCGACTGGGTCAACAGCTGAAACGTCCGCTCAGACGCCCGGTAATCGCTGGTATAGAGAGACAAATCTGCTGCCAGAACCCCCACCAGCGTCACTGCCGGAAAATCATGGCCTTTTACAATCATCTGTGTTCCTACCAGAACATCTGCCCTTCCCTCGGAAAATGCTTCCAGAATCTTTTCGTGGCCATCCTTATTCTTGGTTGTATCCATGTCCATCCGCAGAACCCTTGCCTTGGGAAATTCTCTCTGCACAACCTCCGCCACCTGCTGGGTTCCTGCCCGGAAAGCCCCGATGTAAGGGGAGCCGCAGGAGGGGCACGCTTTCTCTGCCTGCTCTTCGTAGCCGCAGTAATGGCAGATCATGCGTCCTCCTGTATGGAGGGACAAAGACACATCACAATGGGGACATTTTAACACATGTCCGCAGGCTCTGCAAGAAACAAAGCCCGCGTAACCTCTCCGATTTAAAAACAGCATGATTTGCTGGCCTTTATTTAAACGCTCTTCCATTAATTGTCTGAGCTTCCGGCTTAAAATGGAGCGGTTGCCTTCCTTTAATTCCTGCCTGAGATCTACAATCTCCACCGAAGGCAGGGTCTGTCCGAAAATCCGCTGCTTCAGTTTATATAAACAGTATGTTCCATTCTGTGCGTTATCATAAGATTCCACCGAGGGCGTGGCCGAACCAAGAACCACAATGGCATCCGCCATCCGCGCCCGTTCAACAGCCGTCTCTCTGGCATGATACCGCGGCGCCGTCTCGCTCTTATAGCTGGCCTCGTGCTCCTCGTCAATTACAATCATTCCCAGATTCCGAAAAGGCGTAAACAGCGCAGATCTGGGGCCAATCATAACCTTTACCTCTCCGCGTTTCGCCCGTTCAAACTGATCGTACCGTTCTCCGGCAGACAGCCGGGAATTGATAATGGAAACCTGATCCCCGAAACGCTTATAAAATCGAAGAGCTGTCTGAAAGGTCAGCGCAATCTCGGGGATCAGCACAATGGCTTCCCTGCCCTGCTCCAGAACCTTTCCGATCAGTTCCAGATAAACGGCTGTTTTTCCGCTGCCTGTAACTCCGTGAATCAGGGAGGGGCGCTTGTCTCCCTCTGCCAGACGTTTCTGAATATCATCTACGATCTCCTGCTGCTGCTGTGTCAGATCAAAGGGATGAGGGCAAAGCTCGGATCTTTTGACCGGATTGCGGAACATCGTCTCTGTCTCCACCTTCAGAATCCCCATTTCCTCCAGCTTTTTTATGGTAGGGGCCGTCAGATGAAGCTGCTCTGCCGCCAGGCGGTAATCAAGCTGCGGCGTATCCATCAAGGCTGCCAGCAGGCGCAGCCTGGCTGTCTGGTGCTTTTGTTCAAAGAGCTTCAGGTAAGTCTGTGCTTCCTCCAGGGAGATCGTACGCACCAGCCTCTTTCTCGTCTTTTCCTGTACCTTTTTCCGAACCGGAAGCACTGTCTTTAATGCTTGATTCATAGTCGCCCCGTAGGTGCCGCGCATCCACTGGGCCAGGGAAATCATCTGCCCCTCCAGGGAAACTCCCTTTTTCGAAATCTCCTTAATCTCCTTTGTCCGCAAAGGATCAAATTCACAGACATCCGTCAGCTCTACTACATAGCCTGTGAGGGTGCGCGCCCCGTTTCCAAAAGGGACAACCACCTGCATCCCCACGGCAAGTACTCCTTTCAGTTCCTCGGGAATCCGGTACTGAAAGGTTTTATCCAATTTTTCCATGGAAATATCTACAATCACATTGGCATAACGGGCCACAATCCACCTCTTTCTGCCATATCCATACTGCCTATCTCTTTTCTTCCTGTGCCAGCTCCTCCAATACCTCCCGGATCAGCACCCGTTCATCCATGGGATACTTCACGCCCCGTATCTCCTGGTAATCCTCATGGCCCTTGCCGGCCAGTACAATAACGTCCCCCGGACGGCCATGCTCAATCACATAGCGGATGGCTTCCTTCCTATCTATAATCTCTACATAAGCGCCGCTGGTCTTTTCGATTCCTGTTTTTATATCGTCTATAATCGCCTGGGGCTCCTCAAACCTGGGATTGTCGGAGGTGATTACCGTCAGATCCGCCAGACGGCCTGACACCTCTCCCATCTCAAAACGCCGCAGCCTGGAACGGTTGCCGCCGCAGCCGAACAGGCACACCAGGCGCTTTGGATTATATTCTTTTAAAGTAGTAAGAATGCTTTCCAGGCTCATGGCATTGTGAGCATAATCTATCATCAAGGTAAATTCATCGGATACTTCGATTTTCTCAATCCTGCCCTTTGTCTTTGCAGCCTTTAAAGCTTCCAGCATATCCTCTTTTGAAATATCAAAATGGCGGCACACTGCAATGGCTACCAGGGAATTGTACACGCTGAATTTTCCGGGAAGATCGATTTCCACCGGGAAGTCAGCCAGACCCTCCGCCTGGTAGGCCGCGCCCAGATATCCCGGGCGGCTGATAAGCTTCATTTGGGAGGCGCGCAAATCGGCCTCTTGGGAAAATCCGTAGGTTTCTAGCCGGCAGGTATGGCCTTCCAGCACTTTCTCAAAGTATGCATCGTCGATATTTGCAATTCCAGCTTTACACTGGCGGAAGAGGCGGCTTTTGCACTCCAGATATTCCTCAAAGCTCTCATGCTCTCCCGGCCCGATATGATCCGGGGCAAGGTTTGTAAAGATGCCCAGGTCAAACTCTATTCCGGCCGTCCGGTGAAGCTTCAGTCCCTGGGAAGATACCTCCATCACAACTACCTTGCAGCCTGCCGCGATCATCTGGGCAAAGTCCTCTTGAATGGCATAGGATTCCGGTGTTGTATTGTCCGCCGGAATATGGCGGTCTCCGATAATCGTCTCTATGGTTCCGATAAGGCCTGTGGAGATTCCTGCATGCTCCAGTATCGAACGTATCATAAAGGCGGTTGTGGTCTTTCCCTTGGTTCCCGTGATTCCGATGACTTTCAGTTTTTTCGCCGGATAGTCGAAATACGCTTCTGAAATAAGGGCAAGGGCATACCGGGTATCCTTAACCCGGACGACCGTGATCCCTTCCGGCACCTCTACCGGGCGCTCGGCCACGATTACAACTGCACCGGCATCGGCTGCCTGGGCTGCTGCGTCATGGCTGTCAAAGGCCATGCCTTTTATGCATACAAAAAGACATTCCTTCGTGACCTTTGCTGTATTGTAGACAAGATCGTTTACATTGATGTCTATGCTTCCTTTTATGACCTCGTAGTCCAGATCTTTTAGCAATTCCCTTACTGCACGCATATTTCAGCCTCCTATTAAAAGTCCCGTAATATTCCTCAAAGTACACCCATATGAAATCAATTTTCAGCCACCCTTACTCCCCTATCACTAAATCATACGCAGTCTCAAAGCTTTCTCCCGGCTCAAGACTCTGTATGTCGAATTTATCCTTTAATTCTCCTGTGAAACCGCTGTTGTCACATCTGCCAATCCATGGTTCCAGGCAGATGAAGGGCGCCTGCTTTCCTACCGGAGACCAGATCCCCACGCTTAAAGCATCCGGGCAGCGCATGGTTACCAGGCGTGTCCCGTCGGCTTCTTCCAGGCTTACCTGCTTCACCTGGCCGTGATCAAAAATCAACGCATCCCGATCAAAGGTATGTTCGTCCACCTGGTATGCTCCTTGAACTAAATTCAAGGTTTCCGGATGTTCCACGTCCACTCCTGCCGTTTCCAAATCAATGGCCACGCGGCTTAAAGATTCTTTCCCCTCAAACACCACACGGCTTCCCGCATTTTGGCTCACACAAAAGCCCGGATGGCCGCCAATGGAAAAATACATCCGCTTCTCTCCCGGATTATTTACCTTCCATTCTACTGTTACACAGTTTCCCTCCAGTTTATGCACGATTTCCAATTCAAAATCAAAGGGATACACTTTACGGCTCTCCTCATCAGACACAAGGCGGTGCCGGATGGTACTTCCGTCGGCATCCAGGAAAAGAAATTCGCGGTCTCTGGCAAAGCCGTGCTGCCCCATAGGGTATCTCTGCCCTTCATAGGTGTAAAAGCCTCCCGTCACCTTTCCCACAAAGGGAAACAGCACCGGCGCATGACGGTTCCAATATGCCGGATCTGCCGTCCAGACTGCTTCCCTGCCCGTCTTCTTATCGAAAATACTGCAAAGCTCTGCTCCGTGATCACTGACACAAACCTTTAATTGTTCGTTTTCTACTATGCGTATTGCAGACACTTGTCTTATCCTCCCTGTGTTTATTCTGCTTAATCCTTGAACAAGACAAGAGCGCCAGATGTGCCCCGAACTGTTCTTTGCTAGTATACCACACTCTGTACTTTTTTTCCAATCCTTCCATGGTATTTTCGTTTGTCTTAAGGACATTTTAATTTTTGTGCAATTTTTTTAGCATTCTTTTAGAAAATGGACATACTTTGAACACATTTGGATATTATAATAAATGCAGATAGTTGATTTAAACATCACTATCTCCCCCCTCATAAGAAAGGAAAAAGCGCCTGGTTCCCCCGGGCGCTTTTTTCTTTCTAAATTTTGATCTTGATTTCTGGATTTCTTGTGTTATAATAGGAACATACGCAGATATAGTTCATTGGTAGAACACCAGCTTCCCAAGCTGGGGAGGCGGGTTCGATTCCCGTTATCTGCTGTCGCAAAAGCACCGTATTTGCGGTGCTTTTGCATTTCCATGACAAATTCCGTGACAAATTTTGTTTCCATATTGGAATATACATTTGGGAACACTTTCCGCAAATATTCTATCTAATCACCAACCCCCACTTCAAGTGGGGGTTTGAAAAACGCCCCCAAGGGCTCTGTTGCTGCTCGCCTGAAAGGCGGGTATCGCAAGCTTATACTACTTGCCTCCGCTAAAAAGCGGCTCCCTCACTTTCTTCTTTTTGGGACTCTTCTGACTGATCCCGGATATATTTTTTTATGGCATCCTCTGTTACATTTCCTACCGTTGCTACATAATACCCTCTTGCCCAAAATGCTTTATTCCATTTGCTTTGTTGCTCCGGATGCCTGTCATATATCATTAGCGTACTCTTCCCCTTTAGGTATCCCATAAAATTTGAAACACTTAGCTTTGGCGGAATACTTACGCATATGTGTACATGGTCGGCACACACTGCTCCTTCTATTATTTCTACTCCCTTGTATCTGCATAATGTACTTATTATTTCTCGTACATCGAGCTTCAACTGACCGAATAATTTCTTTTTTCGGTATTTAGGTATAAATACAATATGGTACTGGCATTTCCATCTTGTATGTGATAAACTTTTACTGTCCATTTGGACCGCCTCCTATTCTTGAGATTGGCTTGCGACACCTTTCTCATATTAGCATAGGAGGCTTTTTTAAGGTATCCTCTTTGCTACGGCTTACTCTATTCTCCCCAGCATAGCTGGGGGATTGGTGTTTTCATTCAACCCATTCAAAATATTATTTATGTCCGTCAAAACAATCCTGATTCCTCTTTTATTTAGCCTGATTACCTTTCTCACAATACCATTTATTTCTGCTGACAGTTCATCATTTATCTTAACAGGCACAGTATTGTTTTCAATCATATACTGACAGTCAATATATTCTTCACTCACTGGACATACATTCTGTATTAAAAAAGCTCTGTACTTTCCATTTACATATCCAAATCGTAAACCATCATATTCCTTATATCTCTTTTTCTTCTCCTCATATAATGCCTTATATTTTTCCGTTTTAGATGATATAGGCACCATCCAAAAATATCCATCCATCTCAAAACAATAGAAACAAGGTCTCCCATGCACTCCTGCCTCATCACTATCCTTATTTCCCATTAATCCACATTTGGGAAACCTCTTATAATACTCATCTTTGATAAAATAAAAATTACCCGTATTCAAAATATCTCCTATGTACAAAAAATGCTCCGCTAAGCAGCGGAGCACAAATATTTGTATCCCAGCCATTTATTAGTCGCTCGCTGGGTAGCGAAAAATATTTGTATCTGCACCTTTTCTATAAATGCCGATATGCAGTTCCGGCAGAATAGTAAGAGGTTCAACTGAACTTCTTACTTATATTATACTCATTTTCTGATAAATATCTACTGGCATTTTATACAAAAACCAGACAAAATCCCCAAAACGTATAAGTTCTGGGGATTGAAATCCATATTTGATACTCCGTTTTCCTATCTCTTGGATAGTTCCAAATGCCTAAAATACGGCATTTTCAAGCAATTTGTCAGTTACGTGTCAGTTATCCAAACCCACTCATACACTCTCGCATTGCCTTGATTGTACCACATGACCGTCTTTGCGTCTCCACTTATGGGATTTTATAACTGCTCAAACTGTACATGTTCAGACTGTCCGGACAGATAAACGTCATCAATCGTCTGCACCATCTTCTTTCCCTGTACTGTATGAATCGCTTTCACATAATATGACTGCCCCCGTGATGCACGACCGCAAATATTTTCGTTCCCCCATTCTGCCGAACGTCTCAAATTGAGTGTTCCGTCGCAAATCACCGTCACTCTCATTGTTCCCTGCGGAATGATTGTCTCGCTTTCCTCCGGCTCTGTATTTGCCCCATTTCCGGCGTTTTCGGTCTCCGGTGTACTCTTTTCCGGCTCTGCCCCGTTCTGCCCGTCTGTGGCGGTCTCTGCGCCCTCTCCGGTGGCTTTCTGCGCCGTCTCTGCGTCCACCGTTCCGACCGGATGACCGCTTTTATCAAACGCCGGAACACTGCCGTCCGGATTTGTTTTCAATGCCCCCTCCGGAACATTGTCGGTCAGCCCTCCGACGACCTTTCCGTTTTCATCCCATACCACGAACGCCTCGTCCTTTGCTGCTGCCCGCAACGCCCCCTCGATGGTCTTGTATTCCTTGCACTCCTCTTTCTTGAACTCCGTTCCCTTGCCTAAATAATATAACATGAATCCGTCCTCCTTATTTCTTTTTCAGATATTTGCTTGAGCAAAATCCCGTGATTCCCTTATAGACCACATAGAGCCATTTCACGCCGGAAACGTCCGTATAATACCCATAACACTGAACCTTTTCCCCGTGCTGCATCTTTTCAATCTCCGTCTTGCCCGTTCCTGCCCCTGCCCGCAGAGACAAAAAGTCCGACGCTGTGACCTCATACGTTCCGGTGAGGCTCTTATCCTTGCCCTGGGCAGCGTCAACCTTTGTGACGACCGTTGCCCCGTTTGATGCGGTCTGCTCCGTCGTTGTTGCCTTTGCCCCCGTCGTCACGTTCGTTGCGGTATGGCAGGAATCATTGAGCAGGATGTCGCCCTCAAGCAGATACGCATCGCCTGTCAGATATTTGCTTTCTGTCAATACCTCGAACCCCGCAGCCTTTAAAGCTGCCCGCAGATTTCCGGTATAACAATAAATGCTCACATCTTTCAGCTTTTGGATTCCCAAACGATAACCCGCAGCCTTTACGATTGCAGCCACGCCGGAACTGCAATCAGCCTCGCAAGCGACCGTGATTCCTGCGGGGTCGTAACCGCTCGCTTTCAAATGCTGCCAAAAGGTATACCGTTCACTTTGGTCATATCCGATTTTATTGTTCTTTGCTGCTGCCGTCGCCATATCCGAAATCATTTTCCGGACTTTCGCATCCGGATGACGGAGAACGCATTTCCACTGGCGGTTATTCCACTTAATCAACGCCCATTCCCCTCCGGTCTGGTCTCCCGCTTTCCCGCCCTTGTATCTGTTATTTTCATCATGTCCGCAGTTTGAAATCATTTCATCCCCTCCGTTTCTCCATTGCCGAAATCACCCTCCGGTTTTCCGTTCACAAGTTCCTGCATCGCCTTGTTGCTTTCAAGCATCCCTTTCATTTTCTCAAGTGCCTCGTCAACCATCATGCTGAACATTTCAAAAGAGATCACCTGTGCAAGCCATGTGAACCTTGCCACGAACATGTCGTATACATACCGCAGTTTGATTTGACCCGTACCACCTCCCAGTTCCTTTTCTGCTTTCGTGACCGCATAGAGCAGCCATTCCCTCACCTTTTTCAACTGCTTGTCGGTCGGCATTTTCACGAAAGTATATACCGCATACCCTCCCGCTGCTGCCACCGCTGCAAATGCCACAAGCACAAACCAGTTCTCCGTGATGAATTTCATTGTCATTCCTCCTCACATTGCTCCGGCTCGTTCTCATGTTGTATTTCTGATTCTCTGTCTGACCTCTTTCTTGTTACCGTCTTAACGGATTTTATGAGTGCCATTGCCCCGCCCTCGACTGAAAGAAATCTGAATACATTTTCAATCAGCGTGGACGGCTCTGACCCTGTTCTCACAAACACAAATATCATCACGACTGTAAAGATAAAAGCTGCAAGAATCATCGCAATCACAACACGATTCATGAACTGACCGGAGACCTTTTCTTTCTTTTCCGCTGCCCGCAATGCCATCCGCTCCATCTTTTTCCGATGCCGGATGTATCTGCGACGCTCGCTCTTGGTCATCCTCATTTTTGTTCCTCCAAACGTGCCGTTGATTCCTGCCTGTTTCCCGCCCTCCTGTTATTGGTCGGATTTTGCCCCGTCCAGTCTCTTGTGATAACTTTTCAATGACTGCTCCACCGCCACGACCCTTTCACGGAGGTTCTGCACCTCTGCGTTGGTCTCACGGTAATCACGTTTGATGTCCTTGACATCGTCCGCAATATTCTCAAGTTTTGTCATCAAAAGCGTGTGTGTTGATGCCCTGTCCTCCGTCTCCTGCTCCGTGTCTTTCCGTTCATTCCTGTTCTTTGAGGAAATGCCGAAAAAGATTGCAGCAGCAACAGAGATTCCGGACAACAAAAGTGAGATTTCAACCGTCAACGTCTACTCCTTTCCGAACGCCTCAACGTCGTCGGTGTCAACGATTCTCCGCAAATGATACTCCATGACATCCAGTTCCCTTTCTGCCCCGTCCACCATCTGACGGAGTTCCTCTTTGACCGCCTCCTCGACCTTTGAGCGTTCAATGGTTTCCTGCTGTTTCCTCACGATTTCAGACAATCCGGTCGTTATGCCACATAACCGTGAGATTATTTCAAGCGTTGTCATGCGCCCTCACCGTCCGGATATTCCTCTCCGGTGATGTAGGCATATTCCTCCGCTGAAATACTTCCTTTCTGCACACGTTCGGCGACCTGTGCTTTTGTCAGCTTTTCGCCGACATACAACCGTTTGATGCTTTCCGCAAGTATTCTCATTAGATGATTCCCTCCTCAATCAACTGCATTGTGTACTCGTCGATGACCGCCCCTTTCTGAAACTCCGTGACGGATGCGACGATTCCCTGCGTGTTCTCTGCGACGACCTGCTGCATGAGTGCCATCTGATGATATTCCTCAATCGTCAACTCCCGCTCCTCCCGCAGCCATCCGGTCACTTTTGTTCCGTCCGGTTCTGCCCTTGTCTCCCGTTTTATGTTCCGTCTCTGATACACCGTTGTCGGCGACTGCTGCGTGTCGAACTCCTCCGGTCTCTCCGTCTCCGTTCCGAACACTTCTCTCCATTCTTTCACGTTTCTTTTTCTCCTCTCTTTTTGAGTGTTTGCTTACTATCTTTTTTAACTTCTTTACGTTCACATGTGGCTTGACCCGCTGCAAATACATTTGATAGGTGTCCGTATGTGTGAGATAGCCCATATATGACAGGATAGCCGTTGCGTCATACCATGTGATGACATCTTTCTTTGACACCCTGTTCACTTTCCTTGTGCAGCTTAACATGATGGATTCCCTCAAGATTGTCCTGTCCTTGTGGAACTCGAACCCCATGAAATCAAGCGGTCGCCCTTTCACCTTTCCGGTTTTCCGCTCGACGTACTCGAACCGGAACACCTGCCAGTTTCCTTTCATTTCAAGGTTGAACCTATCCCGCAGAAACAGGGCGATTGACTGCTGCATCCGGTGTAATTCTTTTTTATTCCTCCCGAACACGACCATATCATCCATGTACCGGATATAATGCACCGCACGGAGTTCCTCTTTTATGTAATGGTCAAGAGGCTGCAACATGAAATTTGCAAGCCACTGTGACGTGTAGAACCCCAACGGCAAACCCTTGACATCTTTCTGGTCATCCCCTGCGGGATTCCCCGCCCCGTCTATAATCAGATTGAGGATGTGCAACATCCTTTTGTCTCTGATTTTCTTTGCAAGCCATTCTTTCAATACGCCGTGGTCAACGCTCTCGAAAAAGTGCCGAATATCCATCTTGAGGATATATTTGCAGTTCTTCCCGTCTGTCTTTATCCACTTTTCGATGTACTTCTTTCCGTAGTGTGCGCCCCTGTGCGGAACGCTCCCGCATGAAAACTCATACATCCCCTGCATGAATATTTCATAACAGGCAGATACCACAATATGATGAACGACCTGCTCATAATTGTATCGTGGCTTTTCAATATCCCTTGCCTTTTTCGTCGTTCCCTCGTTGATTCTGACTTTCCCGTGGTTCGTCGGTTTCCATGCCCGTTCCGGACAGGGTACGTTGTACCCCTCCGGTGCGGTATTGGATAACTGCTCGATGACCACATTGACGTGTGTTTGAATGTTGTCCGGATTCAATATCGCAGCGACATCCGGTCGGTTGCTTTTCCCCCGTGCTGCCGTGTGAAATTTCTTCTCAACATTGCCATGCTCTAACATGGGCTTATACAGGTTATTGACGGACTTTTTACCCATCTTTCTTATCACCTCAAGGACTTTCTGTCTGAACTTACTCGCCCCTGCCTGCATCGGTACAATTTCCACTGGTTAGGCGTATTTCAACGCCCTGCGGTGTAGGGAAACGGTGTGCTTTTGGTTATACGCTCCGTCATTGATAAGATTGGCTCGCCACGATGTTCGTGTTCACGTTCGTCGCAGGGTTGTTCACATTCCAGTACGACAAACCGCACTTCGACCCGTTGCCACGGTTGCCACCGAACAGGGCAAGGACGCACACCGAATCCCCTGTCACGTCGGGTCATCGGCTTTTGATTCATGACGGAGATTTTATCACAAAAATTTTCGTTTGTGCGTAAAATGCGCCGTGTTTCCACTATCGTGGAAATCCTAAAATCTCTGGAACACTCGGAGGGCAAGCCCTCCGAACCTCCCTTTGCGGGGGGATGGCTCCCCCCGTTCCCCCCTGCTGCTTACGCAGCTTGCACAGGTGGTTTACAAGAAAGGCTCGCCACGATGTGCGTGATCACGTCCCGCGCAGGGCTGTCCACAGCCCAGCACGACAAACCGCACCTCGACCCGTTGCCACGGGCGCCACCGAACAGGGCAACAGCGACAATCGCATTGTTGAACCAACACCCGTCACATTCGTATGTGGTCTCACTTCCGGACACAACGGTCGGAATCCTGCCGATGTCTGACGCAAGTTCCATCCGTGAGATATATCCTCCGGATGTACCGCCCACGGTCATTCCCGTGTTGATGTACCCCGTTCCCACTGAATTGTAGGGAGGAACGGGCTTGATGTGGTACACGCCGTTAATCAGCAGCAGCCCCCGCAGCCGTTTCCAGTAATTCCCGAAAAAGTTCTCGCAATAGAACACTTTAACCGCTGCCGTCGTGGATGTGCTGCCGAAAAACTGTCCTTTCCCGTTGAGCGTTCCCGTTTGGAGGAAAGTGTCTGAACTGCTGCACCCATTCCCGAATTTTGTTTGTGAGTTTGTGCTGCATGAAATCATGGTACACATTTCATACATGAGACTGATTTCCGAAAACGATAATTTATCCCATCGGTCGCCGTTCTGCTGCGCTGCCGTGGTTTCCTGTGCGTCCGTCTGCGACGCTGTCGGTGTCTGACCGGACAGGGAACGCATCCGGTTATTGATGACCGCCCCCTCATACATCGGGAAATAAGTCACGGGCAGGATGTTCCCGTCTGCGTCCGTGTGGGCGTATGCCTTGTATGTGTCATCGTACTGCGTTTCGCAGAAAATCACATAATCATAATTTGCTATGGAATACCGCTTGACCCAAATCAGAGGGATTTCAGACATTGCGTTCCCTCCGTATGATGTCTTTGCAATATCGGACGCACCGCCTGTCAATTTCAATGCGTGGTTCTCATGGTTGAGTTCATAGTCCACCGTTCCGTCTGTCCGCAGCATGACGGGGCGGTTGTTCTTCACGAACCAAATGTCTCCCCAGTCTCCATAATCGAATCCGCCTCCGGAGTAGTTCATCCCCGCAGGTGTCATCCCTACCGCATCAAGGACATATTTCACACGGGTCGCCGGATTGCTGTCAAGGCGGTTGATTCTCATGCCGTATCTTTTCGGCTTTGCCTTTCCCGCCTCGATGATTTGATTTGTCTTTGAAAGAATCTC
>NZ_JAYWSZ010000005.1:0-22243 GCF_036941125.1 Candidatus Merdisoma sp. JLR.KK011 | reverse complement strand
TGAACAGTTGAGACGAGCGATTGCAGAGATGCAGTCGCTTTTTTCTTGCCTGTTTGCCCTCCTGTTATATGCGGGCAGCAGGGCGCAGTGATGCGGTCTATTGCCCGCCTCTCAAAAGCAGAGACAGGAGCAGGAACAAAGGGAGGAGGATGGATGATGCTGCTGAAATCATGCAGGTGTGGAAAGCTGATTCCTCAATCACTCAAGATGTGTGAGGACTGCGAGCGGAGGCAGCAGTCAAGGTATGTGGTGTACAACAATACACGCAGAGACCAGAGGGCAGCAGAGTTCTATATATCAAGGGAGTGGCGGGCATTGCGTCCGGTCATCATGAGTGTTTATGACCATGTGGATATATACGCATTGTATGTCCTGCATGAATTGAAAACGCTTGAGGAATCCGACCCGATACATCACATCGTGGAACTTGAGGAGGACTGGGAGCAGAGATTGAACCCTCTGAACTTGATACCACTCAAGCACGAGACACACAGCACCATCACAGCACTATATAAACAAAGCAACGCAAGCATGAGAGCAACACAGAAACGGTTGAGGTCACTGATTGAATACCATTTCCGAGAGGCAGGGGGGTATGAAAAAGTTTTGAGTGACGCTTTTCTAGTCACGCCCCCTCTTTTCCTTTGAGAAAACTCCCCACGGGAATTTCAGTAAACAGGGTGCGCCGGAAAGGGTGTCAGAATGTGACACGAAACCGATGAACACTAGACAGAAAGGGGGTTGACGTTGCAATGGCAGGACAGAGACAGCCCACGGATTTAGTGGTCATGAAAGGCAAAAAACACCTCACAAAAGCAGAGATTGAGGCGAGGAAAAACGCCGAGGTCGTCGCACCGAATGACAAGGTCAAGCCCCCGCCGTACCTAACGCCGGAACTCAAAAAGAAGTTCCGGAAACTTGCGAAAGACCTGCTTGAAATCAAGCTGATTGCGAATGTTGATTGTGATGCGCTTGCGAGGTTGCTGATTGCACAGGAACAATATATCGAAATCACGGCACAGATAAGGGAAACGCCGTTGATGTTGGATGTTCCGGTTTATGAGACGCAGACAAATCCGAAAACGGGGGAAAAAGAGCAGGTGCAGGTCGGAACACGGCAGGTCGTGAACGGGGAACGTGAGCGTCTCATGATTATACAAGACCGCTGCATGAAACAGTGTCGGCAGGGGGCAGGCGATTTCGGGATGACGGTGTCGAGCCGTTGCCGTTTGGTCGTTCCGAAAGCGAAAACAGATAAACCGGAAAACAAGTTCAGCAAATACGCTAACGCATAATGGCGAAAACGGAGCGCATCACCGACCGATGCACACAATACGCCCTTGACGTCACAGAGGGGCGCATCACAGCCGGAGAACTTGTCAGACTGGCATGTCAGAGGCATCTTGACGACATTGAAAAGTCAAAGGCTGCACCGTACAAATACTATTTTGATGTTGAGCAGTCCGAGAAAATCATCAATTTTGCGGAGGAACTCACCATTGCAGAGGGCGAGGAGCAGGAAAGCGTCACAGCGTACCCGTTCCAATGTTTCATTTTAGGCTCAATCAACGGGTGGAGGACGAAAGAAAAGTCATACAGACGGTTCAGAACATCCTACATACAGTTGGGGAGGCAGAACGGAAAGTCATTCATCAATGGGATTTTAGCTGCATATTACGGCAATTTTGACGGCTACAAGTACGGGAAAATATATTGCACCGCTACAAAGCAAGACCAAGCGAACATTGTCTTTGATGAAATTGTTAAATTCATCAATTCCGACGAGGATTTGTCGGAGTGGTTCAGAGTACACGAGCATAACCACACAATAGACTGCCTGTTCACTCATTCGGAAATAAAAGCCCTGTCCGGAGATACCAAGTCACTGGACGGACACCGTGCGTATTTGGGAATCGTTGACGAGTACCACGCACACAAGACAAATCAGATGTACAAACTGCTTGAGGGTGGAATCAAAAAACTCAAGTCGGCACTGATTTCAGTCATAACAACGGCGGGATTCGATTTGAAATCGCCCTGCTACAAATTATATGAATACTGCTGCAATCTCTTGAGAGGCGTGTTCGAGAATGACAGTCAGTTCGTCTATATCGCACAGATGGACGCAGAGGATGACTGGTATACTCCGGAAAACTGGATAAAGGCGAACCCGATTCTTGAGTTTGATGCGGATGCGGTCGAGAACCTCATTCCGGTCGCACATACCGCCCGTGACATGGGCGGGGAGGACTTGCGGGATTTCCTTGTAAAGCAGCTTGACATGTGGATGCAGTGGTCAAATTCCATGTACATCAAGGAAATTGCAAAGTGGAAGATGTGCGCCGTTCTGAAATCGCTGAAAGATTTCAAAGGCTCAAAATGCTATGTCGGGGTTGACCTGTCATCCGGAGGGGATTTGACCTCAATCGCAATCATCATCCCGCACATGGTCGGCGATGTGAAAAAGTATTTTGTACATACACATTCATTCATCCCGAAATCACGGGTTGATGACCATATCAAGACTGACAAGATTCCGTATGACTTATGGATTGAAAAGGGTCTTGTGACGGTCACGGAAACACTGGGAGGAATCAAGACAGATTATAAATACATCATCAAATATCTTGAGGAACTCGTGAAAGAGCATGATTTGAAACCGCAGTTGATTTGTTATGACCCGCACAATGCGTCGGCGTTCCTGTCAGACCTTGAGGCGTTGGGGTTCGATTCCGTATCAGTGACGCAGACGGCGAAAGAGTTGAACGATGCGACCGTAGATTTCAGACTGGAAATCCTTGCGGGCAACGTCGAGATTGAGGGCGTTGAGGTCGGAAAGGGCGATAAAAAGAAAGTCGTTCCATTCGATGAACTGCTGACATGGTCAATCGCAAATGCAAAGACCATTTCCAACAATTATGGGGAAATCAAGATTGACAAGGACATCACGACAGACCGCATCGACCCGATTGACGCAATCATCGACGGGTGGAAAGCAGCAATGAAAGAGGAATACAAGCCGGACATCAATGAATCCGTGAATGACTGGCTTGTGCAATATCAGAAATATATGAAAGGTGGTGAATAGAGAATGAATCCGTTTCAGAGGCTTGCAAGCCGTTTCGTGAACTGGTGGAGGGGCGCACCGGAGGACAGCGGGGGCGTGAGGACGCTGAACTCAACATCATTCCTTGAATCGTTGGGGCTGCGCCGGAGGAGGAAACCGACATCAGAGGTGACATATTTCACATGCCTCAAGATGTTGTCGGAGACGCTTGCAAAAATGCCTATCAAATACTATCAGAGAACGGACAAGGGAATCGTGGAGGCAGAGCAGACCGAAACGTCAAAGCTGCTGACAAAGAGACCGAACCCGTTCATGACACCTACTGTATTTTGGAACACCGTTGAAATGAACCGCAACCATTACGGGAACGCCTATGTCTACATGAGAAAAAAGTTCATCCGGCAGCGGTACGGGGGAGAGTTCCGAATCATTGACTTGTGGGTGATGCAGTCAAATTGTGTGCAGATAGTTGTCGATGATGCGGGGATATTCGCAGGGGTGGGGCGTTTGTGGTACGTCTACACAGACCCGACATCCGGCAGACAGTACGTTTTCAGCACCGACGAGGTGATGCACTTTAAAACATCATTCAGTTTTGACGGAATCACCGGACTGCCCGTGCAGCAGATTTTGAAAGATACGGTGAGCGGAGCGTCAGCGTCACAGGATTTCATGAACAAAATGTATGAGAGCGGGCTGACAGCGAAAGCAACGCTTGAATACACGGGCGAACTGAATGAGGGGGCGAAAGAGGCTCTCCGGCAGTCGTTCGAGGAGTTCGGCAGCGGGGCGAAGAATGTCGGGAAAATCCTGCCCGTGCCGTTGGGGATGAAACTCACTCCCCTTGACATCAAACTGACTGATTCACAGTTCTTTGAACTGAAAAAATACACAGCTTTACAGATTGCAGCAGCGTTCGGAGTAAAGCCGAATCAGATTAACGACTACTCAAAATCATCCTATGCAAACAGTGAATTGCAGCAGTTGTCTTTCTACGTTGACACGGAGTTGTTCATCATCAAGCAGTATGAGGAGGAAATCAACTACAAGATGACAACGGAGGAGGAGCAGGATTCCGGATTTTATTACAAGTACAACGAAAAGGTGCTTTTCCGGACAGATTCAAAGACACAAATGTCTTATCTGAAAGAGGGTGTCGGAGGCTCTATCATCAAGCCAAACGAGGCGAGAAGAAAACTCGACATGCCGGATGCAGAGGGAGGCGATGAACTGTTTGCGAATGGAAACATTGTTCCGCTGACTATGGCGGGGGCAGCGTATCAGAAAGGCGGTCAGACAGAGGAGGAGACCGCCGAACCGGAGCAACCGGAGGAAAATGAACCGGAAACGGGGCAGCAGGTCACAGAGGAAAACGAACCGGACGAAACCGACGAGGCAGAGGACGGGGAAACAGAGGAGGGAGGTGAGTGAAATGGCACTGAAAAAGCGTTTTGATTTCACAAAAAAGAACAGGCGCACCGGAAAGACGGAAAAGGTCGGTTATGTGGACTTTATGGAGGACGAGGGGCAGGGCAGATGTTCCTTGTACTTTTACGGCGACATCGTATCAGCGACATGGGAATCCATGTGGTATGAGGAGGACAAATGCCCGCAGGACATCGCTGATTTTCTGCACCAGTTGGATGGATATGAGGACATTGACATCTATTTCAATTCCGGTGGCGGTGATGTATTTGCAGGACTGGCAATCTATAACCAGTTAAAGCGGTACAACGGACACAAGGTCGGCTATGTGGACGGGATGGCAGCGTCAATCGCATCCGTCATCATGTTTGCATGTGACGAACTGCATTTCGCAACGGGCGCACAAGCGATGATTCACAAGCCCTTGTGCATCACGATAGGAAATGCGGACGACCACAAGGAATCTATAAAACAGTTGAATTTGTGCGAGGATTCCATTCTCGACATTTATGAGCAGCACACGAGAGACGGTGTCACGAGAGATAAACTCAAGGCTCTCATGGCAGCGGAAACGTGGTTCAACGGGGAAAAACTTGCAGAGTATTTCGATGTTGAGGTCGAGGAGCGGGCAGCAGTCGCAGCGTGTGCGTCGGATTTCTTTGACAGGTACACGAACATTCCGGAGGGAATGGGAGAAACCACAACAAAAGACATTGTCGATGCGGTCATCGCAGAGATTGAGAACCGTGAAAATCAGAGAATCGAGGCAGAAAAACAGGAGATTCTTGCGGATTTGGATTTTTACGGCATTTAAAGAATGGAGAGGAGAAAAGAGACCATGAACAAAGAAATGCAGAAACTTTTGAAACAAATCAATGACAAAAAGAATGAGGTCAAGAGCCTTGTCAATGACGGGAAACTGGATAAGGCAAGGGCAGCGAAAGAGGAACTCAAGACGTTGCAGGAAAAATTTGACCTGCTCTTTGATTTGGACGAGGAGGAGCGTGAGGGAATCGAGGACAAAGTCACGGCAGGAACGGCAAAGGTCGTCGGCGGTGAAAAGACTGACAAAAAGAACCTTGTCAAATCTTTCGTCAATATCATCAAAGCCGGATTCCTGCACACTGAACCGGACGAGGCAGACGTGAAAGTCTACAAGGACGCACTGACATCCGATGCAACGCCGAACGACGACGGGCAGCAGGGCATCGGCGTGACAATTCCGGAGGACATCAGAACCGACATCATTGAACTGCGCCGTTCCGATGATAACCTTGAGCAGTATGTCAATGTTGAGGGTGTGACCACAAAGACAGGCACGAGGAACATTGAGGTCGATGCGGAATCCACTCCGTTTGACAACGTGGATGAGGCTGCGGACTTTCCGGAAATGGATGAACCTGTTTTCGAGCCTATCGAATACAAGGTCAAGAAAAAAGGTGGCATCCTCAAGATGACCGCCGAACTGCTTGAGGACACGGCAGCCAACATCATGGCGTATATCAACAAATGGATTGCAAAAAAGACAAAGGCGACCCGCAATGCGATGATTCTGAAAAAGCTGAATGAAATAACGGCAGGGAAAGAGGTGGTCGTTTCCAATCTTGACAGCCTCAAGGATATTTTCAACGAACTGCTTGACCCTGCAATCGCAGCATCCTCCATCGTCATCACGAATCAGAGCGGTTTCAACTTCCTTGACAAGCTGAAAGATTCAGACGGCAACTATATCTTGCAGAAAGACCCGACTTTGCAGACAAAGGGAAAATTGCTTTTCGGGGAATATCAGATTGTAAAACTGTCAAAAAAGACGCTGAAATCCACGCCGATTCTTGCGGAGGATGGAACGACGGTCAAAGGGTACAAACATCCGGTTTTCTGCGGTGATTTGAAAGAGGCAATCACACTCTTTGACCGGAATGTGCTGACCATCGACCTCAATGATAAAGGTGCGGGGTTGTGGGAAAAGGATTTGACCGGAATCAAGGTGAGAGACCGTTTCGATGTGCAGCCCGTTGACAAAGGGGCGGTCATCAAGGGAGAAATCACCGAGGTCGTAAACGGGTAGGAATGAGCGGGGCGGGATGACCGCCCCTGCATGAAAGCAGGTGAGGGCATGACAGACGAGGAAAAAGGAAAATACATGGACGCTTTTGTGGAGCAGACAAAGAGGTATTGCAGGATTGACTATGACGACGACGAGGACATTGTGAAAACGGTTATAGAAACGGTTTTTGAGAAATTAGGGGAACTCATACCGAATTTCAATCCATACGCAATGACAAGCCGACAAAAGCTGCTGACCATGATATTTGTCAAAGACCAGTACGACAATCCGGACGCATACCAAGGGAATGAAAAGAAATTATCAAATGCGGTTTCCTCAATGCTACTCAATGAAATGTATGGAGGCAGCAGCACATGACCGGACGGATAAAAGTGATAAGAAAAGAGACAAAGGTTATTGACGGCAGGAGGCAGCAGGTGTCATCGGTGTTCTATGAATGTTGGTGCGATGTTCAAGACCTTGCGACCAGTGAAAAATATACCGCATTACAGACCGGACTTGAGAACACGATTGTTTTCAAAGTCCGGAATTGCAAAAAGATAGAGGAAATCAGACTGAATCTGAAAGAGTTCTATGCGGAGTACAAGGGAATGGAGTTCAAGGTTTACAATGCGTCACCGATGGTCTCTGACAATAGGCGGGTACTGCTGAAATGCCGTGCGGGTGCGTAGTGTCATAATCTGACACCGGAGGCGATGGGATGAAAATTGAAATGGAGTTCGACGGGCTTGAGGAACTTGTCAAGGCGTTTGAAAAGGCAGCGAGTGACGATGCAATCAAAGCGACAAATAAAAAAATTGTCGAGAGGGCGCAGCCCGTAGTTAAGAGAATAATGTCGGGGAAAATGCCAAAGTCTGCGGATATATCAAAAAGCGGTAGGGGATTCGGTACAAAATCGCATGTATCAGCACATGCAGCGGATAGCATACCACTAGAAAAAGTCAGATACAAGGGAACGTCTGCATCGGCAGAGGTTGGATGGACGATAAAAGACCACAGCGATTATTTTTATGTAAAGTTCATTAACTGGGGAACGATTTACAGACCGCCTCAAGAATTTATCTATACAACAGGGCGGGAGGCAGACAGCGAGTTGCAGAAAATCGCTGAACAGGAATATCAAACATTTTTAGACAACACAGTGAGGTGATAAGCATGGGTAAAAGTCCGGACATCATCAAGGACACATCAGAGACCCTCAAGCCCGTCAGCGGGCGGGGAATCACGGTGATGCAGGGATGGTATGACAAAAACATCAAGGCGTGTCATGTGACCTTGTGGGATTTGGGGGAAACGGATGACAATTTCTCCGACGATGACGCAGAGGGCGTGACGTTATCCGTGCAGGTCACAATATTTTCACAGGAGGACGAGGTTGAACTGGCAAGGGAAATCAAGAGCCTCATGAAAGCGGACGGATTCTCTTTCGAGGGCAGGAACGGCGACGATTCAGAGCCGGAGGATGGAATCTATATGAAAGCACAGAGATTCTCAAAATTTTATGAAAGCGAGGAATGAGCATGAGCGAGAAAGTAACACAGGTAAGCGAGACAAAGCAGCAGATTGTCCGGAGTAGAACCTGCGGTTGTAAGGATTTATATGCTGCACTGGTTTTACAGAACACGGCGACGCAGTATGTGGCGGGAGAACCGAGGAAACTGTCAAGGATGGTGAAAGCCAAGATTGACGAGAAATGGAGTTCTGAAAAGATTTACTCCGACGACGAGACAGAGGAGGTCATCACGGCGTATGAGGGAACGGACGTGGAACTGGAAGTCAATGCCCTTGCACCGCAGGACAGGGCGTTCATTTTCGGGCAGCGGTATGAAAACGGCTATCTTGTAAAGACATCCAATGACATGGCACCGGAGGTCGCTATCGGATGGCGTGAGAGAAAACTGAACGGGAAATATGAGTTCAAGTGGCTTTTTGTCGGGAAGTTTGCGGAGGGCATCAGTGACGAGGCAAACACCAAAGAGGGAAAGCTGTCTCCGACAACCAAGAGCATCAAGGGGTCATTTTATGAGCGCAGTCTTGACAATCAATATGAGATTTCCGTTGATGAATCGAACCTCATTGACGAGTTCACGGATGCAAAGGCAGCACTTGAGAACTGGTTTTCTACGGTGCAGGAATTTCCGGACACGGTTGAGAATACAGGAGGCAGCACCGAGGGCGAACCGGACAGCAGCGTTACAGAGTAACAGAGAAAAGAGAACGTATAACAGGAGGGAAAATCAATGAAAAGAGAAATCATCATCAATAATAAAAAGTATACAATGCCGAAAATGTCAATCGACACATACATGGACTATCTGGAATTATCGGAGCAGATTGACACAAAGACAAGGTACACAAAGCAGGACATCGAGGCGATGACGCTGTTTGTGTGCAAAGTGTACGGAGACCAGTTCACCGTCGAGGAACTCAAGGACGTGGAAAAAGGTCTTGATGCTGCGGGAATCATTATGGAGTTCCAGTTCATTGACGTGAGCGTTGGTGAGGAACTTGCCCGCAGAATGGAGAAGATACAGAAAAATTTTCAGAGTGGCAAGTGATTCCGGAAATAGAAATCACTTGCAGGGGAGGAACGGTTTTCATAAATTCCGTAACAGTCGAGCAGTACAAAAAATATGTGAGCCTCATGGAAAGGAACGGGTCGGACAGGATAACGGATGCGATGTTTTTCAACAAGAAAATCATTCAAGAGATTTTCGGAAACAGGATGTCTCTTGCGGAACTGGGAGGGGCAGAGGTCATTGAATTTCTGACAGCAGCAAAGGGAATCCATTTTATCATGCAGAATGTCATTTCTGAAAAGCTGCTGAACATTATTGAGGTTGAACCAGTGGAGCAGGAGGCATCGGCGTTCGACGAATACGACCTTGAAAATGGATATGAGGAGGACACGGAGACGGGGGAAAACCCATGGGAAGCGTGTGGAGAGATTCTTGACAGGGTCATCAAAATAGCAATCCGATTATTGAAAAACTCATATAGCCAATGTATGAGGGAGGACATAGTTTCTCTTTTGGACTATTTAAAATTTGAATTAGACACAGTGAATGAAAACCAGTAAACACGGCATCAGACAAGGCACGGGGAGGAGGTGAGAGCGTGGCACATGCAAGCGTCAAACTTACTGCAAATTCGAGCGATTACCGTACACAGATGAAATCGGCAGCAGCACAGATGAAAGAACTGTCTAGCGAGTATTCCCTTGCAGCAACGAGGGCGAAACTGACAGGTTCGGCGATGGATGCACTCAAGGCAAAAACGGAATCACTCACACAAAAGGTCACTGTACAAAAAAATATCGTGCAGATGAACAGGGAGCAGCAGGAACGTCTCACGGAGCAGTTGGGAAAGCAAAAGACAAAGCAGGAGGAACTCAAGTCAAAAGTCGAAGCTGCAAAGAAAGCCTATGAGGATGAAAAAAAGGCTACTGGGGAAAATTCGGACGCAACGAAAGCGTTAAAAGAGGAACTTGACAAACTTGAGCAGGAGTTCAAGGACAATGAGACAGCAATCGGAAAAACGGAAACGGCTCTTTCAAATCAGACTGTCAAAACAAACAGGGCTGAAACTGCACTCATGGAAATGGAGGCAGAACTTGAGGACGTAAACAGGGAATTAAAGAACCATAATCTCAATGTGTTCGCCGATGCTTGCGACAAGGCAGGTCAGAAGATAGAGCAGTTCGGAAAAAGGATGATGGTTGTTTCTGCGGGAATTGCCACATTTGCGACGGCGTCGGCAAAGATGGCGGTTGATTTTGAGGATTCCATCGCCAAAGTGTCAACCATTATGGACGAGGGCGTGATGTCCGTGGATGAAATGGAGGATGCAATCATTGACCTCTCGAATGAGACAGGGATTGCAGCCGGAGACATTGCGGACAATGTATATAACGCCATCAGCGCAGGGCAGGACACAGCGGACGCAGTGAATTTTGTGAGGGAATCAACAAAACTTGCGACGGCGGGGTTTGCAGAATCCGGAGACACGCTTGACATTCTGACAACGATTTTAAATGCGTATGGGCTTGAGGCAGAAAAGGTCACGGAAGTGTCTGACATGCTCGTCCAAACGCAGAATTTAGGAAAGACGACGGTTTCGGAGTTGTCGTCTGCTATGGGTAAAGTGATTCCGACCGCAAACGCAAACAGTGTCGCACTTGACCAGTTGTGCGCCGGATATGCAATCATGACGGCAAACGGTGTCGCCACAGCAGAAACAACCACCTATATGAACTCGATGTTCAATGAGTTAGGAAAGACAGGCAGCACGACCGATGTGATTCTGCGGGAAAAGACAGGGAAGTCATTCAGCGAACTCATGCAGAGCGGTTCAAGCCTTGCGGATGTGTTACAGATTATCGACGGGGCAGCAAAAGAAGAAAACCTCACCATGAGCGACATGTTCTCGTCTGCGGAGGCAGCAAAGGCGGGATTGATTTTACTGGGAGACAGCGCAGATTCTTTCAACGGAACACTGAAAGAAATGAGGCAGTCAACAGGTGCAACGGACACAGCTTTTGAAAAGATGCAGACGACCTCTTATGACATAAAGGTCGCAATGAATGAACTGAAAAACACAGTGTTGCAGTTCGGGCAGGTAATCATGTCATCCGCTGCACCGTTGGTCGAACAGTTCACGGAAAAGGTACATACATTGTGCGAATGGTTCAGTTCGCTTGACGAGGGGCAGCAGCAGACAATCCTCAAGATAGGGTTATTCACGGCAGCAGTAGGACCCGCAGCAATCGGAATCGGGAAGTTTGCACAGGGTATTTCAACAACAATTAAGACAGGGCAGCAGTTCGCATCCGGCATCGCCTCCATCATTGCAAAAATCACGGCAAAGACGGCAGCAACGGCAGCAGGAACGGCAGCGGACACGGCGGGAACGGTAGCAACGACGGCACATGCAGCAGCGACGACGGCAGCAACGACGACAACCGGAGCGATGACGGTTGCACAGGGCGCACTCAATACGGTCATGAACCTATGTCCGATTATTCTGATTGTGACACTGATTGCCGGACTGATTGCAGCGGGTGTCGCTTTATATAAAAACTGGGATGTCGTAAAAGAGAAACTATCCGAGTTTTGGGCGAAGATAAAAGAAATATTCAATAAAATCAAGGAAGTCATCACGGGAGCGTTCACCAAAGCAAAGGAGGCGGTCGCAAACAAGGTCAATGAGATAAAGGATGCGGTCTTGAATACTCCAATCGGGCAAGCGGTGTCAAAGGCGTTCAACGGTGTTAAGAATACAGTGTCAACAATCATGACGGCAGCAGTTGACACAGCAAAAGAAAAGCTGAACAACATGAAATCCGCATACGAAGAAAACGGAGGCGGTATCAAGGGCGTTGTGGCAGCAGGATGGGAGGGAATCAAAGGATATTACACGGCAGGATTTTCTTTTATAGACAATCTGACCGGAGGAAAACTTTCAGAACTCAAGAACAAATTCTCTGACAAACTGGAAGAGGTCAAAGGGGCGGTCGGTGAGAAATTATCGGCAGTCAAAGACACGGTAAAACAGAAATGGAATGATATACAGGTAAGCTATGAGGAGGGCGGGGGAGGTGTCGCCGGAGTTCTTGAGGTGATATTTGACCAACAAGCCGACCTTGTCCGTGGGGCGTTCGATGTGATTCAGAATATCACGGGAATTAACATGGAGGGCGTGAAAGAAAAGGTCGTCACACTGATTCAGAAAATCAGAAACACGGTTGTAGATTTCGTGTATGAACTCCCGAACAAAGTCAAGAGCGGGCTGCAAAGTGTAAGGGATGCGGTTGCGAAAGCGTTCGAGACAATAAAGAATGTCATCACCGTGGCACTCATGGCAATAAAAGAGGTCATCAATGCAGCAGTGACGGTCATCACGTTGCCGTTCCGGTTCATTTGGGAGAACTGCAAAGAGATTGTCATTGAGGTATGGGAGACCATTCGGGAAAAGGTTGAGACCGCCATAACAACGGTACAGAATACCATATCACGAATCATGACGGGCATTAAAACGGTGATGGTGAGCGCATGGGATTCCATAAAGCGGAAAGTCGAGACGGTGCTTGAGGCATTAAAGGTCATCATAAAAACGGTATTTGATTTCTTTTACTCAAGGATTGAGTTTGTACTGCAATCAATCCTAGCAATCATCACAACGATATGGACTGCAATCAAGACCAATGTTGAAACGATTCTTTCGGGGATGCGTGAGTTCATCGAGACCACATGGACGACCATCAAAACCAATGTGACGGTGATAGTCAATGCCATAAAGACCGTACTAACAACGATATGGAATACCATCAAAACTACGGTCACAACGATTGTCAATGCTATCATGGCAACGGTCACAAGCGTTTGGAACACCATCAAAACCAATGTGACGACGATAATCAATGCCATAAAGACCGTACTGACAACGGCATGGAACGCCATCAAAACGACGGTCACAACGATTGTCAACGCCATCATGACGACGGTTACAACCGTATGGAATACCATCAAGAATAATGTCACAACGATTGTCAATGCGATAAAGGCGACCATCACAACCGTATGGAACGCCATCAGCAGCACGATTTCGTCCGTACTCAATGCAATACGGGCGACAGTAGCAAATATTTTTAATGCTATACATAGTACGACGATGACCGTGTGGAACAATATCAAATCGGCAATCAGCACGGCAATCAATACGGCAAAAACGGCGGTGTCAACGGCAGTGAACGCCATCAGCAGCACCGTGAGCAACGTGTTCAATTCATTAAAATCGACCGTTGCGAATATATGGAACGGCATCAAGTCGGCAATCGAAACGCCAATCAACGCAGCGAAATCAGCGGTTCAGAACGCCATTGATGCAATGAAAAACGCCTTTAATTTTGAGTGGTCATTGCCGAAATTGAAACTCCCGCATTTTAAAATTTCGGGGTCGTTTAGTCTTGACCCTCCATCCGTTCCTCATTTTGGTGTCGAATGGTACAGAACGGGCGGTATTATGACAAATCCGACCGTGTTCGGGATGAATGGCACAAGGCTCATGGTTGGGGGCGAGGCAGGGGCAGAGGCTATCCTGCCACTGGGAGAATTTTATTCTAAGCTGAACAACATGCTTGACCGGAAAATTAGTGCAATCAATCAGCAGATAAAGGCACATGTTGAGGTTCACACCTATATCGACAGCGATGAAGTGTCGAACCGGACAACGGAAAAGGTCAGTGAGAACCTAGCCGTCGAGGAATTAAAAAGGAGGTAAGCGGTGAAGATTAACGAGACAGACATCCGGACTTTTAATGCAAAACAGTTAAATGTTGCGTACACGCTGCCCTCAACGGCGGTGAGCGTTGACATGTTCGACGGTGCGCTGATTCCGTCAGAGGGTGAAACCTACACGCCACTTTCGGGGGTGACGGTGGGTGTCCTGTTCAGAGGCAGGAATCGGAATGAGGTTCAGCAATATGTCAGTGATTTCAATGCAATGCTGCAAAGGGGCGTTGCGTTGACACTGGACGGATATGAGAGGCATTTCAAGGGCTACATGACGGGAAACACACTGTCAAAGACAATCGCAAAAGGCAGGTACACGGCAGACTTTACGTTCACGGGTTACTGGTTCAGCGAGGCAGTGAGGCTCACATGGGAAAACGTCAATGAAATGGAGTTCGAGGCAGCGGGAAACAGGTGGTCTCCGTGCAAGGTGACAATCACGGCGACGGAGTACATCGAGGAAATGAAAATCAACGGCTTTTCGGATGAAATCATCATCCACACGATTCCGAGGGGAGCGACGGTCATCATTGACGGGATAAAGGGATTCGTCACGATTGACGGCGAGAACAAATTCAAGGATGTCGAGGGGATGATGGAGTTCCCGTTCCTAAAGACCGGAGAGCATAAAAGCCACCATCTCATATTTTCGGATAAGAACGCAATCGTGACGATTGAATACAATCCGATGTGGCTCTAGGGGGTGCAGCATGGAACTATTCAACGACATGCACGAAAAGGTGTGCAATCTGTCCGGAGTAAAAGAAATCTGCATCACAAGCACTCTGAAAACGGGTGACAAAGAAATTTCTTTTCAGTACCGGAAAGACAATACATATGCAAAGGACATCAAAGAGGAGGCATATATCAGAACCGACGAGGACGAGTTCGTCATCAAACAGATTGAGCCGTCCGGAGATTGGTATAAATGCACCGGAATGATGAACATTGAGGAAATGGAGGGAAAGCAGTTCCCGACCGGATTTGAGACCGTGGAAAAGACTGCGGAGGACTGCTGCAATGAGGCTATATCCGGAACGGGATGGACGGTCATTTTCTGCGGGGTGAAAAAGAAACGCACGGTCAGAATTGAGCAGAACTGTTCGGGGTGGGATGTGGTGCAGCAGGTCATCAGCACATATCGGTGTGAAATCAAGTTCGATTCCATCCACAAGACAATCGCAATCTATGAGCAGATAGGCGAGAACAGGGGAGCGTATTTCATGGAACGGCTGAATCTGAAAAAGTTGCAGATACAGTCAAACTCATACAATTTCTGCACGAGGCTAATCTGCATCGGGAAAGACGGCTTGATGCTCAACATTGGGGGAAAGAATTACCTTGAAAATTATCAGTATTCGAGGAAAGTCAAGACCTGCACATGGAAAGATGAAAGATACACGGATGTTGAATCTCTGCGGGAGGACGGCGAGGCGAAACTGGATGAACTGTCAAAACCTTATAAGTCGTACACGGCAGACATCATCAATCTTGCGGAGGCGGTTCAAGACGAGGAGGAAAAAGAGCGTTATCGGGAAGTGTTCGAGATAGCACTGGGAGACACCGTTCTCCTCATGTCAAAGTCAACAGGCATCCGAGAGAATCACCGGATTGTGAAGATGTACGAATACCCGCAGACAAAGGCAAAGAACAAAGTCGAACTTGCGAACACAAGGCTCTCTTTCGAGGAGGTGCAGAAAACAGAGCAGGAATTGTCATAGACGAGGAGGTGAGGAAATGCAAATCATAAGGCACATAAAAGTTGACTTATACGGGGCGGTCAAGCGGTTTGCGGTCGCTGCCAAACAGATGGATATGGGTACAAGATACATCGGTGTCACGCTCATGGAGGACGGTGTCGCCTACGAGATACCGAACGACGCTGAAATCATTGTCAATATGACAAAGCCGGACAGAACCCACGTCCACAATGACGGCGAGAAATCCGGAAACGAGGCTCTCGTTCCGCTGACCCGCAACATGCTCATGGTTCATGGAACGGCATATTGCGAGATTCAGTTGTACCAGTACGGCGCATTGCTGACAAGCGCAAATTTTGAGATGGAGATTTTCCCGTCGCAGAGGGATGAATCGGAGATTGTACACTCCGGAGAGTATACGAGGCTTGAGAATACGATTCACGCAGCAAGGGAGGCGTTGCAGATTGCACAGGACACACAGAACGCTATTGACGCAGCGGAGGCGTTAAGAGTGGCAGCGGAAAAGGCGAGGGAACTTGCGGAGCGGGCGAGGGAAATCAGAGAGAGCCGGAGGGAGGACAGCACGGCGAAAATCATTGCCGAGTGCGCCGAGACCATACGGGCAGCAGTGGAGCAGACAGAGGCGTGTCTCAAGGCGACACAGAGGGCAGAGGAAATCATCATTTCACAGTCGGGCTTGATGCAATACTGGCAGCAGTCCGTGACTATTATGAGCGCATCCGGCAGCTTGAAACGGACATCAACATCAATGTGGACGGAGGAACGCCAACGTCAACAGAATTGCTGATTGTGGACGGGGGAACGCCGTTCACGACAGATTATGACAAATACGATGCGGGAAGACCGCACACGATATAAGAGAGGAGTGAGGAAAGAATGGCGACAGCTACAATCCGAATCAAGAAAGGCACGACCGCCGAATGGGTTGAAAGTCATCGGGTACTCGATGACGGGGAAATGGGGCTTGAACTGACCACAGACGGACACCGAATCATCCGCATCGGGAACGGTGCGACGGAGTTCATGGACTTACCTGTTTCGTTTGACATCGAGGAGGTCAGAGAAATCAAGAAAGGCATGGAGGACATGCCAAGACTTACTATGAGGACATGGTCGAAGAGGGGACGGAACTGCTTGCAGAAATCAAGGCGATGGCGACCACCATTGAACTTGAGGACGAGGCGACGGGCATCAAATACCGGATGGGATTGTCCGGAGGAACGATGTATTTTGAGGAAATGCAAAAAGAGGACAGTCGTTCCGGATGCCGGAGGCGATACGGAGGGCGGTGAGACCGGAGGCAGTTCAGAGGAATCCGGAGGAGAACACGAAAACACAGGACAGGAGGAAAAGAGTAATGGCAGACAGGTGACAGAGTATTCATGGCAAAAGAATCCACGTCACAGGAGATTCTTTCAAAGACAAATCAAATCATCGAGGCGGGAAAGGAAAAGCCGAAAAGATACGGCATGAGAATCAACCGCCTTGACAGCAATCCGGCGACCCGTGTGAAATATGTCCTTGATGCGGTAGGGATGACACCTGCGGGGATGAACTACTCCGGAGGCGGATTCGATTATGGAGACTGGGGAGACATTTGGTTCGTGAAGAACAACCGCCCGGTCATGCTGCGGACAGACGGAACGGTGGACTATGAACTCAACCATGAGAACCACGCATTGAAATTGACAGGCGGTGCGTCCGATATTGCAAAGACATCATACGGAGGGAACGCAATGTCTGAAATCCCTCTGATTTGGGTCAAGCGGTATTCCATAGCAAATTATGATTATGTGATTTTCTGCGAAACGCAGTACGATGACACATACAAGGCATACGCCCACACGGACGCAGACGGGAACATCCTGCCCGTGACTTATTTCCCGATGTATGAGGGGGCGGTCATCAATAACCGGATGCGTTCCCTGTCCGGTCAGACACCGACAGCGTCGCAGACGGACGCACAGGAAACCACGGCAGCGCAGCAGAACGGCGACCGATGGGATAAATTATCGTTTTCGGAAATCAGTCTCATGTATGAAATGTGTACCATGATTTCATGCAGCACAAACTCACAAACAAAATTCGGGAATGGGTGCAGCAGTTCAGACACTTTCCTCCAAACGGGAACGCTCAACGGGAAAGGACAGTTTTTCGGCAGCACATCCACGACGGCAGCGGTTAAAGTGTTCTATTGCGAGAACTTTTTCGGGAATTACTGGAAACGGCTGCGGGGGCTGCTGCTGATTAACGGCGTGTACCACATCAAGCCCGTTCCTCCCTACAATTCAGTGGGAACGGGGTACATCAACACGGGAATGACCGTGGGCGGTACATCCGGAGGATATATCTCACGGATGGAACTTGCGTCAGACATCGGCAGGATTCCGACCGTTGTGTCCGGAAGTGAGACCACATACGAATGTGACGGGTGTTGGTTCAACAATGCGATTGTCGCTGTTGCCCTGTTCGGTGGCGCCCGTGGCAACGGGTCGAGGTGCGGTTTGTCGTGCTGGGCTGTGGACAGCCCTGCGCGGGACGTGATCACGCACATCGTGGCGAGCCTTTCTTGTAAACCACCTGTGCAAGCTGCGTAAGCAGCAGGGGGGAACGGGGGAGCCATCCCCCCGCAAAGGGAGGTTCGGAGGGCTTGCCCTCCGAGTGTTCCAGAGATTTTAGGATTTCCACGATAGTGGAAACACGGCGCATTTTACGCACAAACGAAAATTTTTGTGATAAAATCTCCGTCATGAATCAAAAGCCGATGACCCGACGTGACAGGGGATTCGGTGTGCGTCCTTGCCCTGTTCGGTGGCAACCGTGGCAACGGGTCGAAGTGCGGTTTGTCGTACTGGAATGTGAACAACCCTGCGACGAACGTGAACACGAACATCGTGGCGA
Source organism: Candidatus Merdisoma sp. JLR.KK011 (assembly GCF_036941125.1). Lineage (NCBI taxonomy): Bacteria > Bacillati > Bacillota > Clostridia > Lachnospirales > Lachnospiraceae > Candidatus Merdisoma > Candidatus Merdisoma sp. JLR.KK011. The sequence continues at coordinate 3,772 of NZ_JAYWSZ010000005.1, read as the reverse complement.
GCCAATCTTATCAATGACGGAGCGTATAACCAAAAGCACACCGTTTCCCTACACCGCAGGGCGTTGAAATACGCCTAACCAGTGGAAATTGTACCGATGCAGGCAGGGGCGAGTAAGTTCAGACAGAAAGTCCTTGAGGTGATAAGAAAGATGGGTAAAAAGTCCGTCAATAACCTGTATAAGCCCATGTTAGAGCATGGCAATGTTGAGAAGAAATTTCACACGGCAGCACGGGGGAAAAGCAACCGACCGGATGTCGCTGCGATATTGAATCCGGACAACATTCAAACACACGTCAATGTGGTCATCGAGCAGTTATCCAATACCGCACCGGAGGGGTACAACGTACCCTGTCCGGAACGGGCATGGAAACCGACGAACCACGGGAAAGTCAGAATCAACGAGGGAACGACGAAAAAGGCAAGGGATATTGAAAAGCCACGATACAATTATGAGCAGGTCGTTCATCATATTGTGGTATCTGCCTGTTATGAAATATTCATGCAGGGGATGTATGAGTTTTCATGCGGGAGCGTTCCGCACAGGGGCGCACACTACGGAAAGAAGTACATCGAAAAGTGGATAAAGACAGACGGGAAGAACTGCAAATATATCCTCAAGATGGATATTCGGCACTTTTTCGAGAGCGTTGACCACGGCGTATTGAAAGAATGGCTTGCAAAGAAAATCAGAGACAAAAGGATGTTGCACATCCTCAATCTGATTATAGACGGGGCGGGGAATCCCGCAGGGGATGACCAGAAAGATGTCAAGGGTTTGCCGTTGGGGTTCTACACGTCACAGTGGCTTGCAAATTTCATGTTGCAGCCTCTTGACCATTACATAAAAGAGGAACTCCGTGCGGTGCATTATATCCGGTACATGGATGATATGGTCGTGTTCGGGAGGAATAAAAAAGAATTACACCGGATGCAGCAGTCAATCGCCCTGTTTCTGCGGGATAGGTTCAACCTTGAAATGAAAGGAAACTGGCAGGTGTTCCGGTTCGAGTACGTCGAGCGGAAAACCGGAAAGGTGAAAGGGCGACCGCTTGATTTCATGGGGTTCGAGTTCCACAAGGACAGGACAATCTTGAGGGAATCCATCATGTTAAGCTGCACAAGGAAAGTGAACAGGGTGTCAAAGAAAGATGTCATCACATGGTATGACGCAACGGCTATCCTGTCATATATGGGCTATCTCACACATACGGACACCTATCAAATGTATTTGCAGCGGGTCAAGCCACATGTGAACGTAAAGAAGTTAAAAAAGATAGTAAGCAAACACTCAAAAAGAGAGGAGAAAAAGAAACGTGAAAGAATGGAGAGAAGTGTTCGGAACGGAGACGGAGAGACCGGAGGAGTTCGACACGCAGCAGTCGCCGACAACGGTGTATCAGAGACGGAACATAAAACGGGAGACAAGGGCAGAACCGGACGGAACAAAAGTGACCGGATGGCTGCGGGAGGAGCGGGAGTTGACGATTGAGGAATATCATCAGATGGCACTCATGCAGCAGGTCGTCGCAGAGAACACGCAGGGAATCGTCGCATCCGTCACGGAGTTTCAGAAAGGGGCGGTCATCGACGAGTACACAATGCAGTTGATTGAGGAGGGAATCATCTAATGAGAATACTTGCGGAAAGCATCAAACGGTTGTATGTCGGCGAAAAGCTGACAAAAGCACAGGTCGCCGAACGTGTGCAGAAAGGAAGTATTTCAGCGGAGGAATATGCCTACATCACCGGAGAGGAATATCCGGACGGTGAGGGCGCATGACAACGCTTGAAATAATCTCACGGTTATGTGGCATAACGACCGGATTGTCTGAAATCGTGAGGAAACAGCAGGAAACCATTGAACGCTCAAAGGTCGAGGAGGCGGTCAAAGAGGAACTCCGTCAGATGGTGGACGGGGCAGAAAGGGAACTGGATGTCATGGAGTATCATTTGCGGAGAATCGTTGACACCGACGACGTTGAGGCGTTCGGAAAGGAGTAGACGTTGACGGTTGAAATCTCACTTTTGTTGTCCGGAATCTCTGTTGCTGCTGCAATCTTTTTCGGCATTTCCTCAAAGAACAGGAATGAACGGAAAGACACGGAGCAGGAGACGGAGGACAGGGCATCAACACACACGCTTTTGATGACAAAACTTGAGAATATTGCGGACGATGTCAAGGACATCAAACGTGATTACCGTGAGACCAACGCAGAGGTGCAGAACCTCCGTGAAAGGGTCGTGGCGGTGGAGCAGTCATTGAAAAGTTATCACAAGAGACTGGACGGGGCAAAATCCGACCAATAACAGGAGGGCGGGAAACAGGCAGGAATCAACGGCACGTTTGGAGGAACAAAAATGAGGATGACCAAGAGCGAGCGTCGCAGATACATCCGGCATCGGAAAAAGATGGAGCGGATGGCATTGCGGGCAGCGGAAAAGAAAGAAAAGGTCTCCGGTCAGTTCATGAATCGTGTTGTGATTGCGATGATTCTTGCAGCTTTTATCTTTACAGTCGTGATGATATTTGTGTTTGTGAGAACAGGGTCAGAGCCGTCCACGCTGATTGAAAATGTATTCAGATTTCTTTCAGTCGAGGGCGGGGCAATGGCACTCATAAAATCCGTTAAGACGGTAACAAGAAAGAGGTCAGACAGAGAATCAGAAATACAACATGAGAACGAGCCGGAGCAATGTGAGGAGGAATGACAATGAAATTCATCACGGAGAACTGGTTTGTGCTTGTGGCATTTGCAGCGGTGGCAGCAGCGGGAGGGTATGCGGTATATACTTTCGTGAAAATGCCGACCGACAAGCAGTTGAAAAAGGTGAGGGAATGGCTGCTCTATGCGGTCACGAAAGCAGAAAAGGAACTGGGAGGTGGTACGGGTCAAATCAAACTGCGGTATGTATACGACATGTTCGTGGCAAGGTTCACATGGCTTGCACAGGTGATCTCGTTTGAAATGTTCAGCATGATGGTTGACGAGGCACTTGAGAAAATGAAAGGGATGCTTGAAAGCAACAAGGCGATGCAGGAACTTGTGAACGGAAAACCGGAGGGTGATTTCGGCAATGGAGAAACGGAGGGGATGAAATGATTTCAAACTGCGGACATGATGAAAATAACAGATACAAGGGCGGGAAAGCGGGAGACCAGACCGGAGGGGAATGGGCGTTGATTAAGTGGAATAACCGCCAGTGGAAATGCGTTCTCCGTCATCCGGATGCGAAAGTCCGGAAAATGATTTCGGATATGGCGACGGCAGCAGCAAAGAACAATAAAATCGGATATGACCAAAGTGAACGGTATACATTTTGGCAGCATTTGAAAGCGAGCGGTTACGACCCCGCAGGAATCACGGTCGCTTGCGAGGCTGATTGCAGTTCCGGCGTGGCTGCAATCGTAAAGGCTGCGGGTTATCGTTTGGGAATCCAAAAGCTGAAAGATGTGAGCATTTATTGTTATACCGGAAATCTGCGGGCAGCTTTAAAGGCTGCGGGGTTCGAGGTATTGACAGAAAGCAAATATCTGACAGGCGATGCGTATCTGCTTGAGGGCGACATCCTGCTCAATGATTCCTGCCATACCGCAACGAACGTGACGACGGGGGCAAAGGCAACAACGACGGAGCAGACCGCATCAAACGGGGCAACGGTCGTCACAAAGGTTGACGCTGCCCAGGGCAAGGACAAGAGCCTCACCGGAACGTATGCGGTCACGGCATCGGACTTTTTGTCTCTGCGGGCAGGGGCAGGAACGGGAAGAC
>NZ_JAYWSZ010000004.1:1297500-1984607 GCF_036941125.1 Candidatus Merdisoma sp. JLR.KK011 | reverse complement strand
CCAACATGAAGACATTCTCATCCGTGTCCTTCGTCAAGGACACAAACTTGATTTTCTTCCGGAGCTGGTAGATGAATGGCTTCAGGAAGCGGTTGGTACACAGAAGGAACCAATACTCCGGGTGCTCTGCAAGGGCAGGCTCCACATGGAGCTTCGCTGTACCCTTCAGCACGTTTGTGGTGCCTTCAATCTGGTCAGCCTCCAAGATGAGCCGGGCTTCCTCCTCCAATGCCGGCGGCACCACCAAGAGGTCAGGCACAAGCTTCAGGCTCTTGCCTTTGTCTCCCCTGATGCTCATAATGGAGCTCCTTGCCTCCATGTAGGACTCCCTTGACAGTTTCTTGTTGCTGCGGTTGCTGTAGGTCTTTTCGCCTACCTTGTGGGCTGTGTTGAAGAAAGAGAGCCCGTCATAGCATTTCTCCGTGAAGCCGCTCATCATTGCACCAAAGACAAGCTCGTCCGGATGCAGGGCAGCCGCTTCCCCCATGTTGGAGAAGAGCGGAGTGTACACTCCATACTTGTCATCCTCAATGTCATCCCTCGGAACGCCTATGGTCATCTCAAACTTTTTGTTCTTGATGAGGTAGTCATAAGCGGCAAGAGCCTGTATCTCCCTCTCGCCAATCCACTCCCTCATGCCGGGCATCTGCCCAAGCCACTTGTAATCCTGCTCCCCCGTGGTGCTCGGTACCACGGTTGCAACCTTCTGATAATTGGACTGCGTGGTGTCAAAGCTCTTGTTGAAAGCTGTGGAATACCCCACGGACAGCCCGTGTAAATTCGCCTGATTAACAATCATGTGTCATTTCCTCCTTCTTACTCTCCGGCTCCTGCCTGTGTCATGTCCACGGTCACTCCGTCATCCGCCACCTCCAGGATGATGCCTGCCATGCTTGAGCCCTCCGCTGTGATGGTCACTGTCCGCTCATCCTTGACATAGCAGGGCTTCAGGATGTCGGTCTCCTTGATGGTTCCGTCATTGCCCCACACGAATGTCCCACGCTTCACGCTGACCGCCTGCTCCCCGTCTGCCCCGTTGCGGTTGTCGCAATAACGCTGTACGCATCCTGCGACCCGGAGCCCGGCGGAAGCGGCTGCCGGGGCTGCATATCCATCCCCATTTATGGCTGCCATGGTTGCCTCTGTCAGCTCTGCTCCGCCCTTCACCGGGATGTTGAGCATCCGGTTCCCGGTTCTCTCGTTTCCTGTCCTGTCCATCTCTTAGTCCTCCTTTTTGCTGTACTTCTTTACATCTTCCATGGATACGCCCATGTTCTTCAGGATAGCCACATCCACCTCATCAGAGCCGGGGGCTGCCGGGGCATCCTTCAGGTCAAGCCTGCCCTGCGGAACCACCACCGGAGCCTTGTCCACAAAGCCCTTGAAGCCCTCCATGTCCTTCAGTGCATAGGACTTTGCCCACTCGGACTGTGCCGCTGTGATTTTCCCTGCCTTCAGTGCCATCCCTACCGCCTCATCCGCATCCCTTTCCTGCATCCTCTGTTTGAGTACAAAGAGCTCCGCCTGCGTGTCCGGCGTTCCTGCCCGGAGTGCCATGATGGAAGCAGCCACATCCTCGGTCTTGGCATCCGCCTTCAGACCAAGCATGGAGAGGATGGTGCTGTTCGCCACCATGTCAGCCCCTTCCGGCTTCGGTTCCCCGTCCCCCGGCTTCCCTTCTCCCTCTCCCGGCTTCTTTCCGTCCATCTCCTTGAGCTTCTCCGCCGCTTTTGCAGCATCCTCCACCGCCTTCTTGATTTCATCTTCCGTTGCGGTCTCCGGAAGCCCTAATGCCTTTGCAAGTTCTTTTAAGTCCATGATATTTCCTCCTTCTGATATGTCCTCTATGTCAAGAGAGTTCACCAGTGCGAACATCCCATCAATAGCAGGCGTGTTTGTCAGTGCGACAGAGTGTATCGCCGCCGCCTTTTGGTCTCTCTTCCGCACCAAAACCACCGGGGAGAGGTATCTGTACTCCTTATTCTTCAGATACTCGGCGGCTTTTGCTGTCCACTCCACCTTGGCAATGATGGCATCCTCCCCTTTGTAGAGGTCTTTTATCCATCCGCCTGCCGGAGCCTGCACATCTGACAGTGTTTGGTGCTCATAGTCAATCACAAGGTCAAGCTTCCTGTCCTTGAACTGTTTCCGGATGAGCTCAAAGCTCTCATCATCCACAGTAAAGTCCCCCTTTTGGGAATGAACCCTCCCAAGGGGAAGTATTTTGATTTCTGTAGGCACACCGGAGAGCTCCACGCCCTGTCCGGCACATGCTATCAGCTTTGCCATGCCTTACCACCTCTTTCCTTTGCGTTCTGATAGCGTTATTACGCGTTATAACGCCCTTTTAAGCTTCAAGGCGTTCCTCCCACTATGACATGACACCACAAGCCCTCTAGGAAGCCTCCTAGTCCGCCTCTCCGCCTTCAGGCTGCTTCCTCTCCCTGAACAGTTTCCTAAGTTCCGGGGAGATGCCTGTCATATCGGGCTTCCATACGCTCTTTGCCGGGTTGTTGGAGAAGCCCTTGTCCGGGAACTTCGGGAGTATCTCCCCCGTGGAGTAGTCAATGTCAAACGGTGCATCTGTCTCAACATGCAATCCCATCCTTTCCACCTGTTTCTTGGTCAGGCTCACCACCATGCAGCGGCACCGGAACCCGTTGGGTGGGTACCATACGTCCCATATGGGGTCATCTGCCCGGTACACCCTGCCTTCCATGACTGCATGTGACTCCCTCACATGACCGTCCCCGGCTGTCCGGTACCTCCAATATGGTCTCATCTTCATGGTTGTCTCGTCTGTCATGCTTTTATAGTGTCCTGCATTGAGGGCTGTCTGCATGTTCGTCCGGAAGATGTTGTCACTCTTCCACGGGTTGATGCCCTCATACCCATGCTCCTCAAGGAAGCGGTTCATGTCCTCCCGGAACTGCTCCTTGGTGGTTCCCTCCTCGGCTGCCTTCGTCAGGCAGTCAAGGAACTCCTGAAGGACTCCAAGGCTTGTATAGCCTGACACGGTGAAAGCCTTTGCCCGGCTCTCGTCATCAAGCAGTCTGTACTCCTCACTTGTCAGTGCCCTCTTCCCCTTCAGGAACGCCACCGCCTCCCTGAAGACAAAATCCTTTGCCAGTCCATACAATACATCCATCAGTCCATTGACCTCCCTATCAGGTGGGACAGGTAGATGCCCTGCTGTATCAGGTCTTCAAGCTCCGGGCTCTCCATTTCCTGATACAGTTCCCGGAGACCCTTCTCATCCTTCAGAACCTTTTGCAGCTCATCCATGTCCTCCGCCCTGTCAATCAGCCGGAAGATGGGCTTTACCATTTCCCGGAAGATGCCCTCTGCCTGCTTGTTGGCTGCGGATACGATTGCATCCACCTGTCTCTGCTCCTTCTGCCCTTCCTCCTGCTTCAGCTTCAGCTCCTCGGCTGTTTCCATTGGCGGCTGTGCCGCCGCCTGCGGCGGTCTCAACACCTCCTCGCCATCTTCCGGCTTGGGTATGTTGAATTTCTTGTATATATGGCTCTTGGGTATCTCAAGCCCCATGTCACAGGCAAGTGTCCGGTATATCTCAACGACTTCCTTCTGGTCTTCCACCTCATGGCAGTCAAAGCCAAAGAAGGGGATGTTTGCATCCGTCCCATAGTTGAACTCCACAAGCGGTCTGATGATGTCCCGGCGGATAGTCACCGCCAAGGCTTTCGCATCCGCCACCGTCAGGTCATGCCTGACCTCATCATGGGTCTTGGACTGTGCATAGGAGCCCCCTCCGCTGTCGGATGTGAGTGTCTGCCCAAGAATTGCCTTGCTTATCTGCTCATCACAGTACCGGGCAAGCTTCTCATAAATCTCTACGCTTGTGGTCTTCTGTGACTCAATGAACTCTATCATGGTGGAGCTCGGCACAATCCCGGCTGCATCCGTCCCAAGGCTGATGATAGCTTCCATGAGCTGCTTCTTGTCATCCTCTGATGCAGAGGCATCATACTTGCCAAGGCGGAGCGGCATCCCGAACACCTCACAGAAGCTCACCCAATCCTTGATGTCATAATTCTTGAACAGGTACATCCAAGAGACCACCCTCATAATGCCTGCCCTGCTCGCATGACCTGACTTTGCCTTGTACTTATGCACTACGAACTTGTTTTCAGGGAGCTCCACGCCGGAAGGGTATTCCTTTGTGCAGACCTTCAGCTCATCCGTGGTGCTGTCCCAAACAAGCTTTTTAGGGTGGACATACTCAATGTCCTCAATGACGTTCTTCCCGTCCTCTACCGTCCATGCAAGCTCCATGATGCTGATGCCCTTCCCTATGGCATCCAACATGTCTATCAGCACCTCGTCAAAGTTCTCAATCCCCTTGAGCTGCTCATCTATGAAGTCCGCTATCTCCTTGTCCGCCTCGTCTTCAGAGAATGGCTGCACCTCCCAATCAAGCCCCGTCACAGCAAGCTTGCGTGTCTGCATCTGTGAGAAGAGGTGGGTGTCCTTCTCCTCTATCTCCTCAAAGAGCTCCATCTGTGCCCGGACATTCCCCTCATCCGCCTCCCGGAAGATACGGGCAAGCCTGCGTGGTGTCAGCCCGTTGGATGGGTAGTCAGAGAACTTGTCATTGACATCCCCCACCGCCACCCTTGCGGTCACGGGTCTCCTGATGCCCGTGTCTTTGTCCGGGTTGAAGGGCAGCCCTTCCTTCTGCTTCCGTTTCTTATTCTTTGCCATGCTGTGTCTCACCTCCTAGTAGGCACCCTTGCTTCTCCGGAAACGTCTCCGAAGAACTGTCCTGTAATTTGCTTTTGATGCCACCGCCTTGATGCTCTGTGCAAGCTGCACCGCCATCTGAAGACCGTCCGGGGCATCATCATTTTTGCCCATTGGGAACTCCTGAAGCTGTTTCAGGAGCGTCTTGTGCTCCCGGTTGAATTTCAGGTACTTGTTCTTGATGACGGGCTGCAAGGACTCAATGCGGAGCACCTTGTTGACTGTGGACTGTATCTCCTCTATCGGGATGTACTCCCCTTCCTCTGCGGACTTGGCAGCCATGACCTCCTTGAAGAAGTATTGGAACTGCACCACCTCCACGCCGAACTTATAGAAGCCTTTCTTGTAGTCCCTCTTCAGCCTCCGGTTCATCTCAAACACATCATCAATGATGACATCCGGCTTCCGCTTCTCCACGGAGGCATCCGCCACATACATGTACCCGGTCTTGGTGGACAGGGCAAGGTTGATGATGGAGCTTGTGTCTGATTTCTTGTTTTTTCCAAGTGACGGGTCATTTGCTGCCACGAATACAAACTCCGGACTTGAGAAGTCCATGAGCTCCGGCTCGTAGTAATCAAACCATTCAGGATTGAAGGTTGCACTCTCCGGGTCAATCGGGTCATTCTGAAGCTCGGAGTTGAAAGATGCCACGCCTTCAGAGACCTTAATTTCCATCAGGTCATAATAGGACAGCTTCTCTTCCCAAAGAACTTCAGCTCCAAGGAGCATCTCCTCCTCATGTGCTTCATAAAAGGTCTTTGCATCCTCCTCATGGTTCTCATTGAAAAGATTGGTGTAGATGCTCTCCCATTCATCCCACAGCTTTGTATTGGCTGCTTCCGATATGACCGCCCTATATTTCTTGGTCTTATATCTTGGGTTCTGAAGCACGTTGTTGAGCAGGGAGTCATAGTGGAGTATGGTGCCTATATACATGATGTCTGTATAGGTGTCCCCTGCCTTTGAGACCGCCTTGTCAAACCAGTTCTTCAGCTTCCGCCTCTGCTCCGGCGTGTTGACGTTCTCATCATTCTCAATGTCATCCAGTACAATAAGGTCAGGTCTCCAGTTCCTGTGCCTCCTTCCCCTGACCTTCTTCCCGGAGCCGATTGCCTCCGCCTTGATGTCCGTCTTGGTCAGTATCACCCCTGTCCTCCATGCTTTCTCCCCTTTCAGAGAGCCAAAGTCCATGATGATGTTGCCATTGTCCTCAAGCTCCGTCTTGATGTCATCAAGGAAGCCCTCCGCCTGCTCGGATGAGTCAGACAGAATGAGGATGTAGTGCTTGTATGCGTACAGGATGGCATGGAGGCTGTCCTTGAAGGTGAAATTGGTTGACTTCGCATGACCACGGGGAGCCGCCACGACCTGCCGGGAGCCCTTCAGCCTTGAGATGACCTTGGCTTCCTTCAGGGGGTTCCTCCCCTTCATCACGCCCCGGCTCCATATACCGTCAAGCTCCTCATGGAAGTGTGGGGACTTCCGGATGAAGTAGTGGGGAAGGTACGCCCTCCCAAAGTAGGACATGTCAAAGGCGGCAAGCTCCTTTCTAAGCCCATGCTCTCCCATGAGCTCCTCCCCGGACAGGTACCGCTCATTCAGTTTTTTCCTTTCCTCCTGATGGTCAGAGCCCCGGAGCACATATTCCTCAAAGAGCTTGGTCTGATACTCCTCATTGCTCCTTGCCTCTGTGTCCACGTCCTCCTCAAGCTCCCTCATCCAGTTGTCAATATCAATCATCTTCCATCATCCGCTCCTTTGCCCTTGCCAGTATCTCCTTGAGCTGCTCCGCTGACTTCCCATCCTGCTTGATGACCTTGAGCATCTCGGACTCCATCTCACGGAAGGCAATGTCAGCCTTCCGCCTCATGTCCTGCCTTACCCTGTCCTTGTATACCTTTGTCCGGGACAGGGAGGCAATGAGCCTTCCTGCCTTGTCAAGGGGCATCTCATTGAACTCTTCCTCTGCGGTTGCCACCTTGTTCAGGAGCCCGTTCATGGTCAGGAGTATGGCGGCTTCTGTGTAGTCCGCCTCCGGGTTCTCCTTCACCACCTGTATCAGCCTGTCCGTCTGTGCCTGTGCCTCAAGGAGCCTCTGCATGGCGTTATTTGTCCGGGTGGCATACCTCCCCACGCTGGACTTTGATATGTCATAGCCCTCCCCCTTCAGGAATTGGCTAATATATTCATAGGTATTGGATGTGTCAGCAAGCATCACATCCACTTTCATCCGCAAGCCTTCAGGGAGCTCGTCAATCTTTGAGGTTATCCTCTGCTTGGTTCTTTTATCTCCCATCAGACATCAACCCCATTGTCCTCAATCGTACCTTCCGCAAGGTCTACGCCTTCCTTGGTGAGCTTGATGACTGCATCATTGGCATAGGCATTGTAGGCTGTGACCTTTTCCTCGGTAAATTCGATATATCCGGCTCCCTGAAGGTAATCAAGATACTTGCTGATGTCCGGGGATATGATGAGCCCGGCTGCTATCATGGCATTGGATAACTGCCTTGTGAGGGCTGTGTTGTTGTATCCCTTCACCAAGCACCGGATGATGTACCCCCTGATTGCCTTATTCTGCTTGATTTCTGCTTTTTCTAAGTCATTCACTTTGTTCACCTCACTCTTTTCTGCTGCTCTGCATTAGGAGCTTGTCAATCTTTCCGTCAATGCTCCTCATCCTGTCCTCCACCCCGTTCATGGAACGGAAGAAGTCCTCCCGGAGCACAAACGTGGTAGCAAAGTCACCCTTTATGTTATTGAGTTCCTGTTTGATGTTTGCTATGTCCTCATCCGTCTCCTCTTCCAACCTGTCAATTCTCTTATTCACTTTGTCATCATTCTCTTTAATCTGCTTTTTTATCTCTTCTGTGCTGCTCTTGAGGCTGCCTATCCACCCCTTGATGAAGAATGTTATCACTCCCAAGCCAAGGGTGATGACCCCTGCCATCACGTCAGAGAAAGATATAACATAGTCCATAGGCTCCTACTTTCTGATGAGCTTTTCTGCAAGCTCCGTGACCCTCTCCCATCCGTCCATGGACACCAACGCCACAATGAAGGCTGCTATGAATGATGCAAATACCATGAACCATTCAATAGCCACCCCGTAATGTGCCGCAAGCCCCAACAGGCAGACCGGGCAGAGGATAAGGGACAGGAGGATGACGGTCAGTGCTGTAGGCACCTTCCGGTCAAACCATGCCCACTTTTTGAGTGCCTCCGTGATGACTGACACGATAAATGCCATGACACCAATGAAGACGATAATCTGTGATACATCCGCTGTGAAATTCGTCATGCAAACCACTCCTTTTCTGTCAATTTTTTTGAGAATAACGCACAAAACAATAAGAGCATGTACTAAGTACATGCTCTTATCTTATACTCATTGCGAAAGACTCTTTAGGGGAAACATTTCCGGAAAATCACTCTCCGTTATCCATGTCAAAAAGGCTCATCTGCCCTATCATTGGCTCATCCTTCAGTATGTTCCCTATCTGCTTGGTGGTCAGGTTATACTTCTCTGCAAGCTGCTTTGAGTTGTATCCGTTCCACTCCTTCTTGATACGCCTGTTCCTTGCCGGGGCTATGATGTTCTCTGTCTTCGGGAAGTAGAGCTCATCCCCTTTGGCGTACTCACTTAGCTCAATGAACTTCTCAATCCCTATGATTTCCACCACAGGGCGGTAGCTTTCTGATATATCCTCCAACGTGGTCTCTTCAATGAGGGCTCTTGTGAGTTCATCCGCTGCCATCTCCGCCTCCTTCCCACTACTATGAGGCTTTCTTGGTGTAAGAGAGGCTTATCCATCCGGCTCCGGACTTCAGCCTGCCCCATCCGTCCTTTTCCTCCACAATGGTGTACTTGTTCTTCTTGCCTGCCTTCTCACGGATGGCTCCCACCACGCTGTGCCCGGTTCCGGCTCCGGAGCGGATGTTCAGCACGTCACAGGTGGTAGTGATGAGGTATGGCGTGAAGCCTGTGCCGCCTCCGGATGCAGTCGCCTTCTTGGTGTAGGAGAGGCTTATCCATCCGGCTCCGGACTTCAGCCTGCCCCATCCGTCCTTTTCCTCCACAATGGTGTACTTGTTCTTCTTGCCTGCCTTCTCACGGATGGCTCCCACCACGCTGTGCCCGGTTCCGGCTCCGGAGCGGATGTTCAGCACGTCACAGGTGGTAGTGATGAGGTATGGCGTGAAGCCTGCCTGCTGCTTGTCTTCGTCATCCGGCTTCTTGCCGGAGTCCTGTCCGCCGCTTCCTGCCTGACCGTTCCCGGCTCCCTTGATGGCATCCAGTATCTTCAGTATCTTTCCGCCATACCCTGCTCCGGCAGCCCATCCCTTGCCCTTCGGGTTCTCCTGTATTCCAAGGTACTCCACATACGGGGCACAGCCACGGGATACAAGGTCAAAGCGTGGGTCAATGCAGTCCTGCTTCAGCTTCGTGGTGTTGGCGTATGCTTTGAGGTGCTGCACCTGTGCCCGGATGCCAAGCTGTGGTGTGCTGAAGCTGTTCCCGGTCTCCCCGTTCTTGGTCACTCCCATACCACAGAAGTTATTCTGTGAGAGCTTCACCGCACTCCCGGAGAAGGTGAAGTTGCCCGTCTCAAGACAGCTCTGTGCAAAGGCAATGTCACCCCGGATGTTCTCCGCCTCTCCCTCGGACAGGTACAGCGGTATCATGTCAAGTACGCTCTGTGCAACGCTGCCATTCTTCGCCTTGATGTATGCCGCCATCTGCTCCGCTGTGGCTTCCGCCTTCCCGGTTATCTTGGTCATGCTGCCCTTGTCCTCTGCCTTGCCGCTGTCCATCCCATAATGCTCTGCTATGACCCTGCACTCTGCCTCTGCAAGCTTTCTAAGGTTGGAGTCATTGAGCAGCCATCTTGTCATCTTGGCATTGGTGTGGAAGGAGTGCTCAACAATATAGTAGTCTGTCAGCCCGGCAGCCCTCGCTCCTCTAAGCACCCCGTAATACTCTCCGCCGGATGAGCCCCTCCTTGTGGCTGTCCTTCCTGCCTGCACCGTCCCCATGGTGGAGGCTATTACCTTTGCAAGCTTCAGGGCAAGCCCGTCACAGTTCCCAATGTTGTCATAGCCACGGTACACCACTGGATAGTCCACGCTCTCCGTACCACAGGCATTGGAGTGGTCACTGATGAAGAGCACACATCCCTTTGCCGCATATCCACGGTCATAGAGCCCCCGGTCTGTAGCCTGACTGCTCCTTGTCAGGATGACCTCAAAGCCATATCCTTCCAGTATCTCCTTCTGCATCAGGTGGAGCTTCCACACCATGTCCGACTCGTAGTATTCCGGCACCACCGGAGACCTGTTATACTTGCCATAGTGCCCGGCATCAATACATATCTTTTTCTTTGCCATGATTATTCCTCCTTGTCTTCGCCTTCGCCTTCGTTTGCGTGGTAGATGGGCTGACCATCTGCTTCATTGATTTCCTCTTCGGTTGCCACTGCATCAAACAGCTCTTTCTTTTCTTCCATGGTTACTCCTCCTTTTCAGTGTCATAGTCTAATGTGATGGATGTCTTGGTCTCCACCAAGATGCTCTTCCTGATGCCCTCTATGGTTGCATCAATCATGTCCTCCGGCAGAAAAGCCCGGATGAGCTCTCCGTTCTTGATACGGTAGATGTACCACAGCTCCACATCAAAGTCCGGTACCTCATGCCCTTCCTGACCCAAGACAGAGATGAGGGTCTCCTTGTCCTTCTCAAACTCTCCCTTCAGCTTTTTCAGCAGGAGCTTCTTCTGCTTCTCGTCCGGCTTGATGCTCATTTCATCAAGGAACTCTGCAAGCGTGGTCTCAAAGGTGTAATCTCCTGTAAAGATTGCCTTCAGAGCCTTCTCAAATTTGCTGTCAAACTTGTAGCTCTTCTTGGTCTCCTCCTTGACCTTCATGCTGTATACCCCCTCACCCACAAGCTCCTTCAGCTTGTCCGGGTTCAGGATGTCAAGGCTCATGCTGTCCGTGATGGCAGCACTGCCCTCACCACCGTAAAACTTCACATACCTCACATTGTGGTCTTCCATGAGAGCCAAGCCCCTTGCCTGAAGCTCCGCCTTGTAGCTGTTCATCAGAGCCCGGCTCCTCTTCTGCTCCCTGTCAAGCTCCACACATGCCCCAATGAGCTGCTCATTGCTCATTGCCTTTGTTGTCTGCTCTCCCATTACTGTCCTCCTAACTTCTGATATGCCTTTGCTGCACAGGCTCCACAGATACCCTTCCCATGGAACTCCTGCACCCCGTCCGTCACGCCGCAAAAGTTACAGCGGAGCGTGTACGGTCTTATCCTGATTTCCCCCTGATGCTCCTCCACCACCATAGGGTCTTTTGGCTCAATGCCAAGCTCCCTCCGCATTGCCACCGGGATGCTGATTGACCCGTGGCTTGTCATCTTCTTATATGCTGTGCTCATGTCTGCTCCTCTCCGTCCGCTCCTGACGGACTCTTTTTCTTGTACTTTTGATAGTAGATACATTGCCTGACCTGTTCCGGCTCTGCCCTGATGTCAGCCGCTATGTCCTCATTGCTCCATCCGGCATTATGGAGAGCCATCACCCTGCCTGCATCAAGCCTTCTCCTCCTTGCAGGCTTTTCCTTTGGCTTTGGTGGAGGCTTGTTTTCAGGGAGCAGGAACTTCAGGAGGGCATCCGTACACGCTGCACAGAAGTGCATCCCATGTGTGGCTTCATCCACCGGATGCAGGATGTCTTCCCCCTCAAGCTCTACTACGTTTGGTATTATCTTGATAGCTGTCTTCTCAAGGACAGCTCCGCACCTGTCACATACAAACTGTATCTTTTTCAACCTCTCCGCCTCCTTCTCCTTAACTGCCATCCGTGTCAGGGGTGCCGCCCCGGAGCTGCTCCTCAAGCGTTTCCATGGCAGCAAGGTGGATATCAAGCATGTTGTTCTTCACATCATCCATGTCTAATCCACGCTTCAGCCCCTCCATGCCAACAAACACCTGAAGGAAGCCTGCTATCTGTGCCAGCTCCTTAACGCTGATGTCCTGACCCTCAAAATTCACCTTGTCATTTCTGACCGTTACAATCAGCTTGCAGTCCTGCATCCTGCCCCTCCTTTTCCTCCTGTCTCTTCACCATGCTCTTGAGTGCCTCAATCAGCTTGGAGCACTGCTGATAGTCAAGCCACTCCACCGCACTGACCCCGAACATCTTCCGGCACATGCCATTGACCCTTGCAGGCTTGTCCCACCCAAGCTCCTGCGTGAGCTTGTATATCTTCTTCCTTTGGTTCTCCGTGGGTGTGTTCCCTCCACGGTGCTTCCCACGCTCTGACTTCTTCACGGAGTCCTTCATGCCTCCAAGCACCCGGATGACCGTCTGAAGCTCCCGTTTGTTGAGAGCCTTGATGCTGTCCTTCCCCGTGTGTGCCTGTACAAGGAGATGAAGTTCCTCATCCGTGAGCTTCAGCTCCGGGCTCTTTGCAATGCCCCACACCCTCTTGATGCTCGGCTGTGATGTGTTCCCTGCCATGCTATCCTCTCCTCTCTTTCTTCCGCTTCAGGAACTCCGGTATCTGAATACATCCTTGGTCTGTAATGGTATCCGCCCGGACAGACACGCCCATGCACCCATATTTCTGAATGACACCATAGATGCCTGACAGCATCTCACGCCCCATCTCTTCCTCCTGCTCGTCTTTGATAACAACCTCCAATTTCTTCATACGCCCTCTCCTTCCTAAAGCATCATCATGTCGGATGCCTCACTCACAATCTTCATGGTTATCCGGGTCTCGCCCTTCTGCTTCAGGATACGGAGCACGTTGTTGAGTGTCCTATCCAACAGGCGGAAGCATCCGCTCTGTGTGTTGGTTGCCCGGCTTATCATCTCGCCCATGGCTGCCTCTTCGACCTCATAGCCCTCAAGGTAGTCCGCCACCTCATTCTTGGACAGCCCCTTCAGCTTGTAGTAGAAGTCCATCCGGTTCGCAAAACGGGCAAGGTTGCCCTTCAGCTCCGTCTCAAGCCTCGGCTCCCCGGCTATGACAATGCCCACATCCGACTGGTCAAAGATGCCCCGGAGTATCTCCATCTTCTTCTGTGTGTACTTGTTGATGAGCTTGTCCGCCTCGTCAATGATGAGCAGGAAGCCCTCATTGGTATTGAAAAACTCCCGGATACGGTTGACCCTCTTCCATATCGTTCCGCCATACCCTCTAGGGAGCCCTATCCCGTTTTCAATGGCTTCCACCAAGTCCCGGCAAGCCATGGTGTCATCACACTCAATGTATGCCACCCTCGGCAGCTCTGCATATTTCTTCAGGGCATGGGTCTTTCCCTGACCGGACTTCCCAACGATTATCCCAAGCCCCATATACTCCTGACATGCCTGACAAACTCCGATAGTCTGCACAAAATCCCGGCTCTCAAAAAACTCTACCTTCTTTTTGAGGATGCCTGCCTTGCCTCCCTCCGGTGCCTGACCGCCTTCCATCCCTCCGGATGCCTCAAGGAACTCCCTGACCTTCTTTTCCAGTTCGGTAGGGTCACTTGCATACTTCCCGTTGAGGTATTGGCTAAGTGCCGCCCTTGAGTAGTTCATCTTGAGGGCTGCCTCCGCCTTGGTCATCTTCAGCTCCGCCAGTCTCTCGTTCATCTGCTCCGCCAGTGTCTTCTCCGCTTTGTAGGTATTCAATGCTTCCATAGTTACAACCTTCCTTTCCTTTTCCTTCACTAAAACCTAACCTTGTCTTCCTGTCATCCGCCTATCGCTCTAAGCTTCTTGAGTGCGTTCTCCGCCTGCCTGCTCATGTATTCGCTGTCCCCTTCAGCCTCTTCCCTGCTTTCCGCCCGGAAGCCCTGCTGATAGGTTCTGTCCTTCGGGAGTGCTATGACTTTTGCCGCCTTCTCCTGCTTCTTGCCGCCTATCATCAGGTCAATGCCGCCAGTTGTCTCATTGAAGCCAACATACTGCTCATTGAGCTCCTCAAACGGTCTCCTTGCCTCCTCAAGCCTTTCCCTGTCACGCTTCTGCTGCCTCTTCTGCATCTTCAGGTGTTCCTCAAGGGCTTTCTGCGTGACCTTCGGTGCTATCTGAAGGAGTTCCTGACAGTACGCCTCACAGATACGCTTGCCCTTCTGGTCAAAGACGTACAGGACAGCCATGTCATCCGGGTCATACTTGATGTCAACCTTCCGCCCGATATAGTCACACAGCTCATCGGAGCGGTACTCATATCCCCATTTGGTGATGCCTATGTTGCGGACAAGCACGTTTTCTGACTTCATCATCAGCATGGTTGCATAGCTCTTAGGCGGTGCCGCCTTGAAGTACCTGTCCTCATTCATAAAGCAGTCATAAGGCTTTTTGTAGGTCTCCCCCATCTTCTTGAGCCCGGAGTGCTCCGTGTGCATGTAGACCGTTGTAAGCCACTCATGCCACTTTTCATAGAACTCTTCCAGTGTCAGGAGCTCTCCCCTCTCAAGCATCCGCTTGATGTCCTTCTCCACCTTGTCAGAAGTCTTGGAGCCCGTAAGCGTTCCCGTGTAGGATTTCATCCAACGGGTGAACTTATTGCAGACGGTACGGAAGAACCGCTCTATCTGCCCTTTGCTCCATGGCTCATAAGGCAGTGCCCGGTGGTCATCCTTGATGCCTATGCTCTTGTAGAAGCCCTGTGTCTCATTGTCAAAGTTCAAGCCGCTCCGGTCATTCCGGTCTCTTCCCGTCATGGTCTTGGCTGTATAGTCCTTGCCATTGTCTATGTAGAGGTACTCCGGAACCCCTCCCGGCTCTGAATAAATCATCTTGAGGAGGCTCTGCTTCAGGATGTCGGAGTTGGCATCCTTGCAGAGGACATCACCCATGATGACCCTGCTCCGCATGTCCACCCATGCCGCCAAGTGCGGCTTGATTGCTATGACCTTGCCATTGGGCTGCTTATAGCTCACCCAACAGTCAAAAGTATGCTCATCACCCATAACTATCTGCATCACCTGAAGCCCTTTGGTATCCCGGCTCCCCTTCACCATGACCTTGTTCTTGTATTCACGGGTGCCACGGGATGCAAGGAAGTAGGCGTTCCTCATGTTCTCATCCTCCATGAGATAGTTGATATACCTCACCACCGTCTGATAGGATGGTATCTTCTCCCATTCCGGCATCCCGGCTGTCAGGTTGATGTTTGCAATGGCTGTCAGCTTCTCATAGAGCATCTCACGGGTGCCTTGGTTCCGGGCAAAGTCCTCATTGAACCATATGTTTTTGATGACCTGCTTGACCTCCGGCTTGATGCTTGGGAAGCATCCGGTCTCCTTTGGCTTCCGGCATAGGCAGAGAACCTTGAAGAACTCATACCCTGCCCCTTCCTCCTTCTGAAGCTTGTCCGCCCATGCGGATGCCTCAAGGTATGCCTTGGTGTATCGGTACAAAGTCCTCTGCCCCTTCCCAAGGTGCTTCTGTGCGAACTCTTCAGCGTACTTTGTCCGGTCTCCCTCGTCATACTGAAGGAACTTCCTGACCACGTTCCCAAGCTCCACAGCCTTGTAGTATCTCTCCTTGTAGTTTTCAATGTACCAGTCAATGTCCATGTTCACATACCATGGTACTTCCGGCTTCTGCTCTGCTGTCTCCTGCCCTTCCGGAACCCCTTCCGTGAAGGATTTCAGCTTTTCCCTTTCCTTCCATGCGTTCCTTGCCTGTTTGGATAATGAGGAGACTGCCACAAGCACCACATCTTTTCCGCCCGTTTCTGACTTTTCGGTCTTGGTTTCAAAAGCCTGTTTTTTTCTTGACAGCCTCTGTGCCATTGTTTTATATTTGACCCCTTCCAGCTCCGCCGCTTCAGCCAATGTGACATATGCTTCAGCCAATCATCTCACCTCCTTCATGCCACCATCTCAATTTCCAGTATCCTTGATATTGCTTCAATGTATTTCTTACCACTACGCTCACCGACTAAAATCTTGTGGATATACTGCTTATTGCATCCAAGCAAAGCAGCAAGCTCCACCTGTGTCATGTTCTTGTCTATGAGCCTTTTCCTGACTTTCCTCCCAAAGGGTGTCAGTCTCGTCTGCTTTGTTGCCATCTGCTCACCTCACATTAAAGGCTCTTTGATACAATCTTTGTCCTTGGTTTCTGACCGACTTTTTTCAATGCTGTCCGGCTTACCACCTCCAAAGTATCAGGGAGGTTTTTCACTACAAGCCAGTTTTCCGGTATCAGTCCATGAGCCTTCATAATTTTTTTCTGCTCCCGTGTAGGGGCTTTCCCATTCTTCACTCGTTCCGTTCCTCCTGTTTTCTCATTTCTCTGCTACCCTGAACCGGGTGACTTTCTTTGTGCCGGAGAACTCCGGCTATTGAGATTTTCTTAGAAATTTGATATGCTTATTGGGTTACAAGTAACCCCCTTGCAAGTATAAGTATATCTTCGTATCCGAAGATTGTCAAGCCTTTTTCTTCGGATACGGTGATTTTTATTCGATTACGCAGAAAGTGAGGTATCATGGATATTAGTATGGATAGTATTGGAAATAGAATCAGAGAGAGAAGAAAAGAATTAAGGCTTACTCAAACAGATATGCACCGTGAATGTGGCATTACATCCGGAGCACTTAGTCAGATTGAGAACGGAAGCAGAGTCCCATCTGCTATTGCATTTTTCTCAATTTCACAAGCTTTGAATTGTAGCATGGAATATCTTATGACCGGAATATCTTCGGAAACGAAGAATATAGAAATCTTCGGAAACGAAAAAAAGCTTTTAGATGGTTTCCGGGAACTGTCTGAAGATGACCAAGAGGAGCTCTTAGGACTATTGGAACTGAAGCTACGGAAGACCCAAAAGGCAAGAGAGACAAGTGCAAAATCATCCGGATTGACAGATACAGAAAAAGGTAACATGGTGGGATAATTTTTTTGCTTTTTTTGGGTTACTTGTCACCCAAAAACTGTAGAATTGTTTTTCAGGGAAACATTTCCCCAAAGTGGGCTAAAAGCTTATAAAATAGGGCAATTCTACACATGCAATTCCAAAGCTCCATTTTGTAGAATTGATTTTATCCAATCCGGCTCCCACATGCCGGATACTGCTGCTGACAAGTAACGCCTATTTTTTCAAGCGTTACTTTCAAAAAACCTTTTATTTATGGGAGCTTTTGCGGTACTTACCCATGTTTCTAATTCTAAATCAGTAACGCAATAACGCCCCGTTATAACGCTTTCACTATTTTCAAGCACAAAAATCTAATGTATAATATCATTACAACCTTAAAGAACGGGGGAAAGTCGCAGAAACCCTATAAAATCAATGCTTCCTTGCACTCTCCTCCGTTCTCCTTCCTTAAACACATATAAAAAAGCATCTTAACAGCCTATTCACAAAATCGCTGTCAAAGATGCTTTATTTTCTCCCTCTCAAATTCGCCACAACCCTATATTTCACGGGGTTTCCCGGCATTTCCCACCCCCTCACGGATGTTCCCACTCATAAATACCTTTTTGTCATTTATTCTGTTAAGTTACACCGTCCGTTCCCGTCCGCAGCTCATAATTATTGTAGACGCGGAAAACAAGCTCCTCCTCCCCTGTCAGGGGCAGATAGAACTGTATGGTTTCCTTTGTTCCCCACAGATTTAACCGGCTGTAGGTCACGCCGCCGTCCAGACTGTAATCGTAGTACATCACCCGGCTCTCCCTCTCCGCCCCATGAAAGGTAATCAGGTACCGCCCGTCCCTCTGAAGCTCTTTTTTATACCAGACCTCCTCGGGAGGCGTTGTATCCGGAGCGACGGCATAGGCAGGAATGCTTTCCTCCGGCTTTGGAAGCTCCCCAAGGACGGTTCCCTTTTCCAGTCCGAAATAGGCGGCCAGGCCTCTTGCGTCCCTCTGCCCCAGATCTCTTAAAGCCTCTTCGGTACACATCCGTGACCAGTCACTGTCCTCATCCATATAACCATGCTCCACAATCAAAGCCGGAATTCCAAGGCTTTTGCACTCCCGGATGATTCCGTAATAATCCGCCCCCTTGCTTCCCAGCCTGGTTTTGACCCCTTTGGATACGAAGCCGTAGTCTGTGAGCTGATTTAAAATGCTCTGACCCACGCCGGCTCCTCTGGCGTAAAACCAGTCAAAGGCCGAGACAAAAACCTCCGAGCCGTAAAAATTGTGCTCCAGAGAGGCATTTAGGTGGAGGCTTACCAAAAGATCTGCGCCAACGGATTCCGCATAAGCCGCACGCTCCTTTAAGGTCATGGCCTTATCCGTGTCCCTGGTGAGAAAGACCTCCACATTTCCATATTGGGAAAGCTCCTCTTCCATGGCACGGGCAATCTCCAGGGTCAGATATTTTTCATAGGTATCCCGGTAAATGGCTCCAAGCTCCTGTTCATCGGTAAGTCCCGGGCCGCCGTGCCCTGGATCCAGGACAATCCGAAGGCTGGGAGCCTCTGTCTCTTCCGGCTCCTCCATAGCTGCTGCCGCATCTTCCCGCTGCTCTGTCTCACCCTTTGCAGCTTCTTCCTCCTGCTTCTGCGGAACCTGCAGTGCTTCTGCTGGAAGCCGCTTCTCCAGTATCTTTGCCTGCGCCAAAATGACAGGCCCGGTAAGCTTACCAGACCTGTCTTTTGTATCCATTCTTATCCATACTATGCTTATCACCCCTGCGCCTATACAAAGAACCAGGAATGACAGAAGTAGGGGCAGAATCCTTTCTGCCCGCTGCCGCCTTCTTCTTCTCATATTTTTACTCGTTTCTTATGGCCGCCAGGGCGCTCAGGCGCATGGCCCGAAGGGCCGGGAACAAGCCTGCGAACATTCCCATAAATACGGCAAACACCATGGCTAACAATACCAGGACAATCGGAATATAGGAGATTCCCGAAGCATACGTGGCTTTGGTGACAAAATTGATAATGGCCGATATTCCATAGCTGAGCATAAGACCTGCCGCTCCTCCGATAAGGCCGATAAAGCCGGCCTCCGCCAGGAACATATTCCGGATGGCTCCCATATCACAGCCCAGCACCTTCATAACGCCGATTTCCTTCGTCCGCTCATAGATGGACATCATCATCGTGTTGGCAATTCCGATAGCCGCTACAAACAGGGACACAGCGCCGATTCCGCCCAGAGCCATCTGAATGGACCGGGACTGCTCCTGCACCTGGTTCATCCACTCCACGTTGCTCTCTGCCTGGAAGCCAAGAGCCCGGATCTGATCCTGTACCTCTGTCACATAGTTCATATCGTCCACCCGGATGTACGCTTGATTATAATACATCTCTTTGTAGGGCTTACCGGACTTGTTGGTGGGCTGGCCGGGAATCACCTTTCCTTTAAACACCTTTTTCAGATGTGCCTTCAGGGCTTCCACATCGCAGAGAATGCTGTTGGCATTCTCCCCCCACTCCGTGGGTTTGCCGGCCATAAGTCCGCAGGCAGGCACCATGTATTTCTTGGGAGCCGGGACGGGTGTGCCGTTTTCATCTGTACCGCCGTACTGGGAATTGTAGTAGGCGTCTGTGTCAAAGATTACAAACATAGGAGAATTCATCAAATCCACATCCGCCAGTGTATAATTATCCTGGTTTTCATAATCGTAATTTTCATAGAAGGGATTCTGGCCCGTCTTGGAATTATAAAAATCCGTGATCACTGTATTTCCGTAGAAGAACTGCAGCTCTCCGCCTTCCTCCGGCAGGCTGCCCTCCGCAATCTCCAGATCCATCTTCTCCAGCGCCTCCCGGCTCATGCCCCGGATGGACGCACTGTTCTCCCACACGCCCTGGCGCAGAAGCACCCAGGTACTCAAAACGGGCGACGCAATCTCCACATGCTCCATATGCTTAAACTGTTCAATGGCGTTATCGTCAATGCGGACCGGCTCCTGGCTTTCACTGTCGCTCTCCGCAGAAATCGCCACGCCTCCGCCGTAGTAGCTATAGCCCCCTTCGTTGGAGTAAACCGTAATGGTAGTAAGGCCGCCGTACTGCTCAATCTGCTCCATGCTGGCTTTATTGAGGCCAAGGCCCAGAGAAATCATAACCACAATGGAAGCAGTTCCAATGACAACGCCGAGGACAGTCAGTATGGTCCGAAGCTTCCGGCGCCACAGGCTGCTTAGGCTCATTTTGAGCAAATCCTTTACACTCATAGGCCGTTCCTCTTCTCTGCCCTCCGCTTCTTCCATCTCTTCCACGGACTTAATTTTTCTGTTTCAGTCCCGTCATCGGATGAATCGTCCCGATCATCGCTGCTGATATCGTCCAGATCCTCTTCCAGCTCCAGAAGCTCCTGGGCTTTTTTCTTCTTCTTTCTGCGGATTACTACAAATATAATAATGCCGATAACAATCAAAACTACAGGTACGATGACCCACCAGATTTTAAAGCCTCCGGGCTGTTCCGTCATATCTTCGCCATACATGCCGTCCATTTCCATATCATCCGGAAAATACATCTCATTGACGAACAGAGTCATTTCTTTTTCGATGGTGGTGACTTCTCCCGCCTCATCCTCAAAGGTAATCTGTATTTTTACAATACCGTCGTCCATAGTGGCCGCAGCGCCTGACAAATATGCATCCACGTTGGAGGTTGCTCCCGGATCGATGTTGCCCAGGTATGTATCGCCGCCGGTGACCGAATCGGATATAAATTTTACGCTTGTATTGTAGAGCTTGGTCTTTCCGATGTTGTAGACGCTGAACATAACATTGGCTTCATTGCCTACTTCAATGGATTCAGGCATAACTTCTATGCTGCTGATGTCTACACGGGCTTCCTGGCGGACGGGGATGGAGACGCTGGCCGTATTTTCATAGGCGTGGACGCTCTCGTCCTCATAGTTCATCTTTACATTGACCACATAGGGCTTCTGGGCCAGATCGGAACGTGCTTCCATTTCCATGGAAATGTCTTTGGTTGCTCCGGCCGCTATGCGATCTACGAAAATGGTGCTGGATCCGGCTGTGGGCAGGAATGCTGCCGCCACATAAGTGGTGTCGGTGCTCTCGCTGGCTGCCTGGATATCAAAGAGCATGTTCTGGACTGCCGTTGACTTGGAGGTGTTCTGCATATGCAGCGTCAAGGTAAATGTCTCGCCTGCACGCACCTCCTCCGGATCGGTTGTGAATCCGGTTACGATTACACGGGGGGTAGAGGCTGTTCCGTCTTCGGATGTGCCTGTGGTTCCCTTTACTTTTACATAAGTAGTTAAATTTACTGTAGTTAAGCTGTGATCGTCGTTCTCAAAGGTCACGTCAAAGACAAGGGGGCGATAGCCGCCTGGGGCGTCTTTTCTCGTTCTTAAAACCCAGGTCAGTTCCCTTCTGCGCTCCATATCGTCGCCGCCGTCGTCTGTGCCGGGGAGACGGTCTATGGTCTGGGTGTAGTTGGAGGTCTCGATCTCGAAGGGCCATTTGCTGGCATCGTCGCTGATCTGAGGGGTTACTACTACGTTCTTAACGCGGGTGCGGCCCATGTTGACGATGGGAAGTACTACGCTTACCTGGCCGCCGCCGTTGGCTGTGGGGGTTATCCAGTTGCCGCCTACCATGATGTTGTTGTTGGTGGTTTCGGGTTCCGGCTCTGGTTCGGGTTCCGGTTCTGGAGGAGCCGGAATGTAAGAATCCACTTTTGCTTTTCCTTCCGTTAAACGATCAGAAATTCCCGATAGGCTTTTACAGTTGTTAATCGCAGTTTTAGATGAACTTACCGCATTAGACGCTTCTGACCATTTTTCCTGCGGAATGGATGATTTTTTCAGTTCAAAATAATCATCCAGTTCGTTTTGCGCTGCAACTTTAGAGTCTGCCAGAGTTTGTGCAGGATCGTCGGGCTTATTTCCATTATTATTATTTTCATTATTATTATTTTCATTATTATTTTCATTATTATTTTCATTACTATCATTATCATTTTCATTATTCGCATCTTTGGCTTTTTGTGTTTCTGTACTGTCTTGAGAACCAGTAACAGGCCCAACTCCACCTGGAAGTTCTGCGCTGCTCGCCTCCACATTAACCGGCGCCCACGCCATCCCGGCTGCCGGCGCCATCAGCATACCGCACAGCACAAGCGTCAATCCTTTTTTTATCAGTCCCATTCTCCTCATGCCTCTACTACCTCCCTATTCTTCCGGTTGTCCTCTATTTTCACAATTTTTCCGTCTATAATATGAAAGATCCTGTCCGCAAAGCTTGCCAGGTGATTGTCATGGGTTACCATCACCAGCGTCTGGTTCTGCTCCCGTACAATCTTCTTCATCAGCTCCATAACCTCTGCCGAGGTATTGGAATCCAGATTACCCGTAGGCTCATCGGCAAAAATAATCTCCGGATCCACCACCAGCGCCCTGGCTACGCCTACACGCTGCTGCTGCCCTCCGGACATCTCATTGGGCCTGTGGGTCTTATGCTTTCGAAGGCCCACCAGATCCAGCATCTTGTCTGCTTTGTCCAGCCTCACCTTCTTGGGCACGCCCCGGAAGGTCAGCGGCAGAGCCACATTTTCCTTGGCGTTCATAGTCCCCAGAAGATTAAAAGACTGAAAGATAAATCCCACATGCTCCCGGCGGAACTTTACCAGCTGATTCTCGTTCATCCGTTCCAGATGTTCCCCCGATATAATAACCTCGCCCTTGGTAGGCTTCTCCAGGCCGGCCAGCATATTCAGCATCGTTGACTTACCGGAACCGGATGTACCTACGATAGAGCAGAATTCGCCCCGGTAAATCTCCAGATCCACACCGTTCAGGGCCCGTACCTTGTTGTGACCCACCCGGTAGATTTTATATAAATTCTTTACTTGAATCACCGGCTGTCTTTCCTCTGCCATAGCCATCCCCTTCTGTATAAACCTTTCACAATTCCCTTTTTATTAGTCCTTCCCTATATCGACCATAAATCGGGCAAATATACCATATCTAGCATAATCCACTCCCAGTATACCACATACATTTTCAAATTACTATTTAAGAATTCCTTAAAAAAGGTATCATTTCATATGCACATGAATCTCTGGTACAGGCCGCTGGTTATAAAGCATAACATATAAGAGCATCATTTATGCATCACCAGCCACGGCATTCTTATAGGATTCAAAAAAGAAAAGAAACCGCTCATCTTTTCCTCATAAACAGTCCCTTTTCCTTGTATTAAATCTGTATATCCACACCCTGCCGGTATCCGTCTAAAATGCTGGTATCAAAGGGATTTCCCCAATCCCAGTCCGGGTCTTGCTGATGGACAAACTCACCCAGCCGGGCAGCCTCGCTGTGGAATATCTCATTCAGCGTCCATGACGCACTCAACCGCTCTTCTGGTGAAAGTGACATCGTATAGTCACGAATGACTGCGCTGATGTCCTCTCCATCGCTGACCCCATAGCCATTCTTCATGTGGTCAAAAGCAATCTGCTTGACACGTTGTACTATCCCCTCGTCCACGGGGACGATTTTCCGATAATCGCCTGCATTGTTCAGGCTCATGCCAGGTGTACCATAGGGATTGACATGGGGCTTTTCCTGTGTTCTTTGAGAAATCCCGCCAATCCGCTGCTGCTGTTGATTTTGTACCATCTGTGTGATTGTCATACAATTACCTCCAATCCGCCTGCTTGCGAATGGCAGAAACATGGTGCTTGTCGGTTACTTTGTGCCAATTCTAACCCTCATTTGATATATCGGCATTTTACAAGAGAAGTTAAGATTTTCGATGAAACCGCAAATGGCAGGCAATAAGGCGGCAGTGGATAATCTCATCTTCCTTATTGACTTTTCGTGCGGCTTTGATTATAATTAAATCACTTGATTTAAAACAAGTGATTTAAAAAAGCCAGGCTAAGAACTGTCAAGTATTTATTAGAAAAATTTCTGCTGAGCGGTAAAGCTGCAAAGGCGCACGAGAGGAACTTTTATGAGTGCTTTTTCGAATAAAAGTTTCTCTCATTACCGGTGTGTCAAAGCAGCTTTACCCTTTCGTGCTGTCGCGCAGCGACTTAGAATAGGAGAAATAGAGTATGCCGCCAAAAGCAAAATTTACAAAAGAAGAAATTATTGAAGCCGCATTAAACATTGTCAGGACAGACGGATATGAAGCTTTAACTTCCAGAGCACTTGGAACATACCTCGCCAGCTCGGCAAGACCGATTTTTACGGTATTCAAAAATATGGAAGAAGTGCAGCAGGCTATGATTGAGGCTGCTAAAACGTTGTATAAAGAATATGTCAATAAAGGTTTAGCAGAGGCGCACCCTTTCAAAGGCGTAGGTACGCAATATATTCTTTTTTCTGTTAAGGAGTCAAAGCTTTTTCAGCTCCTCTTTATGACGGAGCAAAAACAAATTCCAGATTTATCAGGTGTACTTCCGCTGATCGATGAAAGCTATGAGCAAATTCTATTATCCATTCAAGATGATTACAAAATCTGCACATCATCTGCGAAAAAGCTATATCATCATCTTTGGATATATACTCACGGAATTGCATCCCTCTGCGCCACAAAAATGTGCCGCTTTACAGACGAAGAAATCAGTACCATGGTTACTGAGGTATGTATGAGCATTTTGAAAAAGATAAAAGAGGAAGAAAATAATGATTAATGTGAAAAATATAATAAAATCATACGGAAACGGAGAAAGCCGATTTCAAGTATTAAAGGACATCAGCCTTGATATTGAGGATCATGATTTTGTGGTTATTCTCGGTGCGTCGGGCTCTGGCAAGTCAACTTTTTTGAATGTAATTTCAGGTCTTGAACGCCCTGACAGCGGTAAAGTGTTTTATGACGGAAAGGATATTACAGCTCTTTCCGACAATGAAATAACTTCATTTCGTAAGGAAACTGTCGGATTTATTTTTCAGCAGTATTATCTGCTGCCCAATATGAGCGTCGATAAAAATGTAAAAATGGGCGCTGACTTAGCAGATAACAAAGATTATAAAACCGTCATTGAGGCAGTTGGACTCAGCGAAAAATTACATAAATATCCCAGCGAACTCTCAGGCGGCGAACAGCAAAGAGTATCTATTGCAAGAGCTTTGGCAAAAAGACCGAGGGTTTTATTTCTTGACGAACCGACAGGGGCATTAGACGAACAAACAGGACGTCAGGTTCTTGACTATATCTGTAAGCTTCAAAAGGAATATGATTTTACAATCATATTGATAACGCACAATCTGAATATTGCGGAAATGGCTGGCACCGTTATAAAAATGAACAGCGGAAAAATATCTGAAATTTATACAAACGAAACGCAAAAGACCGCTTATGAGATTGGATGGTGATGGTATGCTCGTCGGAATAAAAAATGCTTCAAAGCTCATCGGTATTTCCATTATCGCCTGTTGTGCCGTACTTGTATGTACAATGTTTGTGAATTTTTATCTTGATGCCCGGCTCATTGAGAGTGAAATAACATCTGAATTGTCCATGGTTTTTTATCATGCTCAGATTTCTACCGCAAAAGTCGTTTGCCTTGTAAGCGGCGGATGCCTGCTTTTAACTGCGGTCATTATGTTGTTGTTTTATATCAAGCATTATATTGACACGCATAAGAAAGAGCTGGGAATATTAAAAGCATTGGGATATTCGAATATCAAAATTGCAAAAAGCTTTTGGGTATTTGGAATCAGTACTTTTATCGGAACTGCAATCGGATATGCAGGCGCATTTCTTATAATGCCGTGGTTTTACGCTCTGCAAAATGAAGATCACATACTTCCTGAGATCACGATAAATTTTCATCCAAGCATTTTATTTTATTTCGTGGTATTGCCCACTGTGTGTTTTTCGGCGCTTTCAGTTTATTACGCTTGGTACAAATTAAAAAAGCCTGTGCTGCTGCTTTTGAAAGATAATCTACAGACTGCTTCTAAAACACCAAATCACAGAATGGAAAAAAACAGAAAACTGTCGTTTGTAGAGGATTTGAAAAGGAATACCCTGAAATCTAAAAAGGCGCTTGTATTTTTCATTATGTTTGCTTCATTTTGTTTTTCAGCCATGACACAAATGTCATTTCGTATGAAAGATTTTTCAAGTGAAATGATGGGTGTGATGATGCTGGTCATCGGACTTGTATTAGCGTTTACAACTCTGTTTCTTGCCATAACTACAGTAATAAAGGGAAATACAAAAACGATTGCTATGATGAGGGTGTTCGGCTATTCGCAGAAAGAATGCTGCCGGGCAATTCTCGGCGGATACAGACCGCTGTCTTATATTGGTTTTATCATCGGAACAGGATATCAGTACGGATTACTGCGGCTTATGGTGGATATTGTATTTAAAGATATGGGGAACGTACCTGCATATAAATTCGATGTATCCCTTATGCTTATTTCACTCACCGCTTTTATTGTGATTTATGAAATCCTGATGTATGTATATTCTGAAAAAATCAAGAAGATTTCTATCAAGGAAATTATGATTGAGTAACAGAGGAAGTTTATACCGCCGCTATGGATAACACCATAACGGCGGTTTTTCTGTCTGTCCCTGCTTTTCAGGCGGACTGCGCTGTTCTTATCAAATACCTTTCACCGCTGTCCTTCCCGTCAATTATTACATATTGAGAGGATACTTCTCTGTCAGGCTCTTAACCAGGGCTTTTGCCTTCTCCGAAGCCGCTTCGCCTTCTTTGATCATCACAGCCACTGCCTCTGCCACTGTGTCCATATCAGCTTCCTTAAGTCCACGGGCTGTTACTGCCGGCGTTCCAATCCGCACGCCGCTGGTAACGAATGCAGACTTGGGATCATTGGGAATGGTGTTCTTATTGGCTGTAATATTGGCCCCGTCCAGAAGGTGTTCCACTTCCTTGCCGGTCAAATCATAAGGTGTCAGATCCACAAGCATCAGATGATTGTCTGTTCCGCCGGATACAATTTTAATTCCCCGATCCATCAAACCTTTGCAGAGGGCCTGGGCGTTTTTCACAATCTGCTCCTGGTAAGCCTTGTATTCCGGTGTCAGCGCCTCCGCAAAGCAGACGGCTTTTGCTGCAATCACATGCATCAGAGGACCGCCCTGTATTCCCGGAAAGACAGCCTTGTTAAAGTTAAACTTCTTCGCTGTCTCCTCATCGGACATGATCATGCCGCCCCTGGGTCCCCGGAGGGTCTTATGGGTGGTGGTGGTCGTTACATGAGCGTAAGGAATGGGGCTTGGATGAAGCCCTGCCGCTACCAGGCCTGCAATGTGGGCGATATCCACCATCAAATATGCGCCTGCCTCATCGGCAATCTCCCGGAACCGCTTGAAATCAATGGTTCTGGCATAAGCGCTTGCGCCTGCAATGATAAGCTTCGGCCTGCACTCAAGAGCCAGGCGGCGGATCTCCTCATAATCCAGTACGCCGTCGTCATTGACGCCGTAAGGCACAACGTTGAAGTATTTTCCGGAAAAATTGGCAGGACTCCCGTGTGTCAGATGGCCGCCGTGATCCAGATTCTGTCCCATAATGGTGTCACCCGGCTCCAGCATGGCGAATTCCACCGCCATATTGGCCTGTGCTCCGGAATGGGGCTGCACATTTACATACTCGCAGCCGAAGATTTTTTTTGCGCGTTCAATCGCCAGATCCTCCACAACGTCCACACATTCGCAGCCGCCGTAGTACCGCTTTCCGGAATAGCCTTCCGCATATTTATTCGTTAAAGGGCTTCCCATAGCTGCCATTACTGCCTTGGATACCCAGTTTTCTGATGCAATCAATTCAATGTGGCTGTTCTGCCGATCCATCTCAGCCTGGATGGCGGCCGCAACCTCGCTGTCTACTGCTTTCACTTCCTCAAAAGAATACATTTAGTCCCTCCTATTCCAGTTCCGCAACCCCTGGACAGTGCACCTATATCCAGAAGAATTTCCAGCCGCAAAAAACGCGTCTGAAATCCTTCTGTGCACTGTCCAGGAGCTGCTGTTTTCATCTTGTTTTCTGGTACGCACCGTTTGTCTTTCTATGGCGTACATTTGTCTTTTCAACACATGCTCCATTATATGCGGGGGCATGCAAAAAAGCAAGTACTTTTTCGATTATTTTATCAGCTCTGATTCACACACTTATTATTTCATGGTATACTGTTTTTATCCCGGTTTCACACAAGTGCGCTGGAAGAAACTTATAGATTCAAAATCTTGTTTGCTGTGGGAAAAAGCTTCCCTGTCACGCATGGAGGTACTTATGAAAATACACGATATCCTGTTCTGCTATCTGATATTTATGAACATCCTTTCTTTTCTACTGATGGGCACGGATAAACACAAAGCCCGTCACAAAAAATGGCGTATCCCGGAAAAAACCTTGTTTCTAACCGCAATCCTGGGCGGCAGCATCGGCTCTATTCTGGGAATGCAGCTTTTCCGGCATAAAACAAGGCACCTGACCTTTGTCGCCGGAATGCCGTGTATTCTGATTGTCCAGATTCTTCTGGCAGTGTATTTGCTATAATGTCATATAAAATGCAAAGGCTGTTCACAAATTCCGTATCACATTGAAAATGGCAGTTCCAAGAACTCCAAGCTGAACCATATGGAAAGCCTTTTCCACTTCTTTTTCAGAAAGCTTCCTGCTGCATACAGTTCCGCAATATCATTAATCCTTTCTTTCTCTTTTGTTTCCTGCTATAATAAACAGGACAGCTTCCAGGAAGGAGTGGATTGTATTGAAGCAGCTTTCTCTTATGCTGAAGCCAGCCTCGTCTCTGTGCAACATGCGCTGCCGATATTGTTTTTATTCGGATGTAAGCAGTCTGCGGGAACAGGCTTCTTTTGGCATAATGCCCCCCGAAACACGAAAAAGCATACTGGAGCATACTTTTTCCCAGCTGGATGCCGGAGACTCTGTCACCATTGCATTCCAGGGAGGGGAGCCTACTCTGGCCGGGCTTGACTGGTTTGAGCAGATGACCGAGGAGATCTCCTGTCTGGCAGTACCTGGTCTCCGTGTCTCCTATGCCCTTCAGACGAATGGACTTTCCTTGGACAAACAGTGGACAGCCTTTTTAAAAAAGAACCGATTTCTGGTGGGCCTGTCCTTGGACGGCCCCCGGGAGTTCCATGATATTTGTCGTCCGGATGTTTTCGGAAAAGGAACCTTCTCCCGTATCGCAGCCGCAAAAAAGCTGCTGGAGCGCTGCGAAGTTCCCTATAATATTCTAATGGTGCTTACCAATTCACTGGCCCGCCACCCACAGCAGATCTGGAACTTTCTGAAAAAAGAAAACATTGGTTATGTCCAGTTTATTCCGTGCCTGGGTCCGCTGGATGCGGAAATGTCTAAGTATGCCCTGACTCCCAGGCGTTATGCTGACTTTTATACACAACTGTTTGAATATTGGTTTCCAGAAACTTTAAACGGACACTTTCGAAGCATTAAGCTGTTTGACGATCTGTTGAACCTCCTTGCACGAGGAGATGAGACTGCATGCGGAATTACCGGAAAATGTTACGGGCAGCTTATTGTAGAGGCTGACGGCAGCGTGTACCCATGTGATTTTTATGCCTTGGATACCTGGTGCCTCGGCAATCTTAAAGCAAGTACCATCCGCCAGGTATATGAGGCGCCGCAGATGTCTGCGTTTTGTTCCCGTCCCAGAGAACTTCCAGCCCTGTGCGGTTCCTGCCCCTATTTCCATATCTGCGGCGGCGGCTGTCCCCGTATGCGCAGTGAAGTGTTTTGTTCTCCCAAGGACGGTTTCTGCGGCCACCGCGCTTTTCTGGATGCTGCATTTGCACGGCTTGAACATCTGGCAAGACTGTTATGATGATAAGGGGCTGCCTTATTTCGGCAGCCCCTTACCTGTGCTATAAGATATTATGTATCCGGCTCTGCCAGGAGCCATCATAAATCCTCCAATAAACCTTGTATAATCATCCTCCTGGGTATATCTCTTATTAAATCCCATACTTCCATAAGGATCCTTCAAATGATGCGTTAAATTTTATCATATTTGTATTTTAAGTCAATTGTATATTTCTAACATATTTTATTTGTCATTTTTGTTTATTTTTCATATATTATATTTTTTTCTTTTGTTTTTCCTAAAATTTCTATGGAATTTTCTCTGATTTTTCAAGCCAAAAAAGAGAACACTCAAGTGTTCTCTTTTTAAAAAGTTGCGATTCAAAAGTTTTATAATACTTGTACGCCGCTTTTTGCCAGTTTCTTTATAATCTGAGATTCCAGCATACCGTCTGTGACTAATATATCAACTGCATCCAGGGATATTTTCTGCGGCATCAATGCATAATTAACCTTTGAGGAATCCATCAGCATAACCACTTTGTCTGACTGTTTAATCACCATAGAAATGGCCGCAGCCGTCATTTCGGAAAAATAAGAAAATCCATAATCCGGATGAAACCCCGGCGTTCCAAGGAAGGAAATATTAAAATGCATTTCCTCCAGCTGCTTTAAAACAGCCAGGCCTTCTATCCGCATGGTATTCATATCTACTTCGCCGCCCAGAATCTGTACTGTCAGATCATTCCTTTTTGGAAAATTAATTGCTGTATATAAGCCATCCGAAAAAACATACATAGGTATTTGGGGCAGGCGTTTCGCCAGCTCTGCACAGGTACTTCCCGCAGTAACAAGATTGCCTGGCGCCGTTTCCCGATATTACGTCCCAACTATTTTCCTCCTCATCCGACCTTGTCATTTTTTACTACCGCAATGTGCACGTCCTTAAGCTGCTGTGGATCCACCTCGGCCGGTGCGCCCATCATCACATCCTGGGCTGTCTTGTTCATGGGGAAGGGAATGATCTCCCGGATGCTCTCCTCCCCGGCAATCAGCATCACCATACGGTCCACGCCGGGAGCAATGCCTGCATGGGGCGGCGCTCCGTAACAGAAGGCATTGTACATCGCCGGGAATTTGGCCTTCACATCCTCCTCGCCCAGACCGACCAGTTCAAAAGCCTTCACCATAATCTCCGGATCATGATTCCGAACCGCGCCGGATGACAGCTCCACGCCGTTGCAGACCAGGTCATACTGATAGGCGTAGATATCCAAAGGCTCCTTCTCCAGCAGATCCTTCATGCCGCCCTGGGGCATGGAAAATGGATTGTGGCAGAATTCCAGTTTTCCCGACTCCTCCCCAATCTCATACATGGGGAAGTCCACGATCCAGCAAAATTCATAGCATTCCTTATTCATATGGCCTTCGACAGTATTTCCCAGAATCTTGCGGAACACGCCGGCTGTTTTCTGGGCAGTCTCCTTCTTTCCTGCTGCCAATCCTACAAAATCCCCCGGCTTAAGGGAAAGGGCTTCCACAACTGCCTCTTTCCGGTCTGCCAAAAACTTAGAAATGCCGCCGACCAGCTCGCCTTTTTCGTCCAAACGGAACCAGTACGCCTTATTTCCTGTCTGAACCTCCACATCGGCACACATTTTATCAATCACTTTTCTCGTAGCGCCAAAACCGCTAAACACCACCGCCTGGACATTCTGTCCCTCAAAAGGCCCGAAACCGCAGCCCTCCATACAGGCCGCAGCGTCCGTAAGAGTCAGATCAATCCGCAGATCCGGCTTGTCCGATCCGTACCGCTCCATGGCTTCATGGAAGGAAATACGTTTAAAGGGTGCCTTTGAGGCCGTATGATAAGTGCCGTATTTTGCAAAAATGGGTGGAAGCACATCCTCCAGCACCGCAAATACATCCTCCTGGGTGGCAAAGGCCATCTCCATATCAAGCTGATAGAACTCTCCCGGAGAACGATCCGCTCTGGCATCCTCATCCCGAAAACAGGGGGCAATCTGGAAATAGCGGTCAAAACCCGATGTCATCAAAAGCTGCTTAAACTGCTGGGGCGCCTGGGGCAGGGCATAAAATTTTCCCGGATGATTTCTGGAGGGTACCAGGTAGTCTCTTGCGCCCTCCGGGGAGGAGCAGGTGAGAATCGGTGTGGTGATCTCCAGAAAGCCGTGATCGGTCATGCTTTTTCTCAATTCCGCAACCACGCTGCAGCGCAGGATAATGCGGTCCTTGACTGCCGGATTGCGCAGATCCAGGTAGCGGTAACGCAGACGTGTATTTTCGTCCGCCTCCTTGGAGCGGTTAATCTCAAAGGGCAGCTCATTGTAGCGGCATTTGCCCAGAACTTCTATCTGCTCCGGCACAACCTCAATATCGCCTGTGGGCAGATTGGGGTTCTTGCTGGAACGCTCCCGTACCACTCCTGTGATGGAGAGGGTGGATTCCGTGTTCACGCCGGAAAGCTTCTCCATCATCTCCTCGGTTTCAATAACAAACTGGGTGGTTCCGTAAAAATCGCGCAGAATGAGAAAGCCTAAGTTCTTGCTGACCTTCCGCAGATTCTCATACCATCCCGTTAAAGTAACAGCCTGACCTGCATGCTCTATACGAAGATCATTGCAGGTATGGGTTCTTGATTGAAACATTTCTGTCCCTCCATTAATAGTTCCGTATATCCCCATTCAGCACCGGTACAGGAGATGTTCCGGCCGCAAAATACATGCAGCCGTAAATCCATCTGGCGCTTCATGGGGATATACTGTTTTCAGTTCCCTATATCCCTATATATTTCCTTATGCAAACAATTCCGGCAGTCTGGAAAGCTCTGTCTCCGCCTGCTCTCCCGTTTCCATATCCTTTACGCTGGCTGTGCCCTTTTCCAGCTCATTGGCGCCAATGATCACGACTTTTTTCGCCCCAATCTTGTTGGCATACTTCATCTGGGCCTTCACGCTGCGATCCATATAATCGGTTTCTACGATCAGCCCACGGCTCCGGATTTCATTTACCAGACTAAAAGCCCTTGCCTTGGCCTCGGATCCCAAGATTCCCACATAGAGATCCGGCGTCTCCATCGGCGGAAGTTCCACGCCCTCTTTTTCCAGGAAATAAAGAATGCGCTCGATTCCCATTCCAAAGCCCACAGAAGGAATATCCTGCTTCTCGTCAATCTCGTGAATCAGTCCGTCGTAGCGTCCGCCGCCGCAGAGGGTAAATCCCTCCTGGTTCACAAACTCAAACACCGTCTTGGTGTAATAATCCAATCCCCTGACAATGCCCGTATCCACCTCAAAGGGAATCCCAAGCTGGGTCAGCAGGCTTTGAAGCTCCTCAAAATGAGTCCTGCATTCCTCATCCAGATACTGGATGGTTCTGGGAGCGTCCTTCACAATCTCTTTGCACTCGGGGACCTTGCAGTCAATGACCCTGAGGGGATTCTTCTGCATCCGCTCCCGGCAGGTAGGACACAGCTTGTCCTCATGCTTTTTCAGATAAGACAAAAGGGCATCGTTGTAAGACTTTTTACAGTTGGGACAGCCGATGCTGTTAATGTGAAGCTTTGCATCCTTTAACCCCAGCTTTTCAATAAAGGCAGTCACCAGGGAAATCAGCTCTACCTCCGCCAGCGGGCTCTTAGCCCCCACAAATTCCACACCAAACTGATGATGCTGGCGGAGCCTTCCGCTCTGGGGCTTCTCATAGCGGAAAGCCTGGGTGACATAATACAGCTTGGCCGGAGCCGGATTCGCATACAGGTTATGCTCCAGATAGGCACGCATAACGCCTGCCGTTCCCTCCGGCTTTAAGGTGATGCTGCGATCCCCCTTGTCCGTAAAGGTGTACATCTCCTTCTGTACAACATCCGTAGTCTCTCCCACACCGCGCTGAAACAGTACGGTATGCTCAAACATCGGAGTGATAATCTCCGTCATATGATAAGTACGGGCCAGCTCTCTGGCAAGCTTTTCTACATAAGCACGCCTGTGCATCCGCTCGCCGTACCAGTCCTCTACGCCTCTTGGGGCCTGTGTAATCATAATAATTTCCTCCTATTTTTAATCGCTGCGCGATGGCTCTAAAGGGTAAAGCCGCTTCGACACACCGGGAATGAGAGAAACTTTTATTCGAAAAGCTCTCATAAAAGTTCCTCTCGTGCGCCTTTGCGGCTTTACCTAATCGCTGCGCGATGGCTCTAAAGGGTAAAGCCGCTTCGACACACCGGGAATGAGAGAAACTTTTATTCGAAAAGCACTCATAAAAGTTTCTCTCGTGCGCCTTTGCGGCTTTACCTAATCGCTGCGCAACAGCTCTAAAGGGTAAAGCCGATTTATTCCAGTTCCGCTATTCCAACCCGAAAGCTTCTGGGCGCCCATTTGTGCTGCAGCTCCTCATCGTGGATCACGGTCTGAAAAGCCAGAAATACCTTCATATCAAAATTTTTGACTTCCTCAATCATCAGCTCTATGGCTGTCTGCCTGTCAAATGCTCTCCGGTAGGGCCGGTCTGAGGTAAGGGCCGCAAACGTATCGCAGACCCGTAAAATCCTTGCTCCCACAGGAATCTGAGTTCCGGCCAGATTTTCTGGATACCCGGAGCCGTCATAATTTTCATGGTGATAGAGAATGCTCTCCAAAACATTATCCGAAAAATCATATCGGATCAAGGTCTCGTAGCCCAGTCTTGGATGCATCCGCACATACTTCATTTCCTCAATATTCAAAGTATCCTCATCTCTGCCATACAGATAGCCGGAGATCCTAAGCTTCCCGATGTCATGGAGCATCCCTGCCACCGCCAGCTCATGGCACGGGTCCTCATAAAGTCCATACTGCTTTGCCACACAGTAGGCCAGGTTGCTGACACAGATTGCATGCCTCAATTCCTCTGTAGCATCGTCCTCAAACATCGTCCAATCGTCTGCCGCCGCTTCTCTCAATGCTGCCTCTCTCATTGTCTCACCTAAACTCCACAAGCCGCTGCAACAGCCCGTTCACCGGAACCGTTACAAGTGATTCGCTGCAAAAAAGATTCTCTTACGTTCGATCATTTCCTCGATTCTGCCTATATACTGAGCCACATCCTTCACATTCTCCACGCGCTCAATATGCTCCGCCCCAAAGACAAACTTCGAAGCTCCGCCTGCGCCTGCGGCCAGAATCGTCTGTTTCTCCTCCATAATCAGTATATTGTAAATTCCGGCTTTGTCAACCTTTGCATAGCCTACATTTTCAAAATTTCCCGCCATATTCTTCTGGCGGTAAAGATAATAAGGGTAAAGTCCCTGCTCCACGCAGCTTTGATAAGCCAGATCCATGATTTCCTGGCTGTTCTTAAGCCCCATCTCCCGGTATTCCTCCTGGAACAGCTTAAGGCGCGCCGCCCGCTTTACCGCCAGGGAATGGACGGTGATGCTGTCCGGGCCCAAAGTCCGAAGCTCTTCCAGGGTGTGACGCACCTGGGGCAGCTCCTCCCCCGGCAGGCCCACAATCAAATCCATGTTGATATTGTCAAACCCGGCCTCCCTTGCCATGAAAAATGCTTCCTTCGTCTGTTCCACTGTATGCCGCCGTCCGATGATGTCCAGCGTCTCCTGGTTCATGGTCTGAGGATTCACCGAAACCCGTGTCACCCCATGAGCCTTCAGCGTCCGGAACTTTTCGGGCGTCACGCTGTCCGGCCGCCCGGCCTCCACAGTCAGCTCCCGAAGCTGCCCGTAATCAAAGGCTTCCTCCAGAACACACATCAGCCGGTGAAGCTGCTTTTCCGTAAGCGTGGTAGGCGTGCCGCCTCCTACATAAATGGTATTCAGCTTCCTGCCTTTATAAGCCTTTCCAAGAAAACGAAGCTCCGAAAAAAGCGCTTCCAGATAAGTATCCACCTGCTTCTCCCACCGATTTAAAGGAGAAGAGGAAAAAGAACAGTACAGACAGATGCTGGGACAAAAGGGAATCCCCACATACAGGCTGTATCCCTCCTGGTAGTCAAGGCCTTTCAGCACCTCCCGTTCCCGGTTTGCAATGGACACAGCCAGGGCCGTTTTCTCATTGCTGCATAGATAGGCGCTCCGCATATAATCCGCAATTTCCACATTGGATCTGCCCTGCTCCAGCATTGCCATGGGAATCTTCACCGGCCGGATTCCCGTAAGTGTTCCCCAGGGCAGCTTCCTGCCTGTATAATCAGAGAGCACTCTGTAAATAAGCTGCTTTAACTGGTTTTTCACAAGCTTCCGCTCTGGATCCTCCACACAAACACGGCTCTTCTTCTGAAGAGCCTCATTTTCATATACTGCAAATTCGATTTCCTCATTCCCTATGGACGCCTTCATCCGTAAAGGCGTTTCTTCCGTAAACTCCGGCTTTTCACGGACATTTACTTCCTCCTCCGGGTAAAAAGCCTTGATTAAGGAATGAATGTCGTATGCAAAGCTTTCCTGGTTGATCTTTACTTCTATCATCTTCTATCTCATCCCATATATGGATTGTACTTCTTCTCATGCCCGATCGTAGTCGTTTCCTCATGGCCCGGATACACCTTCACGTCCTCCGGCAGCGTAAGAAGCTTCTCCTTCACAGACCGCACAAGGGCCGAAAGGCTCCCTCCCGGAAAATCCGTCCGCCCGATGGAACCGCAAAAAAGCGTATCGCCGCTGAACAGCGCCTTCTCCTTTGGCTGGTAATAACAGCAGCCTCCCGGGGTATGTCCCGGCGTGAGAAGCATCCGAAGGTTTATGCCGGCTTCCTCAAACTCCTGTCCGTCCTTTAAAAGCACATCCGGCTCCACCGTAACCGATACGCCGAAGAGGGCCTTTGACAGATTCTGTGTCGGATCGAGAAGCAGCCCTTTTTCCGCCTCCGACGCGTAAACCTTCACTCCAAAGTCTCGTTTCAAATCCGAAACTGCCAGAATGTGATCCCCATGTCCGTGTGTCAGCAGAACCGCCTTCAGCATAAGCCCTTCGTCCACGGCCTTCCTGCCGATCACATCCGCCCTGTCCGCCGGATCTACCACAATCGTCTCCAAGGTTTCCTCATTGATCAGAAGATAGCAGTTGGTATGCACATCTCCCAAAACAAGCGTCTTTATTCTCATGCTTCCCTGTTATCCTTTCCTTGCTACCCCATAGCCCGTTCAATATCCAGAACACTCTCCACCTGATGAAGCTTCTCCGCAATCCGCTGGAGCTCATCCTTGCCGCCGATATCAAAGGTAATAGAAATAGTCGCCGTCCCCTGCTTGCTGGTCCGCACATTGATGCTGGTCATATCAATCCCCCGTTCCGTAAAAATCCGGGAAATATCCACCAGCAGCCCTGTCCGGTTGTTTGCGTAAATCTTAATCTCCGTAGCATACTTCTCCCCAGAAGCTGCGGCTCCCATGTCCTGCCACTCTGCATCAATCAGACGCCGCCGCTCCAGCTCCTGAAGATTCAGCACATTGATGCAATCGGTCCGATGAATGGAAACGCCCCGTCCCCGGGTAACAAACCCAATGATCTCGTCCCCCGGAACCGGACTGCAGCACTTGGAAAACCGCACGGACACATCCGAAAGACCTTTGACCACAATTCCGCTCTTAGATTTGGTAATGCGGATCTTGCTGTCCTTGTTGTCGGCTACCGCCTCCATAACCTTCTCGTCGGTAAATTCCTTTTTGTGGAGCTTATCATACTCCTCTGTCATCTTATTGATGACCTGGCCTTCCTTCAGGCCGCCGTGCCCGATAGCCGCCAAAACGGAATCCCAGTCCCGGAAGCCGTATTTGCGCATGACTACATTCTGAAATTCCGGCTTCATAATGTCGGACATCACAATGGACTTTACCTTGCAGTACTGGGCAAGCATCTCCTTGCCCCTTAAAATATTCTCATCCTTGAACTGATGCTTAAACCACTGGTTAATCTTATTTTTCGCCTGGGTGCTCTTAACCACATTCAGCCAGTCTCGGCTGGGCCCCCTGGAATTCTGAGAGGTCAGCACCTCAATGCGGTCGCCGTTCTGAATGGTATAGTCGATGGTCACCAGCTTGCCGTTGACCCTGGCCCCAATCATCTTATTGCCCACGGCGCTGTGGACACTGTAGGCAAAATCAATGGGGGTTGAACCGCTTGGCAGGGTTTTCACGTCTCCCGTAGGCGTAAAGCAGTAAACGCTCTCAGAAAAGAGATCCAAATCGCTCTTTAAGAGATTCATAAACTCCTTATTGTCGGACATGTCCCGCTGCCACTCCAGAATCTGCCGCAGCCAGCTCATCTTCTCCGCTTCCTGCTGATCCACCGTCTTTTTGCCGTCGCTGCTCTCCTTATACTTCCAGTGGGCCGCAATTCCGTACTCGGCAGTCTTATGCATGTCAAAGGTACGGATCTGAATCTCAAAGGGCTGTCCGGTAGGCCCGATAAGCGTCGTGTGAAGAGACTGGTACATATTGGGCTTGGGCATGGCCACATAGTCCTTAAACCGCCCCGGAATAGGCGTATACATCTCGTGAATGACACCCAGAGCCGCATAGCAGTCCTTCACCGTATCCACAATAATCCGCACGGCAAATAAGTCATAAATCTGATCCAGCGTCTTATTCTGATTCACCATTTTCTTATAGATGCTGAAAAAGTGCTTTACGCGGCCGTCCACGTGGGCGTCAATGCCGCCGTTTTTCATATGGCATTTGACTTCCTGCACAATTCTCTGGACAAAAGCCTCCCTTGCGCTTTTCTTATCGGAAATCTGCTCCTTCAGCTCATAGTAAACCTCCGGCTCCAGGTACTTAAGGGACAGATCGTCCAGTTCATTTTTGACCTTGGAAATACCCAGCCTCTGAGCAATGGGCGCATAAATATCCATGGTCTCCCGGGCCTTTTCCTTCTGCTTCTCCGGCTTCATATACTGGAGCGTCCGCATATTGTGAAGGCGGTCTGCAAGCTTAATCAGAATCACACGGATATCCTTGGCCATGGCCAGAAACATCTTCCGCAGATTCTCCGCCTGGATCTCAATCTTATCCTTGGAGTAGGACAGCTGCCCCAGCTTGGTAACGCCGTCCACCAAAAGAGCAACCTCTTCGCTGAACTCCCTGGCAATCTCCTCGGTCGTCATAACCGTATCCTCCACCGCGTCATGGAGAAGCCCGGACACAATCGTCTCCTTGTCAAGCTCTAAGTCCGCTAAAATAATGGCAACACAAAGAGGATGAATAATATAAGGTTCACCCGATTTGCGAAGCTGTCCCTCATGGGCTTTGAAGGCAATTTGATATGCTTTTTCAATCATGGAAATATCTGCGGAGGGATGATATTTGCGCACGCTTTTAATCAATTCCTGGTAAAGCTCCGCCGGATCTGTAAAATCCTGCATCGTCTTTACATTCTCATCCGCTCTGGCCAAAGCCCCGTCCCGGTCCTTTACACCAATTTTCATTTCTGCCATCTGTCAATCACCTGCTTCTATCTCTATACTGCTGCCAAAATCCGCCGCCATCATTTCATTCATCCAGAAAATCCGGGAAAGCTCCAAAAAAGTACCGGCCTTTTCCTAATTCCCTTCGTAACGAATCACAGAAGCCACATCATACTTCGACAGCTTCTCCCGTCCCTTAAGCCCGGCAAGCTCCATCAGAAAAATAATCTTCACAACCTCGCCGCCAAGCTCCTCCACAAGCTGGGCTGCCGCCTGTATGGTTCCTCCCGTCGCAATCAGATCATCCACCAGAACCACCTTCTGCCCCGGCTTAATGGAATCCTTGTGCATCTCAATCACCGCGCTGCCATACTCCAAATCATATTCCTTGGAAACCGTCTCACAGGGCAGCTTTCCCTTCTTGCGCACCAGCACAAAAGGCTTATTCAGGTTATACGCAATGGGAGTTCCAAACACAAAGCCCCTGGACTCAGCCCCCACCAC
The DNA here is from genome assembly GCF_036941125.1 of Candidatus Merdisoma sp. JLR.KK011. NCBI lineage: Bacteria > Bacillati > Bacillota > Clostridia > Lachnospirales > Lachnospiraceae > Candidatus Merdisoma > Candidatus Merdisoma sp. JLR.KK011. Next base: position 1,945,180 of record NZ_JAYWSZ010000004.1, on the reverse strand, counting down.
CACATCAAAATCAACATCCTTTAACAGCTCCTGCATAGAATCAATTGCCAGTCTCAGGCCATCCGCATCCTGCAGCACAGAAGTCACATCACGGAAAATAATCCCCTCCTCCGGAAAATCCGGAATACTCCTTACATATTCTTCCAATCTCTTCATCCTTTTATGCTCCTTTAGCAAAAGTAACTAACATCACAAACAACAGGGCACCCGCCCTCCCCACACCACGCAGAAGGCCTCCCCTGTTCACCAATGGAACACATTATAGCACGAATCCCCCCATTTGACAACACTTTAAGCCATTCCCACAAAGATCTGCAAAAATAAAACCCCCAAAACCTTCCACCCCCAAGGTAAAAGTTCATCCGCACCGGCACACAGGCGTTTCCAATATCAAGTGTCCGGCTGTTCGCGCACATGCTGTCTGCTTGGGACGGACATTACCCACCAAAAAAAATCCCTTCCAAAAAGCCAAAGATAATGTCCGTCCAAAGCAGACAGCATGTACGCGAACCGTCCGAACACAGATATGGAAACGCCTGTGTGCCGGTGCGGATGAACTTTTACCCCCCCCCTACCGATAAGCATCCACCACCAACTGCACCGTCCTCCTCCCCATATACTCATTCACCTCCGGATAATAAAGAATCGAGATCCGCTCCTTCCCCTCTATGTACTCCAAATCCCCCTGGACATCCCCAAAGCTCAAGGCCTCCATCCGATTCCCGTTCCCATCCTCCAGCACCAGCTTTAACACATTGGCATTCTTCCCAATAATCCGCGCACTTCTGACAAACAGATTCCCGGCAGCAAACAGAGGCTTCTCATTCCCTTTTCCAAAAGGCTCCAAAAGCTCCAGCTCCCGAATCAGCTGCTCCCCCGCATACACAATCGGCAGCACTGCATCAAAAGTCTCCCTGGGAACCAAATCCTCCTCTGTCAGCGTACAGTTCTCATTCAGCCTTTGCCGAAGCTCCTCCACCTTACTGCGCTCCATCGAAAGCCCCGCAGCCATCGGATGCCCTCCAAACCGGGTAAAAAGCTCCTCCACCTTCATCATTTCCTCAAACATATGATACCCTGCAATAGAACGTCCGGAGCCCTTGACCCCGTCCTCCCCGTCCGTCAAAATAAAACAGGGACGGTAAAACTGCTCCCGGATCCGCCCGGCAATAATCCCGGCCAGGCTCTCATGGCACTCCGGCAGGTAAACCACCAAAACCCGATCCCTTCCAAGCTCAGTCTCCTCAATCTGCCTCCTGGCTTCCTCCGTCCCCTTCACCGTAAGCGCCTTCCTGCTGTCATTAAGCGCCTTCAAGTCCCCGGCCAGGGCCTCCGCCTCCTCCCGGCTCTCAGCCCCCAGAAGATTCAAGGCACGTTTCGCCGTATCCAGACGGCCGCTGGCATTGATGCAGGGTCCAAGCACAAACCCGATGTGGTAAGCTGTAAGCCGCTTCCCCTCCAGGCCGTTCACCGTAATCAGAGCCCGATACCCCAGATTCTTAGTCTGCTCCAGCCTTTTCAGCCCATACCGCACCAAAATCCGGTTCTCTCCCTGAAGCTCCATAATATCCCCCACGGTAGCCACCGCCGCAAACTCCGCCAGGTCAAGGGCCTCCTCCCTGGAAATCCCCTCCGCCCGATAGAGCGCTTCCACCAGCCTCCAGGCCACCGCAGCCCCGCAAAGCATCTTAAAAGGATATCCGCAATCCGCCTGCTTCGGATTCACAATCACATCCGCAGGAGGCAGAACAAAAATCCGCTCCCCCTCCTCCTCCCGAAAAGGAATCTCATGGTGATCTGTCACCACCACCGTCATTCCAAGCTCCTTCGCAAACCCAATCTCCGCAGAAGCAGCAATCCCATTATCACAAGTCACAATCGTATCCACCCCAGCCTCATACGCCTCCCGGATCAGATTCTCATTCACCCCATACCCGTCTTTCATGCGGTCCGGAATCACCGTATCCACCCTGGCGCCAATCCTCCGAAGCCCCGTAAGCAGAATATGCGTTGCATTCACCCCGTCAATATCATAATCCCCAATAATCCGGACTGAAGCCCCTTCATCCCTCTTCTCCCGAAGAAGCGAAACCGCCTCCTCCATTCCCTTCATCAAAAAAGGATCCGCAAGACACTCCATCCCCCCATAAAGATACCCCCGAACCGCCTCCTCACTCATCCCGGCCCGATTTCGAATCATCCGCACCGTCAAAGGGCTAACCCCAAGCCCCTGCGCCATCTCCCGATTCCCCTCCATCCGCGCCGCCTCAATCCACCGGCCTCTCATATCCAATCTCCTCTCCAATCAAAAAACACTCACACAACACCTGCCTGCCAAATACACAACTAAAATCCACAATCCATCTTAAACTCCGCCCCCAAAGTCAGGAGGGGACTGCCGCGAAATGCCGCATCCGGCTTTTCCAATATCCCATGTCCGCCTGTTCGCGCACAGCCTGTCTGATATTGGCGGACTAACCCCAAAGCTTTCAACAGGCAAAGCCTGTCAAAGCCTAAAACAAGTTAGTCCGCCAAGAGCAGACAGGATGTACGAGAACCGCGCGGACAAGGGATATGGAAAAGCCAGATGCGGCATTTCACGGCAGTCCCCTCCGTCCGTCCTACTCCACCTTACGCCGCACCTTAGTCCTCAAAACAAACCAAAGCGCCCCCGTAATACAAACCGAAGAATAAGCTCCGCAGACAATCCCCACCATAAGCGGCAGCGCAAACTCCTTAATCGAAGCCACGCCCATCACAAACAGAGCCGCCACCATAATAAAGGTAGTCAAAGAAGTATAAATACTCCTGCTCAAGGTCTGCGTAATGCTCCGGTTCACAATCTCCTTCAGCTCATCCTTTTTCCCGGCCGATCCCAGGTTCTCCCGAATCCGGTCGAAAATAACAATGGTCGCATTAATTGAATACCCCACAATCGTCAGCATACAGGCAATAAAGGTATTCCCCACCGAGATACGCGCCGCCGCATAAAAGGCCAGCACCACCAGCACATCATGCACCAGAGCCGTCACCGCACTGGCCGCAAATCTCAAATCCTTAAACCGGAACCAGATATAAAGCAGCATCAGAACAGAAGCCAGCACCACAGCCGCCAGCGCATCCGAGCGGACCTCGCTGCTGATAGACGAACTGATATTCTCCGCCGTAATGGCCGTCTCATCCACGCCGAACTTCTCCGCCAGAGCCTTATTCAGCGCCTGCCTTGTCTCCAGATCAAGCTCCTTCGTTTTAATCACCACATCATTACTGCCCTGCACCTGCTGAGCCTGGATCTCACTGCTTCCGATCACCTCGCTCACTACCGGCTTTACATTGGCATCAATTTCCCCAATGGACATCTCCTGGGCAAAGGGAATCGTGGTAGACGTACCTCCCTGGAATTCCAGGCTGTAATTCAGTGCGCCTGCGCCCCGCCCGGCCTGGACGCCCATAACCGCAGCGCCGCCCAGAATCAGCAGGGCAGAAACAAGAAAGCAAAGATTCTTCTTTCCCACAAAGTCAAAGGTCTTTCTCTCCTTCTGAACCCCATAGAGCTTTTCACTCTTAAGCCCCAGTGCAAACAGCGCATTCAGCACCAGCCGCGTCACCACAAGAGCCGTAAACATGGAAATCACAATACCAAGAGCCAGGGTCTGGGCAAAGCCCTTCACGCTTCCTGAGCCCCGAAGCCCCAGAACTACCGCCGCAATCAAGGTCGTGATATTGCCGTCCACGATGGCCGACAAAGCCTTCTTAAATCCGATTTTCATGGCAGAGCGCACCGTCTTTCCGGTGGCAAGCTCTTCCCGGATCCGGGCAAAAATAATGACATTGGCATCCACTGCCATACCTATGCTCAAAATAATACCGGCAATCCCCGGCAAAGTCAGAGTCAGCTCAAAGGCATTTAACAATACCAGCATCAGAGCCACATAAATGGTTAACGCAATGCCGGAAGCAAGTCCCGGAAGGAAATAAACCGCAATCATAAAAATCAGCACCAGGACAAATCCCACAGCCCCGGCCTTCAGGCTGGTGGAGATGGCTTCCTCCCCAAGCTGCGCCCCTACGACCTTTGATCTAAGCTCCGTAAGCTCCAGCTGAAGAGAGCCGATTCGAATGGTGGAAGCAAGGCGCTCCGCTGCCTCAAAGGACTCCATATTGGTAATGGAAGGATTGCCTCCCGTAATCTCCGCCTGAACCGTAGGCGCGCTGATTACTTCCCCGTCATATACAATGGGAATCTGAAGTCCCAGATTTTCTCTTGTAGCCTCCGCAAACTTCTCTGCACCCTCGTCTGTCAAGGTCAGAGCTACTTCGTAAGAATTCTTGCCCAGATTATCCGTATAGCCCTTGGCCTCGGCGCTTTTGATATCCGTTCCCTCAATGAGCACATTTCCCATTACGTCCTGGAACTCAAGGGAACCGGGCCGTCCAAGCTCTTCCAGGATTGCGTTCGCATCGGACACGCCGGGAATCTCAATATTAACCCGGTTATTTCCCTCCTGGTAAACCACAGCTTCGGTGCTGTAGCCCTCCACACGCTTCTGGAGCTTATACACGGTGTCATCCATCTGTTCCTGGGTGGGGTTGTCAATCACCGTCTGATAAGTAATGCTGACACCGCCGGCCAGGTCCAGACCCAGCTTAATATTCTTTGCCGCACCGGTCTGCGTCTCTCCAAAACCCACGGCTGCGCCGTAGATCAGACCCACCGCCGCCAGCACGGTGAGCAGCAGGGTCAAAATTGCTGTATTTTTCTTCATAATACCAACTTAGCCTTCCTTCTTAATTTCATCCCATTGTTTCATGCATTCCTGCTGTAGCCGCTTTGATCATAACGGCACACTCCACACGCTTTCTCTGAAGCTCGCACCCGATGTCGTAGGCATCGTTGATGGAGCCGTGGAAATTGTAGGAGTTGGCCGCACAGCCGCCGCTGCAGTAAAACTTTGCAAAGCAGTTTCTGCATTTTTCCTTTGCATACACATTGCAGCACTTGAATTCGTCCCGAAGCTCTGTATTTTGAATTCCGTCGAATACATTTCCCATAAGGAACTTCTCTTCTCCCACAAACTGATGGCAGGGATAGAGATCACCCCAAGGAGTTACCGCCAGATACTCGGTGCCTGAACCACAGCCAGACAGACGTTTGTACACGCAGGGGCCGCCGGTTAAATCAATCATAAAGTGAAAAAAATGAAAATCCTTTTTTGTCCCATGGCGTCTGACCATCTCTTCCGCCAGCCGGTCATACTGCTCACAGAGAACCGGGATGTCCTCCTTGCGGATTGCGTAAGGTTCTTCGGGGGGCGCCACCACCGGCTCCACGGAAATCTGCTTAAAGCCCAGGTCTGCCAGATGAAGTACATCCTCGCAGAAATCCAGGTTATTCCGGGTAAAGGTACCCCGGACGTAGTAATTGTTCTGGTTCCTGCTTTCTGCCAGCTTCTTAAACTTGGGCACCACCAGCTCGTAGCTTCCCTTTCCATTCCGGAAGGGGCGCATTTTATCGTGAACCGCCGGCCGGCCGTCAATGCTTAAGACCACATTGCTCATTTCCCGGTTGGCAAATTCCATTACCTCGTCATTCAAAAGCACGCCGTTGGTGGTCAGCGTAAAGCGGAACTTCTTGTCGTGAAGCTTCTCCTGCTCACGGCCATAGGCCACCAGATCCTTCACCACCTGCCAATTCATCAGCGGCTCGCCGCCGAAGAAATCCACCTCCAGGTTCCGGCGGCTTCCGGAACTGGCAATCAGGAAGTCCAAAGCCTGCTTTCCCACCTCATAGCTCATCAGCGCCCGGCGTCCGTGGTACTCTCCTTCTTCTGCAAAGCAATACCGGCAGGCCAGATTGCAGTCATGGGCAATGTGCAGGCACAGCGCCTTCACCACGGTGGAACGTTTTTTGAAATCTATGATTTTATCTTCATAGGTGTCCTCCGTAAACAGAGTCCCCTGTTTTTTCAATTCCTCGATATCCTCAAGAACCTCCTGGATCTCCTCTTCCTCATAGCGATCCCGAAGCTTTGCCGCAGCCTCTTCCCGGCCGCCCGCTTCATAGAGGCCGATTGCCTCATAGGCCAGCTCGTCTACTACATGAACGGCTCCGCTGTTTACATCCAGCGCAATGTGATAGCCGTTATTTCTATATAAATGGACCATCTTTTGTCCCCTTTCTCAATGCGTTGGGGCTGCCGCAAAATAAAACAGCCCCCGCACAAGAAGGATGTCCCAAAAGCCTGCCTGTTACGCCGGGCTTTTGAGACACCCTCTTTCCTGTTTCTTACACTGTCTCTTATTTGTGATTCTCACAGGTCTGGTTGCCTACCGTGCAGGAAGTCTTGCATGCAGACTGGCAGGATGTCTGGCACTCGCCGCAGCCGCCCTTTTTCACGGTGTTCTGTAAAATCTGTGTGTTCAAAGTCTGAATATGTTTCATCCTCTTCACCCTCCTATTTTCAGTTCTGCAGCATTCCCTTCAGTACGCAGTCAGTCAGATGCCGCGCAGCAGGCTGTGGGGTATACCGAACAAAACGCTGCTTTTTTATATAATACATGGTAGCAGTATAGCACACTCTTTTGTAATTTAAAAGAGTTTTTTTCATGGGATTTGGGCCTCTCCTTCCTATCCCCAGGATATCTGAAGCCGCTTTTTGCGTACTGTCATATTTTTCTCCTACGCTTCCGATTCTATCCTTGAGGACTGCCACATATATTTGTTTTAAACAAGGGACTGCCGCTGACGGGGCTGCTCCCTATGATTTGATCCGGGGAGGAACACAATGGAGAAAGGAAAATCTTATCAGAACATGGCAATACGGATGCTGAAATCTCTTTTGAGCGCTTATATTATCACGGGAATCCTGCTTTTATTCCTGGCTCTTCTGCTGTACAAATTTCAGCTTTCAGAGCCAAAGGTGAATATCGGAATCATCATTGTATATGTAATTTCAAGCTTTCTTGGCGGCTTTCTGGAGGGGAAAATGATGAAGGCCCGGAAGTTCCTTTGGGGCGCTGCCGCCGGACTTCTCTATTTTGCCATACTTGCCTTAATTTCCCTTGCGGTAAACCAGAGCTTTGGAGGAGGCTCCTCTCACTTCGTCACCACACTGATTCTCTGTACGGCCGGAGGAACCCTGGGGGGTATGGTATCATAAGACTTCCAGCCTTCTTAAAGGCGTTTTAAGGCTTTTTGACAAAAACAGCAAAAGATCTCCGTACTTGCATTTCCAGCAAAAATATTGTATAGTAAAAAAGATACTTTATCCCTGCCGGGGCGGATCGGAGCCGGTTCTGCTCCGCTCACAGCCGGCACATCATACAAAGGAGTGAACTTTTCTTGGATTCAAGTGACGCCATACAATTGGCCGTATTACTGCTGTTGTTAGGTCTTTCCGCATTTTTTTCTTCTGCGGAGACTGCGTTAACTACCGTAAACAAAATCAGAGTCTTAACCCTGGTGGAAGAGGGAGACAAGCGTGCTCTGCGGCTTCAGAAGGTTCTGGATGAACCGTCGAAGATGCTCAGCGCCATTTTGATAGGAAATAACATCGTCAACATGAGCCTTTCCTCTCTCGGTACTGTCATTGCCACCAAAGCCTTCGGAAGCGCCGGAGCCGGTATTGCCACAGGTATTTTGACCTTCCTGGTTCTGGTTTTTGGAGAGATTACACCGAAAACCTGCGCTACGCTTTCAGCGGAAAAGCTGTCCCTGGGCTTTGCCGGTGTGGTCTATGGCTGGATGCAGATTGCCACGCCTCTTATTTTCATTATCAATGCCTTTTCCATGGGCGTGCTGAAGCTTCTCCGGGTAGATCCGAACAAGCGCAGCGATATTTATACAGAAGATGAGATCCGTACCATTGTGGAGGTGAGCCACCAGGACGGCGCAATCGAGAGCGAAGAGCGCAAGATGATCAACAATGTGTTTGACCTGGATGACCATCTGGCAAAGGATATTATGGTTCCCAGGGTGGATATGACTTTTTTAAATGTGAATGCTACTTACGGGGAAACCATTGAGGTATACCGGGAGAACTTATTTACCAGGCTTCCCGTCTATGAAGAGCATAGGGACAATATTCTGGGTATTCTGAATGTGAAGGATCTGATTCTCTACGAGGATAAGGAGCATTTTGATGTGCGGCATATTCTCCGGGAGGCTTATTTTACACACGAGTTTAAAAAGTCCTCGGAGCTGATGATGGAGATGCGCGAGAATTCCATCAGCCTTGCCATTGTCCTGGACGAATACGGCGCAACAGTGGGGCTTGTAACCCTGGAGGATCTTCTGGAGGAGATTGTAGGAGAAATCCGGGATGAGTACGACGGCTCCGAAGCGGAGCTGATTCAGAAAATCAGCGATTATGAATATATTGTGGAAGGCTCTTCCAAGCTTGAGGATCTGCAGGATCAGATAGGCCTGGAGCTTGCCTCGGAGGATTACGATTCCATCGGAGGCATTGTGATTGAGCTTCTGGACCGGCTGCCCCAGGCCGGGGAATCCGTGACTACGGAGAACGGGATCCGGCTGGTGGTGGATGAGGTGGAGAAGAACCGGATTGATAAGGTGCATATTTATCTGCCGCAGGAGGATGAGGCGGAGGAAGATGCGGAAGAAGAATCTTAAATTGTTTGACGGATATAAAAAAATGGCAGCGGGAAGATTTTCCTGCTGCCATTTTTAAATCCAAGAAGCCTTTTATCTGCAAACAGTATTAAATTAGAAATCCTTATTCTGCATCCTGCACTTTACCAAGCTGCACTCTGCAGTCTTTTTTTCTGCATGCAATTCCATATTTTAGAATCCGGGTCATCCCATCCTGGCAGAGCCTGGCTTCATAACTCTTTTTTTCTATCTGCTCAAGAGCGGCTCTGCATCCGGCTTCCAGACTATTCTCATCCGGGTACTTCACCTCTATGACAATTCCGATACGCTTTTCTTCTATCTCTATCAAAATATCACTGTACCCCTCTCCTGATTCCGCATTGGACACAATGTACCAGTCTTCCTTATGGCTCAGCAGCCCAAGCAGCAGTCCATGATAAAAGTTTTCCTTTCTGTTTTTTCTCACACTGGTATCACGGATGCTGATTGTTCTCCAAAGATAGGCACTCAGCTGCTCCTCAATGGTTTTTACGTCTCCTTTGGGAAATGCATTACAAAATGCATCCAGCATGGGCTCATCTTTTCTGGCTTCCTCCTGGAACCATTCCATTACTTGTTCCACAAAAATCTTCCGGATCTCATAATTCGGAATTGCCAGATGAAAAGTCTCCTCTGCCGCATCCCCCCGTCTGGTCAGATAGCCAGTGGTAAAGAGCACGCTCCAGAGATTTTCAATGCTGTTGTATAAATCACGGTAGGTTAATTCTTCATTCACCTTTTTCGCAACCGTTCCGCCATTGATAAGTTCTTCAATCTCCCGTTTCACGCCGCCTTTTGCCATCTGAAGAAAGATCCGGATCACATCATTCCCACTGGTATTGAGCCAGAAGGCTTTCGGAGAGGCAGACGGATCCGCACACAAAAGACTCGCATAATTAACCACATCCCATGGGCAGTAAAGATCCGTATTTCCAAACCGGTATCCATCATACCATTCTTTTACTGCCCCATACTTATCTTCTAATCCATAAAACTCCAGCAGTTCCCGGACTTCCCTGTCTGTAAAGCCAAAATATTCATCAAACTGCACATTGGTAATCGACAGAACCCTTAAATTGTTCAAGCCCGTAAAAATGCTTTCCTTTGCGAGCCGAAGACAACCGGTCAGCACGGCAAATTTAAGACTGTCATTCGTCTTCAATGCCTGTCCCAGCAGTCCCCGTATCAGATTCAGCATTTCATCATAATAGCCGTAATGCTGTGCCTTATCAAGGGGCACATCATATTCGTCAATTAAAAGAATGACTTTCTGGCTATAGTGTTTCTGAAGCAGCCGGCACAAAATCCGCAGGCTGTCCTCAAGCACTGCATCCGGCATAATAAATGCCTGACGGCCGGTTGTATCTACATTTACCAATTGCATATATTTATTCTTTTCTTCATCAGAAAGCTGCGTACTCTCCTTTAAAAACGGAAATCTCATCGCCTCATTTCCTATGATAGAGCCAAGCATCTCTCTGGCCGTCTCGTAGCTTCCGGCCCCTGCCCCCTTTAAGGTAATTGAAACCACCGGGAATTTCCCCATGTACTCCTGGCAAAGCTTCTCTTCTTTTTCTATGGCCAGGCCTTCAAAGAGGCTGCTGTCGCATCCATATTCAAAGAAATATTGAAGCATATTCATATTCAGGGATTTCCCGAATCTTCTGGGTCTGGTGAACAGATTCACCTTCGCTTTGTCTCTTAACAGCTCCTTTATCATCCCTGTTTTATCCACATAGTAAAAGTCTTCCCTGCGCACCTCTTCAAAATGTTCGATACCGATGGGTAGATTTTTAATTGTTTTCATAATTGCTTCACTCCCTTGGGGAATCCGTTGATGGTTATATGGCTTGTATTCTTTTTATTTTAACAGATGCCAGGGGAAGTTCAAAGGGATCAAAAAAATTCTTCCTAATTCATCCCAATTCCAGGGTATTCCCTATACGCCCTCCTATCATCCTCCCTCAATCAAAACCTCGCTCCCCCGAAAGCCAAATCCATATTTCCGTATCCGTTCCCTGGCAGCCCCTTTCTCAATAAGCATAGCAGCATAATTCTTTTCCTCTATCTGCCTAAGGGCCGCCTGCACTGTATCGGCCAGTTCTTTTTCTTTTCTTGGCTGAAATACTTTAAATTCCAGGATAAACGCATCGTCCTTAAGGTCTCTTGGTTCCAGCATCACGTCATATCTTCCAAAACCGCTTTCCCGATTGGAGGTCAGTACATAACGATCGGCCAGCTCCACCATCAGCCCCAGCACAAACCCATGATAAAAACGCTCCGGCTCCGTTCTGGAAGGTCTTTCCCCTGTGTCAAAATAACTGAAAGTCGAAAGCGCCACATGATTCATATAATCGTTCATGGCATCCAGATCATTTTTCAGCAATGCTTTGATAAAATCATTGTAATACGAACTGCCTTTTTGAAACCAGGCCCTCACCATATTCTGGAACATCAGCAGCACTTCACGGTTTGTAAGGACAAGCTCATAATTCGGCTGCTTTGCGCTGAACGCTTCATCTTCATATTCTTCGCATCGAAGTACTTTGAGATAACCGCTGGCAAGTAAAAGGCTCCATACGGCCGTCTCGTTAGAATCCAATTCCCCGTACACAATCTGCTCATCCAGAGGCGTTAACAAATGCTCGCCGCAAAGCAGTCCTTCAAACTTTTTCTTAATATCCGCACTCCCCTCACGGAGCAGTTTTCCTACCAAGCTGTTGGAGCTTGAGTTGGCCCAATATGTTCCAACCCTTCTTGTATCCAAATAATTCAGAATAGACCATGGATTGTAGATATCTGTCTGGCTTCCAAAAGTAAAACCATCATACCATCTTTTTACTTCCTGCCTCCTGTCCGCCATTTCAAACTCATCCAGCGCCGCAAAAACTTCTCTCTCTGTAAACCCAAAGCAATCTGCATATTCATCCGAAGTAGTTGTTACAACCTTCAAGTTATTTAAATCAGAAAAAATAGATTCCCTGCTCACCCTGGTAATCCCTGTCATAATTGCCCGTTCCAGGTAGGGGTTCGTCTTAAAGGTTGAATTGAACATGCTCCTGGTAAAAGACGTTAACTTCTCCCAATACCCATTTACATAGGCCTCCTGCATGGGCGTATCGTATTCGTCCAGGAGAATAATAACTCTTTTCTTATAATGTTTATACAAAAGCTTTGCCAGCCGATGAAGGGCCATGGTAGCCGTAACCTCCGGCATATCATCAGATATTCTGGAAAAATACTCCTTCTCCTCCGGCAGCAGGGCGTCGCTTTCCCTCAAAAAGCCATAATCGTGATACAAATCCACAATAATCTGATTGATCCTCTGTATTGTGGAAGAATAATCTCGTTCCTTCACATTGGCAAATGAAAGACTGATCACCGGATACGTTCCCTGCAGCTTCCGAAATTTATCATACTCCCAGATGGCAAGCCCTTCAAAGAGCTTGTCGCTCTTTTCATAACTTACGGAAAAAAATTCCTCCACCATGCTCATGGTTAGTGTTTTTCCAAATCTCCTGGGACGGTTGATCAGCGTCACACTGTCGCCGCCTTCCCACCATTCCTTGATAAACATGGTTTTATCAATATAAAAGTACCCTTCTGTCCGAATAATCTCAAAGCTCTGACACCCAATGCTGATTGTTCTTGCCATATAGCGCCCCTCTTTCTTTTCTTCCAAGACAATTATATCAAAAATATGCACAAGGATTTCTGATATAGACTGCCGAACTTTGTTTTCTTTAGTATAACGAATTTTTGATTATATTACAATGCCATATATAAAAGGCTGCCTCCCTTCCGATCTGAAAGGAAAACAGCCTTTTTCTATACACCAATCATAAATCCAAACGGATTGCCTGTTACACGTTACTCTCCGTGCTGCCTACTCACACTTGCAGCGGAAAGTCGCACACTCTGTCTCCTTGCACTCACAGGCGGATCCGCCGGCAATTCCGATGTGCTTTGCATGGCAGACACAATTCTCATTAAAGGTACATTCCTCTGCCTTGCAGGAAACACTTGTCTCCTTTGTGGGATAATCCACGGAGCTCTGATAATTGCCCTCGCCTCTCTCCCTAAAGCTGCTGCAGCAGGTGTCTTTGGAATGCTTTGCGTTATTGCCCTCTACTTGAATGTTATCCTTGCAGCAGCTCTTTTCTTTGTTATACATGCAGCTTGTTACGGTACAGTCTAATCTTGTCATGTTCATCTACCTCCATCAAAATATAGAAGTAGTATGCGTAATTCTTCAAAGCTTATACCATAACCTTTCATTTTGCAGACAGCAGAAAAAGCGGATATGCCATTACTGGAAAATTTTACTTAAAATAAGCCACCCCGGATTCAAAGATCTTCATATCCTGCTCTCCGTAAATATTCACGGCCACAGCCTCGTCACGCCGCTCCGAGTGCGCCATCTTTCCCAGAACCCGTCCGTCCGGGCTTGTGATACCCTCAACAGCTCCATAGGAACCATTCACATTCCAGTACTCATCCATGGTAGGCTCGCCCTCCAGGTTCACATACTGGGTAGCCACCTGCCCGTTTGCAAAGAGCCGCTCCATCCACTCCTTATCCGCCACAAAGCGCCCTTCGCCGTGGGAAGCCGGATTTACATAAGTCTTTCCGAGCTCTGCAAGCTGAAGCCAGGGAGACTTGTTGGAAGCCACCCGGGTATAAACCATCTTCGACACATGGCGGTTAATCGTATTAAAGGTCAAGGTAGGCGAATCCGCCCTCTGGCCCGCGATCTCCCCGTGAGGCACCAGTCCCAGCTTAATCAAAGCCTGGAAACCGTTGCAGATACCCAGGGCCAGTCCGTCCCTTTCCTTCAAAAGCTTCGTCACAGCCTCCTTTATTTTCTCATTCTGGAAGGCAGTCGCAAAGAACTTGGCTGATCCGTCCGGCTCGTCTCCGGCAGAAAAACCGCCGGGGAACATAATAATCTGGGCCTGGCTGATAGCCTTTTCAAAAATATCCACCGACTCCCGGATGTCCTCCGGCGTCAGATTGCGGAACACCCTGGTAATCACCTCCGCGCCGGCCCGCTCAAAGGCCCGGCCGCTGTCATACTCACAGTTTGTTCCCGGAAATACAGGAATAAACACCCTGGGCCTTGCCGTCTTATGCCTGCACACATACACCTGCTCCGCCCGGTACAGAGAATCCTGCGCCTTCTCTTTTCCAGAAACCGCAATGGTAGGAAATACCTTTTCCAGAGGAGCCGTCCAAGTGTCCAAAGCCTCATCCGTTCCAATGTACATATCACTGTAGGCAAAGCCGCTCTCCGTCACCTCGCCCACTACCGTGTAGGTCACTGCCAGCTGGCCCACTCTGCCCTCCGGAACCTCCGCAAGGATATTTCCGAAGCCTGGGGTAAACAGGTCTCTCTTATCCACATTGTGCTCAATCTTCACACCGAGCTTATTTCCAAAGGCCATCTTGCTCACAGCCGCCGCCAGGCCCTTGCCGTCCAGGGCATAGGCGGAAATAATCCTACCTTCCTTCACATCCTGGAAGAACTTCCCGTACAAATCCTTAATCTGCTCATAATCCGGCAGATCATAAGCGTCTCTGTCTATGGAAATGAGCACCAGCTTATTCCCAGCCTTCTTAAGCTCCGGCGTAATGATATGCTTATGGCTGGCAATGTCCACAGCAAAGGAAACCAGGGTAGGCGGAACATCAATCTCATTGAAGGAACCGGACATACTGTCCTTTCCGCCGATGGAAGGCAGGCCGAAGCCAAGCTGCGCACTGTAGGCTCCCAAAAGAGCGGCGAAAGGCTGGCTCCAGCGATGCGGATCCTCCGTCATCCGCCGGAAGTACTCCTGAAAGGTAAAACGAATCTTCTCATAGTCGCCGCCGGAAGCCACAATTCTTGCCACGGACTCAATCACCGCATACACAGCCCCGTGATAAGGGCTCCAGCTGGACAAGTAGGGATCAAAGCCATAGCTCATCATCGTCACCGTATCCGTCTTTCCCTTTAAAACGGGAAGCTTGGCCACCATGGCCTGTGTCTCGGTGAGCTGATATTTTCCGCCGTAGGGCATGAGTACGCTGCCGGCGCCGATGGAGCCATCGAACATCTCCACCAGGCCCTTCTGGGAGCAGACATTCAGATCCTTGAGCGTATCAAGCCATTTCGCCCTCACGTCCTCTATTTCATTTCTTACAAAATACTTCTGTCCCTCCTCTGGCAGATCTACGGCCACAGCAGTCTCCTGGTGGGCGCCGTTGGTGTCCAGAAAGGCTCTGGAAATATTTACAATCTCCTTTCCTCTCCAAAGCAGAACCAGCCGGGGCTCCTCTGTCACATGGGCAACCGTGACGGCCTCCAGGTTTTCCTCCTTTGCAAAAGCAAGAAATGCTTCCTCATCCTTCTTATCCACCACAACTGCCATACGCTCCTGGGACTCGGATATGGCGATTTCCGTCCCGTCAAGGCCGGCGTATTTCTTAGGCACCAGATCCAGGTTCACCCGAAGCCCGGCTGCCAGCTCTCCGATGGCTACAGACACGCCGCCGGCGCCGAAATCGTTGCACTTCTTTATCAGACGTGTCACCTCCGGGCGGCGGAACAGCCTCTGGAGCTTCCGCTCTGTGGGCGCATTTCCTTTCTGCACCTCGGCGCCGCAGGTCTCGATGGAGGCCTCTGTATGAACCTTGGAGGAACCAGTTGCGCCGCCGCAGCCGTCACGTCCCGTCCGGCCGCCCAGAAGCACAATCAGATCTCCCGGATCGGAAGTCTCGCGAATCACATCCTTCCGGGGCGCTGCGCCCATTACCGCCCCTATCTCCATGCGCTTTGCAACATAATCCGGATGGTAAATCTCCTTCACATAGCCTGTGGCAAGGCCAATCTGGTTGCCGTAAGAGCTGTAGCCGCTGGCCGCGCCCCTCACCAGCTTCTTCTGGGGAAGCTTGCCCTTCAAGGTATCCTTTACGGAGACAGTGGGATCCGCCGCTCCCGTCACGCGCATGGCCTGGTACACATAGGTGCGTCCCGACAAAGGATCCCGGATGGCTCCGCCCAGGCAGGTAGCCGCACCGCCGAAGGGCTCAATCTCCGTGGGATGGTTGTGCGTCTCATTTTTAAAGTTCACCAGCCACTCCTGGGTTTCTCCGTCTACCTCCACCGGCACCACGATGGAGCAGGCGTTGATCTCCTCCGACTCCTCCTGATCCTCCAGCTTCCCTTCTGCCTTCAGCTTCCGCATGGCCATAAGAGCCAGATCCATCAGACACACAAACTTATCCTCACGGCCCTTGAATATCTCTGCCCGATCTGCAAGGTACTGCCGGTATGTATCCTCCAGAGGCTTCCGGTAATAGCCCTCGCCGAAGGTTACATCCTTAAGCTCTGTGGAAAAGGTGGTATGGCGGCAGTGATCCGACCAGTAGGTATCCAGCACGCGGATCTCCGTCATAGAAGGCTCACGCTTCTCCTCCTCCCGGAAATACTTCTGAATATGAAGAAAGTCCTTAAAGGTCATGGCAAGGTTAAAAGACTGGTACAGCTCCCGGAAAGCTTCCTCCTCCATCTGGCAGAAGCCCTCCAGAATCTTCACGTCTGCCGGTTCCTGGAATTCCGTGATCAAAGTCTCCGGTTTCATCATATTCGTCTCTCTGGAATCCACTGGATTGATGCAAAAGCTCTTAATGGAAGCAAATTCCTCATCAGAAACAGAGCCTGTTATCACGTAGGTTACAGCCGTCCGGATCTCCGGCTCTTCATCCTCCTTTAAAAACTTCACGCACTGTACTGCTGAGTCCGCTCTCTGGTCAAACTGCCCCGGAAGGTATTCCACACTGAACACATGGGAGTTTTCCGCCGTCTCAAAGGCTTCCTCGTAGAGCATGTCCACGGGAGGCTCAGAAAACACAGTCCTGCAGGCCGCCGCAAATACCTCGTCAGAGATATTCTCCACGTCATAGCGTATCAGCACACGCACCTCTGATACCCCGTCAATTCCCAGATAGCTTTTAATTTCTTCCTTAAGCTCCTTTGCCTTTACCGCAAAAGCCGGCTTTTTTTCCACAAAAATTCTTCTTACACTGCCCATATGCGACCTCCTGTTTGATTCTGCTGTGCCCGGGTATCCGGATCTCCCGTTTCTTTGTTATGATCCATCATATCATAAAATCTGTAATAAGTGTAATTAATAAATTTAATTTTATTTATTATTTTATCTAATAGCAAACCAAAAATATTTGTGCTATAATCCATAAAAAAGAGGTGTGCGCCATAAACAACTTTTTCGCATACAACGATAAACTATTTTACAAGGAGAAATCATAATGGAACTTATTCGTCAATATAAAGGGCAGCTTCTCATCACCCTTGTACTTTTTCTGGTTATTCTGGCCATGCCTTTTCAGGATTACACAGAACGCATATTTCTGCAGGATGAAATCAATATTTCGGAGGAGGACGAAGACCTTGTAATCATAGAGCCCGATCACATTGCAGTTCCTGGGGAGACCGGTTCTGTGACTCTTTCCAGTAATAATTATTATTTTAAAAAAGGAACCTATGAGGTTGTTTTCAATTTGTGCTCACAGGCCGACGGAACTGTGGTAGAGATAGTGGATCCTATCCATCTCAATCCTGACAACACTTCCGGCAAAACCCTTGCCTCAGCATCTCTTCCCGCCGGTGAGGAGCAGCTTCGCCTTTCCTTAACAATTGAGGATTATTCTCAGTGTATCCAATTCCGTATCCATACCCAAAGCGCCACCGATTTCTTTTCCATTTACCTTTTATCCCAGGGCGGCCTGTATCGGGATCCCTATATCTATGCAGGTCTGCTGCTTTTGGCCTCTTCCCTGCTTTTCATCTATCGGATGCGCAGGAAAGTACGCCCTGAGACTCTGATCCTTCTTGCCTTTGCCGCAATGTGGTCTTGTCTTCCCTTATGCTTTACCTGGATTTTAAAGGGACATGACCTGTACTTCCACTATGGAAGATTATCCAGTCTGTCGGCGGCAATTGCCAACGGAAATGCCTTCCCCATACGAATTCATCCGGAAATGTATCAGAGCTTTACCTATATAGCTCCGATCTTTTATTCTGAATTTTTCCTATATCCTTTTGCCCTAATGGGTGTAATCGGAATGTCGCCCATTGGCTGTTATAAGCTGTTACTGATCTGCATCAATTTTGCAACTGCCGGAGTCTCTTACTATTCCTTTTCCCGGCTGTTCCGTTCCAGAAGGCTCGGGCTCACTGCCGCCCTTCTCTATACGCTGTCTATGTACAGGCTTATCAACCTCTACACCAGAGCTGCTGTGGGGGAGCTCTTTGCCACCCTGTTTCTTCCTCTTCTGCTTCTTGGCATGTATCAGCTCTTTCTTGGGGATTCGCGCAAATGGCTGACAGCTGTTCTGTCCTTTACTGCCCTGGTCCAGTCTCATCTCGTCACGACTGAGCTGGCTGTAGGCTTCTCCCTTCTCTTCGGAATTTTCAATATCCGACAGCTAAAGGACAGGAAGCGTCTGATTCATATATGCCTGGGCGCAGTCTTTACGCTGCTTCTGAACCTGTGGTTCATTCTGCCCCTTTTGGATCATATGCGGTTTCCTCTGTTTGCTTCTCAGGATGTCCGCAACCTTGCCGGCTACGCTCCCTATGTTATGCAGCTTTTTGACCCTTCTGCTTCCAGTACGACCGGCGAAGCCCTTGGGCGCGGATCTATAGCCGGGGAAATGCCTTATTCCATCGGTCTTGTTCTACTTATAGGCTCCTTGCTGTTTTTATTCTCTTATTTGCAGAAAAAGCATAAAAATTACCATTTTAAGGTTGGCGCTTACGGTCTTTTGATGGGGATTCTGTGTCTGTATGCATCCTCCTCTTATTTCCCATGGGAAGCCATACAGCGCATAGGTCCCCTAGAGAAGATTGGAAATATCCAGTTCTCTTTCCGGTTCCTCCCTCTTGCCACCCTGTTTCTGTGTCTTGCCTCGGCCGTAGGCATCCACAGCTTTTTTACCTCTCGGGATTCTACAAAACTGCTGTTTATTCTCTGTGGGGTTTTGTGCGTATATACAAGCGGAAATTATCTCGGCGCTTTTTCCCGAGAAGCCGAGATATTTGTAGACTGGCGCAATCAGATGGATCACACCAGTGATACAGATATCCAGTATCTGTTCAATGGTAAAAAAGAATACTTCAGTCTGCGCCGGATCATGGAGCGTGAGACAGCTTTCCTTGCCTCTCCCAACATTACTCTTACGGACTGTCAGAGAGACGGCACGAACGCTTCCTTCACCTATCATATGGATTCCGGTGCATCAGATGCCTATGTAGATGCTCCCTTAAACTATTATCCCTACTACCAGGCCTATGACAGTGCCGGTAACCGTCTTGAGACCAGCCAGGGAGAAACCATGCGTCTGCGCATCCAGCTGCCGGATGCTTTAGAAGATACAATTACGATCCACTTTGAGCTCCCCGGTTTCTATCGTGTCGGAGACCTCATATCTCTGGTGACACTGCTTCTTCTGCTCTCCGCCTTTATATTCCGGCGCAGCAGAAGCCGCAGACAGCCTGCATAAAACTGTTTGGAGGCTTCGGATTCAAGAAAGGATTTTTTATGGACATTAATTACGAATTGTATAAAGTTTTTTACCATGTAGCCACATCCTTAAGCTTCTCCGAAGCCTCCAAACAGCTCTTCATCTCCCAGTCTGCCGTAAGCCAGTCCATCAAGGTACTGGAAAAAAAGCTGCACCAGAATCTCTTTATCCGGAGTACCAAGCGCGTCCAGCTTACCCCGGAGGGGGAGATTCTTCTGCGTCATATTGAACCTGCCATCCACCTTATCAAGAGAGGGGAAAACCAAATCATGGAAACCCATTCTCTGGGAGGGGGACAGCTTCGCATCGGCGCCAGCGATACCATCTGCCGCTATGTGCTGGTTCCTTACTTAAGCCGGTTTCACAAAGCATTTCCCAGCGTCCACATCAAAGTCACCAACCAGACCTCCATCGGCTGTGTAGATCTGCTGGAAAACGGGCAGGTGGATCTGATCTTTGCCAATTACCCGAACTCACGTCTGGAGCACTCCGGCCATCTAAAAAAAGTCCTGGATTTCCAGGACGTCTTTCTCGCCAACCGCAGCTATTTTCCGCTGGAACATCAGAAGCTTTCTTTCCGAGAGCTTCTGAATTACCCTATTCTTATGCTCACACGGAAAAGCACCACCAGCGAATTTCTCCACAATCTTTTCCAACAGCATCAGCTGGATCTCGTTCCGGAAATCGAATTGAGCAGCAACGATCTCCTTCTGGATATGGCCGCTATCGGCCTGGGCATCGCATTTGTGCCTGACTACTGCCAGAAAAGCGCTTCCTCGGATCTCTTTCCACTGACTCTTATGGAAACGCTCCCTGGGAGGCAGATTGTGCTGATCAAAAATGAAAACCTGCCTTTAAGCCACGCAGCCATGGAATTCATATCCCTGTTCACACAATGACTTCTTATTCCTGTTCCAAAGTATCCTGCCAGAAGGCTTTCAAAGCGCTCTTGGTCTGTTCCAGGGTACAGGCTTGGAATCCCTCCCACTCCATAGGGAACAGCCGCTTATACTCACTGTTCAGAAAGCGTTCATCCAAAAGCAGAACAATGCCCCGATCCTCTGCTGTACGGATCACGCGTCCGGCTGCCTGCAGAACCTTGTTCATGCCGGGATACCGATAGGCATAGGAAAATCCGTCCATCCCCCGTTCCTCATAATATCCCTTTAAGATCTCGCGTTCATGGCAGACCAGGGGAAGCCCCGTTCCCACTATGGCTGCCCCAATGAGGCTGTCTCCCTTCAAATCAATCCCTTCTGAAAAAATCCCCCCCAGAACACAAAAGCCCAGACGGCTCTTTTCTTCCCCCGGCTTTTCAAACTGCTCCAGAAACTCCTCACGTTTCTCCTCATTCATACCCGGGCTCTGCAAAAAGCACTCCCCTTTCTCTGTCCCATACAGCTCCAGGAATACTTCATGCACATCCAGCAGCATCTTGTAAGAAGGGAAAAACAGCATATAATTTCCTTTTTTCCCTTCTGCCAGCTCTGCCAGGTATCCGGCAATCCGCTCATACTCTCTTCTTGAGCGTCTCTTATAGCGGCTGCTTACATCACGCCCCACCAGCAGAAGCCTCTGCTCCTGTGCAAAGGGAGAACGGGCATACACGGCATAATCCTCCTCTGCCCCCAGAAGATGCTTATAATAAGCCATAGGCAGCAGCGTCGCCGAAAAAAACACGGCACTGTTCCCTTTGTCCAGGCATTCCTTCAAATTGGCCGCCGTCTCTACACAGTACAGCCGCAGCCGGAAATGTCCGTTTTCCATGAATTCACTGTAAATCACATAATTTTCATCCAGCCTGTCCGACACGCCCACGAAGTCCCGGAGAGCGAACCAAAATTCCTGCACTTCCTTCTGAAGCTCTGGCTCCAGCCCCTCCTCCAGCATCGCCTCCAGCTCCCCCATCAAAGACAGGACCATCAGGGAAAACGCCCCCACATCCTCGTGAAGCTGATAGGTTACGCATTCTCTTTTTAGTTCCAACAGATAGTGGTTGCAGCGTTCCAGGCAGCGCTCTGCTTTCCGGTAACGTCCTTTCACCTTCCGCTTCAGCGCCAGAAAATCTTCCTTGCAGAGCGATGCGCTGAACATCTCCCGCCCCCGTTCCACCAGGTTATGCGCCTCGTCGATGAGAAACAAGTATTCGCCTTTGACGCCCTCGGAAAAATAGCGTTTCAGACGCACATTGGGATCAAAGACGTAATTGTAATCACAGATTACCGCATCCGTCCAATTGGATATGTCCAGACTCATTTCAAAAGGACAAACCCGATGCTTATGGGCCTGGCTAAGCAGCGCCTCTCGGTTCAGATTATCCGCTCCCTCTGTCAGAAGCTCATAGACCGCATGGTTTACCCGGTCATAATGTCCGCCTGCATAGGGGCAGTTGTCGGGATTGCAGTCTGTCTCCTGACAGATGCACAGCTTTTCCTTTGCAGTCAGCGTAACGCTCTTTAAGCGAAGCCCCTTTTCCCGAAGTATGCGAAAGGCATCCTCAGCCACTGTCCGGGTGATTGTCTTGGCTGTCAGATAAAAGATCTTATCTCCTAATCCCTCGCCTACCGCTTTCACTGTAGGAAAGAGCGCAGACATGGTCTTCCCTACTCCTGTGGGAGCCTGGATAAAAAGGCGCTTTTTCCGGGCAATCGTCCGGTAGACGCCATGGGCAAGCTCCTGCTGCCCTTCCCTGTACGGAAAAGGAAATTCCAGAGGGCGGATGCTCTCCCGGCGAAGCTTCTGCCAGCCGGCCTGGAAACGGGCCCATTTTTCATATTCTGCCATGAGAGAACGAAACCAATCCTCAAGCTCCTGGCTGTCATAGAGAAAATAAAAGTATTTGAGCTGCTCTGTTTCTATGGTACAGTAAGTCATCCGTACCCGTATCTGTGGGAGTTCCTGCTGAACTGCGTAGATATAGGCATAACATTTGGCCTGTGCGAGATGAACTCCCACAGGCTCCTCAATAAGGGCAGTATCACGGCAGACGCCTTTGATCTCATCCACCGTTACCAGGCCGTCCTCTGTAAAAATACCGTCTGCCCGTCCCTCGATCACACAGTCAAAGTCTTCCATGGACACACGATACCGCAGCGGAACCTCTGCCTGGTAGCCGGCTCCCATACGCCTCTGAAGCTTCCGGTGGAGACGGCTCCCGGCCTGCATGGCTTCGCGCTCGGCCCTCTTTCCTCTTCGGTTGTCTAAGTCTCCGCCGCGCAGGATGAATTCAACCAGGGCGCGGACGGATATTTTTATTTCGGGAAGTGTTGTATTCATGGAATTATTTTAGCAGAATCGGGGTAAGGGTGCAAGAGATATGAAGCTTTACCCCATCCGCACCATACACTCCTTCTTCCGGCATGCAATCCCATATTTGTAAATGGTTTTCATTCCATCCTGGAGAAGCTTTGACTCATAGCGCCTGTTCTCTATCTGTTCCAGGGCCTCCCGGCAGCCGGCCTCCAGACCGTCCTCCCTGGCATACTTCAGCTCAATCGCAATTCCAATCCGCTCGTCCCGGATTTCTATCAGAATATCGCAGAAGCCTTCCCCTGTCTCTGCATTGGATCTGATATCCCACTCCTCACGGTGGCCAAGCAGTCCCAGAAGAACCCCGTGATAAAAATGTTCCTTTTTTTCCCTCCTAGCCCCCGTATCCAGAACGCTGATGGTACGCCAGAGATAATCCCCGAACCCTGCTTCCGCAGCTTCTGCATCCCCCCTGGCAAATGCATCGCAGAATGCATCCAGCTTCTGCGTATCCTTCCTGGCCTCCTCCTGGATCCATTCCATAACCTGTTCTATGAAAATTTTGCGGATCTCAAGATTCGGAATCGCCAGATAATAGGCTTCGCTCTCCGTCTCGCCTCGTTTGGTCAGATATCCGGTGGTAAATAGGACGCTCCAAAGATTATCTATGTTTTTATAGAGGTCGCGGTAGGTCAGCTCCTGATTAATCTTTTTAACAACCGTTCCTCCATTCACCAGCTCTTCGATCTCTCTTTGCACGCTTCCCTTTGCCATCTTAAGGAATATTCGGATAATGTCATTGCCGCTGGTGTTGATCCAGAAGGCCCTGGGCTTTGCATCCGGATCGGAACGAAGTGAATCTGCATAATTGATAACATCCCAGGGGCAGTAGACATCCTCACTTCCAAACCGATAGCCATCATACCATTCTTTTACCAAATCAAAACGATCGGAAAGTCCGTAAAATTCCAGCAGTTCTTTCACCTCCCGATCCAAAAATCCAAAGTGCTCATCAAACTGCTTACTTGTAATAGTAAGCACACGGAGGTTATTAAGGCCTGTGAAAATACTCTCCTTCGCCACCCGCAAGCAGCCTGTCAGCACCGCAAACTGAAGGCTGTCATTCGTCTTTAAGGCCTGCCCCAGCATCCCCCGAAGCAGGCTGCTCATCTCATCGTAATAACCATAATGCTGGGCTTTATCCAAAGGCACATCATATTCATCAATCAAAAGAATTACCTTCTGATCGTAATGCTTCTGCAGAAGCCGGCACAGCATCCGCAGGCTGTCTTCCAGCACTTCATTTGACATAATGAAGGACTGCCGGCCGCTTGTATCCACGTTTACCAGCTGTCGATACTGCTCTTTCTCTCTATCTGACAGTCTGGAGCTATTCTCTAAAAAGGCAAACCGCATAGCCTCGTTGCCTACAATGGAACAGAGCATCCCTCTCGCCGTCTGAAATTCCAAAGAGCCCGCGCCTTTTAACGTGACAGAAACCACCGGGAATTTCCCCATATATTCCTGGCAGAGTTTGTCCTCTTTTGCGATTGCAAGGCCTTCAAACAGGCTGCTGTCGCATCCGTATTCAAAGAAATACTTGAGCATACTCATATTCAGAGACTTCCCAAATCTCCTTGGCCGGGTGAAAAGGTTTACCTTTGCCTTGTTTTCCAGCAGTTCTTTTATCATTCCCGTTTTATCCACATAGTAAAAATCTTCCCTGCGCATTTCTTCAAAATGCTCAATGCCTATGGGTAATTTCTTCATTGTTTTCAAGGCTTATCTGCTCCTTTACCTGTTGACTCAACGTGTGGTTTCCTGGTTATAGGGGTATTATACGTCATTTGGAAGAGGATTGCCAGATACCTGCCGCAAATTTTCTCGTATATGTTTGTCGTATTTTGTCGATTTTTGTCGTCAATCAGCGACGCACAATTAATTATCGCTTCATTTCCTGCCCTTTTGAATAAAGCCTGACAGAAACTGATATAATAGATTTATCATTTTGGGAGGGTTGATGGGATGCGTGAATTAAAGATAGCCGACAATATGCGTGAACTGCGCATTGCAAATGGATATTCCCAGAAGCATATCAGCGAGCTGATTCATATCGCCCGTCAGACCTATTCTTTATACGAAACCGAAAAACGCATTCCCGATTTACGATCCGTCTGTGAACTGTCTAAATTATATGGTATATCTGTAGATATGCTTCTCTATTCGGATTTGTCTGTGAAGCAGATTGCAGATTCACCTACAAGCGAGCATTTCGCCATAGCTCCGGAAACCAGTGCAATTGCCATAAACGGCACCGATGCACGTATGCTGACTAATTATAAATCCCTTCCCTCGGCGGTTCAGAAAGAGATTCGGGAATTTATTTTGTTTAAGAAGAGGCTGGCAAGGAATACGTAAGCTTTTCATTTTATATTCATTATCTTTTGCAGTCATTCAATACCGCTCAGCTCACGGTATAGCGTACGCGCATAGGTATCGGTCATTCCGCTGATATAATCGGTCACCATCAGCAGTCTCAGATATAAGTCATAGTTTTCATTTTCTGTCTTTGCGTTGCGGTAGTCTTGGATATAGTTTTCGGAAAAGATTGCCATATACTTCTTGTCTGCCTTAGAAGAAACAAAGCCACGTACCTTATCCTCATAGTCAAAATACAAAACCGCATGTACAAATCTGTCAAGCAGAAAGGACAGGATTGTCTGTGCGGAAAGCTCCAGCTTCAGAATGCCTGATGTCTGAAAGACAAATTTGCCCATGGCCCCTTTGAGAATTGTAATGGTAATACTGTGATAGGTTTCCCAAAACAGATCATTTTCGTAAGTCCCCGACATGATATCCTGATAGCTATAAGAAAAACGATAGGCTGCAACATACATCAGCCACCTGCGGACATAGTTCAGCCAGTCCTTAAAGGCTTTTAAATCTCCCTCTCTGGAATGTATCTCCCCACGGCGTTTTATCAGATCCTGCTGCAGCTCATAGGTAAAGCATTCCGGCTTTTTACCCGGATTGCTGCTGTCATATTCATAGGACTGTTCATAGAATGCAAGAAATTGATCCAGAGTAAACAGCTTCTTTTTAAATGCATCTTCCAGATCAGCCGTTGCATAAGCAATGTCATCTGCCGCCTCCAGTAAATAGGTCAGAGGATGCCGGCAAATCTCATCATTTTCGTTAACTGTGCCAAGTAATCGGGAAATCTGTAGAAATGTCTGTTCCTCGGCAGAATAGAAACCAAGCTTGTGCTTTTTAATATCTGTACTTCCCTCGTCAAAGGACAAGGAGTCGTTGGGGTATTTTACCAGCGCGCCGATGACAGCTGCGGACAGGTTAGTTTCCGAACCGAAGCGAGATTTTAAAAGTATCCGGAGAGCTTGTGCATTTCCTTCAAAATGTTCCAAATCATGAATCATTTGATCGGTAAGATGGCTGCGCAGGGAATTCCCCTTATAAAAAATTTTCCCCAGATTCTCTTTGAACCAGTCTCCTATGGTAGTTTCTCCAAAATGGCCAAAGGGCGGATTGCCCAGATCGTGAAGAAGTCCGGCGCACAGTAATACGGAGGGAATGGCTTCTGCTTTCACAGTTCCGATGTCTTCCGGGCGATACGGACTTGTATCCTGGGTTACCATAATTCCAAGCTGTCTTGCTATTGTGGATACCTCAATGGAATGAGTCAGCCTTGTCCTCACGAAATCACTTTTATCCAAAGGGAAAACCTGTGTTTTATCCTGAAGCCTGCGAAAGGCAGCGCTGGAAACTATTTTGTTGTAGTCTTTTTCAAACTCGTTGATTGGGTAACGCCCAAAACACCTTGGTTCTTCCGGTTCCTCTTCCAGCTTATTTATTGACAGCAATGCTTCCCAGTTCATATTCATGCGCTTTATCCGTTTCTTTTTATCTCATCCGTACCATGCACTCCTTCTTTCGGCAGGCGATCCTATCTTTCCAATCCATAGTGGTATTATACGTTATTTCATACTGAATTGCCAGATATCTTGCCGTACATTTTACAACTCCCTAAATTTTATCTTTTCCAAACAACCAAATATGCATCCCGTTATCCATATAGATGGCAGCTGCAGCTTGCATCATGTTTTTAAGAACTTTTGAAGCAATATTTTCCTCCAATCACTTCCTGTTTAGAAAATTTGGAAAATTGGGGATCTATCGCAAAAGCTTCTTCAAGATAGCTTCGCTCTTAACAAATGGCCGTTTTGAGGCCTTGATTATTTTTCTGATACCAATTTCCCATCCTCAAATTTACCTTCATTAATCACCTCCCCTTCTTCGTCATATTCTATACCCTCTCCAGAATACTTATTACCATTCCAATATCCTTCATATTGTATTGTGCCATCCGGCCAGTAAGAAATGCCATATCCCATTCTTTCTCCTTGAATAATCTCTCCATTATATATCATCACTTCATCTTTCGTATATATCTTTCCTTCACCATGTTCAATTCCCTTTTCAAAATCTCCTTCATAATATATTTTTCCATTTTCCCAGTACCAGGTACCATCTCCTTTCCATTCTCCAGAAGTCCAATTTCCATTATACCTTGGAATTCCATTTCTGTAATATTCCGTTCCACTACCATTCAATATGCCATTTTTATAATAGCCATCAAAATGAGAAGTCGTCCCATCTTCATAATAGCTTACGCCAAAACCGTTATACTGATCATTTTCCCAATATCCAGAATATTCCAAAGTTCCATCTTCCCTAAAACTAGTTCCATATCCATCTCGTTTATTATCAGTCCAATTACCATCATATCGAAGATTTCCTTCCTTCCAATAAAGTTTCCCTTTCCCATTATAGTCATTGCCATTCCACTTTCCCTCATATTGTAAACTTCCATTTATAAAGTACATGCTGCCTGAAATAGCTTTTCCATCTTTGTATATACCATCAAAATAAAGTTTACCATTAGGATAATATTTTTTACCCACTCCGTCTAAAACCCCATTAATATATGTTGCTTCCATTTTATAAACATTGCTGTTTCCTGTATCCAGGAACCATTTTCTTCCATACCCATTCATTTCTCCCTCAAAAAACATTCCTTCATACACCATTGTAATACCATACAAAGTTCCATAACCGCAATATTTCCCTTCTACAAATTCGCCTTCATAATAGAGATATGGAGATAAACCTTTTTCTTTTTCAAAATCATATTCTGCATCATAGCGATATTCACACCCATGTCCATGAGGAGAACCATTTTTAAAATTTCCTTTATAAACACATTGATACGATTCTGCCACTTCGGATTTATGAATTGTCTCCACAAATTCCCATTTTTCTCCATACCCATTATACAAATTATTTTTAAATTCACCTAAATAAATGAGATTTCCCTGACTATCAAATGCTCTTCCATCACCAGATGCAGAATCCCCTATACTACCGCCAAAATACTGCTGGATTTCTCCCGTTTCCGGATTTTTAATTTCAACACAACAATATTGTGTTTGTATAATAACATTTATGATAAAAATAAGAACCACGCTTTCAATTCCTACAAACATTAACAATTTTATTCTATTCTTTGAACTGTCTATAAGCCCTTCTGTTTCTTCAATTTTTTTTGGCTTTTGTCCTTGTTTATTTTTTGATTTATTTATAGGTTTTATTTCTGCAATAACAGACATAAATGAACACAAAGCCGGTATCAAAATAGATGCTATCAAAGGATTTAATGCAGTTATTGCTTTGTTAAAATTGTAATATCGCTGAAATGGTGGAAAGCAAATGATAATAATAACCAGCAATGATAGACTTGTCATAATTAAAAATGGAGACCAGCATAAAAAATCCGGTACTTTTATAGAAACAGGAGTTCTCCAAACAATCCGAAAACTGGACTTACATTTCAAACATTTTTTTCTTGTTTGATTCTTGAATCTTTCTTTATTATATACACAGATTTTTTTACAATGCCCACATTTTAAATATAAATATTCTGCATTTTCTCCCATATAACGCATTATATTTGTAGTCCTCCTTTGTAAAATCACTTGAATCCTTAAACATTTGTCTCTCACTGGCTCCCTGGATGTCATACCCTCCAAACATTTATCCGGTATCAATTTGTCGCAAAATTGCATAGTTTTCTCAATATGCAGTACCCCATGTTTTCAGAATTCTATCCATTTTCTGTTTTTCCTTTTTCTTTTGTACTTCTGTCCGTTTAGCAGAACTTTTGCTCTTTAAGCTAACACTTTTTTGTCAATACAAATATCAACAGTCAAATGACATCGAAAAGAGCATTTAATGCCGGATATTTTTAATATTGTACTACATTCTTTTATACTTTTGGGTATTCATCCCTCAATTGTTCTTTTTTGACCTTCATTTTTATTGATTCCGACATTTTCAGACAATTCTTCTGAGCATGGCAGCCGGGAATGATTGTCTGCTTCAACTATCTCTGCAATGCCGCACAGTGCTGCTCTGTCCTCTGCCACGGGCGGTGCTTATCACCCATTCAAAGTAAAAAATTGACTGAATTTACACACCAGTCCCCTGGGAAACTTTGCGATTGCGTAATGACTGAATTTAAGATAAAATAGTTTTAAATTAACTTGTTGTGCTAGTTAATTGTTGATATAGAAAAACTTCAACACCATATGCTATCCTATAGTTGTACACGACTACAGACTATGAAAGGAGACACATGATGTTGAAGTTTCAAGATGATTGTACCAAGTCGCTAGCGCGACGGCTAGCTCCAGTTATAATTATTCTCGCTACATTATAGAAAAAAGTAGCAGTTTTTGTTTTTATGTTGTATTGTTGAATTACCCCTAATCCACAATCACATAACAACCAAAACTGCTATGCTTATTTTATCATGGATTTCTCATTTCAACAACTGTATATCTTATTTTCCTCGTCCGCCGCCTTTTCTGAAATGTAACCCGTTGTTTTCTTACATTTCATCAAAGGAGATTTTATTATGGACAATTATTTAAACACTTTCCGGGAGATGATCTCCCTGCGTGGCCTTACGGACCATACACTCAAAAATTACTGCACCTATATCCGGGCCTATCTGGATTATCTTTCCCACTTTCTCCTTAAAGCTCCCGAAGATGTTTCCTGGAATGAATTGCGTGATTATATCAGATGGCTCCAGAATTCCAGAAACCTTTCTGACAGGACTATCAACTGTGCCATCTCACAGCTCCGATTTTTTACCATCTATGTCCTCCACAAAACATGGGACGATACCCAGCTACCCTTCCGCAGGTTCGATGAATATCTTCCCTATGTCCCCTCCAGACAGGATACCTGGACTTTCATTTCCACTATGCCTGATTTAAAGCAGAAGGCCATGACTGCCCTGATGTATTCCTCCGGCCTTCGCATCGGGGAGGTATGCTCCCTGCGTTATGAAGATGTTGACAGAAAGAATCTCAGACTCCATATCACTCATGGCAAGAACCGCCATGACCGCTATGCCATCCTTTCAACAGCCGCTCTTGACCTGCTTACCATTAAAGCTCTGCTGGGACATAAATCTTTAAGCTCCACCGCCATTTATGTCCATCTGGCCTCCAATGGCACCGGCAGTGCCGTCAGTCCTTTTGACCGCATGGCAGGTGTTTCCCGTGGGTGAATTTAAGATCCGGCAGGTATTTGAAGCTTCTTATCAGGCTTATTCCGCAAAAGCGCCTTATCTGTCGGATGTACAGCGTAAAGCGGCACATTCCATCCTGAAATGTAAATCCCCTTCCCTTGGATGTAACGTAAGCCGCTGTGACTGCTGCGGACATATGGTATTCCACAATAATTCCTGCCGTAACCGCAGCTGCCCTGACTGTCAGGCTGTCTTAAAAGAAGTCTGGGTGGACAAGCGCAGGGCCGAGGTTATCGATTCCCCCTATTTCCATGTGGTATTTACTCTTCCGCATGAACTGGGGCCGCTCTTTTACCACAACCAAAAGCTCCTTTACGGACTTTTCCACAGATGCTGCGCCCAGACCCTTCTCGAATTAGCTTCAAGCAGGAAATATCTCGGGGCTGTGCCCGGCATCATACAGGTCCTCCATACCTGGAACCAGGAGCTTTCCTACCATGTCCATATGCACTGTATTGTTTCCGGAGGCGGCCTTACAAAGGACCATAAGATACGCCTCTCTTCCAATAACTTTTTTATTCCGGTCAGGGTTCTGAGGGATAAATTCAAGGGAAAGTTTATGGCCTGCCTCAGCCTGCTTTATAAGGACGGCTCCCTTGTTTTTCCTTCCTCCTGCTCCGCTCTTAAAAATCCCTGCTCTTTCAGGGAGTGGAAGGATTCCCTTTATGCAAAGGACTGGTGCCCTTACATAAAAGAAACATTCAACGGATTCGGCAATGCAATTGAATATCTTGGGCGTTACACCCACAGAATTGCTCTTTCAAACAGCAGGCTCCTTTCCGTTTCACGGGATTCGGTCTCTTTTTCTGCCAGGGGTTTAAAACCCGGCGGCCCAAAACGCACCATTACACTGGACTGCATTGAATTCATCCGCCGCTATCTGATACACGTCCTGCCTTCCGGTTTCCAGAAAATCCGGTACTATGGTTTCCTGAACAACCGCATGAAGACACACAACCTGACGGTTATTTTTAAACTTCAGGGCGGACAGCGTTTCCGGCAGCGTTATGCCGGTATGGCCATGGCAGAACTGCTCAAAGCGGTCTGGGGTTTTGATATCCGCATCTGCCCGGAGTGCGGCTGTGCTTCCATGAAGCAGCTTGGAAGAATGTATGCGGCTTCCGGATAAAACAGCGTTTTTTCATACTGTTTTTCAAGACCTCCCGGCGGAAGGTCTGTGAAGCATGCCCTGAAATACGGATACCGGATAACAAAGACTTGTCTTCACAGCCTTTTTTCATATGATTCTCCTGTTTAGGGGAGCTGGAAAAGATACTATCCCCATATACATACCGGCTGCACGTCCGCGAATTGGTACAATTGAAAAGAATCACATTCCGAGCAGTTTTATCTTTTGTATAAAGCTGTTCTCTTTTTCTGCTCTGAATCTGATACTTTCCTTAAGAATTGTACCATATTTCTTTCTATTTTTGTGAGATTGTGCTCCAATTGTGGGTTTTTGTCCTCGAATTTTTAAACAACTATTTGTTAACGAATAAAGCAGCTGTCGCATAAGGCGACCAGCTGCTCTTCAGTCATTAAAATCATACAAGTCTACCCCTGCAGGGTAATGCAAAATCGCATTTAGATGTAAAGCTTCTCAAATTTTTTTGCTTCCCATCTATTCCCCTGTCCTCAATTATTTCATCAGTTCTTTCACTAACTTCATTATATTTTCTTTTGTTCTGAAGTTTTCTTCCAGCACATACTTTGCATCAATCTCAATATCAAAAGCTTCCTCAATCTCCGACACCAAATCAATAACCAGAAAAGAGTCCAGAAGCCCTGCCTCAAATAAATTCTCTCCTTCATATTCCAAAATGTCCTCATCAATTTCTTTTAATAAATCCAGCAATTTTTCCTCCATTACAATAACCTCCTTAGATATTTTTCTAAACTATAAAAATTGCGTTATAATATTTCTTTTTAGATTTATAAACAAAGACAGTATTTAAATATCTCTCTTTAAATACTTTCAGTTTTCAAAAACGTAATTTTCATTAGATCCTGTTTTTCATAATTATAAGCTTTGTGAAGATTTATACTCTCGAGATTATTCTCTCGTATCCATGCAATACACTTTACCTTTTCACCAGCATACTTTTTATATAAAGTATTATGCAGCATCCTACCCATTCCCTGCCTGCGGCATCCAGATGCCGCAAACAGAAATTTCTCGGTAATAACACACCCTTCTTTTGAATAAACCATTCCTGCCACAAGTGCATCGCTATATATATCATGTATCCCGATAAAATGCATATCCCTAATAAATTCATCTGTTTCATTTTGGTCAGGCAGTAAATCTGACAATTTATCAAAATACAGATTCAAAGCATTGATAAACAAATTTCCATCATCTTCATCCACAATTCGGAAGTCATCATGCATTTTCGAATTCGAATGTACTGGATTATCGCATACCCACCTATTGTAAACTGCATGTCTATGCATTCCTGCATTTCGTAATGTCTCACAGACTTCTGCTAAATGGATAGGCCTCCCAACAAAATCACATACACACCAGCTGCAGTCATTCTCTATTTTATAATAACATGGATCCGCAATAAAATAGTACAGTCTCTTAAAATTCTCTTTTTTCCACCAGAGATTGAGATATTCGTTTTCTTTATAAACATATGTCACATCTCCCTGTTGGATCGCCTTTAAAAATACAGGTTCTCGTAAAAAAAAATTAGACAAATATTTTCTGTTTGCTTTCTTAATTTGTGATACCATTTCGTAAAAATGCTTTATGTCAGTCATTCGTTTTTCCAATTGCATTCTCCTGCTCCATTCCTGGGCTAAAAACCATCATACACTTAAATATTCCTTCAGCGCGATCCGGTCAATCTTCCCATTCGCATTGACAGGCATTTCTTCCTTCGCGATAACCTTCCCCGGCAGCATGTATTCCGGTATCATTTCCTTTAACTGCCGGTTTATCTCGTCCTTTTTCAGTTCCGTATCTATGAACAGGACAATCCTGCTGCGCTTTTCGTCATACAGGCAGCAGCACAGGGTTATCCCTGGAAGAGACGACGCTGCTGTCTCAATTTCCCCCAGCTCTATCCGATGCCCCATATGTTTGATCTGGAAATCCTTCCTGGACAGATACACCAGCTCATGCCGCTCATTGTATTTCACCAGATCCCCGGTACAATAGATTTTCTCTTCATAGGCATCGTTCAGGGGATTCTGGACAAAGGCTGCCTGAGTCTTCTCCGGATTCCGGTAATAGCCCTGTGAAAGCCCTGTGCCTCTCACACACAGCTCGCCTGCTATATCCGCATCCGTCACCAGGCAGTTGTCCTCATCAAGTACCAGAATATCCGTGTTCCTCATGGGATATCCCATGGGCAGCGGCTCATCATCCCCGAATTCCCGGTCAACAATATAGCACACACAGGCATCTGTGATTTCCGTAGGCCCGTAAAGATTTGCATAAACGGCATCCGGAAGATATTTCCGCCAGATGTTCAGCTGTTTGTTCGGCATGACTTCCCCACAGAACAGGACTCTTTTTAATGTGCCTGTCATATCTACATTTCTCAGAGCTTTCAGCTTTGAAACCACAATAAGGGCTGACGGCACCCAGAAAATGGTACTTATTTCATGCTCTTTTAAATATTCCAGAAGCAGAACCGGCTGGGAAAACAGCCTCTGCGGAATAATATGAAGCGCAGCTCCTGTTTTCATTGCCGAGTAAATATCCAGAATGGAATTGTCAAAATAAAAAGGCGCCTGGTTTCCAAAGGAATCCTTTTCTGTAATGCCAAACGTTTCCGTAACCCAGTCAATATAATCAATTACGCTTCCATGGGTTATGCAGACTCCTTTTGGCACGCCTGTGGAGCCGGATGTGAACAGCACGTATAAAAGATCTGTGTCAATAATGGAAGCGGCAGCCTTCTGTACTTTTTCAGACTTCTCCCTTTCCTTTGCTTCTTCATAAAAAAGAAAATCTCCCTGGTAATCAAAGGCCTTGAATTCTCCTGCCAGTTCCTTTGTCGTAATGACAAGCTCCGGCTTTAAAACCTCCAGTATCTTATTCACTCTTGCCGCCGGCATTTCCGTATCGATGGGCGAGTAGAAGTTACCGCTGTATGCAATGCCCATAAAGGATATAAGAACCTTCACGCTTTTTTCTATATATACTACTACAGGCTTCTTTGTTCCATGGCCTGCCTCTAAAATTGCTTCTGCGATTCCTATGCTTTTGTCATGGTATTCCTTAAATGTAACCTGTTCCCGTTCATCCAGGAGGGCTGTCTTTTCCGGTATTTTTTCTGCTGAACGCTCCAGCCATTCCAGTACATTTGACTGCATCTGCTGTTTCCTCCTTTTCCTGTGGCTGCATGTTAAACCCTGAATCCTCTCTCTATATCTGCCTGCTTGCTCAGAAGCATCTGCTGTGAAAACCTGCCTGTCAGCTCGGCAAATCGTTCTGTCATCCGTCTTGATTCCATATTGCCTTCCCACACCCACATGCTGTCTTTTGTACATCCCCTGGAGAAAATATTCATCAAACTCCTGCATAACAAAGCTCCGCCAGTTCCGGTACCGCTGCAGGATATGGCTGTCGCAATATTCTCCGAAAACCCGGCAGCTCCATTCACCTCAAAAGCACAGGCAGCAGTGATATGCCCCTCCTTGTCCCGTATTAGGAGGCACTCTGCTTTTTCTTCTGCACGGCGTATCCTGCTTTTCAGCATGTCCTTTACCGAGTATCTGTCTATCCGCTCTCTCCACATCTTAAAAACCTCCTCATAATCTTCTATCCGAAAGGGCGTATAGCAGAAATTCATTTTTTCCATGAAACGTCTGCATTTCCTATCCATTTTTTCCAGCTCCGGTATCTTCTCTGATGCAACCATATATTCTAGGTTTCTGCGGTACCTTATGAAGCCCAAGCCTGCCAGTTCTTCCTCCCGTTTTGCTGCATACTTCTTTTCACTGCCTATCAGATAGACAACCACGTCCAGATTCTGGGGACGTATGCACAGCTTTTCCTCTTTCGGCACATAATAATATCCCAAATAATAGTCCCGTTCCTGCTCGAAAAGCCAGAGAGCCCGGCCCGGTATAATTTCATATCTTAAACGTCCTTCATGGATATATTCCTCCATCTGGGGAAGCGGAATATAACAGTTTGTCTCGCATCTGCCGCAGCTTCTTTTAAATGCGCTTAATATCCCCAGCCATTCCTCAAGAGACTGTATTTTACCCCCCCCCACTCCTTTCCAGGCCTGTTTATTTTCTATATCTATTCTATTCTCTTCAGCTCCCATTCGTTTGCTCCTTTTCTGCGCTGCGGATCTCTTCCAGCCTCTTGCGGTACTATGCCTTCCGCTGTCAAAGCACGGCAGACTGATATCCGGAATCAATATCCCCCTCTTCACTGACGGCTGCCGGACATGTTCTAAAACTGCATATATAGAAACTGGCCTGCGTTCTGCTGGGATCCATACATTCCGAACAGAAGCACGCCGAAAATCAGCAGATAATAAACGCCCCATCTTATTGGCAGGATCCGTCTGTCAAGCCACTCTAATATATTTATGTTTTTTTCCTTTCCTATGGATATGAAAAGCAGAGCCAGAAGGCCCGTGCCCAGAACAGCCGCATCCTGCCCGATCCAGTTAAGAGCTGACAGACTGACATAATCTCCAATAAAAAAACTGCGTCCCACAATCTGACGGACAGCAGTATAAAAATCTTTAGGGCTCTGCACCTGGAGTATCATGTTGGCAGCCAGCAGAAGCCCCCAGGTGCGTGCCATACAGAAGGCTGCATATATTTTTGAATCCTCTTTTACGGAAAGCTTACGTCTTATCTTTGCATATGTCCCTTCCAGCACCAGGGAGCTGCTGATAATCGCGCAGTAATACATTCCCCATATCAGATATTTCCAACTGAAATCATGCCAGAGTGATGTGCAGATCCATACCAGAAAAGTCCCGGCCAGAACCGGAGCCAGCTTTCCTGCATTCTTTCCATATTTCTTGAAATGCTTCCTAAGTCCCCTGCCCTGTTTTGACTGGATAAAAGGCATCATAATATAGTCCCGAATCACCCCCCCTAACGTGATGTGCCACCTCCGCCAGAATTCGGCTATGCTTTTGGAAAAATAGGGCTGTCTGAAATTTTCCGGCAATGAAATTCCAAAGGTTCCGCTCATTCCAAGCATCATATCCATATATCCGGAGAAATCCGTATAGAGCCATAAAGAACAGGCTATCGTCCCTATAAGAATGGACAGTCCGCTCTGGGTATCCAGATTTGCGTACACATAAACAGCTGCCTGCTCCAGCCTGGCTGTCAGAACCAGTTTCTTGAAAGTCCCCCACAAAAATCTCTGAAGCCCGTGCATAAACCTGGTGTAGTCGAAGCTTACCTTTTCTTCCAGGCTTTCCCTAAACCCGGCAAAGCGGTTGAAGGGCCCCTGCAGAACTGTCGGCAGGTATATTAAATATAAGAGATAAAAAAAATAGTTTCTCTCGCAGTTCTCTGCATCCCTGTCTGCATCATTCAGGTAGCTTATGGCTTTTAAGGTAAAGTAGGAGTTCCCAAGCATGGCAAACCAGCCTGCAGCTGATCCGGCAATAAGCGCTGCAATACAGATACCTGTGATGAGCCTTCTGACCAGTTTTACTTTCTTTTTTGGTACCTCCTTTTTCTTTCCTGCTTCCGTAATCCACAAAGCACCAGAATAAGTCAGTACACTCACAAGCAGCAGAACGACCGGAGCTTTTGTGATGGAATATGCGTAAAAGGCAAGGCTCATAAACAGAAGTATAAGCCACTGGCAGCGCCTTGCTATGGTGTAGTACAGGATGATGCTGATTATCCATAAAAGGAAAAAGCCATGTGAAAATATGTTCATTTCAGTTCCATCCTGTAACACTGCTGATAATCTGTTTCTTCCATAGATACTCCTTCCGGTTTCGCCCATACCATGAGCATATTGCATTCAGCCGGTATCTCATCATCTGCAATCTGATCATTTTTTGAATATGCCTGTAGTATATGCCATGTTTCTCCTTTGTCTTCTGACCACTGGTAACAATATTCCGGATTGACGCCGTTTCCATAGGTGGATAGTGCAGTATAGCCGTCTTCCGTCTTTTCTATCCAGGTATTAAAAATCCATGGGGAATTATCCAGGAGTTCTTCGTAAGAGGAATAGAAATATTTATTCCTGTCAATTTCTTCTCCATCTAGATACTTCTTTACAAGCTTGGATGCTGCTCTGCTGAATTTTTCTGCTCCCTTTCCGGACATGTGTCCATAATCATAAAAATCACTGTCCTCCATAAACAGGTACCCCGGCCTGGACAGGTCAAAATTGAACAGAATTACATCCAGTTCATCAGCTATATCAATATAAAAATCCTGTATCGCTTGATAGTCTCTCTGCCAAGCCATACTTGCATACGGAAAGGGTGGAACTATGAATATTAATTCACAATCGTTTTCACAACACAATTTCTTTAATTTCTTCACATAAAACATATATTTATCAGACACCTGATACTCACTGAAATTGTCTCCAGTAAGTCTCCCAACCTCTCCTTTCCCTGTCTGCTTATAAGAATAAACAAATCCACGGCCTCTATAATCTTCTACTGGTGTTTCATAAATTTCGTATCCATATCCTTGATAATTCTCAGTCTGTTTTATACTTAACACATTTTTTACCGTACCTGCTAAATCCATATTTGTGCTGCGTGTTGCCGGTATCCATGCATTCAATAATGATTTGTCTTGAAATGCAATATACCCATATACGCATTTATTAAGCGATGGTTTTAGATAGTCAAAAACAATAAAACTTTTCACAGGGTCATTATACACATCCATATCAAGAAAAAGAATAGAATTAATCCCATAAATGCAGTACTTTGGTGACTGATTTTTAAATAACTCTTTCATTATAAAATATGCATCATCTGGTGTCTGGGAAGATGTTCCCAAATTAAATGTGCACATTCCAAGATTTTTGTCCCATATCTCGGGAACAAAATGTCTGTATACATTGGAGCTTCCAATAAAAGCAGCATCAATTTGTTCAGAATTGTACATCTCATGAAACATTACCCTGGTATAGGTGTTGTCATTATATAAGCAGTAATTCGCTGCTCTGAACAATATCCCTAATATAAATAAAAAAAGAACACAACGCACGAATTGAAAGAAACTTCGTTTATCTGACATCACACCAATCCTCTTTTATTTTATAGTTAAAGATTTATTTATGAAAACAAAGTTTTCATTTCATCAGCATCTGGATAATTGATGAGCACTGCCTTATTTCTTCCCCAATATACAAATAAACTTCCAGCCGCTGCTGCACTTGCCCCAGTTTCTATAGCCTTTTTACAATCTTCAATTTTTCCTGCACCACCACAAGCAATGATAGGAACACTAACTGAATTAGAAATTTGTTTTATCATTTGATAATCATATCCCCCCATCATTATCAATAGAGCTCAGAAAAATCTCTCCTACTCCTAAACTTTCTAAATACAATGCATATTCGACGGGATTCATTCCTATATTTTTACTATGCTCAATCATATATCTAACTTTATTTCTTTAATGATGCCGCTAAAGCAGAAACAATTCTCCTGCACTCTTCTTCTTCCAGATATGGATGTATTGGCAGACACAATACTTTTTTACATAGCTCTTCTGCTATTAGACAGTCTACATTTGCACTGTTTGTTTCCTTAAAAGCTTTTTGTCTGTGCATAGGTTTCGGGTAATAAACCATTGTTGGAATACCAGCTTTTTTCATACACATCTGTACTCCATTCCTGTCCGCCCTTTCCGGCAATTGAATTGCATATTGTGCCCAAGATGAATAATAGCCGTCCGCAATCATTGGCAGCACAAGATCCATATGAGCCTCACTTAATAACTCTGTATATTTAGCGGCTACTTTATTTACATCTGTAAGCTCATAATCCTGAAAGGCCTTTAATTTTACTTTCAAAACTGCTGCCTGTATAGTATCCAGACGAGAATTTATGCCGATACGTACATTATCATACTTATCAGCCCCTTTTCCATGAACCCTATAAGATTTCAATAATTCCGCCCATTCATCATTATTAGTAAAAATTGCACCGCCGTCTCCATAACATCCCAACGGTTTGGCAGGGAAAAATGATGTAGTGGAAATATCCCCAAAGCTACAGGCTTTCTGTGTGCCGATCCGTCCTCCAAATCCTTGAGCTCCATCCTCTAAAATAAGTAATCCATATCTGTCTGCAATTTTCTGAATTTCAGGATAATTTGCCGGCAGCCCAAAAAGATCCACGGCAATAATAGCTCTCGGTATTAATGCTCCTTCTTCTTTTACTTTCATAATTGCCTGTTCCAATGAGGCCGGTGATAAATTAAAAGTATCCGCCTCTACATCCACAAAAACAGGAGACGCCCCTTCATAAGCAGGGGTTTCGCCTGATGCGAAAAAAGTAAAATCCGGAACAAAAACTGCATCTCCCCTTCCTATATTCCATACCATAAGCGCTAATGTCAAAGCATCTGTGCCATTTGCACAGGTGATACAATGTTTTACACCCACATACTCTGCTAACTGCTCCTCCAATTCTGTTACCTGTTTTCCAGAAATGAAATTTCCAGCAAGAAGTACTTGCTGGATCTCTTGATCAATTTCTTTCTTCAGTCTTTGATATTGTTTTTGTAAATCTCGGAATTGCATCTTTCAACCCTCTTTCACTCTTTTGTTTATATTTATTCTCATTACATAAAAATTCCTTTATAGAAACAAACTCTGCAAGCTACCTCTCTCATCTCCCAATTTGAAAAGTTTAGAAATCAAAATAAAGAAATGTGGATACCCCTGCAAAAGATATAATTGACCAAAATATAAAAATTGCTGCAATAAGAGAACGGGCCGCCGTAGGTTTAAAAATAATTTCCTTACTGTTTCGAAAATTTAATACAATAAAAAACGCACCTAAAATAAACATCCATAGATCAAAGCCTTTGATTACTGAGACTATGTAATTTAAACCCGGCACATTCTCTCCTATAACCTCCAACTCTCTTAGTTGAAAGCAGTTATACAATTCTTGTCTAATACTAAAATCTGATAAACAAAACATTCTTTTTATAAATATTAGTGCACTACTAATATTATCCGCCCGGAAAAGGATCCAAAGCACATTTACTGTCATAAATGTAACTGCCCACCTAGTAATATCCCCCAGTCTTTCCCATGATTTTTGACATAGACGATTTAGACAGTTTAGAATACCATGAAATGTCCCCCACAAAATAAATGTCCAATTTGCGCCATGCCATATTCCGCTAACCAGATAAACTATCATTATATTTATATAGGTTCTAACCTTTCCCTTTCGATTTCCACCCAGCGGAATATAAATATAAGTACGTAAAAATCTAGTAAGAGACATATGCCATCTTTCCCAAAATACTGTGATAGAATCTGCCTTATATGGAGAATTAAAATTTTGTGGCAAATCTATATTAAACATATGACCAATACCAATAGCCATATCACAATATCCACTAAAATCAAAATATAGCTGAAACGTGTAGGATAAAGAAACAAGTATTGCTTCCATGGAGCTAAGAGTCGCAATTGTTCCAAATCCATATGAGACTGCCTTCCCAAATGTATCTGCAATTAAAACCTTTTTAAATAACCCAAGCGCAAAAATATACATTCCTTTAGAAAAATTCTGAGCTATAAAAATGCGGTTTTCTTTTTTCTTAAACTGAGGAATTACCTCACTATGCAGAACAATCGGACCTGCAATCAGTTGTGGAAAAAAAGTTACAAATAAAGCATATTCATCTAATGTATATTCTTTTGTCTCTTCTCTGTAAGAATCTATCAGATAAGATATTTGCTGAAATGTAAAAAAACTTATTCCTAATGGTAATATGATATTCTTAAGTTCAAAGGAACTTTTAAAAATAATATTAA
The DNA here is from genome assembly GCF_036941125.1 of Candidatus Merdisoma sp. JLR.KK011. NCBI lineage: Bacteria > Bacillati > Bacillota > Clostridia > Lachnospirales > Lachnospiraceae > Candidatus Merdisoma > Candidatus Merdisoma sp. JLR.KK011. Next base: position 1,904,038 of record NZ_JAYWSZ010000004.1, on the reverse strand, counting down.
TATTATTTATATAAAAATCATAATATTTAAAATAAAAAATTATTACAATATTTGCAAGAATACCCCCCCCCAAAAGAATTTTTTGATATTTTGGTTTTTGTTTGATATTCTGCATACTTTTTACTATCAAAAAATTTATTGCAATACTTCCACATATAATAAGCAAATAGGACTTATTAAAATATCCATAGAACCATAGCGACATTGCTATCATAAACAGATTTGCCGCTTTATATTTTTTAAAATGATTTAGAAAATAATACCCTATTAATGTCAAAGGTAAAAACACGAAAATAAATATATAAGAATTAAATAACATATAGTTTTCTTTTCCTCTACTCCCTAAGCGTACTATAATCATAAGTATTATAGAATTCTCTTATCGTATCAATATATTCTTGATAATTATCGCCTGTCAGTCGATATTCATTATCATGTATCCATTCCAGTATCCAGGTATTCACCCATTCACCATAATGCGCCTGATCACTATAATTATCCAGATTGCAGATAAGTTCAAAGTTATCACAAAAAGAATAGAGTTCTATATTTTTATGTTTTAAAATTTCTTCAATTGCAATCTCTTCCGCATCTATGCGCCAGTCAACCTGCCCTCTATTCTTAATGGCATCCCAATAGCAAATACTATATGGTGGAAAAAATAAATAAAACTTTGTTTCCGGATGCTCATCAACCAGCTCTGTTACATTTTGCCGAACATTTTCAAGAACCATTTTTTGCTCATCTTCCGTCAATGTCTGCGGAATCTTAACGGGTTCTTCTAAAGTATATATATTTAAGACAACTTCTTTCCCAAATTCCCGAAATGCATTCCAATTTGCATAAGCATCAAAGCTCGTGGTCGTATTGCCTGCCGCTGTATTTCTAAAAACATTACATGTATAGTCAAATAATATGGATTTATTCAATACATAATTAACATCATCAAATAAATTATTATTATATAAATATTCAGGATAATCTGTCCCTTCTCGAACAGCATCTTTATCTGTAACCAGCATACTATAATCCAAGCATCGAATTACATATTTAATGTCTTTTCCTGTATCATAAGCTCTTTCTAGGTTATCATTTATTTCTTTGTAACGCCCTCCTGCAAATGGAACTTTAATAAAATTTGCATTAAATATTTTATCAGCCTCAGATGTTTTAAAGTTTTCTGTCATAGAAGTCCCTATAATAATACTGTCATACTTAAAATTTCGTATTATTCCATCATTTTGATATCTTTCATCAATTATTGGATATGCAAATGATTCCAGAGGTAAATGGTAATGAAATAGTGGATCAATATAAATGGTTATAGTCGCAAACAAGCCAAGTGCAATAATTGTTTGTATTAAAGTAATTATTATCCAACATTTATACTTCTTTTCATCATCCATACCCTGTATTGCATCCTCTCTTTATCCATAAAAGGTTATAATATTTGCCGCTCCTACAATATAGCAGTGAGCTGTTTAATTGCTGTTTACATATTCTTTTATAGTCTCTACCCACGTCTTATAGCCTTCACCATTAAGATGAGTACCATCTATCGAAATTTTATTGCTGATTATTTCACCATTTTCATCCAAAAAATGAGCATATATATCAATATATATACACTCTGACTTTAATGCAACATCCTGCAATTCTTTATTTAATTGTAAAATTTCCCATTCATATTCCGTTTGTGTTGGTAATACACTTTCTATATATACCTGACAGTCCGGCAATGAAAAATGTATTTTCTTTATAATTTCGGAAATGTTATTTCGTGTAACTTTTTTATCAATACCTCTTGCAATGTCATTGATTCCAATCATAATAAAAACTTTTGAAGGCTGATGCACTATTATTTCATCTATACGCGCTAGTAGTCCTGCAGATATATCACTACCAATTCCTCGATTCAACAAAGAAATATCTTCAAAAAACTCTCCAAAATTCCCTCTGGCCGTAAGACTATCTCCGGCAAATATAACATCTGACTTTCCTTGATACAATGAAAACATAGAAACATATGCATTGTACTGGGAATTCGTATAATAATCATATTTCTGTGCCTCTTTTATAATTGCAGGTATTATAATGGACAATTCTGATTGTGCAAAGGGCTCTTGTTCTTCCCTCCTAATTCTGAGATTCTGAAAGGAAATTATACAAATTAAAATCAAATTGCAGCATAGAGAAATTATTAGAGATATGAAGATCTTACTTCTCCTGTCCATTTGTCTCATTACTAATCTCCCGTTAAAATATCCATGTCTTTAAATTTTTATCAAAAATAAATAAAATCCACGATATCGGCATCATGAAAAAAATTGCAGCCATAATAATAAACATTGGTAAACGAAATACATATAATAAAGGCTGAATTGATTCATAAAGTAAAAAGCTATGAGTAAGCCACAAGTAAAGAGAACAACTTCCAATAATATTTATTCCCTTCCTACACTTTTCACTTTGAATAAGCACCGCTGCAATTCTGATTACAGCATACATATAGGGGATAATAAAAACAGAATCAAAATTTGAATATATTCCCAAATATCTTTGAATAAATATTTTAACCAAAGTTATACTTGATAATAAAATAACTGGAAACGCAATTGAATCTCCAAATATATGCCTTATTTTTTTATCAATAAATTCAAATATTGATTTATCGCATATATAAGCTCCCAGTAAAATAACTGGCATCCAGGTTAAATAATGTACAATAATACTAAGAACTCTTCTATCAAACATCCCCAATCCATAACATATTCTTGTACCTGTACGTAATAAAATAAAAGACAGTAAAATTAGTCCAATCGTGATTATACTATTTTTCTTTGCCTTTTTTATCAACTTATTTAAAAAGGGAAATGTAAGTACTGCTAATACATAAAAATAAATATACCAACAAAATCTAGATCCTTCAGACGATATAGAAAGTAATATCATTATTCCTTTTAAAGTTGTCAAACTTTGAATATCAAACTCATGGAACAATATTCCTGTGGGAATGTTAAAAAGAAACAGCACTAAAAAATAACTAAGATATATTTCCGCAATTCGTCTGAATATATTCTTTTTACCAAATCCATAATTCCACCCGTATCCAGTTGTAAATGCAAAAATACCTATGCAAAATTCACATGTATCCGAAACGGCCTTAGATATTAACACTCCCCCTATTTGAAAATCCAAAAGCATTGACGGTTCCGCAAGCCATTCAGTATTTAAAAGATGCAACATAAACATCAAAATAATAGCTATTGCTTTTACTGGATTCACCAGAGCCTTTTTATAAAAAACCTGCCCTTCGTTTGTCGTTTCCATACTATAGAGTCCTCACCTTTATCTTTGCCATATCTGTAGTAAAACATTTCTTGCAGATTGCTTATAAAATATCTTTAGTTCTCATTAATAAAACTTCCTGGATTCTACCATGCATATATTGATATTTTCTCTTACAAATAGAACAAGATAGTTTTTTATCCAACACTTGTCCACATTCACAAACCCATCCAACCTGTTTTGCCGGAACTCCGGCCACTAGTGCATGAGCTTTCACATTCTGAGTAACAACAGCTCCAGCTGCTACTGTTGCGAATTCTCCAACAATATGACCACATACAATTGTACAATTTGCTCCTAACGTCGCATCATGCCTTATCAATGTTTTTTTATATCCTTCCTGTCCCTTTGGATATCTCGCCCTTGGTGTTAAATCATTTGTGAACACCATGGAAGGACCACAAAATACGTAATCCTCTAGTTCAACCCCTTCATAAATTGAAACATTATTTTGTACTTTTACGCCATTACCAATTTTTACATTATTAGAAACGTTTACATTTTGTCCAAAAGAACAATTTTTCCCAATTCTTGCACCTGATTGAATATGGCTAAAATACCATATTTTTGTGCCATCACCGATTTCAACATCCCTATCAACAATACTTGACGGATGGATATAATACTCTATCATCTCTCACCTCACCATACATACATTAGCTACTCGGTATCTTCTCTCATCAATATTAAGAGATTTCTCGTTCTCTTAAGCATAAATGCACCATATATCATCAACCATATTGCGCCACATACAACCGTTTCCCCAAATGACAATATCTTGCCCTGCAAAAGCCTTTTTAAGCAAAATGCAGTGACTGCCAGTACTAGTAATATGACTGCCGGATACATATATTCTTTTAAAGTAAATATATCTTGAATCCTAATATCTATTATTTTAGAGGTTAAACGTAATTGATAATATGCAAGCAATGTAACACAACCAAGTGTAGAAAGTGCAGGCCCCCAAAAGCCAAACACATAATAAAAAACAATATTCAAAATCGCATTTGCCAGCATACTAATCAGAGAAGCTTTAAAAATATATTTCGTATTACCTGTCACATTTAAAAACATCCCAAAATATGTTGACTGGAAAATTAATGATATAGAATATATAGCAAAAACTATATAACCGCCAATATACTTTTCGGAATATAAAATCACCAATACTTCTTTAGAATAACTGCATAAAAAAACACAGAAAAAAATAATTACCGAATAAGAAAATAAAGTCACTCTGTTCCATAAAACTGCAGCATCCTTATATTTTTCATCCTTTATCATTTTAGATATTCTGGGAATCAATACAGTTGTAAACGAACTGGCTAGTACAGCAATTGGCAGTTCTCTGGATGCATTTGAATAAATTGCAAGTTCATCTGTTGTCAAAAAATATCCAATAATCAATTTATCCATTTCAACATTAAGTATTCCAACAGCAGATGCCAATCCTAACGGAATTGAAAAAGTCAATACCCTCTTTAGCAAATCCCATTTTATGCAAAAAGAAAAAGTGCCCACTTCACGATACGTAAGGAAAACTACCAGTAAAGAAAAAGCACCCTCTATCATTACATATAATGCCAGATAGCTCTGAAATGATTTACTTAAAAACTGAATAACAAATATTAGCACCAATTGAATAAAACTATGAGCAATCCGATATACTACTAAAAAATTTGTCCTGTGGAAATTGATAAACAGATTATCTGCTCCTGTTGTCAAAATTTTAGTAAGTGGAATAACTAAAAGAAAAAACCAATATTTTTGTATTTCTGGATTTCCAAAATATTTTATCCATAACGGGATTGTGGAAAATACCAATATACCTGCTATACTCCCCATAACACATGAGGTCGAAAAATATGTTCCCAAAAAACTTCTTTTTTCTGTTTTATCTTCACATCTTGGAAGAAAAAAATTTATACTATTAGGTAATCCAAGAAATAGGGCTGTTGATACTAGATTTATAATGATTAACAGTTCTGAATAAGTTCCATAATCCGTCAATGTCCTAAATCTTGACAGCAACATTGTGGATATAATTGTGAACAGCGTGACAATCCCCTTTGAAATTGTTAGCCAGACTGCATCAGTCAGCAAAGATCTTTTCATGAAATACTCCTTTGGGGCTTATCCAGATATCTCACTATTTTTGCCGGATTACCTGCTATGATACAATTTCCTTCAGAAAAGCTCTTTGTTACAATCGAGCCAGCACCTACGATTGTATGATCCCCTAATATTACCCCTGGAAGAATCACCGTATTCATTCCTATCCAGCAGTTCCTCCCAATCTCAATATCCTTTCCTATAGCATTTTGATCTAAATCATCAAAAGAATGGTTTGCAGTAATCAATCCCACTCCTGGTGCTATCTTTGTCCCTTTTCCAATTTTAAGCCGTGCATTTATAGACTGAAAATACGTACCCGGGGATGTAAAATTATCAATATCATCATTATCAAATTCAATATTTTTCCACTGCCCGATTTTAACAAGCGGGGAACATGGCCAAGGGACTTTTCTATTGACACCAACTATTTTTTGAACAAACCAGTACCGAAGCACCAACCTCCATCCCAATGTTAAATGATCACTGGCAAACATTTTGCCCGAAAGATACTCCCTTTTATAAAAAAGCCTGGCAAAGCAATGTACAAAAAAAATCAGAACCCTTTTCATCTTCCTAAAGCCTTCTTTACACTGTTTTTAACTAATAAGTATCTAGATGTTTTATATTGATTATGTTGTACTCCTGGTATGCTTAACATATTGTATATTTCATCATCAGATACTCCTATTCGCGATGATAGATCCGATATCAGTTTTTCTTTCTCTTCTATAGATATAACCGGCTTCTCCAGCATCTTTAAAGCTTCTTCTCTCGTTAACTGATCCGATGCAATCATACTAGAATAATGAGACTTTCTCTTATCAACGCCAAACTTATCAACAAGCCATATTTGCTGTACGAATTTAGTAAAGGCATTCTCATAATGCTTACCCCCATAATAGTTAAATCCGCATGCATCGTTTAATTCCTTAATTGCATTCTTCATGTTGTAATTAATATAATTTAATGGTGCATATACCTGTATCTTTAAAAATCTATGGTAAACATCCTGCTTAAATGGTGAAATAAACTGCAAATTACTTATGTCTGCTCTATTTCCAAACCGTCTATGAATATCATAAAGATTTTTTGTATCTTTATTTGTAAATGTATTTCCTCTTTGTAAAATGCATTCCAGTGCATAATTGATTCCTGAAAGAAAATACTTTATATTCTTTTCTTTTGCCAGTCCCCATATACCTGCTACAATTAAATTATCCTGTGGAACAGCACAATTCGGTACACCAGCACGCAGATAAGATGCAATTACATTATAAAATTGCTCTAAATCTACATTTAGATTAACCAAATCTACACCCATATATTTTACAAGATTTTTTACATTACTTATGCCGATTTCCTCATCAAACCCATCATTACAATGTACTGCCAGGATTCTCAATCCCCATTTTGAAGCAAGATATGCCAAATAAGAGGAATCCAGGCCTCCCGACAATCCCATAATACAGTCATATTCACTATTTCTACTATTATTTTTAATAGTCTCTACCATTTTACTGATTTCTTTTTCGCCAAGAGCATTTGGAAAATATTCGTTTTCCTTCTTTTTCATAGCCTCTCTCCAATAATTGGATACTCCTTCATTATCAAAAGAAATACATGGATCTCCTACATTATCCATTACACATTTCGTACACATCTGTTTCATAGCTGCTCTCCTTTTTCATGCTACTTTAGTTAAATAATATCTCTCTAAAATAACTAATCGAATCATTGTCATTAAAATTTTTTTCTGCAAAATTTCTTGCATTTTTCACTATAAAATCCGCCTTTTTAGAGGATGTCTCTGTTATTGCCCTTTTTATACCTTCTGAAATCCCTTCAATTGAATTATCAACAAAGCAACAGAAATTTTCATCCACAATCTTACTTGTGTCATCATCTCTTATCGTAACAATATAGTTCCCTGCACTAATACTTTCCAAGAGAACCTGGGAGGGGTAATTTGTTAAATCACTCAGCGATAAAAATATCTTGGAATATGGTAGAACATCTCGCATATCAGCATATCCGCATAAAGTCACATATTCCTCCATATCATATAATTTCAGCTTTTTGACAATTTTATCTTTTAGAATTCCGTCTCCATAAATAAATACATGAAATCCAGCTTCTTTTATATCTGTTTTAGCTTTTTTTATAGCATCTACAGCTTTCTCAACATTTTTTGCTGGGATTAGACGTGATGCAAATACAATATTTTTAGATTTATTTTTTGGTATAAAATCAGACAAATTTATAAATGGACAAGGTGTTATTTTTACGTTATCATAATGCCTTTTTTTAAATTCACTTAATGCTGCCGGGTAAAGGCAATCAACCATATCCACTTTTCTGCAAAGATATCCAAATGCCGCCTTTTGCCTCCAATGGAGAAATTTAAATCTGCTTAAATACATATTGGCTACAGTCATAACTATCCGATATTTATGTGGCAAAAAAGTCAAGACAAGCCCCATATGGTTAATATTAAAAAACCATACAGTATCAAAACGAGCCTTTCTTATGGCCTTGATACATTTGAAATCTGATTCAAAAAAGTTATATCTAATATCTGTTAATCTTTCTACTTTTAAAAAGTTCTTAACTCCGGTACTTTCTCCTGTAAAATAAATTGTGCATTCTAATTCGGACATCTTATCAAGTGCATTCAGCACTCTCCCTAACCTTCTTTCCGCACCTCCATAAATTTTCTCGATTCTTAGAAGAAGTACTATCCTTTTCATAACGTTTTCTAACCTTTACCATGGAAATTCTTATTATAACAAAGAGAAACAAACTTGTTAACTGTTGCCTAAAATCATTTGAAAAATCACCTGAAATACAAAAACTCATATATACAAATAATATTGCTGCATAATACTCATGCGCAAATATAACATTTTCTTTTATTCTTTTATAAAAAACTTCTATTTTTCTTCCCACATATCCTACCAGTACTGCATAAAAGATAACCCAAATAACTCCCCCAGAGTAATAAGCAGAAGCCACTATCCCAGGTGGAATTTGTGCCACCCCGGTTTCCCCAGCTATATAAGCAGAATTAAACACTGTCAAACTTTGTCCCTTATTAACCCCTAGCAGTAATGATGGAATAGGGGAACACAACATAATCCAAAATTCTCCAAAATAATTATGCGTATGCGTACCATTGCCTACCATTTTAATTGCTGTTTCTACAGATATAAAATAGTGGTCAAAAGCATTTAATAAACTTCTAAGCATAATCAAAGGACTAGCCGCAGAATACCTCCCTTCCTTTGTAATCTGCGTCAAATATAAATCAAAAGCATATTTCACTCCATGTTCTCGTATCATCCCTGCTGCAAAAATAAAAGGTCTGTATAAAACTATAAATATAATTCCAAGAACCAGTAACTGGAATAACTTTTTAACCAAAACTTTATTATCTTTCTCTATGTTTATGCGCGCTATAATAAACACCATAAAAAACTGAAGCATTGCTCCTCTTCCGCCTTTAGAAAGCTGAATCAAGAATGCACTTATAAGTGATATAATAATTAGGATTCTATATGATTTTTTTTTATTCCAGTATGCAAAAAGAAGTACGGGCGCATACAATACCACATTATATAACTTATTAAGGAACTCATAACTTGCGTTATTAGACAAAACTATTCCATCTCTAATAAAATGTATAGAACTTAAAAGCTCTTTTACTCCGCCAAACAAATTACAATATAGAACAAAGCAAGTCATTGAAAAAAACAATACACCAATCACAATAAATCTAGTCGTATCATTTGCACGATTTACTTTTAAAATATAACTATTATTCTCTCTCATTTTTGCATGAAACAGCAAAGTAAATGTAAAGTAAAATAATATAATCAAAAAAAATCCGTAAAATGTCGATTCCACAAACCAATCATAACTAGATGCATAATTGCCCTCAAAGCCAAATATACAGTGCCGTATTCCCGGAACTGCATAATACATAAGCACTGACACATTAATAACAAATTCTGTATTTACTCTCTTCTTTTTAAAGATTGTAATCAATCGTATAATAAGAAAAGCAGTGAATACCAAATATAATGCACCCAAAAGTTCCTGCATTGCTTCTGTTCCTTCCATCCTTTAGCCATTTATTAATAATTTGAATATAATTTCAGTCCAGTTAAATGACAGTTCTTCTTTTCTTTTTTTCTGTTTCTCTTTTAATTCCTTATAATAAACCTTATCCCGATAAATTTGAGTTATTTTTTTCTCCAAAATACTCCATTCTAAATCGAAAACAGCACTATCATCATTTATCATCTCTGGAATGCCTCCTGCATTACTTCCTATCACCGGAACTTCATTATATAATGCTTCCATTATCGTATTGGGGCATGAATCTGCAAGAGATGGAACTACCAACATATCTGTTTTTTTTAGTAAACTCAAAGGATTATCCATTCTCCCCAAAAACTTTATATAAGGGTGATTATACTTTTCCTTATATATATTAAGTTTTTTTCCTCCACCTATAAGTATAAAGCGAACTGCTCCTTCTTTTTTCACAATAGATTCTGCTGCCTTTAAAAATAGCTCCTGACCTTTTCTTAAATCTTCAAATTCTCCTATAAAACAAACCCAAAATTCGCTCTTGTCACGATTTAATCCTGTTGTCTCATCTGTTAAAGACTTATTTATAATCCAGGAAGGATTCACATTATTTATTTGTATGCGAAATTTTGCCTCTATGACTTTTCTGATAAATCCATGTCTCTTTAATAATACATTTTTATCATACTCACATTGGCAGATAACTGTTTTTGCCTTTAAAAGTGTAATTCCTTCGCTCAGCCACTGCATTGCAATTTTTAGTCTTTTCTTTAGATTAATTTGCCCATTTACACTAACCTTTTCATATCCGATCATATCCTTTCGAATCATCAGGATTATATTTTTTACTCTTGCAAGGCATAAGCCAATAGCAGGAGGAACATCAAATACTATAACTGCATCATATTTTTCTTTTTTAATCTCACGGAAGACGCATTTGTTGCGCAAAAAAATGCATGCTTCCGGCGGAATAAATTTAAAAAGTTTTATTTGAGGTAATTCATGCATGTGATATTTCGCTTTTAATCCTGCCTTTTTTAAAATATCATTGTTCTCACTACAGCAAAGATCCGAATAGATCTTATATCTACCTATCTTTATTTCCTTTTCTACACTATATTGTGCAAGTTCGATAAATCGCTTTACTCCTCCTGTCTGTCTGGTATTAATAATATTTCCCGAAGCATATAGGAGAACCTTTTTGTCTGCATCCACTCCACATTCCTTCATACAATTTTCCTATTCCTTTACACGTTGAGATCTCATATTCACTACTTTTTTATATGCCTCTTCCATCTGTATTACGTTATATTCAATATCATATCTTTCTAAAACGCGTTTTCGCCCATTTCTTCCCATGCGATAACGAAGCTCCTTATCTATTACGAGCCTCTTTAAACCGGCTGCAATTTCTTGTATATTTTTTCTTTTTACAATAATTCCTGTCACCCCGTCCTCCACTACTTCACAAAATCCTTCTACATCAGAGACAACTACGGGAAGCTCCATAGCCTGTGCTTCGACAACCGCAACGCCAAAGCTCTCACTATCTAAAATACTTGTCGCACAGAAAATATCCATTTTGCTCATGGCCTCCGGAACCAACGTATTACTTACTTCCCCCATAAGAGAGACAATTGAACCTAGCTGCAATTTTTTGATCAACTCACAAAGTTCTTTTTCCTGCACGCCTGAACCATATATCTTACAACGTAATTTTGGTGCCAAATTTGAATACTGCTTGTCTCTCTGTAAATCCTTTTTAAGTACTTCTATTGCTTTTATAAGATCTTCTATTCCGTATTTGGGAGAAAGACTTTTTACATTTCCAATTACTATAGTGTCATCCTGTTTACTCGTAAATTTTTCCGGATTAAATTTATTTGTATCTATTCCAAACGGAGTGATTGTAACAGGTCTCTCATGTCCAATAAGTTTATATACCTTTTCTGCCATACAATAACTTGTCGAGCCTATAGCCTTTGCATGAAGCAAATTCTTTCTTATAATATTCATGCATAATTTATTTTTATAAGGAAAACCATAAACATCGTGTCCCCATACAGAAAGCATTTCATTATCCAGTCCTGCAAAACGTGCCAGCGTTCCAGTTCCGCTGGCATTATGCACATTTGCCACATTCGGATGATATTTCTTCTCTATTTTTTTCAAAAAAGGAGCATTTAAATAATATCCAATCCTGCCGCTAAAGGGTAATTCAATCAGTTTTGCTCTGGAATCAATTTCTTGCTTGGATTCATCTGAAGACCTTGGAATAACAAATATTACTTCATGCCCTCTTTTGCAAAGAATATTTACCCACTTTTTTGAATGCACTTCCGTATACCCAACAAATAAAATTCTCACTAAAGTTTCCCCCTGTTTTTTCCCAAAGCTTTAAACATATATATTGAATATACATTGCTTAAAAATATCTCTGGACTTTTTGACTCTACAACTAAATTTACGGCTTTGGCAATTTCATTGCTAGTCCCATGCCCTACAATCATACATTTTATGTGCTATTTTCCTATAACACTTCAATGTTTTCTCTATTTTCAATTTTACTCATAGCATTTTTTGTATCGAATATAATTTTGGCATTTTCCTGTACCATTTTATAATCTATATTATGATGTGCTGCTGTAATCATAATGAGATCGTATTTAGATACCACCTCCGGTGTCAGTTCTGTAATACTAATTCCATTTACTCCATATATATTCTTAAATTCAGGTACCCAGGGATCAAAGTATTCTACTTCTGCCCCTACCTTTTTAAGTTCCTTTAAAACTCGGATTGCCGGTGATTCTCTATAATCGTCAATATCATTTTTGTAAGCAATGCCAAGCATTAATATCTTTGCACCGTTAATAGCTTTTTTATGGCGGTTTAATAAATGCATTGCTCTCTCTACACAATACTCGGGCTGTTTATCGTTAATAACCATAGAATTCTCTATAAGCGTAGTATGAAACCCATATTCTCTTGCCTTCCAGGTAAGATAGTATGGATCAAGTGGAATACAATGCCCACCAAGACCCGGTCCCGGATAAAATGCTTGAAACCCATAAGGTTTTGTTTTAGCCGCTTCTATGACCTCCCAAACAGATATTCCCATTTTGTGGCATAGACGCCCCAGTTCATTTACCAATCCAATATTTATATTCCGATAAGTATTTTCTAAAATCTTTTCCATCTCAGCAACAGCCGGCGATGAAACTGTATGCACTTCTCCATCGAGCACAGCTCTGTACATTGCTGAAATTGTTTCTGCCGCATCTTTCCCTATTGCTCCAACTACTTTGGGAGTGTTTTTTGTATTATAATGCAAGTTACCCGGGTCAACTCTTTCCGGAGAAAAACCTAAATAAAAATCCTGGCCGCATACAAGACCCGAACCCTTTTCCAAAATAGATTTTATTAACTCTTCCGTTGTTCCCGGATATGTTGTTGATTCCAAAACAACCATCGTTTCTCTTTTTAGATATTTTGAGATTTCAATACATGATTGTTTTACATAACTTATATCTGGCTCTTGGTGTTCATCCAATGGGGTCGGAACACAAATTGCTATAAAATCTACATCCTTTATAAAATTAAAATCTGTTGTTGCTGATAACATTCCTTTTTCAACTAATTCCGCTAAATCTGAATCAACTACATCCCCAATATAATTATGTCCCGCATTTACCATATCCGTCTTAACCGACTGCACATCAAACCCAATTGTCTTAAACCCGGCCTTTGCCTTTTCTACAGCTAATGGTAAACCAACATATCCCAGTCCCACCACACCTGCAACAATTTTTTTTTCATTGATTTTATTAATAAGTTTTTCTTTCATTACAAATGCCTCACCATTTATTAAACTAAATTTTCTCCTATCATATCAACACTTGCAAATTCCTTTAGCGGAAATTTTACAGGCAGCCCTGTTTTCTGACTTTTATATATGGCTAAAACTACTTCAAGCGCATTCCTGCCATCTACTGCAGTAACATAAGGTTCTCGATTCATTTCTATTGCATCTATTACATCTGCAAATAAGCTTAAATGTCCATTTCCGTATACATTATTTGTCTCTTCATGAAATCCCTGTATGTCCCCATCCGCATCATTCATATCTGAAAAATCCCAAACATCAACACTATTTGTGGAAGTTCCTCCTATCTTTGCGGTCCCTTTTTCACCAAACAAGTAAAGCGTTTCTTCCAGATTTTTGGGATATACATTCACAGTGCCTTCAATTGTACCAATTACACCATTTTTAAATTTCACTACAGCCATTCCCACATCTTCAGCTTCCATGTAATTATGATACTGCTGTCTTGTCAGCCCATATACTTCTTCTATTTCTTCCCCCAGCATCCAACGAAAAAGATCAATCCCATGTATACATTGATTCATCAGAGTGCCTCCGTCGGAAGCCCATTTTCCTCTCCACAATGCCTGATCATAATATTCCTTATTTCTATTCCACCGGACATGAATAGCCCCATGGGAAATCCTTCCGAATCTCCCACCTTCCACTGCTTTTCGCATCTTCTGCACCGCAATATTAAAGCGGTTCTGATGACAGGCTGATACTTTCACGCCTTTCTCTTCAGACCGCTTAATAATCTCATCCGCATCTGCAATAGACATTGCAATGGGTTTCTCAATAATAATGTTGATTCCATGATCTATGCAATACAATGCAATTTCAGCATGCATACCGCTATCTGTGGCAATACTGATAAGTTGTAAATCAGGATTTTCATCTACTAATTTTTTATAATCATTATAGTGTTTTATCGTATTGTCTTTTTCTATCCCTCCCCATTTTAAAAGTAAATCCATGGCCTTAGATTCTATATCGCACACAGCCGCAATTTCTAATTTATTATTAAGAGCTGCCTTTATATGATTTTTTGCGATTCTTCCACACCCTATTAATGCATATCTCATTTTTCTCCTCCATTATTTATATATTGATTTTATTGTGTGAATTACCATATCCTGTTCTTCTTCTGTTAAATACGGCGAAAAAGGTATGCCAAAATTACAGTTGGCATACCTTGCTGCATTTGGAAATTCTTCATTATTATCCATATGAAATGCATCCATTCTATGCATCTCTTTGGGATAATATAATAAAGAGGGAATATCTGTTTTCTTCATCACTTCAAGAACTTTTGCCCTATGCTCCTTATCCTTTGCTAAAAGGACATATTGTGCATATGAGCAGCGGCATCCCTCTTTCACAAACGGAATCTGGAATATGTCTGCAAAAGCATAGTCATAACGTTTTGCTATTCTTTGCCGTTCTTGTATTTCTTTATCCAGAATTTCCAGTTTAGCAAGTAGGACAGCTGCTTGAATTGTATCTAATCTTGAATTGATCCCTATTCTAACATTGTCATATTTACTGCTTCCTTTGCCATGCATTTTATATGATCTAAGTAAATCCGCAATATTATCGTCGTCTGTTAATATAGCTCCTCCATCGCCATAGCATCCTAACGGTTTAGATGGAAAAAAGCTCGTACAACTGATATCACCAATGCTTCCACACTTTTTGTCCTTATAAAACGCCCCTATTGCCTGTGCCGCATCTTCAATAAGAATTAACCCATATTTCTTACAAATATGTTCTATTGCTTCCACATTTGCCGGGTTTCCCAGAAAGTCCACCATAATAACAGCTTTGGGATTTAATGTTCCTTCTTCTATAACTCGCTTTATTTCTTTTTCAAGACATTCCGGGGAAAGATTATATGTTTCCGGCTCTATATCTACAAATACAGGCGCTGCTCCCAGCATACAAGCCGGTTCTATTGATGCGATAAAGGTCATATCCGGACAGAAAACTGCGTCGTCCTTTCCTACACCATAGACAAGGCAGGAAAGTAATAATGCATCTGTTCCATTTCCGCAGGAAATACAGTGCTTTCTTCCTATATATTCAGCAAACTTTTTTTCAAATTCATCTACTTCACTGCCTCCGATAAAGCTGGCTTTTGCCATAATATTCTGGATTCTTTCATCAATTACAGGTTTCAAAACTTGATATTGTTTCTTTAAGTTGATAAATTCCATAATAACTCTCCTCACTGCAATATGTTTTTCTTAGGTAATATTTTATCTCTCCGCAAATAACTATACGTTTATTGGTATGATTTCATCTGTTTCGGCAGCAGTATACTGCTGCCCACAGGAAACACATTTCAAATTCTTGTTCAGTTTACATCCACATTTGCAAACATACGCATAAAACCGAGCTGGATTTCCCACAACCATTGTATAATCTGGCACGGTTCTTGTAACTACGGAACCAGCCCCTACGAATGAATACTTACCTATATCATGTCCGCAAACAATCGTGGCATTTGCACCAATTGTTGCTCCTTCATGAATGATCGTTTCCTTAAACTCATTCTTTCTTTCTATAAAGCTTCTAGGATTTGCAACATTAGTAAACACGCAATTAGGTCCCAAAAATACGTTGTCTTCACATATTATGCCTGTATATAAAGCAACATTATTTTTCACCTTTACATAATTTCCCAGTTTAACCCCTGTCTCAATAAAAGCATTTTCACCAATATTGCAATGCTTTCCAATCGTTACTCCTTTCATAATATGGCACCAGTGCCAGATTCTCGTCCCATTACCAATTTTGCATCCCGGATCAATTATTGCTGTATCATGTACAAAAAAATCATTTTTCATAATTAATGTTAATACTCCTGCCTACTCAATTATTTTTCTAAATTTTCTTGCTATCGGCGACATCTCATTAAGCAGAGAATGCGGATAATCACTTTGCTTCTTAGGCGGAAGATTTATCCATGCATCTAATTGTTCCAATGAAACACCCATATAGTCAGCCAAAAATTTCTTATCACTGTCAAGTAAATCTTGAGATAAATATAAAGGTTCTTCTAGTTTTCTTAAAGCTTCATCTCTTGTCATCTGGCCCGAAACTATAAGGCTGGAATAGTGTGATTTTCTCTTATCTGCACCATACTTTTCCGGAAGGTAATAGCATTGCAGAAATCTCGTTAATATAGACTCATAATGTTTTCCGCCATAATATTCAAATCCGCAAAATTCATTTAGTTTCTTAATACTTTCTTCCAGATTATAAGATATATAGTTCAGCGGCCTGATATGTTTTAAACTTGACAGAAAGCTTCTCTTCAAATATCTATCACTAAGAGTAATAAATTCTGTCTTTTTTATCGGCATTTCTCCAAACTTTTTATGGATAGCAAGAATATGTTTTTTATCACAAAAATTCACATTTCCATCCCCATGTTCCAGGATACTTTCATGTGCAATATTGTTCCCATCCAGCGAATACTTGATATTATTATCCTTTCCATATTGATCTATGGCTTTAACAATCAGGTTATCCTGTACGATTGCCAGATTTGGTACAGATGCCTTAAAAAGAGCCTTAAGTAAGTCTGCATATTCTTCATGGTCTGGTTTTAATGTAATTAAATGTGTATTGGTTTTATTAATAAGCTTTTTAATATTCTCTACTGCTACTGGATTATCAAGCCCGTCATCAATGTGTACAGCCAGCATTCTTAAATTATATTGATATCCCAAATAAAGGATATATGAACTGTCAATTCCGCCTGACACGCCTACCAGACAATCAAATTTGTCTTCTCTGCATTCTGATTTTATCTGTTTAATTGTTGCATCCAATAGCTTTTTCCCTTCTTCATTGGGAAAATAAGAGGTTGGCATCCGTTTTATAACATCACTGCAATAATTGCAATATCCCTTATTATCAAATGTGATTGTTCGATCCGATTTATTATCCATTACACATCTTGTACATCTTTGATATTTATACATATTATCCCCAGCTTCCTATCAAACAAATATTATTAAGTCTACCAATAAGCAACTCAGTATTTCTATCTTTAATTACATACTCTCTATAATATCTATCAATTTATTTGTCATATTTTTAAAATCAAAATCCATAGCCGCCTGACGGGCGTTGGATGACATTCTTTCCTGATTTTCTTTAGAATCATTAAAAATTTCCATAATTCCGGAAGCTATTTCTTCTGGCGAAAATCCAGTTGTTTCTCTCCCACACTTATATTTATTTATAATGCTGAAATTAGGGCAGACTGTTGAAAAAATTGGTTTTCCTGCAGCCAAATACTCAAACAGCTTATTGTAGCTTACCCCAAACCTCAGTATCGGCGACATCTCCCAATGTAAAAGAGTTAAATCTGCCTGCTTAATTACTGATGGTATATATTGTTTTTCAATGCGCCCTTTAAAATCCACATTTGAAATATTCTCAGTTTTTACCCGTTCTTTTAAAGTATCTATTTCATCTCCATCACCCCATATTAAAAACTTAATTCTCTTCTCTGTTATCCTTTTTGCGCAATCTAAAATAATGCCAAGATTATTGACCCTCCTGACAGAACCAGTATATACAATTTTATAAATACTTCCATTTTCAAGATCGGCATCCGAAAATTTATAAGTCTTTGCTTTCTCATCAAAATCCGATAGATCAATGCCGTTATTAATATGATAAACTTTATTTATATCAATCTTTTTTTTGCCTTTTACATTCCATCCCTTTTCTTTAATATATTTCTTTCCTCCGGACATCGTAAAAATCAAGGCATCCGCCTTTTGATATATCCATCTTTCGCCCAAATATAATAATTGTATGAGTAAATTACTTTTTTTAAAGTGCTTTGAATAAGAAACTATGGTTTCTGGCCACAAATCACGTACTTCGCATATGCATTTTACCTTGTACTGCTTTGCAAGCTGAAGTCCTGCTACCAGCGTTAAGGGATGAACAGAGGATGCATAAATCATGTCCGGCCTCCCATATTTACTGGCATATGCTTTTGCTGCTCTTTTAACGTTTCTATAAAAGTCCAGCATATTAAATACTCTTTCTTTGTTATTATGATAAGGGCGCCCTTTTACAAATATAAATGGCACATTTATTTCAGGTTCTATACAGGCAATCCATCTTTTATTTTCTTTTATATAATTTTCCTCATTGCCATGCTTTCTATTGCAGCAAAAAACAATTGGATTATAACCATTAATTTTTAAATATTTAGCAAATGAATAATGACGTCCACCTTTGTCAAAATACATATTTCCTGCATAATGATTTAATATCCATATAGTCCTTTTCATTTGCCTTCCTCCGTCATAATAGAATATTTTTTCTATTATTTAATATTCGTGTCTGCGTTCCCTGTTATAGAGCATACAATGTAATATTTACTTAAGGCAGGAATTGATATTACAACAATTTCCTTTAAATTCTTCCATCGTCACAGATGCTTCCGAAGACACACCTTCTCTTTTTATTACTGTTTTTATTGTGTCAACAAGCACTCTGATATCTGTTACAAACGAAATATGGTCTACATACCAGACATCCATTTCAAATCTTTCCTCCCAGGAAACAGTATTTCGTCCATGAGACTGTGCATATCCTGTCAGACCTGGGCGTATTTCATGCCGTCTGTGCTGCTTTTCACTGTATAAAGAGAGATATTTAACCAAAAGAGGTCTCGGCCCAATCACTGCCATATCCCCCCGCAGAATATTCCACAATTCCGGCAGCTCATCAAGAGATGTGGAGCGAAGCCACTTTCCAAAGGGGGTAAGCCGGATTTCATCCGGCAGCAGTTCTCCATTTTCATCTCTGGCATCTGTCATTGTGCGGAATTTATAGAGCTGGAAAATCTTTTCATGCAGTCCCGGCCTCTGCTGCTTAAAAAGAACCGGGCTTCCCAATTTAATCCGGACGCAGACTGCCACTGCCAGGAGCACCGGGCTCAGAATCAAAATTGCAGCCAAGGCGCATAAAAAATCCTGCGGCCGCTTTACATATTTTTCATAGAATCCCTGTCTGTGCATCTCTTCTGCCATGAATGACTCTTTTTGCCGGAACCCCGACATACGTTCCTTTCCTTTCAATATCTCCAATCACAGCTGCACCTGCGCCTATTACACATTCCTCACAGATGCTTACATTATTTACAATACAGCTTCCCACGCCTACCCAGACCCTGTCTCCAATGAAAACTGTTCCCGAAATGTGGCTGCCCGGTGCCGCATGTACATAATTTCCGATTCTGCAGTCGTGATCGATCGTACTTCCTGTATTCACAATGACTCCCTTTCCAAGGATACTTGCACTGTTTATTACCGCATTGGCCATAATGACAGTTCCTTCTCCCAGCACGACATTTTCACCTAAGGCTGCAGTTGGATGGACAAGCGTGGCAATCCTGGTATCTCTCTCTATCTTTTTTTGAATCTCGCTGCGGATCCTGCAGTCCCCGACTGCCACAATGAACTCACAAGTGTCTTTCCACTTCTTATACTCTTTTACACTTCCAAGAAGCTGATACCCTGGTATTTCCTTTTCCAAATCATCATCCAGAAATGAAATCTCAGAATATCTCCCCAGTTTCCTGGCTATATCTGCTACAACCTTCCCATGGCCGCTGGCCCCGATAATCATTAACCTTTTACTCAAAACATTCTCTCACAGTCTTCACTATTGCCTCCTGCTGCCCCACCGTCATCTTATTATCCGAAGGCAGACACAGCCCTCTCCGAAAGATATCGGCTCCCACATCCACAGTCTCCTCTTCCTTAATATAAGCATTACTCTTCGCCCGTCCGTTCCCAGCTGCCGTAACAAACCCGTGGCTCCTGTACACCGGCTGCATATGCATAGGCTTCCAGATAGGCCTTCCTTCCGCATTCAGCTTTCCAAGGGCCTCCAGGATCTCATCCGGACACGACTTCCCGTTTTCACTCTTATAGAAAAACCGGTTCTCGGATCTCACACTCTCACACATGGCATCCGGATCTATCAAAAGGCAGCTCAGCCAGAAATTCGGCCGGCTGCACGACT
The DNA here is from genome assembly GCF_036941125.1 of Candidatus Merdisoma sp. JLR.KK011. Taxonomy (NCBI): domain Bacteria; kingdom Bacillati; phylum Bacillota; class Clostridia; order Lachnospirales; family Lachnospiraceae; genus Candidatus Merdisoma; species Candidatus Merdisoma sp. JLR.KK011. The sequence goes on along the minus strand of NZ_JAYWSZ010000004.1, from coordinate 1,883,553 downwards.
CATCATAAGGATTCATCCTTACCGGCAGATCCCGAAACCCTTCCCGATACCTCTCATAAATCTCCCGTTTCTGCTCGATATGCTCTGAAAGATATCCGAACTGCCCTCTGACCACACCGGCAATCACATTGCTCATGCGGTAGTTATATCCCAGCTCCTCATGCTGGTACCAGGGCGCCGCCTCCCGGCTCTGGGTGCTCCATTTCCTCGCTTTATTGGCATCTTCCTCTGAATGGCACAGCAGCATTCCTCCGGAAGACCCCGTGATAATCTTATTCCCGTTAAAGCTGATAATACTGTAATCTCCAAATACCCCTGTCTGCCTGCCGCAGTATGCCGCACCGAGAGATTCCGCAGCGTCCTCAATCAGCAGCGCCTTATGGGTGTCACAGACTGCCCGGATCTCCTCTATCTTTCCAGGTGTCCCGTAAAGGTGGGCCATAATCACAAGCTTCACATCCGGATACAATTCAAAAGCCTGCTCCAGCGCTTTGGGAGACATATTCCAGGTATCGTATTCTGTATCTATGAATACCGGCTCCCCACCCTCGTAAACAACAGGATTCACTGTAGCGTCAAAGGTCATATCCGAGCAGAACACCCGGCGTCCGTAGAGGCTGCCGCCCCTTCCCAATCCGTCCGGCGTAGACACCCCAGAGCTGCTGCCATACAGGCGCTCCGCCGCCAGCTTCACTGCCAGATGAAGGGCCGCCGTACCGCTGCTTAACGCCACTCCGTGTTCAATTCCGATATAACCGCTGAGCAGCCGCTCCAATTCATTGATATTTTCCCCTATTGTGCTCATCCAGTTTGTTTCATAGGCTTCCAGCATATATTTCTTCTCATCCCCATGCATGGTGGGCGAGGAAAGCCATACCTTTTCCGGAAATCTCTCAATTATCATACGAATTCCATCCCTCTATTTTTTTATCTAAAAAAGGAAGGTCATACCTTCCTCTCATTTCTTCTCCACAATCTCCAACCCCACCTGCGCATTCAGCACTCTCCCAAACATGGGAATCTCCAGATAAGCCTTCCGCTTATGCCTGTCAATCCTCTTGATGCTCCCTTCCATCCCTTGAAGAGGCCCGCTAAGCACAATTACCTGTGTCCCCACAATATACCCTTCCGAAAACCTCACAACCCGTTCCCTTCCGGCCAGCACTTCCACAATCTCAATATCCTCCCTTGTCATAGGCGTCCACTTCTCTCCCACTCCAAGGATCTTCGTCAGTTCCGGAATATGCTTCAGCGACTGGTACAGTTCCTCCACCTGGTCGCTGATGACAAAAATATAGCCTGGAAACAGAACGGCCTGCTCCTGCCGCCACTGTCCCAGGTACTTTCGTCTGTGCTCATATCTTGGAGAAAAACACTCCTTCAGATATTTCTGCACCCCATATTTTTTTATCATTGCCAGGATCTGTTCCTCTTTTCCTGCTGCAACCTGAATTACATACCACATATGCGTACTCTTTCCTTCTGTAATGAATGGCAGCCTCCCCACAGACATGCTGCTTCCGGCCCTTCATCCTAAAAATGAGTATGCTTCGCCACTTCGCACTTTCGTCCGAATTCGATTCCTTACACTGCTATATCCACCCTCCTCCAAAACGCGGCGAAGCGACGATTTTGGAATCCAGGCTTTTTAAATATTCTATAGTTAATTACTGATGCAAAAATAACCGGCCGGCAATCCCGACCAAAGATAATGTTACTTCCAATTCTTATCCGGGGTGCCAGCCTGCACAAAGCAGACCGGCAATCCCCATAACTTCACAGGATCTCAGACCGCAACTGTCCCCAGCACCGGAATATCTCTTCCCGAAGCCAGCTCCCGTTCCTTCTTAATCAGCTTGGAATAGGAAACGCCTTTCTTCTCCAGGAATACCACTGCATCATATCCGTCCAGTTCTTCCAATGCCGCTGCGTCAAATACAATCTGCCTGTAATCAGAGAAAACAGTATCCTGCATATGTTCCTTTAGACAGCCGCAGAACTCTGCAACGTCTTCCTTGGCTATTGTACCAGTAAGCATGATTTTTTTCAAGCCCTCTTTTTGTGCTGCCGCTCCCTTCAGGCTGGCTGCCGCAATCCGCATCTGCTCATCCCTGGAAATATTGGCATAGGCCCCTTCCTCCAGATGGTAAAGCCAAGTGTCAATAAAGCCAAAGAACTTCTTTTTTTCTGCAGGTGCTTTCACCTCTCCTAAAAGCTGCATTCCAAACTCTTCCCGGAATGTCTCCGTACTCTGGAGCCTGCCGCTCATCAGATAAATAAGAATCAGCAGGAACGCCATCAGAAATGCTCCCAGCACCAGGCCTACAATTGCAAACTTCACGCCAGCAGACACCGGATTTGCCAGGACAATCTCTTCTTCAACCGTAATTGTCTCGCCCTCTTCTTCCAGTACCGTTTCCAGAGCGGTCCGGGAAGTCTGCAGATTCCCCAGCTCCGTTGTATAAGAAGCTAATATATCGGACTGATATTTGCGAATGCTCATATCTGCCTTTTCCGACTGTACAGCTGCCAGAAGCTCCAGTTCATGCTCTGCTATTTCGCCCTGAAGCTGATTGCTGTAGGCTGTCACAGCTTTTTCAATCTGAGACAGATATTCCGTACACACATCTTCGCTGGATGCCACTATCCCTATCTCGAAAATGACCTGCTCGGGCATTGCCACCTGAACCTCAAGAACTCCGCCGCCCTGGGCTGCCTGGAAGTTCGTCGTGCTGGTGGAACGGTAATTATTCTGACCGTCACATGAGAAAGAAAGCAGGTATTGAATCTCTGCTTTGGAAATATCTTCGTCTATTCCGTAAAGCTCCTCTGCAAGCCTTCCGTCCCCAACATAATTTCCGTAAGCAGTAATCAGGTTCTCCAAAGCATTTGCTGCCTGCTCATCTGCTATGTTCAGATAAAAGCTCACAGTCCCTCTGGGAAGATGATAAGGATCCAGCTTCATAATGACAGAATCCTTCATATAAGTCTCCTGCCTCTCTATTTCCTTCTCACTGTTGGCAATGAGCTTCTCATAGTATTCCACGTTTGGATTTTTTATCAATCCCTCCGCATCCCTATCCGCCGTTTCATCCTCATCCTCATTCTCCTTCTCCAAAAGTGCCTGCTCCTGCCGAAGCTGATTCCCCTTTACCGTAGACATATACTTATAGCATCCTGCCGCCACGGCAACAACCAGCATAGCTGCCACAATCCATCTCCACTTCTTCAGACAGTAAAACATCAGCTCCACCAGACTGATCTCTTTTTCATAAGTTTCCTGATACTCGTTCATTGGATATCTTTTCCCCTTTTCTTTATTTTTATCACTTTACATTGTAAAATCTTTCCTTATTCACGCTGCATTCTTCCGGCCGACGGAAAGCTGGTATGGGATTGCAGCGAATTAATTGCTTTTAATCACATAAGTGGGCACAATCTCCTGAACCTTCCTCCGGATGGCCTCCGAATCCTCATTGGCCGCCTTCTGCAGCTCTTCCAGCTGCCTTAAGAACCGCTTTTCATCCATCTCAATGGGTTTTCCAATATGAATAAGCTGATTCTCTGTCCCCTGGAGCCCTTCCTCGCTCATCAGCAGCTCCTCGTACAGCTTTTCTCCCGGGCGCAGGCCCGTAAACTCAATATCGATGTCCTCATAAGGCTTATATCCCGACAATCGGATCAGATTCTTGGCAAGATCCACAATCTTCACAGGCTCTCCCATATCCAGCACAAAGATCTCGCCTCCCTTTGCCAGCGCCCCGGCCTGGAGCACAAGGGAAACCGCCTCCGGAATGGTCATAAAGTAACGGATAATATCGGGATGGGTTACAGTCACCGGACCGCCCTGCTCAATCTGCTTTTTAAACAGCGGAATCACGCTGCCGTTGCTCCCCAGTACATTTCCAAACCGCACTGCCACAAAATCCGTCTTGGAACAATTGTTCATCGTCTGAATAATCATCTCGCAGATTCGCTTGGAAGCCCCCATAATGTTGGTGGGATTCACCGCCTTATCCGTGGAAATCAATACAAACCGCTTTGTTCCATACTTATCCGCAGCCTTTGCTGTCTTATAAGTTCCGAATACATTGTTCTTGATGGCCTCGTTGGGGCTGTCCTCCATCAGAGGCACATGCTTGTGGGCCGCCGCATGATACACAATATCCGGCCGGTAAGTTTTAAATATGCTGTCCACCCGGTGGGTATTGCGCACAGAGGCAATGAGCACCGTCAGCTCCAGCTTCGGATAATTGTGCTTAAGCTCCTGCTGGATATCGTAAGCATTGTTCTCATAAATGTCCACAATGATCAGCCGCTTCGGATTGTGCGCCGCTATCTGCCTGCACAGCTCGCTTCCGATGGATCCGCCTCCGCCCGTAACCAGAACCACCTTGCCGGAAACATACTCCATAATCTTGTCCAATTGTATCTTAATGGGTTCTCTTCCCAGCAGGTCTTCAATCTCCACCTTCCGCAGCTTGGACATGCTCACCTCGCCCTTAATCATCTGATAAAGGCCCGGCAGCACCTTCAGCTCACAGCCTGTCTCCTGGCAGATATTTAAGACCTCCTTCACCTCTGGCTGAGGTACGGAAGGCATCGCCACAATAATCTCGTCAATGTTCAGTTCAAAAGCCAGACGGGCGATATCTTCCCGTCCGCCCATGATCTTGATGCCCCGGATATACTTTCCGTGCTTGGCCGCATTGTCATCAACCACACAGCAAACGCACTGATCCAGGTAGCGGCTGTTCTGCAGCTCCTTGATAATCATGGCCCCGGCCTCGCCGCCTCCGATGATCATCGTCCGCTTTCTGGCGTCCTTGCGCTCTCCCATTCTCCGCTCCTGGAGCATACGGAGAATCCGGTACGTAAAGCGCACCGTTCCGATTCCCACAATCAGCAGTACGTATTTCATCAGATAATAGCTTACAGGCATCCGCATTCCCAGAAAAGCCATAAGCACAATCTGTATGAGAATACTGGCCGAGCAGGCCCCTATCACATTCAGCAGCTCCGTTGTGCTGGCAAACCGCCATACGCTCCGGTACAGCTTGAACAGCACAAACAGCAATATGGTAATAAGCAGATTCGCAGCCAGATACTGAATCTCAAAATCTACGTACCGCATCTCCATATTGCTGAAGCGGAAATCATATCGAATATACAAAGCCAGGAAACCGGATACGGTAATCAATAAAATATCTACCAGCACCAGCAGCGCAATCCGGTTCCTGGGTGCGTTTTTTTCTACAAACCTTTCTAAATTCATATACATCCCTCTTTTGCAATTGTGCATATACGGACATATTATACACCAGTATTGTCCTCCTGGCAAACTTTATTTATTCTTATTTCAAAAAAGTTTTTTTATTTTTTCCCGAAAACTTTACGATATTTCCTTTCTCGATCGTATTCATTTATACAATTTAATATTTTAAAAGGGAGGGGTTCAGCATGAACAAAAAAATTCAAGCTATTTTGCACTCAGCAGGCATATTCCGTCACTACTATGGGTACAGTTATTTCCAAGATGCCGTCCTTCTGGCTGTAGAATGTCCGGACAGACTGCAAAGCATCCGGAAAGAAATCTATTTCCCAATTGCGCAGACACATCACACTACAGTCGCCAATGTAGAACGAAATCTCCGAACAGTCCGTGACGCTCTTATCAAAAACGGCGGTCTGGAAACCCTGGAGGCCATGATGGGATGTTCTTTACCTTGTGGGAAAAAGCCTTATCCTAAGGATCTCATCTGTATTTTTGTAGGATACTTAAGCGAACAGTAACACCGGATTTCCTATAAACTTCAGCCCCTGCGCTGAAATCTATTTCACAAATGTGCAGCTACGACAGACAGCCTGCAGCCTGCAGCCTGCATAAAAATTGGTATATTGAATGAATTATCTATTATTAATGAAAAAAAAGTATTTAAAATAAAGGGGCTCAGCCAAATCTGAATTTCTCTCATGCTTCTGGCTTATCGGCAGGCTTGTCATAGAAAATTCATGCAAACTGGCTGCGGCCCCTTATTTTTTTATGAAACACCTATTCCTCTGGCATAAACAAAGCATCATAATCATACGTCGTATAAAATTCATAAATCCGGCTGCAGTACTCCCGGTAATTCTCCTTTGTCAGCAGATGCTCCTTCCTGCTCATCCACTTAAGAATCTGTGTATTAATCTCCTCACTGTAATGAATCTCATCCTTATAATAATCCAGATCGCAAATCATCTCAAACAGATCCGAAAACGCAAAGAGATAAATGTTTTCCTGCTCCACCAGAAGCCGGATGGCCTCCTCCTCAATCGCAAGCTGCTTCTTAAGCGTTCCCGTCTGATTCAGATTATCCCAGTAATAAATACTGTAGGGCGTCAGAAACAGGTAAAAGTCAATCTCCGGATGCGCCTTTGCCAGATCCGTCACGTTCTGGGAAAGATTCTCCCGAAGCATCTCAAAATCGGCTTCTGTTACCTCCTGGATCTCATCCGTCCTGTCCGCCCTGTGGTATACCGCATCCACCGCATCCTTTCCAAATGAAAAGGCGTGCATCCAGTTCCCATAAGTATCAAAGTCTGTACTCTTCTGCCCGGAACAGGTAAATCCAAGAACTCCCTTTACATGGCTGCACAGCACATCCTTATTCAGTACATAATACACATCATTGTACAGCACATCGTCGTACAGATAGTACGGATAGGAATCCTTATCATACCCTGTCTTATCTGCATCCTCCAGAAGCCAGAGCTTGTCAAGCCCCCTCACAACAAGCCGGATGTCCGGATTGGCCGCAACAGCCTTCTCCAGATTATCGTTGATCTCCTTGTACATTGCTCCCGGGAACGCAACCTTTACGGAATGTACGCCAAAAAGCTCATCCAGCTCCGAAGCTTTAAAATTCAGCGTCATGGAAGTCCCCGTAATCACCGCATCGTAATCAAAATGCTTCACAATCCCGTCATTCTGGTATCTTTCATTATTTAAGGGATAAGAAAGGCATTCCAAAGGCTTATGATAATGAAAAAACGGATCCACCACAGCCGTCAGCCCAGCTATCCCGGCCAGACAGACGCCCACAAGAACCAATAACGTAATCCCCCACTTTTTATCCCTATCCATTATCATTCCTCCAAAAAACACATCCCCAAAGCGCCGGATTCTTAAAAATTAAAGTACAAAAACGTACTGACTCCGGAAAAAGAGCAGATGCACCATACCAGCAGCAGCGCCGTTAAAAGCAGCCGCCCAAGCTCAGGTTCAAAGGCCTTCATCTTCTCATAAGCATTCCGTACCCCAAACAGCAGGAACAAAGCAGCCGCCGTAAATACAATCAGAAAGAACTCCGGACAAATCCTTGTAAAAGGAATCAGACTGTCCAAAAGCCCGCACTCCGGAAGATAAAATCCAGCCGTCAGGCTTCCATTCACCGGCCCGAAGTCAAGCTCCAGAAGCTTTCCAAGAAGCCTTGCCGCATCCCCTATACTGTCCGCCCGGAACAGCACCCAGGTCACATTGAGAAAGAGAAACGTTCCCAGCCATCGGACTGCCTGCGGAATCCTTTCCAGAGTTCCCTTGCAAAGCCTGGTCAGTACAGAACATACTCCATGACAGGCCCCCCACAGCACAAAAGTCCAGTCAGCTCCATGCCACAAGCCGCTTACCAGAAACACAAGCATCACATTCCGGCAAGTCCTCACTGTCCCCTTCCGGCTGCCCCCAAGGGGAATGTAAACATATCTCGTAAAAAACCGTGTCAAGGTCATATGCCACCGTTCCCAGAACTCCGTAATCGACGCGGCACGGTAAGGGGAGTGAAAATTCAGCGGCAGCTCCAGATTCATCATCCTCCCAAGCCCCACAGCCATATCACAATACCCACTGAAATCAAAGTAAATCTGAATCGTATAAAACAGCATCACGAGAAACCCGTTGGTACTGTCCAGCTCCCCTATATTGGCAAACCCCCAGTTCACCCCGTTACCAAAGGTATCGGCAATCAAAACCTTCTTTGAAAGGCCCAGGACAAAGAGATAAATCCCGCGCACAAAGTTATCCCACCGGAACCGCTTCCTCTCCTCATCCATAAATTGGGGAATCAGCTCGTCATGGGTCACAATGGGCCCGGCAATCAGCTGGGGAAAATACGTCACAAAACAAGCATAATCCAGAAACCGGTAAGCAGGCACTTCTCCCTTATAAGCATCTATCACAAAGGAAAGCTGCTGAAAAGTAAAAAAGCTGATGCCAAGAGGAAGCAGAATGGACGTAAGGGCAAAATTCCGCCCAAAAATCCCGTTCACATTTTCCAGAAAGAAATTAAAATATTTATAATAAAACAAAATCCCCACATCCAGCACAAGGGCCCCCGCAAGCAGCCGCTTTCTCCTGCCGCTTCCGGAACTTCTCCCCAGCAGCACATAAAAACCATAATTGCACAGTATGCTGAACACAATGATAAACAGATACTCCACATGAAAATACCCGTAAAACCACAGAGACATCCCCAGCAGAAACACCTGCCCGTAAGTCCCTTTCCCAAAATGGCTGCATCCAAAATACCCAATCATGCAAAGAGGCAGAAAAACCAGCACAAATATGTATGAATTAAAAAGCATTCCGTACTCCCAAATCCGTTTCTCTTACGTTTAAACAATAACTATCTTACCATTCTTCTCCCAAAAAGGGAATCCCAAAACTTCAAATTGCATTTCCCTTGCGCCTATGCTAAATTATATACCATGAGACCATACAACAGCTTAAACGAATCCTTACAGCAGCGCTTCGGCGAAAAACTATACAAGATCACCTTAAACATCGGCTGCACCTGCCCCAACCGTGACGGCACCTTGGGCACGAGAGGCTGCATCTTCTGCAGCGCCGGCGGCTCCGGCGAATTCGCAGGAGATCCGCGCCTCACCGTCACCGAGCAGCTCGAAGCGGGCATCAAGGCTATAACCGGCAAACGCCCGGCCCGGCGCTACATCGCCTACTTCCAGGCCTACACCAATACCTACGCTCCCCTGGACTATCTGGAAAAAGTCTACCGGGAGGCCTTAGGCCACCCAAAGATCGCAGCCCTTGCCATAGCCACCCGGCCCGACTGCCTTCCCCCGGAGATCTTAGAACTCCTATCTGCCCTGAACATCGAAAAGCCTGTGTGGGTAGAGCTGGGCCTTCAGACCATCCACGAGGAAACCGCCGCCTTCATCCGAAGAGGCTATCCCCTCCCTGTCTTTCAGGAAGCAGTCGAAGCCCTCCACGCCCGGAAGCTGGATACCATCGTCCATGTCATCCTGGGCCTTCCGGGCGAAACAAAAGAAATGATGCTGGATACCATCCGCTATCTCAACACCTTACCGGTAAATGGCATAAAACTCCAGCTCCTGCATATATTAAACCATACTGACTTGGCTGACTGCTACCGGCGGACAGGCTTCCACATCCTCACCTTAGAGGAATACACGGATCTTGTCATCTCCTGCCTGGAAGTCTGCCGCCCCGACCTCGTCATCCACCGCCTCACCGGCGACGGCCCCAAAGATCTTTTAATTGCTCCTGACTGGAGCACAAGGAAACGCCAGGTTCTGAACACCATTCACAAAGAGCTAAGCCGGCGGAACACCTGGCAGGGAAAATTCTGCCCCATTCAGAAAGGAGCTCAAACATGTCCGAAACCCAGACCCTGTACAAACTGATTATCCTCTACATCCTGAACCACGTAGCTTTCCCCTTAAGCAACGCCCAGCTCTCCGAATTTATCCTGGACAAGGAGTACACCGACTACTTTACCCTTCAGCAGTCCCTCTTTGAACTCACCGACTCTGCCCTCATTCACCCGGAGAAGCAGCATAACACCACCCTCTACCACATCACCGAGGAAGGCCGCACTACGCTCACCTATTTCGAAAAAAAAATATCCTCCGCCATACGGGAGGATATCGACACCTTTCTCTCAGAGCACAAATACCAGCTGCGCAACGAGCGCTCCACGCCTGCCCATTACTACCAGACATCCGCCGGAGAGTACGCAGCCCACTGCCGGGTACTGGAGAGGGATTCCACACTTGTGGATCTGACCCTCACCGTTCCCATGGAGGAGCAGGCCAAAGCCATCTGCGATCACTGGCGGGACAAGAGCAAAGAACTCTACGCTGCGCTGATACAGTCTCTTTTGTAATTGTATTTCTTTTATCTCATCTCATAAGCAATGCCAGCCACTGATTAGGAAACGGACAGTGGCTGTATTTTTTTGCAATAGATTCTGCGGAACAGCACCGTACTCATAATTACCGCCACAATCTCCGCAATGGGAAATGCCCACCAGACCGCAGCCAGTCCGCCGACCCTTGCAAGCACAAAGGCCACCGGAAGAATCACCAGAAGCTGACGGGCCACAGACACCATAAGGCTGTAAACGCCGTTTCCCAGGGCCTGGAACACCGAGCCCACCACAATCCCGTAGCCGGCAAAGGAAAAGCTTAAGGAAATAATCTTCAGGGCCGGAACCCCAATGGCAAGCATATCCAAAGACGCCTCAAAAATTCCCAGCAGCTCATCTGTAAAAATATGGAAAATAGCGAGTCCCGCAAGCATAATAGTCACCGCGGCCCCGATACTGAGCCAGGCTGTCTGCATAATCCGCTTTTTCTCCCGTGCCCCGTAATTGTAGGCAATAATCGGCACCATTCCATTGTTCAGCCCAAACACCGGCATAAAGATAAAGCTCTGAAGCTTAAAGTAAACGCCAAACACGGAAACCGCCGTGGAGGTGAACATCATCAGAATCTTATTTATGCCGAATACCATCACTGAGCCGATCGACTGCATAATAATAGAAGGAATCCCCACCTGATAAATCCGCCTGATGGTAGGCAGATGGGGACGGAAGCCCTTCATATTGATGTTAATCTCCTTATTCTTCTTCATATTAAAGAACACGCCCAGCAGCATTCCGCAGATCTGGCCCACAACCGTAGCTACCGCAGCCCCCAGAACCTCCAGCCGGGGAAAACCAAACAGGCCGAAGATCAGAATGGGATCCAGAATAATATTGATAATGGCCCCCAGCCCCTGAGTATACATATTGTAGATGGTCAGTCCCGTAGACTGCAGAAGCCGCTCGCTGAGCACCGCCAGAAACAATCCAAAGGAAAACACCGTCACAACAAACACGTACTGCGTTCCATAAAGCACCAGCTCCGGATCATCTGTCTGTGCCAGGTAAAACTGCCGCGATCCAATCAAGCCCAGAACCGCAAACACCAGATAGCTTGCAATCCCCAGAAACAACCCGTTCCGGGCCGCCAGATTGGCCTGTTCAAACTGCTTTTCCCCTAAGGATCTGGAAAGCAGCGCATTGATCCCCACACCTGTGCCCACGGACACGGCAATCATCAGATTCTGCACCGGGAAGGCCATGGACACGGCCGTCAGCGCATTTTCACTGAGCTTGGCAACAAAAGCGCTGTCCACCACATTGTACAGAGCCTGCACCAGCATGGAAATAATCATAGGGATCGACATGGTAAATAATAATTTAGGAATGGGCATATAGCCCATTTTGTTCTCGCTTTGTACTTCAGTCATTCATCTGTCCTCCATTTTAGTCCCGTAATACCCCTTTCAATACACCTCAATCTAAATCAATTTCCAGTCACTTAAAACCGTGCCTGTAAATCGATTTGTGTATTGCAAGGGGTATTACTGTTTTTATCCTAATTTCTTCTTCGAAACTCATTCAGTCCTTCGGCCAGCTCTTTCACATCCCGGATCACATCTGCAAAAGCTCCGGCCTGGTAGAGGCTCACCAGGATCATGCCGATAGGCACCGCGATGATCATTCCGAAAATGCTGCTGACCTTATAGCCGATAAACATAAAAAATAACGTCGACAAAGGATCCAGCCCGATGCTGTCTCCTACAATCTTCGGTTGTATCAATTGCCGCACCAGCTGGCTTACCAGATAAATAATAATCAGCCCCACGGCAAACTGGTAATCTCCGCTGAGAACCTTTAAAACAGCCCAGGGAATCAAAGCCGTCCCGGTTCCGAAAAAAGGCAGGAAATCAAGAAAAGCAATCAGCAGCGCCAGTAAAACCGCATAGTGAATCCCAAGAACAAGAAAGCCTGCCAGCAAAATCAGCGCCACCACACCCATAATCTTAAACTGGGCCTTGAAGTAACCCCCGATGGCTTTCTTAAATTTCTCCGCAATAAAATGCCATTTCACCCGGACCCACTGGGGAATATAAGCTTGAACCCCCTGGACTATCCGATCTCGCTCCGCAATAAAAAAATAAGCGGACAAAACAGCAAAAATCACATGAATCAGCGCATTGGGGATATTTTTAGCCACCGTGCCGGCAGCCTCAACCGTAGGCCTGCCCACAGCACCAATCAAATCCCCCAGAGAGCTGGTAAGGGAATCCGTAAGGCTTGCCGCTCCCTCACGAAGCTGGGGCGGAACCCCCCTGGAAAAGCCCTGGAGGTTCTCCCTTATCTCCTCCAGATCCTGGAGAAAGGAACCGTAAATATCGGGAAGTATGGCTGCAAACCCATAAAGCTCCCGTACAATGGCCGCCACCGCAAAATATACGCCTGCCACCACCAGGGCAATGGCTGTAATAATGATCAGCATGGAGCTGTGCCGGCGCACCATCCGAAGCCGCCGCTCCATAAAGCGCACCAGAGGATTGGCCAGAAGCGCAATGATCCACCCTACCACTAGAGGCATAAAAAACACCAGAAGCCTGGGTGTCAATACAAACAGCACCACTACCCCGGCTGCATATAACAGGATATTTACCAGGCAGCGCAGATAGTTTCCGGACATTTATTCCACCTCCGGTTCCTTGTCATCCTCTAAAATCGCATCCATCTGTTCCCAAATCTCCTCCCTCCCCTGCTTTGTGAGGGCAGAAAAAGGAAGCACCGCCGTCCCAGGCTTTACATTCAGCCCAGTGCGCACCATTTTCAAATGCTTCTGCACCTGGCTCCGGTTGATCTTGTCCAGCTTTGTAGCAATGATGATCGGATTGTACCCATTGTGCACGATCCACTCATACATGCGCTTGTCATTGGCCGAAGGCTCGTGGCGGATGTCAATAAGCAGGAAAACCGCCTTGAGCCTCTTAGAGCCGTGGAGATACCGCTCAACGAGCTTCCCCCACTGCTCCTTCACCTCCTGCGTCACCTTCGCATAGCCGTAGCCCGGCAGATCCACCAGGTACATGGCGTTGTTGATATTGTAAAAATTAATGGTCTGGGTCTTTCCCGGCTGGGCCGAAGTCCTGGCCAGGGATTTCCGGTTCATCAGCCCATTGATAAGGGAGGATTTCCCCACATTGGACTTCCCTGCAAAGGCTATCTCCGGAAGAGTATTCTCCGGAAGCTTGCTGGTAATGCCGCACACGGTTTCCAGACTTACGTTTTTAATGATCATGAAAGGCTGCCTCCAATACTTCTTTCATCTGCTCCACATAGAGAATCCGGATGCCCTTTCGGATCTCGGCGGAGATTTCCTCCACATCCCTTTTATTCTTAGCCGGCACCAGTACGGTCTTGATCCCGGCGCTCTTGGCTGCCAGAATCTTTTCCTTTAATCCACCGATGGGCAGTACCCTGCCCCGGAGGGTGATTTCCCCTGTCATAGCCACGCTGGCATACACGGGAATCTCCGTAATGGCCGAAAGCATGGCCGTAGCCATGGTAATTCCTGCGGAAGGGCCATCCTTGGGCACGGCTCCCTCTGGTATGTGGATATGTATATCGTGTTCCTGGAAAAACTCCTTGTCAATCCCATAGCTGCCGCTGACGGAGCGAATGTAGCTTAAGCCTGTCCGGGCCGACTCCTTCATCACGTCGCCCATCATTCCGGTGAGAGAAATCTCTCCCTTTCCAGGCATGATGTTTACTTCTATCTGGAGGGTATCGCCTCCCACGCTGGTCCAGGCAAGTCCCCGGACAATTCCGATCTCATCGGTCTCATTTGCCATATCAAATACATATTTCGGCTTTCCAAGATAACGGCCCAGGCCGCTTTCTGTTATACGGACAGACTTCTTATGCTGCTCCAGAATCTCCCGGGCCGCCTTCCGGCAGACCTCCCCGAGCTTCCGCTCCAGCTGACGGACACCGGCCTCCCTGGTGTAGCTGTGAATCAAGGTTTCCAGGGCGCCTGGGCTGATGGCCAGCTGGCCTTCCTTCAGGCCGTTCTTTTCCATCTGTTTTCCAATCAGATGTTCCCTGGCGATATGCATCTTCTCGTTTTCTGTGTAGCTGCTCACTTCGATGAGCTCCATCCGGTCCAGAAGGGGACGGGGAATGGATTGAGCATCATTCGCTGTGGCAATGAAAAGCACCTCGGACAAATCCATGGGAATCTCCACATAGTGATCCTGGAAGCGGCTGTTCTGCTCCGCATCCAGCACCTCCAGAAGAGCCGATGAGGTGTCTCCCTTGTAATCGCTGCTCACCTTGTCTATCTCATCCAGAAGCATCAGCGGATTCTTCACACCGGCCTGACGCATTCCGGAAGCAATCCGTCCCGGCATGGCTCCCACGTAAGTCCTCCGGTGTCCCCGGATCTCCGCCTCATCCCGGACGCCGCCCAGGCAGATGCGCACGTATTTCTTGTTCAGCGCCCGTGCAACCGACCGGGCAATGGAGGTCTTTCCCGTTCCCGGAGGGCCGGCCAGGCAGAGAATGGGGCTGCTGCCCTTCTTTGTCAATGTCCGGACTGCCAGGAATTCAAGGATGCGCTCCTTGACCTTTTCCAGGCCGTAATGATCTGCATTTAAGATCTCCTCGGCCCTCTTTAGATCTGTGCTGTCCCGGGAGGTCTTTTCCCAGGGCAGATCCAGCAGCGTCTCAATATATCCCCGGATCACGGCGCTTTCTGAGGAATTGCTTCCGATATTCTGAAAACGGTTAATCTCCTTGGTTATTTTTTCCTTAACCTCCTTGGAGGCCCGAAGCTTGTCAAGAGCTTCTTTAAAATGATCTGCGTCTGTCCCGGAGGTATCCTCCCCCAGCTCCTCACGAATCACCTTTAACTGCTCCCGAAGAAGGTAATCCCTCTGGTTCTTGTCCACCCGGGCCTTGATCTTCTCCTGAAGCTCCCTTTTAAAGCGCAAAATCCCGATCTCTTTGTTCATCAGAGTTCCCAGAAGCTCAAACTGCTCCGACAGGCTGCCTGCTTCCAGAAGCTTCTGCTTTTCTTCATAGTGAAGGGGAAGGTGAATCATCAGCTGCCTTGTCAGCCTGGAAAGCTCCTCCAGTTCTCCCATCTGACGCTCCAGCTCCTTACCCGACTTGCCGCTCTCCTGGCAGTAGGTACGGAAAGTCTCCTTTAAGCTTCGGAGCATGGCCTCCCGGATATCGGGGGCTATGTTTTCCGGCTCCTCCTCAAAGCGGATCACCTCCGCCTCCGGATAATCCCCCTCCAGATCGAGATGGGACAGCTCTCCCCTCTCCAGACCCTCCGCCAGCACACGCAGGATGTTATGGGGCAGCTTGATAACCTGCTTTACGGAAGCGATGGTTCCGATCCGGTACAGGTCTTCAAAGCCTGGATTTTCTGTCTGAGTATTCTTCTGAGTCACCAGAAATAAGCGCTGCTCACGGAGCATCGCCTGCTCAATGGCATGGACGGAGTTCTCGCGGCTCACGTCAAAGTGGATCACCATATCCGGAAGAACCGTCATTCCCCTAAGGGCCACCACCGGCAGCATCTGAATCAATTCACTCACTTTTCTGCTCTCCTCTTCTATTCCAGTTCCGTAATATCTCTTCCAGTACACAGGTATAAAATCAATTTCCAGTCACAAAACCATGTGCCTGTAAATTGATTTGTGCACTGTCAGAGATATTACTGTTCCAGTTCCGTAATATCTTTTCCAGTACACGGGTATAAAATCAATTTCCAGTCACAAAACCATGTGCCTGTAAATTGATTTGTGCACTGTCAAAGATATTACTGTTCCAGTTCCGTAATATCTCTTCCAGTACACGGGTATAAAATCAATTTCCAGTCACAAAACCATGTGCCTGTAAATTGATTTGTGCACTGTCAGAGATATTACTGTTCCAGTTCCGTAATATCTCTTCCAGTACACGGGTATAAAATCAATTTCCAGTCACAAAACCATGTGCCTGTAAATTGATTTGTGCATTGTCGGAGATATTACTGTTTTTATAATCTAAGAAAGAGATTCCAGGCTACGCCCGGAATCTCATCTCATTGCTTGTCGTTACAGGACTCCCTGTGCCTTCCACCACTTCCTTGGTAATCACGCAGCTCTTAATGCTCTCATCCGATGGAATCTCATACATGGTATCCATCATAATATGCTCCATGATTGCCCGAAGGCCTCTGGCTCCTGTCTTTCTCGTTACCGTCTGTGCGGCGATGGCCTCAATGGCCTCCCGATCAAAGGATAATTTCACTCCATCCAGCTCAAGCATCTTCTTATACTGCTTTACGATAGAATTCTTCGGCTCCACAAGAATGCGGACCATATCCTCCTTTGTCAAAGCATCCAGCGCCACGGTTACAGGCACGCGGCCCACGAACTCCGGTATCATACCGAACTTCACCAGATCTTCCGGCAGCACCTGCCGGAGCAGCTTGCCCACATTCTCTTCCATGCCCCGCTTAGTCACTTCTGCGTTGAAGCCGATAGACCGGCGGTCCATTCTCCGCTCAATCACCTTATCAAGACCCTCAAAGGCGCCGCCGCAGATAAAGAGAATATTGGTCGTGTCAATCTGAATCAACTCCTGGTGGGGATGCTTTCTTCCGCCCTGAGGCGGCACGGAAGCAATGGTTCCCTCCAGAATCTTAAGGAGCGCCTGCTGCACGCCCTCACCGGACACATCTCTGGTAATGGATGGATTCTCCGACTTTCTGGTAATCTTGTCAATTTCGTCAATGTAAATGATTCCGTGCTGTGCACGCTCTACGTCATAATCCGCCGCCTGGATGATCTTCAGCAGAATGTTCTCCACATCCTCGCCCACATAACCGGCCTCTGTAAGGGAAGTTGCATCCGCAATGGCAAAAGGCACATTCAAAAGCCTTGCCAGCGTCTGGGCTAAAAGGGTTTTACCGGAACCGGTAGGCCCAAGCATCAGAATATTGCTCTTCTGAAGCTCCACATCCAGATCCTTCTCTCTCCCCGCCAGAATTCTCTTATAGTGATTGTAAACTGCCACGGAGAGAACCTTCTTGGCCTCCTCCTGGCCGATGACATACTCATCCAGGAACTCTTTGATCTCCTTGGGCTTTAAGAGGTTAATCTCCTCATCCCCAGGCTCCTGCTCATCCAGTTCCAGCTCCTCCTCAATCAGCTCCGCACACAGTTCAATACACTCGTCGCAGATATAAGTTCCGCTGGGTCCGGAAATCATCTTACGCACCTGCTCCCCGGATTTACCGCAAAAGGAACATCTTACGTTGTTATCATTGTTTCTAGGCATAATTCTTCTCGTCCTTTTACTTACGATTTGCGATCACGCTGTCAATCAAGCCATATTTCATGGCCTCTTCGGCGCTCATATAATTATCGCGCTCTGTATCCACCTCGATCACTTCCACGGGCTGCCCTGTATTGGCCGCCAGAATCTCATTGAGCTTCTTTTTCGTGCGCAGAATGTGCTCAGCCACAATCTTGATCTCCGTAGCCTGGCCCCTGGCGCCGCCGGAGGGCTGGTGAATCATAATCTCCGCATTGGGAAGGGCCATACGCTTGCCCTTGGTTCCCCCTGCCAGAAGAAACGCCCCCATACTGGCCGCCATACCCATACAAATGGTAGATACATCACACTTGATGTACTGCATGGTATCATAGATGGCCATGCCTGCGGTTACGGAACCGCCCGGACTGTTGATATACAGATTGATATCCTTTCCCGGATCCTCGGACTCCAGGAACAGAAGCTGTGCCGTCACCAGGCTTGCAGTCACGTCATTGACTTCTTCTCCCAGAATAATGATCCGATCCTTTAAAAGTCTGGAGTAAATGTCATAGGAGCGCTCGCCCCTGCTGGTCTGCTCAACTACAACAGGTACTAAACTCATATCCATCATTGATTCTCATATCCTTTCTAAATAAATGCAGCGGTTCTTGCCAGAAGCTTCTCAAACGTTACGGTTCACTTCGTGAACGGTAACTCCTAAACAACAGCTTATTTCTCCACGGCTGCCTCTGTCACCAGCTCAATCGCCTTCTGGATAGACAGATCCTGTCTCATATTCTTCTTCTCTTCCTCACTGATCAGCTCTTTCAGCTTATCCAGCTCCATCTTGCAGCTCTCTGCCATACGGTTCATCTCGGCCTCGATGTCTTCCTCGCTGGCCTCAAGATTCTCCGCTGCCGCAACAGCCTCCAGAACAAGACGGCTCTCAATACGCTTCTTGGCCTGAGGCTTCATCTGATTTTTCATAGACTCCACGGTAGCTCCCGTGTACTGTGCATACTGCTCCAGGGACATTCCCTGCATCATCAGCCTCTGGGCAAAATCATCCACCAGGCTCTCTGCCTGTGTGTCAATCATTGCCTCCGGAATCTCCATCTGGGCGCCCTCAATGATCTTCTCAATCACAGCGTCCTCTTTCTTTGCCTTGGCATCCGCAGCCTTCCGATCCTCAATCTTCTTCTTCAGATCCGCCCGGTACTCCTCCATGGTGTCAAACTCAGATACATCCTTTACAAATTCATCATCTGCATCAGGAAGCTCCTTCACCTTAATCTCCTTTACGGTACACTTAAATACAGCCGGCTTTCCTGCCAGTTCCTTGGCATGATATTCCTCCGGGAAGGTCACATTTACATCCACTTCCTTGCCGATCTCAGCTCCCACCAGCTGCTCCTCAAAGCCGGGAATAAAAGCGCCGGAACCGATAGTCAGCGGATAATCTGTACCCTTTCCGCCCTCAAAAGCCGTCCCGTCCACAAAGCCCTCAAAGTCAATCACAGTCATATCGCCGTTCTCAACAGCTCTGTCCTCCACAGTGATGGTTCTGGAATTGTTGTCTCTCTCCTTGTCCACCTCTGCGGTAATCTCCTCCTCAGAAGCCGCAGTATCAATTTTCTCCACCTCAATGCCCTTATATGCACCCAGGGTTACTTCCGGCTTCACTGCAACCTCTGCCGTAAATACAAAAGGCTGTCCCTTCTCAATCTTCACGATATCAATGACCGGACGGGACACCAGTTCCAGCTCACACTCATCCATAGCCTTCGCATAAGCGTCCGGAATCAGCGCGTTAGCCGCATCCTCATAAAAAATCTCCGGCCCATACATCTTCTCAATCATCTGACGGGGCACCTTACCCTTACGGAAACCAGGAACATTGATCCTATTTTTATTCTTAAGGTATGCTTTCTGAAGCCCCTGCTCCAACTCCTCCGCAGACACCTCAATGGTAAGCTTAGCCATATTCTTTTCCAGTTTTTCTACCTGTAAACTCATTTTTTATCTCCTCCTTAAATTGTATCTTTACATAATATTCTACATTCTTTACACACTCGCAGTCATTGTAGTAGTATAACACAACTTTTCAGAGGAAATCAAGCCCTAAAGAGCCCTTATATAGGAAAAATAGCCCAAATAACCATATTCCCCTTAAACCGCCCAAACCAACCACAAAAAATCCCCCAAAACCAGTTCAGACGGTCTGCGGCGAAATCCGCTCCCGGGCATTTCCAATATCCAGTGTCCGGCTGTTCACGCACACTCTGTCTGATATGGACGGACATTGCCCAACCCCTGGCACATTAAAAAACAAAAAAGGCAATGTCCGTACAGAGCAGACAGA
Organism: Candidatus Merdisoma sp. JLR.KK011; assembly: GCF_036941125.1. Classification (NCBI taxonomy): domain Bacteria; kingdom Bacillati; phylum Bacillota; class Clostridia; order Lachnospirales; family Lachnospiraceae; genus Candidatus Merdisoma; species Candidatus Merdisoma sp. JLR.KK011. The sequence continues at coordinate 1,863,726 of NZ_JAYWSZ010000004.1, read as the reverse complement.
GTGTACGTGAACCGTCCGAACACAGGATATGGAAATACCCGGGAGCGGATTTCGCCGCAGACCGTCTGAACGCCCCCCTCACACAAAACAACCCCTCATACACCGTCACCGATATACAAGGGGCCATTCTCTTCTTTTTTTATTTACCGCTCATCTGCTGTTCCTGCTTCATGATCATCTTCTTAACCATTTCGCCTCCGATGGAACCTGCCTGAGCAGAAGTCAAGTCACCGTTGTAGCCTTCCTTTAAAGGCACGCCCAGCTCGCTGGCAACCTCCTCCTTGAAGCGGTTCATTGCTGCCTTCGCCTCCGGAACTGCCATCTGGTTTGTCTTAGACTGTTCTGTCATCTTCTTTCACCTCCTATTCCAGTTCCGTAATATCTGTTCCAGTACACCTGTATGAAATCAATTTTCAGTCACAAGTACATGTGCCTGGAAATTGATTTGTGCACTGTCAGAGATATTACTGTTCCAGTTCCGTAATACCTTCCATGATGGGAAATCACCATATCCGTTATTACTGTTAAGTATTGTGTACAGGCGCTTAAGATGACATACTGGAAATGAAAGGAAGTCCCGGTTCCGCATTATACAAACAACAGTGAATTCTGCAATATTGTATCAATGGCCGTAAATAATGCTCTTGCGGATCTCTTCCGATTTTTCTTTTCCAAACAATTGTTCAATCAGAGACAGTCCAAAAGGAATCGCCGTTCCCACGCCCCGGCTGGTTGTGATATTTCCGTCTGTCACCACCCGGTCTGTCAGGTATTCGGCTCCCGTAAGCCCGTCCTCGCAGCTTGGATAGCAGGTAGCCTTTCTTCCTTTTAAAAGCCCCATATCGCCAAATACCGTAGGGGCTGCGCAGATAGCCGCAAGCAGCTTTCCCTTCCCGCCAGCTTTTGCCAAAAGCTCTCTCAGCTTGCCGCAGGCCTTCAGATTGTTCGTCCCCGGCTGGCCGCCCGGTAAAATGAATAAATCCTGTTCGGAAAAATCCATCTCGTCAAAAACAGCATCTGCTGTAACGGGAATCTGATGAGAACCTGTAACGACCCGTTCCTCACCGATTGACACAACCGTTACCTCTGCTCCTGCCCTGCGCAGCAGATCCACAGGGGTCAGCGCTTCCACCTCTTCAAACCCAGGCGCCAAAAAAATACATACCTTTTTCAATTCTCTTCTCCTCCATTCCAGTCCCGTAATATTCCTCCCAGCACACTGATCTGAAATCAATTTCCAGCCACAAAAACATGTGTCTGTAAATCGATTTGTGCGCTGTGAGGAATATTACTGTTCTAGTTCCGTAATATTCCTTTTTTTCTTCTACCGCTCATTATAGCAGATTTTTTTTAAATTATCCACAAATTTACCGCCTTCTCTATAGCTGCCGATACCTATTCGATGTATAATGGACAAAAGAACATGGAAAGGACTCTCTACTATGGAAATCGAACGCAAATTTTTAATTCATACCCCTCCTGCAGATTTAGCCTCTTATCCCTCCCAGCTTCTGGAACAGGCCTATCTGTGCACAGAGCCGGTGGTGCGCATCCGGCGAAGCGATGATACCTATACCCTGACCTACAAATCCAAGGGACTTATGAGCCGGGAGGAATACAACCTGCCTCTGACGGCAGAAAGCTATGAGCATCTAAAAAAGAAAGCCGACGGCAATATTATCTGCAAAAAGCGCTTCCGGATTCCCCTTCCGGAAGGACTTACCATTGAACTGGATCTTTTTGACGCTCCCTTTGAAGGGCTTATGTTAGCCGAAGTGGAATTTACTTCCGAAGAACAGGCTCTGGCTTTCCTTCCCCCAAGCTGGTTCGGAGACGAGGTTACCTGGTCTACGGAATATCACAACAGCACCCTGAGCCAGCGGACGCCAAATGAATCTGCCGGTACAACGTGAGCCTCCCCCTATCCTTGTCGTCTTTTGTCGAATTTTGTTACATTTTGTCACTATTTAACGACATTTGCAATTTCATTGCTTCATTTTCTGCCATTTTGAACAAAACCAGAAAGAAGCTGATATAATAAGCCCATCATTTAAGGAGGGCTGATGGAATGCGCAAATTAAAAATAGCAGACAATATGCGTGAACTGCGCATTGCAAACGGATATTCCCAGAAATATATCAGCGATGTGATTCACATTGCCCGTCAGACCTATTCCTTATACGAAACGGAGAAACGCATCCCCGATTTGAAATCCGTCTGTGAGCTGGCTGAGTTATACAATGTGTCCGCAGACCTGCTTCTCTATGCAGATCTATCCGCAAAGCAGATTGCCGACTCACCCGTCAGCGAACATTTTGCCATAGCGCCGGAAACCAGCGCAATTCCCATAAACGGTACAGATGCGCGTATGCTGACCAATTACAAATCCCTTCCTCCGGAATTTCAGAAAGAGGTTCGGGAATTTGTCTTATTCAAGAAGAGGTTTCTTGAGACAGAGCAGACATTTGACGATGAAAAATAACTCCGCAGCCTCACGGCCCGGAGTTATTTTTATATCCTCATTGGCGCTTATCCTCTGTACACAATCTCTCCCTTGCAGATGGTATAACGAACCTTTCCCTGGAGGGTTCGTCCCCGGAAGGGGGAATTCACCGCCTTGGAAACAAAGGTATCAACCGTCCAGAGCTCATTTTCATCAAATATCACCAGATCCGCCGGCGCTCCCGGCACAATCCCCGGATAATCAAACCCATACAGCCTGGCCGGATTCCGGCTCATCTTCTCCATCAGTTCCATCAGCGTCAAATGCCCCGGCTTCACCAGCTCCGTAATCCCAAGAGCCAGCGCCGTCTCCAGGCCGATGATTCCGCTGGGCGCCTCCGTAAAAGGCCTTGCCTTCTCCTCCTGGCTGTGAGGGGCGTGATCCGTAGCAATGATATCAATGGTACCATCCTTCAGGCCCAGAATCACCGCCTGCCGGTCCTCCTCTGTGCGCAGGGGCGGATTCATCTTGGCACAAGTCCCCCAGGTCAGCACCGCCTCCTCTGTCAATGTAAAATGGTGAGGCGCCGCCTCCGCCGTCACGGCCGCCCCTCCTGCTTTGGCCTGCCGCACCGCATCCACGGAGCCCGCAGCGCTGATATGCTGGATGTTTACCCGGGCGCCTGTCTCCTCAGCCAGAAGGCAGTCCCTCTCTACAAGGCAAACCTCCGCCTGGGCCGAAGCGCCCCCGATTCCAAGCTTTTTTGCCGCTGCTCCCTGATTGATTCCGCTATTCTCAATAAAAGCCGGATCTTCTTCATGGAGGCTCACCGGAACATGAAGCTTCGCCGCCCTCTCCATCGCCTGCCGTAAAAGCTCCCCGTCCATAATGGGAATGCCGTCGTCCGTGAATCCGGCCGCTCCAAGGCTGCGAAGTTCCTCCATATCTGTCAGCTCTTTTCCCTGCATTCCCTTTGTGACACAGGCACAGGTCTTTACATGGATTCCGGTGCCTGCTCCTTTTTCCAGTACCTGGCGAAGCGTCTCTGGATTGTCAACCGGCGGTTTCGTATTCGCCATGCAGACCACAGTGGTGAATCCGCCCCTTGCTGCAGCCCTGGCGCCTGACTCGATATCCTCTTTATAAGTAAAGCCCGGATCCCGGAAATGCACATGAATATCCACCAGCCCCGGCGCAAGCACAAGGCCCGCCGCATCCAGAATCTCTATCCCGTCTCTCTCGTCCAATACGGTATCCACCGACACAATCTTCCCGTCTTCTATCAGCAGATTGAGCTCTTCATCCCTTCCGCTCACCGGATCAAGAACCCGTGCGCCCCGAATCCCCAGCATCCTACTCTCCCTCTTCTTCCTTTGGTTCCAATGTCTTATTGGCGTACTCCACAAAGCTCTCTGTAGAATCCTTCACACTGTACTCTCCGTTCAGAATCTCTGCCAGCATCTGATACCAGTACACACGCATTTCCTCAAAGCCCTCTGTGTGATTATAATAAGTTCCGCTGTAGGGCAGAAGCGCTTCATAAAGCAGCGCTTCCTCATTGCCCCCGTATACATCTCCCATAGATGTGCGCACGGGGAAACCGCCGCTTCTCACAATATTCTCCGCCGCTGTCACCTCATCATTGCAGAGAAAATCTACCAGATAACGGGAGGCCTCTTCCTGCTTCTCATCCTCCGTCTTAAAGATACAGAACCCCTTCAGCATATATTCAAGCTCAGGCTCTCCGTCTGCGGAAGGGTAAGGCATCACTACAACCTCCACACCGTTTTCCGCCAGCGCCTGGGCATTCGTCAGAGCCTGGGGCAGACTCCAGAGAAGGCAGAAGGAATTCTCCCCGTTTACAAAGGAAGTCACTGCATCTGCTCCCGTAGAGCCGGAGCCGTTTAAGATCCAGCCCTTATCCATCCACTCCTTTACCTTGGTCAGCGCCTGCTGGTTCGCCTCACTGTTCATCGTATAGGCAGAGCCGTCCTCGTTCATAAGGCTCCCGTCATAGAGATTCGTCAAAAAAGAACGCGTAGCATAATCTCCGGCAATACCGGAGCAGTAAAGAATTCCGCCGTTTAGCTGGGACTCGCCGAGCTTCTCTAAGACCTGCTCAAAGCTCTCCGTAGTCCAGGTGCAGGCTCCCTCCCGATTCATCAATTCCATGGCGCCGGAGTCCTCAAGCATGGTACGGTTAAATGCCATCACATAGTTGGACGCACTGAAGGGATACATCACATAGGCCCCCTCGCTCCGGCAGGCGCTTAAGATTCCCTCGCTTACCACATCGGAAACCATTTCCTCTGTAAACATAGACGACAGATCTGCAAGAACCCCGGCCTTTGCATAGCCGCCGATCCTTCCCGGCTCATCCAGCAGCACATTGGGCAGCTCAAGCCCTTCCCCATCAATCAGGCCCTGGACTTCGTCCGGCCCCTGGGTATAATCCAGCAGCCGCAGCTCTACCCGGATATTGGGATACTTTTTATTAAACTCCTGAATCAGCGTCTGCTCATAAGCTCCCTCCTCCTGTCCTTCATCCTGGACAAATACCGGATACGTCCACCAGGAAATGGATGCCTCCAGATCGGAAACCACCTGGGACTCCTCCTCTGGTTCTTCCGGAATCTCTTCCGGTTCCTCCACTGCCTCTATCTCTATCTCATCGCTCTTAGGCTCCTTGCCCTTACAAGCAGCCATTCCAAAAATAAGCGTCCCACACATGGTAAGCGCAAGCATCCTCTTCCAAACGGTCATTCCTAAGCCTCCTGCCTCTTTATCAACATTCACAGCCCTCCGCCGTGAACAGCATCTCATTCTATCCCTGTAAATAATAACGACTTTTATCACTATATCATAAACCAATATACCTTTTCAATACTGGCTTTCCAGTTGACAGGCATTTCCTGTACCTGTATCTCGCTTCTTAAGCGGCCAAAGGATGTCATCCACAGCCAGATTGGCCGCAGGCAGGCTACTTCAGCTTCTCCACTCCCTCAATTACATACTGCTGCTTGGTAAATACCAGCTCGATTAAGACCGACAGGTATTTGATGATGATGGCAAAAATGGCAAAGACGCCGAAAAAGGCCAGTGACAGAAAGAGCATGGTGGTTGTCCACCCCTCTACCGGCCTGGCTCCCACAAATATGGCCACCGTGTACACACCGATCAAAAGCGCCGCCAGCATCATAATCCCGGCCAGAAAGCTGGATACCTGATAGCCCAGATTCGTAAAGAGAATCAGGCTGTTAAAGGCCATATCCCGGCGCATTTCCTTCTCCTCCGGCCCTATGGCCCCTTTCCGCTCCCGGGGTTCGTAGACGAGCGTCTCTGTCTGCAGTCCGCAGTTTGCATAGACCGCCTTCCGGTAGGGAACAGACTGGCACATGGAATGAACCCGGTTCACAGCCCGTCTGGACAGAATCCGGAAGGTCTCCGTCCGAAGCATCGTCCTTTTTCCAGCCGCCTGGTTGTAAACCCGGTAAAAGAGCCTGGAGCTCCAGCGCTGCGCCCGTCTGGGCGCAGCGCTGACGATATCAAAGCCCTTCAGGGACGTCTCATAAACCTGCATCAGAAGCTCATCCGGGAAATCGCCGGATACCTTGTCAAACTCAAATACAAAATCTCCGATGGCCAGATCTATGCCCGCATTCATGGACAGCTCAATCCCCTGGTAGTAGCTCATATGAAGAATGCTCACGCTGGCGTCTTCCACGGTCTTGGCAAATTCCGAGATAACCTGGACACTCTCGTCTGTGCTTTGGTCATTTACGCAGATTATCTCATAATGCTCAAAGTTCTCCGTCAGAATCCCGTTTATTTTTTTCAGAAAATCTGCCAGCCGCTCTTTCTCATTGTGCACATAGAGCACGGCCGACACAAAATTCTTTTCTTTATTTTCCGTCATTGATCAGTACCTCATCCAGATCGTATACTGTATTGATTTTGCCCGAGAGGACGCTTACAAAGGCCGGCTTTTTCCATATCCGGCGCACCACCGTAGGTCTTGAGTCATCCAGCTCGGAATTTTTCAGAATCGGCTTCATGGAAAACAGGGAATGGGAGTAGGTAAAGCCATACTCCTCCCTCATATACTTTTCCGCCATGTGGGACATATAGGGCCATGCACTCTTCGGCCGGGCCGGGCAGTTATTGCAGTTCCCAAGCTGATCCGGGCTGCAGTACCCACCGCTTTTTTCCTGGCAGGGAAAATGAGGAAGGCTCTCATAGCTGGTCAGGTGGGGCGTAAAGGTTACGGAGGTCAAAGAATGGTATCCCGTCTTCCCAAAGGGCATAATCGAGAAGAACGGGCCGTCCATCACCGTAAGCCCCACAGGCCTTAGGGCCTCGCCCGGCTTGCACAGAATAATCTCACAAAGCTCGTATTTGATCTGAAAGGGCTCCTGATTCAGGCCTTCCGCCCTTTTCAGAACCTGGTTGGCGGATGCATAGGATGCGTTCAGAAGAAACTCTGCGGCAGCAGGCGGCCTGTCCTCCAGCTCAATCACAAAGGATGAGCCGTCCAGAACAATTCTCTGAATGCGCGCTTCATAGCAGATGGACACTCCGGAATACTTTCCCAGCTCCTCCAAAAAAAAGTTCTTCAAAATCTGGGCGTCATACGTATATTCCGTAGTCAGAAAAGCGCCGTCACACATCCCGGGCCGGAAATAGCGCTCCGGATTCACCTCATCGCACCGGATACGGGCCGCCTGGCAGAACTTTTGAAACTGCCTGGCATCCGTCCATGAAAACCGGGCAGAGGTGGCATACACCTGGGCGAATTCCTTTAAAATGCAAAATCCGTAATCCCGGTTGAAACGCTCAAAATACCCCGCCGACTTAAGTGCCGTGGACAAGGAGCGCGGATAATGATACCCCATATGGACACGGGCCTGGTTAATATACGTTGCCCGGCCAAAGGCCTGCTCGTCCCATTCCAGCACCAGCGCCCTCTCTCCCCGCTTTGCGCAGAAAAGGGCCGCATAAAGGCCGTAAAGCCCCGCCCCTATGATCACCTTATCGTATCTCTCCATATTTCCTTTGACTCCCTGTTCCATCCTGTTTTTGGTAATTTATTTTAGCATACCATTTGAATGTTGAATATTCAACGGAAAAATGATAGTATGTGTATAATTTTATACCCTGCGGGTACCCCATTAATACATGCCCCTTTGGGGCTGGCAGACTTCGTCCGTTAAGGTATATGTTAATTCAAAGAAACACCCTTCGGGCAGATCTGAGAAAGGAACCAATCCATGAACTTATCTATTTCTAATATTGCCTGGAAGCCGGAACAGGATGCGTCTGTTTACGCTGCCATGGAAAAAATGGGCTATACTGGTCTGGAAATTGCCCCCACGCGCATTTTCCCCGAATCGCCCTACACCCATCTTAAGGAAGCCCGGGCTTTCGCACGGCAGTTAAAGGAACATTACGGGCTTTCCGTCTGTTCCATGCAGTCCATCTGGTACGGACGCACAGAGTCTCTGTTCGGGAGCAGAGAAGAACGGGAAAAATTGCTGGACTACACCCGGCAGGCCATTGATTTTGCAGAGGCGCTCTCCTGCCCCAATCTGGTTTTCGGCTGTCCCCGGAACCGCCGGCGGCCTGAAGGCGCAGACCTTGGGCCTGTTCTGGAATTTTTCCAAAAGACAGCTGCTTATGCGGCGGAATGCCGCGCCACATTTTCCATAGAGCCAAATCCGCCTCTCTATTACACGAACTTTATCAACACCACGGAGGAAGCCTGTGCTCTGACAGAGAAGATACGCGCTTCCCTCTCCGCTCCGTCTGACCGGGAAGGCATCGCTGTCAATCTGGATCTGGGGACCATCCTGGAAAACAAGGAATCCCTAGAGATGCTTCCGGCGCAGCTTCCTCTGATTCGGCACATTCATATCAGCGAGCCCGGCCTTGTCTGTCTTACCGAAAGCCACAGGGACATTTACCGCAGTCTGACGGATCTCGTCCGCAAGGCCTGGAAGGAGCATACGTGGAAGGGCTTTCTATCTATTGAAATGGCCTGCCTGGATTCCAGGGAGCGGCTTTTTGAAGTGATGGGCTGGATCTGTGAAGGGAGGAATTCGTAATATGATTTATGAAAAGCAGAAGGGGGTTCCCCGTTTCCGGGCAGAAGAATTCGCCCCCAGAAAGTCGGATTACTGTGTCTGTATCCCGGTTATCAATGAGGACGGACGCATTCAGAAAGAGCTTAAAAGAGCGAAGAGACACGGTATCCCTGAGCTTGTAGATATCATTCTCTGTGACGGCGGCTCCACAGACGGCTCCACGGAAGAGGGCCTCCTCTGCTCCCTCGGCGTCAATACGCTTCTGGTGAAGGAGGATACCGGAAAACAGGGAGCGCAGCTCCGTATGGGACTGTGGTGGGCCCTTAAGAGAGGCTACAAGGGAATTCTCACGGTGGACGGCAACAATAAGGACAGTATCGAGGATATTCCCCGGTTTATTGAAAAACTGGAACAGGGCTATGACTTTATCCAGGGCTCCCGGTTTATCAAGGGCGGACATGCCGTGCGCACTCCTTTTGTCCGGCATGTCTCTGTTGTGCTGCTTCACGCTCCCATTATTTCTCTGACGGCACGGAAGCGTTTTACCGATACGACCAACGCCTTCCGGGCTTACTCCCGGGCCTACCTCTCTCATCCGCAGGTGCAGCCGTTCCGGGATGTTTTTATGGGCTATGAGCTGTTGGCCTACCTTTCCGTGCGTGCCTCCCAGCTTGGGCTGCGTACTTGCGAGGTGCCTGTGACCAGGGCTTATCCCAAAGGACAGAAGACGCCTACGAAAATCAGTTTTTTTAAAGGGAATGCTGATTTATTGAAAATCTTATTCAAAAATTTGGCCGGAGGGTATCATCCGTAAGATTTTTGTTATAGGACCCCTCCTTATTTCCCTCTGCCCCTATTTACCGAATGCCGCACTGCCCTTGCACAAATTTTTTGATATCTTCCATCACAAATTCTTTTTTCAGAAGATATCCCTCTGCCCCGCCCATTTCCCTGGCATACAGGCTCCGGTAGTCGTAAGCCGCGGGCCTGGATGCCAGCTCGTTTACAAAGGGCTCCCCGGTCAGATGGAAGTAAAGCTCACCCGTCTCTATAGGCTCTGTTGCAAGGTTTACCAGGGGCAGATGAAGCTCCAGGGCTTTTTTTAGATGCCCCCACAGCATGGACAGGGGATAAAACTGGAAGACGCTGCGGCTGTCTGTAAAGTTCAAAGCCGAAAATCCCGCCTTTCGGAACCAGTCCTTCAAAAGCTGCTCTTCCTCCGCCGCCAGGGGACGGCATTTATAAAAGCCGTTGTCCTGCTTTTTATAATAGTCGTCCAGAAAAGCGCCGCCTGCCGTAAGCTCCTGGTATTTTTCCTCCTTCAGCATGGAGGGAATCACATGGATAAAATCATAAATAAAGTTTTTCTTAATATTTTTCCCATAGAGGCCGGGAAGCCTTAAGATCAGCGCATCCGGATACGCCTTCCTCACCTGCTGCTCCAGCAGATACCGGTTCCTGCCGTAAGGCTCCAGCCCCTCTGTCTCAATCTCCGTTTTTTCGTCTGTCAGAACCGGCGTCTTATACACGTCAATGGTGGAGATCAGCACCAGCTTCCCCGGACGTATCCGCTGTATATTGGAAAATGCCTCCTTTATGGTCTTAAGATCCCGTTCCGGCTCCCGGTTTGCCAGAAACTTCTCTGCCCGGACTCCGGCATAAACCAGAAGATCCGGCTCCGTTCCATAGGCCTGCTCAATATTTTTCGAATGATAAAGATGTGTAAATTCATAGGCCGAAGCCAGATTCGATCCTACAAAGCCTGTATATCCTACCAGGGCTGTTCTCATAGTCTTCTCTCCTATTCTAAGTCGCTGCGCGACAGCTCTAAAGGGTAAAGCTGCTTCGACACACCGGTAATGAGAGAAACTTTTATTCGAAAAAGCACTCATAAAAGTTCCTCTCGTGCGCCTTTGCAGCTTTACCGTCCAGCAAAAATTTTTCTAATAAATACTTGACATTTCTTAGCTGGACTTTTCCAAAGTATCCCTAAGGGCAGATAAGCTCTATATCCGCCGCATGCTCCCATTTTTCCATGTCTTCTATGCCTTCGCACTGTACATAAAAATAATTCCGGATATTTTCATTGGAGTAAAGCTCTGTTCCTGCAATCTCCGCCCGTTCTCCCCCAAGGCTCAGGGCCTCTGCCCGGGACAGCTCCCATTCCAGTACCGTAGTGGCCGGAAGCAGGATTTCATTCTCCTTTGCCCCTCTTAGGTACATCCAGTCCGGGCTTCCTTCCTCAATAGCGGAAAAATGTCCCGGTTTCTGGGAGAAATGGGCTTCTTCTGCTGTCACAGCTTCCTTCCGCCGGCCAAAGGCTGTATATCCTCCCAGCTTATAGGCCGCCAGATCCTCGTGAAGGTTCCAGGAAAGCTGCTCTGCCAGAATGGGATCCTTGGCCAGGTACAGTACGCCTTCCTCCATTCTCTGCCCTTCATAAAGGGCAAGGGTCATTTCCCGGCACCGTTCCTTGGCCCTGTCAAAATCTCCCCGGTTGGCCGGAAGAATATTGGACTTCACGCCGTGCTTCATAAGGAGGGCAGCCAAACTATAATCATGGTGATAATTCAGCAGCTCTACCCGGTCATATGCTTCCAGAAGCTGGCTCCAGTCCTCAGACAGGAAAAAGTCCGCCCGGTAGCTGCCCGGTTCTATATGGGCTGCATCTATGGAGCCGTGTTTTTCTATCAGGGCCGGCGACAGATCGTATAGCTGAAGCGTCAAAAGAACTGCCATGGCCCCTATTCCAATCCTTTTTGGAAGCCGGATCGCCGTCAAGCAGGCCAGAAGAAACAAAAGCTCATAAACCGGCCAGAACATCCGTCCGCTGGCCCGGAAAACGGAACAGAGCTCCTGTACTTTTTCCGGAAGCGGAATGGTAAAAAGCGTCGTCCCGTTCAGCGTAATCACATTGCTCCACGCAAAAAGCACACAAAAACCCAGGAAGAGAAGCAGCCCCCTATACTGTCCTAAGAATTCTCTCAGCCGCTTCTCTCTCACCAGGCCTACCGCCAGCCTGCCAAGCCCAAAAGCTCCAAACAGCAGTACGCCCATACCCAGATAATTAAAGCCGTCGTAGTTGCCTGCCGTCTGGGAAAGTCCCGGCAGAAGGGCCGACCAGCTTTCTACCCCGATGCTCACAGGATTCCAGAGGGCATTGAGATTCATGGAATAGTATCCGAAGCCGCCCGCCGTGCCCGACACTCCGCTGCCAAACACGCCGATTCCATAGCCGGCGAGCAGGACTACAGCCAGATTTCCCATGAAAAATGCCGCTGTCCTTTTCCATTCCCCCTCTTTTCCCTTGCACAGGCGCTCCAGCGTCCAGGCCGCCAGTATTCCGCATACCATAGGAACAAAGTAGGGATGCAGCCCCACGCACAAGACCTGAAGGGCCAGAAAGCCCCAGGGCAGTTTTCCGCTTTTCTTTGACTGAAAATACAGGTACAGAGCCGCCAGTATCAGCCACTGGGAAGCCAGCGCCGTGTGACGGAAGGCTCGTTCCACCAGTATGGGTGAACATACAAACAAGACAACCGCTCCATAAATGCCCCACTTCTTTTTGGTAAAGCTTTCCATAAGCAGCCCGGCAAAAAGGCCCTGCATCATAAAGCAGAACAGCACATACAGCCCGAAAAACTGAAAGGTCTGCGGAAGGATTCCGGACAGGCATTTAAAAAAGATTGACACCAGAGGAAGCGAGTCTGTAAAGGTAATCGCAATCCCCTCCGGATAGCCCAGATTCCCGGCCAGGCCAAGGGGAAAGCTCCAGTCCGAGGCCCGAAAAGCCATCCACCCTGCATAGTGCTGAATAATATCATCCTCAATATAACCATTTAAAATCCACCAGTCAAAGGTCACATGAAGGGCATCCGTCCCGTAAATCAGAAGGAAAGCCGCCGCGCCTATCACTGCATAAACAACATACTTACTTCTTTTTCTCAGCATATCTGTCCCTCACCTGCATTGCCTGGTATTTCACAATCTGCGCCAAAGCTGCAAACCCCATCATGGTAAAGGGAAGGCAGAAAATGATATAATCAATATGGGGATGATGAACGGCATGTCCCTTTGCCAGCACCAGCCAGGAGGCCGGCCCCAGAAAGGATACCATCATCACCAAAATCATCCCAAGGGTTTTGCGCTCCTCCGTCTCCATCTGGAACCGAAGCCCTGTAACGCTTCTGCGCTTTTTCTCCTTGACCAGCAATGCAGTCAGCATAAGAAGGGCCGGAATGAAAAAGAGCGGTATCAAAAGACTCAGATGATAGCTGCTGCCAAAAAGAGGCACATCCCCGTCCCCTCCCCAGTACAGCTTAAACACATCAAAAAGGGGCATATCAAAGGCTTCTATCACATCCGGATCAAAGCTGTCCAAAGTCACGTATCCCGTGCGCCTGGCGCTGATAAAAATCATATACTCCACGGCTTCCTTCCAGCCTCTAAGCCCGGCCATCAGAGCCAGATTCACAAACAGCGCTCCCAAAAAACCCGTAATTGCTCCAATCCCAGCGATAAGGGCCCGTTTCAGATACAGGCGAAGCTCCCAGGCTTCCTTCACCGCATAGTAGATAAGCGGCAGCTCCAGCGCCACCATAACACAGCTGATAAACTCATAGCCGCAGGCGCTTCGAAGAAAGATCGTCCCAAAAGACAGGGCAAACAGCCATACATCTTTTTGCTTTCCATACCTCTGCTCCCACATCATCAGCGCCAGCAGCGCAATCATAGGCAGCAGCATCGTCCAGGTAACCCAGTAAATATTCCGCACGCTATAGGCCGTCCAGTTGGTAAAAAGCAGCGTCACATACACAACCCCGGCCGTCCACAGCCCCGATTCCCGGTACAGCCAGTACAAAAGGACAAAAAACAATGCCGAAAATATCAGCACATTAAGGCCGGCCATCACGTCCTTCGGAATGGGATCCGTAAACTCCGCATTGTGATCCACCAGCTTATCCACCACCGAAAACAGCATGCCTGCAAAGCCGATCTGCTGCTGATACTCCACCATCATGCCATTGTAATTCCCGATCCCGTTGATCCTGGCGTCAATGACCTTCTCTACGACCCACTCCTCGGAATCCAGCTGCCACTTCGTCCACATGGAATCATACTGCTGCAGTCCCCAGCGGTCGCAGAAAAAATGCTCCGCAAGAAACAAAAACGCAGCACAGGCCAGAACAGCCAGCAGCACACACTTTACTCTTTTTTCTATCCTCATACGCTTATCCCCGCTCTATCCTTACATTCCCAATCTGCCAAGAGGGTTTGCTGCAAAATAAGACAGCAAACCCTCCCTGGTTTCTCCATAATGCGGATAACAGGACTCGAACCTGCACGGTCTCCCACTGGAACCTAAATCCAGCGCGTCTGCCAATTCCGCCATATCCGCTTACTGTATAGAAAAATAAGGCCGTAAGCCAACCTATCGTTGCTTACGGCCTGTCCATGAAGCATCGGGGATTCGAACCCCGGACAACTTGATTAAAAGTCAAGTGCTCTACCGACTGAGCTAATGCTCCATATTGAGCGTAACACAGAAGCTCTCCTGTATCGCCCTGACTGGGCTAGCTGGATTTGAACCAGCGAATGCAGGAGTCAAAGTCCTGTGCCTTACCGCTTGGCGATAGCCCAAAATTGCTTTCGCAAGGGTGGATAAAGGGATTCGAACCCTTGGCCTCCAGAGCCACAATCTGGCGCGCTAACCAACTGCGCTATACCCACCATAGTGCCAAGTAATGGCAAATGTGCTCGAAGGGATTCGAACCCCCGACCCACGGCTTAGAAGGCCGTTGCTCTATCCAGCTGAGCTACGAACACAGACGGCAATACCAGTTCTGCCGCATACCAAGCGCCTCGCCAAGTGCAAAGCGTAAGCGGGTGATGGGAATCGAACCCACGTGTCCAGCTTGGAAGGCTGGTGTTCTACCATTGAACTACACCCGCATCAATCGGGGTGACAGGATTCGAACCTGCGACCTCCTGGTCCCAAACCAGGCGCTCTAGCCAAGCTGAGCCACACCCCGAAGCTGTTCACCACTACAATCTTTTCGTGACGCATGTTATATTTTACTATACCATTTTTTAAATGTCAATCATTTTTTTAAATAATTGATCGTAAAATGTGCCTGCCCTTCCCGATCCAGTTCCATTATCATATAACTGGGCTTTCTGCCCTCCTGACGGGGATAGGAAAGGCTTCCGGGATTCAGAACCACAATCCCCTTATCCTGCTCCAGGTAAGGCCGGTGGGTGTGGCCGAACATCACAATGTCAAAGCCCCGGGCCGCTGCATCCTCCTTAATCATCTGTGCGCCCATGGTAATATAATAATAGTGTCCATGGGTCAGCAGTACCCGGTACTTACCGATAAGAAACTCCTCTTCTTTGGGCAGATCACAGAAAAAATCATTATTTCCGGCTACCATATGAACCGGGCACTGGGCCAGGGAACGGATATAATCCTCGCTGCCCTCCACATCGCCGCAGTGAACGAGCATATCAATGGGCTTTACCTGCTCCAGCAGATGTTTTAATGCAGTATCCCGTCCGTGGGTATCGCTGACAATCAATATCTTCATCCTGTTTTTCCTCTCTTCAGGCTTCCAAAACCTTTTTTAATTCATTCTTCATCTCACGCAGCGCCTTTCCCCTGTGGCTCAGCTCATTCTTTTTCTCCATCGTCAGCTCCGCCGTAGAGCAGCCGTATTCCGGCAGCCAGAAGATGGGGTCGTAGCCAAAACCGCCTTCTCCCCGCTCCTCATAGCCGATGATACCCTCAATGGCGCCACGGGCAGTTATGATCCTTCCGTCCGGAAACGCCGCCGCTATGACGCAGACAAAACGGGCCGTGCGCTGCTCATCCGGCACGCCCTCCAGCCGGTCTATCAGATTCTGATTTTTTATCCGGTAAGAGGTATCCTCTCCCAGATACCGGGCGGAATATACCCCCGGTTCTCCGTTCAGATAATCAATCTCCAGCCCCGAATCATCCGCCAGCACAAGCGCGCCTGTGGCACGCATAACCTCCCTGGCTTTGATCACTGCGTTTTCTTCAAAGGTCTTTCCGTCCTCCTGAATCTCTATGTCAATGCCGGCATCCTTAAGAGAAAGAATCTCTGCTCCCAGATCCTCCAGAATCAGCCGGATCTCCTTCATCTTTCCCTCATTTCCCGTAGCAAAAATAATCTGATTTATCATCACTTATCTCCATTCCAGTTCCGTAGTGTTGCTTGCAATACACTGGTATAAAATCGATTTACAGCCACAGACTTCTGTGTCTGTAAATCGATTTGTGCATTGCAAACAACACTACTGTTCCTGTTCTATAGTATCCGCATAAACCTTCAGGCAGAGATTGCTGTCCTGTTCCTCTTCCACCCGGGCCCAGTGCTGATTGTCCGGGCTGATATAGCCTTCTCCGTCGCTTAGGTCTACGGCTTCTCCCAGCTCCTCTGAAGCATATTCCACTGCAACAGGGTACATGGCGTCCGGAGTCATAATCTCCACCACCGCAGCAAATTTTTCTCCGGCCTTCACGGTTACAGGCGTTTCCAGCCGAACGGTGTAGAAGCCAGGATACTGGAGGTAGCCTGCCTGTACATACTCCACTTCCGCAAGCTCTTCCTCCCGGCTGTAACCTGTCTTTACTGCCAGACGGTATTCCGTATCGTTTCCTGTGGCATAAAACCCAAGAGCCTCCACAGTCTGGTCTCCGGAAGCCGTGTACACATTGGCAAAGCTGGCCGTATCTGTGTTGTAGCCCACCTGGCCGCACCAGCCGCAGAGATCCGACTGATACAAAACCTCATAATTATCCTCGTACTCTACCTTAGTGAACGCAGCGTTATATTTCCCGATGTTGGAGTCATAATAGGACACGTAGAAAATGCCCCCGTCCCCAAAGTCAGCCCCCCAGCTGTTCTGACAGATAAACGCACCGTCTCCGGGAGCCTGCACAATAAAATTTTCCGCCTGGTACTCATCGTCCCAGCCGATAATGACAACATCGTGATTGGGAATCTCCGTCCCTTCATAATAATAACTGTAATTGTCCCGGTTGAAATAGTCGGAGGGTTCCCTGGGATCGGAAAAATCCACATAGAGAGAGCTCTCCACGCCTCCATGAAGGTATACGGTCTGCTTCACGGCCTCATAATCCTTTTCCGCCGGCATCCGCACCTCCTGTACATGGCGCACCGCCGAAAGGCCTATAGGAGAAATACCGTCCCCATAGGGATCGTCCTCCTCATATACAGGCCCCTGCCAGGCAGCCAGATAAGCCACCGACATAATATAAGATCCGCCGTCATTCTGCCCCATGCCAAAGCTGTTGTGAAAGCACAAATGATCTCTCGAAAAATCCGCCTCATCCTCCGGGAGCAGCGTACTCTCAAGGGCAGTCAGCGAGGCAAAGGCCCAGCAGGTCTCCAGCTGTTCCTGGTTCCTCACCTTCGGCGCGCGCCCCTCCTGCCGGTAGTCATAGGATACCGGAAGCTTTGCCGTCTCTTTCGTCCGGTCAATGAGCAGAGGCTTTGACTCTTCCTCAATCTGTTCCGGCAGACTGATTTTAACCACTGCCCGGACAGACTTGTCTTCCTCACGGGGCATCACTTTATCAATCCCGACAGCGCAGATGGCCGTAAGAACCAGAATCAGAAGACCGCTTCCAATTAATTTCTTCATAAGCTCTGCCGTCTTCCCGGGGGCTTCGGCCCCAGATACTGATAAAAATACGTCTTTAACATTCCGTTATAGATCTTCCGGTTCTTATCCGCCTTTTTTCCGATATAACGTTCCGCTTCCTCATAGCCCGTAATCAGATAAACAGACCAGCTGTCCAGCCGCGCCATAGCCTCCCCAATCTCCCGGTACAGCTCTGGCAGCGCCGATTTTTCCTCCAGTCTCTCCCCATAGGGCGGATTTGTAATGACAAAGCCGTATTTTTTCGGATGCCTCAGCCCGCTCACCGGCCTGGCCTGAAAATGAATCAAGTGATCCACGCCCGCATCCCTCGCATTCTCTCTGGCCGCCTTTACCATAGCCGGATCAATATCATAGCCCTGTATATCCGTAGCAGCCGTATCATCCAGCAGATCATTCGCCTCCGTAACCGCCTCATACCAGTTCTTCTTCGGAACCAGATTAGCCCAGGCCTCCGCCGTAAAGCTCCGGTTCATACCAGGCGCCATATGAGCCGCCATCATAGCCGCCTCGATCGGAAAAGTCCCACAGCCGCAGAAGGGATCCACCAGAATCCGATCCCCCTTCCAGGGCGTCAGCATCAGCAGCGCCGCCGCCAGAGTCTCTGTAATCGGCGCCTTGCTGGATCGTATACGGTATCCCCGTTTATGTAAGGAAAGGCCCGAGGTATCAATCCCCACCACTGCCTCATCCTTTAAAAAAGTAATGCGCAGGGGATATTCCGCCCCGTCCTCCGGAAACCAGCTTACACGGTACTGGGTCTTCAAACGCTCCACCACCGCCTTCTTCACAATCGACTGGATATCAGAAGGACTAAACAGCCGGCTCTTCACCGAAGTCGCCTTCGCCACCCAGAACCTCCCATCCGCCGGAAGATACCGCTCCCAGGGAAGAGCCTTAATCTGTTCAAACAGCTCATCAAAGGTAACCGCCTTAAACCTTCCCACCTGCAGAAGCACCCTCTCCGCCGTGCGCAGAAACACATTCGCCTGACAGATCCCTTCCGCATCTCCAAGAAACGTAACCCTGCCGTCCTCCACCAGACTAACCTCATACCCCAGATCCTGTATCTCCCTTTTCAACACCGCCTCCAGCCCAAAATGGCAGGGAGCAATCAGCTCAAATACTTCCATTCCATCTCCAATCCAAAAAATCATACCTTAACGGACGAAGTCCGTCCGCCAGCCTTCACCCAATCCCCCCACACCCTTATAATTTATAATAATATGCCCCTCCCCCCCTGTCAATCTTTATCTCATGGAAATCCCCCTCCATCACCATCCGCCAGCAACAGCCAGGCAGCTGCAGAACCGCCCCTCCGCTGTTTCCAATATCCAGTGTCCGGCTGTTCGCGTACAGACTGTCTGATATGGACGGACATTACCCAAAACCAATACGGCTTCAAGCATAAAAAAGCAATGTCCGTACAGAGCAGACAGACTGTACGCAAACCGTCCGAACACAGGATATGGAAACAGCAGAGGGGCGGTTCTGCAGCTGCCTGGCTGTTACGTCCCTCCCCCAATATAACTCTCACTATTCCTCCCCTGATAAGCCTGTATCCCGCCAATCATCGTCTTCACCCGGTATCCCTTCTCACTCAGTTCCCTGGCCGCCATCAGACTGGTCCCTCCTCTTTCACAGTAAAGTATCAGTATCTGATTCCGCAAAAAACGGACTCCCTCTTCCAGCTGTTCATAGGGAATGCAGACTGCTCCTTTCAGATGAAGCTTTCTGAATTCCCTGGGCTCTCTCAGATCAATCACCACATAGCCTTCCCGGAACAGATAGGCATCGATTTCCCGTGGGGAAATGGTTTCAAACTCCATACCTTCACCTTTTATTCTATTGTAATATAAAATATCTTATGCGTCTTTTCCGTAAAAGTTCCTCACAGTCTTTTGTCCCGAAGCTTTTTTGCATACCGGCAAAAAAAGCGGACGCCGTAGGCATCCGCTTCCTTTTTTACCGCTGCTTAGTAGTTGCAGTCCTGTGCATTGCTTGCATTCTTGCCGGAATTCTTAGAGCTTGCATTCTTGGAGCTGTTGGAAGAATTCTTGCTGGAATTGTTTGCATTGCTGCTGTTGTTTGCATTATTGCTGTTGTTTGCATTGTTAGCCATAATCGTTTCCTCCTGATATTTTTATAGGCTTTACATTCTTATTATGGCAAAAATGCAGCGAAATATTTTTCCAGTTTCTTCCATCTCAACTGCGCACCGACCAGCTCCGCACACCGGAATCCGAAAAAAATTCCTGTCGCAGAAATTCTATCTGTCACCGAAGAAAAACCGAATAATCCATACAATCAAAAGAACCGGAAGCAGCACGGGAAGAACCCACGACAGGATTCCGCCCACAATCGTAAAGACAACCGTCAGAATCAGAATCACCAGGATCAGAAGCAAAAGCCGCCCGTACCAAGTATTCAGATTGAACTGCCGGTACTTCAGATCCACGCCGCCGTCCTCGTTAAACTCCGCATGAAAGCCCTTCTCCGGCTCGCTCTGGGTATAGGAGCCTCCATAGGTCTCCCGTCCCTGCGAAGAGCCGTTGGTGTCAATAATGGTTTTGGCAATCAGCCGGGGCTCCCCAAGGGATTCCATAACCTCCCGCTCACTCTTCCCCCCTGCGATCTCCTGGGAAATATAAGAATCATAGTAACGTACATTATCTTCTACCACCGAGGCCGGCACTTCTCCGGTCAGCACTGCCCGTAATGTACTTACAAATTCATTTCTGTCCATGTCATCTCCTCTGTACTCTTCACTTGCTACCTTACTGTTTTTATTGATTTTACGCTGTTTCAATTCTTCTGTCAATGGTTAACAAAAAAGCAGGAGCCCTCTCTCTAAGGCTTCCTGCTCTTTTGAAATCAACGTGGGCGAGAGGATTCGAACCCCCGACCTTTTGGTCCGTAGCCAAACGCTCTATCCAGCTGAGCTACGCCCACATACCTATAAATACCGCAGCTTGTACTTCCCTGTTCTTTGGCTGCTTGATTATCATAGCACAAAGTTTAGGAGAAATCAACCTTTTTTTCTAAATTTTTTCTACGGGTTCTATAGCGGTTTTTTCTGCTGCTCCATATAAAAAAGCAGTTCCCCTTCCTGGAAAAACTGCTTTTCTTCTGACTGCCGGCAACCGGAATCGAACCGGTACGGGAGATTAGTCCCGCAGGATTTTAAGTCCTGTGCGTCTGCCAGTTCCGCCATGCCGGCATTCTACAGATTGCTCTGTAAAATGGGACCTATAGGGCTCGAACCTATGACCCTCTGCTTGTAAGGCAGATGCTCTCCCAGCTGAGCTAAGATCCCACATATAAAAGCCTTATCCGGCTTAAACGACCCGAATGGGACTCGAACCCACGACCTCCGCCGTGACAGGGCGGCGCTCTAACCAACTGAGCCATCGGGCCAGATTCATCTGTACTGTATCCCTCTATACAAGGAATCTGGTAAAACTCTTATGCACTGATTCGCTTAAAAAATGGACCCACGGGGACTCGAACCCAGGACCGACCGGTTATGAGCCGGTTGCTCTAACCAACTGAGCTATGGGTCCAAGTAAATGTCAAATGACTCCTACGGGAATCGAACCCGTGTTACCGCCGTGAAAGGGCGATGTCTTAACCGCTTGACCAAGGAGCCTTGTTCTTTTTGCCCCTTTGGGCATGCCGCTTACACCTTACCAGCTTAGCGACATCTTAGATGTTACCACAGATTGTCCGTTTTGGCAAGTATTTTTTTAGAGTATTTATCGAGTTTTCGGACTGTTCCGTTTCCGGGCTGTCATATCCTGCGCAGCCGTTTGAATGGCAGGAAAACAAACATAAAAAGATGCGCCAAGCCTTCCTGTAAGCATCTCTCTATATTTGTCTTCCCGTCAGAGAGACATGGGGTGCGTCCGCGCCTTCCATGGCTCCTATTCTTCTCCCTGTATCCGCGTCATAAGCTCATATACTTCTATCCGCGCTGCATTCATCTCCGGCAGCCCGATGAAAATTGTTCCGCACATATACTTTTCATCCTTGGTCTGCTCAATCCGGACAACCTTCAAAAATGCATGGATCTCGTCGTCATTCCAAATCTTCAAAAGTGTCTCGTATACTGCGCCGATGGTTAAGGGTGCGCTGCAGATAAACCCTACGCCTGTCTTCGACACATCCAGCACATCAATCTCGATCTCTTCCGGCTTATCGGAAGTATCATGCATATTTTTAATCAATAATTTAGCTGTCAAGCTCATACGCCTGCTGTTTCTTTTCTCCTGCATCCTCCGTTTCTCCTTTCACGGCAGCTTTTTCTTTATTTTAGCGCATTTATCTCCTTTTGTAAAGCTTCCCGTGGAATGCCGTTTGCCATTTTTTACTGCCGCAATAATTAAGCCAGGACATGTATACCTGTAATACAGGTAAAATAAGAGCCAGTACACCGCCGCCCATATCCGAGGACTCTGCAGCCTCCTGTCACATGGCAATATCCCGGAGGTTTCTTTGATTAGAACCTCCGGGATACATCATATGGCTTTTGTTGATTTATATCTTGAACTATCAGGTGTAAACCAGGCTTGCCTTTGCATATCCCAAGATTGCGTCAACCGGATCCGATCCGCTTGACGTTGCAGAAAATACCAGCATCAGCTTTGTGTTCTTCTCTACCAGTCTGTTCGTCGTAACCTCGCCTCTCAGCTCAGCCCAGGAAGGCGTTGCTTCCGTAACGGAGGGCGTCAGGGTAACCAGCGTTTCTTCAATAGCTGAAAATATATTGCTCATCTCCTTGGCCTCGTAAAGTTGTGCTCTTATTGTGATAGCAGAGGTAGTCTGAAGGGACAAGGGATAGGTGTGGAAAAAAGCCATCAAGCTATGGATCTCAATTGTGAAAGGAACCGTAAAGTAAAACCTAATAAAATATTCGGTTAGATTTTCCATATTTATCGTAGAGGTTAACGGCGAGGGCCCCTGTCCGCTAGCGATAAAACCAACCAAAGCCGGTATGCCTGAGAGACCGCCCTGAATCGTTGACATCGTAGCAAGACCCTCTGAAGCAAAAAAGAGCATCTTTTCTCCTGCTCCTATACCTGCTGGTCCTGTAGCTCCGGTAGGTCCGGTGGCTCCGGTTGGACCAGTGGCTCCGGTCGCTCCGGCTGCTCCGGCTGGACCAGTGGCTCCGGTCGCTCCTGTAGCACCGATTGGGCCTTCATCTCCCTGACACCCTTTCGGTCCGGTCGCTCCAATCGGGCCGATTTCACCCTGGATGCCCTGTGGACCGGTTACGCCCTGCGGGCCCATGTCTCCTATTGGACCGGTGGGCCCTGTGGGACCGGGAATGCCTCTAGGGCCCTGGGGTCCGGCATCTCCCTGAGGTCCAGCTGGTCCGGCCGGCCCCTGAGGTCCGGCCGGGCCCGCGGGACCTATATCCCCTTTAGGTCCTTCACAGCCGGGATCACCTTTCGGCCCCATCTCTCCACGAACCCCCTGAATTCCCTGAATACCTTGAGGGCCAGCGTAGCCTCTCGGTCCGTCGCAGCCTCTCGGTCCTGTATTTCCGGTAGGTCCTACCGGCCCTGTATTTCCTCTGGGCCCCCTTGCACCGGGAACGCCCGGAATACCCTGTGGGCCAATCGGACCCGGTTCCCCTCTGTCCCCCTTAGGCCCGGGACAACCAATATCCCCTTTGATCCCCTGAGGGCCTGCCGGTCCCTGGTCGCCTTTGGGTCCCATAGGACCGCGGAGGCTGCACGAGGTTTGGTCTTGATTCTGATTGCAATCGCATGAATTATTTTGATTCATAAAAACACTTCCTTTTTGGAAAATATACTGAAAAATAACTTTTTCAGTATATTTTATGCATCGCCCGGAAATTTGTAACATTTTGTCAAACTATGGAAAAACTACAGCGTATTGAGCAAAAACTTGAGATTTATTTCTTTTTGTAAAGCATGCCGTGGAACACCATCCCATTTTTATATGCAAATACCGCCGTCAAAACAAAGGAGAGAATCAAAGCCGATGCCCAAAAACCGACAGGCGCCCCATCCCCTGTCTGGGCACTTTTTTGCATCAGAAGCTGCGAGGACTCCCCGCCGTTTTCCGGCCCCGGCCTCTCTGCAGTGCCTGGGGAATTCCCTGAGCCTGCATCATTTTCCCCGGGCCCGCTGGGAAGCAGGTAGCTTCTGACTGCCGTTCCGGTATAATTCCCCATCAGCGTAATGGTCACCGTGACAATATTTCCATTCCGGATATCAGACACCTGGTAGTCGGTTCCTTCCTGCAGAATTACTTCCCCATCCTTAATCACAAGTTCTTTCACATCCTCCGGACTGCCCACTCTGGAAATCGTAATGGTGCCGCCCTCCTCATAAGCCTTGGGCTCAATCCGGAACATCAAAGCCTCTGCGGTAAGCCCTGTATAGTCCTCTGTCTCCTCCACCTCTGCCCTTACATACCAAGTCCCTGCTTTTATGGGAACCTTCTCCGTGAAGCCTCCGTCCGGCCTGCTGCTGTAGGTGTACTTTACTTCTCCGAATTTCGGAACCGCACTGGCCCCACTGGCTGCGGATCCATAGATCCAGTTTGTCACCACCAGCGGCTCTGTCCATTGGTTGATTCCCGTCCACCTGGCTGCAAGCTCCATGGAACCCTTTACCGGCTTCTGAAGGTCATACGGCTCCAGGACACCGTCCCCTGCCCTGCGCACATACCAGCCTCGGAAGAGACAGCCGTCCCGGACAGGATCCACCGGAAGGATTACATAGCCGTCTTCTTCTATCAGCTGTGTTTCCGTCTTTTCTCCCAGATCAACCCTTACAATATACCTCTCGCTGTTTCCCAGCTGTACCTTGCCCTTTCCGCTGATTTTTTCCAGAAGCTCTGCCTGATCTTTTTCCGGAAGCTTCTCCGGGAGCAGAAGAAGGCCGTCTACTACCAGGGAATCCTTCAAATCCAGGTAATCCCTCAGCGTATCCGTTGTTACATGGGTTCGGGCATCCACCACAGCCCCGGTTTCTATGTAAAGCTCCGCCCCTTCCGATACCCGCAGTGTCCGGCTCCTTGGGCCGCTGGCAGCCCCGGCTCCCAGTGTCAGAGTCTGGCCGGACTTTAGGACGGTACGTCCATTTGCCTCATTGACATAGGAGGTATCATGCATCTCTATCACAAAGCCGTTGATGGTTCCGGTGTTGATTATGACAGCATCATAATTGCTGAGCAGTATGGTGGAAAAATCGCCCTCCGTGTTGATGGTTCCGCTGTTCTCCAGCCGGCTCTGATTCTGCAGCACGGCGCCGTCAGATATGTTGAGTTCGCCGTAATTCTGTATCAGACCGCTGATTTTGTTTTTGGTGTCGTAATAATTATATAACTTCCCTCCTTTCTGGAGCTCAACCGTTCCATGGTTTTCAAAAACGGAGCCGAAATAATTCTCCAATTCCCCTCCCTGCTGAATCTGCAGGGTCCCCTGATTATACAATACAGCGCCAGTATTGCTTCTCAGCCCTCCTTTATCCGCAACAGTTATAATTCCCTGGTTAAGCAGCGAACCTTTTGTCTGGTAATCATCGCTGTACCGGACATTCAGCTTACTTCCAGCAGGTATCTCCACCGTAACTCCTGCCGGAATGGTAAGCGTCGTGTCCTTTGTGCTGTAGTTTCCGATAAAAATCGATTTTCCAGGAACGAAACGCATGTTATCATTCCAGGTTACATTTCCAAAGACATAGCCGCTTCCAACGGTAATCTCACTGGAAGCCTCCTCATAACTGCATCCTGCATACCAGACACAGTCCCCCTGGAAGGGGAGCCGTAAATCTGCACTGACTCCATATATCACAGCGTTATTCACCGCTTTTATACGATCTTCACTGACAGGAAAAAGCGGAATTTCATGATCTGTGCCCTGGTTTTCTGCATAGAGCGTTCCCCCATCCATCTGGAAATATTGAAGATTCAAGGTGCCTGATGCATTATCTGTATTTGTATTTCCAACTGCCCTTACATCACTGGATATGAGTTCAATTGTCTGATAGGTATGGATAGCCGCCCCCGCCTCATTAACGGCAGTCACCTGGCTGTTCTCAATCCGTACTTTTCCGCCTCCGGACTGAGAGGCGAAGATGGCTCCGCTGCTGTTTCCAATCCCCGTATTGCTTTTAATGCTTACACGGCTGTCCCGAATCACCACATCGCCCTGAAGCGTATAGATTCCGTTTCCTGACATGCCCCCTGAACCATAATCCACCAAAAGCGTTGTTTCCTCCACAGTAAGGCTTCCGCTTAGCTGAATTCCGGTTCTGGCGTTCACTTCCAGGGAGCCGGAACCGGTAATGGCCAGATTGCAGGAAGCCCCATCGGGTGATACAAGATAAATTCCTGCCCCTCCTGTGGATGCAGTCGTAATCCGGCTGCTGCCCTCCAATTCCATTCTGACAGGTACCGGCATCTTGATGCTTCCCTCAATAACAGCATCCTTCAAAATCAGCGTTCCGCTGACTGCCTGGCCTCCCTCCACCACAGGTTTCCAGACAATCTCACCTCCTCCGGCCGTATAGGCTGTCTCTACAAGAGGCAGCTGGCTGCCGTAATAAAATTCCAATCCGTTTGATTTATCCGAAACTGCTGCCTGTGCAGCAGGCATGTTCCCCTGGACTATCCGCTTTTCCTCCGGCTTCTGCTCTACATTCGATGGGGTTGCCGCAGTCTGCTCCAGATTGGAAGGAGTTGCGGTATTCTGTTCCAGATTGGAAGGCATCACTGTATTTTGTTCCAGGCCGGAAGGTACTGCTGCCGCAAAAACCGGCAGCGGTCCCTGCAGAAGCAGCATTCCTGCAATCCACAATAATATTTTTCTCTGTAACTGTTTCTTTCTTTTCATTTCTGCCTCCTAATACTTGTCATGTCTTGTCTCAGATATCTCAGATGTTCTGCCTTATTTTTTTCGGTATTATATGATATTTTTTTGTGCTGTGGGCATTTTTGGTGTGAATCACGGATTTTTGTCGTGAATTTCCATCAATTATCATAGATCTTATATTTTAATTGCGCTAAAATAAAAACAGAAGTAAGACAGACGAATTCGGGAGAAACGGAAAGCAGAATGAATATTGCGATTGTTGAAGACAACAGACAGGATGCAAGGCTTCTGGCCTCATTTCTAAAAAACTACCAGCAGAAGCATACGGCAGAGCTTCATATTACCTGGTATTCCTCCGGCGAAGCATTCCTGGCCGCAGGCTCCCTCGAGAGCTTTCATCTGGTATTTATGGATATTTATATGGATCAGATAGACGGGATTGAGACAGCCAGAAGCCTCATCCGGCAGAACATGGATGCTCTGGTTGTATTCCTCACTACCAGCAGTGAAGACATCTGGCGTGCCGTTAAGGTACACGGCTGCTTTGATTATGTAGAAAAAAACGCCCTGGACAATGGGCGAATGACAGAAATCCTGGATGATGCCTGGAAAAAACTGCGTCTGCAGGCAAAGCTGCTGGAATTCTACAGCGGAAAGCAGAAGATCCGCCTGCCTCTCTCCAAGATCCTATACCTGACTGCCCGGGATAAATATACCTCAATCGCCCTGGCCCAGGGGGAAGAACTCTGTTACCGTACGACCTTTTCCTCCCTCTGCTCCATGCTGAAAAACGAAGCCCACTTTCTGCTCTGTAACCGGGGCGTCCTGGTAAATATGGACTTTATCATACAGACAGATCGGGAAATCTTTGTAATGGAAAACGGGCAGCGCTTTCCCATCCGCAAAAGCGACCGGCTGGAAATTATCCAGACCTTTCATGATTACCAGTTTGAAAAACTGAATAAACAGGAGACATAATGATAGAAGCCGTAAGAAATGCTGCTCTGCTGACCAGAAACACACTATCGATCACGCCTTTGATTGCCTTTTGCTTCATCCCCGTATATCAGGATAGAAAAAGTTCCCTCCCAAAGCTGCTGGGTAAGGTCTTGGCCGCTTTTTTCGCTGTGGAGGCAGCTATGTTTCTTGTCTTCCTTTTCTTCCCCTCCCAGTCTGGAACATTTCTCAATATGCTGCTTTGTATCGTTATATTCTTTTATCTATACCAGAAGGAAGTGGATTTAGAGCCTTCTCATCTATGGTTTGTTTTTATGACGGCTTGTCTCATCGGCAGCTTCACTTATCTCTGTTACCATATTGCCCATATCTTTCTGTACCCCGATGCCATGTATGATGAGCCGCATCTGGATACTCTTCTGATTCAGATTGCCTGCGGATGGTTCTTGGTACTTCTCTTGTTCTATCCGGCAAAAAAACACCTTGGCTGGCTGGTACATCATTTTCATGAGGAGCAGGTGTGGCGGCTTGTCTGGATACTCCCTGCGAGCTTTACGCTCTTTGCTCTCGTCTTTGTTCCCTATGACAACAGCCTTATGTATCTAGGACGCCTTCTGGAGATGTATGTGATTACGGTTCCCATGCTCTTCGTTATGATATTTCTGATCTATACCATGTTCTATCTGGCTGCCCATGCCCTGGTAGAACAGCAGAACATGCTCCAAAAAAATGCTTATCTGGAAATACAGGCACAGCAATATCATAAGCTGCAGGCGCATGTACAGGAAACCAGCCGCCTGCGTCATGACTTCCGCCACCAGCTTACAGTCCTGGCAGAAATGCTGAAAACCCAGAGCTATCCGGAGATGGAACAATATCTCAAGCAATATATCTCCAGTGTCTCTGGTACGCCCCTTCTTTACTGCAGTTCTTCTGCGGTCAACGCCATATTGAACCATTATACCGCCATCTGCCAGGCTTCCGGCATCTCCATCCAATTGAGCATCCGGCTTAAGGAGCGCTGTTCCATTGAGGATATTGACTTCTGTGTGCTTCTGGGCAATCTTCTGGAAAATGCCATTGACGGCTGCAGACATCTCCAGGAAGAACAGCGGCACATTACCTTAACTGTCCTCCAGTCTGCAGAACATATCCTTGTCCTGCAAATCCGCAATCCTTACGAAGGCACACTTCTCATACAAAAAGGGAAGCTGCTTTCCTCAAAGCACGAAGGGGAAGGACAGGGACTCAAATCTGTGCAGATGATTGCAGAAAAATACAATGGGGTTCTAAGGCTTCAGCATGAGAAGCAGATGTTTAATGTTAAAGTGCTGCTGAATCTGTAAGGTTTTCCGGCCCTCTCTTTCCACCTTTCAGTCTATAACTAAGTTCTCCATTGATTTTTGACCTGTCACTTGTTCGCCCAAAAAATTCGCCCATTTTTCTGTAAAAAAAGAAAAATAGGATATACTCTTTGACCTTCGTTTTATATTGAAACAAGGCAGAAACCCCCACAATGTTGATGGTATTCCTATTATGATTTTTCTGCGAATGCTTTAGGCCAAAAAGAGATTCATTTTTTCCATAAAATAGGACGCTTTCTATTTCTAAAAAATGCCCCCTTGATTAACAGCCGCATGCTCTGCCATTGATACGGTTACATACCGTAAAATCTCTTTGATAGTGATTTTCGCTGTTTTGTTCTGTTATACCGGACGCTTCTGTTTTTCCCGTACTGCAAGCAGTCATTCCAAACAACAAACAGAAAGACAAAAGCATTGTAATCCATTTTATTGTCTGCAATTTAGCTTTCAAAGCACCACCCGCTTCCTTCATTTCAAGGCAGCATAGGCAGCTTTGTCCACCGGCTCCAACCACTCGCTGCCTGTATTTTCTCCAGGAACCTCCACGGCAAGATGTGTAAACCAGCTATCCTTTGCTGCGCCATGCCAATGCTTGATACCGGCGGGGATCGTCACGACATCTCCGGGGAATAGTTCCCTCGCCTCCCTGCCCCATTCCTGATACCAACCCCGTCCATTCGTACAGAGCAGAATCTGCCCGCCGCCTTTATCTGCCTTATGGATATGCCAATTATTGCGGCATCCAGGTTCAAAAGTGACATTGCCAATCGGCACGCCTTCCGTAGTAAGCATATTCAGAAAACTCTGTCCCACGAAATATGACGCAAAGGCGTTGTTGGGGCCGCCCATAGGAAAAAGTGTTTTCTTTCCGGGGTCAGCTGCTTTGTTAATACAGTTAATCGCATTCAAACTTCTCGGATAACCAATATAAGGCAAGCACTGGGAAACCACCCGGATCAAAAACTCCTTATCGTTTCCTAAATTCATGTTGCCCGCTGCATGAGCGGTAAGCTGCGGTTCGCACCCTCCCTGAGCAGCTAAAAAGCAGAATGTAATCATTTCCCTTTGCGCCAGATCAAGTCCTGTCCGGGTATAGTAATCCCCAAAACAATTTGCTGCCAGCCAGCGGTTGATATGTCCGGCCTTCCATGCTTCTTTCATGTGTTCTCCAAAAATATCTGCCTGTGCCTGTATCCCTTTTTCAAGACGGTTTTCCGTCGTTGTCGTGCATTGCCCCTCTAAAGGTAATTTTATACCACGGCTTTCCAAAATAGAATTTGACGCCTCCAAGTATGGGAGAACACGTCCGATTCCAAGATAATCTACCGCCTGATACACAATCTCTTTTACTGCAATCGGCGCGAAGCCGCCATCCAGCGCCCTGGACAATACAAGGCGGTATTCTTCCATTCCCTGGCAGCCAATCAGAGTTGCCAGAATCACCATATACCGTGTCTCGTCATCAAGCTGCTGTCCTTCCTCATTGGGAACTTCATCAAAAGCAAAATGTTCAAAACGCTCCATAAATTCCGGATCTGTTACATGCAAATTCATTTTGATTCCTCCATTCAGATTTTCTGGTTTCCGGCAGACCATACATGACTCTCTTTCGCAGAAGCCTGCGTATTCTGTGCCATAACGCCCGCCAAATTATGCAGAACATAAGGCATTAAATCAGTTTGTTTTTTTGAATCCATCCGAAAATTTCCTTTTCAGCAGTGCGCCCTCCGCCCTCATAAGCAGTATACATTTCCATGAGCTGTGCGCCGTGACATAGTTTCGCAATGTCATGGCCGCTATGGCCTTTACCGCCTCCGCCATGCGTTGAGAAAGGCATTATTATTTTACTGCCAAAATCATGTTCCTCCAAAAATGCCGCCAGCGGCGGAGCCATTGTTCCCCACCAGATTGGTGTGCCAATGTAAATTACATGATACAGTTCAAGTTCTGCATGAACCGGGGCGATAATGGGACGATATCCCTCACGAATCTCTTTCTTGGCCTGTTCAACCACTTTGTTATAATCCGTCGCATATGGTGTTTCCGGTTTAATTTCCAACAGATCAGCTCCTGTCAGACGTGCAATAATCTCCGCCATTCCTTTGGTCTTTCCCGACCATGTGTAATACACAATCAAACTTTTCATAGTTCATTTGTGTACTCCTTTCCACAGAAAATAAAAAATGCAGGTATTCTTCCTGAACACCTACATTATAGCTAACTGCACAAAAAATGTATAATACCCATTTTATATGATAAGAAATGCCTAAATAGCATTTTTTATTGTTTGTATGAAATGTGCGGAAATCTTACTCATTGCCTGATTTTTTTTCCAGACAAGAACGGAACCCGTTTCCATCACAGGCATAAGCGGTACAAAACATAAATCGTCATGGTACTTGATACCGAGATCAAAGCATAAAGCTGTTCCAACTCCACCCCTAACCATTGCCGCCGCATTGATAATAAGATTATATGTTGCGGAAATATGGAGCCGATCATAGTATTCTCCAAACCAACTGGACAGTTCATTTTTCACCAGCTCGCGCTTCACCATCAATAAGGGAACATCTGCCAGATCTTCCGGGCGAATATACTTTTTCAATGCTAATTCCGAATCCCTGCGTGTAAGGATTCCCCACTGTTCTTTATGCGGCATACGTGCAAATTCATATTTACTAATATCAACAGGCTCTACCAGAAGCCCCATATCCAATATACCCTTTTCTATGTGTTCTTTAATATCATCTGCAATCGCACTGTGAATACTGAATTGCACGAGAGGATATTTCTGCTGAAAATGCCTAATCTGTTCTGAAAGAAAGATCATACTTTTGGTTTCTCCGCACCCAATAGCAACCTCGCCTAACAGCATATCATCTTTGTGTGAAAGTTCCTGCACAGTCTTATCTGACAGAGAAACCATTTCCTGCGCCCGGCGCTTTAACAGCATGCCATCCTCGGTCAGAATAATACTGTGTTTGCTTCTATGAAATAATTTAACTCCTAATTCTTCTTCCAACTGCATAAGCTGCCGGGACAGTGTGGGCTGTGTAATATGTAAAAGAGCCGCTGCTTTTGTAATGTTTTCCTCCCTGGCGACCATCAGAAAATACTTCAAAACTCGAAATTCCATAGGGTACCGCCTCCTCTGCTTTCAGTCAATTATAGCAGATTGTCTGTGCTGCAACAACATAATAAGAAGTAAGAAATGCCCTCCCGTCATACACGGCAATCACCCACCCAGAGCGTTCCCTACAGATACAGGCAAATCCCCTGGCCGTATAATTCCAGTCCTCCGGCAGGGACAGTCGGAATACGAAATGCAGCGCGATCAAACACTACCATTAACTGTTTTTCCTTTTGCTTTTTCAAGTATCGCTTCTAATTCACTTATTTGTTCATCTGCCAAGTCAAGGATTAAGAAAGCCGGTCAATTTTCGTTTGTTGTTCTAAATATTATCATAAGTCTCCATTGTAAAATCATCTGCAGGTAAATTATCTTGACTTGGTTGAGCATTCCTTATAAATGCAGACTACTACTTTATGATTCTTTCTTGACAAATGAATTTCTTCTCTCTTCGCAAATCTATCACACTCTTTTGCAATGATATTTATTTCCGTAATTTATTATGGCCATAGAGAATTCTGAAACTCCAATTTAAGTTTTTCTAATTCTTTTATCCTTTCAGCAATCATACTCAAATAAGATTCTTCCGTATACCCCTTACGCAATTCCTCATCTGTACATCCTTTAAAATTGGATAATATATTGATAATGGACGGTATGTTTAAGACAAAATAATTTATGAATATTTTGGGATAGCAATCTTCATTCTCATAATCTTTTATTACTTCTCGAACCAACTCTTTCATTTTAACAAATGATTCTTCATTCCATTCTCCTGCATTTGTACGAATATACATAAATAATTCTTCATCTGACGCACTATATTTACAGAAATTCTTTAAGCTTTCTTTTACCATATATTTCACACTCCCTGTCATTTATCAATCGATACTATCGGCACAATCGCACACCGAACATTAAAACTAATACTATCGTTCCATCTCATATTTGCTTACTTATTTAAATATTCGTTTTATAGAATAATCCAAGATACGTTCCTTCCTTGCCATCAACATTGTTTTATAAAACTCTTTTTACATCATATTCGATGCCTCTTCTGAGGCTGATTTTTCAAACAAAAAACCCATAAACACTGATGTTTACGGTGATAAGGAAGTATAGGAACTTACTTATCATTAACGCTGACAAACAGTATTTGCTAACAAAGGCAAGACTATGAATCAAAAATAGTCTTGCCTTTGCGTAATCTCAAAAAATACAATTATGAGAATAAGAAAAAATACTTAAAAAATTCTTCATCCAAAAAAGACTTTGATGTTGGACTACGTTTTTTCAAATCATCTAATATATCGTAATTTAAGGCATTTACTAATTGGCATGAGATAATAAATTTCATCAACACATCATCATATTTCAAATTAAGATTTTCATTAAGAAAATTATTAAAACATAATTTTTGAGAATCTACTACCTTTTCATAACTATCAGAAAGGTCTTTATACGGAAACCAACTACCCAACCCATGACTATAATTAACCGTATTTCTAATACTGGATAACCAGTTTGCATCTCCATGCAAATTTAAAATTGCCTTTAATTGTTCAATGCGTTCTTGTGCATCCAAAGCGTCATTATGTGGAATTTTTCCAAAAAAACTTAAAGGAAATTCTTCATTTGGATTTTTTAAACGAACACAATCATTTCCATATGTATTTGTTTCTATATACTCTCCAGTTAATATGTTTAAAAATTCTATAAATCTTTTCCACAACCCTTTATGGCTATCATCATAACGGGAGATTTTATAAAAAACAATCTTATTATTTCTATTATCAAACTTTATGCAATATATGCCTTTTGTGATTTTATTTGACAAAGTAATACCAACAGCATTAGCTCGTTTATTAAATTCTGATATAATCGTACTATCTAATTGCACAAGACCAAATCCTAGTATTTTCAATATGCTATGAGCCGAATAAAAAGCTGAATAATAATACTGCACGATATTCCATGCCGTAAATTTTCGATTAACACTAGATTCTTTGACATTTGCTATTGATTCCAAAAAGGCACATGATAATCTGCTAATGTCATTTGCTAAAGCTGCTAATGGCTCTTTTAAATCGTAAAAACATATATCCACATGATTTTCATCAGAATTAGTAACAATATAATTATTACTTTTTATCAACCACGTTCTCATACCATATATGCTCATTTTACTTATAGTATTAAGGCTTGGTATATACAAATGACGTGTGCAATCTGAAAAACTTATTTTCTTTTTTTCCATTATAGAGTAAATCCTTTATTCATACATTCAGAAAAATGATTTACGACAGCTTTTGTTGACGTTAGCTTTTGTACTTTATTTGCGGAAACCTTTGAAAAAAGAGGTTCTAAAATAACATCAAAATTCTCAATGGAATAATCTCCATTGGCAATTTGAGCAATTTGAGGGAAAAACTGTACTACACTTTTAAAAATAGTGGGTTTTACAATAGAATCTATACCCTTTTTTTCAAATCCACGTTTGATTACTTTGAAATAATTATTTAAATATTCATAAACTTCTTCTGAATCTTTATTACCGAATATTCCAAAAATAAGCTTTATCGCACCATTAAAAGTAACCCTAGAAATCTTTCCCTTTATGCGTACCGATTGCGACATTAGACCAACTAACGCACTATCTGGACGTTCACTAAAGAGGTCAAAGATTTCTCTACAAAAAGATTCAATTTCATTATCATATTCAGCAAGTGATTTTATGTCTAGTAAAAGTTCCGTTGGTACGGGTCTTTGCTTTGTGTTAATATCAATAAATAAGCGTGTTTCTTCCTTTCTGCTTAACCCATTATAAATAATTACCGGAACACGTACAGATGTTTTGGCCAAAGAAAATCCATATACTCTATGCTGACCATCTAAAATTAAAAATGCCTTTTTAATTTTATTAAATTCAAGAGTTTTATTTTTACTTATATATGATAATTCTGCTTCCGGCTGTGCTGACAAGACTATTGCTGTTGGTATTGAACCATCTTCATTATCTAAATAATTAGCTATCTCTTTAGCACGTTCTTCATCTAAGGTTCTTTGAAATCCTTCAACAGGATCGTCATCCCTTGCAGATACAAAACAAGTTTCTGCTAATATTTCACTTGGCATAGTTAATGAATAAAACTTCAATTTCCCCTGTGTAATAAGATTACAACTATAACTTTCCTTTTCCATATTCTGTTTCATTATGCAATCCTCCAATTAATTTTGTAGGGTATTATATAAAATCCAACTATTCTACGGTTTTTGGGTACTATTTTGTATATTAAGCATCTATTTTTACGTTCCTTTGCACCTTTATCTATATTTATACCACATTTTGACCTAATTAACAATTATCCGAATGAAAACATTTTGAAAAGTTGTTACGCAATAGAATGCCATTTTTGAGAGCAGACATATAAAACCCTAGCCCACATCATTTCAATGCTCACAAAGCCGCATAAATCAAAGACAAAATAACTCCTACTGCGTAACAATCCCCATAATAAATTGAGGGCGAAAGCAGTTTACTGATTTCGTCCTCTTGACTACCCACAAGCAAAAGCGGGAAAAGCTGTCAAGGGCGCGTAGCGCGAAGTTTACCCTTGACAGCTTTTCCCGTCTTTGCTACTCCTTATCGGTCGAAGCGGAATTTCAATATGGCTTCAACCAGTTTAGCCTTTAGCCTGTCCTGTGTATCGTCATTGATATGCCCCTTATACATAGACAGATATTTGATGTGTGCGGTGTAATACCGCAATACTGCGTCTACCGCTTCCGGCTCTCCGGCAACAGCTTTTTGAATTACCTCAAAAGGTATCAGCTTTTTATTCCTCATGTTTCAATCTCTCCCATTCTTTCCGTAACTGTTTCAGTGCAACATTTCTCCTGCGGTTTATCGTACTCCTGCAACGTCCGTACAGTCTGCCGATTGCTTCATCACGATAGCCAACGAAGTAATAAAGCAACAGAACTTCCCGTCTTAATTCCGGTAATCTTGATAATGCTGTTGCTAACCGTTCATCATCAACAATAACTTCCTTTCCCAACACAAGAAATACAGTCGGCTTGTCCTGCTTTTCAAAATAACTGTCCATAGCAGACGGTTCAAAATATCGTTCTGACATCAGATAGTCGAGAGATATTTCCCGTTCTTCTTTCCGCTTCAAATCCCGCCATGCGTTCATGGCTTCATGGCGCAGGACAATCTTACAGAACGCATGAAACGCATATTCGATATGCTCCATGAACTGTTCAGAATATCTCATTTTCTCTCACCCCCTTTCTTCCCAGTAGGGGGCTATTACAACAAAAACCCATACAGCAGAAAGCGCATGAGTTTTTGAGTAATGCGAGTTATTAAGACATACTAAATGATATGTGTGTTCATACTCATAGGCAGGAAATCCCGTTCCACAAGACAGGATTTTTTTGATAATTCACCACAGCCAAAACTACCCATGAAATAAAAAACAGACATAGCAGTACCTCACAATACCGCCATATCTATGAAAACTTTCCTGCCACATAAGAACGGCGGCTTTGATTGTTATTTCAAAACCGCCGTTCAGCCGCTCATATTCTGTTTTGGCGCATGATGATTTTGCCGCCACACAACGGTTTTTTTATTAACCGCCGGACGGCATGAACATCTTCTTTTATGCGTAATGATACTTCTCTCTGTTCTGATGAAGAAAAACCAATGCTACAACCATAGTGATTAGCTCTGCTATCGGTACTGCAAGCCATACCCCTGTTACGCCCAAAATATTTGGCAATGTAAGCAACAGCACTGTAATCAGTCCGAAA
Organism: Candidatus Merdisoma sp. JLR.KK011; assembly: GCF_036941125.1. Lineage (NCBI taxonomy): Bacteria > Bacillati > Bacillota > Clostridia > Lachnospirales > Lachnospiraceae > Candidatus Merdisoma > Candidatus Merdisoma sp. JLR.KK011. The sequence continues at coordinate 1,827,377 of NZ_JAYWSZ010000004.1, read as the reverse complement.
GTCCGCAGGAACGACAAAATTGCTGACAGCTTCCCGTTTGATAATGCTGTAAATGTGGCAGAAGTAAAAATATTCAGCCCGCAAAACAGAAAGCTAAAGGGAAAAATCAAAAATCCGTTTCGTGCAATTTCGTAAACAGGCGTTCCCTTTTCTGCAAAAATACCAACCAATGGCGAACCAAAAATATAAGCTACTGCAAAAACAGTGAGCGAAACAAAGACAATGAACCGCATACAAATAGAAAATACATTCTTTAGCTGTTTGACCTCCTGCTTCCCATAGTTATAGCTGATAACAGGGGCTACGCCCATAGAAAAACCTATGTAAAGGGCACTCAATAAAAATTGTGTATAGATAATGATTGTGATTGCCGCAACCCCGTTTTCTCCAAGCAGTTTCATCATAATGCGGTTAAAAAGGAATGTTGTAACCGCTGTTGCCGCCTGACTTACCATTTCCGAAAAACCATTGGAACAGCTTTCAGCCAATACGGAAAAATCTATGACTGGCTTCCTAAAATGCAGACTGCCTCTCTTTGCGGAAAAGAACCATAATCCAATCACCGCCGGTATCATATAGCCAATGCCCGTACCAAATGCCGCCCCCTTAATGCCCATGTGAAACGGCACCATAAAAAGATAGTCCAGGAAAATATTTACGATTCCTGCGCTCACGCCAAGCACCATACCCATTCCGGGGCGTCCCGCCGTTACAATCAGATTTTGAAAAAGCACTTGCAGGATACTTGCGGGCGTGAATAACAGCAGGATAAAAAGGTATTCTTTACAGTATGGAAATAGAATACTGTTCGCTCCAAGCCCCCAGACAATCCTGTCAATAAAAACCGTCCCCAAGACTGCAATCAATACACCAAGCAAGATGCCTGCTGAGATAATCAGCGTAAAATCCTGTGCCGCCCTACTTTGTTCTCCTGCTCCCATTTTGCGTGCTACTATCGCGCTTCCTCCTGTTGCAAGCATAGTTCCAAGACCGACAATCAGATTGATAACAGGGCAGACAATATTCAATGCCGAAAGTGCATTTGTATCTACAAATCGTGCTACAAAAATTGTGTCAACGACTGTATACAGCCCCATGAATATCATCATCAAAATTGTCGGAAATGAAAATTTCAGCAACGACTTTAGTGTAAAGTTCTGTGATAATGGATTTAGGTCACTCATTGTCCTCGCCCTCCGATTTTTCTCTGTGAAGTATAAACCGCTGTGTCGGATAGCCAAACTCAATTAACAATTCCGCTTCGGCAAAGCCAAGGCTTCCCCATATCTCCCGATAGCCTGTGTCTGCCTTGTCACCCTCCCGAAAAGTCGTCACACTAATTTGTGCGGAACGTGCAAGTTCATACAATGCTTTTTCACAAAATGCTTTCGCTATCCCTCTTTTCCGATATTGTGGGTGTACCCCAAAGAAATCAATGCTCCCCGTCACCTCGTTAAATGCCATAATCCCGATTGCCGTATCAGCGTCTTTCAAAATCAATGCCCGCTTATTTTTGATATACTCCTGTAACTGTGCAAGGTATTGTTTTTCGTCCAAGTGCGGGAAACCGTCAATGACAAGGTGAACCAGTTCTATCCATTTGGGTATATCTTCCTGTGTTGCAAAGACGATTTTATCCTGCCATTCTTTTTCCTCTAAATTTGTAGGGTTTTCATTCAAGACATATCTTAGCTGCAATGGATAAAATTCCTCTTCCTCCCTGTACCTGTTAGGGGATTTTTTATACATGGCTTTGAAAATATCCGTAAAGGACTGCTGGCTCTCATATCCGGCAGAAAGCGCAATTTCAAGGATTGGTCTGTCGGAAAGTACAAGCAGTTTTGCGGCTTCGGTCAACTGGCGGCGTTGTACATAATCATGGATTGTCAACCCTACCGTACCTGTGAACATTCGGTGCAGATGATACTTTGAATAATGTACAGCCCCCGCAACTGTTTCCAAGTCCAGTTTTTCGTGCAGGTGTCTTTCGATATAGTCGATTGCCGCCATTACATTTTTGATATTCCCCGGCATTGCAGCATCCTCCTTTCTTTCTGCATTATAGCAGGATATTTCATTCCGCTTTTCATATATCTTGCGGTTTTAAGGACAAGTATTTACCAGTATACAACAGACCACTCTGATAGGAAAGATTTTTAACAATTTTTTTGGAAACATTGGCATTTCTTAAACTTCCCCGTATTAAGAAGCAAGGAAAACTTTTTGAAAAATTTCTCTTAAATATTCGTCAAAAACGCCCTGTGCGGTGTTGTGGGTAGTGAGAGGATTTTCAAGAGGGTTTGGGAAACTTCCCAATAAGCAAAATCTGTCCGGCAAGTCATAGCGCGGACGGGCAGATTTACGGAAAAGGGTACCCTTTTCCTATGCTTGCTCCGATTGTCAATAATTCTTGATAAAAACAGTTATCACGACTTTTTGATTATCCCGACCATTTCCGGAAAAGCGGATAACTACAGGCTTTTGCTCAAAAAAGGTCGGGATAACTTTTTCAAAAAAGGCAGATATCTGATTGCCCGGATACAGTTGCCTTGACGCAAAAAGTCGGGATAACTTTTTTCAGCAACTGGTTTTCTCCGAATAAATATTTAGCAGGAGATTCTTCCTGACTTTTTATTTAAGGAGATGTTGCATATGACAAAGCAACCATTATCTGTAACTGAAATGTTCTCCAGCATCATGGAGCTGCTGGAACAGGCGGGCTATGCAAAGCACACCCTATGGGGAAATATGTACGGCTCTATCAGGAGTGTTGTCAGTTTCTACCACGAAAAAGGGATCTGCAATTATGATCCGGCTGTCACGCATGAATTCATCCAGACCGTCGAGCAGCGCTATCGGGAGGGAGAAATCTGCCGGGAATACTACAATGCCCAAAAGCGTGCTGCCAGAAAATTTGAAATGTTCCACTCAACAGGGACTCTCACATGGGAGTGTACAAAAAGGACATCCAAGTACCAGCTCAACGGGGAGTACAGCCGCCTGCTGAATGCATTCCTTTCATCAAGGGATTTCCACGAAAATACCAAATGGGATTTTGCCTGGGCAGTGCGGCGTTATCTTTCATTTTTTCAGGAAAAAGGGATTCCTTCACTGGACAGGGCTTCCATAAACGATTCACGGGAGTTTGTCATCAACGCCGCCACATTCATGGCGGCGGGCAGCCTGCATAACCTTCTGTGTTATGTGCGCCAATTCCATATATTTTTAAAAGACTCCGGTGAGAAAGCTCCTGACTGCATATCCCTGTTTTCATACCATGTGCCACGTAAGATGCCGGTGAGGGGCTATGTATCTGATGAAGAACTTACCGCCATCATAGGGCAGGTAGATACATCCACATCCATGGGAAAGCGTGATAAGGGGATCATAATGCTTGGGGCTACCACCGGGCTGCGAGCGGTGGATATCGCCAGGCTGAAACTGACAGATATCGACTGGCCCAGAGGAGAAATCCATGTGTCACAGAGCAAGACCGGGGGCATGCTCTACCTTCCCCTCCTGCCGGAAGCCGGGGAAAGCATAAAGGACTATATCCTGAATGGACGCCCTGAATCTGATGCGCCTGAAATCTTCCTGCGTGAGAAAGCCCCGTTTGTTTCCATGGCGAGCGGCGTAGGCATAGGATACATGTTTGACTGCTACTGTAAAAAAGCGGGGATTGACCGGAAGCCTTTTGATGGGAAAGGGTTCCATGGGCTGCGCCGCCGTCTGGCAAGAAATATGCTGGTTTCCGGCACGCCCGTCACCACCATTGCGCAGGTGCTCGGGCACCAGAACCTTGACACTGCCAAACAATACCTGTCGCTGGACAGCCAAAACCTGAAGGCATGTGCGCTGGATTTTTCCTGTGTTCCGCTGGAAAGGAGGTTCCCATGAGCAGATGTTTAAAAAGCGGGCTTGCCCCCGCAATCAGGTCAATGATCGATTACAAAGTATCCCTGGGCTATGAGGAATCCACTTACCTGCCCAGGAGCCGCAGCCTGGACAGGTACTGCATGGAACATTTCCCGGATGAAACGTCCCTTACGCGGGAGGTCGTAACCGGATGGCTGGAACGGCATCCGGGGGAATCCATCGGCTATTTCCATTCCCGTGCCGGTTATGCAAGAGGACTTGGGAAGTATCTCGCTTCCATGGGAATCCCCTCCTTCATACTGCCGGAAAAGTTCACATCAGGGCGCAGCTGCTTCCTGCCATATATTTTTACTGACAGCGAACTGAAAGAGCTTTTCCATGTGATAGACGCACAGGGCAGCAGAGAAAACTCCCTGCAGCCGTTCCTTCTCTCCACCGTATTCCGGCTGATCTATACCTGCGGCCTGCGCCCGAATGAGGGACGGATGCTGAAAAGAGAGTCCGTCAACCTTAAGACCGGGGAAATCCTTATCACGGAAACAAAAGGCCATAAGGAGCGGATTGTTGTCATGTCCAATGACATGACCGGACTGGCGGCATCCTATGCCCGGCTGCGTGATGCGGCTTACCCTGACAGCCCGTATTTCTTCCCTGACCGGAACGGGAACCCTTATTCATCCCCGTGGATGCAAAATAAATTTAAAGCATTTTTTGCTGCCGCAAATCCCGGTGTCGATCCGGACATGCTCCCGCCAGTCAGGATATATGACCTTCGCCACCGCTTTGCCTCCGCAGCACTGAGCCGCTGGCTTGACAGCGGGGAAAACCTTTTTAACAGGCTGCCCTACCTGCGGGCATACATGGGGCATAAAGAATTGTCCGCAACCGTGTACTATATCCATCTCCTCCCGGAAAACCTCGTAAAATCAGCTGGTATAGACTGGGATTCCTTAAGGCGGATGATACCGGAGGTGGAACTATGGGACGAATAAAAGATGAAGCATTTTTCCAGATGGTGCATGACTACCTGAAAATCTATCTCCCCAGCCAGATGTGCGCCAGCAGCAACACGGTCAGGGCATACCGCATAGCGCTTGACCAGCTCATCGGGTATGCGGCTTCAGCCAACGGTATTTCCATTAACGAAGTAACCTTTAACCTTCTGGACAGCGGCACGGTCAGCGGTTATCTTGACTGGCTTGTTGCCGAGAAGGGGTGCTCCGCATCTACCAGGAACCACCGTTTTGCCTGCATCCGTTCTTTTTTCCGATACGCAGCGGCAACCAATCCGGAGAACATCATCCTGCAGGCAGGACTTGATAAGATACCAAGGCAGAAACAGGAAAAATTTTCGGGCGTGGATTACATGAGCGAAGCCGCAGTAAAAACCCTGCTGGAACAGCCTGACACAAGAACACGCCGTGGGATAAGGGATCAGTTTTTTATGATCCTTATGTACGACAGCGCCGCACGCATACAGGAGATGCTGGATCTGCGGGTCTGTGACATACGTCTTGGAAACACGCCCACGGCAATCCTGAAAGGAAAAGGCTCAAAAATACGCAGCGTGCCTCTGATGCCGGAAACAATAAATCATTTCCAGAATTATATGAAGCTGTTCCATCCAAACGGGCATATGCATTCACAGCAGCCGCTTTTTTATGTGGAACAATGCGGCGCAAAGCATCCCATGTCAGATGACAATGTCAGGAAATTTCTCCGGCGTTATGGAACATCAGCAAGGGAAAACTGTCCTGAAGTTCCGGAAAATGTGCATCCGCATCTCTGGAGACACAGTCGGGCAATGCACCTTTACCAGCATGGCATGGCACTTTCGCTGATATCCCAGTGGCTTGGGCATTCCAATCTCGAAACCACTCTGGTCTACGCTTATGCGGATACCGAGCAGAAACGGAGGGCGATCGAAAAATCCATGGGGCGTGATGTGATCGCCGGGGTTAACCTGCCAAAGTACAGCGTCAGTGACGAGGAAGTTTTAAAAAAGCTGTATGGACTGAAATAGCGTCCATAATTATCCCGACTTTTTGCGTCAAGGCATCTGTATCCGGGCAATCAGATATCTGCCTTTTTTGAAAAAGTTATCCCGACCTTTTTTGAGCAAAAGCCTGTAGTTATCCGCTTTTCCGGAAATGGTCGGGATAATCAAAAAGTCGTGATAACTCCGAAACTTATCATTTAGCAAATACGGAAAGGAAGGGAAAAGAATGGATTGGGAACTGGAAATCAAGGACAGCGGCTATCTGCCGGAAAAAGGGAAGCCGACAGAGGAAACCGTCTGCTACAAAATCGGCGGCACATACTATGAAGTGTCTACCTCCTGCGGCGGCTCGGAACGGCTCCGCGACAAGATGATACGGCTCATAAAATCGGAAACCGTCAAACCGCCCAATGACAAACAGGGATAAATGCGCTATAATGAATTTAGCACTACTGTTTGTCGGGCGTTCATTACAGGAGGAATGAACATATGACAGCAAATACATATAAGCCCGGACAGATAACAGCATTATACGCCCGTCTTTCGCAGGAAGATACGTTAGAGGGTGACAGCAACAGCATTGTGAACCAGAAAGCAGTCCTCTCCAAATATGCGGCGGACAACGGCTTTTCCAATCCCGTTTTCTTCATTGACGACGGTGTATCGGGTGTGACGTTCGATAGACCAAATTTTAACCGCATGATTGCAGAGATTGAAGCCGGAAACGTGGCAACGGTCATTGTCAAGGATATGTCAAGGTTGGGGCGCGATTATCTGAAAGTCGGCTACTATACGGAAATCTTTTTCGTAGAGCGCGACGTTAGATATATCGCAATCAATGACGGTGTAGACAGCGCAAAGGGGGATAACGATTTTACCCCGTTCCGCAACCTGTTTAATGATTTTTACGCCAAAGATACAAGTAAAAAAGTACGGGCAATCAAACGGGCGCAAGGACAGGCGGGGGAACATCTGACAAAGCCGCCTTACGGCTACATGGTAAGCCCTGCGGACAAAAAGCTATGGATTGTGGACGAGGAAGCCGCCGCTGTGGTGAAACGCATTTTTGATTTATGTATCGGTGGGAAAGGTCCTATGCAGATAGCAAAAATCCTCAAGGAAGATAAAGTACCGACTGCCAAAGCCTACTATGCCGAGAAAAAGGGGAAAGCACTTCCCGAAAATCCGTACAACTGGAAAGACAGCACGATTGTCGGCATTTTGGAACGTATGGACTATTGCGGACATACCGTAAATTTCAAAAGCTATTCCAAATCCCACAAATTAAAGAAGCGGATTCCAACCACAAAAGAACAGCAGGCAATTTTCTATAATACCCATGAAGCGATTGTAGAGGACGCTGTTTTTGAACGGATACAGGAACTAAGAGCGAACAAACGCCGCCCCACAAAAGGGGACAGACAGGGATTGTTTTCCGGCTTGGTATATTGTGCGGACTGTGGGAGTAAGCTACATTTCGCTACTTGTAAAAGTTTTAACGGTTCACAAGACCATTACCGCTGTGCAAAGTACAAGAGCAATACGGGAAGCTGTACGGCTCACTTTATCCGCGAGGAAGTGTTGAAGCAAATCGTATGGAGCAGGATATTTGACGTGACCGCTCTTTTCTTTGATGACATCATGGCTTTCCATGAAATGATGTATCAGCAACGCTCCGCTGAAACAGAAAAGGAAATGAAGCGCAGAAAACGGGAAGTCGGACAGGCAAAAAAACGGATTGTAGAACTTGACCGTATCTTCAAGCGGATTTATGAGGACGATATAAGCGGCGCAATCAGCCACAATAGGTTTTTGAAGCTGTCCGCAGAGTATGAAGCGGAACAGCGGGAACTGGAAGAAAAGGTCAAGGCAGACCAGCAGGAAGTCGATACCTACGAACAGAACAAGAGCGATTTTGACAGCTTCGCCGCGATTATCCGCAAGTATGTGGGGATAAAGGAACTCACCCCCACAATCGTAAATGAATTTATCAAGAAAATCATAGTCCATGCGCCGGAAAAGGTGAACGGGAAACGGGTACAGAAAGTAGATATTGTATTCAACTTTGTAGGTGAACTCAATTTTCTTTCTGTCACGCAACCGAAACGGCAAGGCGCATAAAGAATATGCGCTCGTTGAGCGCAAGAAAAGACGGTACAGCCCTTGTAATCGGGGCTATACCGCCTAATCAAAATTACTTCCTTGTCACCGCAAACCTTGATGTTTACGGGCTTTTCCAAACTCCCCGAGTTGGGCTCGAACCAACAACCCCACGGTTAACAGCCGCGTGCTCTACCATTGATACGGTTACATACCGTAAAATCTCTTTGGCAACTAACTATAAACAAAATTGGATTTCTCATTCCATATTTGCTTTCCACCATATTTCGTTTTTTAGATAACGTTCTATGATATCAAATCGTCTAAATGCTGCCGCCATCGTTCGTCCATCTATCTCCGACAGATTTTCATTGTTAAAGTAGTCTTTTAGGATATCCACCATTGCCTGTTCTGCCCTACTGTACATCAATTCCTTGTTTTGATCAAAATAATTCTTTATTTCATAAAAATTAATATGGGTGATTTTTTGTAATGTAATACCCGACCCTTTTAAAATTTGCTTACCTATCATATATGCCATAAAATATTGACTATACAATCGATGCTCCTTAATTCCGTCCAGTTCGCTCTCTTTCTTTCTATTGTTATCACAATAACGAAATATAAGTACCGCAATCACCATCTGAGCAGCATTCAAGTTATCAAAAATCAATGAGTAGTATTTATCAAAAAATTCATTACGTCTATATTTTGCCAAATGCGGACATTCCCGCCATACCGCGAAAACAGCCTCAGCCGCGACTGTCGATGGTATAACATTTATATTTAAGGTATTATCCCTCTTTCGTTTATAGACATATCCCAAATCATGTGCGCCGATTTCCAAAATCCGTTGACATTTATCATTTGATTTTAAATCTCTAAAGTCCACCGGATTCTGGCTATTTGTCGCATAAATAATATCCTGAATGATACCCGGATTTTCAGTGTCTTCAACTTCATAAAGACGTACTAACAAATATGTCTGTGAAAAATCCAGATTGGGATTTTCTTTTACAGTCTGATGTATCGTTTTACATGTTTGTCCACCGTTAATGATTTGTAAGTCATCCGTTTTAACCATCCAGTTCTGTTCCTGCAACGCATTAAAACTAAACTTTTTACAAATCATTGTTGCTCCGTTATTGAAAAAGAAAAAATTCTGACGTTTATCTGTATCCAATAGAGTTTCTGTGATTCCATCATTAACTACATTTTTTCCTAAATAGCGACGGATATTTTTTTCCAACAGACTATCCCCAAATTCTTCCATCAATTTGTATACTTCCATTACAGAAACACGTCCAAGGAGCACTCTTTTATAATTAAAATTTTCCTGAATAGCCTTTCCACTCAAAGAGATTTGTGTATTAATTACTTGTTCCCTATTAATATACCGGATAATATCAATATGGGAAAAATGCTCAAATCGAACTTGACACTGACCTGCAAAAGCATTATTAATATGGTTCTGACCTTCTTGATTCCAGACCAGTCCATTATTAAGCATCACAAATGTCACATATGGAATTGCACCATCTAATATAAAAGAGCGAATCTCTTCTACTTTTTTTCTACTCTGTACATTTAATTCAATATGCGTAGAAGGATCAAACACACATTTTATGGTATTCACAGCTTTTTCAACTGCATTAGCCGGAAAATTACTGTCTTTATCCAGTTTTCTCGAATACTTTGATTGGAATAATACTACATTTAATTGTGAATCCTGTGCCTCCACAATATATGCTGCGTCAAATCCCCCATCGTTTCCCCCATCAGTCAAATACTGTACTGCCTCCGTCAAATCAATGTCTAAATATGCAGCAACTCCTAACACCAAAAATGCTTTAGAACGATTTCTCTCATTATCGTTAGCAGTAAAAATTTCCTGATTATCCTCCAATATCTTATTTATTCTTTGATCAATGATTTGTTTTGCTATATCCATAATACACACCTACCTTTAAGATTCATTACATGATCAATCATTTAATTATATAATACACCTTGCTGATATATTTTTAGGCAAAATACTAACTCTCACTTATTAAAGTATAACATATAACCCAAAATCCGTAAATCAATTTCCCTTAGGCTTTCAAATTGACTTACAATTCCCTTTCATCAGACACAAATCATTGTCAGACAGTTACATCAGGAATAGGAATTGCAACGCGCTCCCGTTTCATTTATCAGTTACTATCAATTATTTAAAATACAAAATAAGTCTGCCAATTTTTATTTCCGGCATCATCCAGCACTAAGACTGGTATGTAATCACTACGGTTGCGTTAACCTTTTCCGTATATTTCGTGCCCGTTTTTTCAGAAGAGAAATGAAATACGTAAAAACCTGTAAACATCACGTCTACAGGTCTTGTATCAAGTTATTCACTTTAGCTCCCCGAGTTGGGCTCGAACCAACAACCCCGCGGTTAACAGCCGCGTGCTCTACCATTGAGCTATCGAGGATTACTTCTTCTTTTTCTCTTCAGATATATTCTATGCTTTCCTTCGCTTTCATATACCTTCAAAACTATATACTGATTTATCTCACATCTTGGTTTTCTTTGTTCTTCCTTTCCTATGACGCTCTGGTCAAGCCCTCGACCGATTAGTAGCAGTCAGCTCCATGCATTGCTGCACTTCCACCTCTGCCCTATCTACCTTATCGTCTTTAAGGGGTCTTACTGCTTTCGCATGGGATATCTCATCTTGAGGGGGGCTTCACGCTTAGATGCCTTCAGCGTTTATCCCGTCCCGGCTTGGCTACTCTGCCATGGCCTTGGTAAGCCAGCAGATGCACCAGCGGCCGGTCCATCCCGGTCCTCTCGTACTAAGGACAGCTCCTCTCAAATATCCTGCGCCCACGCCGGATAGGGACCGAACTGTCTCACGACGTTCTGAACCCAGCTCGCGTACCGCTTTAATGGGCGAACAGCCCAACCCTTGGGACCTGCTGCAGCCCCAGGATGCGATGAGCCGACATCGAGGTGCCAAACCACTCCGTCGATGTGAACTCTTGGGAGTGATAAGCCTGTTATCCCCAGGGTAGCTTTTATCCGTTGAGCGATGGCATTCCCACTTAATACCACCGGATCACTAAGTCCTACTTTCGTACCTGCTCCACCCGTCGGTGTCACAGTCAAGCTCCCTTCTGCCTTTGCACTCTTCGAATGGTTTCCAATCATTCTGAGGGAACCTTTGAGCGCCTCCGATACCCTTTCGGAGGCGACCGCCCCAGTCAAACTCCCCGCCTGACATTGTCCCACCGCCGGTTCACGGCGGCTGGTTAGAAACCCAATACTGCAAGGGTGGTATCCCAACAGCGGCTCCGGGACAACTGGCGTCATCCCTTCTCTGCCTCCCACCTATCCTGTACATGCAGTACCGAATCCCAGTATCAAGCTGGAGTAAAGCTCCATGGGGTCTTTCCGTCCTGGCGCGGGTAGCCAGCATCTTCACTGGCACTTCAATTTCACCGGATGCATTGTTGAGACAGCGCTCAAATCATTACGCCTTTCGTGCGGGTCGGAACTTACCCGACAAGGAATTTCGCTACCTTAGGACCGTTATAGTTACGGCCGCCGTTTACTGGGGCTTAAGTTCAAAGCTTCGCGTTTCCGCTAACCTCTCCCCTTAACCTTCCAGCACCGGGCAGGCGTCAGCCCATATACCTCACCTTTCGGTTTCGCATAGACCTGTGTTTTTGCTAAACAGTTGCTTGAGCCTATTCTCTGCGGCCGGTTCGCACCGGCACCCCTTCTCCCGAAGTTACGGGGTCATTTTGCCGAGTTCCTTAACAATGCTTCTTCCGTCGGCCTTAGGATTCTCTCCTCATCTACCTGTGTCGGTTTACGGTACGGGTACCATATAAACAATAGCGGCTTTTCTTGACGCATGGCTCACGGACTTCCCTACTCTAATTCGGTACGCATCACGCCTTTGGATTGCAAGGGGGATTTGCCTCCCCTGCTCCTGCTTCGCTTGCACCGGCTTTTCCATTTCCGGCTCCCGCTCTCCACACGTGTCCCCACAGTTCTGTTATACGGCAGTACAGGAATCTCAACCTGTTGTCCATCGGCTACGCCTCTCGGCCTCGCCTTAGGTCCCGACTTACCCAGGGCAGATCAGCTTTACCCTGGAAACCTTAGATATTCGGCCGGAAGGATTCCCACCTTCCTCTCGCTACTCATTCCGGCATTCTCTCTTCTTAACAATCCACAGCTCCTTACGGTACTGCTTCGTCTCGTTAACAATGCTCCTCTACCAATTGACATTCATCAATTCCTGAGCTTCGGCGGCGTGTTTTAGCCCCGGACATTTTCGGCGCAGGACCTCTCGACCAGTGAGCTATTACGCACTCTTTTAATGTATGGCTGCTTCTGAGCCAACATCCTGGTTGTCTTTGAAATCCCACATCCTTTTCCACTTAACACGCACTTTGGGACCTTAGCTGCAGGTCTGGGCTCTTTCCCTTTTGACTGCCCAACTTATCTCGTGCAGTCTGACTCCCGGTCATCATCTCCATGGCATTCGGAGTTTGATATTCTTCGGTAAGCTTTGACGCCCCCTAGGAAATTCAGTGCTCTACCTCCATGAGACTAAACCGAGGCTAGCCCTAAAGCTATTTCGAGGAGAACCAGCTATCTCCGGGTTCGATTGGAATTTCTCCCCTACCCACACCTCATCGCCACCCTTTTCAACGGATGTGCGTTCGGCCCTCCATCGCCTTTTACGGCGGCTTCAGCCTGGACATGGGTAGATCACCCGGTTTCGGGTCTGCCTGGTCTGACTTAATGCCCTGTTAAGACTTGGTTTCCCTTCGGCTCCGGACGTATGCGTCCTTAACCTCGCCAGACCCGGCAACTCGCCGGACCGTTCTACAAAAAGTACGCGGTTGACCTCTTAAGGGTCTTCCACAGCTTGTAAACACAGGGTTTCAGGTTCTCTTTCACTCCCCTCCCGGGGTCCTTTTCACCTTTCCTTCACAGTACTATGCGCTATCGGTCACTAAGGAGTATTTAGGCTTACGGGGTGGTCCCCGCTCGTTCCCACAAGGTTCCACGTGTCTCGTGGTACTCTGGATACCGCCTTGTCAGCTCATCTTTCATGTACGGGGCTTTCACCCTCTCTGGCCGGCTTTCCCAAAACCGTTCCATTAAACCTGCTGAATCAATTATGCGGTCCGAACCCCAGGATGCACGCATCCTGGTTTGGCCTCTTTCCATTTCGCTCGCCGCTACTTTGGAAATCGATGTTTCTTTCTTTTCCTCCGGGTACTTAGATGTTTCAGTTCCCCGGGTTCCCCTCCATACGTTATGGATTGGCGTATGGATACCTGAGGTTTGCTCAGGTGGGTTTCCCCATTCAGATATCTCCGGCTCATAGGATATTTGCTCCTCCCCGAAGCTTTTCGCAGCTTATCACGTCTTTCATCGGCTCTTAGTGCCAAGGCATCCACCCTGCGCTCTTTATGCTTGACCATTCAGACAGCGGCAGTATGGCAGGAAGATTCTTGATTCTTCCCATTCTCTTTCCGCTCTCTGCCCGTGCATAGCGTTGCACGTTTGGCCATAGGGTTATTTTTTTAAGAAGTTTTCTTCTTCTAATGACTATTCTCTTGATATCTCTATCTTAAGGATAATCACCTCGGATGTCTTGTCCAGATTCTCTCTTTCGATTGAATCTGACTTAGATATTTTCAGTATATAGTTTTCAAGGTACATGGCTACACGATAGTCCGAAGTGCCGCCCGAGTCCGCCCTGCGGCCTCTCGCTCACGGGCTTCGCCCTATAAAATTTGAAAACCCTGTCTGCTTACGTGCGGGCACGACGCAGCCATGCTTTCCAAATTTTGCACTTCTCATTGCCTTCGTGTAAATGGAGATGGAGAGATTCGAACTCTTGACCCCCTGCTTGCAAGGCAGGTGCTCTCCCAACTGAGCTACACCCCCACGAAAGGAACTCTATTCGTTTCTTTCCGACTGGTGCGGGTCTTTCCTTCCAGTCATTGGATTTGACAATCTTCTTTTTAATTCTCAAATCCTATGGGCTTAAGTGGACTCGAACCACCGACCTCACGCTTATCAGGCGTGCGCTCTAACCGGCTGAGCTATAAGCCCTCTTGCTTTCTATCAAACACTCTCTCGAGCTGTTCTCTTTTGATAATCTGGCAGCCACCTGCTCTCCCATATCGTCTCCAATATAGTACCATCGGCCGCTTAAGGCTTAACCAGCGTGTTCGGGATGGGTACGGGTGTGCCCCCTAAACGTATCGCCACCAGATATCTTCTTTGATTCAATTGTTTCTCAGTTCCGCTGCTTCTTCTCTTTGCAGCTCTCCTGTCTTCAACCGAACCCTCATAACTAAACAGTGCTTATCACATTCCTGCGTTTCCCTCTACTCGTTCTCCCTAGAAAGGAGGTGATCCAGCCGCACCTTCCGATACGGCTACCTTGTTACGACTTCACCCCAGTTATCGGTCCCACCTTCGACAGCTCCCTCCTCTAAAGGTTGGGTCACTGGCTTCGGGCGTTACCAACTCCCATGGTGTGACGGGCGGTGTGTACAAGACCCGGGAACGTATTCACCGCGACATGCTGATTCGCGATTACTAGCGATTCCAGCTTCATGTAGTCGAGTTGCAGACTACAATCCGAACTGAGACGTTATTTTTGAGATTTGCTTACATTCACACGCTCGCTTCCCTTTGTTTACGCCATTGTAGCACGTGTGTAGCCCAAATCATAAGGGGCATGATGATTTGACGTCATCCCCACCTTCCTCCAGGTTATCCCTGGCAGTCTCTCTAGAGTGCCCGGCTTCTTCCGCTGGCTACTAAAGATAAGGGTTGCGCTCGTTGCGGGACTTAACCCAACATCTCACGACACGAGCTGACGACAACCATGCACCACCTGTCTCGGATGCCCCGAAGGGAAGGAACGGTTAAGTTCCGGTCATCCGGATGTCAAGACTTGGTAAGGTTCTTCGCGTTGCTTCGAATTAAACCACATGCTCCACCGCTTGTGCGGGTCCCCGTCAATTCCTTTGAGTTTCATTCTTGCGAACGTACTCCCCAGGTGGAATACTTACTGCGTTTGCTGCGGCACCAAAGAGCCTTGCTCCCTGACACCTAGTATTCATCGTTTACGGCGTGGACTACCAGGGTATCTAATCCTGTTTGCTCCCCACGCTTTCGAGCCTCAGCGTCATTTACAGTCCAGTAAGCCGCCTTCGCCACTGGTGTTCCTCCTAATATCTACGCATTTCACCGCTACACTAGGAATTCCACTTACCTCTCCTGCAATCTAGCAACACAGTTTCAAAAGCAGTCCCGGAGTTGAGCCCCGGGCTTTCACTTCTGACTTGCATCGCCGCCTACGCTCCCTTTACACCCAGTAAATCCGGATAACGCTTGCCCCCTACGTATTACCGCGGCTGCTGGCACGTAGTTAGCCGGGGCTTCTTAGTCAGGTACCGTCATTTTCTTCCCTGCTGATAGAAGTTTACATACCGAAATACTTCTTCCTTCACGCGGCGTCGCTGCATCAGGGTTTCCCCCATTGTGCAATATTCCCCACTGCTGCCTCCCGTAGGAGTTTGGGCCGTGTCTCAGTCCCAATGTGGCCGTTCACCCTCTCAGGCCGGCTACTGATCGTCGCCTTGGTGGGCCGTTACCCCGCCAACCAGCTAATCAGACGCGGGTCCATCCCATACCACCGGAGTTTTTCACACTGTTCCATGCGAAACCGTGCGCTTATGCGGTATTAGCAGTCATTTCTAACTGTTATCCCCCTGTATGAGGCAGGTTACCCACGCGTTACTCACCCGTCCGCCACTCAGTCAAAGAAAGCTTCAAACCGAAGTAATCTGCTTTCAGTGCTTCGTTCGACTTGCATGTGTTAAGCACGCCGCCAGCGTTCATCCTGAGCCAGGATCAAACTCTCATGTTTAAGTGTTTGTCTGGTCAGAAATCGCTGCTAGCAATTTCTTTCCCGTTCTTACTGTTTTTAGGTCGCTTATCTCTAAGCTGTTCTTGAATGATAACCGTCCGGCTCTTTACAGAACACGAACCATTATCCATGATTCTCTTTCAGAATTTTCAAGGTTTTACACTGTTTAGTTATCAAGGTTCGCTTGCTCCTGTTTGTCCAACAGGTCAGCTTAAACATATTATCACATTTGCCGAAGCTTGTCAACAATAAATTTTAAGCTTAACGGAGAAGGAGGGATTTGAACCCTCGCGCCGCTATTAACGACCTACTCCCTTTCCAGGGGAGCCCCTTCGGCCAGCTTGGGTACTTCTCCAAGATGCTCGATTTCTAAAATCGAATGATACCTTTTGTGGTAATAAACGGAGAGGATGGGATTCGAACCCATGCGCCCTTTCGGACAAACGGTTTTCAAGACCGCCTCGTTATGACCACTTCGATACCTCTCCACACTCTGACTTTTATACCGCCTTTGCGTGGCGACGATTAGTATTGTAACACCTTTATTTTTCCATGTCAACAGCTTTTTTAAGATTTTTTTGCTTTTCTAAAAATGCCTCCGCAATCCCCAAATCCCCGGGTGTTGTAATCTTAATATTCTCGTAGGAGCCCTCCACCAGCTTCACCTTTACATCCGTAAAATTCTCCACGATCATAGCATCATCCGTCATGTCTGTGCGGCCGCTCTCTATGGCTGCCCGGTAAGCCCCAAAGACCAGCGGAAAATCAAATACCTGGGGCGTCTGAATTCCCCAGAGCCGGTTCCGGGCCGGGGTGCTTTCAACAAAATCATTTTCATCCGCCAGCTTGATGGTTTCCTTTACAGGCATAGCCGCAACACAGGCTTTGTACTCGGAAGCCGCCTCCAGGGTTCTCGCTAAGATCCCCTCATCTATAAAAGGACGCACCCCGTCGTGGATAAATACGATCCCCTCCCGGTCTGCCTGGGTCATATCCTCCTCAATCACCTGCAGCCCGTTCCACACAGAGGTATAACGCTCCGCTCCGCCAGTGGTGATGGTGTCCGCCTTGGTCAGATTGTATTTATGTACCAGCTCCTCCTTGCACCAGGCCATCTGCTCCGGGCCTGTTACCAGAATGATACTGTCAATCAGAGGAGAATTTTGAAAAGCCGCCAGAGAATAATATAGAATCGGCTTTCCATGAAGCTCCAGATACTGCTTCTGCACCTTCCCTCCCATGCGCTTTCCCTGTCCCGCCGCCAAAACAACAGCCGTGCAGCGCCTTCTTAGCTTATCCTTATTTTCCTCTTCCCTCATTGCCGTTCCCCCAATTTCAGATTCGGCACCGCATTGAGATCCAGCCCGTGCCGCACACCTTTCTGATATTCATAGTAGGCCGCCGCCCCGATCATAGCCGCGTTATCCGTACAGAGAATCGGCGAAGGGTGGTAAAAGCGAATCCCTTCCTTCCCGCAGGCCGCTGCAAAGGCGGCGCGCAGCGTAGAATTAGAAGCCACTCCGCCGGCAATGGCCAGTTTATCTCCTCCAAGCTCTTTCATAGCTCCCATGGCATGCTCCACCAGAACATCACAGACCGCTTTTTGAAAGGAAGCCGCCACATCCGCCCGGTTCACCGCCTCCCCCTTCATCTGGCAGCTGTTCAGATAATTGAGAACCGCCGATTTCACGCCGCTGAAGCTGAAATCATAGGGGGAATCCGCAATTTTAGCCCTGGGAAATGCAATGGCCTCGGGATTTCCCTCTTTGGAGAGCTTGTCAATCTTCGGGCCGCCGGGATAACCAAGGCCGATCGCCCTGGCCACCTTGTCAAAGGCCTCCCCGGCCGCGTCATCCCTGGTGCGTCCCAGAATCTCGTAGACACCGTAATCCTTCACCCTTACCAGATGGGTGTGCCCCCCGGATACCACCAGACAGATAAAGGGCGGCTCCAGATCGAGATTTTCAATATAGTTAGCAGAAATATGGCCTTCAATATGATGGACGCCCACCAGGGGCAGCTTTTTGGCATAGCTGATGGCCTTAGCCTCCGCCACGCCCACAAGAAGGGCTCCCACCAGTCCCGGGCCGTAGGTCACGCCAATGGCATCCAGATCATCCAAAGTAACCTGCGCCTGGGCAAGGGCCTCCTCAATCACCTGGTTAATTTTCTCAATGTGCTTTCTGGAAGCAATCTCCGGCACCACTCCTCCATAAAGCTTATGAAGCTCAATCTGGGAGGAAATCACATTGGACAGCACACAGCGGCCGTTCTTCACCACGGAAGCGGCCGTCTCGTCGCAGGAGCTTTCAATTGCCAGAATATAAATATCTTTTTGTTCGCTCATATCAGTCTCCATTCCACCCTCTGAAAGCCTCCGTTTTCCGGATCCCGGATGCTTGTGCAAAAGGGATATGAATCATCGCCGTTTTTTACGCTTCCTCAAAGTCCAATTCTATGGACTTCCGATCCTTCCCTGCCTCGGCCCTGGGAAAGATCCGGCGCACCTCGTCCATGTACTCCTCCGGCCGGTTGAGGGAGGGGCTGTAATGGGTCAGCCAGAGGGCCTTTACATCCGCATCCTTTGCCAGCTTCGCCGCCTCATAAAAGGTCATATGCTTATAGGACGCCGCCTTCGCTTCCTTTCCCTTCTCTCCGTACATGCCCTCGCAGATAAAAAGATCCGCATTCTTTGCATTTTCTCCAATGGAGGCTGTGGGCCGTGTGTCGGTACAGTATACGACCTTGATTCCTTTTCTCGGAGCACCCATAACCATGTCCGGCGTGTAGGTAATTCCCTCCTCTGTGGCAATGGTCTCGCCCTTTTGAAGCCTACTCCAGTAATGCTTGGGAATCTGACGCTTTACGGCCTCCTCCACCTGGAACTTTCCGGCCCGGTCGATCTCCAGGGAATAGCCGTAGCAGGTGATATTGTGGTTCACCCGAAAGGCCTTGATTCGATAGCCCCCCAGGCACAGCTCTTCCTCCGCCTGGGTCAGTTCTATAAACACTATGGGAAACGGCAGCTCCGGCGCAATCACACGCAGGGCATTTACTACACGCTCCAGGCCCTTGGGACCAATCAAGGTCAAGGGTTCTGTGCGCTCTGCATTTCCCATGGTCAAAAGAAGGCCCGGAAGGCCGCTGATATGATCCCCGTGAAAATGGGTAAAGCAGATGATATCAATGGGCTTAAAGCTCCATCCCTTTTCTTTAATCGCAATCTGTGTTCCTTCGCCGCAGTCAATGAGCAGGCTGCTTCCATTGTATCTGGTCATCAGCGCTGTGAGCCAGCGATACGGAAGAGGCATCATTCCGCCGCTTCCCAGCAAACATACATCTAACATTTCCAACTCTCCATACTTTCCTTATTGTAAACACTTGAATTCCTTCGTCTCTCTGGGCGTAATCGACAGGGTATTCTCTATGTACAGGGCCGCTTTTGACAGCCCTCTCTGCTTATATCAGTTCCACCACTTCCGTTGTGGCGGGCGGAATCTGAAACTGCTCTGTCATCCGGTCGTAGCACTCCTCGCACAGATCAAAGCTGTCCATGCGGCCGTCCTTGCCGGACATATATTCCCATACCTGGCGCACCTCCAGTACCCCTTCCATGGGCATTCCGTGCTTTACGGCAATGACCTTGCCGCATCCGTTGCAAACGATCCGCTCCAAAACCTTTGTTTCTTCCTTTTTGTACTCACGCATACTGCCTGTCCTCCCTATCTGCTCTGCATACTGCCCAAAACACTCTGTACCCGGCCCTATCCTGCGGCTTCCATGCCGGATACATATGTGGTTTCAAGTGTAGATTCTGTCTGCTGCAGTTCTATTTTACATAAGAATTTCATGTACAGATAGTGGGAATTGCTTACAACCACGAATTTCCGTTACTGTTCACTCCGCCCAGTAACGAATTTCCTTCACGTATCCTATACTTCCCAATGCCGCCACATAATCATGGCATCTTCTTTTGGCTTTTCGTAAAAATTTTTGCGGATGCCAAAGGACACAAAGCCAAGGCTTTCGTACAAATGAATGGCCGCCTGGTTGCTTACCCGTACCTCCAGGGTGTAGGCGAAAGCCCCCTGCTCTTTCCCAATGCGCATCAGCTCCTCCAGAAGCCTCCGGCCGATTCCATGGCCCCGAAGCTGGCGCTTTACTGCAATATTGGTGATCTCCGCTTCCTCCAGGCTTTGATAGCAGCCGCAGTAGCCTGCAATCTCCCCGTCAAGCTCCGCTGTCAGAAACAGGGTATGGTAATAGGAAAGGGTTTCCTGGAAGGAGCTCCTGGACCAGGGCATAGAAAAGGTTTCTTCCTCTATGGCGCATACCTGGGCAAGATCCTCTTCCTTCATCCGCCTTATTATCAGCTCACTCATGGTTCTTTGCTTCCTTTTCCGCCCGTTCCCGTTCCGCCTGGGGCAGACGCAGGTAGTCGGGCCTGTGCTCCATAGCCGTCTCGATCCTTCCTTCCCGGATATACTGCAGGGCCAGCATTCCTACGGCTCCCGCACGCTGGCGGCTTATGTGAGCCGGCGCAAAGGAGAACTGCTGCCCCGCCATCAGGACTTCTGTCAGAGGGCTTCGGTATACGGGCACCCCGTCTCCCAGAAAAATAACCTCCCGGCCCAGCGCACAGAGTTTTTCCGCTATCTCCTGGATACTGACTGCCATCTGAGGCTCCAGCACATGAAGGCAGTTATTTTGAAATTCATAGATTCCCGTATACACCTGGTTTCTTCTGGCATCCATCAGAGGGCAGATGAGCCGGTCTGTTCCATAGAGATTGTAAGCCAGGGCATCTACGGTAGGAATGTGCACCAGGGGCTTGTCAAGGGCAAGTCCCAGGCCCTTTGCCGTGGCCGATCCGATCCGCAGGCCTGTGAAGGAACCAGGACCGGCTGCCGCCGCAATGGCGTCCAGGGTGTTTAGATCCAACTCTATCATGGACGCTATTTCATCCAGCATGGGGAGCAGGGTCTGGGAATGCGTCTTTTTGTAATTGACTGTGTATTCTGCCAGCAGATTGCTGTTTACTCCGTCATCTTCCACGACAGCCACAGAGGCCGCGAGCCCGGAGCTGTCCAATGCTAAAACCTTCATATCATACCTCTATTCCAATACCTCAATATTTTATCCGGACCTCTTGCCCTGTCTGCTCCCAGCCGCCTTCGACAGTGATTTTCCGGTAGTCAAAGCCTTTGTTTAAGTCTTTCTCTATGGTTATGGCAATTCGTTCCTTTGGCAGAATCTCTTCTATAAGATTCGCCCACTCAATCAGGCAGACGCCTCCGCCGTAAAAATAATCTTCGCAGCCTATCTCATCCATCTCGTCCACATTTCCAATGCGGTATACATCGAAATGATAGAAAGGAAGGCGGCCTTCCCCGTACTCCTGGACAATGGTGAAGGTCGGGCTGTTCACAGGCTCTTCCACTCCCAGCCCTCTGGCAAAGCCCTGGGTGAATACGGTTTTTCCCACACCGAGATCACCGGTCAGCGTATAGATGCTTCCCGGCTCTGCCCGGACGCCTAAGCGCTCTCCGAAGGCTCTTGTTTCCTGTTCTGAAAATGTCTCTATGATCATAGGGTATCTTCCTTATCCTTTTATGCCAGGCGCCGCCCGGGCCCTGTATCCTTGCATGTTTCAAATGTAGTAGTCTGTAAAAGTTATAACATAATCATACCTGTTTTGCAATACGCCATGGGAACACGATTTTGCATTTGTCTTATATGGGAAAATGTGTTAATATCTACGAGAAAGGAGACAGCTATGACGAACGGTAACAAACGAAGCGCATCCAAAAAGCAGACTCTGGAGAATTATCTGATTTCCGAAATCAGCAAAGGCAATTTGAAAGTAGGCGATAAAATTCCTTCGGAAGCCGAATTGGTAGACATGTTTCATTTTGGACGGCAGACGGTTCACAACACATTGGCCGAGCTGGCTGTCCGTGGTATTATAGAGCGCATTCCCGGCAAAGGTTCTTTTGTTTCCTCCAGGCCGGTAAACAGAAATATACAAAAGAAAATGAGCTTCACGGAAGATATGCAGAATATCGGAATGACTGCCGCAAGCCAGCTTCTGGAATTCAGGGTTGTCACGGGGGAGGAATTTCCCAACGTGGCGGAGGAATTGAAGATTTCCCCAAAAGAGACCCTTTATCTCATTTCCCGGCTGCGCACGGGGAACGGAACTCCCATTGCCCTCCAGTACACATATATTCCTACCCACTACCTTCCAAACCCTGATCTGAATTCCATGGTTTCTTCCATCGACGCCTATACAAAGGAATGCGGCATCGAGGTAAATGGTTTTGTAACAAGACTGCGCGCTATTGAGGGGAGCGACGAACAGATCCGGATTCTCCAGTCCACAAGCCGCGCTCTCTTAAACAGTGTTTCCATCCGCTATTCGGATAAGAACACTCCGGTTCATTACACTTCATCCTTTTACCGATCCGATCTCTATGAATATACTTTTTCGTCTTTCAGTCAATAAAAAGACAGAGGTCTGTCGGGAAATATGACATCAGAAATGTCTGATGCTGCACTTCCCGACAGACCCTCTTTTTGTTTATTGCTGTAGAATCCTTGACTTTCCCATTTTCTTTGGATAAAAGCCTTCCACGCCCTTTGGGCGCAGGATGCCTCTCTGCCTTAAAAGGAAAATATAATGCCTGCCGCAGCAGCCGCAACAATGATCACGATTGGATGCAGCTTGGAAAACTTCTTTTTCGCAGCGTAAAGCACCGCAAAAAGGCAGATGCATTTCCAGTTAAACAGCTGCCCGATTCCGGCGTCCAGCCCCT
Organism: Candidatus Merdisoma sp. JLR.KK011; assembly: GCF_036941125.1. Classification (NCBI taxonomy): domain Bacteria; kingdom Bacillati; phylum Bacillota; class Clostridia; order Lachnospirales; family Lachnospiraceae; genus Candidatus Merdisoma; species Candidatus Merdisoma sp. JLR.KK011. The sequence continues at coordinate 1,804,629 of NZ_JAYWSZ010000004.1, read as the reverse complement.
TTTCCGCATGCAGCAGGGTAGAGACAAAGAGATTCAGACAGGCAGAGACGATAAAGCCTACGACCGCCGGCTTCAGGCCTGCAAAAATCATCTTCACCAGCTTTGCATTCTTAAATTTTTGGAAATAATTGGCAATAATACAGATTACAATAATGCTGGGGGTAACAATGCTTAAGGTCGCCGCTACGGCTCCTCCGGCTCCCGCCACGGAATATCCCACGTAGGTAGCCATATTAATGCCGATGGGGCCAGGCGTAGACTCGGAAACCGCAATCATCGTTGACAGCGTTTCCATGGTAAACCACCCGTACCGCACTCCCATTTCATTCAAAAAGGGTATGGTCGCAAGGCCTCCTCCCACGGCAAAGAGTCCCGTTTTTAAAAATTCCCAGATCAGCAGTCCCAGATTATTCATGCTTCAACCACCCCGCCTTACTCATTAAGATTCCAAGAGCTCCCGACAGAATCACAAGCCATACGGTAGAAACGCTTGTAAGTGCAGACAGAAGCAGTGCCATGGCAAATACGCAGAAGGCCGCAATATTTTTGATGCTTTTCTTCCACAGATTCGTAATCGCCTCAATCATAAGCACACACACGGCTACATTGATGCCCAGAAGGGCATGCTGCACCACTGCCAGCTCCGCAAAATTGGAAATAAGAGAAGCAATGAGCCCGATGATAATAACGGAAGGGCTCACAACGCCGAGAGTGGCTGCAATTCCGCCCAGCACTCCCTTTTGATAATAGCCTACAAAGGTAGCCGTATTTACTGCGATAATTCCGGGCGTGCATTGTCCGATGGCATAGTAATCCATGATCTCGTCCTCTGTGGCCCAGTGGTATTTCTCAATAACCTCCCTCTGAATCATGGGAAGCATGGCGTAGCCGCCGCCAAAGGTGAAAAGTCCCATTTTAAACCATGCCGTATACAACTGCAACAACACTTTCATTACAACAAGCCTCCTATTTTGAGTTCCGTAATATCCCTCCCAGTACACTTGTATGAAATCAATTTCCAGCCGCAGAAAGCATGCGTCTGTAAATTGATTTGTGCACTGTGAGGGATATTACTGTTTTTAAGTCGCTGCGCGACAGCACTAAAGGGTAAAGTCGCTTCGACACACCGGTAATGAGAGAAACTTTTATTCGGAAGGGCTCTCATAAAAGTTTCTCTCGTGCGTCTTTGCGACTTTACCATAGCATTTCTTAGTTAAACTATTTGAAGTCTCTGCGCGACAGCACTAAAGGGTAAAGTCGCTTCGACACACCCATTTTCTCAATATGCGGCGCAGCATCCGTCGGTACGGGATTCTGTCGCTCCCACGTAAATCCCGTTTTCCATGCGCACAATCATCTCTGCGCGGCCGAAGGAAAAACGGTTCTCCGCCACCTCAATCTGATGTCCCCGGCGGCTCATAGACTCCATCCATTCCGGCTCAAAGCCAGGCTCAACCTTAAAGCTTAGCCCTTCCTTCCACTGCCACCTGGGAGCATCCAGACACATCTGGGGATTCAGGTGAAAGTCGAGCAGATTCATAACAACCTGCAGATGTCCCTGAGGCTGCATATAACCGCCCATGACACCAAAGGGTCCTATGGGACGGCCGTTCTGTGTCAGAAAACCGGGGATAATTGTATGATAACACTTTTTCCCCGGAATGAGAACATTAATATTTTCCGGATCAAGAGAAAAATCGTAACCGCGGTTCTGCAGGGAAACACCGTAATCCTCAATCACGATTCCGCTGCCGAAATCCATATAGTTGCTCTGGATGTAGGATACCATATTTCCTTCCTTGTCCGCAGTGCACAGATACACCGTTCCGCTCTTAGGCGGTTTTCCGGTCTTTGGAAGCCCGGCCTTTTCTCCAATCTCCGCAAAACGCTTCTTTCCATAGGCTTCACTGAGATATGCATGGTAATCCGTGCGCATATCCGCCAAATCCGTAACGGTTGCCAAAGCGTCTGCAAACGCCATTTTGATGGCTTCAAACTGCAGATGTGAAATCTCCTCCGGCTTCATGGCTGCTATATCAAAATTTTTAAGGATGTTCAAGGCCATAAGGGTGACGATGCCCTGCCCGTTGGGGGGAATTTCCCAGACGTCCACTCCCCGGTAATTGACAGAGATAGGCTCCACCCATTCCGCCTCGTACTTTTCCAGATCTGATTTTCGTAAAAATCCGCCGTCGCGTCTGCTCTGGGCATCTATTTTATCCGCTATCTCCCCGTAGTAAAAAGCGTCTCCCTTTGTCTCTCCGATTAAGCGCAGGGATCTTGCCAGGGCGGGGAATCTGACTATTTCTCCAAACTCATAGGGCTTTCCGTCCTTTGTAAACATACGGTACCACTCGTTAAAAGACTTGTCCTTCCCGAACTCCCGGGAATCTTTCTTTACATACTTATCCCAGAGAAAGGCGACTGCGGCCGAAACCGGAACTCCCTGCCGGGCGTACGTGATCGCCGGCTCTAAAACCTCGGAAAGCTTAAGCTTTCCAAACCGCTTGGAAAGCGCAGCCCAGGCCTTCGGCTGTCCCGGCACAGTCACAGGCAGCCATCCTCTCTTGGGAATCTTTTGATAACCTCTCTTTTGAACTTCTTCAACGGAAATGCCTTCCGGACTGCATCCCGATGCGTTCAATCCATACATCTGGTCCTTCATCCATACGATAGCAAAGGCATCGCCGCCCAATCCATTGCTGACCGGCTCTGCCACGCACAGGACGGCTGCGGCTGCAATCGCCGCATCCACTGCGTTTCCTCCCTTTTTCAACATCTCCAGACCGGCTGACGAAGCAAGGGCGCTGCTGCTGCAGACCATTCCGTTTCCGGCAGCCACACTGTACCGGCTTAATTGATAAGGCTGATGTATTGCGTCAAAATTCATAATGTGATTTTTATTTTTTCCTTTCTCAAGAATATCCGACTGTTACAGTTTTCTTAAAACCTCATTGAAATCCGCACTGGGGGAATCCGGAACGGTCTGGGCGTACATTTTCACGCCTCTCTCGGAAATCTCCTTCCAGAGCTTCAGCTCCTCCTCATCTGCATATACGTGGCTCAGAAGCTTTTCCTTTCCGGCTGCGGAGCACAGATTGCCTATATTGACTTCCTTGATTTCAATTCCCCGGTTCAGCAAGTCCAGAAGAGTCCGGGGACCCTTTACCAGAAGCATGACTTTCTTTCTGTCGTACTTTCCGGATTTGATATTCTCTTCCGCATGATCCTCATCCAGAATAAAGGATTTCACGCCTGCGGGGGTGGCCATTTTCAAAAGGGAGCACTGAAAGCTGTCCTTTGCCACTTTATCGTCCACTGCTATAATGGTATCAATACCTCTTGCCCGGCTCCATCCCAGGGCAACCTGCCCGTGAATCAGCCGTTCGTCTACTCTTATTAGTTGTAATCCCATACAATTCTCCTATTCTAAGTCGCTGCGCGACAGCTCTAAAGGGTAAAGCCGCTTCGACACACCGGTTATGAGAGAAACTTTTATTCGAAAGGGCACTCATAAAAGTTTCTCTCGTGCGCCTTTGCGGCTTTACCATTGCATTTCTTAGCTAAACTATTTGAAGTCGCTGCGCGACAGCTCTAAAGGGTAAAGCCGCTTCGACACACTGGTTCTGAGAGAAACTTTTATTCGAAAGGGCAGCTGCCAGAGGCAAATCGGCTGGATCTGCGCCCGGCAGCTTCAAAGCTGTATCTTTTTGATGGGCCTGTTTCAATCAGAGAACCCCGATAAAGCCCAGGACAAAGCCGATGATGATGATGGCGCACATGGCCCACATGGTGCTCTTTCCTTTTCTCAGCACGCCGTAAACGCCAAGGGTGCAGATTAACGGCAGAAGCTTGGGGAAAATATTGTCCAGTGTTGCCTGGAGCGCAACGCTTGCCTCTCCTGTAGTGTAGGTAAGGGGCGTGGTCACATTCAGCCAGGTGGCGGCCAGCCCTCCTACTACAATCAGTCCCAGAATCGTTGCGGCCTCCATCCAGGCCTTGATCTGGAAGCTCTGCATCTTCTCCATAAACTGATCCGCAAAATTGTATCCTGCCATAACGCCCCAGTATTGTACACCAAAATGAATGGCGTTGACAAGCAGAACAAAGATAAGGGGCGCAATCCCGTTTCCGCTCAGTGCCAGGGAGGCGCAGATACCGGCGGCGATGGGCCGCAGGGTCCCCCAGAAAAGGGAGTCTCCGATACCTGCCAGGGGGCCCATCAATGCGCTCTTTACGGCTGTAATATTCTCCTCGGGAACATCCTCGCCCAGGGCTTTCCGCTCCTCCATGGAGGCAACCATGCCGTAAATCGGGCCGCAGGTCCAGGGATGGGAATTGAAATATCCCAGATGACGCTTGTAGGCCGCTATGCGGTCATCCCGGTTTGGGTACAGCTTATTGATCAGCGGTATCATGCCCCACTCAAAGCCAAGGGCCTGCTGACGCTCAAAATTGAACGCAGACTGAACGGCATTGGAACGGACAAACAATCTCGTCAAATCCTTTTTGGTTAAAATCTTCTCCCCCATATTAAGCCTCCTCCTCTTGATTTAATCTGCGGAATGCATACAGCGCCACATAGGCGGTTCCCAAAAATGCGATGCCCATAACTCCAAAGCTTGGTATGTAAGCCGCAATGGCAAAACCGATAAAAAAGTAGGGCATAAATTCTTTTGTGCTTAAGTTATTCAGCAGAAGCCCAAAGCCCAGGGCCGGCAAAAGACTGCCTACAGCCTTGATTCCGGACATGATGTTCGCCGGGACTGCATTCATCAGATCGGTTACATACTGCGCCCCCAGGTACAAGGCCAAAAGCGTAGGAATAAAATACGCCAGAAAGTGAAAGGCGTTTCCTGCATGAACCATTAAGCTGATTCCCTTCCAGTCGCCTTTTTCTGCGTATTTGTCCGCCAGGTGAACCGAAAAAGCGCAGAAGGTCTTTGCAAACATCTCAAAGGTACTTGCCACAACTGCAACCGGAACCGCCACCATCATAGCTCCCTCCAGTCCGGTCTTAGATGTAATGGCAATGGCTGTTCCCAGGGCGCTTCCGATGGCCACATTGGAGGGAACGCTTCCGCCGATAGCCTGCGCCCCCATAAATACCAGCTCCAGGGAGGCTCCCACTTCCAGGCCTGTCCGAAAATCCCCCAATACCAAGCCCACAACAGGCCCCAGAACCAGAGGCCTTTCCAGCTGACAGTCTCCCAGGAATCTTCTCAGAAAATAGGTCAGGCCTGTAAGAAAGCTGATAATAAAAATTGTTGAAAAACTCATAAATACCTCCTTCGTAAAAATAAATTCATTATTCCATCTCCAAGGATTTGAGTATTTGCGGGCCCTTGCTTACACTCTGTTTCCTGTGCTTTGTAGTTCAATCATAACATCATTCCTTTTATTTGTCCATATATTTTTGATTTATATGTACATTTAGTTCACAAAGAGACATTAACGGAAACACGGAGGGTAGGAAGAGCCGAAAAAACAGGAGCCCTGCATGCTTCCTGTCATGCAAAACTCCTGTTTCTGATATCTATTTCCTGCTTCTGTTTTTATTGCTGTGCTTTGCTCTTTAAAGCCTCCAAAAGCTCCAATGCCGTCCGGTTGTATACGGGGTGGCGCACATAAGGAGCAATCTGGCAGAGAGGCTCCAGCACGAAATCCCTCTTGTACATCTCAATATGCGGAATGTGAAGCTCTTCATCATCCAGAATCAAATCATCGTAAAGCAAAATGTCCAGATCCAGCGTCCTGGGCCCCAGCGGACAATCCGCTCCCTTCCGGCCTCCTGTTCTATCTCGTGAAGGCGGTCAAGGAGCTCATGGGGCGGAAGAATTGTGCGTATCTTCATGGCTCCGTTCAGGAACTCGTCCTGCTCCTTCACGCCGTAGGGCTCTGTGGCCAGATAATCGGATACGGCCAAAACACGGCAGCCCTTTGTCTGCCTAAGGCCCTCCACTCCCAGATCCAGATATGCCTTCTTATCTCCCATGTTGGAGCCTAAGGCAATATAAGCCGTATGCCAGCTCCGCTCAATTTCTACGGAAACATCCTCCAGGGGCAGGCCGATGGGCGCCCAGGGCTTTTTGAGCTCCAGTCTCACGCCTTCCAGACGCTCGGTCTTAAGCAGCAGCTCCTCTGCCAGCCTTTCCACTGCTGTTTCCAGAAGCAAGAAGGTATGCTCCTCAAGAAAACGGCGGATAAAGTGGCTGACCTCCCCGTAGTGAATGGATTTTGTGAGATCGTCTTTTTGTCCGGCCTCACGGGTGGAAGTGTAAAGAACGGCCGAGATTACAAACTTCTGTCCCAGAACGTTTTCTTCCGGAAATACGCCGTGCTTTGCAAAAACCTCCAGATTTCTTATGTGTATCCGATCCATATGTTCCTCCATATCGACGCGCTTCTGTTTAGGATTCCTCCGGCCCTGCCGCTAAAATTGCTTTTGTCATCTGAATGGCGCGTTTATTAGCCTTTACGTCGTGAACCCGTACAAAGGCGTACTTTTTCATTACCGCTATCACCGTCGTCGCCAGCGTCCCTTCCTCTCTCTGATCCGCCGGCAGGCCAAGGGTCAGGCCGATGACGGATTTTCTTGAGGTTCCAAGGAGCATTGGATAACCAAGGGAATGGAAACGCTCCATATAGTGAAGGGTTTCCAGGTTCATCTCATAGGTTTTTCCAAAACCGATTCCCGGATCCAGGATGATTTTGTCGCTGGCAATGCCCGCCGCCCTCGCTATCTCAACGCACTGCCGGGTTTCACGCAGCATGTCCTGGTAAAAGTTCTCGTATTCTGCCTTCTCCTTGTTGTGCATCAGGCAGCAGGCCGCTCCTGTCTCTGCTATCAGTCCGGCCATCTTGGGATCGTACTTAAGGCCCCAGATATCGTTCACCAGATCCGCCCCGGCTTTTACAGCCGCCTCTGCCACTTTAGCCTTGTAGGTGTCAATGGAAATGGGAACGTCTATCCGCGCTCTCACTGCCTCTATCACCGGGACTACCCGTTCAATTTCTTCCTCCTCGGTAATCTGCTCGTGGCCGGGCCGTGTGGATTCGCCGCCGATGTCCACAATATCGGCCCCGTCCTTAACCATCTGCTCTGCATGGCCCAGGGCTTCGTCCAGGGTGTTCCATTTGCCGCCGTCAGAAAAGGAATCCGGAGTTATATTGAGGATGCCCATAATATAGGTATGTTCTGTGGTGTCAAAGCTTCTGTCTCCAATTCTCATATCAATCTCCTTTAGATGCGAATCTCCAGGTTCTTCTTCTCCTTTGGCCAGTCGCATTTCTCTCTTGCCGGGCAGGAATAGCAGCTTCGGGACAGCTTGTCGGCCCGGTAAAAGAGGCTTGCCAGGGTTTCCTCCTGTCCCTTTGTCCGATGCTCCCATATCAGCTCCAGTATCTGCTCCCGCTCCTCCTCGTCAAATCCGCAGTCCCTCAATATCTGCTCCGCCAGCTCTGCGCTTGCCTGCTCATGGGGGATCCCCTCCTCATACTGGCGGAAACGGCCGATATCATGGAGCAGTCCCGCTGCATAGACAATCTCTTTTTTGGCCGGAATCCCCTGCTCTAAGGCCAGAATCCAGGTAAGCCGGCCCACATCCAGAAAATGCTCCGGCGTGTGGCGGCAGAATTCCCGTTTTTCCTCCCAGGCTTTCAGCTTCGAAAGGCAGCTCTGATAGGTTTCATGCTGCCAGACGGCATTTACACGGTTCATGGCTGGCGCACCAGTGCCAGAAACCGGTTCTGAAGCTCTGCATTGTCCTGGAACACTCCGGTAGTTACCAGGGTCACGGTCTTACTTCCCGGCTTCTTGATTCCGCGCATAGTCATACAGGTGTGCTCTGCCTCAATCATCACGATGACCCCCTGGGGGTTGAGGCTCTCATCCAGGGCCTCCGCTATCTGGGCCGTCATCTTCTCCTGGATCTGGGGCCTTCTGGCAAAGACATCCACGGTTCTGGCCAGCTTGCTTAAGCCCACAACCTTTCCATTCGGCAGGTAGCCAATATGAGCCTTTCCATAAAAAGGAAGCAGATGGTGTTCACAGGTAGAATAAAAAGTGATATCCTTTTCCACCACCATATCATTGCGCCCGGCCGTAAACTGTTTCTTGAGATGCACAGCCGCATCCTCATAAAGGCCTCCGTAAATCTCCGCACACATCCGGGCAATCCGGTCTGGTGTTTCCAGCAGACCCTCACGTTCCACATCCTCGCCGATTCCCTCAAGCATCAGCCTGACACCGGCTTTTATCTTCTCGTAATCCATCATCAAAAAAGAGCCCCCTTTCTCTGAGCCGCCATACATTTCAGCCTAAAGACATGTGCCTGTAAAGTATTGCGGAACATAATTCCTGGAGACTGCTCTTTTTGCATCCGGCCACAATCCGCGGATCAAAAAAGCATCTCCATAATGTGACAGAACATATGACGAAATATCCCTCCACAATATGAGATGCGATCTTATATTGCTGCAACGGGTGCGGTAATCATATCGTAAGACTGACATTCCCTGCCTGCTTTTCGTTTCGGCGGCAACTCCCCATCCGCTGAACACTTGACGCATGAAAACCTATTTTGCATATTATTCTAAATGTTAATAAATTACCCTCAGCCGGCTGCCTTTCTCTGCCGGCTGAGGGTATTATAGCATAGTGTGGGAAAAAGATCTATAGCTTTTTATCATGGGATCTCCGAAACTCTTTCGATAATAGAAACAGACCGAAGAAAATCCCGTTCAAGATGAGAGCCGAAGGGATCATGGCCCATGTTACCTGCTGATTTTCAAGCACTTCCACAGAATAATCATTGGCAATCACCAGCGTCAGATTATTATTCAGAAAATGCAGGATCACCGGAACCCAGATATTGTCTGTCTTCAGATAAGTCCAGGCAAAAAAGATACCTAAGGCCACGCAGGTGATCATCTGGGAGATCAGCATAACCAATCCCCGGTCTGGGGTCGTGTAGTAAAAAAAGTCCAGGAACACATGCCACACGCCCCATACCACGCCCAGAACCAGCACACCGGCGCGCATGCCGAAGCGTTTCTGAAGCAGGGGCTGCAGGTAATAACGCCACCCGTATTCTTCTCCAAGAAACGGCGCAAAGGCAAGGAAGAAATTCACCACCAGGAAAAGCATATAAATCCACGCGCTGGGATCTGCCAGAATCTCCAGGATAGCCCCCGGTTCGCCCTCCATTGCGTAAGCAGCGGCGGCGCGGCCAAAATAGAGCAGTAAAAATACCAGGATGCAGAAAAAGGAGGCTTTCCATTTCTTCCACCCAAGGCCGTAGGCGGCTCTTCGCTTCTTTCCCGACAGGAGAAGGGGAATCCAGCAGAGGATGCTTCCGCCTATGATCACGTACTGGCTGAGCACGGCCCACAGAGAAACGCTCTGCTCCATCATAGTGACGGTTTGCTGCGGCATTGCCACAGACAATATGCACAAGGCTATCATAGCAGCCGTCACCAGTAAAAAGCAGGCATAAAACCATTTGGGAACAAGACTGTCCTTTTCTTCCGTGAGCATATACGCCAGCATGACGCCGGCGGCCGGGTAGAACATCTGAGCACTGGGAAATATGCTCATTTCCACCGGTATGGTGCTTCCGTACCAGGTGAGAATTCCCATCACATATGTTACCCCGTAAGCGATTAGGAGAAAGATAAGGAACTGCTTCTTTGTTTTTGCTGTTTCTGTCATTTCATACCACTTCTTTCTGTTATGATTCTTTTGCCGCCTTCAGCGAACAAGGGACGAATGCCCTGCTCACCGGACACATGGCTTATTTTATCACACAGCCGTTTCAGATGGATGAAAAATGCCCAGATGGTTTTTTTACTGCCTGAACAGAAGCAGCTTCTCATAAAGGCTGCCCGGCCATACGCTCAAGAAGCTTCTGCTTCATATTTCTGGAAAAGGGGCAGCGCTCTTTGTTTTTTAAAACAACCTCTTTTGTTTTCAGATTCACCTGGGCAATCTCGTCTGTGCGCACCAGGTAAGCTCTGTGAATCCGGATAAACTGTTGTCCCAGCTTTTCCTCCAGCTCCTGGATGCTGCCGATAAAGTCCAGGCGCTCCTGCCGGGCGTGAAGTTCAATCCGGTGGGTGCGTCCGGCTGTGGCAAAGTAAAGGATCTCTTTAAGCGGAATATGACGGACTACATCCAGGGTCTTGACGGTAAAGTATTCCTGCTGCTCTCCCTGTTCCCGGCTCACGCGTTCTTCTATTACCTTCAGACAGTGGGAAAGTCCTTCGTACATTTTCTCCGGATTTTTCTTGCAGATGTAATCCAGGGCTTCCAGATGGTAGCGGAAGGTCTCAAAGGCCAGATCCTGGAAGGCCGTGACATAGACGAGAAAGCCTCTGGCATCTATTTTCCGTATTTCCTGTCCAAGCTGGAAGCCGTCCATGGAGGAGCCCTTAAGCTCCACATCCAGAAAATAGATTCCCCGTTTCTGTTCCCCGGACAGATGCTTTAGAAGCTCCTTGGGGCTTTCTGTACACAGGGCTATTTCCATATCCAGACCCTCTATGAGAATCTTCTTTTCCAGCCAGGCGCGTTCCGCATTCCGGATGGCCTCTTCGTCCTCGCATATATAGATTGGCAGCATATGTTAAACCTCCTGGATTTTCAGCTCCTGCACAAAGCAGCCGTCCTGTATGGCTGTGAAGGGGAAGACAAAATCATACCTTCCCAGTATCCTCTGATAGCTTTCCAGTCCAATCCCGCGGCCTTCTCCCTTTGTGGTGTAGCCGGCTGTTCCAAGCTTCTGAAAGTCTACCCCATGATACATGGTATTTTTGATCCGAAAGGTGGTACAGCCGTCCTGACTGCTGATCATCAGATGAATTTTTGCATTCTCTTTCCCCCGGACCTCGTCCACAGCATTGTCCATAAGGATGCCAAGACACCGGCACAGATCTGTACTCCGCATCCGGGTTCTCTCAAAGGGCCGCAGCACCTCCAGCTCACAATGTATTTCTTCTTTTTGCATCCGGGCCAGCTTTTCCAGAAGGAGACCCTTGATCTCTACCATATGTACATTGGCCAGCTGATTTAGGAGACGGATCTGGTCGCCTGCCTGCCGGTCAAAATCCTCTGTCATTTCCTGGATAAAGGATTGGACTGCATCCATATCTCCTTCCTTTACCTGGAGATACATGCCGGCTGTCATATTTCTAAAATCATGGCGGAACCGGCGGAGCTCCTCCTGGATCTGCTCCATTTTTTCTATGTAAATAGCCTGCTGTCTTAAGTTGGCCTGCTGAGCCAGAATATACTGCTTCTGCTGCCAGTCCCGTCCCACATAAACGAAAATCATATGAATCACCAGAAGCATAACAAAAGGAAGAAGAAGGTATGCCCGGTTTTTTTCCGGATCGTTTATCACATGGTCTAAAGCCTCGCCGTAAACCGGATAAAGTCCCAGAAGGAGCAGAATCCCCTTGTGTATTTTTTCCTGCTGCAGCCATTGGCGGTATATCTTTGCAATGCCGGATTTTACAATGACCAGGCCGCAGAGCAGAAAGCAGCACGGCCTTATTCCAAACATCCAGAAGAGATATTCCCAACGCTGTGAGGCAATCCTAAGATCAAAAAATCTCCCGTACAGATATAATTGGGAAAGCAGATCGCCATAGGAGCCCAAAATCTCGATCATCAGTACGCTAAGGCAGCAATCCCGAAAGGAAACCTTATACGCAATGCGCAGAATCAGAGCCCAGCATACAAGATTAAAGTACTGCCAGGCAATAGTGCCTATGCTATAGGGAAGACGCCAGAAGCCAGTCCGGTAACAGACAGCCCCAACAGTTGAAAGCAGCAGCACCCCGAACAGAGCAGCCAGGATATATGCACTCCTATGCCGGATCCCCCGATTTGGAATACGGCCCAGGAGAATGCCGGACATCCAGAGGAAGAAGAGTAAAGTGACGGCCATACTTAAAATATTTGCAGATACAACTTGTAGAAAGCTCATAGCAGTTCCTCTTCCTTTCCCGATTTCTCTTTATTATATCAAATTTGTTATGTAATTCAATTCTGTTTTTTAAAAGCTTGTCCCTTCTCAACTCATTGGCAGGAAACAAGACTTCCGCCGCTCAGCCTCTCTTGCCGGGCACACAAAAAAAACTGCCGCTGATCCTCAGATCAGCAGCAGTCTTTCTTGATGTCCGTCCAGATATTCAACAGCCCCGTCCTTGCAGATATCCTCCTCCAGATACATGAACACCTGCTGCCCGTCCCAGATCTTTGCGTCATCATACACATTCAGCTCCAGGGCATAGCAGGTTTTATCCTCCACAGGCCGCTGGCCGTGGCCGGGCAGGAAGCCTTGATTGCCGTATTGTCCGATGCTTGGGCCGGCGCCGTGGCCGAAGGTTCCAAGGGGATGGGTATAAAGCATGGGGCGGATGCCCTCGTCCTTTGCCCTCTTTACTGAGCAGGCAAAAACATCATTGCCTGTGACGCCCTCCTTAAGCTCCTCCATTACAATCTCCCGGAAGCGGTTTCCCTTGTCAAGAAGCACCTGGAATTCCTCCGGCGCCCCGGTTTCCCCCTCCTTTAAAATATACGCTGCCCACTGCATGTCCGTGTGCAGATGTACATAGCGTCCGTTGAGCCCGATGTCACAGTGCAGCAGATCTCCCGGCTGAATTACCTCGTGAAACATTCTGGATACACTGCTTCCCTTTCTCTGCAAATCTACATCTGCTCCAAACCAGTAGGAATAACCAAGGGCTGTAATCATCTCGCGCATACACCATTCAATGTCTGTGGTGGTGGTCGTTCCAGGCTTCACAAAAGCTTTGCTAAAGGTATAATCTACAATATCATGGGTTACGCTGGTCAAAACCTTCATGGCCTCCTTTTCCAGCGGAGACACCCTCTGAAGCCAGCGCACTGTCAGTTCTTCTCCATCACAGATGCGTGATGCATAGAGCTCTCCCACTGCCTCCTTAAGATTCTCATAGAGTGTAGAGGACAGTCCGTCGCAAAAACCGTACAGAAAGCTTCTGTTTACCGCTATTTTCTTTGGTGCCAGCTCCGCCACGATACGGGCTGCCGCCTGCCAGACGGTTTCTTCCTTTTCCTGCACATTTTCGTAAATACTGCTCATCTCTGGGGAGTGCATGCCTACTGCCATCCTGCGGATCGCGCCGGTCTCTTCATTCCGGTGAAAGAGTAAAATGCTGATTCTTCTGGCCTCCGGCATATCCCATGTAAAAAGCGTATGGATGATGGGATCCTCACAGTTTTCCCGGGAGAGCACCACCCACATGTCCATCCCGGACTTTTCCATGGCCCAGGGCAGAATTACGTCAAGACGTTCCTTCAAGATACGGGTGCTCAGCTCCGCCTGGGCCTTCAATGGGTAAAGGCCTGCGGCCTCAAGCTTTTGCTTCATCTTCTCAATTGTCTGTTGATACATTCCTCTTCTCCTATTCCAGTTCCGTAATATCCTTCCCAGTTCCGCATTCCCTAAAGAATGCACCATTTTTATAATTCTATCAACTGCTTTGCCGCTCTCGTCAAATTCCTGCAGCCGTTCTCTGTGAGGAGGATATCATCCTCGATGCGGACGCCCCCAAAGCCAGGAAGATAAATCCCCGGCTCCACGGTCATTATCATCCCTGGTTTCAAGGGAATATCGCCTGCCTCATTCTGCGCAAAGCGAGGGCTCTCATGGATATCAAGCCCAAAGCTGTGCCCAAGGCCGTGGCCGAAATATTCCCCGTACCCGGCCTCCTCTATGACCTTCCTGGCAATCCCATCGATCTCCCGTCCGGTTTTTCCCGGCATCACTCCTTGAATGGCCGCCTCCTGAGCCGCAAGCGTGACTTCATAAATCTCCCTCTGCCTCTCTCCTGCTCTTCCTAAGCATACGGTTCTTGTCACGTCGGACCAGTAGCCCCGAAAGCAGCAGCCGAAATCCATGGTAATCAAATCCCCCCGCCGTACACGCCGTTCCCCGGCAATGCCGTGTGGCAGCGCTCCGTGCTCTCCCGACGCCACAATAAACCGGTCTGCCATGCGCTCCACCCCTGGGTAAGCGCGCATATAGCTCTGTAGGATACCGTCAATCTCCGCCTCCGTCATCCCCTCAGTAAGCCTTGCAAGCACATGCTCAAAGGCAAGGTCTGTAATCTCACAGGCCCTTTGTATCCTGCGTTGCTCCTCCTCATCCTTTACCATGCGAAGCTCAAGCAGCACATCACTGATATCCCCCGCAGCATTCAGCCCCTTTTGGGCCAGCAGGTGCGAAAACCGAAGTGTCGCAAAGTCATGCTCCACGCCCAGACGCAAAAAGCCCTGCTCACAAAGCCAGGAACACACATCCGCCTCCCCGGCAATCTTTACCGCCTCCCAGTCCGGGCACTCCTTGATCGCCTGCTCCTGGTAACGGAAGTCCACAAGAAAGCAGCATTTCGTCTCTGTGATTACCACATAGCCGGTGCTTCCCGTAAATCCGCACATATAACGCCTGTTGGAAGGACTGAAAATCAGAGCCGCATCCAGCTCCTTCTCCCGAAGGAACTCCCGGATCCGCAGTATCCGCCCCTTATCACCATTCATGCCAAATATCTCCTTAATCTTTCTGCCTGGTTCACAAAAACCCAAAAAGGAGCTGCCGCTCTGTTCCGACAGCTCCCTAACCTCACTCCTTAGAAGGAAAACTCCGGAATCTTCATCTGTCCGTTGGAGTATACGCTGAAATTCTTCAGATTGGAATTATAAGCATACAAATCCTCCGGGCACTGAAGGAAGATACACGGAACCTCTTCCCATACAATTGCCTGGGCCTCAAGGTAAGCCTCTTTTCTCTCTTCCTGATCCGTAGAAGTACGCCCAAGCTGAAGCAGCCGGTCAACCTCCTCGTTGGTGTAGAAGGACATATTGCCGCCCTCGCCGTGCTGAGAAGAATGGAAGCTTGCATACAAAGCATAGTCCGGATCTCCTGTATCGGATGACCAGCCAAGAGAGAAGGCCTCCAGTGTACCGGCACATACCTCGCCGATGTAAGTAGTACGCTCCAGAGACTGAATCTCTACCTGGATACCGATAGCAGCCAGCTGAGACTGGACAATCTCCGCCGTATCCTGGCGCGCCTGGCTCTCGTCTGTTGTCATCGTCATCTTAAAGCCGTCTGCGTAGCCTGCCTCTGCCAGAAGCTCCTTTGCCTTCTCCACATTGTACTCATGCTTGGGAAGCTGATCGTTATAGGCCCATACCACAGAACTCATAGGAGCCTCTGCAATCGTGCCGGTTCCCTGGTAAACCACATTGTAAATGGCTTCCTTGTCGGTGGCAAGATCAATTGCCTGGCGTACCTTTACATTGTCAAAAGGCGCTTTGGTCGTGTTAAGGCCGATAAAGTTGATGGAGGAAGCTACCTCCCGGAATACCTCAACGCCTTCCTTGCTCTCCAGACGCTCTACATCCGACGCCTGAATATCTACAGCCACATCAACACCGCCTGCCTCAACCTCTATGGAACGGGTGGCAACCTCGGGAATAGTTCTCCAGATAACATTGGGAATAACCGGAGCAGTTCCCCAGTACTCCTGGTTTGCCTCCAGAACGATGCGGTCGCTTGCCGCCCAGCTCACAAACTTGTAAGGGCCGGTTCCCACCGGATTCTGGCCGACTGCATCCCCTGCTTCCGTGTAAGCCTTCTCATTCACGATAGCCATAACCGCATGTCCCAGATGGTTCAGGATCGGGCCGAAGGGCTCAGTCATCTTCATTTCAAAGGTATAATCGTCAACAGCCTTGGAATTCTCAAAGTCAATGGTCGCACGGATAGAGCTTGCATGGGGAGATTCCGCAATCTTAGAGAAGGAAAACGCCACGTCGCTTGCCTTCAGCTCCTCGCCGTTGTGGAATTTCACCCCTTGTCTTAAATGGAACACATAAGTGGTGTCGTCTACGATCTCCCAGGACTCTGCAAGACCCGGAGCAATCTCTCCGTTGTCGTCCCTCGTTACAAGGGTCTCAAAAATACAGCTTGCCACCCGGATAGCCGGCGTATCCGTTGTTCCATAGGGGTCTAAAGATACGGGATCAGCCCCCTGTGCGATTGTGAGGGTATCCTTTGTGCCTCCCTCCGCTCCGGATCCCGTCTCTGTTCCTGTTCCTGTCTGGCCTTCCTCCGTCTTGCCCTTGCCGCCGCATCCTGCTGCCGCCAGCATGGCCAATACAAGAAGAAGCGCCAGTACACGGTTGAACTTTTTCATGTTTTTTCTCCTTTCTCACTCCAGTTTTGCACCCTTTGCCAGATACTGCCCAAAAGGCGCTGTTTTTAATCTGCATTCCTGCATTTATCAAAAAACAGCTTCCAATGAAACTATTTTATGAACCATTTTATGTCAACTGTTTAATACAGATGGCATGCTGCAAAATGTTCCGGCTCCAGCTCCTTAAGCTTTGGCTGTTCCTTGAAGCATTCGGGCTTTGCATAGAGGCACCGTGGCGCAAAACGGCAGCCCGGCTCCGGATTAATGGGAGAGGTAATCTCGCCTTTAAGCAGAATCCGCTCCCTCCTGGCCCCCGCCTTTGCTATGGGAATTGCGGACAGCAGGGCCTGCGTATAGGGGTGGTACTGTTTCTCAAAAAGCTTGTCCGCCGGACACTTCTCCACCAAAGTCCCCAGATACATAACGCAGATGTCGTCCGAGATATGCTTTACCACAGACATATCGTGTGTGATAAAGATGTAAGTCAGTCCCCTCTCCTCCTGCAGATCCTGCATCAGATTCAAGATCTGCGCCTGGATGGATACGTCCAGTGCGGAAACAGGCTCATCACAGACGATAAACTTGGGCTCCAGAGCCAGGGCCCGGGCGATACCGATGCGCTGCCGGCGTCCGCCGTCCAGCTCATGAGGGTAGGAATCCGCAAGGCGTCTTGCAAGGCCGACGGTGTCCATAATCTCCAGCACCTTTTCTTCCTGCATGGCTTTGTCGCCGTTGTACATATTGTGGATTACCATGGGTTCTATAATGATGCTTTTCACGGTCATCCGGGGATTGATGGAGGAAAAGGGGTCTTGGAAGATCATCTGCATATCTTTGCGTGATTCCTTCAAATCCTCTTTCTTGATATTGGTAATATCCTTTCCTTCAAAGAATATCTTCCCGTCCGTGGTGTCCAGAAGATGAATGATACAGCGCCCCAGGGTAGACTTGCCGCAGCCGGACTCTCCTACTACGCCTAAGGTTTTTCCCTTCTCAATGGAAAAGGAAACGCCGTCTACCGCATGGAGCTGTCCTTTTGGGGTTTTAAAATATTTTTTCAGTCCTTCCACTCTCAAAAGCTCAGACATGTTCCTCCTCCTTTCCAATCTGAAAGCATTTTACAAAATGTCCCGGCTCCACCTCTGTCATATCCGGGTTCTCACTCTGGCAGCGGCTGCAGGTACAGGCACACCGGGGACAGAAGCTGCACCCTGCAGGCAGATCTGCCGGATCCGGCATCAGCCCCGGAATGGGGTTTAACCGCTTCACATGGGAGTCCAGATCCGGAATGGAGCCAAACAGCCCCTTGGTATACGGATGGCAGGTGTGATTGTATATCTGCTCCAGATTTCCATACTCCACAATCTCTCCGGCATACATGATTGCTACCTTGTCGCAGACCTCAGCCACAATGCCCAGATCGTGGGTTATCAGAATCATGGAGGTCTGATTTTCCTTCTTAAGCTTTACAATCAGATCCAGCACCTGGGCCTGGATGGTAACGTCAAGGGCCGTGGTCGGCTCGTCCGCCAGCAAAAGCTCCGGATTGCAGGAAAGGGCAATGGCAATCACCACCCTCTGCTTCATGCCGCCGGAAAACTGGTGGGGATACTCTCCGTAGCGTTCTCCCGGAATACCTACCAGCTCCAGCATCCTTACGGCCTTCACGGCAGCATCCGCCTTGGAGCATTTTTCGTGAATCCGGATACTCTCGGCAATCTGACTGCCCACGGTCATTACGGGATTTAAGGAGGTCATGGGATCCTGGAAGATCATGGAGATCTTCTTTCCGCGGATAGAGCGCATCTTTTTCTTGTTCTGCTTTAGCAGATCCTCGCCCTCAAAGAGAATCTCGCCTCCGGTCACAATTCCGGGCGGATCCGGAATCAATCCCATGATGCCAAGAGCCGTCGTCGTCTTGCCAGCTCCGGTCTCTCCCACCAGGCCTAAGCTTTCGCCCTTTCCAAGGGTAAGATTCAGTTTATTTACCGCCTCCACAACCCGGTTATCCGCACGATATTGAATTGTGAGGTCTTTGATTTCAAGTATGTTTTCCATATTCAGTCAGCGCCTCCTTAGTTTTTCAAACGCGGGTCAAGGGCATCCCGAAGACCGTCGCCCAGCATATTCAGAGCAAAAATCGTAATCATAATGGCCACGCCCGGAAAGATGCACATGTGAGGATAGTTCATAATGTACTGTCTTGCAGAGGAAAGCATCGACCCCCACTCCGGCGTGGGCGGCTGAATCCCCAGCCCCAAAAAGCTCAAGGAGGAAGCGGAAAGAATGGCTCCGGCCATGCCCAGGGTTGCCTGTACGATAATGGGTGCGATACAGTTCGGTATAATATGGCGCAGAATAATGCGCGAATCGGATGCGCCGATACACTGTGCAGCCTCTATGTATTCCTGATCCTTGATGGTGAGCACGGAGGAGCGGACCACACGGGCATAGCCGGGAATATCCGCAATGGCTATGGCTATTACCATATTGGCCAGGCCCGGCCCCATAGCCGCCGCCAGAGAGATTGCCATGAGCATACCGGGAATGGACATCAGAATATCCATGGCGCGCATCAGGGAGTTGTCCACTCTTCCGCCGTAGAAGCCGGCGACAGCTCCCAAAAGCCCTCCAACAATAATCGCTGTGATAATGGAGGAAAAGCCCACCAGGAGGGAGATACGTGCTCCGTAGATAATACGGCTTAAAATATCCCGTCCAAAGTTATCGGTGCCCAGAAGGTGGAGCGCGCTTGGCCCCTCAAAGATGTGGGAGTAATCCTGCAGGTCATAAGGGTAAGGCGCAAGCACGCCGGCAAACAAGGCGCACAGGATGAGAGCCAGCAGAAGGAAGAGTCCCAGCATAGCGCCCTTGTTTTTACAGAGCCGGTGCCATGCGTCGCGCCAGAAGCCTGTTTTTACGGTTTTTCCTGTTTCAGTTTGTACTTTTTGCATTGTCTGCACCTCCCTTCTTTCGTTTTACAGTCTTGTACTGGGATTTGATTCTGGGATCCAGGTAAGCATACAGAATATCTACCAGGAGGTTTACCAGGCTGAAGGAAATCGCAAGCAGGAGCACGCCTCCTTGTACCACCGGGTAATCCCGGGTGCTGATGCTGTCGATGATGTATTTGCCCAATCCCGGAATGGCAAATACCGTCTCTATCAAAAGAGAGCCTCCCAAAAGTCCGCCGAACTGCATACCAATAACCGTTACAACGGGAATCATGGCGTTTTTCAGCGCATGGGAAATGATCACCCATTTTTCCTTCTGTCCCTTGGCCCTGGCGGTGCGGATGTAGTCTGCCCGGATTACCTCAAGCATACTGGAACGGGTCATACGCATAACCGTGGCCGAGGAGTGAAGCCCCAGGGTAAAGGAGGGAAGCACCCAGTATTCCGGCCCGTAGGAACCGGAGGCCGGAAGCCAGCCCAGCTTTACGGAGAAGATCAGCACTGCCATCAGTCCCGCCCAGAAGGTCGGCATGGATACGCCAAGAAGGGAAAAGGAGGTGGCTATCCTGTCGAATACGGAGTACTGTTTTGTAGCGGAAATAATTCCTGCAAAAACACCCACAAGCACGGAGATGGACACGCTGAATACAGCCAGCTTCACGGTTGTGGGAAAACGGGAGGCAATCTCCTCAAATACGGGCTTGCCTGTCATATAGGACTCGCCCAGGTTCAGTTTGAACACCACATTTCCGATATACCTTCCCAGCTGGACCAGATAGGGATCATTGAGCCCCAGTTCCTCCGTAACCTGAGCAAGAGCCTCCGGGGTCGCGCCGTCGCCTAAGATCATCCGCGCCGGATCGCCCGGTGTCAGAAAGTTAATGGTGAACACGATGATCATAACGCCCAGCAGAACCGGAATCATCATCAAAAGTCTCTTTCCAATGTATTTGGACACTTTTTTTCGCTCCTTCTTTTTTATTTTTTATTCACACAGGCCCTTTTCTTTGGCAAGCCGGAAAAGCGCCTTTCTCATTTTTCCCACTGCTTCCTCAAGTACCTGGTTATCCGAAAATACGCCGTGCACAATACGGATATGGCCTTTTCCCTCCTCCCCGTAAGGCGCGCCGGAATTGATGGAGACAAGGGCATGCTCCCCCAGATAAGCCAGCACCTCGCTCTCCGTCCCAAGTCCCGAGACGTCCACCCAGGAAAGGAAGCCGGATTCGGAAAGCTGCATGGACACCCCCGGAATATCATGGAGACTGTCGTAGACGATCCTTCTTCGCCTGTCAAAGCATTCGAAGTACTTTCCCATAAAGCTGTCGTCCCTAAGCGCCGCTATGGCGCCTACCTGGGCGGAGGTATTGGTCGCCCCCACTACCGACACTGCCGCGCCGTACAGCTTGTCCATAATCGGATCGTCGGCCACCAGATAGCCCACCCGAAGCCCGCTTAAGCCCATTCCCTTGGAAAAGGAGAATACGGAAACCGTCCGCTCCCACATGCCTGGCAGAGCCGCTATCGTCACCATCTCAATGCCGTCAAATACAGGCTGCTCAAAGGCCTGATCCACAACGACCACCAAATCGTTTTTCACCGCAAAATCAGCCAGCTCAAGAAGCTTCTCCCTTCGGTAAACCGTCGTGGTAGGATTGTTGGGATTGGTGAGGACAATCATTTTCGTCTTCTTCGTGAGTCTCTCTTCAAAATCGGAAATGTTAAACTGATAGCCATTTTCCGCATAGACCGGAATCCGAACTATGACGCCGCCCATAATCTCCGTGTTCTGAAAATTATTGGGATAGCTGGGATCTACGATCATCACCTCGTCGCCCTCATGGATGAAGGGCAGCATTGCAAAAAAGAGACCTGAATCGGAGCCTGGGGTAATGATGATATTCCTGTCGGGAACTACCGTAAGGCCGTTCACTTTTTTCAGTTTCTCTGCAATCTCTGCTTTCAGCTCTCCGCTTCCAATGGGCATCGTGTAATGACTGGCGAATCCGCTTCGAATGGATTCGATCATTGCCTCCGCCACATGGGGCGGCATGGACGGATCCGGGTAAAAGGGATCGGCCCAGGACATCAGCGCCACTCCCCGCTCTTTCAGCTTTACCACAGCATCGCCTACATCCGCCTTTTCCACTGAGGAAAAAAGTCCGCCCTCCGCCTTTTGAAAAGCCGGAATCATCTTTTCAGTTATCATAGTTTTTCTCCCTTTCCATCTTCACTCTCAAAGCTTTTCTCCCTCTGCCAGCTCAATCAGCCCGAGCTCCCGGAAAAATTCATAGAATGCCGGCAGCCCTTCCAGGCAGTCCGTATCTGTCTGGCAGCGCACACAGTCCGCCACTTCTTCGATCGTCCGGACGCCGTCTGTCTCATAAAAAATATAATCCATGCCAAAGGAAAGCTGCGGATAGTGATTCGTAAGCTCCTTCCACCGCCTTCTCTGTCCCTCTGTCATCTCTGCCAAAAGGCAGCGCATAGCCGCCGGTCCCCTAAAAAGACGTTTTGGAACAGGGCCCCGGCTTTTCCTTCCCACAGCCTCTCCAAAGCCTGACAGCAGAGCTTCGTAAAGACGCCTCTCCTGTTCCAGAAGCTCCTCTGCTTCTCTTTTCTCCTCCCCACAAAAGAGGGAGGCGTACCGCAGAAGGGTTGTCTCTATCACTTGCCTTAGATGGCGTGCCTTTTCATCTCTGTCCCCGGAAGCGCTTCTTCGCAGCTTATCAATCCTTGCAAAAAACCGGCGCGCCGTAACAGGAAGCAGCTCCTTAAGCAGCTCTCCTGTCAGAGAGCTGTATAGATAGCAGTAGGATGCCGCCGCTGCTGCACCGCGGCGCAGAAGCCCCGGATCCAGATGTTCCGCCGAATCGGCGCTGGTATGATACGTTTTATCCGGCCACTGGGTCAGAGCCACCGTCGGGATATCCACCGTGGGATCGGAAAGTATGTAATGATCGCTGCCGAACACAAAAGGCACTCTCACAAAGGAGAAGAGAGGAACTGATGTGACGCCTCCAAAGGTGCACTCTGCCAAAAGGGCCTCGAAAACTGCCTCTCCCAAATCCCCGGAAAAGGAATGCGCACAATCCGGAGTGTCCACCAGGATCATAGGGCCTGCATTCCCGTCCTGCCTGCCGGCTGTCATATCAACATTAAAGCCGCCTACGATCCTTTCAAGCTCTCCCTCATGCTCCTCAAGGTAGGCGTAAGCGCCCGTAAATTCCGGTATCAAGAGAAGCCGTATGGTCCGCCTTGGCTTTGGCAGGCCGCCCTCCTTAATCAGCTGGTGAAGGGCAATCATAGCTTCCGCCGCACAGGCCGCCCCGGAGGCATTGTCGTTGACGCTGGAACGGGGATGGCACAGATGGGCCGTAAGCAGCACCTCCTCCTGGCTCTCGCCGGGAATAACGGCCTCCACATTCTCCAGAAAGCCATTTTCAAAGGAGGCGTCTATCTTGAAGCGGGCTCTGGGGTATTTTCCCTCCTTCCCAAGGGAGAGGCAGGCGGTGCGAAGCTCCTTCCCCATGCGCGGAGTGAGGGCGAACCCCCGAAGGGAGGCTTCCGACTCCTCTGTATAGTGATGGAAGCTTAAGTTTGCATGGGCTTCTTTCAGTTCTTCATCCTCGCTCATATTTACCCGGACTGGTTTTATCTCCGGCATGGATACCGTGAGAATGGCTGCTCCCCGGCAGTCCTTCACCTTTTGTATCCAGCGCTCAAAGCCGTTTTCCACAAAGAGGATCTTTCCTTCCAGATCGCCTTCAAATCTCTCCGGATCCGCATCATCCGGCACGTATACAATCGGCGTCTCCCGGCCGGAGTAATCCGCAGGGGCGCTCCGCTGAATCAAAGACATTTCCTCCCTGGAAAAGCATGCCATGCGCTCCTTCCAGGGAAATGTAAGCTCAAGCCACGCTTCCTCACACCTCCACTCCCGGAACATGCGCTGGGTAAAGCATACCTTCTTTAGATCCGCCGGATAGCTCAAAATCCGGGCTTCAAGGCCCGCGTCTCTCAAAAGCCTGCAGGAAGCTTTCGCTGCCTCACGGTAGCCCCGGGATGCCTGAATCCGGTGATATTGCGCAATCTCTTTTACCATGCGAAAGGCTCTTTCGCTCTGGCAGCAGTTGTATATTTTATTCGTAATAGAAAAAATTTTACTGTCTGTCACTGTTTTTCTCCCAAGACTTTTTTAAAACCTCTAAACTTTGCGTCTGTAATTTTCCTGATTCGGGAAATGTAGAAATCTGTTGAATTTAGGTTGTTAAAAGTATATCATAGAAACAAAGATAAAATGAAAATTGCGAGAATTCAGAATCCTTTTACACTTTAACGTGATATCTTATTTTAGGATTTTCGGTTTTTTTCAAGATAATAAGCAAACTGCACAAACGGAATTCTTGATTTTTATGTGATTTTACCAAAGGTGAAGTCTTTTGCCCCCGGTTTCCTTCCTTATACTGGAAATCAAGAATTCAGAATTCTTTTCACCCCTTCGGCTCTCAGAAAGGAGATCAAACAATGGATGCTCTTTTAGGAAAAATCCAACAGCTGAATTCCATTTTCAGCAAATCTGCAACCACTCTCACTCCCTTGAGCGCACTGTGTGATCAGCTCTGCAATATCATCGGCTGCAACATCTATGTATTCAGCCGGGAGGGCCGCATTTTCGCCTACTCCATTGCCGATGCCTTTGAGTGTCCCTACACGAAATGTTCCTTAAAGGAAGAACAGCTTCCGCCTTATTACTATGAAATTTTTCTGTCTGCGGATAAGGCTGTGATTGACCAGTACGAGCAGCTTCCTGTCTGTACTTATCGAGATGTGAAAATCTGTGAATTTGACGACCGCTATTTTTCTCTGTATCCGATTTATTCCAATTTTCAAAAGACGGCTGGTATGCTGCTCATCCGGTACGGGAATCATTTCTCCCAGATGGACAATATACTCTGCGAATATACAAGCGCCATTATCTCACTGGAAATGCTGCGCCAGGCACAGACGCGCATCCAGCAGCAGTCCCTGGAGATTGCCGCTGCAAAGCTGGCTGTCAATTCCTTAACCTTCAGCGAGCTGCGCTCTGTGTCTGCGGTTCTGGATGCCATGGGCGGCACTGAGGGCGATATTTTCCTAAACGCCGTGGCCCAGAAGAGCTACTCCACCCATTCCACAGTGTCCGGCGCCCTCAAAAAGCTGGAGGCCGCCGGCGTCATCAGTACAAAGTCAAAAGGGGTAAAGGGAAAATACATTAAAATAACGAATCCCCGTCTGCATGAGGAGATCTACATGGCCGAGAAGCAGTACCGGAAGGAGAAGCAGAAGGCCCGGAGGAGTCAAAAAGCGACTTGACGGGAAAGGTTCTGTTCCTGTCAATGCCTACTGTCCAAGACCTTTCATCGTCAGCCCAATCCGCTTCTTCTGCAGATCCACGCTCAGCACCTTCACTTCCACCACATCCCCCACGCTCAGCACCTCCAGGGGATGCTTGATAAACTTCTTATCGGTAATCTGGGAAATGTGCACCAGGCCGTCCTGGTGTACGCCGATGTCCACAAAGACACCGAAATCAATGACGTTGCGGACCGTTCCCTTAAGCTTCATGCCAGGTGTCAGATCCTTCATCTCCAGCACATCCGTGCGCAGAATCGGCTTTGGCATCTCGTCTCTTGGGTCTCTTGCCGGCTTCTCCAGCTCTTTTACAATATCCTGAAGGGTGATCTCCCCGATTCCCAGGCTGCCGGAAAGCCTTTTCACATCCTTTACCTGGCGTGAGAGCCCTGTAAGCCCGCCCTTTCGCAGATCCTCGCCGCTGTAGCCCATGGAAGCAAGCAGCTTCCCGGCCGCCTCGTAGGATTCCGGGTGCACGCTGGTTGCGTCTAAGGGATTGTCCCCTCCGGCAATGCGCATAAAACCTGCACACTGCTCATAAGCTTTGGGACCTAGCTTGGCCACCTTTAGAAGCTGGCGGCGGTTCGTAAAACGGCCGTTGGCCTCCCGGTAAAGGACGATGTTTTTTGCCAGGGTCTTGCTGATGCCGGAAATGTATTCCAGCAGGGAAGCGGAAGCCGTGTTCAGATCCACGCCCACCTTATTGACGCAGTCCTCCACCACCCCGGCCAGAGCCTCGCTGAGCTTCTTCTGATTCATGTCGTGCTGATACTGGCCGACCCCGATGGATTTTGGATCAATCTTTACCAGCTCCGCCAGAGGATCCTGGAGACGCCTTGCAATGGAGGCTGCGCTGCGCTGTCCCACATCAAAATTCGGAAACTCCTCTGTGGCCAGCTTGCTTGCAGAGTAGACAGAAGCCCCGGCCTCATTGACAATGACATACTGAACCTTTACGGGCAGTTCCTTTAAAAGCTCTACAATCACCATCTCCGATTCTCTGGACGCCGTGCCGTTTCCTACGGAAATCAAGGTAATGTGGTACTTGGAAATCAGCTTCTTTAAGACTGCCTTTGCCTCTGCTATCTTGTTCTGGGGCGCCGTGGGATATATCACAACCGTATCCAGAACCTTGCCTGTAGCATCTACCACCGCCAGCTTACAGCCGGTGCGGAAAGCCGGATCCCAGCCAAGAACCACCTGACCCACGATGGGAGGCTGCATAAGAAGCTGCTCCAGGTTCTTTCCAAATACCTTGATGGCTCCGTCCTCCGCCTTTTCCGTAAGGGCGCTGCGCAGCTCCCGCTCGATGGCCGGAGCGATAAGGCGCTTATAGCTGTCCTCTATCACTGCCTTTAGAACCGGGGTTGTGTGGGGATTGTCTCTTACAATCACTTTTTTCTCCAGATAACGCAGAATGCGCTCCTCCGGCGCCTCAATCTTGACGGTGAGAACCTTTTCCGCCTCTCCCCGGTTCAGCGCCAGGATCCGGTGCCCGGCAAGCTTCTTTACCGGCTCCTCGAAGTTATAGTACATCTCGTAGACGCTCTCAGCCTTTTCGTCCTTGGCTGCGGAGATTACTTTTCCCTCGTCAAAGGTGAGCTTCCTGATATAGATCCGGTAATCGGCCTCGTCGGAGACGGACTCTGCAAGAATGTCTCCGGCCCCCTCTATGGCTTCCTCCGGGGTAAGCACGCCCTTTTCCTCTGACACATAGGCAGCCGCTTCCTCGGCAAGGGGACGGTTTGTCATCTGAAGGCGGATCACATCGGCCAATCCCTCCAGGCCCTTTTCCTTGGCGATGGTGGCGCGGGTGCGGCGTTTGGGGCGGTAGGGGCGGTACAGGTCGTCCACCACAACCAGGGTCTCTGCCGCCAGAATCTGCTGTTCCAGCTCCTCCGTCAGCTTCCCCTGCTCCCGGATGCTGCCCAGAACCTGCTCCTTTTTCTCCTCCAGATTGCGCAGATAGGAAAGACGCTCGTTGAGATTGCGCAGAACCTCATCGTTCAAGGAGCCTGTGGCTTCCTTTCGGTATCGGGAGATAAAGGGGATCGTATTGCCCTCGTCAATGAGCTTCACGGCCGCCTCGGTCTGCCAGCGCTGTATGCTAAGCTCTTCGGTTAGTTTTTTCAGAATATCCATGTATTAACTCCTTTGTTCTCTATGTATGGCCCTTCAAGTTGTTTTCTCAATATTCCTATTATAAACAAAACCAGGCGCCTTCGCAAGAAGCATTTGTTTTTCGCCAAAAGCTGTGCTATGATAAAGGCAGAAATACAGGAGGTTTATTTATGGAACCATTACAACGGACGAAAACAAATCCAATGGCTACCTCATCCCTTACATTTGGCGTAATTGCCATTGGACTTTCCTTTACATGGCCGCTTTATGCCCTTTTTTGCGGCTGCTTAAGCATTCTCTTTGCCATCCTCTCCCGGGGAAGCGGCTTTCGGATGCCGGATAAGGCCATCGCCGGCTTTATCGCTTCCTCTTTTGCCATTGTGATTGCAGTGCTGCTTTCCATTGCGGTTCTGTATGTAGAACAATTTCTGAAACAGAGGTTCGGAGCGGATGTCCTGAACGACCCTGTGAAGGTGCAGCAGCTGTTAAACGAGCTTGCAGATAGTTATATGAACAGCCTGCGGACAGGAGGTAACGGATTATGACTACCCCGTCCAGAGAATTGAAGCGCAGGGCCCGCTGCGTATTAGAGGGAAAATATTTCTTTGCCTCCAATGCGGCCTGCTCCTTGATGCTGTATTCCTTTACTGCCGCCATCATTTTGCAGTATACAGGGCTTGGAACTTCGGAAAAGCCGGTGGGCATTGCTTTTTATTATATCTTATGGCTGATCACGGCGCTTTTGGGCTCTCTTTTTGAAGTGGGCCTGATTCGCTATGTCTATCTCTTAAGCCGCAAGAAAAAGGAGCCTGTGGTTCCCGTGCTTTTTTATGCCTATAAAAACCAGCCGGATACCTTTATTCTGGTCTATGCATTCCGCTATCTTCTGGCTCTGGTATGGTTTATTCCTGCTATACTTGAGATTCAGAAGCTTCCGGTCAACCTGGAGCCTCTTGATCTGATAAAGGCCTCTTTGCCCATCTGCCTGCTGGTTCTGGCCGGGATTCTTCCGGCTCTTCTTGCATCCCTTCCTTATGGACTGGCCTGCTACGTGCTTCTGGATCAGCCGTACCTTTCCGCTCACGAGGCTCTTGGAACCAGCCGCCGTCTTTTGAAAGGAAATTACCTGCGCTTATTTAAGCTGTGGCTCAGCTTTCTTCCCTATGTGCTGCTCATCGGAGGAACCTCCGGCGTTGCGCTTCTCTGGGTGAAGCCGTATTTCCATACGACGATGAGCCAGTTTTATATGGAGGTCAGCCATCAGGAGCTTCCGGAAGAACCGCAGATTTCGATCCTTGTGTGATTCTTAAGTTTCCTAAGCAGCTTAAGGCATTAGAAAACAAAAAAGACAGCTGGGAGCATGTATAAAAACCATTTCCCGGCTGTCTTTTTTATATGGATTGGTTAACTGTTTTTCAAAGACTCTACTCTTCCAGGCCGAATGCGTCATGTACCGCATTGGCTGCGCGCTCTGCGTCTCTCTCATGGATAAGTACGGTAACGCGGATCTCGGAAGTGGAGATCATGTTGATGTTGATGTTCTGGTTATAGAGAGCCTCGAACATCTTGGCCGCCACGCCGGGGTTGGACATCATGCCGGCTCCTACGATGGAAACCTTGGCCACTTCCTTGTTGCAGGAAATGCTCTTTCCTCCCACGCGGCTTAAGTTGCCCTCCAGAATCTTTACTGCCTCATCTGCCTCGTCCCTGGATACGGTAAAGGAAATATCCTTGCTGTTCTCCCTGCCGATGGACTGCAGAATCACGTCCACGTTGATGTTCTCCTTTGCAAGCATATTGAACAGCTTAAATGCCATTCCCGGCTGATCCTTTAATCCGATTACGGAAATTCTGGCTGTATTTCTATCCAGTGCCACTCCACTGATTAACATTCTCTCCACGTTTGTTTCCTCCTTAACAATTGTCCCTTCGTGATCATTCAGACTGGAGCGTACCACAAGCTGTACGCCGTATTTTTTTGCCATTTCCACCGAGCGGTTGTGAAGCACGCCTGCGCCCAGAGTCGCCAGATCCAGCATCTCGTCGTAGGTGATCTCCTCAAGCTTCCTTGCCTTGGGCACGTAACGGGGATCGGCTGTGTATACGCCGTCCACATCCGTGTAGATTTCGCAGGCGTCTGCATGAAGGGCCGCTGCCAGGGCTACGGCTGTGGTGTCGGAGCCTCCCCGGCCCAGGGTAGTGTAGTTGTCGTATTTGTTCACGCCCTGAAAGCCTGTGACAATGACGATTCTCCGGTGCTCCAGCTCATGCATAATGCGGTCGGTGTCGATGCGTTTTAATCTGGCGTTTCCGTGGACACGGGTGGTATGCATGGCTACCTGGAAGGCATTTAAGGATACTGCAGGCACGTCCATGGTGTCAAAGGCCATGGCCATCAGCGCCGTGGACACCTGCTCTCCTGTAGTCAGCAGCATGTCAAGCTCCCGCTTGGGGGGATTGGGATTGATGGTCTGTGCCAGGGCAATCAGATCGTCGGTGGATTTGCCCATAGCGGAAAGAACTACGATGATGTCATTTCCCTTTCTGTACTCCTCGGCACACCGTCTGGCTACGTTGAATATTCTTTCTTTGTCGCCTACGGAGGTGCCTCCAAATTTTTTCACTATCAGCATTGCTTTTTCTCCTCGTTATCTATTTATCAGTTTACCGGCTGTGTATGCCGAAATGACTGCCGGGCGGATATCAGTTCTCAAATAATTTTTGAATCAGCTCATACCCCTGCTCCACAAGGATGCCGCTTATCCTTGCTTCTCTTTCATTATATGCGCCAATCCTGCGAAGTTCTTTTTCACTGTCATACAGAAGATACGGAATGGGATCGCTTGTATGAGTCCGCACCCGGATGGGCGTGGGATGATCCGGCAGAACCAGAAGCCGGTAAGGCTCTTTCGCCTTATCAAGGGCTTCCCGGATGGGACGTATCACTCTCTCATCCAGATACTCGATGGCTTGTACCTTCTTTTCCACGCTGCCTTGGTGCCCCATCTCGTCCGGCGCCTCCACATGAACATATACAAAATCAAACCCGTCCTTTAAAAGGGCGGCTGCGGCTGCCTGAGCCTTTCCTTCATAATTGGTATGAAGTCCGCCGTTGGCTCCCTCTACATGGATATTGGCCATTCCTGTTCCCACGGCGATTCCCTTGAGCAAATCCACGGCAGATATCATCGCACCTTTTTTATGGTATTTCCCCTCAAAGGAGGGCAGTGAGGGACGTGTCCCGGCCCCCCAGAACCAGCAGGAGTTGGCGGGATTGAGGCCCTTTGCCTTCCGCTCCAGATTGATTGGATGCTTTGAGAGGATCTCATAGCTTTTTTTCTGCATGGCCCGAAGCTTCTCCTCCGCCGGAAGGTGATCGCCTGCCCGTTGTCCCAGCACGTCGTGGGGCGGCGTCAGCTCTGTGACGCTTCCCTTTGACCAGATGAGCAGATGGCGGTAGCTTGTTCCCACATAGAAATGGTAAGCATCCTCCTCCAGCTCCTTGCGGACGGCTTCCAGAAGGACTGCCGCATCCTCGGTGCTTATCTCGTCGGAGCTGTGATCAAGAATCCGCTTGTCCTCATAAGCCTCTTCCTCCTCAGATAAGGTGACAAGGTTGGTTCGGATGGCAATATCGCCCTCCTTCATATCCACGCCTATGCTCAAAGCCTCCAGCGGAGAGCGGCCTGTGTAGTACTGTCTTGGATTGCAGCCCAGAACCGCAAGGTTGGCGGTATCGCTTCCGGGCTTCATTCCCTGAGGAATGGTGCAGGCCAGGCCCACCTCAGATCGGCCGGCCAGGTCGTCCATCACGGGAGTCCTGGCATATTCCAGGGGCGTTTTTCCCCCCAGCTCTTCTATGGGCTCGTCTGCCATGCCGTCTCCCAGAATGATTACGTATTTCATAGCCTTCTATCCTTCCACGCGGATCATATGGATAACGGCGTCTGTTCTGGCGGCGCGTTCCTTGTACTCCGCTTCTGTATATTCTCCTGTGATAAAGCCGAATTCACCGGCCAGTTCTGCAGTCACTACCTCGATGGGCCCGAAGATCTCGGCCATTTTGATTGCGTCTGTCTTTTTATTTCCCTTAACCCGGACGAAGAAGCGGCGTTTGGCGTCGCTTAGGTCGGTCAGCTCCAGCTTCCGGCTGCTCCAGAATGTCATAATGTTCCGGTGCAAATGCTTGGCCGCGTCTACCACATCGGCCACTACGGCGCTGGCAGTCGGCAGCTTCCCTGCACCGCTCCCGTAAAACATCACGTCGCCCAGTACATTTCCCTTGGCAAAAATGGCGTTGAATACGTCGTTGACGCTGTACAGGGGATGCATCTCATTAATGAGGAAAGGGGCTACCATTGCAAAGAAGCGGCCGTTTTCCTTTTTACTGGTGGCTAACAGCTTAATAGCCCGGCCCATCTTCCGGGCGTATTTGATGTCCTCGGCCGTTATCTTTGTGATGCCCTCTGTATAAATGTCTTCGTAGTCTGCCTGGCAGCCGCTGGCTAAAGAGGTGAGAATGGCAATCTTCCGGCAGGCGTCGTAGCCTTCCACGTCGGCTTCGGGGCTGCGCTCTGCGTAGCCCTTTTCCTGGGCTTCCTTTAAAGCAGTCTCGAAGTCAATACCCTCGTGGGTCATCTGGCTTAAGATGTAGTTGGTGGTTCCGTTGAGAATTCCTGTTATCTCAATGATCTCGTCTGCGGTCAGAGAAGAGTTCAAAGGGCGGATAATGGGAATTCCGCCGCCTACACTGGCCTCGAATAAGTAGTTAAGCTCCCGTTCTCTGGCAATCTCAAGAAGCTCGGCTCCATGTCTGGCAACCAACTCTTTGTTGGAGGTGCAGACGCTTTTTCCCGCCTCTAAGCAGCGCTTGGTGAAGGTGTATGCCGGCTCTACCCCACCCATAACCTCTACCACAATGCGGATCTCGGGATCGTTTACGATGGTTTCAAAGTCATGTATTAATTTGGATTCTACAGGGTCGCCGGGAAATTCTCTCAGATCCAGGACGTATTTGATGTTGATCTCGTCCCCGGCTCTGCGGTTGATGCTGGCCTGGTTGGTGTTCAATACCTCTACGACTCCGGACCCTACGGTTCCGTAGCCCATAACTGCTATTTGTACCATTTTTGTCTACTCCTTTTCCTTTGCCAGTATTTTCAGATAATGTATGCCCTCCTGGCTCTCTATCTGCTCTATCATGGCGGATACGTCCTTGGTGATGGGCAGCAGATCTACGGTGAGGGTCAAAGATGCTACTCCGTTGATAGGGATGGTCTGATGGATAGTGAGGACGTTGCCCTTGTAGTCGGCTATGGTTTTCAGGACTAAGGATAACAGGCCCGGCTGATCTTCCATCTGAAGAACGAAGGTGATGCTTTTTCCCTTGGAATTGTCGTGGAAGGGGGAGATGTCATCCTTGTATTTATAGAAGGAGCTGCGGCTGATGCCTACGCGCTCGGTGGCTTCCTGGATAGTGATGGCTTTTGATGAATCCAGGAGGCGTTTGGCTTCTACTACCTTTAACAATACTTCTGGTACGGCTTTTTGGCTTACTATGAAATATTTTGTTTTCTCTGACATGTCTTTCCCCTCCGTGTGCGTGTGTTGAAAACATTTGTTTTTCTGTGATGGATTCAACAAGGGGTATATTATCACAATTTGGGGAGGATTGCAAGTGGAAATGATGGGATTTTTTTGTTTTTTGAGGGTGGACGGGAACGGGGCAAAAGGAGCCGGCAGGCTTTTCCAATATCTGTGTCCGCGCGGTTCTCGTACAGCCCGTCTGCTCTGGGCGTACATTGCTTTCTTGGTTGTTTATTGCTTTTCGTTTATGATGGCAATGTTCGCCCAGCTCAGACGGGCTGTGCGCGAACAGGCGGACACTTGATATTGGAAAAGTCTGCCGGCTCCTTTTGCCCCGTTCCCTGGTTTTGGATGTGGGTGGGTGTTTTGTTGTTTGTTTTGGGGGTGGGGGGCGTTTTGTTGTTTGCTTTTTGTTTTGTTTTTTATTCTGCTTTTAGTTTTCTTCGGGGGCTGTGGTCAGCCATTTTAGGTAGGCGTTGATGAAGGGGTCTAGGCTGCCGTCCAGGACGGCGCTGGTGTTGCTGATCTCGGTGTTGGTGCGGTGATCTTTGACCATGGTGTAGGGCTGCATGACGTAGGAGCGGATTTGATTGCCCCAGCCTATTTCTTTGACCTCGCCGCGGATGCCGGAGAGTTTTTCGGCGTTTTTCTGCTGTTCCAGGAGATAGAGCTTGGCTTTGAGCATTTGCATGGCTTTGTCTTTGTTCTGGAACTGGGATCGCTCGTTCTGGCACTGGACTACGATTCCGGTGGGCAGATGGGTGATCCGGATGGCGGATGAGGTTTTGTTGATGTGCTGGCCTCCGGCGCCGCTGGAGCGGTAGGTGTCGATGCGCAGATCTTCGTCCTTGATATCCAGATCTATTTCATCCTCAATGTCTGGCATGACATCTAGGGATACGAAGGAAGTCTGGCGCTTACCCTGGGCGTTGAAGGGGGAGATGCGTACCAGGCGGTGGACGCCTTTTTCGGACTTTAAGTAGCCGTAGGCGTTTTCGCCGTTGACCTGGAAGGTTACGGACTTGATGCCTGCTTCGTCGCCGTCCAGATAGTCCAGGACTTCTACGGTAAAGCCTTTGCGCTCGGCCCATCGGGTGTACATGCGGTAGAGCATGCCGGCCCAGTCGCAGCTTTCGGTTCCGCCGGCTCCTGCGTTTAGCTTTAAGATGGCGTTATTGCCGTCGTATTCTCCGGAGAGGAGAGTTTTGATTTTCATGGACTCCAGTTTGCCCACGAAGGCGTCCAGCTCGGCCTGTATCTCTGGAATAAGGGAGGCATCGCCTTCTTCGTAGCCCATCTCTATGAGGGTCTCGATGTCCTCGTACTGCTGACGGAGGCTTTCGTAGTCCTGGGCCTCGTCTTTTAAGTTTTTAAGCTCTTTCATGCCTTCCTGGGATTTCTCGGTGTTATCCCAGTAGCCGGGGGCTTCCATTTCCCGTTCTAGTTCTTCGATTCGCTTTGCCTTGTCAGCCAGGTCAAAGTGAATCCCTCAATTCTACTAATGGTCCCTGATAGTTGTTTAAGGTATACTTAAACTGATCTAACTCTACCATTTTACCACCTCTTTCATTTTAGGATTATCTGGATACCGGCCGGGATTCTAAGGCTTATGCATTGGATACTTTTTGATTCCCTTCCCTGCCGGCCGGCGCCATGATTATTCAGTATAGCAAACTTGTGCTTTAGGCGCAAGGGCTTTAAAAATTACTGTTCTCTCTGCGACCAGTACTTTTAAAATTCTTCTGGTATGATGACGGCTGCTACAATGTAGGCTAAGAGTCCGCTTCCGAAGCCGCCGATGGTCAGGATGACCCATATAAGGCGGATGATGGTGGGGTCAATGTGAAAGTATTCGCCGATTCCTCCACATACGCCGCAAATCATTTTGTTGGTTCTTGATCTGATTAATCTTTTTTCTTCCATTTTTTATTCTCCATTCCAGTACCGTAAAATTAATATTTTGCACCTTTATCCAGAAGCATTTCCGGCCACAAGTGCATGTGTCCGTAAATCCTTCTATGCAAAATATTAATTTTACTGTTTTCCAGTACCGTAAAATTAATATTTTGCATCCTTTATTCTTTTCTACTCTTCTATCATTTTCAGGTTGATGCTGCCGATTCCGCATTCCATGCTTATCTTTTTGGATGCGTTGTTGCTGAGGACTTTTTCCCGGCCCAGGCCGGAATATTGGCGGCCGTTCAGATCGATTTCTCCGATTCCGCAGCTCATGGCGTAATTGTAATCGCTCTCTTTACCTTGTACATTGATATCCAGGGATCCGATTCCGCATTCCAGGGCCAAATCTCCGCCTGCGAACCGTTTTACGCCCAGAATGCCCGTTCCAACCTGTAAATATGCTTTTTCTGCTGTGAGACTGTCCAGCTTAAGCTCACCGGCTCCCAGTCCTATGTCGGCTTTTTCTGCTTCTATGGTATTGATCTTTGCCTCGCCGGCTCCCATATCCAGTTCCAGCTTTTCCGCCAGGAGGGATTCTATCTGAAGCTTGCTGGCTCCCAGCTCTAGTTCTATCTTTTCCAGAGAGCGCTCCGGAAGATAAAGCTCCAGAAGGAGTGCATTTCTGCGGTGGTTGCCCCGGTGATCTTCCAAAAGCAATGTGTCGCCGTTTTCTATGATCTTGAAATAATCTTTGGTATTCTGGGCTTTTATCTGGATACCTTCTCCGTCGTGGGTGTAGATTTTTACAGAGCTCCGATCCAAATCCAGCTTTAGCTTTTCTGTGTGTGCTCCTCCAAAAACGCCTTGGTCTACATACATGCCTTCTCCAGCTGCCTCCTCTTTCTCAGTAATGCCCGGCACATTGCCCCACTCGTCCATTTCATTTTCCCAATCCTCGACATCCTCCTGCCAGTCATCGTTCCAATCTTCCACGTCTTCCTGCCAGTCGTCCATATCGTCTCTCAAGTCATCCAGCTCGTCCTGCAGATCTTCATGCAGATCGTCTATGTCGTCTGCCAGATCCCAATCGTTCCAGAATCCCCAGTAATTATGCCCCCAGCCCCAGGGCAGTATGTCATTATGGTAATTTACCATCCGCAGAAACTGGTCAGGCCTTGCGCCTAAGCTTACACCTGCCACTACACCTACAAGCCCTAGCACTACAAATATGGATGCCACAATCAGGCAAAATTTTGTTAATGATTTCATTTATCTGCACCTGCCTTTCGAAATGGATAGCTGACGAGACCTACGATTCCCCGAACCAGCCATGGTAATATTTTTATGCCGCACCAGATGGTGAAAAGCGACAGCAGAATTCCCAGTGCAAAGATGAGGCACCCTACACCGGCCAGCGCAAGACCTACAGCCGGCGTCACAAAGATTTCTGCTATTCCGGCTCCTATCAGAACAATACCGGCAATCAGAATTGCAAACCCAGCTGCAGCAATTCCGATGCATACGCCTCCAATGCCGAAAATTACGGCGGCTATGGCTGCAAATATGGCTCCGCCTACAGGAATAATAATTGGGGCGGCCAATACGCACAGCAGAATAATAGCTATTATCTTCCAGGTATTTGCTTCGGAATTCCTTCCTGGGCTTCTGCAGGCTCCATTGCTGCTGTCCGCCCTCTCCCGCTCGGCTTCCTCCTTGGATATTACCTCCTGGGACGCCCGGAAACGGGTGTCTTCATAGCCCTGTTCCGAGTATTCGGACGTCTGGTCGGAGCATCCGGCTTTGATTTTCTGGGCTACCTGGCTGGGACTTCCCAGCTCTTCGATGACCTTTTCCTCATTTTCCTCTCCCGCATCATCGAAGTAATCGTTGTAGTACTGTAAGGCTTCCTCCCGTTCGCTGTCTGAGATATTCCACAGCATACGTTCAAGCCTTTCCATAAATTCCTTCCGATTCATTACACACCTCTCCCCGCAAATAGTTTCGAAATTTTGGTGGAATACTGCTTCCACTCTGTCTTGTACAGATTTAGCTGTGCCGTTCCTGCCTCTGTGATCCGGTAGTATCTGCGGTTTCTGCCTCCGTATTCCATATCGTAAGTTTCCAAGCAGCCGTCCTTTTGGAGTCGGCGCAGTACCGGATATAAGGTGGACTCGGATATCTCGATGGCCTGGCGTACATCCTGGGTGATCTTGTAGCCGTAGGTTCCCTCTGCGTCGTTGGATACTACGGCCAGCACGATTGCGTCCAGGAGGGCCGCTCCTGTATTAAATACCATGTAGCTCTCTCCTTATCCTGATTTTTATACCTGTCTCCTTGGGCTGCTTCCTTCTAATATCAGATACCCTGTGATAAGAAATCAGTCTGTCCTTAGAGACGCGTATAGTGTTTTCATAAAATGAAATATAATATTATATATCATATAGTATTATGGGATGTTTATACTATACAATGTATAATATAGCGCTGTCAATAGTATTCATAGAATCTTAATAATTACTGAGCACGAAGCGAACAGTAACTCTTAATAAATGCTTTCGGAAAATGATTGTGCCGGAATATAGACAGATAAGGCTGCCTGGATAAACCACCTGGTTTTCCGACAGCCTTTTTGTATTGAGTAATGCGCCCTTTGGGGTCGATGGACTTTGTCCAATAAGGTATCCCTTCATTATATATAGGAACGACATGCTAACTATAAAGCCTGTCTCTGTCCTCGCTTACTATATGGGCAAGGAGCGCTTCGCAGCCTTCCAGTATATCGTCAAATGTAATGTCAAAGTTCCCGGTATACCATGGATCTGCAATATCACGGGGCTGCTCTGCAAAATCCAGAAGCAGGGATACTTTGTTCCCGGGATCCTTCCCAAGAATCCGCAGCATGTTCTTCCTGTTCCACTGATCCATGCCGATAATGTAATCATACT
Source organism: Candidatus Merdisoma sp. JLR.KK011 (assembly GCF_036941125.1). Lineage (NCBI taxonomy): Bacteria > Bacillati > Bacillota > Clostridia > Lachnospirales > Lachnospiraceae > Candidatus Merdisoma > Candidatus Merdisoma sp. JLR.KK011. The sequence continues at coordinate 1,767,482 of NZ_JAYWSZ010000004.1, read as the reverse complement.
CGTCGTAATCGGAGCGCTTAAGCTGCACTGCCCGGTGGTTTCCCAGCGAGATGCCCATCTCATGCAGCTTTCCTCTCGTTCCGTAGTGGACGCCGCTGCCGATCTCTTCGGTACTGGTGGCGGCGGAATCGATGTAGAAGCAGTCGGTAAGGGACTTCTTGTTTACAAGATCCTGCATAACGTATTGTGCCATGGGACTTCGGCAGATGTTGCCGTGGCAGACGAAAAGTATTCTAATCATAGTTTTCAAACTCCTTAATATGCCGTGAAATGCCCCGTTTTACAAGGATTCTTGGCATTTAGTTAAAATGTTTGTTTACCTGCTAATGTTGCAAATCAAGGCAGATTTTAGCAAGTTGAAGTAGTCTGTTAGTAGTAAAATTAGTAGTAAAACAAAATTTCTTACTACTAAGATTTTTATTTTTCTCTTTTGTCAATAATTTTGAGTGCATTTTCACCCGGTTTCTCAAAATGTTTAAGCCTCTCACTATTTTTCAATATTTTATAACAAGAAACAGATGTAAACGATAGAAGCTTGATTACAGCGGCTCCAAAAAACAGGCACACTCCAGAACCGCATGCTTCTTCACTAATGATTCCATGTGCCACCTCATTTCTTATATTAGCACCTGCTTTCTCATTAAGTAAGCCCTTAAAAGTAAAAATAATATCATTATCATAGCAATCTAACAATTCAGGCAAATCAAAAATTGAACTCAATACCTTCTCCATGGATGAACCATCATTTTCCAATGTAACTGTAAGTCCACCAACTTCCCTTGCAATATTTCTAAATAAATTTTCAACCTGCGGGGCAAGGATATGCATTGCCTCATAATACTCTCCTCTAATAAACATACTGACTGCACTTTGAAATATGCGCTCTCTTCCCGCTGGAATAATCGGATTATCTTTAACCAAAAATTCAAGCATCGAATTATCAAAGTCATATTTATTTCTTATATACAATAAAATGTTTTTTATCCAAATATCGCCCACAATTCTTTGATTCTTCAATGCGTTCTGGTGCATATGCAATTCCAATAGTTCTGTATCCCCTTCTAGGTTACGGATATCTAACGGCTGCAGTGCGAGTGTCGTTTGCCCTCGTTCATTAACTATATTTTCTCCAAACAAATGCGATAATGGATAATTCTTGTACTCTTCTATAACCCTTTGTTTTATAATATCTCGTTTTTCAAAGACAAACATCTGTATAAGTCTTATTATGCTTTCCTCAAATGTTAATCCCTCCATATTCACGTGAATATTATCTACCACCCCTTTTATATCCAACTCCATGGTAATAGGAACCATCAATTTAGGTATATCCTTTTGCACCTCAACTAATCTTCTATGTGTATTTTCAGCCTTTTCTTTCTCCCCACTATTTCGATATAATACTATTGCCTTTTGAAAAAAATTTCCCGCTCTCATTGCTCCAAGCATGTCCCTTTGAACCGTTTGTTCTGCAAAATTCACATAATACTCAGCCAATGCAATATTTGCGTTTTTTGCTTCTTCATTCTTTTTTAGCTTATTATAACAATACACTTTCAGTTCATATGCCTGCTCTACTTTTGACACATTATCATGATCCGATGAAATCATCTGATCTAAAACATCTGGAAACGCAGACACATCATACATTTTCTGTTCGGCAAACAATTCCATCAACCTTAATGAGAAGAATCCATCTATTGTAACCGCTTTTTGAGAAATAAAATCATTAACCCAAGCACATATATCCGAAAACAATGATTCTTGCTTTATCTGAAGAGAAATACATACTGCCCTTCTTATCATGTCAATAGTGCCAATATTATCATCATCCGTATACCATAATATAAACAAATTCCAATATGCTTCTGCTGCTAACATAGCTGCGGAATATACTTTTCTTTGGCTCCACAAAATATCAGAAATTAATGCTCTCAAAACTAATGGCACTCTATTTAGTTCCATCGCCTCTAGCATTGAAAAATCTTCTTCTGTAATGTCCTCAACTGAAAAAGTTCTCCTCCCATCTGCCGTAGTAAACAGAGGATGAAATTTTATACTGCCATTATGAATTTCCGTTCCAATTGAAGAAATATTTTTTAGCAAATCAAATAATATAACATCTTTCTCAATTAATTCATCTCTATACTTATCATCAAATAACGCCGATGACAATTTATACCGCTTATTTACAATGATTTTATCCAACACTTCATAAATATTCATTTGATCACCTCATAGTTACAATAACTTTATTAAATATATCGTCCAATTTTCACACAAAAATAACGCCCTAGCCGAAGCCAGAGCGCCATCAATCCCCTATATCAAATCACCTTAAACATTTTCTGCGAGACCGCCTTTGCATCGTTCTTCTTTTCAACCTCCGCCTGCGCCTTTTGAAATTCTTCCATACGCCTCAGTTCCTTCTCTGCATCATCCAATCCGATATGTGTGTACACATTCATCGTAACCGAAATATCCGAATGCCCCATGAGATACTGTAAAGTTTTAGGATTCATCCCGGCTTTGGCTTGATTGCTGCAATAAGTGTGGCGACAGACATGCGGAGTGATGTTTGGCATCTGTACCCGGTAAATATCGTTGTATCTTCCGACCATGTGGTTGAACCTGTGCTGCCAGTGCATCGCCACCAACGGGTTTCCGTCATCATCGTAGAAAAGGAATCCCGTATAGCCGTCAATTACTTTTTCCGTCTTCGGCGGCTCTCTGTCCTCGATAATGGCTCGGAACATGTCGGCCACATCCTCTGTTATCGGTATCTTTCTTGTTCCGGCATCGGTCTTTGTGGACTCAATGATGTACCTCATATCGGAAGTTCTCTGTAGCTGATGGTCAATGTTTACGATCCTGTTCTCAAGGTCGATGTCCTTAAGTGTCAGGCCGCAGAATTCCGAGATCCGCATTCCCGTGTGGAAAAGGATATAGACCACTTCGTAATATTTACAATACACCACATCATCATGTACAAACTTTAGGAATTTCCTCATCTGGTCTTTGGAGATTGCCTCCCTTGTGACAGAATCGTTGACAATGACTCCGGCAAGCTGGAATCCAAATGGGTTCTTTACCAAGACATCATCATCCACTGCCATCTGAAACGCAGGTCTGAGCACTCCCCGTATGGTGTGAATGGAACTGTAGCTTTTTCCATCTTCCTGTTGCAGTTTGATAAGAAATATTTTTGCATCGGAGGTCTTTACACTCCGTATTTTCTGACTGCCGAACTTTTCTTTTGCAAGCAATCTCTGGACGGTAACATATCCCTGTTTCGTGCTTTGCCTTACCCCGGTTTTGGTCTTAAGGTATCTGTCTACTAGCTCACATACCGTCATCTGCCCGTCAGAAACATTCATCAGCTTGTCCAGATCAGCATTGACCCGTTTCTCCAGTTCCCGCAAAGAAAGGCATGGTTTTTTGCCGGGAGGGAGTTTATCTGTCGGCTCCAGCTTCCAGCTGTACACAAAATGCGGTTTCCCATCAATGTGATATTTGTATTGGTATTTTCCGTCCGCCCTTATGCTCTCGCCCGGACGCAGCACCCTGCGCTTCGTGTCACGCCTTGTTTTTCCCCTGCCTGCATTCGCCATTTGCAAGTCCCTCCTTCACATCTGGATTCTTTAACAAATAATGCTCAAAAGCCAATCGGATGATAAGGACTCTTTTTTTATAATAAGCAATGAAGTCCTTACCGTCCGTTTTCTCTAAAAACACATGGAATTTCCTCCTGCTGAAGTTCCAGTACCGGATTGCTTCTTCCGGGTTTAAGACATCTTTTTCTCCTAAGTCGGGCTTTGCCATCTGATAACTCCTTTCCTTCCAAAAGCGGCGTATTTATCAAGTTTCTTGGGTTCACTGTATATTCCCTCTACTCCCCGGAAATAGCAACTACTTTTGGCAGATAAACGGAATTATATTTCTGAGGAATTTCGGATAAAATCTTCAAATTTCGGTCTGATGATCAGGAACCTGTTTCCGCTGTATACGGCAATGTTCCCAAGATTGTCCTCTGCGATCCTTCTCATCTTCTTTGTGCCGATATTAAAGTAAAACGCCGCCTCTTTAACGGTGAGCAGATATTTATCCTTTAAAGATTCCTGCTTATTTTCTCCCTGTCCCATGCCTACAGGATTCATGTTTCCACCTCGCTTCCCTGCGTAATGGAGGGGCGGCCAAAATCTCCACACCTTTCCTTCAGGACAACGGTGCTGCCCCTCCACGCACATTTTTTTGAATTCAAACAGGGTATTGACCCCAATACAGATAAATCATATAAAACCGCCTAATACCTGTATATATCTGCTGTTAATAAAATCAAACAATTTTGGGAAATTACACATTTTGATCTGGATTTTTTATCTGGATAACCTTGACTGCATCACTGCGGATTAATTTTCCGTCAAGGAATTTGAATGCCAGATATCCAACCTGCCCAAGCACTGCGAATCTCTCTATGAGCGTACGCACCGACACCGGCTTCCTGTCTATGATCCAGTAGTATGAAAAATCCCCAAAAGCAATCGGCTTTGCTCCCTCCGCAGCATCCGGCATATACTCCGAAATAATGACCTGCTTTCCTAAAAGGGTATCGTCTGCGTGATTCCAGAGATAATTGCCGTCAGCATCCTTTAATGTCCTGAGCATAAGCGCCGTACTGTCGTTCATCATCCAGACACCGTTTTTTCTATATTCTTTTTCCACACTGAAATATAGGGCAATCACATCATCATAAGTAATGCTTGCCGTTGTTACCCCCATCTCTGCTCCATTGCTGCCATGAAGAATGCCTGTAGGCTCATCTTCCCCGGTTCCATTGATAAAGACATTATCCTCCGCCCTACCAAAATTCTTTGCGAACCTGCCAATAAGATATGGTTCCAAACCGAAAGCTGCGTCACGGACAAAATCCTCATCCATCTTCACAAGAGCAGCCAGTTTATGGCTTCCGATGGCATTTACGTCAAAATCCTTCATACCGTCATAAACAGGAAGTTCTCCATTCTCCGGGATGAACTGTGCCAAGTCCTTACAGTCCTTTGAAAAAATGCGATAGCCGGACTTATAGGCTTTGATTTCGGTTGCTATATTCCTGAATACGCTTTCCTTCTCCATTGCTTTCGCAATCTTCGCGGATGCGCCAGCAGGCAGTTCATAACTGCCTGTTGCTCTAATACGTCCCTTTGCAAGCGCATCTTCATTTCCCTTTATGCCCCTTGCCACATTCCAAAACTGGATGTCATATTCCGGCTGTGCCGTAATGTCTGCATAATTTACACCCATTCCTAACTCCTCCTATTCCCTGTTGCATGCCGTACAGGTATAAAGTCCAAGTTCGTTAAGTGATATCTGCCTGCCGATCTGCTTCAACCTGCCATTGCACTTAGGGCATTTAATGTCGTAAACAAGCGCCATCTCCTGTGTGTGATCATGTTTTGCATGAAGCCGATAGAACTTCCGCACCTTTCCTTCTTCATCCTTTGCCACCTCATCCGAAAGGTAAAGGTTACACATTCTCCGTGCATATTCCTCTGAATAATAACTGTTGGATGGCGTTAAAAGGTTGCCTTTCGCCTGTCCGCGTAATGGATAAATCATAATAAACTCCTCCTTTTTTCTATCTATCTGCACCTGTCACAGGTGTACAGACCAAGTTTTGTTGTAGTGCTGTTTTTTGCAATCTTCATTAAGCCACTGCCGCACTGCGGGCAATGGATTCTCAGTTTATCACTTTCCCCTGTGCTTACAGGCTCCTTGGAATAAAGCCTGAAATAGCCGGGTATCATTTCCTCTAAATACATAGAGCGGACACCCTTAGGATCTGTAGTAAGGAACATGGGTACTTTCTCTGTCCCTTCCGAATTGGCATCTACCAGTGGATGGTATCGAATCTTCTGGATTTCCATAAGCTACACCTCCCTGCCGTCAAGGTCAGTAAATTTCCCCCTGCAGAAAGCCATAGCTTCATCAAATGTTCCAAACACCATGCAGGAAAATCCATACTCTACTTTCCAGACTGGTATGTCTTCATCTTTGCACTGTGAAATGATTGCAAGCTGTCCGTGCTTGTTCCGAAGGAGCCTCCTGCACTCATAACTGCCCCTTGAGAAATCCTGTAAATCCCGGTCAGAGAATTTCGGCTCTGTTCCATAGAAAATCCTGTATTTCATGCCACTCCCTCCATTCATGCAATTCGTGATTTTAAACTGGTGCCCAAGCGGTCCGTCTCCGGCATCAAATCCATCTGCGAGAAGTGCATAGCTGTAATGGAGCAATCCCTCCACCACATCTGCAATCTCGTCCCTTTGTACATCCCGAACTGTCTTCACGATCAGGCATTCCGGCTGTCTCTCCCCATACCATAAATACAAAGTTGCCTTTTTTGTATTGCTTGTGGTATATACGCCGCTGATTTCTACATTGAACCCATTACCAAAATCGCGGTAAATCACAGGTTCAAAATCTATGGTGCATACCCTGTACTCTTTTCCAAGTCTCCTGCACAAAGCCCGGATAGCCGTATCTTTACTGGCCATGTTTGATCTCTCCTTCCTTTTTAATGGTTGCTCTTTCAAAAAAGTGGTCGATATAGTGGTCGTTCCGGTGGTCGGTATAATGTCTCAAATTCAGGGTTTATATGGTGTTTCCCATTTTAGTGGTCGGAGTGGTGGTTTTTGCCACTCCATAATCACAATTTATTTTTTCTGCTGATAAAATCCAAAACAATTTGCAATTTTTCCGAGAAGTTTAAAATGTAACCACTGCGACCACTCAACGCTTGAAACCATTGAAAACACTGAATTTGTGTAGTGGTCGCTGTGATTATTCAGACCACTGCAGCGACCACTTCGACCACCATACGTCCATCACGCAAGAAAATCTGTATCTTCAAATCCATAAACCGATGCATATTCATTTTTGCATTCGTGTGTCAGTGTAAAATCCTTATAAAAAGTGCCGCTGCTGCGTTTTACAACCATATCCTCAAAGGCAGTCGCCAGATGATCGGCAAGCCTTGTACGGAATTCCTTATAGGTCTTGGCAAAACCGTTGTTGTTATCCCGGCACCATTCTTTATACACTTTATAGACCTTTCCTGTAGTACAGGTATCGGTGATCTTTCCGTTTTCACGTCTGCACATACATTCTTCAAAAAAGCTGATGACCGTGTTGTTCTCCATCCTATACTTTTCCCTTGCCGCCGATACACTGTCCGGCTCAGAAAACCTGTATCCGTTTGCGATCACTGTCTGCAATGCTTTTACGGCTTTATAAACGATACCCTCCCGCTCGGCATACATCTTATCCAGAAGCTGTTTATCCTGTTTTTCCGGCGGGATGGCATTGGGGCACTCCACCACCATGATACGGTCATATACCCACCTGCCATCGTCCCCGCCAAACTTAGGCAGCCTGTTCATGCAGAACCAGAGCAGACCGTTATATGTGAATTCAAATGCCTGCTGTCCTTTGAACTCTGCAAAAAGACTGTCACCGCCTGTTACTTTCTTAAAGGTCTTCAGTTCTTCCACAGATAAAAAACTCATATCAGAACTTCCGGCAAGCCTTGTTCCGTAGATGGCTCCCGTCCCAAACCGGGATTCGATTTCTTTCAAGTCAATGCCTATGAAATTCCCCCTGCCAAGCAGACGCTCCACCAGGCTTTTTAACTGCGATTTCCCGGTATCCCCGTCTCCCACAAGAAACAGCGCTCTTTTCATCCTCCATCCCTTCACGTTGGAAATACATGCTCCCATAAATTCCAGCAGAAGCTGTTGCACTTTCTTATCACCATCAGCAAGCGTGTCCAGATACGCATCAAATACCGGCGTCCGCGATGCTGCCGCCTTCCATTCACACGGTATCTGTATGGTAGAAAGCACTGACGGTGTATGGGATTCCAGAACGGTTTCCGCAGCCGACACCCTGAGAAGCCCGTTCTGAAAGTTGATGATGCTTTCATCCGCATCCAGTTCATCCTGCCCTACATAATTCAGATCCGTGTTGATGTGCTGCAATGTTTCATTCACTTTGCTCATTTTGACAAGTTCCTCATCATAATCAGCGATATACTGTTTGATGCGTCCCATCATCATGTTATCAGCATAAAATCTGTAACAGCCATCTTCATATACATATTTCAGAAGTGCCTGCTTGCCGTTATCCCTTACAAGAACATACTGCATATGTTCCCTTACATACTTTGCAAGAAGCGGAACGCTGATATAAGGCTTAGAGGTCTTTTCATCGAATTTGATGAATGCCGGATGCTCCATCACAGACTTGTGGAATACCCCATGACACGCTTCGATTCCCAATGTTATCGTAGATTCACGGTAATCGTCCCGCTCCCACTTATCCCTGTAAAGTTTTGATTCCCGGAACACTTTATCTATTGCCTCCGCATCCCTTCCCACACGGAATGCTATCATGGCGCAGAGAGCCGCATCTGCCTCCGACTGCGAACCGTAACCGCTGATATCGCCATTGTCAAAAAGTTTTATAAATTTCCCGGCATTCTTCTGCCTGCGCAGTCCGGCCACCACATCAAACAGCATTGCATCGTCATTGCCTGCCGGATGCGTTTTCCCCTTATCCGTCCTCCGCATATCCTCATCCAGTGTCGCAAAAACCGCTTCCGTTCCCTCCGAAAGAGGAACATCATTGATCACATTTCCTGTAAAGGTAGCAAATCGGTTTGTGACGCTGCCGATGTACAGTTCAATGCCTATTGCAGAATTTTTCTGATAAAATTCGCTGCTCAGTATATTCCGCTGTTTCTTCTCGTCATAAATAATGGGGAGTTTCTTCACATCACAGGTTCCAAGGATATGAATACCGTTACCGCTGGGAGACAGTTCCGCATAGGAATTATGCCTTTTAAGAAGTTTCTGCAATAAAGGATCTGCCATATCCTTATGGTCAACATCCAGAAAATACACGCCCTCCGGCACCTTGAACCCAATCCCGGATGCCCCGCATCTTAGCATGGCGGCACAGGCTTCCTCATAAGTAGCCCATGTGTCTTTGTACTTCTCATCCGTGCCTGTTGCCACGCCATAGGCTGAGAAAGGAACTTTGGTGATCTTCCCGTTTTTGCCCGGCATATAGTTCCACAAAAGCCATATTTTTTTCTGCTTCAGTTCATCTATGGTGATACCGCCCACATCCTCACCTCCTCCCGTTTCATCTGTTTCGGTCATTAATCATTTACCGCATTTTTAAACAGCCACTCCCTGTAAGCCTCAACCGGGATCAATATCCTTGTCCCGACCCTTATAGTAGGAAAGCCGGGCGTCTTGACCAGTTCATATGCTTTCGGTAGGCTGATGCCCATCTGCGCTGATAATTCCTGTACGCTCATCGTTACCTTCTCCATAAATTCCCTCCGCTTCGGTATTAGGTGCATAACAGATTTTGAATAATTTATCTGTCCTCTATTGTTTTCAAGGATATTTTACGATATAATGTAACCGAAATCTAATTCCTGACGCTTACGCTTACGGTTACCATGTAACGATATGGAGAGAAGATATGCCATATAATTGGAACGGGGATTATGTTCCGTCAAAGGCGGACAGATCCACAGATATTCTGGGACAGAAAGAAATAGGCGGTGTGGGGCAGCTCATCTACCACCCTTTCCGCTATAAAGACTATATACTTGCCAATGACAATGAGGAATACTGTGCTTTCCCGGTATGCAGGCCGGGATATGAACCAGACTTTCCCTCCGATGATTCCGTGTCCGGCAAAGGACTCCTTGTCAGCCTGTGCAATCTTGCCAGACAGATAGACGATTGGGATAATAAGATCCCATATGACCAACTGATCATCCAGTGGTGCAAAGAAAATATGCACCCTTACAGGATTGATTTTGTGTATCAGGAGCTTACTGAAGAAGGGTTTGATATTAAGGGACATGATGCAGAACTGGCCGCCCGTGACGGCATTTTTTCAATCAATGACTTTATGAAAGATCTGGAAAAGCTGTATACCACTGCCCTTTTTTATGAAGCACTGGAGGGAATATGTGTTGCTGATGAAGACGCTGCCTGCAGTTTGTATAAAGAAGGGAAATATTTTGAGGGGCTTCCTTTTTTTGAAAGTTTTAAGAATATCCACAGTATGCCTGATATTGACGTGAGTACGGCTGGCGGGAATCTTGTAAAAGAAATGGAACTTTATGCCGAATATCAAAAAAGCCACCCGGCAAAACAGCCGCCGGATGGACAATTTGAAGAAGAACCTTATGATAATTATTGGGAACTGCTCAACAAACTGATAGAGCGCACCCCCGATTTCAATATGTGCCTGAAAGTAAATCCGAAAACGAACCGTATTGAATTTTCAGCGGATGTAAACTCCGTGTTTGATATAGCATGGTTCACGCTGGCGAGAATGATTTCAGAAGACCCTGCCCCGGAAAATAAGGGACTGTCCAATGATGACCGCTCGGAAGGCATCATGATATGCTGCCGCCACTGCGGCGACTTCCTTATAAGAAGGAATGGCAGACAGGAATACTGTGATAAACCAGACTGCCAGAAAGCCCGGAACGCTAAAAACCAGCGAGAATTCAGGCGCAGAAAACGCATAGAAAACGCCCAAAAACAGAAGAAAAATACGCCAAAAACATAACTTTCACGCAAAACTGTTATAAAATGTATACTGCTATGTTTCATTGTGTGGTGGCATGTTATACAAGATTATGCGTGATACTGCCGCCGCTATCGGTATAAGCATCCCCCCTGTGCCAATTCGCGGAAATTTGCGTGTGAGGGGGCGGCGGTCTTCCAGATGAAACGCCACAGAGATAATACCCTCCCTATTGGTAAATCTTTTAAATACTTAAATCAACTATAGCCTTACGAAAGGAAAGTGTGTATATATGAGATACAAAAATGAATCAAAGGAAAAATCAAATGGTATCATCTATACGCCTATAGAAATGGCAGATTTTCTTGCTTTAGAAATGATAAAGTATAGCCAATTTGATTTGAAAAAAGCTAAAGAAGTTAATATTCTCGATCCAGCCATCGGCGAAGGAGAATTAATCCTCTCGATGGTTTCTAAGATACTTGCGATTAACTCAGAGATTCTCATCAATATTGATGGCTATGAAACTGATGCAACCGTGGCTACTAAAACCGAACATTTTATAAGGCAACAATTTCCTTCTGCTAATGTTTCAATCATTGCACAGGATTTTCTTGAAGCAATTGATAATATAGATAAAAAGTACAACTATATAATTGCCAACCCGCCATATATACGAACACAGATATTAGGTGCCGACAAAGCTCAAGAAATTTCCAACAAAATGAATTTGTCAGGGAGAATTGATATATACTATGCCTTTCTTCTTTATATGAAAAAGATACTATCTGATGATGGAGTTTCAGGTTACATTACTTCAAATAAATTTTTCACAATCAAATCAGGCTCATGTGTTAGAGATTTTATGATTGGTAATTATAAAATTCATTCTATAGTGGATTTTGGTGACACAAAATTATTCAATGCATCCGTTTTGCCATGCATTATTGTTTTTTCAAACGGACGTACTACAACCCCCGAAGAAGTGAATTTCACCTCAATATATGAGAGCAAAAATAGCACTTCACCTTCCTCGTCAATAGTTTCTATTTTTGATAGCATAAATAAAGAAGGTCGATATAGCCTAGAAGATGGCAGAGTTTTTGACTATTGCCAAGGACATCTTCATGATGTTTCAAAAGGTGCATTATGGGTAATCGCATCCAACGAGAGGAAAAAATGGCTAACAACTGTTGAATCAAATACTTGGCTTCATCTTTCCGACCTTGGAAAAATAAGAGTTGGCATAAAAACAACAGCCGACAATGTATTTATAGGAGATGATTGGACTGGCGAAAAAGCAAAAATTGAATTACTCCGTCCGCTCATAACACACAGAGATGCAGGACAAATTGTTGCTAAAGGAAAGAGCACTTGGAAAGTACTATACACTCATACTACCGTAGACGGAAAAAAAGTAGCATATGATATAGATGATTATCCAGAAAGTAAATCCTATTTAGAGCAACATTATGAACAACTAGCCGGAAGAAACTATGTAATTAAGGCAAAACGAAATTGGTACGAAATATGGGTTCCACAAAACCCAGACTCATGGAAGAACAGAAAAATTGTTTTTCGTGATATATCCGAAAAACCAGCGTTTTGGTTAGACGAAACTGGTGCTATTGTTAATGGAGACTGTTATTGGATTGATATAGATTCTTCCGTTTTTGAAGATACTATATATTTAGCCCTTGCTGTTGTAAATAGCTCCTTTATTGAAAAATACTATGACGCCAAATTCAATACAAAGCTTTATTCTGGAAAGAGACGATACATGACTCAATATGTTGAGCAGTTTCCGATCCCTAATCCAAATACTGATGAAGCTAGAGAAGCCATTAACTTTGTAAAAAAAATAATAGCGGGATGCTCTGAAGCCGAAACAACCCGCTATATGAACAACATTAACAAATTGACTGAGCAAATGTTTATGACAGCCTAATTAATCAAAGAAATTATTTGGAAGGGGCAACTGTAATTTTGCATTTGTCCCTTTTCCTTTAAACAAAGGAAATGCTTCTGTAAAATCTTTTCCATTAACTAAATACAAATATTTAAGAAGAATCTTATCGTGATTAACCTCACCCTCAAAAACAACATATCTAATATCTTCACTTTTGAATGTAGCTCCCGAAGCTACAACAACATCTGCCCCATCCTCTGGTGAGTGTAACCCAAGATCAATTGTTGGTGATGTCTGTAGCTTTATTTCAATTAACTGATTCACCAAATCAGGATAAGAACCATCATCCTCATAGTTTGAATATCCTAAATGTTCACAAATCATCTTATGTAATTCAGCACCACGATTTCGTTCTTGAACCGCATCAAGATAATCTATTGATTTTCCTACCATTGGCAACAATTTTGAATACACAGATGCAATTCTTAATAATTGATTCTTTTTAGGCATAATATTGGGGGATACATCAATCAATACACTTGCATCATCTGTTGCCCACTTATCAATTCTCGAAGTATCACTTTTTGAAAATAACACTGATTTATTTCTTGTTGTCATCGTTGCCTGATACTTTTGTGTTAGCGTTCCCGTCCTATCATATTTTACAAGTTCGGCTCCTGTAATAACTTTAACACGACTAATAACCTTTTCCTCATTAACCCTTAAAAAAACATATCTTCTTTCGGGGTCAACTGGCTCATTCCATATCTGAACATTCAAGGTTTCTTGAATATATGTATCAAAATTTTGTCCTAAAAAACGTGGCTGTGTTTTCTTGAATGATGACGGTACAGGATACCCCAAAACTCTACATATTTCACTCTTAACAACTTTTGAACGAGTTCTAAGAGCTAACCCGTTAACGGAGAAACCCCTCATCCCTTTATCAAGAATACTTTCCAATTCAATAATTGGAATATACAAATCGTTATTATCCTTACTTACGAAATCGTAGATTGTAAGACCAGATTTTTTTATGTTTTCTACATAATCCATTTCACTACCTCCTCATTTACAATAGTTTTCTGCAACGACAAAAAGAGCCGAAACTGACAAACCAAATCCCTCTGCAATCTTGCAAATATTCTGAAGAGAAATATTTCTTTTTCCAGCTTCCACAGACGCATAATAAGTTCGATCCATGCCAATGGATAATGCAAATTTCTCTTGACTTAGTCCTGTTTCTTCTCGTAATTTTTTTATCGCCATTCCAAATTCTTTTTTCATTTCAACAAATGCCTCCAGAAAATATTATATTTCGTATGCGTTTTTAAGACAACGGATTATAAGTCACAATTTGGTGTGTTAAAAAAGCCACAATCCTGGTATCCTTACTACCAACGATTATGGCTTTTAATCTCTCCATATGATTTTTCTGTAACGGTTTATATTTTCCTAATTTACATTTTTATCTTATTGGCATTAATATAGTTTAACTTTTATGATTTCTATTTTCCTCTTGATAACTTCTGAATTCAGAGGTAACATCAGACACCACGAAAGGAGGGATTGGATGGAAACAGAATCTGCATTGTACCAGCTTATGGGTGTCCGCATGAATGGCGTCATGAACAGCATCACAAACAGCGACGGACAATATCAGGAAATCATCCGGAAGTCTGACGAATATTCCGGCAGGCTGGAAGATCTGGAACTGCCGAAAGAAGTCCGGCTACTGATTGACCGCTATGTCAGCGTGCAGAACGCTCTTGGCTCCCGGTATGGGATGCTCGCCTACCTGCTTGGATTTTCCGACTGCAAAGAGCTGCTTTTGGAAAAATGCCTGCCCATAGGAACAAAAGAAAAGGTTTCAGAAGCGTAATCTACATGTACCAAATCATGGAAAAGGGCTGCTTACAGCAAGCCCTTTTTCGTTTTCTCATTCATAGCCGAGCCTTAGTAGTCTAAATCGTAGTAATTTTAAGGTTTCTCGCCATATTTTGCCCTACTATGCCCCAGTTTACAAAGGTATGAATTATAGTAAAACTGACCTGCCGTGGCAGACAAATAATATTTTTATCATGGTTACATATCTCCTTATTTTTTGTCCGATCCTCATTTTTCCTTATGTTTTCAAGGTTTTCTCTATGTCCTCTAAAACTCTATATGCTTTATATTGTACCAAGTCGCTAGCGCGACGGCTAGCCCTAAGTACATTTTAGTTTCAATTTTCTGCCATAAAAAATAGCAGTTTTTAAATTTATGATGTATTGTTAAGTTGCCACACCAAACAACTTCATAACTTTTAAAACTGTACTTTGCTGATGAAATGTCTGACATCACATGGATGCAGGCATTTCAAATGTTGCTTCAAATGTTCCGGAAACTTTTAGAGGAACACTGTGATCTTGTTGATGAAAAGATAGATGAACTGGTAGACACTTTCATCAGCACCTTACCATCCCTGTTACAAACCCAATTAGTAGCAGCATAGTGTTCCAAAAGGCTGTTCTTTGATAATTGAATCATTGCCAGATATTGAATTTTCAAGGTGCATAGCTAAAATCTATGTGCGAAGTTTGAGTTATATCCTTTAAATTTCTATTGACGTATTTCGTTATTTGCATTCCAAGGGCTGTTAGCCTGCTATAATCTACCAAATCTACTTGAATCACTCTGCATATTCCCTTTCCGAATTTAACTTACTGTCTATCAGCCTTTACATAATAGGTGCTTCTGCCGCTCCCATACCGAATAATACTTCCTTCATCCACCAGTTTCCTTAATGACGCCAGAACTGATGATCTCCCTATGCTTGGACAGTGTGCAACAACTTCTGCACCTGTAAATTTCCCGACTTTTTCTTCTATATATTTTTTTACAATATTATAAGCATTACTGGTATCTCCATTTCCCGCTATGATTCCTACACGTTCCTCAAATCTAGTATAACAAGCCAATATGACCGTTAGCATATAACGTATAAATGGTGTTGGATCGTTTTTTTCCTCATGCCACCCTATATCTGAGGTTTCAAGGACATCATAATACCTGTCTTTTGTTTTCTCAATTTGCCTCTCAATACTTATATATTTACCAACACTATACCCGTTCTTATATAAAAGAAGCAGAGTAAGCAACCGGCTCATTCTTCCATTTCCGTCATTAAAAGGGTGAATACACAAAAAATCACATATAAAAGCAGGAATCAATATGAGGGAATCCACCTTCTCACTCGCAATTGCCTGCTCATAAGCCGTACATAACCGCTCCACTGCATCTGGTGTATCGTATGGGGCGATTGGCGTAAACCTTGTGACCACTGTTCCATCCGGCTTTGTTTCATTAATATAGTTCTGTACGCTCTTAAAGCTCCCACCGTAAGAAAATCCAGATCTTTTCAAAAGGTCCCTGTGTAACTGTAGTATATATGATGGTCTGATTGGAATGTACTCATTACTTTCGTGAATTGTGTTAAGCACATCTCTGTATCCCATAATCTCATCTTCTTCCCTGTTGCGAGGTGTTGTTTTTTCTTCAAACAACTGCTTCATCCGGGTACTTGTCGTAACAATCCCTTCTATTTTATTGGATGCCTCTGTACTTTGGATTTTTGCGATCTCAACCAGACGTTCAAGTTCAACAGGCTTCTGCCTGATATATAAGTCCTGACGTCCCTTATATTCATGTATCTTTGCGACAAGATTAAGTATATCCATATCCCACATTTTATCTGCAAGGCGAATATAATCAAATGTTCTCATAATTATCTCCCTTCGTCCAATGTTATTCTTTTTCATCCAATTATAAATCTTTTTGGACGAAAATTCAATTTGTTGGACGAAAAAACTACAAATTCTTTAAACAAATAGGCGAAACTCAAAACTATCACGAAAACTCTGAGCCTTTTCCGTGTTTGTATCATATCCCCCGTTTTTCAACAGCATTTTCCGTCAAGCTAATACATCTTTCAGCCAAAACCGCCAATATCCTACTCCTTTTTACCTTTCCGTTTTATACTATCACGGAAACCCCTGACTTTTGCGTGAAAGTATACTTTTGCCTGATAGTACGATTTTTGCCCCGATCGCCATGCTATTAGCGGTATCTAAAAACACGAAAAAATGGGGTTCACCACCCACCGTGATGACCCCAACCAAGCCTAAAAACCCTTGATTTTAAGCCATTCTTCAATACTTTTGCCTACGAGTACCCCAAATCCTATGGCATTATTTTTTTATAGCCGCCTGGGCGGCTGTTAGATATTTTTTATCACTTCCTGCACAAGACTCTGCCCCATTTAAACCTTTTAACGATTGCCTGCTATCGTTAAAAGGAGGTGCAAAATCGGAGGGCGAAACAGCTTCCGAAACGGAAAAAAGGCTCAAAAACCGAAAAAGCAAAATGGCGGAATCCGTGAAAAGGCTTATTTTCAGGCATTTCAGCAATTTTGCATTGTATCAATTTCGGTGTTGCGATGTTCCCTTGCAACTATGGGTATTTCCCTGATTTTATTCCTATTTCAATTTGACTCAGTTCTTCAATAAAGTTAAACTGCAAAAAATCCAGGTATTGGAACTGCCATTTCTAACAATTCCGATACCTGGAAATCAATTGTTTTCCTCTCTTCCATTTCTTAGCTCATGTTGATTAACACTCAGTTTTTAACTCCGGTATTACAATAAGGGTGCGTAAGCTGTGCATTCTCTATTGTTGCCTTTCCGCCATCTTGTTTTCTTTCTATATGATCAACACTTATTGCATTTCTATGTAGTAACCCACCGCAAATCTTACAACAAGGTGCTTTTGAAAGTGCTTCTGTAATAAATATTTCACTTTTTTGATTATTAGAGAAATCAGCAGGTATCTCCTCAAACAATGTCCACTCATGGTTAATTTCTGGTAAATATGCAAATTCAGATTTTTTTCTTATCTCATTTATAACTGCATCTGCTTGAATACCAGATCCCAAAAGGGTTAGAATTTCATAGAAAAAAGTAGATACATTTCTCATTCCAGCCAATGCAGAACGACTTTTTCTAACAATCACCTAACACATTTCTTTATATTTTGCCTCTCAAAATAGGTAGAAGGTAAACGGTATTTGCATTGATCGAGAGTGTAGAAAAGAATCTCAGCTGAGGCTCTTTTCTACTTGGGCTATAATTGCCAAAAGTGTTTCTACTTGGGTTGCAATAGCCTTTTGCTCTTCAAGCGGCGGGATTGGCACAATGAGCGATTTAACACTATCGGATTTTAGATTTTTTACTGTTGATCCAGCTGCCAGTATGCTTAATGCATTATACATAGCCGATGAACTTAACATATAATAGAGAAAATCCTGATTAAATACAGTTTCTACATCTCCAATTACAAGCCAGCCATCGTGGATACACCCATCTGTTTTTAAAATATATGGACGACCAAAGCTCATTGAATTTGTTAGCAAAAAATCACCGCAATGAACATATCTTGTTTTGTTCAATCCATCTGGTCGGATTTTTTCCTTTGTAGAGAATATATATTTGCCGCCTTGCTCTGTATCTCCGATTTTAATCCAGTTTAGTCCATTTTCATCATCGGTGAGAT
Source organism: Candidatus Merdisoma sp. JLR.KK011 (assembly GCF_036941125.1). Taxonomy (NCBI): domain Bacteria; kingdom Bacillati; phylum Bacillota; class Clostridia; order Lachnospirales; family Lachnospiraceae; genus Candidatus Merdisoma; species Candidatus Merdisoma sp. JLR.KK011. The sequence goes on along the minus strand of NZ_JAYWSZ010000004.1, from coordinate 1,749,367 downwards.
AGTTCTCGATAGGTCTCGGAGATCCTCCTCTTGCAACAGAACAAATATTTCCAAGTCGTTCGTATGCCCAACCGTCCGGTATTTTGAAAGGAATTTCCGAATTAATGCACCGGATAACAGACTCGATCTTCTCATAATAGAAAATTATCGGAACTTGTATTTCAAAAAAATATTTCAAACTAAAACTTCCCATTTTCCGTATCGCTTCCCATCCACTCTGCGGATATATTCCTTTTTCTGCAAGGATACCATGATACGCTTTACAGTACTGAGAGATTTTCCGGTCTCTGCCACAAGTTCTTTTTGCTTAATTGACGGGTTCTTGTAAATCAGCTCCAGAACCGCCAGTTCCTCTAAAGTACATTCCAAAGTATCAAATTGAGACTTTGGAACTTTTGGAGTGACACTTTGGGGATTATCATCTACACAGTCAACGTGCATATATCTGTTTTTTAGCTCATATTCCGTTCCCAGAATCAAATTGCTGAAGAACATTTCCAAGAACTTTGTTGTGGCATGAACGCCGTTTTGCAGATCGTTATAATTTGCTCTTACCAAAGCATTGCGGAAATACCAAGAGTTCTTTTCAAAGGCATCGTTATTTACTTTGAAACCAAATGTTTTCATGTACTTAATCATAAAAACAGCCGCAGCTCTGGTATTGCCCTCACAGAATGGATGGATCTGCCAAATATCTGAAACAAACTTGGCAAGATGCTTCACGCAGCGTTCTACAGACAATCCTTCATAAGAAAACTGTTTCTCCATTGCAAAATCATAATCAAGGGTGTCTTTAATACTGTTCCATGCTGCATAGGTTACGGTATCACCTTTCAACACCCATTCTTTTTTTGTGATGTTGTATTGTCTGATTTGACCGGCATGGGCAAACACCCCTTCAAACAGTCTGCGATGAATAGTCAGCCATTCAGCAGGAGAAAACTGGAATGCTTTTTCCCCCAACAGTTTTGCAATTCTTGCCGATACAATATCCGCTTCTTTTGTATCATTCTCAATTTCTGTACGATCAGTACGCTGTTCATAATAGCTCTGAATACGCTTCTGCGCTTCATCAATACTTATCTTACCTTCAATGTGATCTTTGGCAGTATCCAACAGATAGGCAGAAGTTTTCAATCCATCTACCGCCTGCAAACCAATCGCAGTCTGCCAAGCCTCACTCTTTTCAATTTGCCCGGGCTCACCCTGTTTGATATATTCTTCAAGCTCAAATTGCCAGTTCTTATCCGCTGACATAGCTGCACCTCGTTTCCTCGCTTAATATGCAATTCTGAAATAGTCCAAATACACTTTGTATTTGTCCTGTGCGTTCAAACAGGTATCTCTCAGATAGCCTTTTTCGTTGTTCCATTCTTTCAATCCTCGGTAATAGAACATCTTCTGATTATCCTCGATGATGAACGGAACGATATTATGTTTCAGACACTCCTTGAACATAATCAATCTGCCTACACGACCATTACCATCTTGAAAAGGATGGATTCTCTCAAACCTCACATGGAAGTCCAAAATATCTTCAAAGGTCTTTTCTTCCTTGGCATTGTATTCTGTCAGCAACGCTTTCATTTTATCGGCAACTTCTTCCGGAAGGGCAGTATCCATGCCGCCAACCTCATTCGGAAGCTTCTTATAGTCACCAACTGCAAACCAATCTTTTCTGGAATCACTTGTACCGTTCTTCAGTATCAAATGGAGTTCCTTAATGAACTTCTCGGTCAATGCCGTTTTTGCGTTCTCAATAATCATATCGATACAGCGGAAATGATTTGCCGTTTCAATCACATCATCAACATTTAGAACTTCATTTTCCACGCCGATCGTATTTGTTTCAAAAATATATCTGGTCTGATCGTGAGTCAGACGGCTGCCTTCGATGTGGTTTGAGTTGTATGTCAAATCAATCTGTGTCTTATGGTAAATACCGCCGGAGTATTTGCTTGCTTTCTGCTCTTTCAGAATATCCAACAGAGTAACGGGCTCTTCTTTTCTCTTGTTGGTACGCTCCGGTTTTTCTGCATTTTCGGGAATGTTCCAAGTCTTGCCGGTAAGGAACGCACCATTCACACGGCCCTGGGCGCAGTAATTTCTAACACTACGTTCAGACACATTCCACTTTTTTGCTATTTCAGTAACTGAAAGGTATCGCATCTGCTATCCTCCATCATAAATCAAATCAAAAAACTGCTCTAATCTACTGTATAGTATATCACATTATCGGCAAAAATATCAATCATTTCCGCATTTATTATCTTATTTTTGCCGACACAGGAAGTTGTTTTCTTGTTTTTTCAAACGCATTAAAAGACCGGACTCCATAAGAAACGAAGTCCGGTCAAATATTATCTATATACGAGTTCTCTCAATACAGGTTAAATGGGTAAAAAAAGAAGTAAATTACCTCTTTTTTTACCTATTCCAAAGGTAAATTCCTACACGCCTACCCTTCCTTTCTAAGCCTTTCTTCCATTCCCCTCACTTCCTTTTCCACATCATCATATTTCAAATGGGTATACACATTTAATGTCGTGGCAATGTCGGCATGTCCCGGCGGCAAACGAAAAGCACTCAAATCATATAAAAACCCGACTGATAAATCCTTCTACGCAGCCTCTTTATATCGTGTATAAACATACTCATAAATCTGCTGGCGGTACACCGAAATACTTACTTCGTCATAACATTCCGGCAGCTGTGCCCAGAGAGTATCGCGAATCAGATTATCTACGGCCGCTTTCGTCTCCTGCTTATCTGTCCAATGATCCAATTCCGAAATCTTTGCTTTGATTTTCTGAAGCAATGCAGCTGCAATCTCTTTCAATTTCTTGATATCGTTCTTGCTCAAATCCTCTCGGAACAGCATATCGTAGAGTGAAAGTTCCTCATCGCTTGCAAAACCTTCACGAACATAACGCTGTTCTTCCTGGTTCATACTGTTTGCCAGATCCATCAAATCCATGAAGGTCTTTTCGATAGTTGCCCTGTCCTGTTCACTGTTGTAATCATCAATAATCTGCTGGTATCGTTCATAATAATTGATACGCTCCGGATTGGCGAACAGCATCTTATCCAATTTCATCCGGATAAGTTCTTCCAAATCCTTTAATACCAGATTCTTTTTCTTAACCTTTGCAAACTCTCTGCGAAGCAAATCAAAGTCAATAGCGCTGATATCAAAACGGCGTGGTTCTTCACGTATCATCGTCGGCGTATGCTGGATTTCAACATATGAACTGATAATTGCATTGATCTGCACCCTCAAATCCGTTGTATTAACATGCTTACGCTTTTTCTGCAGTTCGGCATAAATAGCTGCTATTGCTTCATATTCCTTGTGGGTATAGTCCGTAATATCATCACGGTCAATATATTTCATAAGTCGCTTCAACTCTGACGCATAGGTAGTAAAAGTTTTCTTATCTTCAATCGTTCCACAAACAGCATTCGCAGCTTCCTGCAGATAAGACAACTTCTTGAAATCATAAGCATCAATCAACATCTGCAGATCAAAATCATTTTCTGACAATATTCATCCAGTAATGCTGTGTATTTTTCAGTTTCACCACGATAAAGCCATACAATAGCATTTAAATTTTTAAGCTGCCATTCTGACCATTCATTCAAGGTACGGTCAACGACTGTATAATAGTTTCTGGCATCAATAAACAGGGCTTTATCCTTGATTGCTTCGTTTTTATTTTTATCAAAGAACCACAGAGAGCAAGGCAGAGATTTTGTGTAGAAGAAGTTATTTCCCACGCTAATCATTACATCTACATGGCCTGTTTCTCCTAATTCCCGACGAATATCTTTGTCTTTGCCCTGCCCGTCCGTTGCAGACGAAGCCATAACAAAACCGGCACGTCCTTTTTCGTTCAAATAGCTGTAGAAGTAAGAAATCCACAAATAGTTTCCGTTTCCCACTTCTTTATTTTTATTAACACTTGGCATACCAAAGGGCAGACGTTTTGCACTTTCGCAAGACTCTGCTTTCACTTTGTCCACATTAAAGGGCGGATTTGCCATTACATAGTCACAGCAGCCGTCAAGGTTGTGAGCATCGTGATAGAAACTGTTCGCTTCATCTCCCGATTTAATAACTCCGGTAAGACCGTGAACAGCCATATTCATCAAGCACAGCTGCGCATTATATTCCACTTTTTCCTGTCCATAAAATGTCATTGCACTATTTGCATTCATACCGGACTGATTCACGAAGTCGCCGGACTGAATGAACATACCGCCTGAACCACAAGCAGGATCAAGCAAAATACCGCTTTTTGGTTCGATAATATTTACAATCATTTTTACCAAAGATTTCGGTGTAAAGAAGACACCATCATCAGATGCAATATTTTTAGCAAATTTATTGAGAAAGTATTCATAGATACGCCCAATAATATCTCCGCCTACTTCATCAAGTGCACTGTTATTAAAAATACGAAGAAGCTCTGATAAAAGCTCGTCCGAAAAATCAGTATAACTTTTAGGCAATACACCAATAAGCTGGTCGCTTTGTTCTTCTATCAGTGCCATTGCGTTATTAACTACTTCACCAAGGCTGGTCATTGTCTGTCCGTCTCGATTCACGAAGCCTGCAGATGCAATATCGTCCGGAAGATTTAATAAATAATCGTACTGTGCTTCTTTTGGAAGAAACAGTGCACTTTTAGCTGCAAAGTCACTTGCTTCTACCGGCATTACTCTGCCGCGACGAGACGGACGATTTTTGAGAATTTCCGCCTCTACCATTTTAAATCGGCTATATGCATAACGCAGAAAAATCAAGCCAAGTACCGGCATACAGTACTGGTTGGATGTTAGCTTTGAACCTGCACGAAGCAGGTCAGCTGATTCCCATAATTCTGCTTCTAATTTACGAATATTAATCATTGGTTTTCCTCATGTTTACTTCTTAGTGATTTTTAAAATATACTGGTATGAAAATTCGATACCCTTACAAGTCAGATTTTCACACATATGGGGCGGGTCGTCTTCTGAAAAACCTGCAGGGCGTAATTCAAAACATCTTAATGAGCCAAATGTACTGTCAAAAGCAGACGCAAAATCATAACAGACAGATACAATTTCAGTTTCTGTTTTTCCCAGTCCATGAAGATAAATTCCTATAAACATTAGCGTTCCTTCAACTAAACCACATTGCGCCCTATACCCGCCTGCGCCATGCAATCCAACTGCAGACCAAATTACCTGTGGTTCAATCATGGTTTCAAATAATTCACTCAGACAAATGATTGCTGTCCTTGCGCAGTTTATATCATCATTCCAGTACAATTCATGTACTCTGTTCTTTATATATTCCTGCATGGTATGCCATCTCCTTCATGCTTGATTTTCCAGTCAGGCAAATACGAATTATCATACGCCGCTTTTTATAAACTCAATCAATTTTTCTAAATCATCAAAATTATCATAATCTCCAATCAATCCTTCCCGGTGATAAATAACTCCATTTTTCTCATTCCTTTCAAGGCAATCAAGTAATGCTTCAAGCCCAATGTCATTAAGTTAAACAAGGCTTGTCAGAGGAACCCTGCCATAAATCAGCCATATATTGTGATGATATGAGGATTCTGTTAGCTGTCAGAAGTTCTATAAGCTGATCTGCAGTATAATGGGAAGTTTTTTGGTATAGCAAACAGACAGATTGCATATCTGCCTCAAATAATGGTATACTGTTAGCGGCAGTTGCGCTTTATATGAAACGATAAGCGAAACTGGCTGGTGCTTGGAACCTTAGCTGGCGGGCATAGGTTCTCTCTGGCCTGATCGGCAGTATATAACGGCTGATCAGGTCATTTACGCTTCCGGGACCCACATGGTCTGAAAGGAATGCAAAGCATATTTTTATTGCCATAGACAAATTGACTTGATATTCCCATTTCTCCGTTCTCTTTTCTATGGGAACCTCCATGGTTATAATCGTGCAAAAATTATACAGGGTCATCCGGCTAAGAATCTCGAACTCGATGTATTCCGGAGACTTGGAATGAAAGTTTGCGGTTCCGATTGTATGCTTCAAATCACGGAAAGAAGTTTCCTGGCCCCACCGGAGATAGTAAAGTCGCTTTATCTCTTCCAATGAAAATTCATCCGAGGGGAGATTGGTAAGGATATTCTCAAAAACCCCTTCCGCTATCTGAAAACGAACCACACGCAGCCGCATATGGTATTCCGGAGAGTTGTCCGAGATAAAGTCAAAGGGGACAGTTTTGCATATATAGCGGTACAGGGGGGCTGATTCCGGGTGCTGCATTTTCTTTCTGGCCCTGGACCGGGAAAGGATAACTTCTGTCCAGCCATCCATCCGGTCCGTCAGGCTGTCGGCTGCAAGGAGACGTTTTATGTTGATGTCTTTGGTGCGGATGGCAAAGAAACAGCCTTTTTCAATGGCATGTGCAAAGACGTTATAGCTGGAAAACCCCCTGTCAGCCACGAAGATTGGGAAACCGCCATAAATATAGCGGTCAATGAGCTGGCAGATAGCGTGAAATTCATTTTTGAGTTTTCCCGGCTGGAGAACCATATCCAAAAACCTCTTGGAAAGCAGGTCATACAGAGAAATGGTATGGAGAGAGTTGAAGCCTCTTTTAGACCTTCCGCTTGTAGGATGGAAGGTGGAAGGGTCCCCAGGGTTCCGGGCAATGTTAAATTCACAGCCGTCTACGGCAATGAGGGAATACTTGCCCCAAAGCCCTTTTGCCGGGAAACGAAGGTTAAACTGCGTGAGGACATGTCGGAAAGCTTCGGGAAGGAGCTTGGCCCGCTGTTGGATGAAGGAGGAAGCAGAGGGGATTTCATCGGGAAGGAAATAAAAATATTTCAATAGTTCGTGGTTGATGCAGCCGCTTTCCATAGAGAGAAAGAAACGGATGAGTTGAGCAAAGCCCAGCTTACGGTTACGGGTAAAGTCCTTTTTTGGTTTTTTAACGAAGCAGGCAGTGTTGCAGGCCATGTTGTCCACGATCGCCCAAAGAGTGGACTTGACCTTTTGAGGAAATGACATATAAGTACCTCCTTGAAATTGAAATAATAGTTTTGTCTTCAATTTCAAGGGCCGCTCTCGCCGCCTCTTAAAATATAATCAGCAGCGAGAGCGGCCGCACATTTTAGGCTCTGTGTCAACCACTTTTTGAGAAATTTATTGATAAATTTGAGTTAGACCATAGGATAAGATTTTTTCAATCAGCTTAACTTAATGACATTGCTTCAAGCCCATACCTTTTAGCAAATACTGTGAATCCGTATGGCTTTATTTTTGATAATAGCCCTTTATGGCAGTCATTTTCACATAAAAAACAGTTTGATATTTCTTTTTCAATAGAACATTTTCTATTTTCACACCATTCTTTATCTTTGCACTCATCAGAGTTGCAACCATTACAAGTAATATTTTCATGACATAAACAACAGGCTAATCCACATCTTGCAATTCCAAGTTCTCTTTTCACTTAATTTTTCTCCTTAATTTTTATATTGCTTCTCTCATACATCCAAACTTGTATACTGGAAGGGGAAAGCTGTCAATGACAAATTTCTTTACCCCATGTCTGCTCAAAGGAATTATTGTTATGAATTGAATCCACGATGGGTAAAGGTCTCTACAATCGCATTCTTTAATTCCGCGCCATTAAATTCTACTCTGTCTTTTACGGATATAGCGCTTGTCATACCAGCACCTCCAGATACTTTTTCATTACATCCCCACATTTGAGCATCTCCGCATATCTGATTAGCCTGTTTAGGTTACGGTCACTCCGATGCAGATAGGTTGTAAGAACTTCTTTTGTTTCTTCAATTCCTATTTTTTCCCTATAGAAAACGATATCAACAACAGTTTTCTCGATATCATAAATGCGAAATCTGTTATTCCCATCCTTTACGGTTTCGATACCAACATTAAATCGGTCATCTGTAAAATAGTATACATTCAGTTCTGGCCAATCTGGTCGTGTTGATACCTTTGCTTTTCTTGGAATTGCTACATCAATGGCATCTGGGCGATAAGTAGACAGATTATAATACACGGCTGCACTTAGCAGACAAACCACTCCGTCTGGTACAAATGCATAGGCATAATAGAAATCTGATCCCTCACCATCAAAATTTGCATTTTCATAATATTTTTTATTCAGTTTTATCAGGCTCCCCTGAGTAACCATCTGATTGATTTTATAATATGAAAAACCTCTATCTTTCAACTCTTGAACTGAAAAAATCATTTGGTCATTGGAAATCTGTGCTGTCTTTGTCATCTTTCTCACCTCAATTCCAGTATATCCAAATTCGTTATAATTATTTAATTTTTTTCGGCACTTTACTATTTTGCCGAATTTTATTTAAATTGTAATAATCATTTCACGATTTGTCAATGGATTTTCAGTGAGCTATCCCCAGGCTTCTTTATCCCTATTCTAACGCATGAAAAAAATAGTAATAAAATCATTCCCATCACTTGTCACAAAATAATTTGATAAGTCTGTAATATCTTTACTTAATTAATATCAATTAATTCTATCTCATAAATCCTTTTTAAATTAGAATCCTGGGGAATTTTTGCATAATAATATTGATCATTCATCAAGTCAAATGTGACTATTTTCACTTCCTTTGTTTTCCAGAAATCAATAATATCATCCATAAAGTCTTCTACGTTTTCTTTATAGTCCAATTGTAAAATGTACCCGGAGTTAACCAGTACATTAACAATTATCTGCCCCAAAAGCTCCTCATTTCTCTTATCCATCCTGTATTCTTCGATCGTAAACCATATATCATCCAGATTATATTTCTTCCAAAATCTCTGATCTTCCAGCTCCCTATAGTCCAAAAGAAGCTGATTTATCAATTTATGAAATTGAACCGGGATTATTTGCTCTAATTCTTTGCTTTCTGCAATGCCAAATTCATACATATCCGGTTCAAATCTCTCTTTGGATTCTTTTATCGGGGTTATCACCAATTCCTTATTGTTTTTATAATGCGCCAAATCATAGGGATAGTGGTTATCATTCTCCAATTTGCAATCGTCCAGACAAAGTATCTTTGCGACCGCTGCCGCTTCAAAGCTCCATAGCCCAACGTATCCCGCCTCCTTGTGTGCGTTCACCCAGCCATAATCAGCGTGACCCCGAAGCCATTTAACCTGCATATACTCTTTCAGTTTTTTTGCTGAAGCATCTTTGTCATGGAAAGAGAGCTCAATAATCTCGGTCAGCAATTTATACGGCTTTTCTTTCTGATATTTTGAAGATGCCATACTGCGTTTTAAGCCGTAAGAAGAAACTAAAAAATCAAATATCAAATCATCCAGTTTATCCTCGTCTGCCTTTTTAACTAATCTTTCCATTTCAGCTTTATCTGTCTCCAGCAAAATTCCAAGGGCAAAATATTGAAGATAATTAACATATCCTATGGATGAACAGCCTAATTCAAAAACAACTCCCAGTCCTTCTAAATATGTATTTTCTAGTTCTTTGCATGGCAGTCCCAAAGAATATTTTGCCCGTACTACTTGATTAACCAATATATATAAATTATTTTTCACGCTAAAAAGAATATCTTCATTTTTTTCTTGAGTTTCCGCAAAATGCAGTTACAAAATGATCACATTCTCCTAAAGCACCAATCTGTCGATTTTTGAGAAATATGAGAACGACAGAAATAAGAGTAATGGTACTTTAATAAGCCCCGCCGGAACCGGACTTTGGGAGAATTATTCTTTTATCTATCTAAGCGGTTAGCTTAAGGCTGAGCTGACGGTACGCCGGACGTTTCGTCCTAAACCAGAGCCTGACGCCCTCTTTTGCATAGGAGAGTATGCCTGAGATGCCTTTTGCCAATCGGTAATAGCAGAAGAAAACTTTTTCCTTTACAGGATTTGCCGTCTTTATGATGGAAACCTTAAGGGCATTTGTTTCTGAGCTTATGGAGATCACTGCAAGAAACGCCATGCATAAGGTGATATAAAAGTTAAGTGCGTTGATTGCTTTAAGCTTGCGCACACAAAATTTTTCAAACTGGAACATCTGCTTTTTACAGTGGAAATATTCTTCGATTTTCCAGCGTGAGAAATAAGTTCCTGCCACCCGGATCACGTCATCTTTGGATTTGATCTCTTTATTAGTGGCAAGCATCATTGGATGCTCGGTAATGCCATAAACAAGCACCAGATAAATATCTTTTTTGGATGCGGTAATCCGCACTTTTACATGAGAGAGATAGGCTTCATGTTCTTTCCCTTTGTAAAACACACGGGTTTTGACTTTGCCTTTCCTGCGGTTGCGAAGCTCCGTGGCCATTGTCCATTTGTTATGATACAGCAGTTTACGCCTGGCGGTCAGACGAATGACATAGTCCTGTCCAAGTTCATCCAGTTTCAAAAACATCTTATTGTCATCGTATGCTCTGTCCATGACAAAAGTTGCCTTACCAAAAAGAGCAGCCGCCTGTTCTATGGCATGGAAGGTAATTGTATTTGCAGATTTATAGTCTTTCTCCTGTGAAGAATGGATATGGGAGAAAATGCTGACAGGATGACTGCTGGCTGTAAGGACACAAGCTTCCGTAACATGGCAGCCCTTTTTATAAACGCTTTTTGTGGCAGTGCTTTCAGAACCATCCCTGACAATACCCAGTGCTTCGAATTTATAACCGTCAGGTTTTACGACATCGCTGTCATCCATGAGGACCACAGGCTGAGCAGGCACCATCTTTTTTACTTGTTGGAGATAAGAAGCGGCCGAAAGTGCAGGAGTTCCTTTATCAAGGTGCCTGGATAAACGGTCAACAGTGTTTATTTTTTTAGAGGGTTCGTGAAGCTGGTCTGCAACATCGGTCAGAAGGCAGCTTCCGGAAGCCAGCATGCCATAAGTGATATCAGCAACAAATTTCTTTTCAGGTTTTGAAAGATATTTAGAAATTTTATTTGAAAAAGATAAAATTTTACGTTTTAAAGAGTAAACATTTGATGTAAAATAAGTCATAAGGAATCCTTTCTTTTTTGTTTAGTAAGATTTTTGGTTGGTAGCTTAATTTTACATCAAAAGGGAATAGGATTCCTTATATTTTGGGGATTTTTTGAAAGATGTCCACTATGATACTCCTAAAATCAGGGGCTTGTAGATAAAACTGCGGAAACTCAAGCAAGGCAAAAGCATATTGAAAAAAGTTTTTGCATATGCTATAATGCCGATAGGCAAAAAGATATGACAGTTCCATGAGAACGCAGAATGAATCCCCAAACCGTAGTAGCGTACAGTCTGGGGATTCTTCTTTTCTTTTATAGTGGCAAAGCACCCACTAGGCTATTTGTTGTCCTTTCGGTCACTGTCAAGCCATTTGATGATGTAGTGGCAGGCTACACCAGCCGCAACAGCGACTATAAAAGATATGACAAACTCCATGGAAACACCTCCTCCCGTTGCCGGGTGTAGGTTGGACAACACAAGAATTATAGCATATCCATTAATATTCTTCTATCCTTTTCTTAAAAGGCTTTAAGGTTGGGGTTGTGGTTGATGCAATCCGATGCTCGCTATATCTGCGGACATTGTCACAAGGTGGCTTCTCGTGGAGCTAATTTTCTTAATCAATGCCGTTACTTTCCTAAAACTTATTTTTGTCCTTATCTGGTTTCATTCTTGTATGATTTGTAAATATATATCATAAATACTCCTTTAAACCCATTTCTCACCTATAATAATACATAGCTAAGTTTACCTTTGCTGCCCTTAACTATTAACTCTGCTATGCTTTTTCACCTGCTTTCATGCTCATATTATATCAGAAAATTCTTGAAATATCAATTTGGCGCATATTTTATCAATAGAAAAACAAATAAACAAGTAATACCTGTATACACATTATAAGGGAAATTATATACCTTCAGCGAACAAGAGGAAGCTCCATTGTCCCCCCTGTTCGCCAAAAGTAAATGAACAGAAAAATCGAATAGAAAATAAGATGTTGTATCTTTGACTAATTATTTTTCGCAGCCTCTGCCCTGCGCCGCTTCACAAGGATCACAAGCAGCACCACCAGAGCAGCCGCGCCGCTCACGCCCACTACCAAAGCGCCCAGCATATTCGTTGCCACATCCAGATCCTTTAAGCTGAAGCCAAGAGGCGTATCTTCATCATCCAGATCCACCAGCTCCTCCGGCCCGTCGCTTAAGGGAATCTCTTCGTCCCCAATCTCCGCATTTTCTCCGGCGCCGCCTGCATCCTCCCCGGCTGCCTCCGCCGCATCCTCTGTGCCGGCGCCGCCTGTGCCGCCCTCTCCGGTTCCGGCGCCCTGGCCGCCTTCTCCTTCCGCAGCAGTTGTACCCGTACCCCCATCTACCGTCTCCTGCACAGTTCCTTCGCCGCTCACCTGGCTGTAAACAAAGGTAAATACATTCTCTGCCTCATTCTTGGACAGCTCCTTGGTCAGATTGTAAGCCTGGGGCTCATAGCCCTCAATATACAGAAACGCCACCACAGGCCGATCCCCCGCATTTCCGTAAAAAGTACGGCTTGGGGCCAGCGTATTGCCCTCTGTGTCCTGGTAATGAATCACATAGGAGACCATCTCCCCCTTGATTCCGTATGCCACCACATAATCCTGATCCTGTTCCACCATAAAGGAAGGGGCAGCCACTGTATCGTTGTCATAGCCGCTCTTGCGCAGTCCCCTCACATAGTAAGGGCTATCCTCCCCAAGCGTTACCGGAGCGCCCTCTCCCTGGCTCTGGATACCGCTGAAAATCACTTGATCTCCTGCCTTCAGACCCTTCACGGTAATGGCGCTCCCGTCCCCGCGCATACTTTTTTCAACCTTTCCGCCGCCCGGGGCGCCGCTTTCCACAACGGTTATCCCTTCCGTTCCTGCGAATGCCCCCTGATTCCCGGCATAAAAGGTAATGCTGTAGGTATAAGGCTCCGTCTTTTGCTCCGTGCCGGCCTCATCGGCTGCCAGCCCCGTGATAGACGCAGACTGGAAAAACAGGCAGAAGGTAAGAAAACCCGTCAAAACTCTTCGTCTAATCACACGCTTCCCCTCCTCTGCTCTTCTTCTGATAAATAACGCCGCAAATCAGCAGACAAAGTCCGCTTAACAAAGTAGCAATAGACCAGAACATCAGCTTCGCCGGATCCCCGGTCTTTACCGTCTCCGGAGAGTAGGTGACAACATCCTTCCGCCCGGTTCTTCTGCTCTCCTCCTTATCCCTTTCCTCCACGGCAAAGTTAAGCTGCAGCCTTGCCAGGGTATTCTGGTAGGTATTTCCCTGGGTTTCCCCATTTAATGCAACCTTGAGAGTAATCAGCCCCTCCTCCCCCTGTTCCAGATGGTCCAGGTAAAAGAACTCCTCCAGATTGTCCGTGGCCTCATGGAGCCCGGCCCCGGCTGACGTCACATTTTCTCCTCCTACGCTCTCGCTGCTGTAAAGGGTCGTCAGATCCCCGGTTCCCTTCCAGGCCAGCTCATAGGTGTAAGCTCCGCCGTTCGCCGGACTGCTGTCCTCCAGGCTCTGCAGAACCTCATTGCTTACATACCAGTCCGTGCCCTTTTCGGAGCCGTTTTTCACCGCAACTTTGATGACAATGCTGTCCCCCGGCTGCAGATCCTTCACCTCCTCGGCAAATGCCTTTGACGTAAAGTTGCTGTCAATGGCGTTTCCCGTAAACTCTGCCTTCCAGCCGGTCTTGCCCTCATAATCCTCCGCATGTGCGCTCAGTCCGCTGCCGGCCAGCAAAAGGACTGCCAGAGCAAGACTTATATAACCTTTCTTCATCTTCCACTACCTCCTGTCATCCCGGGCTTCTGCCGCCTTTCTGCCTGGCTCCCATTCCAGGACATTTGCCAGCAGATGCAGAAGAACCGCCGCCCCAATCAGGCCTCCGGCTGCTATCTTCCCCACATGGCTTGTGAACAGCTCTGCAAGAGCCCCCAGTCTGGGAAAGGAGTGCTCTACCCTTCCGATAAACTGCTCATAGGAAACAGGATTGATATCCTCCTCCTGGTTTGCATCCCCCTTGGTAATAAGCTCTCCCATAAACGTCCTGTTTTCTACGACTCTGTGGGTAATGATGGACGCAGAATCCACCGCTCCGTAAAATGCAGCCACATCGCCTTCCTGGACATCCTCCGGCGCCACGGCCTTGATGTAAACCAGGCTTCCTACAGGAATGGAAGGCTCCATGCTGCCGCTTACCACAGAATAAATCTGACATCCGAAAAATCTGGGAACCGTCAAGGGAATACAGGCTGCTAATACCAGTATAAGCAAAAGGGTTCCCAGGATGCGGACTGCTGCGGCCAGCGGTCTTTTACGGCTTCTCTTTTCCGTCGTATTTTCCATCTTCTCCCAACCCGTCTTTCTTCCTAATTTGTTTCCGGAAGCTGAGACGCCGGTTTTGTAGATCCGGTTCCTCCCCGTGTCAGGCTTAAGCTTCCGTCCGCTCCTATGCTCACATCCACGCCCCAGGCACTTTTGACAGCCTCAGCGGCATTATGGGTCTGTACGGCATCCGCCTCCACCTTGATGTTGAACCGGTAACCGTCATAGGCAAATTCCGTCGTCACTGTAGTCCACCCGTCTGCGGTGGTTCTTGTCTCCGTCACCTTATCCCCGATGGAGGGAGCGATGCGGATCCAGTCACTGAAGGGAGAAGTCTCCTGGCCGCTTGGAAGAACCCGCGTATAATAGAGAACCGTCCGCTCCGCAGTGGAGGCGTCCTCATCCACGATCCAGCCGTTTCCCGTCAGGTTCAATTCAATCAAATCCGGGGACAGCTCCGTATCTGCCTTTTCCCCATCCTTCGTCCAGTTCTTATACAAAATGACACGCACATAGCTGTCAATGGTTCCGCTGTTGCGCACCTTGAGAACCTCGTCATACTTTTTGCCCAGAACCAGCTTCTCGTTTTCTCCGGGAAGCATATTCTGCAAAAGCTCTCCGCCGCTTTCCTTCCACTCATTTCCCACATAATTCCGGCTGCCCGCTACACTGCCGTTCTCCACCAGGCTTACGCCGATGCTGGGAACCTCGATGCGCATTTCATAATTCTCACTGTAATAGGTCAGCGCCGCCCGGGTGCTCCCAACGGTGCTTGCCAGCAGCAATGCAGCCGCTGCCCCGAAGAGCAGGAATGATTTTGTTAAAAAAGTTTTTTTCAGCCTTTTCATGGGTTCCCCTCCCCGGTCTTGACCACATTGGCCTCTCTGCTCCAATCCACCTTATCCCAGGAAAGCTGCCCGCCTTCTTCGTCATAGGGCACCGGCGTGCATTCCTGTACCACAATGACATTGAAGCTGTCTGCCTCTGCATCCTCACAGCCAATGTTGATCTTCAGAATTCCTGTGATTCCGCTCTCCCCTGCCGGAAGAATCTCCGTCCAGTAGTAATAACCGTCCGCTCCAGCCTTCCAGCGGGAATCCGATTCTCCCAGTGTTAAGGTGTACTTGCTTCCTGCAAATACCTTTACCCGGACATAGCAGTCATTTTCCCCCGTATTCTTAATGGTTATCTCTTTGGCGCCGTTTACAATCTTCTCTTCCGGCTCTGTGGCGGTAAAGCCAAGCTGCAGCTCCTTTCCGCCCTCCGCAGTTACATAGGTGGTAAAATAAGCCATGGCTCTGCCCGACGCCGCGCCGGCTGTCATAATCAGGGCTGCCGCCGCCAGAACGATCGTCCGCCTGTTCCATTTATTCCTCATCCGCTGCCGCACCTCCTTCCGGCTGCTGTGGCTCCGCACTGGAATCCTTCAGCTGTTCGCCCTTCCAGATCGGCGTCCTCTCTTCCTGGTTCCTATTGCCGCCGTCTGGTTCCCCGGCTGCCGCATCTGCAAAATGGTTTACCACGCTGGTTCCGCCGTTCAGGCCATCCTTGTAATCATTTGTGAAGCTCACGGATACCGTTTCTTCTGCGATTATCGTCTGCGTCTGCGTCGGATCCGAGATCATCTCATAGCTGGCTCCGCTGTATACTTATTCCAGTTCCGTAATATTCCTTCCAATACACCGGTATGAAATCACCGCTGTTTTAACCTACTATACCAACCCCCGGTTATCTGACGGTTATTTCCCGTCAGTTCTCAACAGTTTTTTGAGGCTTCAGAGGAAATGTACGAAAAGAAATACATGCCTTGGAGTGGGAATACGTTTTGTGAAAGGCCCTATCCAGACGTTCCATGACAATCCGGGCGTTTTCCTCTGTGGCCCCGGTGAGCATGAGCAGATAGGAGCCGGCATTCAGCCTGGCGATTGGATCTCCCGTCCGCTCCAGATGGCGTCTCTCCAGGGCCACAATGCTCTGAAACACACCAAAGGTACAGAAAAACGCCCTCTCTTCCACCTGCTGCTCCGCTACCAGCCTTAAGATATCCCCTTCATCCACATGGTTCTGACACATACCTTCCGCCAGAAGGTAGAGCTGTTCCATCTGCTCTGTGGGCTCAATCTCGAATTCCGCCCAGAGTATTTCCCGAAACGCCTCATAAGCCGATACTGCCTGCTCCGGCTGGCCCATGGCTATCAGAGCCTGCATCTCGTACACAAGGAAGGCGTCCGTATCCGCACCTATCCCGGAAGCCTGTTCGCAGATGGCGACCATCTCCGTCCACCGCTCCTGTTCCTGCAAAAGGGGAAGGGCCATTTTGCAGATATCAAGGTACAGGGTCTGGTAATAACGCCTTAAGGAAACTTTTCAGCGAATTTGCCGGATTACTGCTGTCTGTTTCGGGCCAAAATTGTTCGATTAATTCTTCTGCGGATATATTCCTGCCGTGGTTTACGATGAGATATTGTAGAAATGACAGGGCCTTTTTCCCCAATTTTTCCGGAATGACGCTGCCTGCTGCCTGCCCGCTCTTCTTTTCCCGGCCGGCGAAGGTGCCAAGCAGCTCAAACTGCAGAACTGCTTTTTCCTCCATATTCGATCACCCCCCAGATATTTTTCCATTATTTATCTGCTTCGCCCACTGCGCTGTCAATCAGCCGTACCAGCTCCAGGGCGCTGCGGAAATGTTCTTTTTTCTGTTTGGATTCCCTGCCTTTCCTGCATATGAATACAGGCACTTCCGAAGATGACGCAGAGGTTTAGACTCTGCGACATTCATTTGGAAATGCCTGTTTTATGTAAAAAAATCATTTTGACTATCCGCCCGACTGCTCCTTTGACTGCTGGCGTCAAACATGGATGACAGTCTTAAGACGGCTCATATTTTCACGTTTCTGTTCCAGATTGGGGTGTACGTATTGATTCATAGTAACTGTGATATTGGAATGTCCCAGAATCTCGCTCAAAGTCTTTACGTCGAATCCAGCCTCGATGCAACGTGTGGCGAAGGTATGGCGAAGCGTATGAAAATGAACGGACTGAATCTGGCATTGGGCCATATAATCTTTTAAGCGCCGCTGAAGCTTTCTTGGCTCCATGCACTGTCTGGTTCCCGTCAGCACAAAGGCTTTGGGATCCTTTGTGGCAAACCGTGCATATAAAGCCGCCAGATCCGGCATCAGAGGAATGACACGGCAGGAGCTCTCAGTTTTCGGCGCGCCTATCACTACCTGGGTTTTTGACTCATTCCCTGCCTCAAAGCTTTGGATGCGCTGGGCTGTCCGGCTCACAGAGATGGTGTGGGTTTCCAGAGAGATATCCGCCCACCGCAGGGCGCAGACCTCTCCGATCCGAAGCCCCGTGCGCAGGGCCAGATAGACGCCGAATTTGCAGAGATCCATTTCTTCTGCAAGAAACAAAAGCAGCCTTTGTTCTTCGCCTTCGTCCAGGACGCGTATATTTTTTTTCTGCTGCCTGGGATAAATAATCTCCAATTCCGCAAGCTTCCTGCCGCTGCGCCGTCCGGCATAGACATATACCGAGTGAAAGAGGGCCAGGATATTGCGGACTGTCTTTGGCGACAGTTTTTTTCATACAGAAGCAGCTGGACAAAAAGGTCTGTTTCTTCTGAGGTAATCTCCCATGGAAGCTTTTTCCCGAAAAAGGGAATGATATGATTTTTGATGTCAGCCAGATATTTGGCGCTGCTGGATTCCTTCAGGCGCCGCTTGTTGGAAATAAGCCAGCCGTCACAGTAATGGGCAAACGTAGTCTCTTCCTGTCCCCCGCCTTCGGCGGCACAGGCCGCCTTCTGAAGTCTCCGGGCCTTTTCCTGTGCCTCCTCATAGGTTTTGCCATAGCAAAATCCGTAGATTAGTTTGCCGTTGTTGTTTCGTCCCTTCCTGTATCGGGCCTCAAAGCGGCCGTCTTTGCGCAGGAAGATGTTTTCTCTGTTTGCCATAATGCAGCACCTCCGTTTTTTATTCCGTAAACTGGTATATCATTGCATTCATTATTGAGCGCCGTTTCCTTCAAAAGGAATGCAATAATGTACTAGTTTACCGGAAATAGATGGTAAATTTGACATTAAAATAATAGTTACTCATAAAAATTTGCGGAAATAACCTGGAGCTATTGCGAAACAAGCCAAAACCGAGTATAATGTTACAGACAAAAAGGCACAAAAAATGTCGCAGAGTATAAACTTCTGCGACATTTTTTGTGCATATTTATTCATTTCTTTGGACATACACATCCTGCTATGTTACAATACATTTAGTGAAAACTTACAGCACTTGCGAAAAATGCAGCCTAAAATCAATGCAAACAAAATTTTTCCCAAGTGCTTCCTAAAAAGGAGGGGGACACATGCTAAAGCTTATCAAAGGCGCCGCCGTATATGCGCCGGAAGCTCTCGGGGTACAGGATGTCCTGATTGCGGATTCCCGGATTCTTAAGATTGCCCGCGACATTCCAGCAGCCGAAGCCTATGAGGTAGAGGTTCTTGACGGAAGGGGAAAGCTTCTGTTCCCGGGTTTTATCGACAATCATGTTCATATCCTGGGAGGCGGCGGAGAGGGCAGCTACCGCACCCGGACGCCGGAGATCATGCTGACCGATATTACCCTGGGCGGCGTTACCACGGTTATCGGCTGTCTTGGAACAGACGGAACTACCCGGAATATGGCTTCTCTGCTGGCAAAGGCCCGGGGACTTGAGGAGGAGGGAATTTCTACCTATATATATACGGGCTCCTACCAGGTTCCCGTGCGGACCCTGACCGGCAGTCTTGTGGATGATCTGATCCTCATTGACAAGATTGTAGGCTGCGGTGAGATTGCCATTTCAGATCATCGTTCCTCTCAGCCTGCCCGGGAGGAATTCGCCCGCATTGTGGGAGACACCCGTGTAGGCGGCATCCTGTCCGGCAAAGCCGGCCTGGTGAATATCCATATGGGCGACGGGCTGCGGATGCTCTCTTATCTCCGGTATGTGATAGAGGAAACGGAGATTCCGCCCTCCAACATGCTTCCCACCCATATCAACCGGAGCAGCCGGCTTCTGAAGGATGGCATTGACTATGCCAAAGCCCTGGGGGGCTACGTAGATCTCACTACCAGCTCGGATCCGGATTTCCTGGAGGAGGATGAGGTGAAGGCCGCCACCGGTCTGCGGCTTATGCTGGAGCAGGGCGTTCCCGGGAACCAGATTACATTTTCCTCGGACGGGCAGGGCAGTATGCCCATCTTTGACCACGACGGCGCCTTCCTCGGCCTGGGCGTGGGAAAAGTAACCTCTCTGTACCGGGAGGTACGGGATGCCATCCTTACGGAAGGAGTGGAGATCCCACAGGCTCTTCGGACGGTAACTGCGAATCCGGCAGCTCTGCTCAAACTAAAGGGCAAGGGGCGGATTGCCGCCGGAATGGATGCAGACCTGGTTCTTGTGGAGGAAGGCACTTTAACCATCCATTCTGTCCTGGCCAAAGGACAGCTGATGGTGCAGAAAGGCGCGGCAGTCAAAAAAGGCACTTTTGAGTGATTTAAAAACGATTGGAGAAACGATTATGAATGAGAAAAAACGAAATCTGCAGATGCCACACACCTATGTGATTATTTTCTTTGTCATTCTCTTTGCAGCGGTTCTGACCATGTTCGTTCCGCTGGGACAGTATGAGACAAAGGAAATCACTTACATGATGAACGGCGAAGAAAAGTCCCGGACTGTAATAGACCCGGACAGCTTCCAGTATGTAACTGATGAAAACGGGAATAAGATAACGCAGACAGCTCCCCTCTTCGGCACGGAGGACTTCGGCGGACAGGGCATCCTCAACTATGTATTTGAAGGAATGACCGTTGGCGACAAATGGGGTTCCGCCGTTGGTATCGTGGCCTTTATCCTGGTAATCGGAGGCGCTTTTGGCATTGTTCTGAAAACCGGGGCTGTGGATCAGGGAATCCTGGCTATGATTGAGCGGACCAGGGGAGCGGAGAAGTTCCTGATTCCGGTTCTCTTTATCCTGTTCTCTCTGGGCGGCGCTGTCTTTGGCATGGGCGAGGAAGCCATTCCCTTTGCCATGATTCTGGTTCCTATGTTTATTGCCATGGGCTACGACGCGGTGGTGGGCGTCTGCGTGACCTACTGTGCAACCCAGATCGGCTTCGGCGCTTCCTGGATGAATCCCTTCAGCCTGGCAATTGCCCAGGGAATCGCAGAGGTTCCCGTTCTCTCCGGCGCAGGCTTCCGTATTGTGCTGTGGTTTTTATTTACCGGAATCGGAGCTGCCTTTACCATGGTCTATGCCTCCAAAATCAAAAAAGATCCCAAGGCTTCCGTGTCCTATGAGAGCGATTCCGTTTACCGGAATGAATTTAAGGAGGACAGCGCCAAGGCTGACTTCCGCCTCGGCCACAAGCTGATTCTGCTGGTGATTCTGGCTACCATGATCTGGACGATATGGGGCGTAGTGGAAAAGGGCTTCTACATTCCGGAGATTGCCTCCCAGTTCTTTGTAATGGGTCTGGTGTCCGGTATCATCGCCGTGATCTTTAAGCTGAATGATATGCGTGTAAATGACATCGCTTCTTCCTTCCAGAGCGGAGCGGCCGATCTGGTGGGCGCGGCTCTGGTGGTTGGTATGGCGCAGGGAATTATCATCATCCTGGGCGGAACAGACGCTTCCTCTCCCACCGTACTCAATACCATCCTTCATGGTATCAGCAGCGCTATGCAGGGCTTCCCGGCTGTGATCTCCGCATGGCTCATGTATGTGTTCCAGACAGTATTCAACTTCTTCGTGGTTTCCGGTTCCGGGCAGGCGGCCCTTACCATGCCGATTATGGCTCCTCTGTCAGATCTGGTAGGCGTATCCCGCCAGACCTCTGTTCTGGCCTTCCAGCTTGGAGACGCTTTCTCCAATCTGATCGTACCTACCTCCGGATGCCTTTTGGGAACCCTTGGCGTGGCCAAGCTTGAGTGGGGGAAATGGGCAAAATTCCAGATTAAGATGCAGGGAGTTTTGTTTGTGAGCGCATCCATTGTGATGATGATTGCAGTTTTGATTCACTTCTAAAATGTAAGGGCTTCCATGGACTGCTGCAACACATAGTTAGAAAATAAAGCAGAAGACTTTTCCAATATCCAGTGTGCGTGAACCATCCGGACACAAGATATGAAAAAGTCTTCTGCTTTATTTCCTGACAGCCTCGCTCTTAAGAAACCTTTTACTGTGCATCGCTCCTGGTATAAAAGGTCGCCGGGCCAAAGCCGTGCTTCATCAGCGCCCCACTGTCCACCAGAGCCTTTATAGAGCTTTCCACAGAAGTCTTTCCAATGGTCGGGCACAGTTCCATAATGTCGCTCTTGGTAAACCTCCCGATTTTCCCATACACAGCCCGTCTCACAAGCTCCACAGCCGGAAGTTTCTCACCAATCAGATCTACCCGATCTTCAAAATCCCGGTATGCCGCCAGGATGATTCTGAGCAGGTATTTGATAAAGGGCACAGAATCCTCTTTATTTTCATGCCATCCTCTCTGGCAGGTTTCCAGTACTTCATAATAAAGCCCTTTATTTTTCGCTATCTTGCTTTCCAGTGAAATGTACCTTCCAATCACATATCCCGCCCGGTACAGCAGAAGTGTCGTGAGAAGGCGGCTCATTCTGCCGTTGCCGTCTAAAAAGGGATGGATACAGAGAAAATCATGGACAAAAACCGGGATCAGAACCAATGCATCCACTTCCTGGGCCTCCATAACCCGGTTGCAGCTTTCACAGATGGAGGCTATGGCCGCCGGGGTCTCATAAGGGGCCAGGGGGGTAAAAAGCACAAATTCATGTCCCTCTGCGTCTACAGCGCTGATATAATTCTGCGTGCTTTTAAAGCTGCCGCCGATACTCTTTTCAGAGTACTGATACAGATCCCTGTGAAGCTGCAGAATGTAATTTGCGCGAATGGGTATATACTCGTAGCTCTCATGTATGGTATTCAGCACGTCACGGTAGCCCATGATCTCTTCCTCATCCCGGTTTTTCGGCGTGGTCTTATCCGCCACAAGCTGCTTAAGCCGGGTATTCGTGGTGCGGATTCCCTCGAGCTCATTGGAAGCCTCCGTACTCTGTATCTTCGCCAGCTCCACCAGCTTATCAAGCTTCTCCGGCTTCTGGCGCAGGTAAAGCTCCTGCCTGCCCTTATACTCATGGATCTGGGCAACCAGCCCCAGTACCTCGCTGTCCCAGTTTTCATTTTTCAGAATGCTGTAGTCAAATGTCCTCATTGATCTCCCGTCCTTTTCTTCCATCTCTCAAATTATATATGATTTCGGGAGATAATTCAAGTCTTTGAGCGAAATATCTCCCGAAATATAGTATATTCCGGGAGATATCTTTTTATACACGGGAGATAAGAGCTTCCCCTATTCATTTTTACCGGCAACTTCCTCCATTACCGGAATCGAAGGCACCGCACCGCTTCTGGAGACTGCGATAGATGCCGCCTTCGCCGCCAGTTCAAGACTCTTTTCTATCTCATACCCATTCAGCAATCCAAACACAAAGTATCCCGTAAAGGTATCCCCGGCCGCCGTTGTATCTACGGCCTTAACCTGGAAGCAGGGCTGGTAATGCCGCTTCTCTCCGCCTCCGTAAAACGCTCCCTTATCCCCCATAGTAAGCACCACCTGGGCCTTGGGGTACACTTTCAGGATCGCATCCACCAGCCGGTTCCCGTCCTCTTCTGTCTCAAAAGCTGCTCCGGCTAACTGTCTGCCCTCAATCTCATTGACAAGGAATACCGACACCTTGGACAGATCGCAGCTGTTAAGCCCCTCGTCAAAGGGGGAGGGATTCAGAATAATCTTCATGCCCTTCTCATATGCCCTGTCTATGATATAGTCCAGCAGATTCGTCTCATTCTGAAGAATCAGAAAATCATCCGCTCCAAATTTTGCGAGCACCTCGTCCACATATTCCTTGGTGAACCTCCGGTTGCTTCCCCCATACAGAAGGATGCAGTTCTGGGCATTATCGTCCACCTGTATGATGGTATGGCCGCTTTTTCCGTCTATGACGCGGATAAAGTCCGTATTCACATGATTTTCCCTGCAGATGTCCAGGAGAAACTGCCCGTCGTCCTTCCCTACCATACCGGCATGATAAATCTGTGCCCCGGCCCTTGCAGCCGCAATGGACTGATTCATTCCCTTGCCGCCGGCAAATATCTCCATGCCGTAAGACTGCTGTGTCTCCCCCGGCCGCATCATATGGGCCACCCGGTACACATAATCCACATTCAATGAGCCAAAATTCAATACCTGCATTTCTATATTCCTCCTATTCTAAGTCGCTGCGCGACAGCACTAAAGGGTAAAGCTGCTTCGACACACCGGTAATGAGAGAAACTTTTATTCGAAAAAGCACTCATAAAAGTTCCTCTCGTGCGCCTTTGCAGCTTTACCGTCCAGCAGAAATTATTTTTCAAAAGCACTTGACATTTCTTAGCTGGACTATTCCAGTTCCGTAATATCCCTCAAAGTACACAGATATGAAATCAATTTCCAGTCACAAGTGCCTGGAAATCGATTTGTGCACTTTAAGGGATATTACTGTTTTCCAGTACCGTAATATCTCTCTACACACTTCCCCAGGCAGAAGGAGTAAATGACCTTCTCCTTCACCTTCTTCCCAGTCAGCTTCTCAAGGGCAGTCTCATAGTAATCCAGCTGCCGCCCGTACTTCTCCAGCAGTTCCTCACCCTCCTTCACGTAATCTGTCTTATAATCCACCACCACAATGCCGTCCTCCTCATAGAAGTAGGCGTCGATAATTCCCTGGATCAGCACCGGTTCCCGGCTTTGGTATCCCAGATCCAGATCGCAGGCCGGAAGCTTGATCACAAAAGGCTGCTCCGTGTAAAGCTTCCCCTTCTTCCTGGCCGCCGTCATGCGCTCCGCCAGCTTCGTCTTCCCAAAGGCATAGATATCGTAAGGCCGGACCACATCTGCCTGGGCCCTTGTGAGCCTGCCTTCCTCCACCAGTCTCTCCATAGCCTCGCGCACCTTGTCTGAGTGATAGAGGCCGGAGAGATCCAGGCACTCAAGCACCCGATGGTAAGCCGTACCACGGGCCGCTCCGCTGACCGGCTCCTCCTCCTGCATAAACCTGGGAATGTACGGTACAATCTCCTCCTGGGGATAAAGGAAGGTATCCGCATCTTCTTCCTCCGTCTGACCGGCTTTCTTAAGCTCGGAGACACTGACCTTTACCCGGAGGGAAATCTCCTCCTCATAAGGATATACCTCCCCGAACCGCCTGTCAATCTCCTCTGCAAACGCCGCATCCTCCCCAGGCAGTTCTTCGGGACAGCGCAGCCGTTCCCAAAGCTCCTCCATGGATATCTGCTGCCCTACTGCCTCCTCAAGAAGAAGCTTTGGCTGCACCTGGGACAAGGCAAAACTGCTTCCAGCCGATGCCGGCAGAATCCAGTCCAGGTAAGTCCCGGCGGAGGCTGTCACAGAAAAGGACAAAGGCTCACGGCCCGCCGCCCCCTGACAGCCCTCAAGCTTCTCCCCCGGCTTCTTTGTACTCCCCAGAAGAATCAGCTTTTCCTTTGCCCTGGTAAATGCCACATAGAGCACCCTGAGCTCTTCTCCCAGCATCTCCAGATCCAGCGCCCTCTGCAAGGCCTTCTTAGGCAGAAGCGGAATCTTCACCCGGCGCTCAGCGTCCACGTAGTCCACGCCAAGCCCCAGATCCGGGTGGATCACGACCCGGCTCCTTGTATCCTGGCGGTTGAAGCTTTTCCCAAGGCCGCCCACAATCACAATCGGAAACTCCAGGCCCTTGCTCTTGTGGATGGTCATAATCCGCACCGCATCTTCATTTTCCCCAGTGATGCCTGCCTCTCCGAAATCCTCCTGGTAGCTCTGGAGCTGCTCCATATAACGCACAAAATGAAAGAGGCCCCGGTAACTCGTCTTTTCAAAGGAAATGGCCCGCTCCACCAGCATCCGCACATTGGCCTCCCGCTGCACCCCTCCCGGCTGGGCGGCCAGATAATCGCCGTAGCCTGTATCCTCCAGGATAAACCAGAGAAATTCGTGGATGGGAAGATAGTCCGCCTTGCTGCGATAGCGGTTTAATCTCTGATAGAAGGCCTCCATTCCGGCCGCAAGCACAGCCTCTTGTTCTCCGGCTTCTTGATAAAAGCTCATGCACGCCTCATAAAAGGGTCTGTCCGGATACCGGCTTTTCACAAGAGCCAGATCTCCATCCGAAAAACCCCCGATCATAGACTTCAGCACCGCCGCCAGCGGAATGTCCTGCCTGGGATTGTCCACTACCCTAAGAAGGTTCAGAAGCGTCTGAATCTCCACGGTTGTAAAGTACCCGGTACGGGATTCCGTATGTGCCGGGATTCCAGCCTCTGTCAGCACCCGGGCATACACATCCCCCCACCCCGTAAGGCTGCGGAGCAGAATCACGATATCCCCGTAGGAAGCGGGCCGGAAGGCTTCCCTCTTTCCGTCCCACACCTGCTGGCAGGCCAGAAGCTCCTTGATGCGCTCTGCCGCGGCATAGGCCTCCATCTCCCTGGCCGTCACATCCGCCTCCTCGCCGGAAAGCTCCGGAGCGTCCTTGTCAAGAAGCAAAAGCTCCGGCTGATTCAGCCCTTCCTCCGGCTCCGGCATGGAGGCTCCCAAGTAAAGCGCCGCCCCCTCGTCGTAGCGGATTCCTCCCACTCCGGGCGTCATAAGGCGGTAAAAGAGCTCATTGACCCCTTGAAGCACCTCCTCCCGGCTTCGGAAGTTCTTGTGGAGATCAATCCGCAGGGCGTCCCCCTCCTCTGTCTGGGGATAGGTGTGGTATTTCTCCATAAAGAGCTCCGGCCTGGCCAGGCGGAAGCGGTAGATGCTCTGCTTCACATCTCCCACCATAAACACATTGGGACAGCCCCTTTCCCTCCGGCTCACACTGTTTAAAATAATCTCCTGGATGAGATTGCTGTCCTGGTACTCGTCAATCATGATCTGCACATAGCGCTCCGAGAGCTCCCTTGCCGCATCCGTAACCGTCACCGCAAAGGCCCCCTCCTCCTCTTTCACATCCGCCGCCAGAATCTCCAGGGCCAGATGCTCCAGATCAGAGAAATCCGCCAGATTCTTATTCCGCTTCTTCTCCTGATAGCGGTCTGCGAATTCCGCCGTAAGGGAAATAAGTACGCCCGTAGGGACAGCCGCCCTCCGAAGCAGCTCAAAAACATCTGTCAGAGAAGAGGCAAAATATGTCTCCTTCAGATCCTTGAGGCTTTTTTTCATCCGATCCCGAAGGGCTTTGACCCGGGCCTTCTTCCCCTCGTCCACCTGACTGTCCCGTTTGGCGGAAAGCCTTGCAAATGCCAGATGCTCCAGTCCTTCCTGATACTCCTCATAGGTACGGCAGCTGCCAAGGGCCTCCGCCTGCTCCAAATCCTCAAGAAGGGCCTGCTGGTACATATACGGCCCGTCCGCCTCCCCACAGAGCGCCAGGGCTCCCTTGATCTCCTCCTGCCATCCCGCCAGAAGCTTTCCGGCGAAATCCAGCAGGAACCGCATCCATCTGCTCTGATTCAGCTCCTCCTCGCACTCCGCCCCATAAGTCTCCATGCATCCCTCCAGCCACCGCCTGGGATAGGGGTAGCTGATGGAAAACTCGTAAAGCTGCAGTATCAGATCCTCAAGGGGCCTGTCGCTCTTTCCCACCGCATAGGTTTCCACAAAGCTTACAAACTCCGGGCTTTTTTCCTTATAGCGGTCCTCCAAAAGCTCCTCCAGCACCTCGCCTTTCAGAAGCTTCAGCTCTCCCTCGTCCCCAATGCGGAAAGAAGGATCCAGATCCAGCTGATGAAAATAGCTGCGGATTACATACTGGCAGAAGCTATGTATGGTAGTAATCTGGGCATTATGAATCAAGGTCTGCTGTTTCTGCAGATGCACATTCTCCGGCTCTTCCTCCAGACGCTTTAAAAGAGCCAGGCCGATCCGCTCCCGCATCTCTGCCGCCGCCGCATTGGTAAAGGTCACTACAAGGAGCCGGTCTACGTCCACCGGCGTATCCCCATCCTTATCGCCGCAGACCAGGGAAAGGATCCGCTCTACCAGCACGGCGGTCTTGCCCGATCCCGCCGCCGCCGATACCAGTACGTCCTTGTTCCGCACATCAATGACCTTCTGCTGTTCCTTTGTCCACTTAACACCCATTACGAATCTCCATTCCCATAGTTATTCCTCAATCCGTTCCCAGATTTCCGCATCCTCAAAGACCTTCAGGCGCCGCATCCCATACCCCTCATCCTTGGGATCCAGGCCGCACACACCTCTGTAGGCACAGTAATCGCAGGCAGTTTTCCCCTTCAGCTCATAAGGATTCACATCCGCCCGGCCCTCCAGGATCTCGGAACCAAGTTTCTGTATCTTCCGGTTCACAAAGGCGGACAGAGCTTCAAACTGCCGCTCCGCCGCCACACTGGAACCGGCCCTAAGGCTTCCGTCCTTATTGTAGGACAAGGGCAGTACGGAGGACTTGCCGGGCATATCCTGGTCAAGCTTTTGGATCACCTCCGGATCCTTGTTAACCAGGCCGCTGAGCTTCAGCTTCTCCATCACCCGTTCATTCAGATCCGCCCCTTCCTCTCTCGCCTCCAGCTCCAATACCGGATCCTGGATCTGATAATAAAAGATTCCAGCAGGATGGATCTCTTTGCCCGGATGCTCCCTGGCCGCCAGCTCCATAGCCGCATTCAGATATACCACCAGCTGCAGCTGCAGGCCGTGATACAGGGATAAAAGCTGAAAAGAAGTATTTCCTGACTTATAGTCAATGACCTTTACATAGACCTTCTTTTCCTCCTCACAGGTATCCATCCGGTCAATGCGTCCTTTGAGCCGAAGCTCTTCCTCCGGAGAAAGGGTGATGTTCACCGCCTCCAGATCCGACACCCCGGAAAAGGAAATCTCGTAATTCTCCGGCACAAACAGCCCTTTCTGAATCTGCCGCCCAAGAGCCCAGACCGTCCGTTTCATCATCCGCTTCATCCGTTCTGCGGCATAGGCATTCCGTGCCGTGCTCTGCAGGATGGTATTGCCATAGTCTGCCGTCACCAGATCCATGCACTCTTCCACCCAGGCATCCTGAACTTCCTTTGGAATGTCTCTCCAGGTATAGCTGCTGTCCTCCAGACGTTTGGAAAACAGCTCCAGCGTCTTATGAAAGATATTTCCCATATCCACCGGGGCGAATTCGTACTTCGCCCGCTCCGACAGCTTCAAACCGTACATAAGAAAATGTGCATAGGCACAGGCCGCATACTGCTCAAGCCTGGTCACGCTGTTTTCCAGAACCGTCCCGTACAATGCGTGAGCCACCGCCCGTCCCAGACGGCTGTCCCTATGACGGGAAAATGCAGCCTCTAAAAGCTTTGACAGCTTCTCTTCGTACTGCTCCCGCGCGGCATACCAGCGGTACAGCTCGTAAAACTTCTCATTTTCCTCCCCGGCCCGGTAAGTCCGCAGGCCCTCGATCAAAAGGCGCAGGCCCTCTTTTGGGGTTGCCGGAAGCTCCTTCTGCCATCCCTCTTCCTTCTGAAGCTCCATTCCCGGAAACAGCCCCTTCAGCACATTCATCAGATAAGAGGGCCGCAGGGCCTTACCGCTGCCGTCCAGAAGGCTGCAGCACACATAAAGCCTCTTGGAAGGCTTAGTCAGATTCAGATACAGGTAAAATCGCTGGATATAGCCCTGTTCCCTGGCCGTGGGCGCAAGCTCCATTCCCTGGGCTTTCAGCTGCTCCCGTTCCATATCGGACAGAAGGCCGGCCCGCCCGGTATTCTTCGGCACGCTTCCCTCATTTACCCCCAGGAAAAACAGCGCCTTTACGTCTTTTAGACGGGTACGCTCCATATCGCCGGCCACCACCTGATCCACGCCGGGAGGGATCACGCCTACCCGGGCCTCCGCAAAGCCGGCCTCCAGAATCTCCCGGTACTCCCTGGCCGACAGCTTCTGATCTCCCAGAAGATCCACCAGTTTATCCAGGAGATCCATAACAATGGAATAAATCTGGTGATATTCCTTTGCGAGAACCAGATTTCCCTCTCCCTGGAAACGCTCCTCAAAGGCGGAAAGCTTCTTCTGAATCTCCAGCTTCTCAATCAGGCGGTACAGGGCCGTCGTCCGGGTACGCACATCCACGCCCTTTTTCCCCATTACCTCCCCAAAGGGAAGGACTGTTTCCGCAAACCGCTGCCGCAGAAGGTCAATCTCCAGAAGCTGCTCCTCGGTCAGCCCCCTATAGCTTCGGATAAAACGGCTGCCCCATTTCTTCCGGCCCCGGATTCCCAGCGCCAGCACATAATTTTCCAGCAGATCCGTTTCCTCCCGTCTCATGCCGGACAGGCCGCTTCGCAGAAAGCGGAATACTGTCTCGTAGGTGAAGTCCTGCTCCGTCATCTCCAGAAGAGCCCGCAGGAATTCCACAAAAGGATTGTTCAGGACACTCCGCTTGTAGTCCAGAAAACAGGGAATCCCGTATTCCGGAAAAATCCGTTCCAGGCAATGGCTGTAAGCCTCCATGTTTCCTGTGATAACTGCAATGTCCCGGTAATGATAACCCTCTTCCCGGATAAGACGGCGGATCTGGCTGGCAGTCCAGGCCGTTTCCTCCGAGGGATTCCGTAAAAGATGAAGGCTTATCTGCTCCTGCTCTCCCTCAAAGGACTTACGGCGCAGGCGGAACAGGTTCTGTTCCAGGGCAAAGAGTGCGCTTTTCCCGTCAAACCGGGACTGTCCCAAGGGGCGCACGGTAACCGGCTCCTCCATAGGAACCCCCGCTTCCCTTGCCAGGCCGGAAAGCGTTGAGACTGTTTTTTGGCTCAGGTAAAAAAGCTGGTGCTCTCCTGTCATACGGTAAGGATCCTCCCGGCTGTCTATGGTAACTGTCACCGTTACCTTTTTTGCATACTCCATCAGCTTCTTCATCAGCTTATTCTGAATGGGGGTAAAGCCCGTGAAGCCGTCCAGCACAATCTGACTGCTTTTTAAAAGCTCTGAACGCTCCGCTGCCTGACAGAGCACCTCTAAAAGCTCCTCCGCCGTGATATACTGATCTGCCAGGTAGGCGTGGAAAGCCTTGTAAAGCACCTGGAGATCCCGGAGCTTCCAGTAGAGATGGGGTTTGTTTTGGCTGGTCTTCGTGAATTTCTCAAGCTCCTCTTCCGTCACTGCGTACTGGGTAAGCTCTGAGATGAGGGATTTGATTTCGTTGATGTAACCGGTCTTTTTTAAGTTTCCGCCGAGGATTTTCAGTTCTTCCCGGTGCTCCTGGGCGATTTTCCGGAGCACCAGATTCTTTCCCGTTTCCTCTAAGACCTTTCCCACCTGGGTTCCCGTTTCCTCAAATACACGGTATGCAAGGCGCTGAAAGCTTAGGACGTCGATATTCAGAATACCTCCGTCCGGGTGCATGGTTACCAGATCCTTCTGGGTCTGCATGGTGAACTGCTCCGGCACCAGAACCAGTATTTTCTGTTCCGGGCGCTCTCTCGATTCCCGGATAATCGTTTGATAGAGGGTATGGGATTTCCCCGAACCCGAATTGCCGAAAATAAATTGTAATGACATAAACGCTTACTCCACACTCTTCAAAGATTCCACCATATCAATCTTACGCAGCTTAAAGAACATGACTCCGTTCACAAATGCCGAGAACGCAAAGGTGAGCAGCACACTGTAAAGGCAGCTTGCCGGTGCAATGGCCCTTCCGAACATGAGCATGTCAATCTCCGCCGTCTGAATCACAAAGCGGTGAAGCACGATGCCAAGGCCTGCTCCCACTCCTGTTCCGATTATTGTGAGCAGCACATTTTCCCGGTTCACATAGGCGGACACCTCCTGGTCAAAGAAGCCCAGCACCTTCAAGGCGGCAAGCTCACGCCTGCGCTCGCTGATATTGATATTGTTCAGGTTATAGAGCACCACAAAGGCCAGAAGCCCCGCTGCAATCACCAGCACATAGATAATCAAATCCATGCTTTTGAGCATATCCGACACACGCTCCGCCGTACCGCTGATAAAGTCTACGTCCGACACTGCGTCATACTGGATATACTCTGTCCGCAGCTCCTCCTCAAAGGCCTCGTCCTGCCGGGTATTTTTTATAAACCACTGGTTCCACTCCGGCGCTTCTTTGTAGAGCTTTTCATAGAGCTCCCTGCTCATATACACGTAATGCATAAAGTACTGCTCCGTAATATGCTCAACCCTTGCTTCTACTGCCTTGGTATCGTCCTCCTTCAAGGTTACGGTATCCCCCTCCGATACTCCAAGAAGCCGGGCCAGCTTTTCCGTGAGCACAACGCCCTGGCCGTCCAGTGTATAATGCTCCCTGGTCTCTCGATCCTGGAGATGGATGTAGGTGTCAAGCTCCTCCTCAAGCTCCGGCACAATGAGATAGGCGCTCCGGGGCGCTGCCCCGGCCTCCACGTCCACGGCAGTCTCCAGTACCCTCATATGAGAGGTGATACGCTCATCCTCCTCAATCCGCGCCGCAAGCTCCCCACGCTCTTTATCGTCTGCGTCTTTGTCGATGCCCACAACCCCGTCGTAGTCAAATACATCTCCGAACTGGCCCTTCCCGATGTGAAGGATGGAATCCTTGATTCCAAAGCCCACCAGGAGCAGGGCCATACAGCCGCCGATCCCGAATACGGTCATAAAAAACCGCTTTTTATAACGAACCAGGTTGCGGACAGCCGCTTTCTGGCTGAAAGTCAGGCGCTTCCAGAGAAAGCCGGCATATTCCAGAAATACCCGTTTTCCCGATTTCGGCGCTGCCGGACGCATCAGGTTCGCCGGTACGGCATTCAGCTCCTTGTAGCAGGCCGCCAGAGCCGCAAGGGTTGTACAGAAAACGGCAGCGGCAGAGGCTGTTACGGAATATTCCAGATTCAGCGGCGTCAAAATGTCGGGCAGATTGTTATAGAGAATCTTGTAGGCGCTTATAATCACCGCCGGAAGAAGCTTCTGTCCCGCCGCAAGTCCCAGCAGGCTTCCCAGAAGGCTTGATAACAGGGCATACAAGATGTACTTGGAAGCAATGGCTCCTTTTCCATAGCCCAGGGCCTTCAAGGTTCCAATCTGTGTCCGCTGCTCCTCTACCATACGCGTCATCGTAGTAAGGCTTACCAGGGCGGCCACCAGAAAGAAAATAACCGGGAATACCTCCCCGATGGCCCCGATGCGGTCTGCGTCGTTGCCGTACTCCACATAGGTCTGGATATACTGGCGGTCCAGCACATACCACTCCGGCTCCTTCAGATCCGCCAGCTCCTGTCTGGCATCTGCAATCTTCACCTTAGCGTCTGCAAGGATCTCCTCATTTTCCGCCAGAGCGTCCTGGTACTCTGCCTCGCCGCCGGCGAATTCTTCCTTGGCGTCTGCAAGCTCAGCTTCGGCGTCTGCAAGGGTCTGACGGGCATCTGCAAGCTCGGTTCGTCCCTCTGCCAGCTTTTTCTCACCGTCAGCCAGTTCCTCCTCCGCCTCCAGAAGCTCCTGCTCCGCCTGGTAAGCCTTGCTGTTGCCGGCATCCACCTCGTCGCTGGCAGCGTCCAGCTGCCGCTTTCCCTCCGCCAGGGCTGCCGCTCCTGCATCCAGCTTGGCTTTGTTCTCTTGTACTATAGGGGCCAGCTGGGCCTTTGCTCCCAGAAGCTCCGTCTGCTTTGCCAAAAGATCCGTCTGTCCGGCCAGAAGCCCTGCCTTGGATGCCTCAATTTCTGCCTGCTGCTTCTTAAGCTCTATCTCCGTATTCTCCCAGTAAGGCTTCGCTGCCTCTAACTCCTCCCATTCCTTTTTCTGCTCCTCTGTCCGCTGATCGTCCGGTATCGCCGAAAGCTCCTGATGTCTTTCCCTGTCCCTTTCTATCTTGAGAAGCTGCTCCCCAATCTGCAGAAGTCCGCCTTCGGTCTGTGCAATTCCCGCTTCTGTCTGTGCAAGGCCCTCTTTCACCTGTGCAAGGCCGCTCTCTATCTGGGAAAGCTGCTCCTCAAGGGGAGCAAGCCGGGCGTAGCCTGCATCCACCTCCGCCTTGTTTTCTTCATACTCCTCATAGCCGTTCTCAATCTGAACGGTTGCCTTTACCAGCTTCTCCTGGGCCTTGTGAAGCTCGCTCCACCCGTCGGCTGCCTTCTGCTTTGCCTCCAGAAATTCCCGTTCCTTGCCGGCAAATTCCGCCTCCCCGTCCGCAAGCTCCTTTCTGCCGTCTGCAAGCTTGGCTTCTGCATCTGCAAGCTTCCCCCTTGCATCCTCCAGCTCTTCCCCTGCATCCTTAAGCTTCTGCTCCCCGTCGGTTACTTCCTTTTGGGCATCTGCGATCTTTTCCTGCCCTTCCTCCTGAATCTGGGCGTAACGAATCTCACACCGCTCCTTTTCCAGAGCCTCTATCCGCTCTGCCAGATCATCAACCAGGCTGTCATATTCTTCCGTGTAGCAGGTCAGCTCAAACGCTCCTTTGGCCGTCACGCAGATCTGGGTATAATAATCCTGCTCAAATACCTCCGGCTGCACAATCAGAAATCCGTCCAGGCTTCCGTTCCCGATGCCGGTCGTTCCCCGATCGAGAGACATATAATAGGAAGTCGTTCCGGCCCCCACAATGGTAAAGGTCTCCTGGTTCACCAGATCCGAAGTCTCATCCTCCGTGCCGGATACAAGGGCAATCTCCTCCCCAAGGGAGCAAAGGCCTGCGTTCAGCAGCTTGTAGTCCACCAGGCACTCGTCCTTCTCTTTTGGAAGCCGTCCTTCCCTCACATGAATCCGATTCATGGTTTCCGGCTGTGACATAACCTGAAGATTCAGCTGGCGCTCCCCAAGCTGTCCAAACATATCCACGGAATAGACGGGCATAACCTCCTTCACGCCCTCCACAGCCCTGATTGCTTCCGCATCCTCCTCGGTCATTCCCAGGGTTCCCATAACCCGGAGATCCATCAGATTGCTCTCGTCAAAAAAAGCGTCGGCGGACAGCCGCATATCCGGCTTGGAAGCCCTGACTCCGGCAAAAAAAGCAACGCCCAGGGCATTGATGAGAAGAAGCGACAGAAAACGGTTCAGGGTTCTCCGGATTTCCATATAAAATTCTTTTTTTAAGGCACGTTTTCTCATGTCACCACTCAATCGTCTCTACCGGAACCGGAGCTTCGTTTTGCTTCATCCGGCTCACACGCCCATTTTTTATCTGGATCACCCGATCCGCCATAGGAGCAATGGCCTGGTTATGGGTAATCACAATCACCGTCATGCCCTTCTCCCGGCAGGTATCCTGCAGCAGCTTCAAAATGGCCTTTCCTGTGTTATAATCCAAAGCTCCCGTAGGCTCATCGCAGAGCAGCAGCTTGGGATTCTTCGCCAAGGCCCTGGCTATGGCTACTCTCTGCTGTTCTCCGCCGGAAAGCTGGGCCGGAAAATTCCCCTTGCGCTCCTCCAGGCCCACCTCCTTCAATACCTGCTCTGCATCCAAAGGATCCTTACAGATCTGCAGAGCCAGCTCCACATTCTCCAGAGCCGTCAGATTCTGAACCAGATTGTAGAACTGGAACACAAAACCGATATCGTCCCTGCGGTAAGCCGTCAGCGCCCGTCCCTTAAAGCTGCTGATATCCTTCCCGTCTACCCAGACTTCCCCGGAGGTACAGGTATCCATACCGCCCAGAATATTGAGCACTGTCGTCTTGCCGGCCCCGCTTGGCCCCACAATCACCACAAACTCTCCTTTTTCAATCTCAAAATCAATCCCGTCTACCGCCGGAATGGTTACCTCCCCCATCTGATAGATCTTTTTCACCTGTTTCAGTTCTACGAAATGTGCCAAGACAAACCTCTTTCTGCATATTACCATCTATATTTTTTCAATAACTTTTTCCGCCGTCCGGCCAGACCGCGGACATCTTTGCAGCTGCCGTCTTTTGATTCCTAGTGTAACATAAATCCTTTAGGAAGTCATCACAAAGAACATGTGAAAAATACCACAAAAAAAGACCCATTCAAAAACCTTCCGCTTATGAATCCGCCTTCATTATTCTCCCCTTTTCTTCAACTGTAATACCAGTTTATTTCCTACAAACAGAATTAGAGGGTATCAGTACTTTTCGTCATCTGATACCCTCTATTAAACTATGCTGTCCATTGGACTTTTACCTCTTTTCTGGTGCTTTGTTTTCAAGTTACATTTACCTTCTGAATTTTTCTTCCAAAAACGACTGCCTTTGAAAATTTTTTCTTCAGTTGGTAATTTTTTTGAAGTCTTATTGACTTCTTCCGTTCGACTTCTTCTGTTCTCGGCTTTTCCCCTCTGTAATCATAAGATTTTCTTTTCCGGTTTCTTCTCTTCTTCTTTTTACTTCTTTATCCCGGCTGCTTCTGCTTTACCGATTCTCGTCGAACTTTTTTGTCCTTGACCTTCTTCTTACTATATTTTTTTGATTCGGATGTGCGTTACATCCGTTTCTTATTTTATAGTAGAAGGTCTAACCTAACTGTACTTTGGTCCGTACCTCCTTTTCTTAAATTATGAGGCAATTCGTTAAGTTTTTGTTGGTCCGTACCTCGCTTTCTTAATTTTTCACCTCACATCTATATGAAATATATATTTATATATCGTTTAGATTATGTGGTGTTTTGTATTTCTTATGTTGAAATCATTATAACTCGCCAATTTCCATTTGTCAACACCTTTTTCGAAAAAATTTGAAAAAATTTTTGTTTTTTCTATTATTAATTTTTATATTTTATTATTTTTTATTAATTATTTTAATATTCAAGAATATTCTATTAATTTATACGATTTTAACACCTGAAGATACCCTCAGTGAACAAGGGGACACTCGCCTTATTCACTGAGGGCATGCTATTATTTGTTCAAGGCTGTTCCGAGTCCCCATTTTTCTCAAGAACCACATCCACACAATCGCCCAAGACATGAGGCACCTCAATGCACAGATGCGTCTGCCCCTTTTCCTGGTAGGAAAAGCCGCTGGGCGTCTCCCTGTTATCGCCATAATCAAAATCCCTCAGTACATCGGCCAGCTGCTCCGCCGTTCCGTAAAGTATAGACAGCCGCTCCTTAAGCTCCTCTCCAAGCTCCCCTTCCACACGGTAGCCCTCGCCGGACAAAAGCACCTCTGCCAGTTCATCCGGATTCTGGTAATAAGCAAGACGCAGACTTTCCCCGGAACTCATGTCAATATTATAAGTATACCGGAAACGTATGGGATAGGCTCCCCCCTGCCTGCTGTAGTAACCTTCTATCAAAATAGAAAGAAGCTGATCGTTCATGGTTTTTACAGAATAGCCCGCCTCCAGGCTGCTGCCTTCCTCCGCATCCTCCAAAGCCCTTTTCGCATGGCCGCTGATGATCTCGTTCCACTTCTTTTGAATCTCCTCGTCCAAAAGACCCGCAAGCTGTGGGTAGGAGATTTGTATCTGCCCCTCCAGAAGCTCCTTCTCTACAATCTGATAGGAAGCCTCCTGGTAAGGATACCGTTCAAGGGCTTCTTCGTAAATGCCGTAATCTGTACTCAGAGCCGCCCCTTCCACGGTAATGAGAATGGCCGTTCCCTGGTAGGCATCCAGAAAGGTATTTACCATACTTCCCATTACAAGCGTCTCCTCCTGCCCGCTTAACCGGGAAAGATACTCCTGGAATTCCTGCGGAAGATCCAATGTCAGCAAAAGGCCGTCCTCCTGGTTTTTCTTTCCAAACTCCTGCACCGTCATGGTATCCGGCACCATATGATAAAAAGAGAGATTCAGCAGCAGAATCTCCGGCGTGATCTCTTCTGTCCGCGCCGTGCTTACACAGAGATTCTCTCCCTTGTCGTCGCTGTGATAAATGCGGATGGGGATTCCAAAAGAGCCTGTGTTCTCTGTCTCTTTTTCAGAAAGCGCCTCTTCCCGGGCTGTCACGGCAGGTTCTTTCGTCTGCCCCTTTTTACCGCAGGCAGTCAAAAATAACAACACAGACAGCACTCCCCACATCAGCAGCTTTCTTTTCATGGCTCTCACCCCTTGAGAAAAAATTAAGGCATTACTACATTTGCCCTTTTCATAAGCATAGCAGTAACACCTTAATTTTTTATGAAGAAAAATCACGTTTCCGATTAAATTTTTCCGTATGTTTCCGATTTTTTCCACTTACAGAGCGGCCGCTTTCCGATACAGCCGGTAAAGCTTTCCTGCCTGGTGGAAAATATCACGTTCCACGGCCCTCTGCCGGCCGCTTACCGTGAGATCCGGAAGCTCCCCCTCCAGAATCTGCCCGATCATCCGCTCAAATTCCGCCTGGCTGCTTCCCTTATACACATCCGTCCTGTTTTTCAGCCAGTCCTGGTAAACGGGAATGTCACGGAGGAGCACCGGTATTTCGCAGGACAGGGCTTCCAGAACTACGATTCCTTCTGTCTCCTCATGGGAGGGAAAGAAAAACAGATCGCTGCCGCTGTATGCTTCCCGAAGCTGCTCCGGGGACACATAGCCTGCAAAGGTCAGGTTGGGAAGGCGTGTGCGCACAGCTTTGCGTACCTTGCCGGGAATCTGAATATCCGGCGTGTAGCCGAACCAGATAAACTGATATTCCGGCATTCTCTGGGCCAGCTCCACAAAGTCCAGAATTCCCTTCCGCTCAAAATAAAGGCCCACTGACAAAATCACCCGGTCTGTCTCCGTAAAGCCGTACTCCCTGCGGAACCGGCTCCGCACCGCCATATTTTTCTGGAACCGGAAGGTATCCACCCCATTGGAAATTACGGCAATGGGCTTGCGGATCCCGTAGCGCATAAGCAGGGAACGGGAATAGGGCGTAGGCGTCAGGATCAGATCTCCCAATTCATAGCATTTTACAAGCCAATGCTGAAACAGGGGCGCTAACAGGTTGGAGCCCACAAAGGAGTCCTCAAAGTCCTCCCGGGTGGAGTGGGCATGATAAATCACTTTCTTTCCAGCCCTCTTTGCCTTTTTTGCCATCTGATAATCGCTGGGAAAAATACTGTTCAGATGTACAATGTCATAATCCTCCTCTGGGTTGGCGGTAACCTCCACTCCGTTTTCCTCAAGGGAGTCTCTTTGCATTTGCATAGCCCGTCCAATCCCACTTCGGGAAAGCAGCTTCTGATTCTTCGAATACAAAAGTACCTTCATGCAGACGTACCTCCTTTTTATACAAGTCATTTACTGCCCGTCCAAAGGATTCTGTCCCGAAAACTTTGGCCAGCTCCCGGCTGCAGGCACTCATCTTCTGCCTTTTTTCTTTGTGAAAAAGTATTTCTTTTACATAACTGCCAAACTCGGCTCTTTCCCGGAAGGAATAGCCGTTCTTTCCATGCTCCAGCACTCCGGCCAGGCAGGGATCTCTTCTACACACTAGCGGCAGGCCGCTGGCCAGAGCCTCCACGTAGGTCAGCCCTTGTGTCTCGCTGGTAGAAGCACAGACAAACACATCCGCCAGCTGATAGAAGGCAGGAACCATCTCAGGCTTTGCCATTCCATAGAAACACACCCTGTCCGAAAGTCCAAGCTCCTGGGAAAGCGTTCGAAGGCTTCCCTCCGCCGGCCCGCCGCCCACAATCAGAAGCATTGCTTCCTCACGGGGGATCCCGGCCTCCTTCCATCCGTACAGCAGCTCATCCACCTTCTTTTCAAAGCCTAAGCGCCCCAGGCTTAGGACAACACGGACGCCGGGACGGATGCCGCATTCCTCCCGAAGCCCTTCCAGAACTTCTTCGGAAACAGGCTTGGTAAACGCCTCCAATTTAATCCCTGTAGGAATGATAGCTGTCTTCTTCTGTACACCATAGCTTAAAAAGGTTCGTTCTACCTTTTTGGTTGGGGCTATAATGCGGTCTACAGGACGGAGCCTCCAGCGCATACAGGCGGCTACCGCGGCAGTTCCTAAATATTTTCCCATAGGAATGTATTTTGTATACTGCTCATACAGAGTATGGCAGGTATGTATGAGAACGGCTCCCGTGTCCTCTGCAATCTGTTTTCCATAGCTGAAGGTACAGAACTCGCATTGGCTGTGGACCACGTCAGGCATCCACTCTGTCAGCTCCCGGCGGTAAGCTCCGTCTCCGGGAACCGGAATGCGCACGCCCGGATATATTCCCGAGGGAATGGAGCGCAGATACCACACATTTCCCTCCTGGTAAGCCTTTCCTGTGTCGGAAACGGTCAGAATCCGCACCTCGTGTCCCTGCCTTTGAAGCTCCTCCTCCAGATTGAGTACCGAAGTCACCACGCCGTTAATTGTAGAACGAAATAAATCCGTTGTAATCAGTATTTTCATGTCAATAATCCTCCCATCCAGGTTCCTGCATAAACCAGCGCCAGACTGTAGGCGGCGATGGAAGCAGGCTTTCCCAGCAATATAATCGTACTAAATTTTTTCCAGGACATACGGGTAAGTCCAGCCAGCATACACAGGAAATCATCCGGTGCGCAGGGGAAGAAGATTGCCAGGGCAAAAAAGCGGTCAAACTTTTTTCCTCTTTCCAGCCAGCCGGCGTACTTCTCATAGGTTTCTTCCTTTACAAGAGACTGCACAAAGCACTTCCCGTAACGTCTTGCCAGATAGAAGTTGATGAACGAGCCGATGACGATTCCCACATAATTGTAGAGAAGCCCTTCCCAGGCCCCGAACAGCACCACGCCTACCGCACAGGTGATTCCTCCGGGGATGATGGGGATTACTACCTGGACAATCTGAATCAGCACAAAGAACAGAGGGCCGTAGATGCCGCATCCGGATACCAGCGCTTCCATTCGGCTCCGGTCTGTGAAGATCCCGGTCTTGATTCCATAGATTGTAAATATGAGAAGTGCCCCCATGGAGCACCAGGTTACTAAGTTGATGATCCGCTGGTTTTTCTGAGTCATGCTTCTCTCCTCCTTTGCTGTTCTTCTGCTTTTTCCCATTGCTGCTTTCTTTTTTACTGCTTCTATCCTTCTAAACGATTATTCTACTCTAATTTCTTCAAAGTTTTTTATATTTTTTTGATTCTTAAAACAATTTTAAGAATTTCTGATGGAATTAAGAGGATTTGGATGTGATGGAATGTAGATTAGATAGAAAGGCTGCTGTCTTTTTTTCCTATAGCCCTTTGAAGTTAAAACGCCGTTACTTCACAAACTTATATCCGATCCCCCGGACAGTCCGGATATACTCCGGCTGCTCTGGATTCTTCTCAAGCTTTTTGCGCAGGCTGCGGATATGTACGTCAACGGTCCGTGTCTCTCCGAAATAATCATAGCCCCAGATCTGCTCCAGCAGCTGTTCCCTGGTAAATACCTGGTTGGGGTGGGTGATGAGCATGTGGAGCAGCTCATATTCTTTTCGGGAAAGTATTACCGGAGTTCCCTGAAGAGTCACTTCACGGGCCTCGTGGTTTACCACCAGACCGCCTGACTGAAACTGCTCTTTGGGCTGTGTTCCCCTATGTGTAAGTGCGCTTCTGCGCAAAAGCGCCTTCACCCTGGCCTCCAGCTCCCGAAGGCTGAAGGGCTTGCTCAGATAGTCGTCCGCCCCAAGCTCCAGGCCCAGGACTTTGTCAATCTCATCCCCCTTTGCCGTCAGCATCATCACCGGCAAAAGAGAAAGCTGCAAATCGGCGCGTATCTCCCGAAGCACCTCCATCCCGTCCATGCCTGGAAGCATGCAGTCCAGGAGCACCAGATCCACTTGCGCGCTCCTCAAAACCTCAAGCCCCTTTTCCCCCGTCTCCGCCCGAAGAACCTTGTAACCGGCCTTCGCCAGATTGTATTCCAAAAGTTCCAGGATATGGGGCTCATCATCAATTGTCAAGATAATCTTTTTTTCCATGGATGTTTCCTTCATCGTTTTGTATTCATTTTAATTGTTTGTATTCCAAGTCAAGCCTTTGTCAGTGCTGTCTAGTAGTCTGTACCGGAAATATGCACAAGGATTTCCGATACGGACTACTAGTAATAAGGCAGTTCCACCCGGAAGGTTGTCCCTTCCCCGGGCCTGCTCTCTACCCGGATGCTTCCCCGGTACAGCTCCACGATATGCTTTACAATGGACAGCCCCAGCCCTGTGCCTCCCTGCGCCCGGGATCTCCCCTTATCCACCCGGTAAAACCGTTCAAAGATACGCTCTGTCTGTTCCGCCTCCATACCGATTCCCGTGTCGGCAATCTCCAGAATCAGATGGCTGGCCGTACTCTTGCACTGAATTGTCACCGCGCCGAATTCCGTAGCTTTCAGCCCGTTGTCCGCCAGATTGATAAGGAGCTGCTTGAGCCGGTCCCGGTTGCAGGTAAAGGGCCGCACGCCGGGATCCGGCGTGAAAATCAGACGCACATGGGGCTTTACCTTCGGCGCCAGCAGCTCTGTGACCTCCGCAATCACTTCATTTACATCACAGGGCTCCTGGCGTACATCCTTTTTATGTTCAATCTCGGAGAGCAGCAGCGTGTCGTCAATCAGATTCCCCAGACGCTCTGTCTCAATGTCAATGATATCAAGAAACCTCCCGGCGCAGCCCACATCCTCCATAGCTCCGTTTTTCAAGGTCTCCACAAAGCCCCGGATAGAGGTCAGCGGCGTTTTTAGCTCATGGGTCACATTGGAAACAAACTCCCGGCGCTGTTTTTCTACCGCTTTCATAGCAGATATATATTTTCGGAAATACATCACAAGGGAAAGAGCCAGCAGCAGCAGAATCGCAGCTGCAAATACCGTGGATCGCAGAAACTCATCGTCCATGTTCCGCAGCTCTTCCATAGGAACAGCCGTGCGGATCACGCCCTGGAATTCCCCTTTTTTCAATGGAACCGCACAGTAGCAGTAGTCCAGGCCAAAGGTAGCGGAACGCCGGATCATGCTGTTGCTCTCGCCTGCCAGGGCTTTTCGAACCTCCTCCCGATCCAGATGATTGCTCATAGCCGGGCCCGGGCCGTCCGATTCCCCAAGGACATTTCCATCTTTATCTATAATGGTAATGCGAATCTGATATTTTTCTCCGTACCGCCCGGCAAAGGCTTCCGAAGAGGCGGCCAGATCTGCATCACCCTGCAGCTCTGCCAGTAAAATATCCCGGAGCATTTCCGCCTGGGTCAGATATCCTGCCTCGCTCTGCTTTTCCAGATAGGAAAATCCATTGCTCCAAAAGGCATATTCAAAAGCCAGCAGGGCAATGACTGCTGCAGCCGCATAGCCTATCAGAAATTTCTTTTTTACATTCATACAGCCTCCACTCCAATCTTACCAGCTCAGTCCCTTATCGTGTCTTAAGCCTTTCTGACTATAGCCAACGCCCTCACGGGAGTCAAATGTTCGTGCAGGCACGGCGCTTTGCTCATCACTCACGGAAATCAACTACTGTATTTCATCCGCCACATAGCCGGCTATGTTATCGGCATGATCGGAAATCCGTTCTATATTATTTAAAATGTCCAGATAAATCACGCCTTTAGCTGCAGAACACTGGTTCCGGGCCAGACGCCCGATATGCTTTTCCCGGAGCTCTTCCTCCAGATCGTCAATCTCATCCTCGATCTGTATGGTCTGCTGCACATAGGCCATTTTTTCCGTCTGACGGGCCAGGATGGATGCTTTCATGGAATCCAGGGCCAGTCCCTCGATCTCCTCCAGTCCCTCAGAGGCCTCCAGAGAAAAGGTCAGACGCTCCCGTATCATCTGCTCTGCCATTTCTGCAATATTATCGCAGTGATCGCTCATTCTCTCAATATCGCCCACTGTATAGAGCAGATTGCCCACAACCTGCCTCTGGTGATCATTGAGTGAGGTCTTGCTGATCTTGGCCAGGTATTCCGCCATCTGTCTTTCGTATTTATTCATAGTTTCTTCTATTTGGTACGCTTTGTCAACCCGTTTCTGGCTGCCTGTCCGGACTGCCTCAAATGCAAGCTTTGCATGCTGGCAGGAAAGCTCTCCCATGCGCACGACCTCCTTTGCCGCATATTCTACTGCAAAGGAAGGGGTCTCCAGGATGCGCTCGTCCAGATGAGGAAGCTGAATGCTTGCCGCTTCCTCCGGTTCCTCTTCGTCCTCTCCCTTTACGAGTATTCCGGACATTTTTACCAGCCAGTTGGCAAAGGGAAAGAGAATGATTGTGTTTGTCACATTAAAAATCGTATGAAATACAGAAATCTGCACGCTGTTTATGGGAGCGCCCGCCCAGACCCTGTTCAAGGAAAATATGGCAAACATGGCTGCTCCGAACAGAACGGCTCCCATTACGTTGAAGAGCAGGTGAATAACGGCGGCGCGCCTGGCTGTGCGCTGGGCGCCAAGGCTTGACAGGAGGGCTGTCACACAGGTGCCGATGTTTTGTCCCAATGTGATGTAAATGGCAGAGTTCCAGGTTACTACGCCGTTGGCAGCCAGGGTCTGGAGGATACCTACCGAGGCGGAGGAGCTTTGGATCAGGGCGGTTACCACAAGTCCGGTAAGGATGCCCAGGATGGGGCTGCTGCCCAGAATGCGGAATGCTTCGGCAAAGATGGGGGCATCCCGGTACGGGGTGACGGCTCCGGACATGAAGCTTAAGCCGATGAACAAAAGGCCGAAGCCGATGAGGATTTCGCTAAGCTCCTGGAATTTTTCTTTTTTGGAAAATAGGATCAAAAACGCGCCGATTCCGATGAGCAGGGGGGCGAAGAATTCGGGTTTGAGAATGCTGCCCCATTCGCTCATGGATACGACCCAGGCGGTGACGGTGGTTCCGATGTTGGCTCCCATGATGATTCCGGCGGCCTGGG
The DNA here is from genome assembly GCF_036941125.1 of Candidatus Merdisoma sp. JLR.KK011. Taxonomy (NCBI): domain Bacteria; kingdom Bacillati; phylum Bacillota; class Clostridia; order Lachnospirales; family Lachnospiraceae; genus Candidatus Merdisoma; species Candidatus Merdisoma sp. JLR.KK011. The sequence goes on along the minus strand of NZ_JAYWSZ010000004.1, from coordinate 1,705,184 downwards.
TGAGGTTCATAAGTCCTGCGTTTACAAAGCCTACAACCATGACGGTAGTAGCGGAGCTGCTTTGGATCACGGCGGTGACGGCGGCGCCCAGAAGAATTCCAAGAAGGCGGTTTTTGGTTAATACCCCTAAAAGGTGGCGCATACGGCCGCCGGCGGATTTCTGCAGGCCGTCGGCCATGACGTTCATTCCGTATAAGAACATTCCAAGACCGCCGATGAAGCGGAATAGCATTTCGATGTGTGACATTTTGGGTCCTCCGGTTGGTTGTATTTTACTTTTTTGTTATAGTGAGGATAGCAGGGGTGTGTAAAATACAGTCGAAGTATTTGTAAAATGTGTGTAAAGTATGTATGGGGAGGGACGGGACAGTCAGAAAAGGGATTCCCAGGCTTTTCCATATCTGTGTTCGGACGGTTCGCGTACACACTGTCTGCTCTGAACGTACATTACCTTGATGTGTTTTCTAATGATTGAAGGGTTCTTGGTAATGTTCGTTCATATCAGACAGTGTGTGCGCGAACAGCCGGACACTTGATATTGGAAAAGCCTGGGAATCCCTTTTCTGCCTGTCCCTGGTTTTGGGATGTGGTTGTGTAGTTTGTGGTTTTTGTTCATAACCCCCCCCCCCAACTATAACTGCGTTCATATTTTATTCACACTTCTTTTAAAAAACGTTAAATTGATTAACATAATCCATTCATTTCTATTCCATATAATAAGACCATAAGATAAAGCAAGACAAAAAACAACATGACAGCCCCTAGTAAGCAATTACTATTTTTTGAATAAACTTTTTCATAATAAATGCCAGGCAGACTAGCTGCCTGGCATCCTCCCATTTATGGGGCTGCAAGCAGGGCATAGAAAGGATGAAAAAGTACGGTTGGATGCTCGCATCCAACCGTACTTTTTTATCCTTTCGTATATCCTGCGCCAGCAGGATAGCCAGGTGAAGCCCGTCTTCACCTGGCTATGCCCGTCCGCCCCTAGAAGCCTATACAAGAATTCCCACTACCCACTGCGAACAACTATTTCTCCCCAAAAAGCTCCTCCAACGTATACACCCGTACCTCTGCCTTATCTTCCACATTCTGATAAGCCGGCCACATAATCCGCACTGTACAATACCCAAGTGCAGCAGCCATCCACAGGCAGACGAGGCATCCGGAAATTTTTACCGCCGGCCGGCCCATGCTGCGCCATCCGTCTGCCAGCCGCTGCCCCCAATATCCGATGCCTCTGGCCACATAGTACATAAAGGGCACCAGCATGGGCATGCTGTAGCGTCCCTGGGGCTGATAATCGTTGGAATAGGAATACCAGATATTCATGATATTTGGGAGCAGTACTGCTGTCACAAGTCCTGCATGAAACATAAGCTTGGATGCATCGAAAGCCTCTCTCCCATTCCTTGCGTTACCTCTGTTTTTTCTGCCATATCTTCTGCCAAGGGCCTGAATGCATTCCCGGAGGATTCCTGTGCCTCCTGCCAGAAACAGCAGGCCATACCCTGCGAAAATCCAGGCTCTGTGGGCTTTTGTAAGAGGCGCCAGTATTCCCACAAAGCTTTTAAAGACCAAAAGAGCCCAGTCTGAACGAAACAGCATATCTGCCAGGGATATCCCCATATTAACGCCGTTCCGCCTTCCGGAAGGCTTAAATATATCCAGTGCATACCGCTGGGCGCATTCCTCCTGTGTCCGCAGTCCCAGAAAATCTCCGTCGTACAGCATATAATTCCGGACAAACCACCAGCCTGTCAGAACCAGGACAATTCCGCTGACCAGCAAGCCTTTTCTCAGAAATTCCCCTTTACAGGCATCTCCCTTTCTGATGCGCTCGAGATAATATCCTGAAAAAATCAAAACGGCAGTGATGAGAAATCCGTATGCATTGTAGTAAGAGAGCACGCAGATTGAGAGGCTCACTCCCAGCCAGACGCAGGCTGGGACTGAAAAGCCGTTTCTCATGCCCTTCAGAAGATAATACAGAATCATGGCCGAAGCCGTCAGGGCCATGGAATCGCAGTTTAAATAGGTGAACAAAAAGCTGGACTGCGGCAGGCAGACATTCAGCAGCAGAAACACCCACCGCAGGCTTTTCCTTTCAAACAGCATGTCCCCCAAAGCCTTCACATACCAGAAAAAAACTGCTCCGCTCAGCACACTGACCAGACGCGCGGAAAACAGCAGTGCAAAAGCATCCCTGGTAAATACCATGGCAATCCGCATAAACAGCGCCTCCAGCATCTGCGGAAGAATCGGGCGGAACGCATAGGTAAAGCCCCAGGTATAATCCATAATCTCCTTCTGATCGCCTGTAGGAAGCTTCCCGTACTTTAAGATGAACTGTGCAATCTGCAGGCGCATATTTTCATCCGGCCCTTCATTTAAGGGCAGAATAAAAGCCCACAAAAGCCATATGCCAAGTACAAATGCAAAAAAGAGCACTTCCATATATACGTCTTTTGTAAGCTTTTTCATAAGCATTTCCTTTCAAAACTAATATGATGCGATTATAACAATTTATGGAAGAATACACAAGACGGCTTTTCTTCCAAAATTCTTTCGTTTTTCGTCATAATTCTTAATAAAATCATAAGTTTTTCCGTCTTTGCATCCCGTTAATGCATATCCCTTCGGGATGGGCAGACTTCATCCGTTAAGAATCATGCGAATATTCCGGAGGCTTCGAATACGGAAGCCTCCGGAAATTATATTCACTATTCTTAATTGATACTTAAACCGGCGCTGGCATATCCTGCGACCGTATTGATCAGAGACAGCCCGCTGGCCTCTGCCGAAAATACAAGCATCAGCCGTGTCTGCGCCGTTACCAGAATGTTGAGCCCTGTAAGCGCACCGTTTAACAAGGTTCCAATAGATATCACTCCGGAAAGCCCCGGCGAAAGGCTGATCAAGGTTCCGGGAATAGGAGAAAATACATTATCCGGCACTGCCGACTGATAAATCTGTGCCTTTACCGTAACAGTAGAGCCCGCCAGGGATATTGCTGCCGTTGTACTGAAAAATGCACTGAAGGAAGTAATGATGCCGGCCCGCGGAACCTGGAACGCAAAGTTAGAAAGGGTTCCGCCTGCATTTGTTATATTGATTGTAGAGCCCAGCAGCGTAAGGCCCTGGGCGCTGCTTCCGAAGCCAACAAAAGCGGGAAGGCCTGCAAGACCTCCGACGATTGTCGTCAAAGAGACAGGCGTTCCGGAAGCAAACGGAATGATCGCCCCTGTGCCGGCTGCCCCTGTCGGGCCAGTGGCTCCTGTGGCACCATCAGCTCCAGTTGCTCCTGTAGCTCCCGTAGCCCCTGTGGCCCCTGTAGCTCCCGTGGCTCCCATAGCTCCATCGGCTCCTGTAGCCCCTGTGGCTCCCGTAGCTCCATCAGCTCCCGTTGCTCCGGTGGCTCCTATAGCTCCATCGGCTCCGGTAGCTCCCGTTGCTCCTGTTGCTCCCGTGGCTCCCATAGCTCCATCGGCTCCTGTAGCCCCTGTGGCTCCCGTAGCTCCTGCCGCTCCATCGGCTCCCGTAGCTCCCGTAGCGCCTGTAGCCCCTGTAGCTCCTACGGCTCCATCGGCTCCTGTAGCTCCCGTGGCTCCGGTAGCCCCCACAGCCCCTGTGGCTCCTGCAGCTCCTGTGGCCCCCGTTGCTCCGGTCGGGCCGGTTGCTCCTGTTGGGCCGTCATCCCCAGGACAGCCTTTCGGGCCTTGGGCTCCAATCGGCCCCGTCACGCCCTGGATGCCCTGCGGCCCTGTTACACCCTGGGGACCCATAGAGCCTGTTGGGCCGGTCGGGCCAGTCGGGCCCGGAATACCTCTGGGCCCCTGGGGCCCCATATCCCCCTGCGGGCCTGCCGGGCCTGCATCTCCTTTGGGGCCGGCCGGGCCCTGGGGGCCTGCATCTCCCTTAGGGCCTTCGCAGCCCGGATCGCCTTTCGGGCCGATATCACCTCGAACTCCCTGGATTCCTTGAATGCCTGGAGGGCCAGCATAGCCTCTCGGACCTGCATAGCCCCTTGGCCCTGTATTTCCCGTAGGACCTACCGGACCTGTATTCCCTCTGGGCCCTCTTGCACCTGGCACGCCGGGAATTCCCTGGGGTCCCATCGGTCCTTGATCGCCTTTGTCACCCTTCGGGCCGGGACAGCCTGTATCTCCCTGGATCCCCTGGGGCCCCATCGGGCCTTGATCCCCCTTGGGGCCGGCCGGGCCGCGCTCACAGCAGGGCGTATCGCATTGATTGTGACAGCAGTTACATAAATTATTTTGATTCATACGAAACACATCCTTCATATTTATTGAAAAAGACGCCGAAATCGCATCTCCTTCTACAAATATTTTATGTAACTCTGAAACACTTGTTACTTTTTGTCGAATCAAATACCCTACAGCAAACTGTGGGATATTTGACTCTCGCGGCATTCGCCAAATGCTCGTGAAATCACAGCATTTGGCTCATTGCCTGCGGAAATAAAATATCAAAAACTTAAATTCCTTCAAAATACTGCTTATTGTAAAGATATGCCTTGGAATAAGGCTTACAGACTCCAGCCCGTTCATTGTATTCTTTTGCCTTCTGACGATCCCCCAATTTGTCATAGCAGACGCATAGCTGCAAAAGCGGGATATAATCATAGCAGTCCGACAGAATAAACCCGCCGGAATATTCATTTTTAGGTATCTTCAATGCAGTCTCATACCAATAAATGGCATGATAAAAGCTTTCATGCTCCAGAAAGTACTTTCCAATCTCACAGCACAATTCAGCTCTCGGCAGATCGAAGCTCATGCTGCGCAAAAGCGTCAGCAGCGCAGCCTGCTCCTGTCCCAGCTTCTCATAGCATCTGGCGCAAATAGCGCAGGCTTCTATTTTATTTTCAATCCATCCCTCCTCTGAGAGCAGAAATTGTTCAAATACACAAACAGCTTCCTTATATTCTTCGTGATAATACAGCTCCCTCCCATAATAGTATTGCTGCCTTGGTTCCAGCTGCTTTCCCTCTGCAAGGAGCTTCTGGTATATCTTCAGATTCCGGTCAGGGGACCCTGGGCCTGTTTTTTTATGGCAGATCCCTAGATCCGAGTACAGAATCCTGCCCTTTGGCGGAATCACTTCATGAACCGCGCCTATCCAACGGTACAGACCGCAGTTTCGAATCCACCGTTCCCTGAAATAAGAAAAGGACGGCTTTCCAGCCTCATCAAATGCCGTATGATATTTCATCATTACCATATCTATATCCGGAGTCAAAGACTGTTTCAGCTTAAGAAATTTGTCCTTTTCCCCCTCTTCCAGAATATCGTCGGCATCCATCCACATACAGTAGTCCATAGCTGCTTTGGAAAAGGAATAATTTCTGGCATCGGAAAAATCATCCTTCCATGGATGCAAATATACCTTCGTTGTATAATGAGACGCTATTTCCACTGTCCGATCCTTTGAACCGGTATCTACAATTATTATTTCCTCTACAAGATCCGCCACACTGTCCAGACAGCGCGCAAGATTCATCTCCTCATTTTTCACGATCATGCAAAGACTTATTGTCGGCATATTGTCCGCCTCCTCTCTCTATGCTATTGCCTGCAGAGCTTTTCTATGCTCAGATTCATGTTGATTTTGCAAGCCTCCTCTGAAGAACGCCATACAAAGGTCAATGTAGATCCGGAGGGAATCTCGATGATAAAATATCTTGATATGGCCAGTATTTCCTTCCGCCTTGCCGCCTCTGCGTATGTGGTATACCGGCTCTGCTTACAACCGTTAAATATAGGCGTCAACTCTATATAGCCATGCCTTTTCATTTCTGTGGATATATAATAACTGACAGCATAGAAGCCTGGAGTCAGTACGATGGAGCAGTCGCTGCCAGCAGAGATATTTTGTGTGATATCCGGTATCTCCGGCTTAAGCGGCAGGCTGGCGCTCTCCGGCATCAGCAGCTCCTGACCCGAAAATAATGCAAATATACTGTTTTGCGGATATCCGGCCGGGCCTGCCGGCCCCCGTGCGCCAGATTCTCCTTTTGGCCCCATTGGGCCTGTGACGCCTTGGGGCCCCTGGGGCCCTGTCACTCCTTGAGGGCCTGTTTCTCCCCGTTCCCCTGGGCTGCCTGGCGGCCCGGGCTCTCCTCTCGGCCCCATTGGGCCGGGCTCGCCGCGTTCAGGAGAAGGTTCGGAAGGTTTTGGTATTTCTATTTTTTCAGCCTCCATTGCCGGGGGCTCAATAGATGCGGAAGAATCATGTTCCTCCTGTTCCGCAGCTTCTGTATGCTGATAGGAAGCCGGTACGGCAGTATTTGCCTGATATGCTGCATTGGGGAAAGGCTGCGGCCGCCCCTGATTATAATTTCTGTTGGGAGTTCTCATGCCAAACAGATTCGGCGGATTGAACATCCAGTTCCTGTTATAGTTATTCAATTGAAACCACCTCATTTATATTTCCTATTGCGTGATAAGCATTTATCATAGTAAATTATATGCATGGGAAATAAATTCGTTTTTCGGGGCGGCTGGTATCTGGGTGGGACAAGAGGAAGATGTTTTAGAAAAGCTGTAAAAAGGACATCTTTATGAAATTTCTTTCGGAAAGACGTTAAAACGCTCTATCTTTTCAAAAAATTCACCGCTAACGCCATCATTAAAATCTCTTATCTCTTCATATTGAATTCAGCCCCCTTTTCATGTATAATCTAGCCATAGAAAGAAACACTTTTTCTATAGACCCTAATCATGAAAGGAGGCTTTCCTATGAGCACTTTAGACGCAACTGTATCCATGCTCCAAGCAATGCCGGAAGATGCAAGAATCAAAGTCATGGAATTCACCCAAAAACTGTTCACATCTAGAAAACCCACAAACCCATTCGTCCCGGCCAGCCAGGAACAAATCCTTTCCGACCTTGCCGAATCACGCCAGCAGATTTCCGATGGCAAAGGTCTTGACATGGAAGACGCACTAAAAAGGATGGGCAAACAACATGGATTCATTTAACGTAATCATCTCACCAAAAGCGTTATCCCAGCTGAACGGATATATTGATTACTTACAGTATACCCTGCTGAATGACCAAGCAGCTTACAACGTATGGCAAGATGCCCTGGAAACACGCAGCCAGCTTTCAAAAGTCGCTGGCAGCCTAAAATTATGTGCCCATCCCCATCTGAAAAAGCATGGCTACCACATCATCCACTTCATGCGTCACCATTACCTCATGCTTTACCGAATAGAAGGCACAACTGCTTATGTGGATGCCATATACCACCAGCTCCAGGATTATGAAAATACTTTTGCAGATGAAATTAGACCAATAAAACCAAAACCGGAAATAGGGCTAAGTCAACGCTCCAAAGAACAGCAAATACTGTTTTCAATACTTTGGCCGAAAGATTATTTAGCCCTATCTAAATAGCAATATTCAGTTATCACTTATCTTTTGAATTTTACACTGGTATACTATCTCTCACACAAAGCGCTATATAACACGCATATATCAATTGATGTCACCAGCTTTTTTCATCCCCCCTTATTCTTTCAGTAAATAGTCATTATTCAATACCTTCATGGACAATGGGCCCTCCAGAAGCTTTGAGTAAACCGGTTCCACCGGGCGTATCACAATTCCTTCTTTATTCATACCAGAAGTGTACTTTCCTTTTGCCCTTTTCAAAAGCACCTCCACACTGTCATAGTCAAAAATCTCCTTCTCCTCCTCAATCGGAACCATCTTTAACTGTAATGTCTCGCAAAGCTCCCGCATCTTATGAAGGGGATATCTTCTGTGTGTTGTCAGATCGAGCACAGTGAATATATACCATTCGGGCTTTATCAGCTTCAGCCTGTTCTTCTGAATCCCGGCACCGCAGAATTCCCCCTGAATAGCGATATCTGGCAAATTGCCTTCTGCTATTCTCTCCGGAATATGATGTTCGTGGGCATATATCCACATAGCACACTTTTCATCATCCGCATACTCATAATTTCTGCCGCAAACACCGAAATGACCATCCTTCCAATACATGGTTACGCTGGTTCCGTCCATTTTGGTACTGATATAATACGCCGATACTTTTTTAAATTCATCAATCAATTCCGGAAGAGACTGTACCCTCATTTCATCAGTCTTCGGTATTTCATTCGGGAAATCTCCTATCACAGAACCACTGCTGGTGACACGCTCCTCTATCTCCCATTTTCGGATTCCCAGAAGCTCCGTTACGTCATCTCCCAATTGGTAATTTCCCTCAGGCAGTATGGATAAGGGCTGCACCAGTCCCTGGGATATCTGACCCCGAAATTTCTGCGTCTTCAACCGGAAGCCTTCTCCCAGGAGCTCACTCTTTTTGTAGCTGCTGCTTCTTAAAAATTCAAACTGCTCCTGAATTGGCAAAAAAGAATCCACTTCCATATATACGCAGCTATCCCCTGCCTGAAACTGATTTTTGTTGGCTACACACTTCCATCCCAGAACATGAACACATTCAATTCTGTCCGCACCTTCAATCGGTGTAATATGATGTACGTATTGTATGGATGCTAATTTTCGTTTTCCCATTTCATTTCCTTTCTTCACATTTACCCTCAGCGTCAAAGAAACATTGAAGGTACTTTTTGACTTTCCACATAGCTATATCATACGCCTTTTCTTCAAAATCCAAAATATATTTCTCTCAATTTTTTATTTGCCATTACGCTTAAGTATCTCTTCATCGCCAATCGCCCTGCGTTATGCGTAACATTTTTGCTTGTGGTATCCCACCAGTGCTTTGCATGTTCAATAATCTTCCCTGCCTCTTTATTCTCCTCCGCCAGCTTTTCAAGCAGTCTTACCGCCGCAATATACCGCCTGTCCGAGCTGTTCTGCAAAAATTCATAAAACATACTCTGAAAGGAAAAAACTCTTTTATAAAAATCATTGATTTCTTCCAGAAGCCCGATTAAATCCCTCAGAAATCTCTCCTGGTCCTGACTCTCCCCTTCCAGCTCCTCCACAATCTTCTTATGCCGCTGTGACAGCTTTCGCAGCCACTCATCCATCTTTTCTGACAAAACTACTTCCTCGGATCCGTTCCACCAGAACGCACGGTCATCATCAGAAATGTAATAGTTTGGCTGTCCCTTCAATTCCTCCGGTGTATTCCAGAAAGCAAACACCCCGTCCTGACGGAGAAACTCCACAGTTGTAAGCTCTTCAACCGGTTCTTCTATGGCTGCTTTTCTCTCTTCCATCAATTTATCAGATGCATACTGCGGCAGGACAGCATCTTTATAAGCCCTTTTATGTAAGTCCTTCCAGATAATCCAGAAGTTCTCTTTTTGAATCTCGGACGCCAAATATACAAGCATATGCGCCGGGAGCGTCAATGATATCTGCGCAATGGCACCTATATCTCCTTCTCGCATTCTCTCCCTTTGGGTCCGGCTGCATACAGCCAGTTCCCAGATATTTCGGCCCGGGTTTTCTTCCGCCTCTTTTCTTCCGTCAAAATACTGCTTCAGTAATTCTCTGCACCGATATAGCATTTCCGGGTACGAACCCGGCGTAATCTCCTCTTTTTGCAGACTTTCGGTTCCCTTTGCAATATAGAAGATATCTGCCAGCTCCGTTCCTCCAAGCCCCTGGTAAAGCGGTAATGGAATTGTATCCATGACATCATAGGATTTTGACGGATTATCAAAATCGTATTCCATTTGGGTCAAGCAATATTTTTCAAAATACTCCCATAAACGGAATCTTTTTTTCAAAGAAAAATCTGTCCCCAATACATGATTGAGCCACCCAATATAAGGACTTGCTTCCACAATCTCTCCATTTATCTCGGCATACCCGATACCGTCATCATAAAGCTCATACAAAACATGAACTGCAGTCACTACATCACAAAATTCTCTTCCGCCGATTTTCCCACAAAAGAAGCCGGCACTCTCACAGTCATATCCCACACTCTCCCAAGCGTCATCCTCAAAATAATTGAAATGAAAATACGCCTTTCCTTTCTCGTCAAGCTCCACAGGCTTTATAAGCGTAATCTCCTTCCCATACATGCACACCTCATCAAGCTGCATCATGCCGCCGTAATTAAGAAGCTTTAACAGATTCTTTGTAAATTCTTCCTTTTTCTTATCGGAAATACTCATACTTCCGGTATAACCTCCAAATGTACCCATGCTTTCTCCCTTCCAGCACACCATTGCAGTATTTAAAATCCTAACAGTTCAAATCTCTTTGTGCGGTTTCCTAACAGAGAAGCATACCCGCTTATCTGTGTTCTGTCCTCTCTGACGCATAACCTTCTCACAATCCATTCCTTCACTTGCCTCTTGGTCAGCTCCGGAAAATATTCTGTCTCCTCATCCATAAGCCTTCTAAAGATTAACAGGCACTTCTGATATGGGAGCTTGGCACAATGCTCTATGAATTCCTTTACCATTTCCCTGTCCGCATAGCGGCAGCCCCATATAGTCTCCATCTCCCAGAGAATATCTGCCATGTACGCTTCCCCATCCATATTCCCCACCTCGGATTCGTCTATTTTTGCAAAGTTCTCTTTCCATTCCTCCAGATTCATCCGCATATCATTTGATAGATACAAATCCTGCGTGTCCCAAAATTCAAGGAATTCGTCCTCGTTGTCACGGAGGATCGCCTCATAAAATATTCGCTCCTTTTTCTCCGGCTCTTTTTCTTCCGTTTCCTTCTCAGCCTCTTTCTGCGTCTCTTTCTTCTCTCTCTTTTCGATGTCCTCATACCCTGTTATCTTCAAGGAGAACCATACCTCCCAGAACTCCTTTTGAAGAGCCCACGCATAGGCAGCCACAATGCAGGGCGGAAGATCATAAAGAGAAGCCTTTGCAATGCTGCCAAAATCATCCTCCCTCTGAGCAAGACATTCCCTTTCCGGCAGCTTCCTTTCCAACAGGTCTTTTAGAAATTCTCTTACCTTTTCTTCCTCTTCTCTCTCCAACAAGCCGCACAGAAGCTCATATACATAATACACTCTCTGCATCATTCCGGCTTCTTTAAGCTCCGACTTCTCTCCGTCAAAAAGCTTCTCCGGCTTATACGGAGACTTATAAGAACAGGCCATGCATCCCGCAAACTGAGCCGATTCCATTTTTCCGTAGCCGAAGGGAAATTTGTCCCAGATACTTTCAGCGTCTATGTCCTCATATTTTCCGGTAGATTTGAGGAACAACAGCATATTCCATGCTTTTTCCCGATTCGGAAAGGTCAGCTTGATGCCTGCCGTCCTCTCTATCATCAGCGCATAGCCATAGACACTGATTACCTGATCCTTCCTCATCAGGAAGCAAGGCTCTGTTGAATATGCCTCCTGCATTGTCATGATAAGATTCATGACCAGGCCGAACTCTTCATACCCCCTATCTTCCGCATGAAGCTCACAGGTATTCATATCATAAGTAGAAATCTCCCTCTTCTGTCTCTCAAAAACAGAATAGTCAAAGCTTAGGATCCCCCTGTCATCCGGCTCCGGTTCATGGACAACCGTGCATATTTTCCCGGCTATTTCTATCTCTTCCAGCTTTCGGATTCCGCATAGCCGGAAAAGCTTCCGCACATTTTCATTAAACTCCGCTCTTCGTCCTTCCGGAATACTGACTTTTCCCTCAATCCAATATCCGTTGTCCATAATCTTTCCTCCCTGCCATTTCCAATTATAAAAAACCCTTAAAATTATCCGATGCGTCTAAGATTTCCTTAATTCTCCAGATGGCGTAAAGGAATCTTATAGAATAATTTTAAGGGTTTTGCTGGATATTTGTCATTAAACTATAAGTTTAATTTTATGCGGCGTTTAATTTTACAGCCTTCTTATAGTATGTATACATTCGAATATAAAACGGCTCTGTCAAGAGTTGTACAGGATGCTTCTTACTTCCTATAATTATCGAATCCATAGGAAGCCCAAATAATGCTGATAAGGCATAGAGATTGTCTATCGACGGCATACTCTGCCCGTTCAACCAGTGATAGATGCTCTGTACACTGGCTAAATTTAAATACCTGCGTGTGTCCTTTACTGTCAGCCTTCTCTCATCCATAAGCTGCCGTATGCGAATTCCGGTCGCTTTCATATCAATTGTTGGATACATTTCGCTGCTCCTTTCCATGTCTTATCCACACGCCTTGCTCTATCTAATTGATAATAAATTAATGTCAAGTGATTTTTCATAAAAATTTACGTTCACTTACACGTATCTCTCTGATTTCGTCAAGTAAATGTTCAAAATATTCCTCATCAAATATCTGGCTATTTTCAAATCGCTTTTTGTCCAACACATATCCTTGCACAGCAAAGATTTTCAGCACTTTCGTTGCCCATTGCCGAAATTAAGTTGCACGAATCGAATTAATTTGGTAGCCAACAGAGATTATGGCGTCAAGATTATAGAATTTCATGATATATTTTTTACCATCAGAAGCAGTTGCCGAGGATTTCTCGGTAACTGCTTCTACATCTAACTCTCCGCTGGCAAAAATATTTTTCAAGTGTAAGCCAATATTATCTGTGGAACATTCAAAAAGCTGAGCCATACCTTTCTGTGTCAGCCATACATCTCCATCATGCACTCTGACCTCAATACTGTTTTCACCATTCTCCTTTGTAAATACAAGAAAATCAGCAGTGCTGTTTCTAATCTGCATTTTTTATCCATAAAACCATCTGCCTTTATTATAACAAATTATTGTTAAGTACTCCGAAAATCAATTAGAAGTTATTACCAAATTGTTTACCTAACTTTTAATAGCAAAGCGTAGCCTCCAAAATAATTCCTGCCACGAGACTAATAAAGATGCCTCCTAATATTGTACATATAAAAATTGCTATAAGCGGATGTCTGTTTTTCCACCTTTCCAATATAGAGTATATCTTTTTTTCCCATCTGCTTTCTCTATTTCCCCAATGTCTTATTGAATGAATTATCTTGTTAAAAAAATTTCTTTTTTTATGCGCTGAAACCCATAAATCTTTATTTCCTAGCAAAAAACTATAAGCTGCCAACCGCTCTGACTGCTTTCTTAAAGTATTTTCATCTTTTACGTCAATTATTAGCATATCTTGCATAAATTTTCTCCCTATGGTAGACTCTTTAACTTAAACAGTTCCGCATATTTTAGCATTCGTTTATATTGTTCTTCTTTTTGTTTTATAGAATCCAATACTTCTACTACTAACGGATTATCTGAGTCTTCCGTATCCAAACGAATCATGTCGCATATGCTGCGTTCTTTAGCATAAATTCTATAACTGCCAACCTCTCTTTGAACTCTCTTTATGCCAACGTTAAAATAATTGCTTGAAAAATAGTGTCGTTTAATTGGAAAATTCATTTTCATTGTGCTGCGATCCGTACGTTCTGTAGCTACTGTTAAAATTTCTGGTTCCGTTTTTCCAACCCCCTGATAATAGCATGCACTTTCCATAGATATAACTGCCCGGGGATTACTTAGACATACTTCAATGCATTTATAATCGTTCGGTTTATGATACCCACTCCTTAATAGCCAATAATAACCGTGACATACCTTCTCTAAATAGTTTTCATCTATCAAAAGTGCAATCTGCCTGTTTGTAAATCCCTCTTCTAATAATGTATAAGTACTGATGTACCCTTTTGACTTTTTATATAGATTGTCCAGCTTGTTATACGTAATGCTTCTCATCTTTTTCTCCGTTTATCACACTAATTATATATCACATCACAGACGCTCTTATATTTAAATATATTGTTATCCCTTCATTCATGCAAATTCTCCTATTCCTATCTTGTTTTAGCATTTTTTGTTACACATAATATAGCATTTTTAATTACACATGTCAACTATCAAATAAATTTTTCAATTCATACGCATATTTTTCTGCCACTTCTTCTTCAACTTCTTCTGCTTTTGCAATGACTATATTGAATTTTGCTCTTTTTTCACATATAATCTGCCCTTAAAAAAAAACACTTGTTCTGCAGGCTCTAACCATGAAAAACCGGAACCGGAAATAGGGCTAAGTCAGCGCTCCAAAGAACAGTAAATACTGTTTCCAATACTTTGGCTGAAAGACAATTTAGCCCTATCTAAAAAACAATATTCGGCTATCACCTATTCTAAGGTGTGCCCTATACACTAATTTCTATTTTTTCACCCCAATCTCCATCAATTCTGCTGCGACTGATACGGATTTGATTCGCATAAGATTATCCCATGCGTCTTCCCTGCCAAGCAGATTCATTCCTCCATGCCATACAAGGTCATCGTCTATAATTGCAAAATGTTCAATCACCTCATCCTTTGCAATGACATGAATGCCGTTTTCCTGCATTTCTTTCATCAGCCTTTGGCAAAATTCCGGACTTCCATAAGATAAATTCTGCGGCTCTGTTGTTATAACTGTCACATCTACTCCATATTCCTGCCTCAATTTCACAAGATAAATGAAGCGTTCTACCTTATCCTGGGTAAGCTCTGGGCTGGATACAAGAATCCTCTTTTGTGCTTCAACAATGTCTCTCTCAAATATATCCATATAATTTCCGGAATCATAAATAGCATTTGCTGTCTGTTTTGAAAAAACGCTATTTGTCATCAATTGAAAGCCTGTACGTTTATAGGTGCGCAGACGCTTTGCATACATATTGTCAAAATCACGAATATGGGAATCCACATAATCATAAACAATGACTTCTGTTTTTCCATCATAATCACGATTTAATCTTCCTATATACTGCTCAAGCCTGCTTGAAAAGGATACCGGTGCTGCCAGCATCAGAGTATCCAGTCTGGGATAGTCAAACCCCTCACCGATTTTCTGGCCTGTTGCAACCAGAATCATGCTTTGATCCTTTGGCACTTCTTTTAGTCTTCTTCGCACTTCCCGGTTTTCCTTATCACTGTTATCACCATATAGGATAAAGATATTATCCGCATCCCCCTGTAAATGATCATACAGATATTTTGCCTGTTCTTTGTATCTTGTCAAAATTACCGGTGTTCTTCCCTCTTTCACACAAATCCTTGTATCTTCAAGAATCATCTCATTTCTGGCAGAATTCGTACTAATCAGCGCATAAGCTCCATTAATATCTGTTTTGCTTTCGTTTGTGTCAATTAATCTTGTATACCTTGGATATACATAATGGCCAATTCCCTGCTCGACTGCCCGTTCTTTTGCAGTATAGCTATGCCTTATGGGGCCTAAAAGCATAAAAATGATTTTTTCCAGATGATCTCCCCTTTTGGGTGTTGCGGATACTCCATAAATATATCTGGCATTCACTTTCTGCATAACTTTAATGGATGTGCTAGAGCCGCAGTGATGGCACTCATCCATTAGAATCATACCATAAGAATTGATAAACTCATTGAATTTTCCCTTACTATATATGGAACCAATCATAGCCACATCGATAATGCCTGTTAAAGTATTCTTATTGCCATGCAAAATTCCAATGACACTGTTCCTGCGTTTTTCCCGGCCGCTTTTTGTTTTATAAATAGGCGGCTCTTCATCTATAATCAAAAATTTATTCAGTTCATCCACCCACTGCTCCAGTAAATCTTTACTTTGAAGCAAAATAAGTGTATTCACTTTTCGTTCTGCGATAAGATAGCTGCAGACCACAGTTTTTCCAAATGCAGTAGCCGCACTGAGAACTCCATGATCAAATGCAAGCAAACGCTGTGCCGCCAGATCCTGCTGAGTCTTTAAATCGCCGTTAAAAGCAACTCTGATAGGTCTCCCCTTTTCCCTGCGATCTATAATTTCATACTCAATGCCGGCTTCTTTACAGGAAGTGCAAAGGTTGTCACGAAGGCCTCTGGGAATACGAATATAACCGTCTATATCTTTGCCCATATATATGGCGCTAAAATTATAATAATTGGAATATCCGAGTCTCTTATTTTTGTAAAATATGGGATTGTCAAAGGCCGCCATACTTCGGATCTGATTCTGCAATCGCGGCATTAGATTTAATGTATCAACATATATGCCGTCTCCAAGAACAATGTGCATCTTCCCAACCACATCTGACTTTACAAAACCGTCTTTTTTCTTCCACGGTTTTGGACGGCTTTGCAGAGCCTCAAGGGAAACAATTCCTTTCTTTTCCGCAAACTCTGTCTGCCATTTTTTCATATGCTCTTCTATATCTTCTAATGACAGCTTTTCTGTATGATTTAACAAAATATCCCACTGATCCGGATAAGCATTCCAATTTTTGTCAACAAATGCACTGTTTCCGCTTTTCAATGCCTGTCCCTGTAATGGCAAAGCTATTAAATTCCCTATACTGCTTGCAACATCCTGTGATGGGTACATGCGATCGTAATAATGAAAGGATTTTAAATTAATCGATGCGGATCCTTTATCCAGTAAAAGAAAGCCGAAATTTCTTGCCAGAGCCGCGGATACAGGTTTTTTGAAAAAAATCCATACATGTGCTCCTCTGCCTGATCTTGACCTCTCCACTAATGGTGTTATGCCATTGCTTTCACATATGCGCCTTAAGGCATCGACCTCTTCATGCCATTCCTCATCAGCATTGGCAAAATCCGTTTTTTCAGCGCCTTTTTCATGGTTGTCAAAATCAAAAACAAGAAAGCGGCATGTACCATCCGGAAGCAGCGGATAGATACCCAAGACATCCGCGCCATCTTCTCTGCAGCCAAGAAGATGCTCTATGATTTTTCTGGGTTCCAGTTTCGTCCACTCTCTATGCCCACAGGCTTCACAGTTAATTTTTTCACCACGCTGTTTGGGGCATATTCGTTCCGTCCATCTATGATTGCATTGTGGAAAGTATCCGCCTTTTGTGCCTCTTTTCGCATATACATCTGTCCTTCCCCAAAACATTGCAAAATACTTATTTACCAGATCTTCCGTAATATATTTACTTAGGATGCGTTCGCCCTGATCCGGATCATATTCTTCATTTGTTTCAATCTTCTCTTCAAATGGGTTGTCTGATTCATATGCAATGTTTGCCTGTTCCAACTGCATTTTCAATCTTTTGTTTTCGTCCTGAAGATCTCTTACCAGCTTTCGGAGTGAATCCAAATTGTATGCTTCTATGTTCATTTCCTATATTACCTTTCTTGCTGTTTCATGTTTATACAGCACTTTACAAATTTTTTTCATTTTAAGCAATAAAAAACATACAATCTACTCTATTTGTTGTATAGTATAAGCGCTAACAAATCTTTACAAAAACAGGAGATTGTATGTCACGCTTATTTTACAACAGAAACCATACTTTTAATAAGCTTTTTTGGTTCTTTGGAATTATTTTCAGGATGCCTCAATGCCATCTGCGGAAAATTTGTTCCTGCTGGTCATTTCCATGTTGGCCCTGGATTCTTTCCGCTCCATCCGGTTTGCATGGATGCATATAATTTCAAGGCCTACTGGCAAGTCGCTGAATTCCTTTTACTATACGCTCAGCTATGCTGCTTTTGACCACCTCAGATGGACAGCTGTAACTGCCAGGCTTGTTTTAAGCTGTATACCCATTTCCCTGAGGGATTCCTCCGTGTTCCTCTCCATTGATGATACCTTAGTGGAAAAATACGGTACGAAATTTCAGGCCGCTCAAACTTGTTTGACCATGCCGCCCATAACGGCTCCAATTACCTTAAGGGGCACTGCTTCGTCAGTCTCATGCTCCATGTGCCGCTTAAGTCAGCGGATGGAATCACTTACCTCTCCGTTCCCCTCGGATGCCGCAAGGTCATTACAAACCTGTGGAAAGGCCGTACCGTATATGCCTGCGTGACAGCCGCTGACCCTGGAAAGCCTGGCAGTTTCCGTCTGTTCCTATGCACAGCGGTACCAGAAGAGATAGCTGTTGAACCGGAAAAGGATGTTGCCATACTATAGTAAGGAATTCCAAAAGTACCAGGGTCAAAGTCCGCAGGAAATCCGTTATGAGCTGGGAGTTATGCGCAATTGTGGCTATCTATAAAAAGTTGTAAAGTGCTGTGTTATATTAAGTATTTTCGAATCTGTTCTGTCATCTTATATGCATTTGCGCTACATAAATCTAAATCATCAATTGCAATGATTAATTGTTTTTTTCCATCACGTGTTTCCATAAAATTCAAATAATCTTTTATTAACTCTGTCAGTTCTTCTTTCAGTTTTGTACTCTCCCCTAGTTTCGTAAGCTTACTGATATTTCCTTCATAATCAAACTCATCATCCAACATCTGCTTTTGGTTATTGATTAAAGAAACATAGCGGTAAACCTTTTGGAAGCGGTCAAGCAGTTCTTCTCTTGTTCTCTCATCTGCACGTTGGTTATCATTATTATAGCAATCATAAAAGTTTCGAAAAATCTTTGCAAGCACAATGTCTAAAACATTATGAACATCATCAAATAATGATGGGTCAATCAAAATCGGTTCCACAAAATATGTACTTTCAACATTTTTACAATTCAAAAAAATTTCCTTATTTGAATTATGATATATGGCATTGACAAAAGTCATCATAACACTGCTTTTTCCTTCTCCCCGTTCCCCACAAAATGCGATAATATTATTCTCATAATCCTGTGATTTCCAGAATTCTTTTTTATCTCTCACTTCTATTGAGGCTCCAACAATTCTGTCTAATATATTTGCAGCGCGTTCGTATTGTTCAATAAAAAGATCATCTTTTGTTATTTCATCTCTTACCGCTATCATAAACTCGTTCCCTTTTGTAATTGTAATTTTCGCCATAATGCTTTCTCCTTTTAACTTTTTTTCTGCACCTAAAATATTATTCTTGAGCATCTTTTAAGGACGGATAGAGTGCAAACATCTTTAGAGTATCACTTGATTCCAGTTTCAATGGAATTAATTCCCTCTCCTGATTGTCTGCCATTTTATGAAAATCATTAATCTTATAGCTTTTTCCCGCATCCCTTTCATCTTCCTGACAAAATTCTTCAACAGTAAAATCACGAATCGCTTCGCCAAAGGATGCGAAATACCAGACTACATTTCCCAGTACTTCTTTGCTGTCTATAAAATCTTCCGGAAACGCTCTTGATCGGAAGTAATTTTCTGCCGGATCACCAAAGTCAAGATATCGTTATTCAGGAACCAGTCTCTTACTAAAACTCCAAACTATCCGCATTGAGAAGGAAATATTTCATCCCCATAATCACAAATCCCTCATCATTTCTCCACGGCTTTTTTGTACCATTCAAGATAACAATCTTCTTGAATGAATCTGGAATATTTCGAAGTGAATTAAGCTCTTGTATCTGCTTTTCCTCAGAAGCCATATCATAAGCTACCTGAATGTAATATCTCTGACTGCTCTGATTTACTACAAAATCAACCTCCAACTGCTTACGAATGGTTTTTCCTTCGCTACTCTTTGCATACACTTCTACAATACCAACATCCACATTATAACCTCGTACAAGTAACTCATTATAAACAATGTTCTCCATAATATGAGTAGGCTCCTGTTGTCTAAAGTTCAATCTGGCATTTCTAAGTCCTACATCCGTAAAGTAATACTTTAGATTTGCACCCACATATTTTCTACCTTTAATATCGTATCGACTGGCTTTAGAGATCAGAAAACTTTGTGTTAAATAATCAATATGGTTGGAAATAGTTTTGTTACTATAATTGATACCACATTCTGATTTGAATGTATGCGATATTTTCGTTGGATTTGTAGGCGCTCCTATGGCAGAAGCAAGTATATCCACTAAAGTTCCAATCTCATCCACATTCTGAATCTTATTTCGCTCAACTACATCCTTGAGATAAACATTTGCAAAAATATTTTTCAAATACTCTGCCTTTTGACGTTCCACTGAAAATTGTACCACTTGCGGAAGTCCGCCATATATCATATACTCATTCCACGCATCATCATAATCCCTGTCAAAAACTGCGTAAAATTCAGCAAAGGACAAAGGATAAATTCTAATTTCATCACCTCTGCCCCTAAACTCAGTTATAATATCGCTGGATAAAAATTTAGAGTTGCTTCCGGTTACATATACATCAATATTACTTATGCGAAGCAGACTGTTCAGTACTTCTTCAAATCTGGGCATAAACTGCACTTCATCCAAAAACAAATAATATTTCCCTTCGTCCTTCATTACATTCTTGATATACTGATAACATCTTTTTGGATCTCTCAACTCCTCATTTTCAATTCCATCTAGTGCTATCTCAATGATGTGGTTACTATCCACTCCACTTTCCAATAAATATTTCTTATATAGCACAAATAACAGGAAAGATTTTCCGCATCTTCTGATTCCTGTAATAATTTTGATCATTCCGTTATCTTTTCTTATTTTTAACTGTTCAAGATAAAAATCTCTTTTAATCTCCATGCTTTCGCTCCTTATTTTTGTGTATTAACACATTTCCAAGTAATATTATCGTATCACTAAATAATTTTTAAGTCAACATCAATTACTATTTTATGTGTATTTACACAATCTTATGTATCAACAGGCAAACATATGGAAAAAGGATACCTACACATACCAATCAGACTGTTTTCGACACACAACGCCCCATACCCCGAATATGTCAAGCTTTTGCCACAAATTTTTTTCACTTTCTTTAAGCCAAAATCGCTAGAATCCGCTTAATTTCATAGGGAGCATGGCAGGGTATTGCCAAGTTAAAACAAAATTGATGATGAATTATTGTCAAGTTCTTTTCGGATTGAAAAAACTTTCCTACTCCCCATCACCAATTCCAAGCAATAACTTATCAAAATCATTTTGATACAGTTTATCCTGCATTATTCTGTATTTTTCAAATTCACTCTCGGCAAAGCTTTTAGCAATCTCAGCAGATACTCTTCCCTTATCTTTCAATACTTCTTCTTCATTAAATTCAAGAAATACATCCAACTTTTTTGCCCAATCTTCCATAGTCATGGGAATCTGCCGTCTTGCCTGTCTCTCCGCATAGTCCAAATACATGTTAACAAACTGATTTAAGTCCTGCATTTCCTCTTTTGTCAAATAATTCTTCGCTATGCTGACATCCGCTTTCACTATTTTACCCCTTGGTGCATTCTTCCAAGTAGTCAGCCCCATATACTCTTTTCTATGATCTGCACGTTCTACAATCACCTCCGCAGCCGTATGATGATGAATGGCATAATGCAGCTTATTCTGGACCATAGCAAAAAAATCCTTTGAAGTTGCCGCCGTAGGAGAATAATCCACCGCTGTTGTATAGATATCTGTTATCTTTTGATAAAATTTCCTCTCGCTTGCACGAATCTCCCTGATTTCATCTAGTAAATGTTCAAAATATTCCTCGTCAAATATCTGTCCGTTTTCAAGACGCTTTTTATCCAACACATACCCCTGAACCGTAAAGGTCTTTAACACCTTTGTCGCCCACTGCCTGAATTGGGTTGCACGAATGGAATTAATTCGATAGCCTACGGAGATAATTGCGTCAAGATTATAAAATTTCATCCTATACTTTTTGCCATCGGAAGCAGTTGCCGAGGATTCCTCGGTAACTGCTTCTGTATCTAGCTCTCCGCTGGCAAAAATATTTTTTAAATGTAAACCAATATTGTCTGTTGAGCAATCAAAAAGCTGTGCCATGCTCTTTTGTGTAAGCCATACATCTTCATCATGTACTCTAACCTCAATGCTGTCTTCACTATTCTGTTTTGTAAAAACAAGAAAGTCCGTCGTACTATTTCTGATCTGCATTTTTTTATCCATAAAATCACCTAACCTTATTACGCCAACTTATCATTGACCTTATCCCTTAGTCTATAAAATTTTCTAACGAGATTAGAGCGCCAAAATTCTCTAAGTTAGCAACCCCCATTTCAAATGGGGGTTTAGTTTTAACCCCTCCGGGGTATAGTACTGGTTCCGCCTAAGGCGGGGTTCCGCAATACCATCTTTACCAGTTGCCCCCTACAGGGGGCCTTTTACTTTCTTCCATCTTCTAACTTGTCATTCTCTTCTTGTTCTTGTATATATTTTCTAATTGTTTCTTCATTTACATTCCCTACTGTTGATACAAAATATCCTCTGGCCCAGAAATGTCTGTCTCCCCATTTCGTTCGGTACTCCGGATGTCTGTCAAACAGCATTAATGTACTCTTCCCTTTCAGATATGACATGAATTCCGATACACACATCTTTGGCGGTATCGCCACATACATATGCACATGATCTATACATACCTTCCCGTCCATTAGCTGCACCTGTTTCATCTCACATAATTTCTTTATAATTTCTACCAAATCTCTCTTCGTCTCTCCATACATGATTTTTCTTCGATATTTCGGTATGAAGATAATATGATATGTGCAATTCCATCTGGTGTGTGCTATACTTTGATTATCCATTTTGGATACCTCCTATGCTTTTGATATGGCCTGCGAAACCAATATCATTATAGCATAGGAGGTTTTAGTACTTTATGCAACGCTACGGCTTTGCCTCGGCCCCCATTTCAAATGGGGGATATATGTCTATTTCATTATTCTATCACAAACCTTGGTCTACAGAAACATAATTTTTTATCTCAAAAGCCTGAAAACCAGTATGTCTTTATTGGTGTAGTACTTAATGCAGTAAAAATTGCATACATATAATTCTACCTTCCTTCACCCTAACTGCTTCCTCTGTCTACGCAGAAATTCCACTCGATCTCTATCTTCCTGCCTTTATAAACATAAATTCTTTTTATAAAAACATCAGCCACTTCCTCCGTCAGCTTTTCTATATGGGAATACCGGATAATCTGTCTCATATCCGCCTCTGCTTTCTGGTATTCATCCTCAAGCCAATGAAGCCTTTTCGCAGCTTCTGCCTCTGCATCGGATAAAAGAGATAATCTCTCCTCCAGTTCTCCTGCCCTTTTCTGCCCTCATCCGCCTTTTCTCCGCTCCGTAATTCTCAAGGCGCTTTTCCAAAGCCCGGATGCCTGCTTTCTGAAAGGAATATAAATTGTCCTTCTGCCTCATAGCGTTTCCCCGAAGCATCAGCTCCTTATTCAACATCAAAAGTACGGTTTCTTCTAAGAGATCCGCATTCATATAGGTGCAGCACTCCGGTATCTGAAGAAGCGCATGCTTCCGGCACTCGAAATACCGGTGCTTATTTTTTTCCCGGATTGGCTTATAATTCAGGGAATATCCGCAGCCGCCGCAGTACAGTTTTCCGGTCAGCGGATGCTTCTCCCTGTTCCGTTTTGTAGAATGGCCCGGCCGAAATGTCGATACCTGCTCAAAGATTTCTTTGGAAATCAATGCCTCATGGCAGCCTGGTATGACTTTCCACTCTTCCCTGGGCACGGCGGTTCCGCTTCTGCTCCCTACGGACTTTCTGATGGTTTTTCCATAGGCCATTTTCCCAAGATAAAATCGGTTATTTAAGATACGCCGGATTGTCTGGCTGCTCCAGGTATAAATCCTTTTATCCGATGTCTCCCTGTCCGGCTTTCGGATCTGTGCTATGGCCGGTATCTGTTCTTCATAAAGCTGCTTTGCTATCTGCGTACTGCTTTTCCCCTCCATAGCCAGAGAAAAAATATAACGCACAATTTCCGCCTCTCTTTCATTCACCACAACCATATTCCTAGATTATTCACGGCACAGCCGTGAAAGTGTCTGAAAGCCACATAGTTGCTGTATTTTAACTGAATATTGCTTTTCACCTGTCAAGTGAATGAAAAAAGAGCATCCACTTGTGATAAAATTAAGGTGTCTAATCTCAAATAATACCAACAAAAGGAGCCCTTTATGAGTATTGTAAACACCTTACCATAAAACTTGCTCCAGATGATCTATATGATCATTGCCGGTTATTTTGAAGATGATAATTCCGATGAACTGACAAACGATCCCGTATTCAAGTCCATACTTGAAAAAGATGCCCTTGCATCACAGCCTACTGTTTCCAGATTCTTTAACCGTATGGATGAAGATACCTTAAACCAGTTTCTTGCGATTGGCAGAATACTTCGGAATAAAATTTACAGTATTCAGATGCCGCAGGCTGTTATTCTGGATCTGGATTCCACTCTTCTTGATGCATACGGCAAACAGGAAGGCAGCGCCTTTAATTTTCATTATCAAAGCAATGGTTATCATCCACTTGTTTGTTAGTAATCGTCAAAACGCTCGCCTTTCGCTAAAGTCATTTTTAGTCCATACTTGAAAAAAGCAATAGATTTTTCAAGGAGGAACTAAAGACTATGGATCAATGTACTCATGAAGTCCGTGCCGAATACTGGAAGGGAATCATTAGGGCATGCGGACAACGTCCGGCCGGACAGTCGGCAAAGAACTGGATGGATGAAAACGGAATCTGTGAACAAAGCTATTATCATTGGCAACGGAAATTCCGGCAAAAGGCTTATGAAGAAATGCGGAAAAGCAGCGATGCCGTTCCTGCAGTGGCAGAAAAGCCGGAGCTTTCTTTTGTTGAAATTCCCTATTGCTCTTCAGCAAAGAAAAACGGGCAGATGATTTCAGGCAGCACAGTTGCAGTCATCGGTACTTCTACATTAAAGATCGAGATTACCAATGATATTTCGGATTCCCTTCTGAGCCTGATCATAAGGGAGGCGTCCCATGCTTAAAGATGCCGCCGGTATCCGCCGCGTAGTCCTTGCCTGCGGCACGGTTGACCTCAGGAAAGGGATTGACGGCCTGGCAACAATCGTAGGCGATAAGTATGGGCAGAATCCTTTTGAAAAAGGAACTCTTTTTCTGTTCTGCGGAAAGCGGTCTGACCGATGCAAAGGACTTTTGTGGATGGGCACGGGTTTTTTGCTTCTATATAAAAGATTCGAAGCTGGAAGACTGTCATGGCCGAGAAATACACAGGAGGCTGCCGAACTTACGGAAGACCAGTTCCATTATCTGATGATGGGTTTAAATCCCCTGGATCCTAAGATCAAAGATGTGGAGCCCCAAAAAATTTACTGAAATATTTGTGCAAAACAGAGAAAATATATCGCTGTTTTAGCGCATAAAAAATGTCTGTTTATGTAGGAAGCAGACCTGTGCATGAAAGCTTCTATCTGCTGTCATGGACCGTGGAAGAAACGTTTGGACCTTGAAAACCCTATATTTTTGAACGCTGGAATGGGGCATCTGTGTACTGCTGGCGGCATGGCAGAATGACGATGGCCGATTGGGAGCCAAATGGCATCTGTTCCTGTTTTCTGTTATACTTAACCTATAAAGAAAGGCGGCCGTCATGTGCAGAAAATTTACACCAGACGAACTCAATACGATGGATCATGAGTCCAAGAACGATGTCATCTATCAGATGCAGGACCGTCTTGACAAGCTTGAGCATGATTATGAAAACCTCATGGAACAGGTACGTCTTGCGAATCAGCAGCGTTTCGGCCGTAATACGGAAAAACTGGATGAAATCGCAGGACAGCTTTCCTTTTTTAATGAAGCAGAAGCAAACTGCAATGAAAATGTGCCAGAACCAACGATAGAAGAAACCATTGCCTGCGCCATGAAGCCGCCCCGGAAACGCAGGAAGAAAGGGCAGCGTGAAGAGGATCTTAGGGATTTTCCACAGGAAGAAATTTCCCATGATGTCGCGGCGGAGGAACTGGATGATGCCTTTGGCAGAGGGAACTGGAAAAGTATGCCGGATGAGATCTTCTGGCAGCTTCGTTTTGAGCCAGCCCGGTGGACTGCGGAAAAACATGTCATTAAAGTCTATGTTGGGACAGGCGGGCTGCATCAGGATGAATTTCTCCGTGGAGATCATCCTGCCACCCTGTTTAAAGGGAGCATCGCAACCCCTTCCCTGGAAGCGGCAGTCATCAACGCAAAGTATGTAAACAGCAATCCTCTTGACCGCATTGCCCGGGATTTTCAGGAGAATGGCCTGAATCTGTCCAAACAGACCATGTCCAACTGGACGATATGGTCAGCAGAAAGATATTTTCTTCCGCTGTATGAATGGATGAAAAAGCGGCAGCTTGAAGCCCATGTGAATCAGTGTGATGAAACGCCTTTAGAGGTAATCCATGACGGCAGGCCTGCCGGGAGCAAGAGTTATATGTGTTATGCGCTGAGTTTTTGATGAGGGGCTAAATACACAGAAATGGCCTATTAGAACCATTTTTCTTTAAAACTCATAACATAATAATAGTATCTCCTTTATGATGTAATAGTATCAAAAACATCATTTAAGGAGGATTTTTATGTTGAAAGAAAAAGCAAAACCGTGCTCCGAGTTATCTGAAAAAGTACTCAATGAAATGTGCTCGGATGGATATTCCGCCAAAAGTGTGGAACACCATGTCAGGCCTATCTATAATAGACTGGCAGGGTATTGTGAAGAACATTTTGAGGGAATGTATTCTGTTGACGCTGGTAAAGCCTTCATACAGATGATCCAAAGGAAAAAACAGTCAAAGGAGCAGACAGACCTGAACCGAAATTCGGTTGAGCGGTTAGACCATGCGCTGGACGGAGATTTTCATTGGAGACCTGCGAAGTCGAAGTTAAAGCCGTATGCATCTTCGTGCTATGATGCGGCCGTTGCTAGATATGAGGCTTATCTTATCCAGACAGGAAAAACCATTACCAACACCAGGCACCATATACATTTAATTGCCGGATTTCTGGCATATATGGAGTCAATAGGGATATCCAGCCTCCCTATGATAAAAGCAGAACATATCCATGAAAGGTTTATAGCGGCAAACGATAAGGCAGGTTTCCGCAAGGCAGTGAAAATGTTTTTCCGGTACGCCTGCAGGTACGGATTGATTGAAAATGACATCAGCCATTGGATTCCGTCAGTACCGCGCCATAAGCCGGTTCCCTCTGTCTATACGAAAGATGAAGTAGAAAAAATACTGGGTTCCATAGACCGGACTACAAGCCTTGGCAAAAGAAACTACTGCATTATTCTAATAGCTGCAAGACTGGGGATTCGCTCCTGTGATATAGCTGGGCTAAAGCTTGAAGACATCCGGCACGGGGAAGGCCTTATCCGTGTAACGCAGCAAAAGACGGGTGTTCCTGTTGAATACCCGATACTGGACGAAATATATGCAGCCATGAGGGACTATCTGGACAATGCAAGGCCTGATTCTGACCTTCCCTATGTGTTCCTGACACAGCCCAGGCCGATTTCCTCTGCTTTAAGCACACAGGGGATTCATGCCGTTGTGTCCGGAGCTATTGCATGGGCCGGCATAGATACGTCTTCCAGAAGACATGGCGCCCATGCCCTGAGATCAAGTCTGGCATCACATCTTCTTGCAGAAGGAAAAAACTATCCAGAGATCCAGCAGGTATTAGGCCAGACTTCTCCCGATGCCGCCAGGCACTATATCCGTGTTGAGGCGGAACGGCTGAGGGAATGCGCTATGGAAGTGCCCGTTTTTCCTAATGAGCTGATCACTTATTTCCGGGGAAGGCGGTGAATTAACATATGAAAAATACCATCTGCTTTGAAAGCTGCCTGAAGGAAAAATTAAATTCTTATATGGAACTAAGAGAAAGCCAAGGCCATAAAACTTCAAAAATGCGTCATATTTTCATCTCACTTGACCAGTATTTACAGAAAGCTGGCCTTGGAGGCCGGAGCCTGCCGCCAGCTGCCATTGATGGCTGGATTGCATCCCTTCCAGAGAAACTCAGTGTAAATACAGTTAATATTTATATTTCAACGTATATACAGTTTGCAAAATATCTGCGGTCACTTGGATACTGTGCTTTTATACCGGAGAAAGCAGTCAGCAGCAGGAATTATTCCCCGCATATATTTCATGAAGATGACCTGGCTGCATTGATACAGGCCTCAGACATCCTGGTGTTTTCTGCTTCTGAAAAACGCCGTCACAATGCCGCCTGTTTCAGCGTAATGCTGAGAATGTATATCGGTTGCGGATTCCGGTTAAACGAAATAAGGCTGCTGAAGACGAAAGATGTTGATCTGGAGCACGGTATTATCCATGTACGGAATGCAAAGGGAAACCGGGACAGAATCGTTCCTATGCACAAAACGCTGACGGAGAATGTAAAGATATATTCAATAAGCGGAATTCCCCAAAAAGAAAACTGGTTTTTTCCTTCCAGGACCGGAAATCCCATTTCATGTTCCTGGATAAGGGATGCTTTTCTGAAATGTATCCAGTATATCGGTATAGAGAAACCAGACCTCCCAAAACATGCCAGAAATATCTGCCTGCATTGTCTCCGCCATAGCTTTGCAGTGGCAGCTTTCCGCCAGATGGATAACAATGGCCTGGATATGTACAACGAGATTCCGGTGCTTTCCACATATATGGGGCATGAAAATCTTTACGGAACCGAAAAATATCTTCATATGACAGCCGAAAACAGCCGGGATATCCTGGATAAAATGGAGGAATTCAATAAAGGGCTCTTTCCGGAGGTGCTTGAATGAAACAGACTTTATTTACAAAGCAGCTTGCGGAATATTTCAACGTGTATTTACCATTAAACAAAAAATGTTCAAAAAATACCATATCCTCATATGCAGATGGATTTGTGGCTTTGTTCCAGTTTTTCAAGGAGATAAAAGACATTCCGCATTACAGGATCAACTATTCGGATATCACCACAAAGACCATGGATGAATATCTGCTGTGGCTCCAAAGTGAAAAGAATTATAGTGCGGCTTCCCAAAAACAGCGCATATCGGCATTGTCTTCATTTCTGAAATATGCGTCTGGCCGTGAGATAGCTTCACTTGGGGCATACAATGCAGTTTCCCAGGCACAGACCCCAAAGATTCCAAAGACAGTTTTTCCGTATTTTTCCGCGGAAGAGATCAGAATTTTATTGGGCATTCCAACAACCAAAGGCAAGTCTGGCAGCCGGGATGTTACATTACTGGCTTTGCTTTATGATTCTGGTGCAAGAGCACAGGAGATATGTGACATCATGGTCGGTGATCTAACGTTTGCGAAAACTTCCACTGTCAGGATTCACGGGAAAGGAAACAAGGCACGCGAAATCCCCATTTCTTCAGATGTCGTGAAACTGATAAAAAGATATCTGGCAGAAAGGGGGAAAACTTTGAAGGATAACAGGGATGAGCATCTGTTTCCAAGCCAAAGATCTGACCGGATAACAACGGCATGTATCCGAAACCTTGTTCGCAAATATGTAACCCTGGCAAAAAGCAATAATCCGAATCACTTTAAGGAAGAAGATTATTCGCCACACAGTTTCCGCCATAGCAAAGCAGTCCACATGCTTGAAGCGGGGATACCACTCATATATATAAGAAACTTTTTGGGTCATGAATCTATTCAGACTACAGAGATTTATCTGCGCATCCACCAAGGTTCTGTTTCGAGGATATTGAAAGAAAGAAAAACTGAAACAAGTATACCGGATATACTTGAACACCCGCATTCGGAAAATCAGGATATACCCGATTTTATCCAGAATGCAAGATAATAATTATGTTATGAGTTTTTGGGATAAACGGCTGAAATACAGCATTTTTGTAGGTGTCAGCCCCTCTCAAAAACTCAGCGCATAACACATATTATGTGACTACTCACATAATATGTGGGTTCATCTCACTGGCGAACTCAGTCCTGTGCCGAAGATCATTATATATGAATACCAGAAGACAAGGCACAGCGACCACCCCAAAGAGTATTATAAAGATTTTACCGGATTCCTCATGACGGACGGTCTGGAACAGTACCATAAACTGGAACGGGATCTGGAAGGGGTGACAAACGCGAACTGCATGGCACATGCAAGGCGCCATTTTGCCAATGCCATCAAAGCACTCGGCAAAGGGAACCAGAAAGCAGTCCGGTCATCCATTGCATACAAGGCGCTCGTAAGAATCGGAGCCATCTATGATCTGGAGGGAGCGCTGAAAGACCTGACCCCGGAAGAACGTTTAAAAGAACGACAGGCCTCAATCAAACCGCTGGTTGAGGAGTTCTTTGCGTGGATCCGTGAAACACTGGCTGACCAGAAAGTCCTGCCGAAAGGAGAAACAGCCAAAGGATTAAACTATTGTCTGAATCAGGAGAAATATCTCAAAGTATTTCTCACGGATGGAGAAGTACCGATTGACGATTCAGCCAGTGAACGGGCCCTGAGAAATTTTACAATCGGACGCAAGAACTGGGTAACGATAAATACAGTACGGGGAGCACAGGCAAGTGCCATTATCTACAGCCTTACCGAAACCGCCCGTGCGAACGATCTAAATATTTATTATTATGTGAGACATCTATTGACAGAGCTGCCCCAACTCATCTATGCAAATGGAAAGATAGAAGAATCAAGACTGGAACCGCTCATGCCGTGGTCAAAGACACTTCCAGCTGACTGCTACAGTAAGCGCCGCAAATAAGCGGCGCTTCAATTTATAGGGAGCGAAGGATTTGACGCTTACTCATAGTCAAGCATTGACTTTCGTACAAAAGCCAAGGGTGCGTGTTCAAATATATCATACACAAAATCCTCATAACCGGAAACGAAAACTATATGTGCATCAGAAGCCATAAGATGCAGTTTCTCCGCTAATTGGAAACCATTTACATTGGGCATTTCCACATCAAGAAAAATCAAATGGAAACGCTCTTTTACGGCTGCTTCGTAAAGTGCCATCCCACTGGTAAATTTACGCAACGCACAGCTTGTCCGATATTCCACTCTGTGTAAAGCCTTCCGCAAAGCCTCGCATATCTGTGCAAGAGCCTCCGGCTCGTCATCACAGACTGCAAGATATAACTTTTCCTGCATCATACAGCATCCTCCCTTTTTCAATAATATTACTAGAAATGCTGTTATTTTGCTATATAAAGTTATAGAATTATTTCATTTTTGTTGAAAGATTGATTATAAAACATATTTTAATCCATTTATTCATTATATTAGGCTTTCGTTTATTTTTAATATACTACTGATTACTTACTTTTTCCTCATGCGTTATAATTATTTGGTACCTATCTCCAGCATAAATCAAATCAGGATTATCAATTTCACTTTCATTATCAACTATAATTTCTATATATTTATAACCCTTTCCCAAGTATCTGCGTGAGATATCCCATAGCGTATCCCCTTCTACAACAACATAATTTACAATCTCTTCATATGTATAGGTTCTATTATCATCAAACATAGTACTAACAATAAAAATGGTGATAAAAGGGATTAGTAAAAACTTTATTTTTGTATGTTTTCTTTTTTTAGTATTTTTACATCCTATTATTTTTTCATCATGAATTGGAAAACTTTCATTACTGCAAATCCATATTTCCGTACAATAATTATTTTTTTTATTGTCCATTTTCTATACCATTATTTTGAAATGCTGTTTTGATTTCTCTGTTCATATATCTTTGTGCATCGTATATGTTTTCTTCATTTACTAATGCTTCTATTCTGACAGTTAGACTATCCCTATTAAGTGATTGAATGCCTTTATACTTAGGTTCCTTTATTAATTTATATTTTAATTTGATACTAGCTGCTGCTTCCATCAACGCTTTGTCAATTAATTCAATACTGTATGCATTTGATATCTCTACATCGCAAATAGCCTTGGATTCCATATTAGATCTATTAATAATATTCCGCATATCAGAATTATTTATTATTTGTATATTCCCCCTGTATCCTTAATGCTTGTTGTCCTTATACCTATTTTAACTACCGTGCCTCTATATCCTCCAATTTCAATAATATCATCTACATTATAAATATTATCAAAAAGCAAAAAAACTCCTGTAACAACATCTGCAATAAGGCTTTCCGCACTGAAACTAATTACCATAGTAATGATACTAACGCCAGCAAAGATTGTTCCAGGCGATATTCCAATAATATTTAGTCCCCATATAATTGCAAAGTTAGCAACCCCCATTTCAAATGGGGGTTTAGTTTTAACCCCTCCGGGGTATAGTACTGGTTCCGCCTAAGGCGGGGTTCCGCAATACCATCTTTACCAGTTGCCCCCTACAGGGGGCCTTTTACTTTCTTCCATCTTCTAACTTGTCATTCTCTTCTTGTTCTTGTATATATTTTCTAATTGTTTCTTCATTTACATTCCCTACTGTTGATACAAAATATCCTCTGGCCCAGAAATGTCTGTCTCCCCATTTCGTTCGGTACTCCGGATGTCTGTCAAACAGCATTAATGTACTCTTCCCTTTCAGATATGACATGAATTCCGATACACACATCTTTGGCGGTATCGCCACATACATATGCACATGATCTATACATACCTTCCCGTCCATTAGCTGCACCTGTTTCATCTCACATAATTTCTTTATAATTTCTACCAAATCTCTCTTCGTCTCTCCATACATGATTTTTCTTCGATATTTCGGTATGAAGATAATATGATATGTGCAATTCCATCTGGTGTGTGCTATACTTTGATTATCCATTTTGGATACCTCCTATGCTTTTGATATGGCCTGCGAAACCAATATCATTATAGCATAGGAGGTTTTAGTACTTTATGCAACGCTACGGCTTTGCCTCGGCCCCCATTTCAAATGGGGGATATATGTCTATTTCATTATTGTAAAAAGATATTTTGATATATTACCATATAATCCCAAAAGAGTTTTCATTCTTCTTTTTTCCGGTTTAACATATTTAAGTATAATATCTACAACATCACGAATCACGATTATCGCAAGCACCATAATAATTAATTGAAAAATAGTTAACCAATTAATCATTATGACTTTGGATATTTGCGTTACATCACCAAATAAATTATTTAGTGATTTAAGAATCTGAACTTTTATGTTTGTTGGAAAAAATGGTATTAAACCAGGATTTGTTAACAAA
Organism: Candidatus Merdisoma sp. JLR.KK011; assembly: GCF_036941125.1. Lineage (NCBI taxonomy): Bacteria > Bacillati > Bacillota > Clostridia > Lachnospirales > Lachnospiraceae > Candidatus Merdisoma > Candidatus Merdisoma sp. JLR.KK011. The sequence goes on along the minus strand of NZ_JAYWSZ010000004.1, from coordinate 1,672,342 downwards.
ATAACAATTAGTAATATTACTGCTATAACAACTGTTCTCTTTTTAATGTTTTTAAACATTATAATTTCTCCTCTCCGTGTATAACTAGTTCCCTCCTGCGGCATCATATACGTCATATTTCCCGTTGCAGGCACCCAGTTAAAGGGATAAAGTTTTTGTTTCCAAGTCTTCGTTCTCCGGCCCATGCGGGAGATGCAAGGGTATAGGTAAACTCCATCTGTCCATGAACGACGCTGCCTTTCTTGGCACAGATATACCGTTCCTCTCCCAGGAACCTTGCCTTATCCCCTACCCTGTGATTTTCAAGGCTCTTTACCTCATAGCACAGGAACTGGCCTCTGTCGTATCCGGCCTTTTCCCCTCCCAGAGTGTAGAACCTCTCGTCTATCCGCACCGCATATTCCCCGGCTTCAAGCTCACAGGTGTTTCCGGTTTCGGGAATGCCCACGTACATCTTGGAACCGCCTATGGACGGCTCCGGATACAGAGATAACGCAAAGCGGCTTGTCATCCCGTTTTATAAACTCCCAATCGCAAGTTAGTAAATTTCTATAGATGTTAGCTTTCCCTATACACATTACATTACTTTCGGTATTGAAAATCTCATATGTTAGGTGACTTTAATTAAAATTTATATACAGGATTTTGTACCTCACTAATTTTTTCGCATACAACTCATGAAGAATTAACCTCTTAAGGTCCTTTAGCACTACACACATGGTAAGAAGTTTAAATATATAAGGTTATATAACTTGTACTTCATACCGAGTTTCATCCAATTTACTAAGATCAGTATCTAAAAGTATAATCGCTGATCCATTAATCAAATCAACTTCAACTTCAAAAATAACTTCAATATCTGATGGGGAAGCATCTTTAAAAACAACAGACTCTTTCCCCGTCATTGGATCAACTTCAATTAATATAGGAGTTCCTTTAGCACTATGTCCCCAATACTGATTAGACTCCAATTGAATTTTTCGAAATAATATCTTTTGTATAATCCAATGTTCATTTTCATTTTTTCTACCAGTAATCATAATATATTTATCTAACCAATCTGGCTGTGTCTCTCTAGAATGTTTTTCATAAAATTTTTCCATTGCAATAAAAACAGCAATGTCATAATCACTATATTTTCCTTTTTTATTAACTATATTATCGGCCATAACTATTCTCCAAATTTATATAATTGTCTATTGAGCTCCATATAATCTTTGCATAACTTCATGTCTAAGTTCTCTTCGGACTTCATCAGTTAATAGATTATCGCTTCCAAAAAGTAACCCTCCTTTATGAGCCTTTCCATATTGATCTGCACCTGTCCCCCATATCCCACTTCTCTTTTGTCCCAAATCTCGCAAAAACGTCCCATCTTTCGGCCCTGGTTCAATTGAATACCCCGGTGGATGGGTATGTCCTGAAAACCTATAGCCACCATTAACTATTTCATTGTACAGTTCTATTGAAACATTAATTTTATTTCCTTTCCCTCGAATAATTAATCGTTTTCCTCCTAAAGTAAACATATCAAATTCATCCCCTGTTACATTAGTTAACTGTAGCAAATCATTCATTGAAACTGATTTCTTACGGACTGTAACAGTAGTGCCTGGTGCATTAAGTAATTCAAGAAGTTCACGTTGTCTTCTATTTAATTCTGTTATAGGATTTAATTCACCAAATCCTGGTGTATCTGGGGCTGTATTTATTGTAATCCCATCCTTTGTGCTATTTAAAATATCATTTCTTTCTTTAAATCCTTTACCATTTTTAGCTTTTGGGCCAAACTTTGCAACATACAACCCGCCATCCATAACAGCCGTAAACAAACCACTCCGGATGCACTGTGCCCAGTCTATTTCTCCGTTTTCACTCAGCAGCTTTTGCGTAATAGCCTCTCCTGCAAACCCTTCCGCAAATCCATCTCCCATTGTTGCCAACAGCCCTGCATCCGCCAGCACCAAGGTTGACGCCCCGGAAAAGATTCCTACGATGCTCCCAGCCAATGCACGTCGGATATACGTATCAGTACTGCTCAAACGGCCGCTTAATACGTCGGATAACGCCTGACTCCCCACATACATGCTGCCTGTCAGAAATGCCGCTGTTCCCACCACCTGGGCTGCCTGCGCCGCCGTAGCTCCTCCAAATACCGCAGTTCCAATTGCCGTCCCTGCCGCCAGACCTGCGCCGACTGCTCCTAATATGGCAACTCCTGCCGTTACGGCAATTCCCCCTGCCACATTCCCGGCAAGTCCCCACCAGTCAAAAGATTTGTCTTCCGGTTCGTCTCGATAACGGAACATAGGACTGCTCAGATCCGCATGCTCCCAGGCCAGATAATATGTAACACGTTCCCCTCGAATATCTGCTTCCTGTCCTTCATCCCCTTCCGACAGCTCGATCTTCGCCTTTACCTCTAATTCCAGCTCTTCCTCTTCCGTAAGCTTAAGGATTCCCGTATAGGTACGTACCTTTTCGAAACCGCTTATACATACCTCTTTCCCCTCGATATGCACATCCCCTGCTGCGGATATATGGAGCTGCCGGCTTCCCGATATCTCAATCCCCTTTGACGCATCCATAAGAAGCTTGTTCGCCGGTGTTTCCACTCCCATGCTGTCCCGGTAAAGCTTGAGCTGCATTCCATGCTCTGTTGTCAGTCCCTTGTCCCTGTAATCGGACTTGGCACACCCTCCGCCGCTCCGGATGCAGTTCACCGCTACCGCACTGGTTTCCTCATCCCCTTTAAAGTACAGGGATACCCTGGTTCCCTGCTGAGGCATCATATACATCATATTTCCCGTTGCAGGCACCCAGTTAAAGGGATAGAGCTTTTGCTCCGGCTTTCCCTGGTCAATGTCCAGCTTTAACTGTACCGTCTCATTGCTGCATGCGGACACGGTTCCAAGCAGCGACAGCCCGGAAAAGTTTTTATTTCCAAGTCTTCTTTCTCCGGCCCACTCGGAAGATGCAAGGGTATAGGTAAACTCCATCTGTCCATGAATAACGCTGCCTTTCTTGGCACAGATATACCGTTCCTCTCCCAAAAACCTTGCTTTGTCTCCTACTCTGTGATTTTCAAGGCTCTTTACCTCATAGCACAAGAACTGGCTTCTGTCATATCCGGCCTTTTCTCCTCCCAGGGTGTAAAACTTTTCGTCTATCCGCACCGCATATTCCCCGGCTTCAAGCTCACAGGTGTTTCCGGTTTCGGGAATGCCCACATACATCTTAGAACCGCCTATGGACGGCTCCGGATACAGAGACAGCGCAAAACGGCTGGCCATCCGCTTTACAAACTGCCAGTCTGTCTCCTGGTACTGGATAACCGGAAAGCCAATGGCCGTTCCGCTTAGGCTGGAAGGATAAATCGCCGCAGTGTTCCAGGGGGCTAGAGCCTCATTGATAACTCCTCCGTAGCTCATTCCCGTATTCTGATAAGAACGGCTCTTCTTCTCCATATCCAGAAGAATACTTCCGGAAACCAGCTGCAGACAGATCATCCGCAGACCGTTTTCCTCCTTCGCTTCTGCTGATTGGACAATTCCGCTATACAGAGGCAGACGCTCTCCTTCGGCATAGACTTCCACCTGGGAATTTGCAATCACTCCTTCAAACTCCAATCCGGCACTGCTGTTGTCACGGACAATTCTCTAGAAAACAACCCTACCATTTTTAGTTTGACTTGTTATGCACTTTACAAACTTTATCCCTATTCCAACGCATTAACTTAATACTAATTCCTCAACTATTATATTTAATCCTAATATCTTTGCTTCATTTGCAAGATCAACTGCGTTCCCCCATCCCATCGTTGCAAATTGCCATTCTTGCTTATTCTTTTGTACTATTTCATAAATATTTGCTGTGGATAGCTCTTTTAATTTGGGATATAGTTTTCTTAAAATAATGATCTGTTTATTTCTGCTTATTTCTTCTCCCCACACTATTGTTAATTTTGCTTCCTTATAATCAAAAAATCCGACTTTATGCAAGTCAGCATAGGGTGCCTCTGATATTGGTGTATCATTATCTAAATCAATAACTTTACTTCTCTTATCCATCTCGTTCTCCTTAAAATGTTAATCTTTTAGATGCTTATAAGCTGGATGTGTATTTAAAGTATTCCAAATATCATTAAGAGTATAATTAAGATTTAAATCAACTTTTTTTTGCCATAGATATGCATTAACTTCATCTAATTTATTCTTTACACCACCATCAATCCAGTGCTTAGTTTCATGTGCCAAAAAACCTGCAGCTGAACTTGGAGATTGTAATATCCACTCTCCAGACTGTAGTTTAATCTTTTTGTATACATATATTCTTTTTGAATAAAAATAATAAGCTCCTCCTCTTCCATCACCAGCCTGCTCTGCTATTATAACATTTATTTTTTTCCTTTTCAGTAACTTTGCAACAGCATCTCCTTCAACACTTTCACTTTCTCGCAATGCATGCATAATACTACTATAACTTAACTCTCCATCTTCATCTGAAACATCTCTTAAAGATATTCCAGCATCACTTTCCCCATCAAACCTTTTGCCACTTTTAACCTTTCCACCAGATCTCAAGGCATACAACCCACCATCCATAACAGCCGTAAACACTCCGCTACGGATGCACTGTGCCCAGTCTATTTCTCCGTTCTCATTCAGCAGCTTTTGCGTAATAGCTTCTCCTGCAAACCCTTCCGCAAATCCGCTTCCCATCGTAGCTAACAGCCCCGCATCCGCCAGCATTAAGGTTGACGCCCCGGAAAAGATTCCCACGATGCTTCCCGCCAACGCACGGCGAATATACGTATCGGTACTGCTCAAACGGCCGCTTAATACATCGGATAACGCCTGACTCCCCACATACATGCTGCCTGTCAGAAATGCTGCTGTTCCAACTGCCTGGGCTGCCTCTATCGCCGTGGCTCCTCCAAATACCGCAGAACCAATTGCCGTCCCTGCCGCAAGGCCCGCACCAACTGCTCCCAACATGGCAACTCCTGCCGTTACCGCCAGGCCCCCTGCCACGTTCCCCATCAGGCCCCACCAGTCGAAGGATTTGTCCTCCGGTTCGTCTCGATAACGGAACATCGGGCTGCTCAGATCCGCATGCTCCCAGGCCAGATAGTATGTAATCCGCTCTCCTCGAATATCTGCTTCCTGTCCTTCATCCCCCTCCGACAGCTCGATCTTCGCCTTTACCTCTAATTCCAGCTCTTCCTCTTCCGTAAGCTTTAAGATTCCCGTATAGGTACGTACCTTTTCGAAGCCGCTTATGCATACCTCTTTCCCCTCGATACGCACATCCCCTGCTGCGGATATATGGAGCTGCCGGCTTCCCGATATCTCAATCCCCTTTGACGCATCCATAAGAAACTTGTTCGCCGGAGTTTCCACCCCCATGCTGTCCCGGTAAAGCTTGAGCTGCATTCCATGCTCTGTCGTCAGTCCCTTGTCCCTGTAATCGGACCTGGCACACCCGCCGCCGCTTCGGATGCAGTTCACCGCTACCGCACTCGTTTCCTCATCCCCTTTAAAGTACAGGGATACCCTGGTTCCCTCCTGCGGCATCATGTACATCATATTTCCCGTTGCAGGCACCCAGTTAAAGGGATAGAGCTTTTGCTCCGGCTTTCCCTGGTCAATATCAAGCTTTAACTGCACCGTCTCATTGCTGCACGCTGACACGGTTCCAAGCAGCGACAGCCCGGAAAAGTTTTTGTTTCCAAGCCTTCTTTCTCCGGCCCATGCGGGAGATGCAAGGGTATAGGTAAACTCCATCTGTCCATGAACGACGCTGCCTTTCTTGGCACAGATATACCGTTCCTCTCCCAGGAACCTTGCCTTATCCCCTACCCTGTGATTTTCAAGGCTCTTTACCTCATAGCACAGGAACTGGCTTCTGTCGTATCCGGCCTTTTCCCCTCCCAGAGTGTAGAACCTCTCGTCTATCCGCACCGCATATTCCCCGGCTTCAAGCTCACAGGTGTTTCCGGTTTCGGGAATGCCCACATACATCTTGGAACCGCCTATGGACGGCTCCGGATACAGAGATAACGCAAAGCGGCTTGCCATCCGCTTTACAAACTGCCAGTCCGTCTCCTGGTACTGGATAACCGGAAAGCCAATGGCCGTTCCGCTTAAGCTGGATGGATAGATCGCCGCCGTGTTCCAGGGGGCAAGAGCCTCATTGATAACTTCCCCGTAGCTCATTCCCGTATTCTGATAGGAACGGTTCTTCTTCTCCATGTCAAGAAGAATGCTTCCGGAGGATAACTGCAGACAGATCATCCGCAGGCCGTTCTCCTCTTTCGCTTCTGCCGATTGGACAATTCCGCTGTACAGAGGCAGACGCTCTCCTTCGGCATAGACTTCCACCTGGGAATTTGCAATCACTCCTTCAAACTCCAGTCCGGCACTGCTGTTGTCACGGACAATTCTCTAGAAAACAACCCTACCATTTTTAGTTTGACTTGTTATGCACTTTACAAACTTTATCCCTATTCCAACGCATTAACTTAATACTAATTCCTCAACTATTATATTTAATCCTAATATCTTTGCTTCATTTGCAAGATCAACTGCGTTCCCCCATCCCATCGTTGCAAATTGCCATTCTTGCTTATTCTTTTGTACTATTTCATAAATATTTGCTGTGGATAGCTCTTTTAATTTGGGATATAGTTTTCTTAAAATAATGATCTGTTTATTTCTGCTTATTTCTTCTCCCCACACTATTGTTAATTTTGCTTCCTTATAATCAAAAAATCCGACTTTATGCAAGTCAGCATAGGGTGCCTCTGATATTGGTGTATCATTATCTAAATCAATAACTTTACTTCTCTTATCCATCTCGTTCTCCTTAAAATGTTAATCTTTTAGATGCTTATAAGCTGGATGTGTATTTAAAGTATTCCAAATATCATTAAGAGTATAATTAAGATTTAAATCAACTTTTTTTTGCCATAGATATGCATTAACTTCATCTAATTTATTCTTTACACCACCATCAATCCAGTGCTTAGTTTCATGTGCCAAAAAACCTGCAGCTGAACTTGGAGATTGTAATATCCACTCTCCAGACTGTAGTTTAATCTTTTTGTATACATATATTCTTTTCTTTAAAAAATTCATCCATTGTAAGTTCTTTGCGAATTCGATCTGGAACTTCAAAAACGCTAACAAATGGAGCATACATTAATATATCAGCAGTCTTCCCTAACGCCATAACTACTTCTCCTTATTCCTCTAATCAATATGCTTTTATTTTAGACGAACATTTTTTTGATAAATCTACACTTATCCCGCATTTCCAGTTCTAAACACCTATTATATTCTAAAGCTTTTTCTATGCTGTTTAACAGGATATCTTTCATATTTGGAACTATATTTTATATCTACAAATACCTCACTAGTCCTCAAATCTACACACCAACTACGGTTGCAACTTTTCATTATTGACTCATACTAAGCTATTGAATTTTTGTAACTTCTACATCTCCGGCAACTATTTTTCAATATTCTTAAGAACTCCCGATATAACCCCTGCTTAGCCACATCCCTGTTCCTCTAACATATTATGAAAACGGTTGGATGGATGTTTCAGATCCTCATGCCCCCCAAGCAAGATGATAAGTTTTTCATCCTAGTATTTCTAGTCGTATGTTTTTCCTTTCCGGACGAATCTTACCTGTTGGAATAATCTTGAAGCCCTTGGTTCTGGTAAGATCAATGCCTTTCGTTATATTCAGAGGTAAGTTATTTCCATTTTTCGTTGCCAGTCCCATCTTGCTTTGATGAAGCCTAAGTTCCATGTCATACTTAATTTCATTCCACTGCTCCATAAGTCTCCTTATTCTAACAAGAACAACTTTTTGCTCCATGTCCAAGGAAATCTTCCGGAGGCAAGCTGAACCATCCGTATGCCGTTTCCGAAATCCATAATGATTCCACCGTGATACAGATCCACAATCCTCCCTCCGGAAGCCCCTAAGATTTTATGATTCGAATCGCAACATTTACACCATTGCATTAGCACAACAAGTAAATTTACTTTTATTAAGTTTTTATCTCAAGTTTCAAACATTTAAAAATTTATAGTTCTTCATTGCTCTTCTCTACTTGATACCATTCTTCCAATATATCAAGTGCTGTCTTATTCTCATCTTTGCTGAAAATTAGATCATAACAGTAATCTGCACTTAGTTTATTATCAATAATATCATAAACTATTTTAATTTGTGTTGGCATATCTTTTCCGTATTCTTGACATAACTTATATAGAGCTTTAATATCATCATTAATAATAGTAACTACCTGTTTTTGCCTATCAATCGTGACATCATATCTCTTTTCTCCACTTCTCAAAGCATCATTTAATCTATGCTTTTTAATAACCTTTCCATTAATTTTATAAAAAAAACCACTAGATATCATATTACTTTCAAAAGAACAATAAATATAAATTTTTTCTGCCCTATTTTCAACATATTCTAAACAAATAGATACCATATCAGCTTGTAATTCTGAAAAATAATCCTCAAACTTTTTTCCCATTTTATTTTCTCCAATCAATTCAATATACTTTGACAAAAATATTCTCCATCTATTGTATACTCTACAATAAATTCTATCGGGCGTAGACCACTTCCATCATACCTAATCTCTACATTTACCCCCACTTCTTTACCTTCTTTTATTGCTTTTGCCCACTGGTTTTCGATTTTTTTATATTGACTTAAATTAACATTTTGTGACTGGGTTACAATATTATCTAGCTTTTCTGAACCGCCAAATCTATCTCCCGCCAAATGCCCTGCATGATCACCTGTTACTTTACCTGGGGTATTTGAATCATGTTTTAAGCGTTCCGTTCGTTTAGTTAATTGAAGATTATCCGTATTCCAGTTCGATATTCTTCCATTTGCATCTGTTTCGTAATTATAATTATATTCTCCTGTTTGATATTTCACATTTGGTTTTAATTTGCCATTTTCATCAAATGGATTATCTGTAAACTCTTTTTCATCCGTTGATACCTTTTTTGTTTCAAATGTGCCATACAATATACCATCTATAAGTGCCGTAAACACACCACTCTGTATGCACTGTGCCCAGTCTATTTCTCCATCCTCATCCAGTAACTTCTCTGTAATGGCTTCACTCACAAACCCTTCCGCAAAGCCGCCCCCCATCACAGCCGCCAGACCTGCATCTGACAACGCCAGAGTGCTTGCTCCTGACAAAAAGCCCGATATCGCCCCTGCCATAGCACGACGCAGATATTCCTCCCGGCTGGATACACGGTTGCTCATAAAGTCCGATACGCCCAAGCCTATCACGCTCATACTTCCTGCCAGGAATACCGCAGCCCCAAGCTTTTGGCCTGCCTGTGCTGCGGATAGTCCTTTCAAGACAACCGCACCTATCTTGGTTCCTGCCAATGCGTAAGGTGCGGCATATGCCAGTGCCGCTGTGCCTGCAACTAATGCAAGTCCGCCTATTACGTTGTTGACCAGTCCCGCCCAGTCACGGCCCTGTTCCTCCGGCATATCACGGTAGCGGTTGGATGGATGCTTCAGATCCTCATGTTCCCAGGCAAGATAGTAAGTTTTTTGTAAACCTCTGGTGTCCGCCTCCTGGCCTTCGTCTCCTTCAAGCAGTTCGACCTTGGCTTCTAAGTTAGCAACCCCCATTTCAAATGGGGGTTTAGTTTTAACCCCTCCGGGGTATAGTACTGGTTCCGCCTAAGGCGGGGTTCCGCAATACCATCTTTACCAGTTGCCCCCTACAGGGGGCCTTTTACTTTCTTCCATCTTCTAACTTGTCATTCTCTTCTTGTTCTTGTATATATTTTCTAATTGTTTCTTCATTTACATTCCCTACTGTTGATACAAAATATCCTCTGGCCCAGAAATGTCTGTCTCCCCATTTCGTTCGGTACTCCGGATGTCTGTCAAACAGCATTAATGTACTCTTCCCTTTCAGATATGACATGAATTCCGATACACACATCTTTGGCGATATCGCCACATACATATGCACATGATCTATACATACCTTCCCGTCCATTAGCTGCACCTGTTTCATCTCACATAATTTCTTTATAATTTCTACCAAATCTCTCTTCGTCTCTCCATACATGATTTTTCTTCGATATTTCGGTATGAAGATAATATGATATGTGCAATTCCATCTGGTGTGTGCTATACTTTGATTATCCATTTTGGATACCTCCTATGCTTTTGATATGGCCTGCGAAACCAATATCATTATAGCATAGGAGGTTTTAGTACTTTATGCAACGCTACGGCTTTGCCTCGGCCCCCATTTCAAATGGGGGATATATGTCTATTTCATTATCACCTCCAGTTCCATCTCCGGCTCTTCCGCTTCCGAAGCTCCTGCTGCCCCCTCTCCTCCCCCGTTTCCCACCAGGGGCACGTTTTTCGCCATCACCTGGGCTGCTCCTGTTCCGCTGCCTGCTTCCTTCACCTGGAGAAAGCCCTGATAGCTGTTTACGCCCCCGGGTCCCTCCAAGCGTATGTTTTTCCCTTCCAGACGGATATTGCCTGCCGCCATGATCTTGAAGTCCTGGGTTCCCGTAAGCTCTATGCCTTTCCCATTATTCAGAAGCAGGTTATTCCCGTTTTTCGTTGCCAGGCCCATCTCGCCCTGATAAAGCCGCAGTTCCATCTCGTGCTCAGTTATCAGGCCCTTATCCCGGTAATCCGCATTCTCACAGCCGCAGCCGCTTCGGATGCAGTTCACCGCCACGGCACTGGTTTCCTGATCCCCTTTGAAGTAGAGGGACACACGCGTTCCCGCCTGGGGCATCATGTACATCAGGTTTCCCGTTGGCGGCACCCAGTTCCAGGCATACAGCGTCTGCTCCGGGTTCCCCTTGTCAATGTCCAGCTTCAGGCATACGGTTTCATTGCTGCAGGATTCTACCGTTCCAAGAAGCGACAGGCCGGAGAAATTCCGGTTTCCAATCTCCTTTGCGCCTGCCCATTCGGGGGATGCAAGGATATAGGTAAACTCCGCCTGCCCCCGGTTCAGACTGCAGCTTTTGGCACAGATATACTTCTGCCCACCCTTAAACTCTGCCAGATCTCCCACCCAGCAGTTATCCTCACTTTTTACTTCATAGCAGAGAAACTGCTCCCGGCTGTAGCCTGCCTCTTCTCCGCCCAGAGCATAAAACCGCCTGTCCACCCTGGCCGTATACTCCGAAGAATCGATCTCACAGACATTTCCTGTCTTTGGCACACCCAGATACACCTTCGCTCCGCCCATAGAGGGCTCCGGAAACAGGGACAGGGCGAACCGGCTCCCTATACGCTTCACAAATTCCCAGTCCGTCTCACAGTACTGAATGACCGGAAAGCCGATAGCCGCTCCGTCCAGACTGTCAGGATAGACTGCTGCCGTGTTCCGGGAGGCCAAAGCCTGGGATACCACCCCTCCGTAAGTCTGGCCCGTGTTCTGATAAGAACGGCTCTTCTTCTCCATATCCAGAAGAATACTTCCGGAGACAAGCTGAAGCTGAATCAGCCGGAGGCCGTTTTCCTCCTTCGCTTCTGCTGATTGGATAATTCCGCTGTACAGAGGCAGACGCTCTCCTTCGGCATAGACTTCCACCTGAGAATTTGCAGTCATTCCTTCAAACTCTAATCCCTCACTTCTGCTGTCATGGACAATTCTCTAGAAAACAACCTTACCATTTTTTAGTTTGACTTGTTATGCACTTTACAAACTTTATCCCTATCCAACACTCAGGAACTTTTCAACCATATAATCCAAGTTATCAAATATTTCAACTTCTGTACCAGACAGATTATCTAATTCACAAATTTAACTCCGTGGGCGGTTACATATGTACGTCACAAGCTAATTTTAATACTCTTAAATAGATTTGATTTTTATGCCTGAATTAATTTCTAATGCTTTCTCTAATGCATGAAAAAAAATAGTAATAAAATCATTCCCATCACTTGTCACAAAATAATTTGATAAGTCTGTAATATCTTTACTTATATCATTTCCCCACGGAGGCTGTTTAGATAAATCCTCAATATCCCACACTATTCTATCAGGAGTAAATTTTTTCAATTCGTTCTTGATTATTTCCAATTCTTCAATTGCGTTTTTTATCTCCTTCTTTCCTACTTTTCCTTGGTACAATTTATTCATAATTACTGGAAATCTACTTCCCCATTGTTGTTTTTCTAAATTGTATGCCACAGTAGAAAAAAATGCATGTAAAAAATCTCCATTCCCTATCTGAAACCAATAATATTTAACTTTAAACCCAACTGCCATAATATCCTCTCCATATAGTCAAGTGTTTTTTTCAATAAATTCAATACTTTTTGATACCTGTTGATGAATGATGCGAAGGTTATGGAGTGATCTTTACCTCATACAGGGCAGATATATAGTGTTTATGGGTACTCCAAATAAAACGTCATCACTTTCCGTTCTAAATGGCCTCGATGTGTACCCATCCCTATATGGCAGCTCACCTCTCATGTCCAACAGGATCATCCCCCTTGCGGAGGGTCCTCACTTCCTTCGTTCTGCCTGTCCATAACCAGGGTGCCGGCAATAGCTCCCTAACAGGGTCTTGCCCTCTGGAAATAATTCCTGCCAGCTACCAGCTCATTCTTTGTACTTTCATTACTGTTCCAAACACTTTTGTTCTATTGCAGCACCTTCCGGTGGACGCTTCCTGCAACAACATCAGTTACGTTTGGGAAACCTATGCAGCGTTTGGCTGTGTTCCCGGATGCCTGATATCTCCAAGCATCTTTGATGCATCATAGCTGACTCCCTTTGTAAGTATCACATGGAATACACGTATCAGCTTACAGGACACTGCTATAAGTGACTGCATCTTTTTTAGCGGATTCTTATTCCTGGTGGTGTAATACTCGTGGATCTGTCTGAATTCCTCATTCTTTCCTACCACGGATATGGCAGCCTCGAACAGGAGATACCTGAGCCGTTTACGCCCTCTCCCTTTTTCAATAATATTACTAGAAATGCTGTTATTTTGCTATATAAAGTTATAAAATAATTGTATTTTGTCAAAAATTTTAAACTTCCGAGAACAACTCTTGTGTTTTCTTATTTTGATCTTTTTTTATTCCATTCAATAATCTATCCAACAAAGCACATATATCTTTCCAATATTCAGTACGTTTATCCATCCCACATCTCTCAATATACTTAAAACCAGTTTTGTTGTCCCGAATATCAAAATGGAGCATGTCCACCAAAAACTGAATCATCTCAGTATAATCATCTCCCCAATTTTCATATGCCGGCATCTGATCTGATGCATCCTTGATAAATTTTAAAGTTTCACTAACGCAATCGTATAATTTTTTCAATTCTTTTTCAGAAGCTCCTCTTTTATCTCCCCACTCCTCCCTTGCTATCTCACTATACAAATTTGTAAACATCCGTTCGTTACTGTTTATGATAATCTTAAGTTCATACAACCGTGCATATAACTGACTTTCAAAAGAAAATGTTGCTACCGCTTTTTTCTGACGTAGGAGTTCTAGATATCCTATTCCTTTCAATGCACAAGCACCTCCAATGAGTGCAGCAATTATTCCTGCCAAATTATTTACTTGTTCTAAAATAGCAGATAAGTCAATAATTATATCTTGCCCATTAATCATATGAATTAGACCTCCCAAATATGTACAAATTTAAAACTATTTAGTCAAATAGCAATCCCAAAGATTCTCTACTTCAGATATAATTAATCTGGCAAGTTCATCTTTGGTTTTTTGTGCGACTTCATCTGTCACAACTACTAAGCGGATTAGACAGTCAATAAAACTAGTTAAATATCCATATGTTGATTTAACAATTCTCTCTTCATATGATTGTCCCTCTAAATCTGCTGTTCGTTGATATAAAAGATTTTTATTATCAGCCTGCAATTGTAAATCTAAAATATATTTCTTCATTACACTTAAAGTATCATAAATAATTTTGTAACATTTTTGTTCTTCTGGATTATATTTTTTAAGTTCTTCTTCTGTCGGCAAGCAGCATAAAAGCGGTAGCTTTCCTAACAAACAGGAAACAAATTCAAATGTCGTAGCAACATAACCCAAATAAGCTTTTCCTGCTGTAGTAATTCGGATTCTTAATGCTTGAGGATTACTTTTTGTTTCCATAAATATATTCCAAAGATCTTCCCAAGTTTTAAAACTTCTTCGGTTAGCACCATCTACATTATACTGTATATCAATAAATTGAAACCAATTATTTTCTTCACGATTATAATAATTCATGTAGAATAAAAGTCGAGCCATCCTCTCTCGTTCCTCATAAAATCCATCTTCATAAAATCGCAAAGCAAAATTATACTGCTCATTATAGACCTTTCCTATTAAATCAAGAAATGGCATATACATTTCTGTTCCTCGAGATTCTGTTTCTTTTCCCCCATTATCTCTAGAAAATCGATGCAAAACAACCAATAGTTTCCAAACATAATTGGTATCCGATATTTGACCATCTATAGTTTTGTATTCTCGGAAAATTTCTTTCTGAAATAGTTCACCTTTACGCAACCAGTCTAACGCACTCCTCCATACAATAGAACGATATCCGAAACGTACACGTGCAGCAGCATAACCATCCATAGGTCTAATATTAGAAAACTCTTCAATTGTATTCAAATAATGGCTCGCCATTGGGTTTTCAAATGCTTCAGTCAAAAAAGATACTATTAGTCTTTTATTATAATTAAAAAACAAATCAAGCTTTGGTCTTATTCCTCGCAAAAATTGATCTCTTGTAGGCCCAGAATCCGATAAAATACGTTCTAAATGTTTTTGTATAACTTCGTCAGTTACTTTAATACCTTTATTCTTATACCAACTCAATTTTGCATGAATGATTTCTCCAATTTCAAACCAGCTACTTAAATCAATTGTATGCCTTTTAAAATCAGCACTTTCTGCTGGTGTATGATTACGAACAGTTGTATTTCTCATTGATACAATAAATTGATATTTTTGCGAAAAGCGATTACTGTTCACTTCTATATCTATGTATTCATCCCTATAATTATCGCAAAATCCTCTCATATCATTCAAAAAATCTGTTAACTCTCTATTAAATATTTCATCTATCCCAATAAATCGTTCAATATTATCAAATATAATTACGCATTTACTATTTTCTTCATCAAAGCATCTTAAAACAATCAAAAAATGTGTTAATGCACATCGTAAAGCCATAGCTTCTGTATCTCTGCTTCTTTTTAATTCAAAACAGTTTTGAGAAAAATATTCTGTTATTACTTTTGCACATGCTTTGCAGTAAGTAAGGGCACTATGACTATCCTTTTTATGAAATTCAATTGCTTTAAGCGATTCATATAGATTGGCATACTCCAACAATGGAATTGAATTGACAATTCGTTCTTCATATCGTTGCAGTAATAATTGAATTCTTTTATAACTCCAAACATATTCTTCCTTTTCATTTGCCATTTTATTAAATAACAAATTTCTAATTTCTAAAATTATTGAAGATAAAATCTTTCCATGCAAAGAAGAAAAGTAATTCTTTGGTATTATAATTCTGGAATCTATTACTTTAATTTCAGAAATTGCTTTCTTTAAATCTAAAATATGCCACTGAATATTTTTTCTAGACCATTTTATATAATGTAGAAATGTAGATTTTCCAGTACCTGCATCTCCAAGAATAGTAAAAATTCCATCACCATTGCTTTCCAGCCAATTCTTAAAGTTAGCTAGATCTTGTTTTCCAGTTCTAAGTGAATCAATCACCTCACTAATCTTTATCGACCAGTCATCACCCGTCATATTATCAATAATTGTTTCATTAAGTTTTTCCATCTGTTCATCAAAATTGGGATGAACATAACAGCCATTTTCTTTAAAAAATTCATCCATTGTAAGTTCTTTGCGAATTCGATCTGGAACTTCAAAAACGCTAACAAATGGAGCATACATTAATATATCAGCAGTCTTCCCTAACGCCATAACTACTTCTCCTTATTCCTCTAATCAATATGCTTTTATTTTAGACGAACATTTTTTTGATAAATCTACACTTATCCCGCATTTCCAGTTCTAAACACCTATTATATTCTAAAGCTTTTTCTATGCTGTTTAACAGGATATCTTTCATATTTGGAACTATATTTTATATCTACAAATACCTCACTAGTCCTCAAATCTACACACCAACTACGGTTGCAACTTTTCATTATTGACTCATACTAAGCTATTGAATTTTTGTAACTTCTACATCTCCGGCAACTATTTTTTCAATATTCTTAAGAACTCCCGATATAACCCCTGCTTAGCCACATCCCTGTTCCTCAAGCATATTATGGAAACGTTTGGATGAATGTTTCAGATCCTCATGCCCCCAAACAAGATGATAAGTTTTTCATCCTAGTCTTTCTAGTCGTATGTTCTTCCTTTCCGGACGAATATTACCTGTTGGAATAATCTTGAAGCCCTTGGTTCTGGTAAGATCAATGCCTTTCGTTATATTCAGAAGTAAGTTATTTCCGTTTTTCGTTGCCAGGCCCATCTCGCTCTGATAAAACCGTAGCCGCTTCGGATGCAGTTCACCGCTACCGCACTCGTTTCCTCATCCCCTTTAAAGTATAGGGATACCCTGGTTCTCTCCTGCGGCATCATATACATCATATTTCCCGTTGCGGGCACACAGTTAAAGGGATAGGGCTTTTGCTCCGGCTTTCCCTGGTCAATATCAAGCTTTAACTGCACCGTCTCATTGCTGCACGCTGACACGGTTCCAAGCAGCGACAGCCCGAAAAAGTTTTTGTTTCCAAGCCCAAAAACCTTGCCTTATTCCCTACCCTGTGATTTTCAAAGCTCTTTACCTCATAGCACAGGAACTGGCTTCTGTCGTATCCGGCCTTTTCCCCTCCCAGAGTGTAGAACCTCTCGTCTATCCGCACCTCATATTCCCTGGCTTCAAGCTCACAGGTGTTTCCGGTTTCGGGAATGCCCACATACATCTTGGAACCGCCTATGGACGGCTCCGGATACAGAGATAACCGAAAGCGGCTTGCCATCCTCTTTACAAACTGCCAGTCCGTCTCCTGGTACTGGATAGCCGGAAAGCCAATGGCCGTTCCGCTTAAGCTGGATGGATAGATCGCCGCCGTGTTCCAGGGGGCAAGAGCCTCATTGATAACTCCCCCGTAGCTCATTCCCGTATTCTGATAGGAACGGCTCTTCTTCTCCATGTCAAGAAGAATGCTTCCGGAGGATAACACATATTTTAAATAAAATCTTCCACTTTTATTTCGATTTTATTAGCTTCTTACTATAGCCAAATTTCTTACTACATACCTATCCTCCCTACTAATTGTGTTATTATTTCAATATGCACTCTGGTATTCACTTTACTTAAATTTTCAACCTTTTCACTACCACCTAATCCTAATAGTGGTACATAACCAAAACACTCATCCTGTTTTAGTTTTCCTAATCTCTTTACTGCTTCTTCATATTGAGGAATTTGTAAATACTTTTTTATAAAATAGTCATCTGTGAGATTTTGGATAAAAAGGTCAAAGCCATCAACGGCTATAACAAAATTTCCATTTTTATACTTAACTATCCCTATATATTCGCCTTTTTCTAATGTAATAATATCGCCAAAAGCTGTAGTCATTATTGGAACAGAAACTTTACTTCGAAAATATGTTTCATCAAGTAATACTTTATAATCTTCTGGATTAATCACTCTTAAATAGCCATCTAATAAATTGGCAAGTCCATAATTTTCCCAAATTTCTAGCAACTCATCGGGTAATATTGATTCATATTTTTTTATCAAATCTTTTTCCATCTCATTACCCTTTTCAATTTTAACCTGTAACATTTCGTTCCCCTTTATAAGTCAATTTTACATTAAGATATGTAGATTTTCTCTCTGCTTCAGACATTTTTTCTGCTATTTTTTTTATATGTTCATCACCACTTTACAAGTTTTTTAATAAAAAAAGTATCGTACAGGACTTTCTGATGTATAATGAGTTTGCTACAACCTTTACAAAGGAAAGTGACCCTGTACGATAAACTCATTATACAACAAAGATAACCTGATTGGTAGACTTCATCAATATTTTTTTACTTATTTTGAAACATTTTCGTTACTGTTCACTCCCTACATTTGACGATTGTGAAAAGTGACGAAATTTAAATTTTTTATATGTGGATAAATAAAGCGGACAGAAAAATGATGTTTATAGTTTTTCTGTCCGCTTTATTTATCAGAAAGTTATCCACATTTCTGTCTTCCGTTTCGTCCCAGGCATGCTTCCTTGCCCTCTTTTTATGGATAATATTTACTCGCTTTTTTTAAATTATCCACCGTCAAATTGACCATGCCCTCAAATACGGAAATTCGCATTTTGAGGGCATCTATAGTATAATTGCCTTATGAAAACGGAGGATTGAGAGAATGAAAAACATGGAAGATGAAATCGTCCTGCTTAACAAGGCCGTTGCCTGTCTCGAAGAGGAAGTCCAGGCAAAAAATGAAATCATCAGGCAGCAGGAACGCATCATTAAGGCCCAACAGGAACACAACGGTGAATTATCGGCGCTGATGAACAGAATTCTTGACTCCTTAAAGAAGGGCTGACCACATGAACGCTTCCTTTGAATACACCACCACTCTTGAATACAGGCTGAAAGCGGCCAACGCACAGATATGCGCTTTCAAATCCGGTGAAATATATGTCCGCATGCAGGAGGAATACCTGAAAGAATTACGTTCTTTGGAACGGGAAATCCGGAAATTGAAGGACGAGCTTTCACGTGCCCGCAGTGAAACCGTTTCCGTCCGCAATCAATGGTTTGAGATATTTGAAGAACTTCAAAAGGAATGCGAGCGAAAGCTGTCGGCCTTGCGAAAAGAATTGGAACGAATGGAAAGGCGTGCCATAAAGGCAGAAAGACAGAGAGACGCCGCACTGGACAAGGCAACCCGGCAGCGCCATAAGATCTATGGGCTGGAAACGGCGCTGGAAGAGGAAAAGGGCAGGAACTTGAAGCTGAGGGCGCAAATCAACCGGGATTATGAAAATTCCTCCATCCCTTCTTCCAAAACGCTCCGCCGCAAGAAGATCTCCAACGGCCGGGAAAAAAGCGGCCGTAAGCCGGGCGCCCAGCCGGGACATCCGGGACACCGCAGGAAAAAGCAGATCCCTGCCACGGATCCGGTTCTGCTGCCGCCGCCCCGGGAAGTGCTGGAAGATCCGGATTTCAAAAAGACTTCAAAAACGATCGTGAAACAGCTGGTCAACATACGTACGATACTGGAGGTCACGGAATACCACGCAGATGTGTATTATAATTCCAAAACCGGCGAGCGGATCCATGCGGAGTTTCCTCCCGGCGTTGTGGACGAGGTGAATTATGGTGGAAGCGTCAAGGCCTTCCTGTTTCTGTTGAATAACGACTGCTGCACTTCCATCGACAAAAGCAGGAAATTCCTTTCCGATTTGACTGATGGCAGGCTCAGCATATCCAAGGGCATGGTTAATAAGCTTGGCAGGGAATTTGCCAAAAAAACGGAACAGGAACGAAAAGCGACGTTTGCCGATCTGCTGCTTAGCCCCGTCCTTCATACGGATTGTACCAACGCAAAGGAAAACGGAAAAAATGCTTATGTATTTGTGTGCGCTGCCCCGGATGGAAAAGCGATGTATTTTGCACGCAGGAAAAAAGGGCACGAAGGAGTAAAAGGCACCCCGGTCGAAGATTACCAGGGAATCCTGGTTCACGATCATGAGAAAACCTTTTATAACTATGGTGCACAACACCAGGAGTGTCTTGCGCATGTCCTCCGCTATCTGAAGGACAGCATAGATAATGAGGCTGACCGGACCTGGAACAAGGAAATGCGTGCTCTGGTACAGGAAATGATCCACTACCGGAACGGCCTGCCGGAAGAGGCGCCTCCTGACACCGAAAAGGTCAGGGAGTATGAAGAACGCTACCGGGCAATACTGCAAAAAGCGAAAGAGGAATACGAATACATTCCAGCAAGTGAGTATTATAAGGACGGATACAACCTGTATCTGCGGATGGAAGAATACATGTCCAACCATCTTCTGTTCCTGCATGATCACAGAGTTCCGGCTACAAACAATGAAGCGGAGCGTCTGCTTAGAGGATATAAGCGCAAGCAGCAGCAGGCTGTGTCATTCAGGGGATTCGAGTCCATCGAGTATCTCTGTGAATGCATGAGCATGCTTATTCAGATACGCCAAAACGAAGAATCAAATTTATATAACAGAGTATCCGAGATATTTGGATAAAGAAAACCGATGGTTTCGACTAAGATTAGTCTACACCATCGGTTTGTTTATCACAAGCTGACCTCTGAACAGTAACACATTTTCTGCCCCTACTGTAGAGACGCTGTTTTTACTGGTACTATCCATACTGGCAATGGAATCAGCCCATTCCATACGCTTCCTTTACAGGCACTTTTTGTCCGGCATCACGGAAAAATCACTGAATGCATTTTACTATGCCTGCTCCCATGCGAAAGTGGATTATTCCAGGTTTATGAACGTAACAGCGGCCATGGCCCTGAAGCTGGTTCCGGAACGCCTGAAGTCACAGCCGGTTTTTCTCTGCATTGACGACACCATGGTGGCAAAGTTTGGGAAAAAGTTTGAGGATGTATCAAAACTTTTCGACCATGCCGCACATAATGGTTCCAATTACCTCAACGGGCATTGTTTTGTCAGCCTTATGCTTTGTGTCCCGGTATGGCGGAAACAGCGGATTGTCTACCTGGCAGTTCCCCTGGGATACCGTATGTGGAAAAAGGAAGTATCCAAGCTGGAACTGGCGGCATCCATGGTACGGCAGGTTATGCCGGAGTTTTCTGCACAGAGAAATGTCATCATCCTGTGCGACAGCTGGTATGCCAAAAAGGACTTGGTGTATGTCGTAGATGAGTATGCCAACCTGGATGTTATCTGCAATGCCAGATATGACTCTGTTATTTATGACCTTGCCCCGCATCCTACAGGCAAAAAGGGCAGGCCTGCCAAACATGGGAGACGCCTGTCCATAGAGACAGATTTCACCCTTTCTGAGGAAAAGGTTGGGGATTATTACATTGGCGTGCGCCAGGTTCTCACCAACCTCTTCGGGCAGAGGGAAGTCCTTGCCTATGTGACGGCCTCTGATAAAGCAAAGGGCGCCAGACGTTTGTTTTTCAGCACTATTTTCCCCTGGCAGATGGAGATATTCTGTGCCTGGCAGGAAAAGGCGCCGCTGAACCAGACCGGGAGCAGCCGCATGCAGTTTATTCCCCTGTTGTGTTACTATTTCAGGTGGAACATCGAGGTCAGTTACTATGAGCAGAAAACGTTCTGGTCATTATGCAGTTACATGGTCCGCAGCAGCAAAGGGATAGAAATGCTGGTCAATTTGATTAATGTCGCATACTGCGCAATGAAAATGCTGCCTTATCAAGATGAAGTTTTTTCAAAATACCGTAGCGAAAGCGTGCAGGAATTCCGGTTTGCCCTCAGTGAGGAAATTCGCCGGCAGGTATTTTATGCCACTTTCCTGCAAAATGTCGAAACGGGCATAAAATCAAGTGTCTTTACAAAGGTACTGAAACAGCTGCTTTGGCATCAATGTAGCGGTTGGCATAAGTTGTAAAGTGGTGTATGTTCATCAATCTTATCAATTCTATATCGCCATTGTGAACCAATTGAAGAATTAATATCTTTATCTCCCATACCTCCTTAATGAAATCCAAGATTTTCGCTTACAAAACGGAACCTTCGGACTGCTATTCATCCTCAAAATTAGTATCAATTAATTCTATTTCATAAATGCCTTTTAAGCTAGAATCTTGAGGGACTTTGGCATAATAATATTGATCATTTCCAATTTCAAACCTGATAATTTTTACACTGCCCGTCTTCCAGAAGTCAGCAAGATCTTCCATATAATCTTCTAAACTCTCTTTGTAGTCCAATTGCAAAATATATCCACAATTAACCAAGACATTTACAATTATCTCTCCTAAAATTTCCTTGCTCCGCTTTTCTTGAATATAAGCATCGACCGTAAACCACAATTCGTCCAGATTATATTTTCTCCAAAACATTTGATCTTCCAACTCCACATAGTCCAAAAGAAGCTGATTTATCAATTTGTGGAATTGAGCCGGAATTATCTGTTCCAATTCTTTGTTTTTTGTAATCCCAATTTCGTATAATTCCGGTTCGGATAGCTTATTGAGTTCTTTTATTTGGGTTAAAACAAATTCCTTATTATCCTTAAAATGCGTTAAGTCATAAGGATAGTGATTATCATCTTCCAATTTACTGTCATCCAAACGAAGAATCTTTGCAACTGCTGCCGCTTCGAAACTCCATAGCCCTACATATCCTGCCTCTTTATGTGCATTCATCCATCCATAATCCGCATGACCCCGAAGCCACTTCTTTTTGATATATTCATTTAATTTTTGTGCTGCAGCATTTTTGTCATGGAAAGAAATCTCAACAATCTCAGCCAACAATTTATATGGATTCTCTTTCTGATAGTTCGAAGATATCATGTCACGCTTTAAACCGTAAGAAGAAACCAAAAAATCAAATACGAAATCATCCAGATTATCTTCATCCGCTTTTTTTACCAAATCTTTTATCTTATCTTCATCTACCTCCAGCAAAATTCCAAGAGCAAAGTACTGAAGAAAATTGACATATCCTATTGTAGTAAAGCCTAACTCAGAAACAATGCTCAATGCTTGTAAATACAAATCTTCTAGCTCTTTGCATGATAATCCCAAGGAATATTTTGCTCGTATTAATTTATTTGCCAATCTAAATAGAGTTTTCTTCACACTAAAAAGAATATCTTCATTCTTTTTCGGCTTTCTTTGAATTCCCTCTTGTATATCTTTTAATAACCCGTCTATTTGTTCCCATTTATTTATAATTTGTTTTTCATCAAATTCTATTGTATCTTTTAATTCCTCCTCGTTGCATAAATAATCTCGCATATGTTCTCCTTCCTTAATCCATTCAACAAAAATTTTCAACCAATTATTGATAATCTCTCAAACACAACAAAAATTTACGGCCAAGGACCAACTACTTTACCATTAGCATCTAATAAAAATGTTGTAACAACCCCATTCTCATCAATTTTAGATAGTACTTTTGCTACCTCACCACAATCTAATGCCTGCTCTATACTTGCTGCCAATGCAACATTATTATTAACTGCTTTTAAAATCCTATTATTATTCGTAACTGTTCCAAGCAGCCAATCATCTGACATTTGACGCCCATCTTTTACAATCTTTAATTGTGATTTTCCAAACTTCGCTTCATCTATAACATATCGGATATTTGAATTAGGATTCATATTTTCATACAAACCATCAATTCCTGTTTCTATTACATCATCAAGCGAAGTGGGGGCTTTTCTCCCTATGGAGCGTAGATGAAATCTCGCATCCCTGATTTTCTCATTATGTAACATATTATCATCTGCTTTATACTCTCCAAAGTTTCCTTTTTGGTGTGAATTAGCTGTTTTTGCATCAAAATCATCAAATGGGGAACTATTCCCTTTAGGCATTGTGCCATACAATACGCCATCCATAACAGCCGTAAAAATACCACTTGCAACACACCGCCCCCAATTGATGCTCCCATCCTCATTCAATAACTTCTCCGTAATGGCTTCACTCACAAATCCTTCCGCAAAGCCGCCCCCCATCACAGCCGCCAGACCAGCATCTGCCAACGCCAGAGTGCTTGCTCCTGACAAAAAGCCCGATATCGCACCTGCCATAGCACGACGCAGATATTCCTCCCGGCTGGATACACGGTTGCTCATAAAGTCCAATACGCCCAGGCCTATCACGCTCATACTTCCTGCCAGGAATACCGCAGCCCCCAGCTTTTGGCCTGCCTGTGCTGCGGATAGTCCTTTCAAGACAACCGCACCTATCTTGGTTCCTGCCAATGCGTAAGGTGCGGCATATGCCAGTGCCGCTGCACCTGCAGTTAGTGCAATTCCACCTATTACGTTGTTGACCAGTCCTGCCCAGTCACGGCCCTGTTCCTCCGGCATATCACGGTAGCGGTTGGATGGATGCTTCAGATCCTCATGTTCCCAGGCAAGATAGTAAGTTTTTTGTAAACCTCTGGTGTCTGCCTCCTGGCCTTCGTCTCCCTCCAGCAGTTCGACCTTGGCCTCTATTATCACCTCCAGCTCCATCTCCGGCTCTTCCGCTTCCGAAGCTCCTGCGGCCCCCTGGCCTCCCCCGTTTCCCACCAGGGGCACGTTTTTCGCCATCACCTGGGCTGCTCCCGTTCCACCGCCTGCTTCCTTCACCTGGAGAAAGCCCTGGTAGCTGTTTACGCCCCCGGGTCCCTCCAAGCGTATGTTTTTCCCTTCCAGACGGATATTGCCTGCCGCCATGATCTTGAAGTCCTGGGTTCCCGTAAGCTCTATGCCTTTCCCATTATTCAGAAGCAGGTTATTCCCGTTTTTCGTTGCCAGGCCCATCTCACCCTGATAAAGCCGCAGTTCCATATCGTGCTCAGTTATCAGGCCCTTGTCCCGGTAATCCGAATTCTCACAGCCGCAGCCGCTTCGGATGCAGTTCACCGCCACGGCACTGGTTTCCTGGTCCCCTTTGAAGTAGAGGGACACACGGGTTCCCGCCTGGGGCATCATGTACATCAGGTTTCCCGTTGGCGGCACCCAGTTCCAGGCATACAGCGTCTGCTCCGGGTTCCCCTTGTCAATGTCCAGCTTCAGGCACACGGTTTCATTACTACAGGATTCTACCGTTCCCAAAAGCGACAGGCCGGAGAAATTCCGGTTTCCAATCTCCTTCGCACCGGCCCATTCGGGAGATGCGAGGGTATAGGTAAACTCCGCCTGTCCCCGGTTCAGGGTGCAGCTTTTGGCACAGATATACTTCTGCTCGCCCTTGAACTCTGCCAGATCTCCTACCCGGCAGTTGTCCAGGCTTTTTACCTCATAGCAGAGGAACTGACTTCTGTCGTATCCGGCCTTTTCCCCTCCCAGGACATAAAACCGCTTGTCCACCCTGGCCGTATACTCCAGGGGATCGATCTCACAGGCGTTTCCCGTCTTTGGCACGCCCAGATACACCTTTGCTCCGCCCATGGAGGGTTCCGGAAACAGGGACAGGGCAAACCGGCTCGCTATACGCTTCACAAACTCCCAGTCCGTCTCATAGTACTGAATGACCGGAAAGCCGATAGACGCTCCGTCCAGGCTGTCAGGATAAACCGCCGCCGTGTTCTGAGATGCCAGGGCCTGGGATACCACCTCTCCGTAGGTCTGGCCCGTATTCTGATAAGAACGGCTCTTCTTCTCCATGCCCAGGAGAATGCTTCCGGAGACAAGCTCAAGCTGAATCATCCGGAGGCCGTTTTCCTCTTTTTCTTCTATGGATTGGAGAATTCCGCTGTAAAGAGGCAGATCCTCCCCCTCTGCCAGCACTTCCACAGGGGCGTTTGCCAGATTCTCCACACAGCCCGTCTGCCCGTCTTTTCCAGGCTGTGCGATTCCTGTTATCGTTGCCCGGGAGTGCTCTCCCGGATATTCACACATAAAAAAGCTTACAATACTTCCGATTCCGATGCCGCCGCTGATACGGAGGGCTCCTGCTGTAATCCCACTCATGGCCGTCCCTCCTACTGTACCTTGGAGTTGGCCCCGCAGATTACCACATTTTTGGAAGCCACTTCGATTTTGCTTTCGTTCTGGCAAAGTTCCACGCCCTCGGAACCAATAAGTTCCACTTTCCCGTCCAGGCTTGTAATCTCAATCAACGCATCCGACTTAATCGTTACATTGGAGGGACTGGTAATGGTAATGCCCGCAGCGTCATCCAGAACCACCCGCATGCCGTTCCCGGAATCCATGATGATTCCGCCGGGATGCAGATCCACAATCTTCCCGCCGGGGGCTTCAAGGGTTTTATGATTCGGATCGCTGCGTTTACACTGGTTCGCTTTGCCTGCTCCCGCAGCGGCTTTTCCGCCGCCTCCGGCCATGGCCGGACTTCCGATGCCGCCGCCAGAATTATTCAATTCTCGCAAGAATAACGAAATTAATATCTATACCTTTAGCTAACAGGATTCATTAACATCAATATATCAGGAGCCTAAAAACACTTGCATCACCAATCATATTTTTCGCATTTTATTCATAAACAATTTTTTTGAAAATACTCTATAGCGTCTTCTCCCATTACAATATTTTCATTTTTAAAATCTCCTATATTTAAAGATAGTATTGCCGTCTTTATATTTAAATTTCTAATATTTATTAATTTTATACCATGTACCACTGTTTCATACAAAGTTATTTTTTCTAAATCCATATCACTAAAAACAGCATTCTTTAATTCTGCATATGAAAAAATATCATACAAATCACAAGAATTAAATTGAATATCTTCATATACTGCTCTATATGTTTCACAACGTTTTAATTTTGAATTAATAAATTTGCAATTTTTAAAAAAGCAAAAAGACAAATCAGTCTTAACAAAATTTACATTTTCAAATATTACATTTTCAAACTTACACCCGCACATAGTTGCATCAAATATTTCTACATTATTAAAAAAGACATCGTAAAATATTGATTCTGTTATAAATGAATCTGTTAAAGATATATCTTCTATTACAAGCTTCTCCAAATTATAACTGTTTAAATTAATTTTAACTCCACTTTCGCCCAATGAACTTGCAAATAATTGATGTTGAGCTGATAGTTTATTAAATTCATCTTGATTTAAGCCAAACATTATTAACACCTACCTCGTATAAATACTTGTCAAACGAAAGTTTAAAACCAAATTACCATATCTGACAAACCTTCCAACTCTATTCGTTTCTTCAATTGCATTACATGAAGTGGTGTCATATCCTTTGTATAAATAATTACAAAGTCAACACCATTTGCATTAAATTCTTTCATTATATTTTTTATTGCTCTATTAACATCAAATGCACCTCCATTTATACTGGTTATAGGATTTCCTAAATTATCTAGTGGGAATGATTTGAAACTTTTTATATCATATAACTTAAGCATTATATCATCATAAAAATCTCCTCTCCCCCAAGTATCTCTAATGACATGTTCAACATAACCTTGTTCTTCTAATGCTAAAATAATCTCCCTCTCTAATATAGAGTCTTTTGTGATTTTTCCTTTATGTGGATCAAACGCAAGAGCATCTAATGCCTCTTGAGTTCTGCCTCCTGTATAAACTCCATTTTCGTTATACCAATGTGGATACTTTTCCCTTTGACTTTTGGTATATGCACTACCCTCTATACTATGTAATACACCATCCATAACAGCCGTAAAAATACCACTTGCAACACATAGCCCCCAATTGATGCTCCCATCCTCATTCAATAACTTCTCCGTAATGGCTTCACTCACAAACCCTTCCGCAAAGCCGCCCCCCATCACAGCCGCCAGACCTGCATCTGCCAACGCCAGAGTGCTTGCTCCTGACAAAAAGCCCGATATCGAGCCTGCCATAGCCCGACGCAGATATTCCTCCCGGCTGGATACACGGTTGCTCATAAAGTCCGATACGCCCAGGCCTATCACGCTCATACTTCCTGCCAGGAATACCGCAGCCCCCAGCTTTTGGCCTGCCTGTGCTGCGGATAGTCCTTTCAAGACAACCGCACCTATCTTGGTTCCTGCCAATGCGTAAGGTGCGGCATATGCCAGTGCCGCTGCACCTGCAGTTAGTGCAATTCCACCTATTACGTTGTTGACCAGTCCTGCCCAGTCACGGCCCTGTTCCTCCGGCATATCACGGTAGCGGTTGGATGGATGCTTCAGATCCTCATGTTCCCAGGCAAGATAGTAAGTTTTTTGTAAACCTCTGGTGTCTGCCTCCTGGCCTTCGTCTCCCTCCAGCAGTTCGACCTTGGCCTCTATTATCACCTCCAGCTCCATCTCCGGCTCTTCCGCTTCCGAAGCTCCTGCGGCCCCCTGGCCTCCCCCGTTTCCCACCAGGGGCACGTTTTTCGCCATCACCTGGGCTGCTCCCGTTCCACCGCCTGCTTCCTTCACCTGGAGAAAGCCCTGGTAGCTGTTTACGCCCCCGGGTCCCTCCAAGCGTATGTTTTTCCCTTCCAGACGGATATTGCCTGCCGCCATGATCTTGAAGTCCTGGGTTCCCGTAAGCTCTATGCCTTTCCCATTATTCAGAAGCAGGTTATTCCCGTTTTTCGTTGCCAGGCCCATCTCACCCTGATAAAGCCGCAGTTCCATATCGTGCTCAGTTATCAGGCCCTTGTCCCGGTAATCCGAATTCTCACAGCCGCAGCCGCTTCGGATGCAGTTCACCGCCACGGCACTGGTTTCCTGGTCCCCTTTGAAGTAGAGGGACACACGGGTTCCCGCCTGGGGCATCATGTACATCAGGTTTCCCGTTGGCGGCACCCAGTTCCAGGCATACAGCGTCTGCTCCGGGTTCCCCTTGTCAATGTCCAGCTTCAGGCACACGGTTTCATTACTGCAGGATTCTACCGTTCCCAAAAGCGACAGGCCGGAGAAATTCCGGTTTCCAATCTCCTTCGCACCGGCCCATTCGGGAGATGCGAGGGTATAGGTAAACTCCGCCTGTCCCCGGTTCAGGGTGCAGCTTTTGGCACAGATATACTTCTGCTCGCCCTTGAACTCTGCCAGATCTCCTACCCGGCAGTTGTCCAGGCTTTTTACCTCATAGCAGAGGAACTGACTTCTGTCGTATCCGGCCTTTTCCCCTCCCAGGACATAAAACCGCTTGTCCACCCTGGCCGTATACTCCAGGGGATCGATCTCACAGGCGTTTCCCGTCTTTGGCACGCCCAGATACACCTTTGCTCCGCCCATGGAGGGTTCCGGAAACAGGGACAGGGCAAACCGGCTCGCTATACGCTTCACAAACTCCCAGTCCGTCTCATAGTACTGAATGACCGGAAAGCCGATAGACGCTCCGTCCAGGCTGTCAGGATAAACCGCCGCCGTGTTCTGAGATGCCAGGGCCTGGGATACCACCTCTCCGTAGGTCTGGCCTGTATTCTGATAAGAACGGCTCTTCTTCTCCATGTCCAGGAGAATGCTTCCGGAGACAAGCTCAAGCTGTATCAGCCGGAGGCCGTTTTCCTCTTTTTCTTCTATGGATTGGAGAATTCCGCTGTAAAGAGGCAGATCCTCCCCCTCTGCCAGCACTTCCACAGGGGCGTTTGCCAGATTCTCCGCACAGCCCGTCTGCCCGTCTTTCCCAGGCTGTGCGATTCCTGTTATCGTTGCCCGGGAGTGTTCTCCCGGATATTCACACATAAAAAAGCTTACAATACTTCCGATTCCGATGCCGCCGCTGATACGGAGGGCTCCTGCTGTAATCCCACTCATGGCCACCCCTCCTACTGTACCTTGGAGTTGGCCCCGCAGATTACCACATTTTTGGAAGCCACTTCGATTTTGCTGTCGTTCTGGCAGAGTTCCACGCCCTCGGAACCGATAAGCTCCACTTTCCCGTCCAGGCTTGTAATCTCAATCAACGCATCCGACTTAATCGTTACATTGGAGGGACTGGTAATGGTAATGCCCGCAGCGTCATCCAGAACCACCCGCATGCCGTTCCCGGAATCCATGATGATTCCGCCGGGATGCAGATCCACAATCTTCCCGCCAGGGGCTTCAAGGGTTTTATGATTCGGATCGCTGCGTTTACACTGATTCGCTTTGCCTGCTCCCGCAGCGGCTTTTCCGCCACCTCCGGCCATGGCCGGACTTCCGATGCCGCCGCCAAAGCTTCCGCCTCCGGAACTACTGGCTGTGCCGGATGACGGGGCCGGAGTCTCTTCCTCCACCGGAAGGTGCACGGCACTTATCACATAGGCATGCTTTTCCTTTTCCGTAGGAAAGTACAGGCGAATCTCGTCCCCCGGCTCCGGCATGCAGTACCAACCACTGCCGTCCGGAGAGGAATATACGGTAGAAAAGGAGAACCATTTTCCTTCTCCGCTTTTTGCATCGATACTGAGGCTTACCCTCACCACGTCTGCCTGAACCCCGGTGATCTTTCCGTCCAAGGATGCACCTATGATTCTTTCATTATACTGCCTTGGGACTTTTAACCCTGCCAGGGTGCACAGATAATAGGTATTCCAGAGCTGATGGCCGTCAAGCTTTGATTCCACTCTTGATACGCAGTACTGTCTCCCCTGAAATTCCACCTCCTCTCCAATCTCATACAGCTCCTGATCCTCTACAATATACCACAGGCTGTCGTTTTCTGCAATTCCGTCCACCTGGTTCTGCTCTTTATAAAGGTATTCGCTGACCGACTTTTTGGCACGGTAGCATACCGGTGAGATCCGGGCTGCCTTCCCATGGCCGGACAGACCTACATACAGCTTCGATCCCGAGGTTACATAACTTGGAACAACCACCGTCTGGAAATGGCTTGCAAGGCGAAGGCAGAACTCCCAATCGGTTTCCTGGTATTGCACAATGGGTTCTCCAATGGCAGAAGAAGCCCCGGTATTCATCAATGCACTTCCGCCGGAATATCCCCCAAGGACAATGTTGAACACTTCCTGATAGGTCATGGAAGGAATCTGGAAGGACCGCCGCACAGGATTCACATCCAGAAGATAGGTATACGGAACAATCGTGATCTCCATCATGCAGACCCCGTTCTCATGCCGGATGCCAAGCTCCTCCAGAATGCCGCAGTAAAGAGGCTTAACGCTTCCGTCCTCATCTGCCGCAGTGATGGTTACTTCTGTCTGGCGGCAGGCACTCATTAGATACTCCTGTTCTTTTTCGGCTGCAATATATCCCTTTACTTTTGCCGATCCGTGAATATTAACCGCCTTTTCAATCTCACAGTATGTAATATCCTGAAACGCAAAGGGTGACACTTCAATCCTGTCCGCTTTCATTTGCTTTCCTCCTTCCGGTTGTAATGGAATCAAACACTTCAAATGCGTGAGGCTCCCATGCCTGGAAACGTTCCTTCGAGGTATGGAAGATGCAATACAGCATCCTCTCCTCCACGCTAGTGAAAGCATGGATATTGTAGATCGGCTCCGTCAGCGTAGGATTGACAAAGGAATACCAACCCAGAATACAAGTTTCTTCCGGGTCCATATATCGTTTTCCGTTTTTCAAAAATCGGTTCCCCGGATACATCTTTTTCATTACATTCCGATAATAATGGGCACAGTCCGGAACTTCTTTCATGGGAAGCTTTTCCTCAAAAAAAGTGAAAGAAAAATTCACCGTCAGGGATGGATTTGTCTTGATCACTGCCGGACGGAATTCGGATGGATACATCTGTTTTGCAATTAACGGCGGCAGGTCCAGAAAAGTCTTTGGAAGCATCATCCGTACATGGGGCTTTATAATATCCTGCATTGTAAACTCCAGACGCTCATCTGCAATGTAAATATAAGGAGCATGGATACTGTTATTCTTTTTCTGCACCGACTCTTTTCGCAGTGCGGCTATCTCTTTCTCTGTAAAATCCATATGTCTACCTCCAAGTCCCGGATTTCCTACCCTATTTTTCCAAATTTACGTTGAATCTCCAGGATGCGTTCTTTTTGTTCTTCTGTCAGCACGTCCTGGTACAGTTCTATTTCCCTGGCAAAGCGTTCATACAGTTCATCACGTTCTTTCCATAGTATCTGGAGGTCTTTTAGGATTGATGTACCATTCTGCCGGTTGCTTTGCATACCTGGCTGTGAACTCTGAACCTGCTGCTGTCCTAATTCTATCTGCTGCTGCAGATTCTCCTCCGCTTGCTGCAAATAGTAATCATAAAATCCACTCTGCTCCGGTGTATATGGGAGCAGATTCTTTTGAGAATTATGCCCGTAATCTATGCGATCAGCCGAATACCGTTCTTTCATCTCTTCTGCCTTGGCCTGTGTCAAAAGACCGGATTTTGCATATTCTTTTACCATGTCTCGAACCGTATCACGCTGCGGCTCGGCCATCTGTTCCAGTCCCACCTGAAAAGAATGATCCAGATATTCTTCATAAAGCTCTTTTGCTTTTTTCTTATCATTCTTCTTCAAGGCATTATCTATTTTGTCTTTATACCAAGTGTGGAATCCTTCTTCCGTGGGATAATAACGACATATATCCTCATCTTCAAGCCATGCCTCATAAAGCCTGTCCCTCTCTTCATCTCCTTCAAATGGAAACTCTTCATAATCCGGATTATACGCAGCATATTCAAACTGCCCGCTTCCCTCCGGATATATAATCCCTCCATGCTTGCAGATTAAATAAGACTTTATGGTAACCGCAGGATAACAGTCACATTCATCCTTGCTCTTCGTTTTCTCCGTAGCATCATCTGCTATCATTACATCCTCATTCACATTGTTCCAGAAATCGACAATTTCGGGATCGCATACAAGCCCTGTCAATATCTGATTATCCGGCTCGTCAAGATAATTCCCCTCCGCATCCACCGGTGCTCCCTTTAGGAAGGAACCTCTTTCTGTAAGAGTGCTGCATGGAGAACTGCAGATTCCAAAGGGAAGAATGTTGCTTTTTTCCATATCATGGCTGTGGATAACCGGCTTTTTATCCTGGTAAACGCCATGACTTTCCAACATGTCCAGATGCCTCATGTGAGAACCGTATATGCAACGGAGAGGTGCCCCCTTAACCAGATAAGACAGCTTTTCTCCCACACCCTCTGCTTCTTCCAACTGTTCGTCTGTCTCTTCTTGTTCTAGCTGCTCATTTTTCTGCTTTCTTGCAGCTTCTTTATCCGCCTCGCTTTCCAGGTCTTGAATCACCGCACCCTTGGTCTGTTCATTTTTCGCAGCTACGGCTCCTTTCCATGCAGATGCGGTCTCTTTTTGCACGGTTTCCGGATCTTGAAGCAGCACATCCCCTGTCATGGTACGAAATGCTTCCAACGCCGCACTGTCCGAAATCTGTGTATTCAGATAATTTCTGGCATACCGCATACCTGCGTCCCTGTATTTCTGGTTGTCATATACGCTTTCCCTCTCTTCCCCAAGCAGCCTGTTACGCTCGTCCATATAAGTCTGTTTTTCCGCCAGCCACTGCTCGCACAGCTCATATTCGGTAGGGTAATTGGATGCCTGGAGAGAGTAGTTATACTGATAAAGCTCCTCAAACTGCTCCCAATAAGTTTTTTTCCGGAATCCGCCTACTCCGTTATTTTCCCCGGTGGACCATTCCTCTTTATAGTATTTCTCTACATATTCATAGACGCTTATTTTCTCCGGTTCGTTCTGTTCCGTACCATTTGTTTCCGGCATTTTAATCCCTCCTTATCTCTAAGCTTACAGGCTGCAGATTCACGCCGCACAGGCCGTTCCGCAGAAGGCTTTCCACCAGATCTAACCGCAGAATAACGTGGATTCTTTCCCCTTCTTCCACATAAACGGCCGGTATGTCCTCCGGAATCGGCTTTTTCAATATAACCAAGGCCTCTTTTTGAACCTTCCCTTCAATTCTGGGAAAGAAAGGAAGAAAATATATCTTACGACTTCCTGAACCGGCCCTGTCCAGGAAAATCAGCTCCCGATACTTTCTATCCCACCAGAACAAATTCAGTGACTTTCTTGCATTCTCGCCAAACAGCGGAAGAGGAAACAGGAGCACTTCCTCCAGATCCGCCCTGTTCTGAAGAATGCAGACCGTCCTTTTCGCTATCTTTCCGGGCCGATTCTGTTGAAAGGCCTTATACGGAACCACCTCATTATAATTCAGAATCTCCGGCACCCGGATGCCCTCGAGGGGCCGCACCAGATAGTAGTGCATCCCTTCATCCCCCTTCCATCTGCCAATCCACTGCTATTCATGAACCGCTGACAGTAACGCTATCCTCTCCGCCTGGTCAAGATAAGCTCCAAAGTATACGGACAGCTCCCCGTCCATGCAGGGGCTTAACCTCTCCCTGGCCTGCTCCCTTTCCATCAGCCGCTTTATCACGGCTTCCAGCTCCATAAAGTTGCACACCTGATAGTAAATCCGGAACCTCTGGCGTTCAACGGCCGTCAGCCCTGCCACCTGCTCCATCAGGAAAAGTTCCAGGCGTTCCCGTTCCTCCACGTAACGGGGAAAAAGCAAGCCATAATCCCAGTAGCAGTCTATCTCCTCCAGGTCGGAAAAATGCCGCCTGTCGTAATAGTCCGCCTTCACCAGCATCTCGTCCGTCAGGGCATTGCTGAGCAGATAGGAAAAATGAAGATACCGGACGGGTCCCTTTCCCCCCTGCCCCATCCGTTCCAACGCTTTCTCTGTTCCCAGGCCCAGGGCCTTGTCAAAGGAATCCTCTATCGTCTCCTTCTCTTGCTCATAGGCATCCCAGACCTGCGTGTACAGGGTCTCTCCCCTCTTCCGGAAGATCTCCTTCATACATTCCAGGTACTCCCGCCCATGCTCCTCGCTGCTGTTCTTCAGATAATAATCCAGCTGCTTTTGTTCCATCCGTTCCTCCGATCTCTGCCGGCCGCCTTTGTTCCGGCACGCAGTTTTGTCTCCCTGTCCTTACTCTATGGTCATCCGCCACCGCTTCTTCTGCTGTGGACCTCTCCCGGTTCCCTGGCTGTTCCTTGTCTCTGCCAGAATCCGTGCCAATTCCCGATAAAGAACCGGATTGGATCGATCGGATAGTTTTTTCCCGCCCTTTCTCGCTATATAGGCTGCAAGCATCCCCGGACTGACCGCCCGGTCCTGTCCCAGAAGCTGCAGGCAGAAGCATTCATCCAGGGGCGGCAGCTCTTCCATCCGAAGCATCTCTTCCCCAAAGGCTTCCGTAATCTCCGGCGACAGCGTGCTGCCTCCCCGGGCCGCATGGGCTGCATGAATGATGTTCAGCGTGTCGAACTCTGTGCTGCGGTCCTCGAAGTCTTGATACCAATATCGGAGCTTCGCCCCTTTCTGGAGCTTGAAACGGCACAGCTCCAGCTCATCCTTTTTAAGCTCCGTATCCTCTGTCAGCAGAAGCTCCATTTCCCGATAAAGAAGACTGTCCTCCATCTGCTCTTTGGAAACATGGATCTTCAGCACCGTTGTCGTATTCGTGGGATGGTAGGCCGTCTCCATAGGTTCTTTTATCAGAATGAGCTGCCCATCCAGAAAAACAACGCCCTCATTCAGAATGATCCGGTCTTTGGTGGTTGTAAGACGGCATCCGGAGAGGATTCCGTTCCCATAGCCCTGATACAGAAGCTGATCGGCCCGGAAAGCATAATCCGAGAGAGCTTCCAGCATCCCCTTCCTCAATATGTGAACATCCCGGAAAACCGGTATCGCTTGTACCTGCATCCTGTCCCTCCTATTCCTGCCCTTACAACAATACTATTTTGTCCCATCAAAAAAGTTAGTCAGCCAGTTCTCCGTCTCAAAGAGGAAGAACTCTTCCGGCCCCAGCATCAGCTTCTCGTCCTTACGCAGTACGGGCACCACCCGGAAGCCCCACCGTTCCTCGTCCGCCAGGACAAAGGATCGAATCTCCCGATCCACAATGGCATCTATATCATCCTGGGGAATCCGCCCTTCATACAGTTCCCCGATTTCCTCCGCCTCTGCCGGGCGGAATTCCTCCGGATTGAAAAAGCAGCTGTACTTGCAGCGTTCCTGCCCGTTCAGATCCTTCAGGTACAGGTGCAGCGTCAGATCCGTCATGGTTCTGGAGATAAATCCCCTGGTATGCGTCCGGTTGAGACTGCGGATCAGCACACGTTCCTCCCCCGTATGGGTGACCGCCGTCACAAGGTAGGGGAAAGCGGGCTGTTCGTTGGTAATGTTGATGTCCGCATACCCGAACCGCTTGTCCCTGATATATTTCACGGCCCCGTCCAGGCACATCAGCTTAAGGCTGTAGTCCTCCTCCCCGGAGACTCTGCGTCCGGAGGATTCGATGACCTTTCCCGGAATGAATTCCTTAAGTGCCTCCCGGAACAGTTCGATCTTGCATGACTGCCCCGTAAGACGCATGATGGAATATTCCTGCAGCCTGTCATTTTCATAAGGCTCTTCAATAAAACGCTTTACAATCCGGTAGATATCCCCTTTCAGCAGGCGGTTCAGCTGATTGACACTGAAATACACCGTGGGAATATCTTTCCGAACCTTAAGGCCGCCTTCCTCACAGACCGACAGCTTAAACCGGTCGGCCAGCACGCAGACTGTTCCGGACTCCTCAATGGGAACCGTGCTTACAGCTATCCGGAGTGCCTCCTTCCTTCCGTAAAAGGTCTTTTTTATTTCCTCCGCAAGCTGAAAGAGAAAATAAAAGTTGTTTTTCACCGCAAAGTACTCCCGGTTGCTCCTGTGCTCATAATCCTTGAACCTGGTAGGAATGACGGCTTCTGCCCTCCCGTATTCCCGATCTAGTTCTTTATAAACGCCCTCCGGCCCTTCCTCATCCACACGCCGGAAGATATCCGTCCCCATAGCTTCCAGGATCTTCTCTATCCCACACCCCTCCAACACGCCCAGCTCACAGGCCAAAGCGGTTTTCAAAAGCTCCATCACCCGGTAGGTCAGATTGTTTCCGCCGAAATCCGTATCCCCGTTCTCATAAGCCGTCGCAATGCGGATACCGTAGGAAATCCTCCGGTTGGTGATGGAAAACCGGCTGGAGGACAGATCCGTAGTTCCGCCGCCGCAGTCGATAATCAGAGCCTTAAGCTCCTCGCTATTTTGGAAACGGTTCTGCGCGATCAGCTCAGATATGGAATTGTAGAGCACCGCCACGCCCTCGTCCAGCATGTCCTCCTCTTCCATAATCTGATACTCCGGAAGAATCTCTTTATAAAGACGTGCAAACAGCCGCTTCTGCTTCACGG
This sequence comes from Candidatus Merdisoma sp. JLR.KK011, assembly GCF_036941125.1. Lineage (NCBI taxonomy): Bacteria > Bacillati > Bacillota > Clostridia > Lachnospirales > Lachnospiraceae > Candidatus Merdisoma > Candidatus Merdisoma sp. JLR.KK011. The sequence continues at coordinate 1,635,367 of NZ_JAYWSZ010000004.1, read as the reverse complement.
GCGCTGTCAGATGCAGGCGCTCAAAACGGCACTTGAACCTCTGGGTCGCACAGTCAATCACGTACTGCAGGAAAGCCCGGATGATCTCCCTGCGCTTTACAAAACAGCGCCTCCCCTCCCGATCTACCAGTTCTTCCTCTTTATCAGGATCGCTGATCCACCGCTTCATGTCATAAAAAATGCAGAAACCCTCGTCAATATAGCTGGAATGGAACAGGCGGTCCGCCTCATGGCCGAACACATACTGCACCTTATCCCCACGGATATGCAGCACGCCGGCTGCCGAAGGGAGTAAAGGCGTCTCTTTTCCGTCCTCCCTTAAATACGTAACATAATTTGCCTCGTTCTCTTTCAGATACCCTACGGCCGGATCTCCGTCCAGGCCTTCGATATAGCCGGAATCCAGGTAAATGCCTGCCGTTGTATTGGTGGTTCCGAAATCAATGGCCAGGGGCATATCCATCCGGAAAAGTTCTCTCACCTGGAAGTCCATAACAGGAGCCTCATAAAAATCCAGATGTTCTGGGTACATTCCACAGTCCTCTTTGTAGAGACGATACAGAAGGTCGGACTGGGCGCGGTTCATACAGTAAAGCCGGTAGCTTTTCACTGCGGCTTCCGTACAGGTTAAGGAAGCTTCCTTTGTTAGATACAGCCTGTCCTTCTTTCCTTTATAAGTACGAAGCTGGAATACGGCACAGATCTGATTTCCGCTCACCAAAAAAGCATTGGTATCTTCCATATCCTCTCGATAGCCGATGGAAAAGCCGTCCCGGCAGGTAATGCCGATACCGTTATAAGCGATGATTTTCGCACACCCTCTTAAGGCTTCCGGAAAGATCTGAATCCGGCTCCTGGAAAGCAGCTCCTCAATGCGCCTGGTTCCCTCCCGGCTGTAGCTTGTGATGAACAGATGCTCTTTTCTCCCCCGGAACCTCATAATCTGACGGATCAGCTCATCCCGATCCATAGATGCCTGGATTCCGTTGATAATACGCTCCCTCCAGCAGATATCCCGCAGTTGGAAGGCCGTCATAAGCTCCAGCTCCGTTCTGCTGTACAGGCGGCTTTCTTTTTTGTCCCCTTCCTGCTTCAAGGTATATGTATATCTGTCCATGACTTTTCTCTCCCTTTCCCGTTCATTCATAAAGGGCCGTCTCGCCAAGTCTCATGGTTCCTTCTATCCCGACAATGCCGAAGTGATATTTCCAGAATACTTTAAGCTCATACCCTACAGGCAGAAACATGGTTTCCACAAATCGGAACCGGCTTTTTTCTGTCTCTGTCCCTTCCATGCCAATGTAGAGAATCAGCTTTTTCCCGTCCTCTCTGAATTGATATAACAGACATTTTGGATAAAGAATCTTTAAGGCTCTTCGAAACATACCCAGGGACGAGCCTGTCTCCATCTGGCTCAATACCAGAGATGCCAGGCGGTACTGTTCCCCTGCGTCCATCCCGGCAAAATCCCCGGCCGCTCCCCGAAAGAAGCTTCCATCCAAAAGTTCTTCTTGTATCTTTCTTATAGAAACCTCTCTTCTTGTAAGGCCGTCCCTCAAATCAGTATATAAAATGGCATGCAGCACGGCATCAATGAAAAACTCACGAAACTGGGCATATGCACCCGTCTCCCGGTCCTCCCCTTCCCATGCCAGGATATCCTGGAAGATATCCGCAAAGCGGTACAGAAGGTTCAGTTCAATCCTGCCGTTTTCCACCTTTGTCTCGTTCAGGCAGGGAAATGCCGGCTCAAAAAACGGGCTGTATTCCTTTGCCTGACAGAAGAACAGCTCCTGTTCCGGCCTCCCCTGTTCTCCTGCTCGAATTGCCATATCCCACATAAAATTCAAGCCGCCGCCTCCATTCCAGTTCCGTAATATTCCAGTTCCGTAATATCACTTCGGAGCCAATCTGCCCACACAATGATAATCCGGAAAAATCCGCTGTATCTGAGTGACCAGGAAGCTCATAATATCCTCAGTCAGAAAGCTTCCGGAAGCCCTTCCTGCAAATTCAATCACAAGAACCTGCCGGCGGCTTCCTGTGCGGAATTCGTCCGCTATAAATCCATCCATGTTATAATTACAGGGGATACATTCCGGCGGAATGCCGTTTTCCACCCGGACGTCCTGAAAGGTTACGTAGTCCCCGTATTCAAAGGCTTCTATCAGTCTTCCCAGCTCCGCCCTTGTTTTGATGCTTCTCTGAAACATCCCCGTTATGCTGCCGGAAAAGGTCTCTTTATACTGGTTGGAAAGCACCGGGTAGGTATACCGTTCCCGGCCCTCCGGAACGGATGCCTGGTACAGCTTCCACACACAGGGCTGCTCCTTTGGGCAGGTGATGTATAAATCCCCGTTTAACCGGCGGATGCCTGTCACCTCCATGTCCATATTCCGGATCAGATACTCGCAGTCCGTCCGCAGGCGCTGGGCGAAGATCCGGTGTTCGTAATGAATCTGATCAATACAGGGTATGGGATAGGTGCTTGTCTTTTCTGTCAGCTCCGAAAGATTCCACAGGGGAATCATATCCGGCAGTATCTGCTCCCTGTATTCTTCAAAGTCCGTACAGATTTCAAGGAGCTCCCCCTCTTTTTCCATTCCCTCCGCCCTCCAAAGACATACATCTAACATCTTTGTAAGATAGGCTGTGCATACCGTAAGCCAAGCGCGTCCATTGAGAGCAAAGACCGGATAGAGTTCTTCTGCCGTCTGAAGATATTTTTTGTTCCGTCTTAAGGTAAAGTCGGCCGGATATTCCCCTGTGTCTGTCCGAACCGTACCTTGGAAACGGCGTTCTTCCTGGGAAAGAAGCTCATATATCTCCGATGCGCTTCCCTTAAAAAAGACCGTATCAACCACCATAGGCCGGTTCTCCGACAACGCCTGGCAGACATCCTGGCACTGTATCGGCTCTTTTTTCATATCCCCGGGACACATAGGCTGCAGAAAGGAATCGGTGATGTCACACCGGCTCCGTTCTATGATGGTGCTATATACCGTATACTGATTCTGCCTGGGGCTGTATTCCTCCAGAATCCGTTTTTCCAGACTCTCATACGCCTTCCGGTTGTACTCATACAAATCGAAGAGAATCTCTCCTGTCATTTTTTTAAACAGCCTGCGCTCCCCCGGATCTTCAAGCTCCATCATTCTTTTTTCTATGTATTCCTTCATATCGAATTTCTCACCGGCTGCCATATATTTTCCCTCTTTGCTGTTATTCCCACAGGCCGCTTAACTTTGAAACTTTCGGTATCCTGTTCGTTACCAGTTACAAGTGAGCATAAGCTCCTGTCATTCCGCCAATCCGGCCTTGATATCAAGAACCTCCATTTTCCGGGTAAGCCCCTCCACCTCGTCCTCCATTTTCAGAGAAGCATAAATATCCTTTGCAACAAGATAACAGGTTTTCGCCGTCACAAAATCCTGAGCATCCGAGGCTGCTTCCGCCTGCTTCACAAAGTCTTCCGCCTCCTGCTTTTTTGTGTCCTGCTCGGAGATTTTTTTCTCTGCAGAGGCAAGCTTTTCCTCCGCCGCTCTGCACTGGATGTCATCCACCATCTCCTGGTAGACCTGCCGGGCCGAGGTATAGTATACCTTTGCACTTTCATAATCCCCCTGGGCAAAGGCAGCGTCTCCCTGGGCCGTATAGTTGGCTCCGGATTCCTGCTGTGCAAGGAGGGCTTTGCGCTCTTCTTCCTCCGCTTCTTTTTCCGCCTTCTGATCCTCGTAAAGCTTTTCCAGGGCCTCCATCGCCATTGTGCGGCCTGCGTCAAAATAGATCTTTCCGGCAATGGCTTTGGCTTCCAGGTATTTTTCTTCCGCCTTGTCATACTGGAGATTCTGTGCCAGCGTGTCTCCAAGGCTTATCAAATCGTAAACCGTAATATATGACGCTGTAAGAGCCAGCCTGTCATTGATATAATCAAGCCCTGCATGATCCACATAGGCGGAACGGTTGGAAGCCTCCTGGTACAGCTTCTGTGCCTCTCCGTATTTTTCAGCTTCTAACTGCTCCTGTGCGGAAAGAACAGCCTCTATCAGCTTTTGATAATTCCCAAGCTCCTTCTGCATCCTGGCATTTTTCAGCTCCTTTGCAAGCTCCGATGCCTCCTGGCACCGCTCCAGGGCACGGACATAATTATCCGCCTGGACATACTCGATGGTATCTGTATAACCAAGCTCCATCTGTACGCGCTTCTCTTCCCTTTTTCTGTACCGGATAACCAGAATGGTTGTAAGCACAGCCAGCATCAGGAGAATGGGGATTGTAATCATAATTATCCGGCGGATTCTGCGCTTTTTATTGGGATCTGTAAAAACCTTGTTGATGAACAGGGCTGCGAAGGTATATTTTCCAAGAGCCTCCGGCTGCCTGGATAAAAGCAGATCCTCCACATTGTCTACCAGTTCCCGTGGTTCCTCCGATGCCTCTTCAAAGGCATCTTTCAACTCCCCCTCATCAATGTTTTCCCAGATGCCTCTTGTATAGAGCGCAATCACGTCTCCGCTTAAAAGCTTGAATTTTTTCGAAACAAACGGATAAAATTCCTTTTCTTTTCCCAGATAAGCGAACAGGTTGTTCCGCTCTTCATGGACTGCCACCTTATCCGGTTCAACCTTTTCCTCACGGACCAGATCCGCGGTCAGGGACTGATCCAGAGACCGCAGCCTGGTAAAGCCGTCCCTGCACAGCCTTAAGCGGATATTTCCGGCCTGTCCGTACCGGAACTTTACATAATTTGTAAGGACAATGAGGATGGAAGCTTTCAGCTTATTTTTGCTCTTTGCTTCCAGCAGTGCCCGGTTGGCTGCTGCAAGACATGCCTGCATGGTGCGCTTTTTCATGGAGGGTGCTTCCGAAAAGGCGCTGACGGCCGCCGCCACGGCCAGACGGGCGCTGACCGCATCTGTCTGATCATCTATCCCGTCCGCCATCACATAGCAGGCAAAATCGTCCAGTTCCACAAATCCAAAATAATCGGTGTTTTTCAGATCCCGTCCTGCCTCCGAAGTAAAGGCTGTCTTAAATTCTGAATTTTGTTTTCTCATAAGTTTAAGCCTCGTCTATCCCCAGCAGGATCACGCTGGCATTATCCTTTATTTCCCCGGGATTCTGATTTACGAGTTCAATCAGGTCATAGGCTTTTTTCTGACAGCTCGAAGCCCCCAAAAGAACTGCTTCCAGCTCTCTTGTTCCAATTAGCTCGTAGAGGCCGTCGCTCATCAGAACCACGATATCCCCCTGCTTCATCCGTACAGGCGCATCAAAAAGCTCCATGTCCCGGAAGCCGTCCTGTCCCAGGTAGTTGTAGATCCGCTTATTGTGAAGCAGCTTAAGGGCATCCTCCCGGGAGAGCTTTCCTTCCCGAAATCTTTCCTCGGCCAGCACTGCAACGGTATGACCGGAGGAAACCGGCACAAGATTCCCTTCCCGGTATACATAGATTCCTACATTCCCTGCCAGGGAATAATACAAAAGCCCCTTTGAGACAAGCACGCAGCCCACGCTGGCCGTTCCCCGGTTCTCATCTCCCAAGGCTTTGAGAATCTCTCTATTCGCACAATGAAAGGCCTTTCGGAAATAGTGCTGTGGATTATGAAAGGCATTGTAATCCTTAAATATATCAATGCAGGTATCTACCGCAATACGGCTGGCTATCCGGCCTCCATATGCCTTCCCGGCTCCGTCTGCCAGCACCGCCATAACTCCGGCTGATGTTTCTGCCGTTCCAACCTGATCCTCCTGCACCTCCCGGGAACCGATGGTCATGCTTTTTCCAATATCAATCATCCGAAAGCTTTGCTCTTCTTCCACAGGCTCCTTAAGGAACAGCTTTGCTATGTCTAACAGAAAAACGCCTGCTATTAAGGCGGTAATTATCCAACTGAGCATGTCCATCTGTGTCTGAAGCCTCCCATCTGGTCTTTTTCTCAATGTGCTTTATTCCGGTCCGTTTCCCCACATAAAATTGCTGCCGCAGAAGGGGATGAATACAAACACGGACTTCCCCAGTTCAATCTTGTCATAGGGATTCAAAGAGGAAGGGACATATACCGCATTCTCATTCAGATACACAAGTCCGTTGGAATCCCCGGGAAGCAGAACCGTTTCCTTTTTCTTCGGATCAAATACAATCACCGCATGATTGCGCCTGGATATCTCGTTATCGCCCAGAATCTGAATATCCATGTCATCCGCTCTCCCCACAAAGTTCTTCCCGGAGACAATTTTGTAGTCTTTTCCCTGTCTGGGACCGGATATGCATACGATCCATCCGCAGACCGGCTTGATATCCTCCTGGAACAAAGCTTCCTCCATATCCACTTCCGACTTCCCGATTTCCTTTTTTTCCGGGGTTGCCGTCTCTATATTGCAGTAGGGGCAGACCGTTCCGTAACGCCGTCTGCTGAACATATGACCGTTCTGGCAGCGGATTAAGTTTGACTCTCCCATCGTTTTATCCTCCGTTTCTCAAAAGCATCTATGGGGTTTCAGGCAAACCCAAAGTCCCTTATAAAAGCTGAAGCCTGGTCAATCCCACAAAGATAATATCCCCCAATTCCAGTCTGCAGGGTTTTCCGGAAGAAATCTTATATTTTCTTCCGTCATTTTTCTGTATACTGATTCCGTTCTGGCTGGAAATATCTTCGATGTACCACGCATCCCCCGAAAAATTCAGAACCGCATGCTCTATATCGATCATTCCTGCGTAGGTTGTATGATCCAGGTTAACAGTTACATGGTTTTCACCCACATCCCGGCCAATCACGATCCCGTTTTTTCCATAAATTTCCCAAGAAGCCTGCCGGCCTCCCTCTTCATTCAAAAGCACCAGCTCCACAGGGGTATGAGAAACCATTTCTTCCTCCCGGAAACCGGCTTCTCCTTTCCGACTTTCAGCCTGCGGCCCTGTAGGAAGCAGAAGATGCAGGATGCCAGCCAGAATCCCACAGCCGGCCCAGGGCCATCCCGACTGTATACCCATTTTATAACTGATCAGAACTGCGGCAGCAAAGCAGAGTACAGCCGCTGCGGCATTGAATTTTCTCTTCATCTTACCTCTTTATCCCCATAAACTTTTCAAACACCGCCGTGGTGTCCAATGGGTTCCCGGTGTTCCTGTCCGGATTCAGCTTTTTTTCATTGACGATCTCTTTTGTATCCGGATGAAAGCCGAAAAAGCTTTCAAAGTTCCGATACAGGTTTTCAAAATCCACCTGTCCCGCTTCTGTCCCTGTCCGATCCCCGGCTGTATTTTTCCGTTCCTTTCCATCCTTTTTATCCCCAAGCTCAGCATCATACTTCCGACGCTTTTCCGGATCAGACAAAATGCTGTACGCCTCGGAGATATCCCGGAACCGACGCTCACACTCCTGGTCGCCTGGATGCGCATCCGGGTGATACTGCTTCGCAAGCTTCCGGTAGGCTGCTTTTAATTCACTCTCAGACGCCTGCCGGGAGACGCCCAGAATTCGATACCAGTCTTTCATATTTCCTGCGCCTTTCTCAGCATCCTTTTACGAAGCTTAAAGAAAGGGGCATGTCCGCACGGAACATGCCCCTTTCTCCGCGCTTCTGTTATGATTAGGCGCCTATGTATCCTCCTTCGATGGAAATTGTAGCCAGCTTATCCTTTTTCTGTTTAATGATAAGCTTAAACTGTCCGATTCCATCACTGTTGGAGAAATCTTCTTTATAGTCAACTACAAATGCCCTGGGGAAGCTGTACTTTCTTTCTACAATACCGGCATTGATAATCTCAACCTCTACTTGGCGGTAAGCTGCCGCTTCCTCTGCCGGAACTACGGACCACAGGGCCAGCTGCCTTGTGCTGTCAAAGGGATCGCCGTCCGTTGCTACAAGGATCTTTCCGGATATCGTTATCCCGTGTGACAACATACACCTGAAATCCATTCTGCCGCATTCCCTTCTGTTCTCTCTGACGATGCGGCCTTCTGCCTACAGTCTGGTTTACCACTTGACACGGATTCTTTTGTTGTGTCTGACTTTTCAACAACTCCAACTGTTCCCTGCGGCTCATCACTGAACGGCCCTCCGCCTTCCATATAACTCAAAAAGTTTTTAAGCCGTTCCTCGTCAATGATCTGCATGGATGCTTCATCCACACAAGGACTATTCTCTTCCGTCTTTTCTACTGGCAGATTCTTAAGTTCCCTGCTTTCCTGCGATATCAGGAAAAGAAACAAAACGGATACCGTCAAAAAAAGACAGCCAAAAAACCAATTACAAAATATCTCTTTTTCATTTTACCTACCTCCCTACTTGATGATATTTGAGTAAAAAAGTTGATTTTTCTGTATCTCCTGCATATAATCAAAGTAGGGATTTCCCTACTTTTCATATTTCATGCTTATTAACCATTCACTAATGTTTTACAAGATACAGGAGGCGTGCAACTATGTCAGCAAATACATTTATAGATAATGCAAAAGTCATGGCAAAGGGACAGATTACAATACCCAAAGATGTCCGTGAAGTCCTTGGAGTAACAAGCGGTGATCGTGTTACATTCATCGTTGAGGGAAATACCGTCCGTATTGTCAACTCCGCTGTCTACGCTATGCAGGTGCTTCAAAACGAAATGGCCAGAGAAGCAGAACGTACCGGTCTGACTTCTGACGATGATGTTATGACGCTTGTAAAGGAATTGAGAAACGAGGATGACAACGTATGAGGGTTTTGATAGATACCAACGTCCTAATCTCTGCTGCGCTTAATCCAAACAGCATTCCTTTTCAAGCGTATGTAAAAGCCGCTTCTTTCTTTAATGTTAAAACGATAAAAAACCAGAAACAAAATAGGGTATTCAAAGTTTTTGAGGGGCTACCTTTTTGAAGGTATAGCTAGAGGGGCTTTCGTGAGGGGATGGTCTGAGGGTCCTTCATGAGGGGCTACGATTTTTCAACATAAAAAACAGGATTAATCAATCGTCTTTTTACTGGTCAATCTTGTTTTCTTTTTATCCTTCTTTGTTATGATTGTTTTTGCGGAAAATAACCAAATCGAAAGGAGGATACATGAATCGTATCACAGATTTACTTGACCTTGAAGATGCAAATGTTATTATCTCTGATATTCAGATCCAAGATCGGACAAAAACCATCTTTCTTAAAACTCCACCCACTGCACATTTCTGTCCATCCTGTGGATTTCGTATGCACTCCCGGGGTATCAAGAACAGAACCATTACTCATCCTATTCTTTAGGATAATTATTCTTTGATTCTTATTCTGAAACAGCGCCGCTGGCGATGCACAAATCCGGAATGCCTGTATGAGATGAGTGAGTCCTTCAAGTTTGTTAATAAACAGCGAAGGACAACCAATGCGGCTGACATGCTGATTGTTGATGCATATAGAAATCTTTTGGAAACTTCCGCTTTCATTGCCAAAAGGTTTCATGTATCAGATTCCCATGCCCATGAGGTCTTTGACCTCTATGTAAAGCTTGACCGTCTGCCTCTGACAGATGCCATCTCTATCGATGAGGTTCATCTGGATATGGATGGCGATTGCCGGTATGCCTTAATCATACAGGATTTCCATACCGGAGATCCCATCGATTTACTTCGCAGCAGAAGAACCAACGTCACAGGATCCTATTTCGTTTCAATTCCCACCGAAGAATGCAGACAGGTAAAGTATCTTATTTCAGATATGTATAATCCATATATCGCATATGTTAAAAAATATTTTCCAAATGCGGTTCCCGTCGTTGATTCGTTTCATGTAATCCAATGGATCACACGGTCTATTGACAGCTATATCCGGCAGCTTATCAAGAAATACCGGCAGCGAGACCGTGAATACCAAGATAAGCTCTCTTTTGAACAGCAGAGTCTTGTTACTCTTCCTCCATCCGATGAAGTCTATCTGCTTCAAAAGTACAGATGGTTAATCCTTGCAAATCAATCAAATATAAGGTATCGAAACAATCCCAGAATGGATGCTCATTTTCACGCCCTAATGAATACCTATGATTACGAGGATGCCCTCTTTCGTATGGATTCCAATCTGTGGGACTTCCGGGATTTGAAAGAAAAATATGTACAATTCAATTCTTGTAACGGCGGAAACCCCATTCAGGCACGTGCTGAAATAACGGTGCTGGTTCAGGAATTCAAGGAATCTCGCCAGGAAATTTTTCGTGATTTTGTATCTCTGTTGGAAAAATACGAAGATCCCATCATTAATTCATTTATTATGGTCGAACGGATTGGAAATGGAAAAATCTATGATGCCCGTCTTTCTAACGGACCAATTGAATCTATGAATCGTAAAGTTAAAGAGCTCAAACGTCTTGGACGTGGTTTTCGTAATTTTGAGCATTTTACTGTGAAACATAATCTTCCGGGTAGCCAAAAAAGCGCAGACTGCCCCTATCAAGCTTAAAAGAAGTTTTTGACCCTGTCTGGAAGACTCAGGCGGCAACTACCGGGGCTTCCCAACCAAGTGCTTTTAACTTTTTCAGATACGCATTGATTTTGCGTTCTTTGTTGAACTGGTTATAATAATCAGCTCCAAGATCCTTGAACACCACTCCGTCTTTGAGGATATGGTAAATGGCTATGAGCATGGAATGGGCAACTGCGACATAGGCCCTCTTCTTTCCCCTGTGGGAGCTGATCCTCATGAACTGCGCATGGAAATAGGACTTTTTATTCTTTACAGCTGAATGCGCGCAGGTAATCAGGGTTGTCCGCAAAAGGGAGTTCCCTTTTCTGGTCTTGCCGGACTTCCTCTTCCTGGCGCTTTCATTATCACCAGGGCATAATCCGGCCCATGACGAGATATGCCTGTCCGTAGGAAAACGTTCCATATCCGTGCCAATGACGGAAATGATGGCCTGCGCGCTGGTATTCCCTATACCAGTCACATCCTGGATGGCATGGGAAGCCTGTTTTTCCTCCGGCTTCATGAAGTTGTCAATCTCATCATTCAGATTTTTGATGTGGATATTAAGCTCGTCCAGGTGTGCCAGAAGCTCCTTCATCATCCGGCGCTGGAGAGGGCTCATCACACCATTGAGGTCGTCTATGATCTGCTCCTTGGTGGCCTTGAGATTATGGGCGATGATCTTCTGTTCATACATCTCATCATATTTCGGTCCATCCACGGACGCCCCGGTGAGAAGATACTCCAGGATGTTGCGCGCGCTCTTGCCGTTGATATCCGACACAGTACCGGACAGCTTGATGTTGGCGCCTTCCAGCATCTTCTGGAGGCGGTTGAGCTCCCTGGTGCGTTCACCAACAAGGCTCTTGCGGTAACGGACCAGCTCACGCAGTTCCCGCTGCTCTTTATCAGGGATGTAACTGGGCTGGAGCAGCCCATGCTGAAGAAGATCCGCAATCCATTCAGCATCCCTGACATCTGTCTTGCGTCCTGGGACAGCTTTCATATGGCGGGCATTGACCACCATAGCGTTCAGGCCGGACGATTCAAGGATGTTATACAGAGGCTTCCAATAAGATGCCGTGCTCTCCATTGCGGTCATTTCACAGCCGCCGTCTTTGAGCCAGTCAGCCATTTCGAGAAGTTCTCTGGTTGTTGCGCCAAACTCCCGTATCTCCTGCTTATTGCCTTTTCGAAAGCAGGCAACGATGAGTTTTTTGTGCACGTCAATACCACAACAATTGTCGTAAATTCTATCCATAAAGGCACCTCCTGGGTAAATTTACGGCATGGTACTCTGTCTGTTATCATTTTACTGTACGTCCTTTTGCCGTAAGAGGCTGGACAGGTGGTGGTGCAAATGAGAGTACCTGAAATCAGTTTAGAAAACGGGCTGCAGGCCCAAAATTAAAACGATCTTTGCCGTTGGTTATAGTATAGACAATGGCAAAAACAAATTCAATAACCTATCGCTTGCACAGTTTCATTTATGGTGGTGCCAAATGTGGGGCATGAGGGTTTAGAAACAGATTTCTTTATGCCACAAGATCCTCACCTGTTCTTAATGGTGTGACTGACTATAACCCTGTTGCTTATTATGAAGAAGATGACTTTTAGGAGGAGCACAAATGAATAATTATTGTGCATTCAGCATAGACCATAAATGCATCAAATGGATTGATTATGAAATACCCCGACAGGAGTTAGTAGAAGCAGATGAATTGTGCCACGGCAACTGGATTGAAATTGAAAAGAAAAACAAATACATCCACACCCTGCAGACTATCTTGGAATCCAATCACATATCATATCCCCAAGAAATGTAAAACAACTGAATAAAGGGTCTGACATCTATACCAGACCCTCAAACGAGCCCCTCAAACCAGACCCTCACGACAAACCCCCAAATAGATTGGAAAACGCTCAAAAACTTTGATTACCCATATTTTGTTAATTGCAAGCAATTTGATGTTGCATAAAAAGAACCTTTAAAGGTAGTGGACTGTAAACGCCATTTTTAAATTTCACCCTATTTCTTATATATAACATATCAAGAGTTTCGGAGATAATATAATATAAATCATCTTCAGAAACCTCATATTGTGAATCTCTCGTATAATACGAAACAATGTCTAATATATTTTCTATTCGGTATGTTGCACGTTGTCTAAAAATTATACCAATAACAAGATTTTGAATGTCCTGTCGATTTTTGATTTGCACTCCCGATTTTACTTTACACATAGAAACCCTCCTAAATTTTTTCTTTATTATTATATTAACATTTTTGATAGGCTGGCTCCTTTAATAACCACTCCATTCACATAAGAAATATATGATTTACAAAATTGGTTTTGCCTAATGCTCAAATCAATACTTGCAATCTTTTCTCCTCTCTCATTGCTAATTTTAAATCCTGCCGACTTTCTTTCGCCAAATACTCTAATAGCTTGAACATTTAAAGAAGAATCCACTTTATTTACAGCACTTTGCAACGCTCTTTCTATTTCCTTCATTGTTGGATATTCTCCGACCCAATCTCCATCAATATCTCTAGTTGCTCGTTCCACTTTTGATGGATTGTTATCTCTAATGGCAAGATTAAGAACCATTGCTCCTTTGAAAACAATTGGTACGCCTGCATTTACCAGTTCTTCCATAACTCTATATAAAAAATCCATCAGCTCCAAATATGTCACCTACTCTTCATAATATTCTATTGCCCATACTCTGTACTTTTCAAATCTTGATTGCAAATGCGCTGGTATCACAAGTCCATCAAAACTTTCACTATTCTCTTCATAATAATTTGCCAGACTTTCTGTAATAATCTGTTCATCACCATTTTGTTCAAGAAGATCTATAATGGTCTGGCTTACTGTTGTACATTTCAATCCATTGTGTTCTTCACACTCAAGAGTCTCTAAAGAAGGCACCAAAGTCTGTTCAGTTCCTTCAATATTTTGTTTTTTATCAACAAAAATCTGCACTACAGATCTATATCCACCATTCGTTAATCCCAAAAAATCTGCCGCTGTATCAAATGCCAGTACACATCTTGCATTAGCTAATAAACTTCTCAACTGGTCATTATACGTTATAACAGCCATTCTCAATACCTCCTTGGTCTTAGTATATCATTATTTTATAAAACTGAGAAGAATATGTTTTCATTTTCTTAATTTCTTTATAAAGCTATTACTCAAACCGGCAGGCTATCTCTCACACATAGCGCCCCATACCCTACTTGTGGGTTAGGATACTCAGTAGATCCCTGAAGCGGTCTCGCTCCTCTCCTCAGATACGCTTTCACCTTCTCCCCATACAAAAACGGATCATTCCCATCCGTAATCCCCCATTCCATCAGCAGCGCCGCCGCCCCCGTCACAAAAGGCGTGGCAAAGGAAGTCCCCGTCGCTTCCCCATAACCACCCCCAGGCACCGTAGTCATAATATCCACCCCCGGCGCCACCAGATCCGGCTTTCTAAGGCTTTCTCCCCCATCAGTCCCCCGCCCGGAAAAATCCGCATACGTCAGCGTCCGGCTATTGTAAGCTCCCACCGCAATAATCTTCCTGGCCGTTGAAGGAATCGTAAGCGTTCCCACAGGCGTTGGATACAGAAAACGCGTTGCCCCATTTACCGCCGCACTGCTCGGCAGCCACAAATGATACTCCCCGTCCCGTACCTGCCCCGGAATCAAAGTAAAGGTCCAAATCCCCGAATCAATATAATCTCCTTTAGGTAGAAACTCAATATAAATCTCCTGCGAGGAGCTGTAGGGCGTAGGCTCCCCATAATACAAAAGAATCTCCGTATTTTCCATAGGAAACCGCTGGGGCCCCAGAATGCTCTGTATGGGGCCGGCACGTCTTCCTCCCGGACTGGTCAGCATGATATCCGCCTCATCCAGATAAGACTTCCAAATCTGCACATTCAAAGCCGCCTCATATTCCCCCACGGCCAAAGGAATCTCCACGGCCTTCCCCTCCTCCATCCGGCCGCCCGTATGTCCGGCCGCATAGCCCTCATTTCCTGTACCGATGCTGATAACAGACTTCCAGATGTTTGCCATATCCGAAATATAGGTTTCCAAAAGAGAAGTGCCGTTGTGCGCGCCATAGGTATTGCCAAAGCTGATATTCACCGCCACCGGAAGTGCAAATTCCATAGCCTTACGCAGGCAATAATCAATCCCCTGCATCAGCTCCGTTGTCCTTGGAAATGCCTCTGCTCTCGGAACTCCAAGCTTCACCACCAGAATCGGACTGCGGCTTGCCACTCCCCGGTAACGCCCGTTGCTGGCCCTTCCGTTTCCGGCCGCAATCCCCAGAACCCTGGTTCCATGACCGCTTGTATCCACACTCGGCACAAGCCCTCTTCCCCTCCCTGCGTCGTACTCCTTCAGAGCCTCGTCAATCTGATCCTTTGTATACTCCGTTCCAATCAGATAGCCCTCCGGCGGATTCCCGGGAATCGTCTGATCCCACAAAGCCAGAATCCGGCTGCTTCCGTCCTCGTTGCGGAAATCCGGATGTGTATAATCTACCCCGGAATCCAGCACCGCCACCAGAATTCCATCCCCAAACAAATCATACCTGGCATTCTGCACCCCCGTAATGCAGGAGGCTGCCTTTCCCTGGTTCACAGAGAAAAACAGCCTCTTTGGTTTTTCAATATATTCAATTTCAATCACATCCGCCAGACGTTCAATCAGAGATTCAGGGACTGTCAAAACAGCGTACTCGTTCATCAGCTCCACCACCTGGATGCCCTCCGCCTTCAGAGGGCTTAGATCCCCGTGGTACTTTACAATCAGCTCCCAGGTTTTTTCCTCACGATCATAACCCACATCCAGGTTCAGAGATTTCTCCCGTTCCCTCTGTGTGGCATCCAGGGCCAGGTTGAGCATATTCTCCAGTTTTGCATTTTCCATATGATTCACCGCTTTTTCTATTCGAAACTTCCGATTCTTACTATAACTTATGCGCTTTTATCTTGAAGATATGATTCCGGCTCTAACGCAAAGCTTCACTTTTATCCCCCTATGAAGCCGCTGTTTTAAACCAGCATCTTTATTCACAAGACAATATTGTGTTCACAAATTCATCGTAATTCCTACTGCTCACTGAAGATACTATTTATGTTTCTTATATTCCTCAATCACACAAAAGTGTCCTTTCTTCTCATCATAATTAATTCCAACCAAAAGAATCTTTCCTGTATATCCCTCCAGCCATTCTGTATACTGCCTATCCTTAATCTGGGCAATCGCTCCTTCTGCTGACTGATTCCATTTCAATTCCACAACCAGAGCAGGCCTGTCAATATCCCTTCTGGGCAGATACACCACATCCGCAAAGCCTCTCCCTGTCGGTAATTCTAAAAGCGGATTCATATAATAAGCCTTTGCACTGTAATATGCCATCAAAATGGTACAGGTAAGAGAATTTTCATTGTTGTATTTTAGTATGGATGCCGTCTCGTTGTGAATTGCAGCTACTCCTAATGCTACTGCTTCCTCATCCAGAGCCCAGGTTTTTTGAAGTAATTCCTCCGAACGTTCCAGTGCCCGTATCAATCCATCCCATCCGCCCGCTTTCACGGATCTCATAAACTCCCTGGCAATCTCTTGATTGGGAATAAATACTTCTGAAGTCTTTTCATCAAATGACAAATACCCAAGGTGCAATAACAGGGTAAGCACGTCATCCCGGCTTCTAAAGGTCGTCATGTCATTCTGACAGGTAGATGGATCGATCTCACAGCGCACGCCGCTGAGCATAGCAATCACAGATTCCTTTAATCCGTCAAAATTCATATCAATATAAATCTTTAAAGCCTCATACGTCTCTGTTCCAGTCCAGTAGCTCCGAAATGCTCCGCTGTCCATCAATTCTGTTACAGCCTGGGGATTATAGATCTGGAAATCTCCTGCCAGATATCCGTCATACCACTCCCTTGTCTTTTCATAATCTACACCAAACCTTCCGCAGAGCCTCTTCACTTCTTCTTCCGTAAAACCAAAATATTCCGCAAATGGTCCCGGATTCAGCATGGAAAATTCTTTGAAAATATTAATTGCAGAGTGTTCTCCATATTTCTTAACAGGAAGAATTCCCGTCATATATGCCAGTTCCACATATTCCGCACCTTTAAAAAGCCCTCTGAGAAAATCCAGATAAGCCTTCTGTATCTCCTGCCGTTCCTTTGCAAACCGAAATACACAGTCCCACTCGTCAATAATAAATATAAAACCCTTTTTTGTATGCGCATAGATTTGTCCCAATACACCGGGCAGTCCATACTGATCTTTGATAAAGCTTCCGCCGTATTCCGTTTCTAATTCCCTAATTACCGCTTCCTGTATTTTATCAATAAAAATATCAAGATGAGATTCGTCAAAAAGGAAGCGCTGGATATCCAGCCGTATTACATTATGTTGATTTAAATGTACTGGAAAGGACTCTTCTTTTTCAATCTTTCTGCCTCTAAACAAATCTCCTGAATCGCATCCCCTTCCATAATAAGCCGCAAGCATATCCGCTGCCATAGACTTTCCAAAACGGCGGGGACGGCTTACACAAACATATTTTACTCTGGAGCGATTGAGTTTCTGATTTATGAGCGCAATCATTTTTGTCTTGTCAATATAAATATCATCGGTTACCGCCTGGCGGAAAGCTTCGTTTCCCGGATTCAGATACAGTCCCATACATTCTTCCTCCTCACTCTTGCATTCTATCTGAACAGTCCTCTTCACAAATTCTCATGCAGCATCCGAAGCACCCCCTTAAGCTCCTCAGCCTTCACCTGCCCCGGAGCCGAAGCCTTCCCCACCGCTCCAAAGGTCAGCGCCGATCCAAAGATCTCCCCGGCCATGCGGCTGATAACGCCCTTTCCTCCCATCGCCATCGTAATCACCGGCTGAGACGCATAGCACTCCCTCATCTGCCAGGTAGCGGCAAGAAGGGTCAGCACATCTCCCGGATCTTTCGGCATCACCGCGATCTTCAAAAGGTCAGCCCCTGCCCTCTGCATCCTGCACAGGCGGTCAACCATCTCTCCCACATTGGGCGTTTTCTCAAAATCATGGCTGGACGCTGCAACCTTCACCCCTTTTTCATGTGCCCGTTCCACAATTCTTTCCAGAAGCTCCGTTCCCATGAACAGCTCCACATCTACCAGATCCGCCTGGCCGGAAGCGAGAACCTCCCTAAGAAATTCCTCATAATCCTCCGCAGAAATCTCCTGCTCACCGCCCTCCCGCTTTGTCCGGAAGGTCACAAGCAGCGGCATCTCCCCAAGCTCCCCGCGCAAAAGCCCCAGTACTTCCCGAAGCTCTCCCTTGTCCTTCGCTCCCTCAAACCAGTCCGCCCTCCATTCTGCCAGATCCGGCCCGGCCTCCAGAAGCTCCTTAACCTGAAGCAGGATCTCCTCCCGGGTCCGTCCCACAACAGGCGCACATATCTTAGGCATCCCTTCGCCAATCACAACATTTCTCACACAAACCTTATTCATCCCAATTCTCCTCCTATTCCAGTTCCGTAATATCCTTCAAAGTACACGGGTATGAAATCAATTTCCAGCCGCAAAATACGCGTCTGGAAATCGATTTGTGCACTTTGAAGGATATTACTGATTTAAAGTCGCTGCGTGACAGCACGAAAGGGTAGGCTGCTTCGACACAAACCGCACCTTCTCCGGCCGGAACCCTTTGGAGGCATGTCCCGTAAGCTGCCTGTACAAAAGCTCCCTCACAATATAAGCCGTCTTACACACATACTCCCTGCGCCCCGTTTCCCGGAAAAAATCATCCTCCATTCCTTCCCGTCCCCGGTTGTCAAGAGTCCCTTCAAAAATCGCATACTCTCCCAGAAGCCTGTCAAAATCCTTCGGCATATACTTATAATATGGCATGTCCAGTTCAATCCCGGCCTGCTTAAGAGCCTTGGCAATAAACTCCCCACAATTATACGCCTTATAAACCGGATGCCCTCCAAACCACGGCAGAAGCAGCATATTCACAAGATTGTACATAATCTCCGGATCCCGGCGGACCTTGGCAAGCCACCGCTTCACCCTTCGATATCCCGCTTCCGTCACAGGCACCTTGAAAATCTTCGTATAGATAGGCACATTTTCCCCCAGGGTATAATAAATCCGCTTCTCCTCAATATATCCCGAAATAGGCGGCGTCTTCGCCCTCAGTCTGGAAAATGCATAAAAATGCTCATAACGATCGTCCAATGACAAGGCCACATGGGTATATTTGTAATGTGTCATCCTCTGTGTCAGCCTTCCAAAACCGGACGGAAGGTACAAAAGCAGAATATATAAATATTTCATTTGATTTTCCACTCCTATAATCATTGCTTTCTGATTCATTTTACCATATAATATAGACATAAACGAACTATTTTTAAAAACAACCGGAAAAAAATGATGATACTACTTGTAAAACCGGAAGCTGCAGACAGCGGTTTTTCCCTGGATATGGCTCTGCGCACGGAACCGCTGGAGCTGGAATACATCTCGTCCATGCTTCACCAGGCGGGAATCCCCTGTTATCTCTTCGAGGCTGCCGCGGATCCCCATACCTTTGAGGAACTGCTTTTGGAATACCATCCCGCAGCCGTCGCAGTCACCGGATACATCACACAGGAAAATCGAATTAAAGATTATGCTAAGCGGGCCAAGGCCTTTGACCCTGGTATTCTCACCCTGGCCGGCGGCTCCCACGCACAGCAGAACCCGGAGCGCTTTTTTGAACCCTATATTGATTTCGTCTGCCGTTCTGACAATATCTATGCGATTTTAGATGTTCTGCAGCAAAAACCCTTTGAAAAGATCGACGGTCTCTGTTATGATACCTGTGAGGGCTGGAAAATGAATCCTGTGGAAGCCTTTGATATCAACCGGCTTCCCATTCCGGACCGGAGCCATATGGAGCGTTATCTGGACAAGTACCGCTACCTGGACGTCCATCCCGTGGCTCTCCTAAAGACAAGCTCTTCCTGCCCTCATCACTGCTCCTTCTGCTACGGAAGGACTCTGAACAACGGACAGTATTATCAGAGAGAGCTTTCCCTTGTTATCGAAGAGCTTCAGGGGATTATAAGCCCCAACATCCAGATTGTAGACGACGATTTTCTCTATGATGCGGACCGGCTCTGGCAGTTTATCGCCCTTATCCGCAGCCATAATATCCATAAGACCTTTATCTGCTATGGCAGAGCTGATTTTATCACGGCAAACCCTAAGCTTATGAAAGCCCTGGCTGACATCGGCCTTAAGTATGTGATGGTCGGCCTGGAGGCCGTCAGCAACCGGCAGCTTGACAGCTATGCCAAGGGAACCTCCCTCAATGTCAACTGCGCCTGCATCCGCCTCCTTCGGGAGCTGTCCATTCATCCGGTGGGCCTGTTTATCGTGGATATCCGTTTTCGCCGGAAGGATTTTCGAAACCTGCGCCGGTTTATTCACAGCATGGATCTTGCCTATACGGGAATTTCCATATTTACGCCCATTCCCGGCACTGCCCTCTACCGGCAGTATGAGAAGCGCCTGCTTACCACAGAGCCGGAAAAGTGGGATTTTATGCACCTGGTCGTGCCGCCGGTGCATTTGAGCCGGTTTCGTTTCTATCTGGAATATTTCCGCCTGGTGATGGATCTGTTCCGCCTGGCACAGAAAAAAGGCATTTACCGCTTCCTGCGGCTTAACGACTACAAGCATATTTTCCGAAGACTTCTGTTTCAAGAGGGGCTTCGCAACAAGTGAATCCTTCGCGGACGGCCGTCCCTGTCATTTTTCTGGCACTGGATACCGGACACGTGTGATAAAGATATATAAGTAAAGAGAGGTAACAATCATGGAAGAAAAACTGACTATGGACGACTATGCAACCGAGCTGGAAGCCTCCTTCCGCAAAGTACAGGAAGGGGATGTATTGACAGGAACCGTCATCGGTGTGTCTGAGACAGAGGTAACCCTGGATCTGAAATATTACACCGAAGGCATCATCCGTCTGGAGGATTATTCCGAAGATCCGTCATTTTCCATTAAAAATGACGTACAGCTGGGAGAAGAGGTAACGGCTACCGTGCTGCGCCCCGATGACGGGCAGGGACACATTCTTCTGTCCAGAAAGGCTGCCGCTGCCGAGCTGGCCTGGAAAAAGGCTGCCGAGTATCTGGAAAATGAAACCGTTCTGACCGTAAAGATAGGCGGCGTGGTAAATGCCGGCGTTATCGCCTATGTAGAAGGACTCCGGGGCTTTATTCCAGCCTCCAAGCTTTCCTTAAGCTATGTGGAGAATCTGGAGGATTTCTTAAATAAAGAGATCCAGGTGCATGTCATCACCGTAGACCCGGAAAAGAAGAAGCTTGTGCTGTCCGCAAGAGAGATCCTGCGAGAGAAGGCTGCCGAGGCGCGCCGGAACAAGATTTCCAATGTGGAGATCGGCCTGGTAACCGAGGGCAAGGTAGAGAGTATTCAGCCCTATGGCGCTTTCATCGACCTGGGAGACGGCCTTTCCGGCCTGGTGCATGTATCCCAGATTTCCGAGAAGCGCATCAAGAGCCCGGATGTCGTGCTGAAGGTGGGCGATACCGTGAAGGTAAAGGTGATCGCTGTCAAGGACGGCAAGCTTTCCTTAAGCATGAAGGCCCTCAATGATGCAGCTGCCGAGGAAATCCGCGAAGAAAGAGTAGTTCTGCCCAAGAGCGAGGAGCTTACCACCAGTTTGGGAGATCTGTTTAAAAACATTAAGCTGTAAGTGTATAAAGTACCGCTTTGTACACAATTGCTTTTATTTCAAATAATCGGCGTATGATACGCCGGACTGTATTTGCTGTATGAGGGGCTGTCCGCAAAAGAAGCTGCAAAGCTTTGCGGGCGGTCCCCTTGTTGATTGTACCTTACCGGACGAAGTCCGCCCACAGGGGGATGCATTAATGGGGTACTACCTTGTTCCCCCATAGGGGGATGCATTCCAGACGCTATACAAGAAAGGAATATAAAAATGAACCGTATTCTACTCTTAGAAGATGACGAAAGCCTCATCGACGGCCTCAAATACACCCTGGAGAAAAACGGCTTTTCCCCGGATATCGCCCGTACCACGGCCCAGGCCCGTTCCCTGTTGGAACAAGGCGCTCCCTACGATCTGCTGCTTCTGGACGTAACCCTCCCCGACGGCACCGGCTTCGATGTCTGCACCTGGGTACGCTCCAGAGACCGGAAGGTTCCCATCATCTTTCTCACCGCCTCCGATGAAGAGCTCAGCGTCATCCGCGGCCTGGACAGCGGCGGAGACGACTACATCACCAAGCCCTTTCGTCTCGGGGAGCTGCTCTCACGAATCCGCGCTCTTTTACGCCGTACAGGCTTGTCCGAACCGGCAGAAGGCCTGCAGTGCGGCAGCCTCTTCCTGGACTTCACCAAAAGCCAGGCCCTCTTAAACGATCAGCCCCTAGATCTGACCGCCGGCGAATACCGCCTCCTCTGCCTCCTGGCCCGCAACGCCGGACAGGTACTTCCCCGAAGCCGGATTCTCGACGAACTCTGGGACGGAAACGGAAGCTTCGTAGACGACAACACCCTGTCCGTCTACATCCGCCGCCTGCGCGAAAAAACAGAAAAAGAGCCCTCACAACCCGAACACCTAATCACCGTAAGAGGCTTTGGATATCAATGGAAGCCATAACCCCCAGCCCGTCCACTGCCAGCAAAAGCCATCACAAGCATCAAAAAAGAGGTAATCCTATGAATAACGTGTTACAAGATAAAGCCGCACGCAGGCTCCTTGCCGCCATCCTGTTTCTTTTCCTGTTAAGCATCCTATTCGATCTGGCAGACGCCTGGAACCACAGCCAAAAGATCCAGGAGCTTCTCCTTACCCAAAACCGCGCCGTCGCCTCCTCCCTGCTGGAGCTGGGCGTATCCGAGGAAGATGCAGCCCAATCCCTCACAAACACAGCCGCAACCCCGGAAGGAGACCGTCTTCTCGCCAAGCTCGGCTTTCACGAAAACACCGATTCCTGGTATATCCCCACCCTTTCCCCCTCCAAAACCCTCACGCTTCTCCTTAAGTCCCTCCTCCTCTTCACGCTCCTGTCAGCCGCCCTCCTCCGCTACCTCCTCCTCCAGAACCGCCTCCAGCAAAAAGCCATCGAAACCGTCTCCGCTTACACCACAGGAAATTTCGACTCCCTCCTGCCCCAGACCGGGGAAGGCACCCTCTACCGTCTGTTCGGCAGCATCAACCACATGGCCGCCGCCCTGAAAGCCGGCCAGGAAGCCGAACACCACACAAAAGAATTCCTGAAAAACACCATCTCCGACATCTCCCACCAGCTAAAAACCCCCTTAGCCGCCCTCTCCATGTACAACGAAATCCTCCTGGAAGAACCCGACCGCCCCGACACCGTCCGCGCCTTCGCCCAAAAATCCGAAGCCGCCATCGAGCGCATGAAAACCCTCATCCTCTCCCTACTGAAAATAGCCCGTCTAGACACAGGCAGCATCACCTTCCAGAAAATACCCTGCCCCCTAACCACACTGCTGGACAAAGCCCTGGAACCCCTAACCCTGCGGGCCAAGACAGAAAAAAAGCAAATCCACCTCCCAAAAAATCCCGCCGGAACCATCCACTGCGATCCCGCCTGGACCACCGAAGCCTTAGGAAACCTCCTAAAAAACGCCCTGGATCACACCCCTGAAGGCAGCCAAATCACCATCCTAACCGAACAAAGCCCCCTGGAAACCCGAATTCAAATCACCGACAACGGCCCCGGAATCCCCCCATCCGACCTACACCACATCTTCAAACGCTTCTACCGAAGCTCCAGCCAGACCACCCCCGGAACCGGCCTAGGCCTCCCCCTCGCCAAAGCCATCATCGAAGGCCAGGAAGGAACCCTCACCGCCCAAAGCCCCCCAGGATCCGGCGCCTCCTTCACCCTAACCCTCCCCAACCTTACAAAACCGTAAGCCCCCTTTCACCCAATTGTCACCTCCCCATGCTACACTACCAAGAAAACAGGAGGATTAAACCCATGGAACTTCTAAACGTATCCCATCTCTGCAAAACCTACGGCACTGCCCCCGCCCAGGTCGAAGCCCTAAAAAACGCTGATTTCACCATGCAGAAAAGCGAATTCACCGCCATCGTAGGCGAATCCGGCAGCGGCAAAACCACCCTTTTAAATCTAATCGGCGCTCTGGACACCCCCACCTCCGGCCAAATCTTCCTAAACGGCCAGGAGCTCTTCTCCATGCCCGAACAGGAACGTACTGTCTTCCGCCGCCGCAACATCGGCTTCATCTTCCAATCCTTCCAGCTTATCCCAGAGCTGACCGTAGAACAGAACATCATCTTCCCCCTGCTCCTGGACTACCAGAAGCCTGACCCGAAAAAAGTAGACGAGCTCCTGGAAGTCCTTGGTCTCGCCAACCGCCGCACCCATCTCCCAAGCCAGCTGTCCGGCGGCCAGCAGCAGCGCACCGCCATCGGCCGGGCGCTTATCCATAATCCCATGCTGATTCTGGCTGACGAGCCTACCGGCAACCTGGACTCCAAAAGCAGCCGGGAAGTCATGGAGCTTCTGACCCATGCAGCCCATCAATACCGGCAGACCATACTGATGATCACCCACAACATGAGCCTCACCGCCTACGCTGACCGGGTGCTTCGTGTATCCGATGGAATTTTAACAGATCTGGGAGGAAACCGCGATGAAAAGCTATCTTAGTCTGATCCCTGCCTACGCCCGTATTCACAAAAAACAAAACCGCATGACCCTTTTGTGCATCGTTCTGGCCGTCTTTCTCGTTACCTCTATCTTCGGCATGGCCGACATGGAGATCCGCAGCCAGAAGCTCCAGGCCATCAAACGCTACGGCAGCTGGCACATCTCGATTCACAATCTTTCGGAAACAGATGCCGCCATCCTGGCACAGCGTCCGGATGTGACCGCCTCCTCCTGGTACAACGTACTCAACTACCGCTTAAAAGAAGACTACTCCATCGGTGGAAAACAAGCTTCCGTCTGCGGAATCGAGCCTTCCATGCTCTCCATTATGAAGTATGAGCTCACCGAAGGCTCCTTTCCAAAAACAGACAGCGAAGTAATTTTAACCAATTCCTCCAAAGAGGTTTTAGGCATTCAGATCGGCGATACCGTTACCCTTCTCACCCCGGAGGGCCCTTCCCGGGAGCTTACCGTTTCAGGGTTCGGCATGGACAATGAAATTGCAATGAAAACGGACGCTGTCATTGCCTTCCTCCCTCTAACCGGCTTTCAGTCCCTGTACCGTCAGGTCCATCAGACAGCGGAGGATGCAGATATGGTCTACTATGTCCAATTTTCCGAGCATTGCAACATCCGCAGAGCCATCCGTGATGTCCGGGAGCAGTTTGGACTTACAGAGGAACAGATCGGACAAAATACGGCCCTTTTAGGGCTTCTGGGCTTTAGCGATGATTCCTTTATCACAGGACTATATCTGACTGCCGGTATCCTGTTTCTTCTGGTTCTGACAGCCGGAGTCCTTATGGTAGCCAGCAGCATGAACAGCAATATTGCACAAAGGACAGAATTCTTCGGGCTGCTCCGCTGTCTGGGCGCTTCTCCAAAGCAGATCCGGCGCTTTGTATGCCTGGAGGCTCTGAACTGGTGCAAGACCGCCATTCCCATAGGCATCCTTCTGGCTGTGGCCGCCGTCTGGGGACTGTGCGGCGCACTCCGTTACTTGAGTTCCATGTATTTTGCTGAAATGCCCATATTCGGCATCAGCATGCCCGGGATTCTGGCCGGTATCATCGTCGGACTTATAACCGTACTTCTTGCCGCCCGCTCCCCGGCAAAAAAAGCTTCCCGTGTCTCTCCCGTCACCGCAGTAAACGGCAATACGGATATGGTACAGGGAATTCAAAAGGCCGCCAATATCAATGTCTGCCGCATAGAAACGGCCCTTGGCATTCAGCACGCACTGCATCGGAAAAAGAATTTTCTTCTGATGACCTGCTCCTTTGCCTTAAGCATCATACTTTTTCTGTCCTTTTATGCCTCAACTGCCTTTATGCACCATGCCATCACGCCGCTGCGTCCCTATACGCCGGATCTGTCCATTGTCAGTCCGGATTCTTCCTGCTCGCTGGATTCTGGCCTTGCCGCAAAGCTTGCCGGATGTCCCGGTGTAAAGCGTGTCTACGGAAGAGCATTTGCCTATGATGTGCCGGCCCGGATTCGTGAACAGGAGCAGACTATCATGCTTTTCTCTTACGATCTGCAGCAGTTTAACTGGGCGGAAGAAGCAGATTATCTTCTGGAAGGGGATTTGTCAAAAATGATAGAGGAGGGAAATTATGTGCTGGCTGTCCACGATGCAGGGGGACAGTCCCTTAAGACTGGAGAGGTCATCCACACGGATCTGGGTGATTTGACGGTTGCCGGAATCTTGTCCCACTGTCCCATCGACGGCGTCCAGGGCACAGAGCGGCTCATCTGCTCAGAGGATACCTTCCGGCGTCTGACCGGAGAATCGGGCTATACTATCCTAGATATGCAGTTGACACGCCATGCTTCGGACGAGGACGTAAACCGCATCCGGTCTCTGGCCGGGGATAAGATTCTGTTCTCCGATCAGCGTCTTTCCAACCAGGATAACCGCGGCGCCTTCTGGGCCTTTTCCCTGTTTTTATACGGCTTTCTCATGGTGATTGTGCTGATTACCTGCTTTCATATTGTCAACAGCATTTCCATGAGCGCTTCTGCAAGGATGCGGCAGTATGGATCCATGCGGGCCATCGGCATGAGCTGTGGGCAGTTTACCAGAATGCTTGCGGCGGAGACCGGCGCATACGCCTTCTCCGGCTGTGCCATTGGCTGCATTTTTGGACTTCCCCTTCACTATCTTTTGTACCAATATCTGGTCACGGCACGCTGGGGAACGCCCTATGAGATTCCCTTCGGGGCCCTGGGGCTGATCGTCCTGGTGGTGCTCGCCGCCTCCGCCGCCGCAGTGCTGCGTCCGGGGAGACAGATCCGGAGAATGGATATTACGGAAGTGATTCATTCGCAATAGCCCTTTTATTTAAAATGAAAATAGATTTATCTATAGCTTTATGGTATACTTTTCATATAAAGAAGCACCAAAACATTTCAGCTTTTATCTAGATGAGGGAAACTGTATGACAATAAAATTTGAATGGGATGAAGAGAAAGCTGCGCTTAACCTTCAAAAACATGGTATCCCGTTTGAAACAGCAGCAAAAGTTTTCTTAGATCAAAACCGCATAGAGATTTATGATAAAGCACATAGTATAAACGAAGACAGATATATTACTATCGGCTTGGCAGATGAAGTCCTCTTCGTTGTATATACAGAAAGATACATGAATATTCGATTAATCTCTGCGCGTCTCGCAACTGCAAAAGAAAGGAGAGTATATTATGGTAACATTTGAATTGGATAAAACAGCCGCACTAACGAAGGAAGAAAAAAAAGTACTTGCAAAAGCCAAAGAGCTGCCCATTACTTATGATGAAGATTCTCCTGAAATGACTGATGATATGGAAAAGGCTTTTGTGGCTGCAAGAAAAGCAAAACCTTATCCCGGTGAATTACTTACCTTGTATGTATCACCCTCTACTATCGAAAAAGTGAAACATATGGGCGCTGATTACATTGCGATATTAGGAAAATTACTTGATAAAGCTGTTTCCGAATATAATGTAATGTAACATTACCTTGCTCTAAAAACATGCGCTTATGAGATACCTCACGGTTCTTCATAAGTGCATGTTTTTTAAAGCCGCAGCTTCATCTGCTTAAATTTACACAATCCGTCCAATCACATCTTTCATCCGTCCGCGCTCTTCCTCTGTCAGAAAGGCCGCATCCGCAGCATGATATAAAAGCTG
Source organism: Candidatus Merdisoma sp. JLR.KK011 (assembly GCF_036941125.1). Taxonomy (NCBI): domain Bacteria; kingdom Bacillati; phylum Bacillota; class Clostridia; order Lachnospirales; family Lachnospiraceae; genus Candidatus Merdisoma; species Candidatus Merdisoma sp. JLR.KK011. The sequence goes on along the minus strand of NZ_JAYWSZ010000004.1, from coordinate 1,608,012 downwards.
CCTTTTCTCCTCTGCCGTCATGCCGAGTTCCCCGGACAGCCGGTTGTATTCCCGTTCTATGGTCGTATCCGACACTGTCATATTATCCGTATTCAAGGTCACCTTTAAGCCGGAGCGCAGATATGTAAGAATCGGGTGATCGCAGAAGCTCCCCACTGCCTTTGTCTGCACATTGCTTGTGGGACACATCTCCAAAGGAATCTGCCGCTCCCTCAAAAGGGCCAGGAGCCCTTCGTCCTCCTGTGCCCTGACACCGTGGCCGATACGGGACGCCCCAAAGCGCAGGGCCGCCTCAATGCTCTCCGGGCCGTCCGCCTCTCCTGCATGAATGGTATAGGGTACGCCCAGGCTCTTTGCATATACGAAGAGCTCCTCAAAATCCGCCGTTGGATACAGAGCCTCAGCTCCTGCCAGATCAATAGCCGCCACGCCTCGTCCCAGGTAAGCCGCGGCTGTCTCAATGGTCTTTTTATTCGCTTCCAGATTGTCCGTGCCGCGCATACAGCAGAGAATCAGCTTTGCCTTAAAGAATGACCCTGCCGCAGCCTCCTGCATTCCAAGAACAGCCGCCTTGACGACCTCCTCCTGGGTGAGCCCCTTTCTAAGATGGGACTGAGGCGCAAAGCGCACTTCTGCATACAGCATACCCTGTTCCCGCAGAGAACAGAGAAGGGTGTACATTCCCTTGCGGACAGCCTCCTTTGTCTGAAGCACCAGCAGGGGCAGATCAAACTTTTCCAGATATTCATTCAGACTCCCGCAGTCCTCCGGAGCGGTCAAAAACAGCTTCAGTTCATCCGGATCCTCTGCCGGAAGGGGAATCTGCTGCTCTCCCGCCAGCTCCAGAATCGTCCGCGGAAACAGCGATCCGTCAAAATGCAGATGTAAATCAATCATATCGTTCTCCTATTCCAATTCCGTAATATCCTCACCCCAGACAGCGCTGCCAGAACCTCAAAAGCAATCATCACCGGATAAGCCCCTGACAGATACCAGTACAAAATGGCATTCCACCCGGAGATCTCCGAATATGAGATCCCCCCAAGCAGCACCAGATAGCTGAACAGCAGGGAAGTAAGCGCCAGCCACTCCGACACAGTCTGCTCACTAAGCGTTTTCTTCTTCCGCGCCAATCCAAGCCACAGGCCTCGCAAAAGCAGTCCGCTCAAAAACAGCCACGCCCCAAAGCCAAGAGCCGCAAGCACGCCTCCGCTATAGTGGTAAACCTGGCGGATCCCGTTCAAAATAACACCTTTATAAGCGATCCTCTGAAGCAGCCCGTGCCTCTCCGGAACATCCCAGTACCAATCCACATTCAGCCTCGCCCTCTCCGTCTCAAAGCCGTCCGAATCCGTCCCCAGCTCATAGGTATCCAGAAGCTTCCCGTCCCGGTAAGATTTCAGATAGATTGGCTGGGACTTGTCCTCCACATAGAGCTTTAAATGAAAACGGCACTTCTTTGCTCCCGGCACTGTCCGACCTGTCCCTTCCAGATAAGCGGCGATATCTTCGCTGTCCAGGAATTCAGCCGTCTCAAGGATCTTTCCCTCTGCCGTCTCCGCCCGGAGCGTTATGTCTTCCATCCCCTCATAGACTGCGTACCATCCTGCCAGTTCTATCATATCGGACTCATACCACACCGTCTTATCCCCGGTTATCCGCTCAAAAAGCAGATTTCCGCCGTTCTCGTCCGGCTCGCTGTAAAGATATACAAGGGTTTCCATTTCCTCATAGGAGGTAGTATAGGCAATGGATTTTCCCAAAGCCACGAACAGATCCACCAGGTATTCCTCTCTCCAGGGCGACATATAAGTGGAGGGCATAGTTGCCTGCCGTTCAAGAGTTCCCTCGTCCATGGCCGTTTCCAGCTCGTCCCGTATCTTTAGACAGATCTCATCCGCCATCGCGCCGTTTTCATAATAACCGGCCTGGGCCAGGGCCGTCCGCAGGATCCAGAACACCCAGCCGTCCCGGACCTCCCAGACATCTGCGTCCCCTTCCGGCCCGGCCCAGAATTCCTTGCTGCTCTGAAAATAGGGCTCCAGCTCTTTTAAGGTGGGACATGCATCACACATCCGTGCAAGCTTTTCACTGGTCAGCGTCACCCCGGAAATGTCCTCATTTGGCTTTACAGCCATCATACTTTTATACATCTTAGCAAATCCGCTGTCTTGAAGCTCATTGGTGGTGCGGATTCCGTAATGGCTTTCATTCTGGGCGGCAATCACCTGCCCGGTCAGCCACAGGAACAGAAACGGAACCAGAACCAGAATTCCTTTTCCGATATACGCTCTCTCCCCTGTCTTTCGAAAAAGGCAGAAGACACTTCCAAGATAAACTGCAAGAAACACAAGCAGGAAGGGCACCACCCAGATGGCATCCTCCCGTGTATAAAAAAAACTCACCGTTCCAAAGGCCGCTGCCAGCACCCAGAGCGCCTGCTTTTTCAAAGGCTCCTTCCTCCGGAGATAAAGTGCCAGAAAGCCGCCGAAGATCAGAAGCACCTGGATATAGGAAATGCTGTTCCTATACACCCTCTGAAAAGCCTGCACAGAATAAGAAACCGGATTCCACAGCAGCGCCAGATACAAAAGGCCCATGGCCCAGGTCTTCTTCAAAAGAGGACGCAGGCCATAGACAAAAAGCATACAGCTTATGGTATAGCACAAGGCTGTTACATTCAGATAGGACAGGTGAAAAAAATTGCACACGGCCAGATACAAGGGAAAAAACATCCCCTTGGTCAGAGTCAGATCATTGTATTCCCCGAGCCACTGTCCATTTCGCAGAGTCTCTGCCAGATGCACCATAATCCAATCATCGTGGATCCCCTTGGGCACTGCCATAATGGGCAGATTATAGATCAAAAACTGCTTGAAAAGCCCAAAGCTCGCCATAAAAAGGAACAAAAGCAGTTCCCTTTTCAGAAAAATCTTCTTTAAACTGTCTGTCATACGTTTTCCTGCTTTTCCAGATTCTCCGGCCCGAAGCTTAAGGGGAGAAGCTGTGAAAGGGTATACACCTTGTAATCCTCCGGGCCTGTTCCCAGAACGATCTCAAAGGTGTCCGGATTGCAGAACTCCCTCATCACCTGGCGGCAGATACCGCAGGGCGGCGCAAGCTCCAGGGAACCGCCCGCCGCTCCGCCGATAACGGCAATGGCGGAAAACTCCCGTTCTCCTTCGCTGACTGCCTTCACAAAGGCTGTGCGCTCCGCACAGATTCCAGGAGAATAAGCGGCATTTTCCACATTGCAGCCCCGGTATACTGTTCCGGATTTGGAAAGGAGCGCCGCTCCTACCTGGTAGCCGGAGTAAGGGGTGTAAGCCCTCTCTCTCATCTCAATTGCCTGCCTCATCAACTCTTTGTAATCCATTTTTGAATCCTCCTATTCCAGTTCCGTAATATCCCTCAAAATCCACGGGTATGAAATCAATTTTCAGCCACAAAAACATGTGTCTGCAAATTGATTTGTGCATTTTAAGGGATATTACTGTTTCCCAGTCTCGTAATATCTTATACCTCCCTGTCCAGCGCCATCTGGTCGTATTCCAAAAAGGAAAATCCCAGGCGCTCATACAGCCGCACAGCCGCCTCATTGCTTCTGGACACCTCCAGGCGGAAACGCCGTACCTCTGGGTGCCGCTCGAACATCTCTTGAAAATAACGGCTTCCATAGCCCTTTCCTCTTGCTCCCTCTTTGAGAAAAAGCTCCTCGAACATCATGCATCTTCCGCCTGTCTCGCAGGCGTAATAGATGGTCGTATAGCCAAAGCCCACGATGCGCTCATCCTCCATCAGCACCTGCCCCTCCACGACAGGATCTTCGCTTACGGCATCCGCAAAGGTGCGCTCCAGAACAGAATCCTCCACCGGATGACTGACTGCGTCACTTTGATAGAATTCCTTTACCATAGGAAGCACTTCCCCCCGCATATGCTCCTGCATTCTCTCTATATGAAACATCGGCTCAAAAAACTCCTTTCCTTCCTTTTCTAATTTCTTATTTCTTGTGCCTCTGCCTTTTACAGCTTCCGCTCCAGCCGGCCCTGAATCATGGTCGATGTCAGCAGAATCACAATCGTCCCCACAATCATCAAAGTAGACAGGGCGTTCACATCCGGGGATACGCCCTTGCGCACCATACCGAGAATCTTTAAAGGCAGCGTGGTACTCTCCGGCCCGGCCGTGAAAAAGCTGACGACTACATCGTCCAGGGACATGGTAAGGGCAAGCATTCCTCCCGAGAGCACGCCTGGGGAAATCATGGGCAGGGTCACACGCAGAAAGGTGCGCAGTTCATTGGCCCCCAGATCCCTTGCCGCCTCCTCAATGGAGCGGTCAAAGCCGGCCAGCCTTGCCCGGACGGTAATCACCACAAAGGGCATGGAAAAGGTAACATGGGATATAATCAGCGTCGCCATATTCATGCTCACATTTAAGGAAGTGAAAAAAATCAGCAAGGCAATGGCAAATACCAGCTCCGGAATCACAATGGGGATATAAAGGGAGCTGCTCAGCACATTTTTCAGCTTGAATTCAAACTTGTACAGTCCCAGGGCGCACAGCGTTCCGATGATCACCGAAAGAACCGTGCTCACTCCGGCCACAATGATGGTATTAAAAAAGGACTGCATCAGCTGCCGGTTCTCAAACATCCTCCCGTACCACTCCAGGGTAAAACCCTTAAAGGTAATATTCATTTTGGAGGTATTAAAAGAAAATGCGATTACCACAAAAATAGGAAGATATAAAAACAGGTAAATGAGACAGGCATAAAACACGCTGCCTGGCTTGAATTCACGTACTTTTCTTCGCTCTTTCATGTCTATCCTCCTGCTAAATTTTCTGCTTTCTCGGCTGCTTCCGCCGTGCTCCATCGAAATAACGCTTCGCGTCATTTCGTTGGACGGGCTTCGCCCTATGGAAAAAGATATACTGTGCCAATCTTATGTGCAAGCACAACGCTTGACACAGTATATCTTTTTCCGCACGGCTCATGCCTATGCCATATCTTCCAGACTTCCCACTCTGGTGTAGAGCCGCATCAGGATCAGTGTAATCACTATCAGCACTATGGAAAGCACCGCTCCAAGCGGCCAGTTTCTTGCGGATAAAAACTGATTCTTTATCAGGTTGCCAATATACATCGTCTTTGCGCCGCCCATCATATCGGAGATAAAGAAAAATCCCAGGGACGGAATAAAGGTCTGAATGGATCCGGCAAAGATTCCGGGCATGGTCAGCGGCAGAATCACCCTGGTAAATACATGCGCCTTTCCCGCACCCAGATCCCCAGCCGCCTCCAGCAGAGACGGATCCAGCTTTTCAATGGAAGTATGAATCGGCAGCACCGTAAAGGGCAGAAGGGCATACACCATACCCAGCAGCACCGCCCCGTCCGTGTAAAGCATCTCCAGAGGACGTTCTATGATACCGGTCCACTGGAGAAAGTGATTGATTATCCCCTCCGTCCGGAGCAGGGTATTCCACCCATAAGTCCGGATCAGCGAATTCGTCCAGAAGGGGAGCATCAGAAGCAGAACCAGAAAAGGCTTCCACTTCTTAGGGGCATTTGCAATAATATAGGCAAAGGGATAGCCTGCCAGAAGACAGATCACCGTAGTCTCCAGGGACAGCAGCAGGGAATCTGCAAATACCTTCCCGTACTCGCTCTGGAACAGGTCCGCATAGTTGGAAAGGGTCACGGTAAAATCCACGCCGCCGTAAGCATTCTTTGTCAGAAAGCTGATTCCTATCACATAGGCCAGGGGAATCAGCAGGAACAGAGCCAGCCAGAGTACCGTAGGCCCCACAGTCGTCAGAATCCCCAGGCGTTTTTTAAAAGATTTGATCATTGGTCATTCCCTCTATCTCCACAGACTGCTCAATCACATTGTAGATCTGCTCCTCTGTGGTGCGCATTACCACCACCTTGCCGGGATTCCAGTAGACATTTACCACGGTTCCCACGGGAATCAGTTCATCCTCCGCCGGTGTCTCTGCCTTTAACATCTGGCCGTTTGGCAGTTCCACCAGAGTTTTATTGATGGAGCCCACAAAGATATGCTCCCGTACCTGCCCCCGGAACCGGAAGCCCTCCACAGGCTCTGTTGCAAGCTTCAGGTTCTCCGGCCGCACGCAGAGATACACCATCTCCTCCAGACGGTAGCCCGTCTCGCCGATCCGTGCCTTTCCCGATTCCATGGTCACCCAGATGGCATCCTCGTCCATTTCCTCGATATAGCCCTCGATGATATTGGACTCCCCGATAAAATCAGCCACGAACTTGGTCTCCGGATGGTTGTAGACCTCCTCCGGCGTTCCCACCTGCTCCAGATTGCCCTGGTTCATAACCGCAATCCGGTCGCTCATGGTCAGGGCCTCCTCCTGGTCATGGGTCACATAGATAAAGGTAATGCCAAGCTGCCTCTGCAGATGCTTCAGCTCCACCTGCATCTGCTTGCGCAGCTTCAGATCCAAGGCTCCTAAAGGCTCGTCAAGGAGAAGCACCCGGGGACGGTTCACCAGCGCCCTGGCTATAGCCACCCGCTGCTTCTGTCCGCCGGACATCTGGGAGGGCATCCTCTTTTCCAGGCCGTCCAGGCGCACCAGCTTAATCATCTCCTCCACCCGGCGGCGGATCTCGTCCTTTTTCACCTTCTTCTCCACCAGGCCGAAGGCAATGTTGTCAAATACATTCATATGAGGGAACAGGGCGTAATTCTGAAATACTGTATTGACATCCCTCTCGTTGGGCTTTCTGCTCTCCACATCCACGCCCTCCAGAAAGATCTGGCCGGAGGTAGGGTACTCAAAGCCCGCTATCATCCGCAGGGTTGTGGTCTTGCCGCAGCCGGAAGGTCCCAGCATGGTGAGGAATTCCCCCTCTTCCACCTCAAGGCTCAGACGCTTTACCACACGCTCATCCTCGAAGCTCTTATCCACATCCTTCAGACTGATAATCACTTTATCTCTCGTCTGTTCCATAATCTCCCTCTACAGCGTCTTGTATCCGCGCTCTCCTGTCCGGATCCGCATCACATCATCGATGGTTGAAATAAATATCTTCCCGTCTCCCACGCTTCCCGTAGTCAGCTTCTGCTGGAGCTCGCAGAGAATCTCCTCCAGATCCTCGTCCCAGACTACGGTCATAACATGAATCTTTGGGAGCAGGTTCATATCAAGGTTCAGCTCCTCAAAGTCCTTTGCATCCGCCTTCTGCCGTCCGCAGCCCATGGCTGCGCTCACCGTCATACCAGAGTATTCATTTCTCGCCAGAATTTTCTTGATGGTGTCCAGCTTATCCGGCCTTGTGATAATCTCAATCTTTTTCATAACAGCCACCGCCTTTTAATTTGTCTTCATCTTTGTAAATACTTCGTCGTACCAGACAACCGCATCGCCTACCTCGCCGATCATATCGGCCCGTTCAATCTCGGAGGCCTCCACATTGCTGCCTGGATTGTTCAGATATTCCTCGTCCAGAAGCTCCAAAGCTCCATCATTGAGGCACACACTTGGAAATTCGTCCAGAATCATTTTATAAATCTCCGGCCTGTGGATAAAGTCTATGAACTTCTCCGCATTCTCCACGTTCTGGGCATTGGCTGTCATTACAAAGTTGTCCATGGAAATCTGACAGGGCTCCTCTGTAAATACCACGTCAATGTCGGGGTTCTCCTTGATCGCCATTCCGGCATCCGTATTGTAGACGATACCCACTGCCACGTCATTGGCAGCCAGAAGGGTCTTGGGACTGTCACTGTCGTATGCCTTGATATTAGGCTGCAGCTTCAGAAGCCAGGGAAGGGCTGCCTCGATAACTGCCTGATCGCGGCTGTTGGAATCCTGTCCCTGGGCTTTCAAGGCAATTCCCACAATCTCACGGACATCGTCTACCGCCACGATGTTATTTTCCAAGGCCGGATTCAAAAGATCGTCAAAGGTCTTGATCTCCACGCCCAGCTCCTTACACTTCTCCTTGTTTACCGCAATCACGGTGATGGTGCTCATAAAGGGAATGGTGTACTGATTGTCCGGATCAAAATCCTGGTTCAGGGCGGAGGGGCTGATATTTCCCAGGTTCTCAAGATTCTCCTTGTGAATCGGCTGGATCAGATCCTGCTCTGCCATGGCCTCTACCACATAACAGCTCGCCATTACCAGATCATACTGGTCGGAGCCCCCTGCCGTCAGCTTGGCAAGCATCTCCTCATTGGAGGAAAATGTGGATTCTATCACCTTGATCCCTGTCTCTTCCTCAAAAGCGTCATAGACATCCTGGGGAATGTATTCCGTCCAGTTGTACACATACAGCTTTTCACCGCTCTCCTTCTTTCCGCATCCGGAAAACAGCGCCGCAAAAAGTACCGCTGCCATTAACAGCACACTGCTTCTTCTTTTCATCCTCTGCTCCTCCATTCCAGTTCCGGAATATTCCTGTTTCCAGTTCCGTAATATTCCTCTTAAAAAGCGCTAATGCATAAAAAAATAGGACTGCAGAAAGCTTTACTGACTTTCCCGTCCTATGTGCTTCTAACCAATGAACTCCACCCGCTGCCGGATGAAACCACCATATTAGGCGAGGCTCTTTTTTCTATAACGTTCCCTCGCACTTTGCATTATATATAAAAGTGCGAGGGACGTCAATGGTTTTTTACTTATTTTTTCAATTTTCCCTATTTCCATTGTCTGGAAGCAAGCCGCTGTATATGAACGGCAAGATAGGCCACTTCCTCATTGCTGATGGCTTTATCGTATTCCTTCACAATAAGTGTCCGCACCTTTTCTGCGCATGATATTGCTTTTGGATAGCTTGATTCCATCTGATTATAAAGAAAGTCATCCTCGGATTCCAGCATCTTATCTGTAAAAAAGCGCTCTGCAAAATACTGCATATGGCTAACGAAGCGAGAGTAATGGATGCTTTCCTTATCCGGCTGACAATTCATCACATAAGTGACCGTAGTCATAACCTTGCTGATAAGCTTTGATGCCCGCATAGCATCATATTGTACCTCCGCTTCTTTCTGTGCGTTTACAATATGGAAGGCCACATTTGCAGCTTCCTCCTCCGGCAGAGTGATATCCAGCCTTTCCTTTATCAGCGACAGGGCATAAAGGCCAACCTGGTATTCTTTCGGATAAAAGGTTTTCAATTCCCAGAATACCCGGTTCTCAATGAGTATGTTTTTCTCAAACCTCTCTGCTGCAAAATGCAGATGATCGGTAAGCGTAAGATAAATATGCTCATTCAGAGAAGTGCTCAGGTATGCCTCCGCAAAAGCCACAATTTTCTGTGTAATCTCCAGGTACAAAGGCGGTATCTCCCCTAAAAGCTCCAGAAGCTGCGAACGGTCCGCTTTCGCAACCGGTACAAAAACCCTGCTTTCGGTCCGGATCTCCACCTCATCGCCGACCTTTTTTCCAAAGCCGATTCCTTTCTGAAGAATAATAAATTCTTCCTCCGACTCATCCTCTACAAGAAGCACACTATAATTCAAGATCTTTTTTATATATGGCACCTTCTCCTCCACCCCCCCCCGGTTAAATCTTCATTCCATGTCAGCCCCGTTTGTGCGGATTACTTTCTGATACCAGTAAAAGCTGTCCTTACGGCTGCGCTTCAAGGTTCCTTTGCCGCAATCATCCTGATCTACATAGATGAATCCATACCGCTTACTCATTTGATTCGTAGATGCAGATATCAGGTCAATGGGAGCCCAGCTTGTATATCCCATCAGTTCCACACCAGCGTCTATGGCTTTCTCCATCTCTTTAAAATGACTGCGGAAGTATTCAATACGGTAAGGATCATGAATTGAACCGTCCTCTTCCACCGTATCCTTTGCGCCAATTCCATTTTCTACAATAAAAAGAGGTTTCTTATAGCGATCGTACAGTTCAATCAACGATATCCGAAGCCCTACCGGATCCACCTGCCAGCCCCAGTCACTGGTAGACAGATACGGATTCTTCACTCCCAGAACCGTATTCCCCGGAGTACGTTCCGCATTTGGATCCACGGATTCTGTCATGCTCATATAATAGCTGAAGGAAACAAAGTCCACAGTTCCTTCCCTGATAATATCCAGATCTCCCGGCTCCATCTTAATTTCAAATCCACGCTTTTCCAGATCCCGTAATATCATCCTCGGATATTCTCCAAATACCATAACATCGGAATAAAACATATTTTCAAGGTTCTTATACTGTGTGGCAGCCACATCCTCCGGAGCGCATGTCCTGGGAAATGTCATCAGCTTTGTAAGCATACATCCCATCTGTGCGCCCGGAACCGTCTCGCGCAGCAATCGGGCAGTAATTCCGGCCGCTACAAACTGATGATGCAGGGCTTGGTAACAACAGGCCAGTTCTCCTTTTTCCCCACAGAGATCCGGTATAATCCCGGCAGTAATAAAAGAGTGACGGATAATACTGTCCACTTCATTGAAGTTGAGCCAGTATTTTACGTATTTGCCAAAACGCTCAAAGCACACCCTGCTAAACCGCACAAAGCAGTCTATCACACGGCGATCCGCCCAGCCGTTATATTTCATGCTGAGGGCAAGGGGCATCTCATAATGGGAAAGGGTCACCAACGGCTCTATATTCAGCCGCTTCATTTCCTTGAATACATCTTCATAATAAGCAAGGCCTTCCTCATTGGGCTCCGCTTCCTCTCCCGTGGGGAAAATACGTGTCCATGCAATGGACAGACGGAACACTTTGAAGCCCATCTCAGCAAACAATGCCAAGTCCTCTTTGTAATGGTGGTAAAAATCAATTCCCCGGCGCTTTGGATAAAACGTCTCGTCCGTGTCCTCCATAGCCTTTTTAATCGCATCGCTGGATATCATCACATGGGCTTTGTAATCTTTTACATCCGTATCAGGCTTATAGGTGGCTACATCCGCAACGCTCCAGCCCTTGCCTCCTGCATTCCATGCACCCTCTGCCTGATTGGCTGCAACAGCGCCGCCCCACAAAAATCCTTTTGGAAAACTCATCTGTCATCCTCCTTTTTCTCAAGTCCAATCACCGGATTTCCTACTGATACCAATCCGCCGGTTGCCTTTGAAAGCTTATACTTATCTGAATTCGTAATGATAATAGGTGTTACTATATCATATCCGGCCTTTTTAATCTCTTTAATATCGAATTTCATCAAAAGCTGTCCTGCTTTTACCCGATCCCCATTTTTCACCTGAGGTTCAAAATGCATCCCCTCCAGCTTTACCGTATCCAGACCAACATGCAGTAAAATCTCTGCGCCGTTATCCCCTATTAAAGAAATGGCATGTTTTGAATCAAATACTGTGTCAACCGTTGCATCCACCGGTGCATACAGCTCTCCTTTTTCCGGAATCACTGCCATACCGTCACCCAGAATGCCTGCGGAAAACACCTCATCCCTTACCTCGGTAATATCAATCAGCTTGCCGTCAAGAGGGCTGCATACGGCATTCTCACCTGCAGCTGTCTTCGGCGCCTGTGATTCCGCCGCTTCTGCATCCTTAAAAAGAACGAATGTAGCAATGAAAGATACTGCCAGCGCAACACCAAAGCCGACAAACCCCCACACAATATTCATGCCGTTATTCACATCCACAAACATCGCCATTCCTGCAAGGCCCGGCCCCATAGCAACAAATGCTTTCAGTCCTGCAAGACCTACGGTAATGCCGCCTACAAAGCTTCCGATTACGACGCCGTATAAAGCTCGTTTATGCTGAATGGTAACACCGTACAAAGCCGGTTCCGTAATTCCAAAGATTGCTGAGATTCCTGCTGAAACGGCTGCTGAGCGAAGCTCCGTGTCTTTTGTTTTCAGCGCAACCGCAAAGCATGCGCCGCCCTCTGAAATATTGTGCGCCAGAGATGCCGGCATATACAAAAGCTCCTCCCCCATTTCCGCCACAGAAGTAACTGCATAGGGAACCAATGCTTTATGCATGCCCATAGAAATCATAAACGGCAGGATTGCCGCCAAAAGTCCCACTGCCAGCCATCCAAGCTTATCATACAGGAACAGGATTGCTGTTGTCAAAAGCTGTCCTACATTGTATCCAAGAGGTCCAAGCACCAGCAGCGCCAGAGGAACTACGACAATAAAACAAATCATCGGAACAAAGAATACACGAATTGGTTTGGGCGAGATCTTTGTAACCCACTTCTCAACATAATACAGCAGTGCTACCGTCAGAATTGCAGGGAACACCTGATACGTATAGGCAATATTCTGTACCGTGAATCCCGCCAGAGTAAGGCCTTCCCCAATGGCTGCTGTCATACCGGGCAAAATCATGGCTCCAACTGCGGATACCGCTACCAGACGATTGCAGTTCAGCTTGGTAGACATGGTTACTGCTACCAGAACCGGCAGAAAATAAAGGGCTGCATCCGCTGCATTATAAAGCACCGTATACCATGCACTTCCGGAACTCATAATCCCCATCATTGTGAACAGAGACAGCATAGCTTTCAAAATACCTGCCCCTGCGATTGCCGGAACCAGCGGCTGGAACACGCCTACCATGAAATCCAAAATGGCTGCTCCAATCTCTTTCTTCTCTCCGGAAGACGGCGCCGCATTCCCTCCGGTAAACTTTCCCATCTTCATAAGCTCATCATATACTTCTATAACGTCATTTCCGATTACCACCTGGCACTGGTTCCCACTGGCAATCACTCCCATAACTCCGGATACTGCTTTTAGTTTGTCCTTTTCTACCTTTCCTCCATCTGCAATAGAAAAACGCAGTCTTGTAGAACAATGCTCCAAATGTGTTATGTTTTCTTCACCGCCGACTAGTTTTAATACCTCTCTGGCGGTACCTGCATAATCTTTTGCCATAATACATTCTCCTTTTCCTGTTATTATTTTTCTTTACTGTGATTTTGGCCAAAAATCAACAATAAAAAAGATCGAAAAAACACACAATCATACCTGTGATTGTATCCTTTTTCGATCTTGCCTGCATTACCAGTGACATGTCTACTTAGAGGATATATTAACAGATTCTTCCCACAAAATCAATGGATAATTCCTAAAATCTTCAAAATGTCAGGACAATCGGCATTGACGCTGCCATCTCCTTAAAAAAACGAATCAGCAGAAAGCTCCGGCAGGCTTTGCCCTCCCTCAAGCCCCTCCAAGATCCCGGCAATCCGCCGGGCTGTCCTTTCATCCAGCAGCTCCTTTATATCAGCCAGAACAGCCTCCGCCTTCATCCCCTCACAGTGGATTCCGTAAAAAACCGCCGCTGCTGTTACCAGTTCCATGTTCCTTGTATCCTCCCGGTACTCCCAGGCCAGGCGCAGGGGTGTAAGCAGGCGTTCTTCCCTTCCAAGCTTCCGCTCCGCCTGTCTTGCATTCCGGTAAATGGTATCGTAAATCTCCCGGTTCCGGAATTTGGACACGGCCCGGTTTGTGAATTCCTCCTGTACCTCATAGGGCACCTGGTATTTCCTGCCGATAACACGGCTGATTACCGGAACAGTATCTGCAATTACCCTTGCAATCTCCTCATCATTGGCTGCATCCCCGTAAACCTCATATCCCTTATAGCTTCCCAGGTAGGCCACAATGGCGCTGATAAAGTTATAGGTGTAAATCTTCCTCTGGATCAACGCAGGAAAATTCATTTCCAGGGGTATTCCTTCTATATGAATATTCAGGCCTTCCACACTCCCGTCCACCGGAAGCTCCGGATAGTCCTGGCTGATCAGATCCAGGCTGTCCGGCCTTGGCCTTAAGGTAGTGCAGAAAATAATCCCCTCACTGATCACCGCTTCCAGTCCGCTTTCCACAAGAGGCCGTTTTACATCCACGCCGTTTTCACAGCAGAGAATGGTCAGCCGTCCGTCCTTCCGCTTCGCTGCCGCAACCTTAAAATGCTCCGTCAGCTCCGGGATATGGCTTGCGAACACACTGACAAATACCACATCCGCCTCCGCCGTCTCCCCCACAGCCTCCGGCTCCTCCATGGAAAAGGCCCGAAAGCCGCTTACTGTACGGGCTTCTTTCTGATTTCCAAAATAGCGTACCTCATAACGGCCTTCTCTTTTTAGCTGTTCCGCCAGCTCCTGATCCTTGTCCAGAAATACAAGCTCATAGCCGTTTTCCTGTAAAATGGGCGCAATAAATCCCCGGCCTGTCTGTCCTGCGCCTATGATCACTGCTTTTTTCATCTTTAAGCCCTTTCCCTTATCCTTTGCTTTTTCCGCCGGAAACCGGAATGGTAACACCTGTAATGTAAGAAGCATGACTGGACACCAGGTAGCAGATCAAATCAGCCACTTCGTACAGATGCCCCGGTCTGCCAAGAGGGATAGAGCTTTTGTAATTCTCAAAGAATTTCTCCGGCTTCGTATCCACATCCCAGCCTCTTCCGTATGCCTGGGCGCGGTATTTTTCATCGTTGTTGGCCGGTGTCCGGTCCAGAATATCCGGCGCTACGCCTACCACACGTATGCCAAAGGGCCCAAGCTCCTTGGCCCAGGACATGGTAAAGCCGTGAATGGCCGCCTTTGTGGCGGAATAGCAGCTATGTCCCCGGGAGCCCATAAGGCCTGCACAGGATGACATATTGATGATAACGCCGTCCTTTTTCTCAAACATCACCCGGGTTACTGCCTGGGTAACGGTAAAGGTGCCCTTCTGGTTGACGCCCACCATAAAGTCAAAGTCCTCCTCGCTCAGCTCGTACTGGGGCCTCTGCTTGTAGTAGTCCACCAGAATCCGCGGACGGGTAACGCCGGCATTGTTCACCAGTCCGTCAATGGTGCCGAATTTTTGCACCACCTGTTTTACCGCTGCTTCCATCTCCGTTTTGCTGCGTATATCCGCCTTGATAAACAGAGTATGCTCATCCTCCTTATAATCCTTGGGTTCGCTTACGTCGAAGACTGCCACATTTGCGCCGCAGCCCTTCAGATCCGCAGCGATGGCCTCCCCGATTCCCATAGCCCCACCTGTGACAACTACTGTCTTACCTTCCAAATCAATCCATTTACTATTCATTCTCGATTCTCCTATTCCAGTTCCGTAATATCCCATAATTTCCAGCCTAAACGATTCCAAAAAACGAAAGGATCAGCGCAATCACCAGCAGTGACACCAGGATACGCACATATTTCGGCCCTGCCTTCTTAATATAGAAATAAACGCCGAACACTACCAGCAGCGGCAGGATATTGGGGAAGATCCCATTCAGCTTATCCTGCAGAAATACCTGTTCCCCTGCCATGTCCGTCCAGGAGATCACGGTTTTCAGCTTCACATAGGTGGAAGAAAGGGCTCCCATCATAAACAATCCCAGGACGCTTGCCACATTGATCAGCCGGCTCAGCGTTCCGGACTGCAGTATATTTACCACGGATTTTCTGCCCAGAGCATATCCCTTTGCAGCCAGAAGATAGGCAAACGCCGAAATACATACGCCCCAGAGTACGAGGGGAGCAACGCCTGCAATCCAGGCTCCGGTGGAGGCAAGAGGAATAAACAGGGAAAGCAGCAGAGGACGCAGAATTCCGTGATTGACAGAATCTCCAAGTCCTGCCAGGGGTCCCATAAGCCCCACCTTCAGGTTGGTAATCAATTCAGCCGACGCATCCAATTCTTCCTTAGCTGCGCCTTCCTTTAACCGGGAAGCCCTCTCCTCCTCCAAGGCACAGGAGATACCGAAAATCATGGAGCCCCAGGAGGCTTCTGAATTATAGAACATCAGATGACGCTTTAAGGCTTCCTTGTATTCCTCGGGATTCTCATGGTAAAGCTTATTCAGCACCGGATCCATGCCAAAGGAAAACGCCGGCGCCGTCAGCCGCTCAAAGCCGGAAGAAACCTCCGCGCACAGATAATATTTCGCCCAACCCTTTATCACATCTTTTTTTGTTATTAATCTCTCGCTCATCTTTAGAAATCTCCTTCCTCTCCGTCTGCAAATGACAACGCCCGATCCGTCTCATCACTCTGTACAAAGTTTCCCTGAAGCAGTGCAATACAGATTGCAAATACGGCAACGCCGATGGTGTTGATGCCGCTGTAAGCCACAATCGCAAAACCAATGATAAAATAAGGCAGAAGCTTCTTCTTACCGATTACCATAATCGTCACGGCAAATCCAAGGGCCGGGAGCAGTCCTCCCGCAACGCTCAGTCCGTTGGTTGCCCAGGCCGGTATGGAATTCAGAAACGCCGTAACCGCATCCACGCCAAAGGCCAGAGCCAGGGCTGCCGGTACAACACGAAGGGGCACGGAAACAATCAGCGGATACCAGAATTCGGCCCTGCGCATTTTCTTTAAATTGTTCTCCTCCACTGCCTTATCCGCCAGATGGATAAAATAGGAATGATACGTTCTCTTCAGATTGTCAATCAAAACGCCGAGGAGGCCGATGGGCACTGCCAGGGTTACTGCAATCCCCGGCTCCAGATTTGCTTCCAGGGCAAGAGGAATGGCGATGCAGGCCGCCAGGGCCTCATCCGAAGGAAGGGTTCCTCCCGGCGCTATGGCTCCAAGATAAATCATCTGCAAGGATGCCCCGATGATCATTGCATTGGGGAGATCCCCCATAATCAGACCGATGGGCACTGCCAGCACGATGGGCTGGCGTATCAGGTGAAGCGTTCCATACCAAAGCTTATTTGTTGCAAACCAATATAAGATACCAAAAACCAATGCTAAACCTATACTCATAACATGTTCTCCTTTGTCTTTCCCGTGCTTTTTGTGAAATCCCTTTAAGCGTTTCCTCTCTCCCGTACCATCCTGGCGGCGTCGTCCAGGGCAATCACTCCGTCTCTGGGCGTCATCTGCAGCGTTACGGCCACACCCTTGCTCTGCATATCAAGAAGCGCCTCCAGCTCTGTTTCATTCAAGGCCAGCTCCTTTGAAATCATAACCTTGTCTGTCCCGTTTCCCAGACCGCCTACCTGAAGCTTCTCAAGGGGCAGTCCCAGATCAACGGCTCTTTTCACAGACTCCACGGATTTGAATAAAACAAGCATTTTCTCGCTTTTAAAGCTGTCATTTTGAAAAGCCGCAACCGCCTTCTCGATGGAGCGGATGGCTACCTTGACCCCTGGCGGCTTTGCCATCAGAAATACTTGTGCCAGAAATTTGTCCGATGCCAGCTTATCGTCCACAATCAAAATCGCATCGGCCGAAACCTGCTTGAGCCAGGCCGTAACCACCTGCCCGTGCATCAGCCGGAAATCAACTCTTACCAATCTTACATCTGCCATTTTGTTTCCCCTTTCTCTTTATCCCTATGCCCAGTCCTCTTCCTCTTCTGCCTCAGCAGACGGCTCGAGAACGCCTGCCCTTCCTGTGTCCAGAACCGCCTCGGCCAGTTCCTCCACACAGCCCGCTGTATCACGCAGGTTTGCCGCTTCAATCAGCATGGGAAGATTTACACCGCACAATACCTTTGCATTGTATTTTTCCCTCAGCATCATTGCCACGTTGCAGGGTGTGCCTCCGAACAAATCTGTCAGTATCAGCACCTTACCCCTGGAAGCCTGAATCAGTGCCTCGGCCTTTTCATAATATTCCTCTATGGATGTTCCGGCCGTTAAGGATACGGCTTCCACCTGTTCAAGTGTTCCTACAATCAGCTCTGCACTGGCTATCAGCTCTTCTCCGAATCTTCCGTGATTCATTATCATAATGAAAACAGGTTCACTCACTTTGTCTCCCTCCTTTCCAAATGCTTTCTCCAGGCATTCGGTTTTTCATGCAGTCTTCCTTGTTATCCCCTAACCGCGCCTTTGTGTTCCTTGTGAGTCTATTATAGCTTTGAAGTTGCTAATTTGCAAGTATGTGTTGTAAGTTCGCCCATTTCAACAATTTTAGCCCCGTTTTTTTGTGTATTCTTACCAATAAATCTTCTTAAATATGTAATTATGCATATTTTAAGTTGTGAATTTGCAATTTATGAGTTGAATTTGACATCCGGAACAAAGTATAATAAGGTTAATGATATATCCGTTCCTTTTTGCTGGATTTATGCTATACTTATAAACAGAAATATTTGCGGAACAATTATAATCGAAACGAGAGAATACTATGAAAAAACTGAGTTCAAGCCAGCGCCAGAAGCAGATTCTGGAACTGCTTTCCAAAAACGGAGCTATGAAGACCTTGGATTTGTCCAACTATTTCCACGTATCCAGAGAGACCATGCGGCGGGATCTGCTTGCTTTGACCGAACAGGGCGCCATTGAAAAATGGTTTGGCGGAGTGATCTGCTCCAGCCATATTGCCCAGCATCCGTCTATCTATGGGGATATTAAGAACTGGATGGGTGTAAATGCTCCCAGCGGGGATGACAAGGATTACAGCATCCAGGTTCTTGATGAAAAAATGGAACTGCACTCTGATATAAAGAAGCAGATCAGCCAGAAGGCGCTGGAATTTCTTCCGCCCCGGGCAACGATATTTGTGGATAACGGAAGTACGACTCTTCATCTCGCCCAGCTTCTGAGCCAGATGTCCGGCTATACTATTATCACTGCCTCTATTCCGGTTATCAATGCATGTATCAATAGTTCCAACAAGCTTATTATATGCGGCGGTGTCGTGGATCCTCTGATTATGTCTGCTACCGGGAACCCTACGGTAGAGCTTCTGAATCAGCTTAAGACGGATGTGGCTGTCTTTGGAAGCTCTGGCTTTAAATCAAATGGAGGGCCTACCGGAAATGATCTGGATTACAGCCAGATTAAAAAAGCGGCTTTGAGAAATACGCAGAAAAGTGTGGTTCTTGCGGACAGCAGTAAGGCGGCTTATTCTTCTATGATTCAGTTTGCTTCGTGGAGGGATATTGATTATCTGGTTACGGATTCGCAGATGGATCCAGGGTTTCGTAATCAGTATGCGGGGAGTGTGGAGATTGTGTTTGCTGATAGTTAGATGGGGACGGACGGCTGCGGCGGAATCGGCCCTCCGGCTTTTCCATATCCTGTGTTCGGACGGTTCTCGTACAGGCTGTCTGCTCTGGATGGACATTGCTTTTGCATTTTGTAGAAGGCTCTTGGATTTTGAGCTATGTCCGTCCAGTTCAGACAGCCTGTACGCGAACAGCCGGACACTGGATATTGGAAATGCCGGAGGGCCGATTCCGCCGCAGCCTGTTTTTTGAGAGTGGGGTGGGATTATTGGGGTGCTGCCGGTTTTTGGGGTGGAGTGGGGTTATTGGGGCGCAGCCTGTTTTTGGGAGGCGGGGCGGGGTTATTGGGTGTTTAGCTGGGTGTAGAGGGGGTGGAGTTTTTGGGTGAAACTCTCGTAGAGTTTTATGTAGGGTTTGTATTGGCGGTGTTTTTCTTTGTCTGGGCGGAAGAGGGTTTTGACTTCTGCGTGTTCTTTTGCTAGTGCTTTGATGTCTTTTACTTCGCCGGCGCCGGCTGCTGCAAGGATTGCGGCTCCCCAGAGGGCGGCGTCTCCGCGGCCTAGACGGGCGAATTCGCAGCCGGTGACATCTGCGAGCATCTGGGGCCAGATGGTGGACTTGGCTCCTCCGCCGATAAGCTTGATCTGTTTTCCTGTGTATTCTGGGTATTGTTTTTTAAGGCTGTCCAGGGTTAGCGCCAGATCGTAGGAGAATCCCTCCAGAAGGGCATGGTAGAAGTGGCCTTTCCCGTGATTCCAGGTGTGGCCCATGAACAGGCCTTTCATTTCGCTGTCAAAGGGCATTGCGCTGCCTCCCAGAAGGCCGATGCTTATCAGCTTTTCGCTGCCTGGGCCGATCTTTTCTGCCAGCTCTTCTGCTTTTTTGAAGGCTTCCTTTTTATCTGTTCCTGTTTCCTGTAAAAAGTTCTCTACAAACCAGTCAATGGTGATGCCGGAACCTTGGATGTACTTGTGGGCATAATAGCTTTCTGCGTCGATGGATCCGATTATGTCATAATTGCGCCGTTCCAGATCCAGGCGTACCTCGGGCACCCGGCAGCTTACGGCTCCGTAGGATGCTGCTTCGAAGATTAGGTCTCCGTCGTCGAATACTGCCGCTCCTGTGCAGCCGCTTACTTTATCCCCGGCCCCGGCTACCAGTGGTATGCCTGCCGGAAGCCCGAGCTGCTTTGCCGTTTCCCCGGAAAGGTATCCGCCTATGGCGGTGCAAGATACGATCTGGGGCAGTATAAAGCTGTCTACCTCCAGATCCCGGCAGATCTGTTGTGACCACTGTCTGGTGCGGATATCGGACAATCCGGTCCAGGTGATTAGGGAGTAATCAATCTTTGCCTCGTCTACGGGGATGTTTGACATTTTGCCGATGATATAGCCGTTCAGCATAACGTATTTTGCAATGCGTTTGTGTTTTTCGGGAAATACTTCCTTGAACCAGGCGTACTTTGCGCACATTACTGGGGCGTTTGTCCCACCGATCTCAAAAAGCTCCCTCCCGAACTGCTCCCTCTGCCTGTCGGCGTAGGGGAAGTACCTGCCGTCCAGGGTACAGGACCAGGTGGTTACATCGTTCCAGTCCTCGTCTACTCCCATGGAGCCGGCCATCTGGCCTGTGAAGGCAATGGCTTCTATGGATCCGGCACGCTGGCCCAGGCTTTCTGTTGTATGGGCAATGCAGGAGCAGACTGCCCTGTAAAGCTCCTCCCCATGCTGAAGAAATACGCCCGGGGCGGGCCGTTCATCCTTTACCGGCTCGCTCCACCCTGCATGGAGCCTGCCGTCCAGGGAATAGACTCCTGTTTTGATAAAGCTGGTTCCTAGATCCACGCCCATATACAGCTTTTCTTTCATATGCATACATCCTTTCTGCATCATTCCCAATTGGGGTTGTCGATTATGGCCGGCGCTCCGTCACGCTCTACCAGGAGTTTGCGGTATCCTTTCGTTTCGATGGAGCCATAATCATGCCCGGCGTCTGCCCGGAATACAAAGAAGGTTACAAGCTGCTCGTCCGGGCTTACATTGATGCTCCTGTGGGCGTAACGCTTCGGCACATACACCGCCTGCCCGGCAGACAGCTCCTGGGCAGACCAGTCTCCTTCAGGATTCTCCAGAAGCATATAGCCGCGGCCCTTAAGACAATAGTAAACCTCTCCTGTTTCTAGAATGGTATGAAAATGACCTTTTGTAAAGTAATATTCGTCACCGATTTTACCGGGATTCAAAATGGAACAGCCAAAGGCCAGATCTCCTGCGGTCTCTGGAACCGGCATCCCGTGAAATTCGTAAATCAGGGAATCCTCCTTCTCCAAAGCTGCCTGGAACGCCGCCTCATCAGCGAACATTCCCTTCATCTGGCTTAAGTAGCGTTTTCCTGTGTCCACCTTCTGGGAAAGCCCAGTGGTCAAATCAAAATCAATGGTGCATCCTTTGAGGAAATCCAGGGGATCTCCGGATATATGAAAACCTGCCATCTCTATAACTCCTCCTATTCCAGTTCCGTAATATCCTCCACAATACACGGATATGAAATCAATTTCCAGCCACAAACCCATGTGTCTGTAAATCGATTTGTGCATTGTGAAGGATATTACTGATTCTAAGTCGCTGCGCGACAGCACTAAAGGGTAAAGCTGCTTCGACACACCAGTGATGAGAGAAACTTTTATTCGAAAAAAACCTCATAAAAGTTCCTCTCGTGCGCCTTTGCAGCTTTACCGTCCAGCAGAAATTTTTTCTAATAAATACTTGACATTTCTTAGCTGGACTATTCTAAGTCGCTGCGCAACAGCACTAAAGGGTAAAGCCGCTTCGACACACCGGTAATGAGAGAAACTTTTATTCGAAAGGACTCTCATAAAAGTTCCTCTCGTGCGCCTTTGCGGCTTTACTGTCCAGCAAAATTTATTTTTTCAAAACACTTGACATTTCTTAGCTGGACTATTCCAGTTCCGTAATATCCTCCACAATACACGGATATGAAGGATATAAGATATCTTTATCTCTTATTAAATTTTGCCGCAATCCGATCCATCTCTTTTAAGCGCTCACCCAGAATCTCTGTATGGAAAACCTCGGCAATTACCTGAGTCCAGCCGTAGATAAAATACATCCATCCGTCGTTTACCTGGACGTTCCGGGAGGCTGCCTGTGCCTCTGCCTGGTGCATAAACAGCCGTTCGCCTCTGTAATTCAGCTCCCACACAATGGCATCCTCCGGGAACAGGGCCGCGTCGGTCAGCGGAGAGCCGGGGCGATCCTTTCCAAGGCCTGTGGCATTGATCACAAGAGAGCCCTTTCCCATTTTTGCCAGAACCTCATCGTTCTGTCCCGGCTCCGGGGTTAGATAGTATTCCGTAGGAATCCCGGCCGGATTCATGCCTTCGTTGATACGCTCAATCTCGGTCAGCCTGGGCTGGCTGCGGTTTGCAATGACAATCTTTGCCGGATCATTGCCCTCTCCTGCATTGCGCATATAGTAGGAGCACATGGAAATGGCGCTGCCGCCGGCCCCCATAATGAATACGCCTGCCTCCTTATGCTCCTTCCAATAATTCTTGGGAACAAACTCTTCCATGGCCATACCGCAGGTAATGGGATCCTTGGCATGTCCGCAGAGCTTTCCATTCTGTTTTGAGATGGAGGACAGCTCACCGAACTGAAGGGCATAGGGATCCAGGTATTCAAACATGTCCTTGGCCCCATTGTATAAATCGATCTTGTGAGTCGTCACCAGGGCTCCCATAGAAAGAGGATCCTTTTTTATGAACTCCACTACCTCCCGGTAAACCTCTGGCTTTTCATGGATGGCAATATCAATTCCCTTCATCACTGTATCCTTCAGCCCCAGCGCCTGGGCCCACTCCGGAAATACCTTCATAATGGAAGAGGAGCCTGTGGTTACGCCGATAAAATACATAGTAGGCTGTGCTGCTTTTTCCAATTTCATTCTTCTTTACCTCCATTAAGAGTTCCGTAATATCCCTCATAGTACACCTCTATGAAATCAATTTCCGGCCGCAAGTCCATGCGTCCGTAAATCGATTTGTGCACTCTGAGGGATATTACTGTTTTAAAATAAGAGTTCCGTAATATCCCTCATAGTACACCTCTATGAAATCAATTTCCGGCCGCAAGTCCATGCGTCCGTAAATTGATTTGTGCACTCTGAGGAATATGACTGTTTTGGCTTTTCATTCAAAGCATATTACATGTTTGATCCCCTTCGCCTGGCGTGCATTCTCAAAAGCGGCTGTGATATCCGCCAGCCGATAGCGGTCTGTGATCATCTCATTTACATTTAGAAGCCCCTGGGAAACGAATTCCAGCGTCTTCCGGAACTGGGCGATGGAAGAACGTGTGGATCCGGTCACATACAGTTCATGGTAGTGTATCTGGTTGGTATCCAGGGCCACCGGCTGCTTATTCGCCGGAATTCCTCCAAAGAAATTCACCCGGCCCCCATAGTTCATCAAAGGCAGCATGGCGGCCTGTACCGAAGGCACCGGACAGGCTGTAACCGCCACATCCAGTCCCCTGCCCTGTGTCCAGGTTTTTACAAAGCCCGGCAGGTCGTCTCCGCAGTAGATGTCCACAAAGGGAAGACGTCTCTTCACATCCGCCAGACGCTCCTGAGAAATATCATTCATCAGCACGGCGGCTCCGGCCATATGTAAGAGCATGGCGTGGCAGAAGCCGATGGGGCCGGCTCCCACCACCATGGCGTATTCCCCCGGCTTTACAAAGCATTTGGTAAATCCATTATAGGCACAGGACAAAGGCTCCGTGACTGCCGCTTCTGCCGGGGAAACTCCCTTTGGCAATACCATCAGATTCCCCCTTGTCACGGCCTCTGCCGGAATTTTTACATACTCTGCAAAGGCGCCGTCCATATTGATGCCGAAGGCGCGGTAATCGTCGCAGAGGTGGAACTTTCCGTCCACACAGCGATCGCAGATGCCGCAGCCGATGTTGGGCTGCATGCCCACCTGCATGCCTGGTTTGTAAAAGGGAACCTTATCTCCTGTCTTTACTATGGTTCCTGCGAATTCATGCCCTAAAATCAGCGGATGGTCTTCATCCACGCCTTTCTGGCCGTTCTGCCACATGCGGACATCTGTGCCGCAGACAGCGGCGGCATCTGTTTTCAACAGTATTTCATGTTCATTGATTTCCGGAACGGGTACTTCCTCCAGACGGATGTCTCCCGGTCCATAAAGCCGAAGCGCTAACATACTCTTGTCCTCCTAATTTTAATCACTGTGCGATAGCACGAAAGGGTAAAGCCGCTGTTTCCCTTTTGCTATCTCACCTTAATGATCTCTTTTTCCGTAATGGAGCGGTTTCCGGCCTCCACCGCAGCCACGGCCATGCGCCCGTCCACGCCGCTGACCTCCACCGGCGTGTCATTTAAAACCGCATTGACAAAGGAGATGTCCTCTGCCAGGTAAGCGTCAATAAACAAGGTCATCCAGCTGTTGACAAAGGGCGTTGCCGTTCCCTGCTCCACAGTGGTGCAGTGTACATGCTCCTTCTCGGAGCGTCCCACCTGAATCTTTCCCTTTGTTCCGATCAGCTCCATCTTGGAATCATAGCCGTACTGCACATAGGCCGCGCCGTCGATGCAGAAATGGACGCCGCTTTTCAAGGTTCCGCTCATAAGGACGCTGTCATAATAATCGGGATAATCTGCTTCTGCCTCGGGATTGCGGAAATTGCCGGCTACCGCATAGACGGTTTCAATATCGCTGCCCGCCATCCACCGCACTGCGTCAATATCATGGCTGTTCACCTCTGCCAGGATTCCGTTTGACTTTTTGATGTCGTACATCCAGGGCCTTGGCTTGCTGGGGCCTCTGGTATTGGAATGAATCTGAACCAGTTCTCCGATGGCTCCCTCCTCCACCAGACGCTTTGCCTCCCGGAAGCTGGCGTCAAAACGGCGCATAAAGCCTATCTGAAGCTTTACCTTGTACCGGTCGCAGGCTGCAATCATCTCGTCGCATTCTTCCACAGTCATTGCCATGGGCTTCTCACAGAAAATGTGCTTTCCTGCTGCCGCACAGTCTATGACAATCTGCTTATGCAGGTTGGTGGGCGCAACTACAATGACTGCATCAATCTCCGGATCGGAAAGAATCTCTTTATAATCGGAAAAGCATTTCTCAACGCCCAGTTCTTCTGCCGCTGCCTTTGCTGCTTCCTCCACGGCATCTGCCACTGCAGTGATACGCGCGTTTTCAATCTTGTTTTTATAATTTCTCGCATGTATCATGCCTGCGCGTCCGCAGCCTATCAAACATACCTTAAGTATCTTTTCTGCTTCCATGTGTCTTTATCCCTCCTGGTTTTATTGTTCTGCACCTTGCCTTTTACTTTCATAAATCTTCGGCTGTGCTTTTATATGGTTTTATTATGCATCATTTTACTTTCATTTTCAAGCATTTTCTTTTATTTAATGAAAAAAAGATAAAAAATAATGAAAACAAACAACAACGTATTGTAGAAGAAACACTTACTCCATGAAGCAGGGATATGAAATAAGTTATCAAAATTATGCCAAAAGAAACGTTGTAAAGCCTATAAAAACCAGCTATACAACGTCTCCTTGCCTATCACCCCTCTGTCAAAAGCTATTTCCGAAGCTCCATATAGTTATGGTAAGCGCTCTTCTCCGCTATTTTGATCCCTTTCCAGTTTGCAAACTCAAGAAATGCATCTTCGTTGTTCCCATATCCGAATGACATGTGATGATCCACACGGTAATTATAGATTGTGCTCAAGAGCTCGCGGATTCCTATTGCCTCTCCCTGCATCTTAAAATTGTGAATCCACCCAGAGGAGCCCTGATATGTTTCCTTTTCAAATACCTCTGCAGTAAACACAGTCATTTCATTTGAATTGCTGGAAATTCTGTTTAAGGTAATCTCACCGTTACGGAACTGCAGATCCGCAACCACTCCGCAGCCGCACCATTGTCCGCCCTGATATTCTCCCATATTAAAATGATGATCCCAGGTGATTCCCTTCTGGTTCGCCATACACTTGGGCGCCGGGCCGCAGTGCCAGATATTCAGGCTCTGATCCTGCTCATCAATGCTGACCAGATCAACCATAGATGCCGGCGTTCCTTCATTGAATGCCCGATCAATGATCATTCCCACAGCTCCGTCTATATCTCCTTCACAGGCCGCAATAAGGCCTTGCTGATTCAGCCGGCTGACAGCGCCGCAGGGAACCATGCCGTATACCTCCTGTAATGTACGCCAGCAGCTGATAGAAAGCACATTATAATTCCCTTCCTGCGCAAATTCCAAAAATGCCAGATAAAGTCTTGCAAACCGCTCCAGAGCCAGAGGGCTGACATTTTTTGAGCATATCCCCTCTTTTACAATCTGCGTTACCTCATTTCTCACTTTTTCTTCAGGCATTTTTTCTGCTCTGCGGATAATTCCTTCTACTGTCCAAAGCCGCTCAATGTGTGCTCCGTAACGGGATTCAATATCAGCTTCCTTTACGACCATATAATCAAAGCCGTCAACTACCGGGCCGATTGCCGCAATTCTTGTTTCCTCAAGAGCCGCTGCTGCCCGAAGGGCTTTCAGCGTGATCTCAAACCGATCTTTGAAGAGAGGATTGTCTGTATAGCCGTAAAACCATTTGAATTTTATCTCCTTTTCTGCAAAATACTTTCCAAGCATTCCCGACAATATCATAGAACCGCAGAATGCATTCATCGGGAGAATACCGGTCATAGAGCATTCCGGCATAGCCCAGATGCCGATGGGGCAATTCATACTGCCGAAAGGTATCGCACAGTTGCCGATTGTCGCGCCAAAAGAGCATAGAAACATGAAATCCAGCTTTTTATCCTTCATTTCCTCCGCCGCTTTCCGGGCACTCTCATAGCCGTAAACAATGTCTGACGCCTCAATGACCTCAAAATCCCTGTTCTTCCCGTAATCCCCCAACTCTTTCAAAATACGCTGTCTGGTTTCGTGATCCCCTCTTGCATTTCCGTGAAACATTGCCACAAATCCAATTCTAATTTTTCTCATAGAGCAGATTTCCCTCTTTCCTGTCTTAATTCCCTTTGATCTCATCAATCGATGTGGGGAATACAAATTCAGAGTTCTTATAGAACTTATTTCCTTCCTCATAATACTCATCTACATTTTCAGATGTAATAATACCTACATTAAATGCAGAGGTCATAGGAAGATTGCTGGGATCTTTGCCTTCCTCAAATATGTCATGGATAAAATCAATGGTAAATTGCGCTTCCTCTACCGGAGAGCCCAGGCCTGTACAGAGAATTTCTCCGCTCTTAATCATTTCCAGTCCCTCTGCCGTTCCGTCGGCTGCACAGATAATTTCAACATTTTCATTAATTCCTGCTGATTTCAGGGCTTTTCTTGCTCCGACTGCCATAAAATCATTTTCACACAGAATCAGATTCATATTTGCATTTGCTGTTGCCAGATCCTCTGCCGCTTTCAAGCCGCCCTCCACAGTCCAGTCGCCGGATCCCATTCCGAGAATTGTAAAATCCGTCTCCTCACTTGCCGCTTTACCGGAAGCTTTCAGCTCCTGGAACATGTGATAGCCTGCAAGCCATGCGTCTTCGTCACATGTATAGGGTGTTCCAAGCGCTTCCATCCGGGCAGATAAAATTCCGGCAATCTGTCCGCAGATTCTGCTCTCTGAGGTGGAGCTTCCCATAACGCCGATGATAACGGTAGCCATGATCTCTGTGTCTGCCCCAAAAGTCTTTACTGCATATTTTCCGGATTCAAATCCGTCTATAAAAGGATTGGTGCAAAATGTTGTCAAGATATTGCATTCTTCTGGAACAGTGCCCACACAGATAACTGGAATTCCGGCCTCTACCGCCCGATTGATGTCTTGTACCGGCGCGCTTGCATTGATGGGATCTACCACAATAATATCTACATCCTGTGTAATAAACGTATCCACATGCTGTCCCTGGGCCTGGGTGTCGTCATTTGCAATCAGGAAGCTGATTTCATATCCGTATTCCTTTGCAGCCTTTTCTGCAGATTCCATCAATGCCACAAAAAAGTCATTGGACAGATTAATTTCAGACCAGCCGATGGATATTTTGTCTGGATTCTTCGGTATTTTGGGCCAGGCCTTATCAATCTGCGCTCTGTCTTCCATGGTCGGACTTACGATACCGGACAATGCTATATCAGGCATCAGCTTATAGATCTCATGCACACCGTCCCCAGCTTCCTCAGGCGCTTCCGGCGTTCCGGTTTCCTCCGCAGGAGCCTGTTCCTCTGCTGCCGCTGCCGGTTCTTCCGCTGCTGCTTCCAGCTGCTCCTCTGCTGCCGGAGAGCATCCTGCCATACACGCCGCCGTAAGCGTAAGCGCCAATAATACTGATAACAATCTCTTCTTCATCTTTCTTTCCTCCATTCCAGTTCCGTAATATCCCCCTCAACGCATCTTCCTCGAGAAGAATTTCCGGCCGTAAATACATACGTCCGTAAATCCTTCTATGCGTTTCGGGGATATTACTGTTTCCAGTTCCGTAATATCCCCCTTCAACGCATCTTCTTCGGGCATATTACTGTTTCTATAGTTATATCACCGCCCCCAAAAGGGCCGGCTCGTTATCCGGCTGCAGCCGGAACAACTTCTCAGATACTCTGCCGCTCGTCGCTGATGCTCTGGACAAATACGGCTCCGATGATGATCACGCCCTTTACAATCTCCTGGGGATAAGCCGGTACGCTAAGAAGGTTCATTATATTCGTAATCAGCCCCAGAATCAGCACGCCGATTAAGGTAGAGCCCACCTTTCCCTTCCCTCCGTTTAGGCTGGCCCCTCCGATCACGCAGGCTGCAATGGCATCCAGCTCATAGCCGGATCCGGACACCGGCGTGCCTGTCCCGGAGCGGCAGGTCATAACAATTCCGGCCATAGCAGACAGAAGACCGCTGATTGCATATACGCTGAACTTGTACCGTTTGGCGCTGATGCCCGCCAGGTTCACCGCAGACTCATTGGAACCCGAGGCAATAACCAGACGTCCGAAGACGGTATATCGGGATGCAAGCAGGCAGATAAGAAATATAACCGCCCCCAGAAGCACCGGCCAGGGAATTCCCAGAAGCTTTTCGCTTCCAAAGGCCGTCATAATCTGTGTCCCCGGCGTATTCTCCGGCCACCGGATAGGCTGCCCGTTGGTAATCATATAAGCAAATCCTCTGGCAATGGTCATCATGGCCAGCGTCACCACAAAGGGAGCCATCCGCACATAAGCCACCAGGGCGCCGCTTATAGAGCCAAGAAAAACTCCAGCCGCCAAGGTCAGCAGAATGCTGATGATAAGCCCGATCACCGTTGACCAGTTCCAGGATACCAGAGCCACGGAAATCATCATTCCCCCTACCGCCGCAATAGAACCTACAGAAAGATCAATACCGCCGGTGAGCACCACGAACAGCATACCCATGGAAATTAGAAAAATCGGCGTATTCTGTCTTAATATATTAAAGATATTCTGCGGTGTCAGAAACACATCGGATAAAACCGCAGACGCTGCCACCAAGAGCACCAGTATGGCGATTGCATTGTATTTCACCAGAAAACGTTTCAAAGAAACGGATGTTTTCGCTTTTTTACTCATTTACTTTTTACCCCCATTGACAGTTTGATCAGATTTTCCTCATTGAGCTCCTGCTTATTAAGCTCCCCGGTTACCCGGCCCTCGCGCATTACAATGACCCGGTCGCTCATGCCGATAATCTCCGGCATTTCAGAGGAAATCATAATAATCGCCGCCCCTTCCTCCGCCAGCCGATTCATAATCTTGTAGATTTCTACCTTGGCTCCCACATCCACGCCTCTGGTAGGCTCGTCAAAAATCAGAATCTTACATTCACTCCCCAGCCATTTTGCCAGGGCGACCTTCTGTTGGTTTCCGCCGGAAAGGGTAGAGACCGGCTCCTCCACCCCTGCTATTTTTATTTTCAGCTTTTCAACCAGCTCCTCAATCTGCGCATCCTCTTTCTTCCGGTTGATCCAGCCGATTCCGTTGGAAAGCTTCTTAAGGGAGGTGAGCGTTATATTATAGCGGATAGACAGATTCAGCAAAACGCCGCTGCGCTTGCGATCCTCGGGAAGCATGCCGATTCCCTGTCTCACGGCTGCCTTCGGCGATGTAATATGACTCCCTTTCCCGAAAAGAACCAGCTCGCCCTCTTCCCTCTTGTCTGCTCCGAAAATGGCCCGCATGGATTCCGTCCGCCCAGCCCCCACCAGTCCGTTGATGCCGAGAATCTCTCCGCTCCTCACACAGAAGGAAACGTCCTTCACGCGTCTGCCGCTCTTAAGCCCCCTTGCCTCCAGAACCACGTCCCCGATCACCGGGTTGCGCGGCGGAAAGAATTCCGTAAGATTCCGTCCTATCATCTTGGTTACAAGCTCGTCCTCCGTGATGCTTTTGGTGTCCACCGTATCCACATAGCACCCGTCCTTCATAACGGTAATCCGATCGCAGATAGCAAAAATCTCCTCCAGCCGGTGGGAAATATAGATAATGCAGACGCCCTGTTCTTTCAGACTGCCTATCAGCTTAAAAAGCTGGCTCACCTCGCCGGAAGCCAGCACCGCCGTCGGCTCGTCAAATACGAGAACGGTTGACTGCCGGGAGAGAGCCTTGCATATCTCCACTACCTGCTGGTAAGCTACCGACAGCTCCTCCACTCTGCTTTTTACGTCAATGTCCGGAAATCCCAGCGTATCCAGAAGCTTTCTTGCCTTCCCATAGAGCTCTTTCCACCGCAGAATCCTCCGCCCGTCTCCCAGGTTGTCAATAAAAATATTTTCTGCCACTGTCAGGTGAGAGGCCAGGGCAAACTCCTGGTATATAATGGAGATTCCAAGGGCCCTGCTGCTCTTGGGATCCGTGATAGAAACCTGATTTCCGTCTATGAGAATCTCGCCGGCATCTCGGGTATACGCTCCGGCTAGTATCTTCATCAGAGTCGATTTTCCAGCTCCGTTTTCTCCCATCAGCGCGTGAACCTCTCCGCTTTTGGCAGAAAAGCTTACGTCATTCAGAGCTTTGATCCCACCAAAGCTTTTTGAAATATGCCGCATTTCAACCTTATTCGACATCGTAGCTCCTCCTTCTTTGTATTTCCCTTTGACAAATCTATTATATAGCAGGCTCTTCCATGGAAAAACTGCGCTTTTCCTGGAAAAAGTGTAGGATTTCCATATGCATGCCGGTATAAAACAGCTCCTTTTTTCGTCTCGCTATTCTTTTTTCGTCACGGAGGGGCTGATTTCCAGAACCTTTCCCATTTCCCCCTTTTCAACCGGAAATCCTCCACCTTTCCTGACCTTGACAGTTGTTTTTGCAGCCTGCAGACGATATAATGGACACAGGCCGCAGTTTTCAAGTCAGAGGAGAGCAGCATATGAGAAAAGAATTGTTCCGGGCGGAATCCTTAAACAAATCCTTTGGCCAGGAAAAGGTCTTGAAGGATGTCTCCTTTAACCTTTTTGAAGGCGAAACCATCGTCATGCTGGGTGCAAACGGCGCCGGAAAATCTACCTTAATGAAGATTCTCGGCGGTGTGATCCCCAAGGATTCCGGCCGCATTTTTTTCCAGGAAAAACAGATCCACAATCACAGCATTCCCCATGCCAAAGCCCTGGGAATCCAGGTCGTCTATGATTATGGAAGCATTATCAATGACTTTTCCATCTCCGAAAATATTTTTCTGTCTGCCAAAAAACCGACCTTCTTCAACCCCAAAAGGTATGACGGGCCTGCCCTTGAATATATCCGGCTTGTGAATCTGAACCGCAGCCCCTTTGAGCCTGCCGCTTCCCTGTCCCTGCCGGAAAAATCAAAGGTTCAGCTTGCAGCCGCTCTTACCGCCGATCCGCGTCTTCTGATTCTGGACGAGCCTCCTCTTTTTACCACCGAGGAGGATAAGCGCTGCCTAAAAGGAATTCTGGATTCCTTAAAGGCTCGCGGATCCTCTGCCATCTATATCACCCACAACCTGGAAGACGCACTTTACTTTGCCGACCGGATTCTGATCCTGCGGGACGGCGTTTCCGCCTGTCTTTCAGATAAATCCGAGTTCACAAAGGAAACCCTCATCACCATTCTCTCCAAAACAGAGGCCCCCAAGGCAAGCATTGTCCATCCCCCGAAGAACCGGGAGCTGCTGCGGGTGGAGCATCTGTGCAGCAGAAAGCTCTCCGACATCTGTTTTCAAGCAAATGCCGGAGAAATCCTTGGCTTTGTCGGCTCTGTGGAGTCTGGAAAGGACGCTGTTCTGGATGCCCTCTTCGGCCTTCACAAGGTTGAGAGCGGCTCCGTATGGATCGAGGGGAAAAAAGCTGTCATCCGTAATACCAGGGACGCCAGGAAAAGGCACATTTCTTATTCTACCGAGAACAGGGCCAGCCACTCCGGCCTGCTGCCGGATATGGACGTCAAGGAGAATCTCACCCTCCATTCCATTCGCCGGATCAGCAGCTTTGGCTGGATTAATAAAAATATGGAGCAGCATTTTGCTCTTACCTATTTAAGATATCTTTACAACAAGCATGTGACCATACATACGCCTATCCGTCATCTGAGCAACGGAACCCTTCACAAGCTCCAGATTGCCCAGTGCATTTCCGAAAAGCCGCGGCTTCTTTTGCTTTACGAGCCTGCCAACGGCATGGATCTGAACTCCAAGCAGGAAACCCTCTCCGCCATAGCGGATCTGGCCGCCGGCGGCACCACGGTTTTAATCGCCGCCTCCCTGGAGTCCGACGACGCAATCAAGCTCTGCCACCGGCTGATTATTATGAGGGAAGGCCGCATCAAGGGCGAGCTTGTGAATTCCGAAATCACCATGAGCAATATCATCACATTAGAGCAGTTATAGATTGGAAATCAGTAATATTACGGAACTGGAATAGGAGACATACATATGATACGAACGATTATTGTAGATGACGAATACTGGGTCTGTCAGCTCATCTGCGACCTCATTGACTGGAACAGCTACGGCTTTGAGATCGTCGGCCAGGCCTACAACGGGGAGGAAGCCCTTGCCTCCATTTCCTCCCAAAAGCCCGATCTGGTTTTCACTGACGTCCGCATGCCCGGCTTAAGCGGCCTGGAATTAATTGAAAAATGCCAGCCACTGTCCCCAGACACAAAATTTGTGATTATCAGCGGCCACAGTGAATTTGAATATGCCAAATCTGCCATGCAGAACGGAGCCCTGGGCTATCTCTTAAAGCCTGTTGATCCGGAGGAGCTTACGGATCTGCTCTCATCCATCAAAAGCAGCTTCTCCTCTGTCCAAAGAAAGGCTCTGGAGGACGAGCAGCTGAAACGCCAGCTTCTGGACAACCGCTTAAAACTAAAGGAGCAGTACTTTCTGTCCCTCTTAAAGGAGGATATCTGTCTGATTGATCAGTTTCCTCTGGCCCTCATTAACGATAAGTGCAGCAGCGCCTTTGCCCGGGGACAATTCCAGGTGTTCCAGTACACCATTGATTCCTCGGTGGCCCTGGAGTATTTTGACGCTTCCCTCAGCGCAATCTCCGGACGCTTTTACAAGGATCTCTCTGCCCTGTGCTATGACCTGGTCTCTGTAAAGCTTCACACCTCCGTTGTCTGTATGGCTAATTTCCAAGAGGCGGCTTTCTCCGAAGTCAACCGGACAGCCCGGGATATCTTTTATTTCTTCAAACAAAACCTGCCCCATATCCCCGACTGCCGTGTAACCCTCGGCATCGGCTGCGTGTCAGACCAATATATTTCCCGTTCCTTTGTCACGGCCCGGGAGGCAATCCACGCACGAATCCAGGTAGGAACCAACCGAATCATCGATCTATCGGAGGCTCCCTATGACTCCGTATCTATGGATGCCTATTTTCAGCCCAAGGATCGGCAGGCCATCCTCCACTATATCACCGGAACCACAGACAAGAATGCCCAGGCCGTTATCCGGCATATTTTTGAGAAATGCTTTTACCGGGAGCTCCCCAATCCTTCTGTCATTATGAAACTGGTTCACGCAGTATTAAAATACATTTATACCCTGCCTGTGTCCAATAACCTGGATGTCTCTCCCTCTGCGCCGCTGGAAACTGCCTGGAGCACAGCGGAAGCCCTTTCCTCCCGGGAGCAGATTCTGGATTATCTGACCTGCCTTTTGGAGGAATTCAAGGCCCTGTGCGCTCCTCCGGACACCTCTGCCACGGCTGCCCAGACCATACTGGCCTACCTTGACAAGCATTATCAGAAGGAAATCTCTCTCAACAATCTGGGAAAGCTGGTATTTCTCAATGAAAAATACGTAAGCGAATTGTTTAAAAAGGAATTCGATGTAACCATCACCGATTATATTGCCGGAAAACGGCTTGAGGAAGCCCAAAGGCTGCTCTTAAACTCTGCTCTGTCCATCACAGAGATCGCAGAGCAGGTGGGTTACCGCGACCCCAAGTATTTTGCGAAGCTCTTTAAACGCCGCTGCCATGTATCTCCTGCACAATACCGGAAAATGTATAAGTGAGGCTCCCATGAAAAAGAATTATCATTTGTTAAAAAATACCCTCCAAAGCTTCCGCACGTTTTTCCTCGATATGAATATGCGCACCACTCTGAAGGGACTGTTCCTCTTTTTCCTTGTGATTCTTCTGATCCTTCCACTCTCCCTTCTGGGTCTTAAGACTGCCCGGGAAAACCAATGGGAACAGGAAGTCCTGGAAAGAGAAGCTCGTTTCAGTCTGCGGTATGCGCAGGCAGCTTATGACTTGAAGGGAGATTTCTCCCCTGTCAGCCAGTCCATGGCTTCAAAGGGAATCCTGCTTATCAAGGACAATTACGGAACCATACGCTTTGCCTCTGCTCCGGATCTAGATCTTTCGGATTTCAAATCTGGTTACAAGAGCCGGGGAACGTATGAGCTGGAGGAGCACATTGTTTTTTATCAAAAGCTGGACGATACCGTCGCCGCCTTTTACGCCGCTCCTCTGCCCTCTCCTCTTTCCCTCTGGTCTGGCTTTCTGTGGACTGCGGCTGTCTATCTTCTTTTGTTCATACTGATTTTCTTCTTCATCCACAAGAAAATCTTTGAGCCTATCATCACAATCGAAACGGTCTTAAAGGGCGTCAGCAAAGGAAAGACAGATTTCTGCCTGGATTCCCTCAGCAGATCCCGTCAGCTTTCCTCCATTTTCCAGGAGCTTGACGCCCTTCTCAATAATATGCAGCAGCTCATGCTCCGGGAGTCCAATGCGCAGTTGATGAAAAAGCAGGCGGAATTCGACGCTCTGCAAAGCCAGATCAATCCACATTTTCTCTACAATACCCTGGACTGTATCCGGGGACAGGCCATCCGCTGGGGCATCAAGGATATCGAGGTTATGACCCGGGCTCTCTCCAAGCTTTTCCGCTACAGCATCAGCAATCACAATGCCACGGTGACCCTGGAGGAGGAGCTTAATAATGTGGAATCTTATCTTCTGATCCAGCAGATGCGTTTTAACAACAAGTTCATCAAGGAGGCCTATATTGACGACGATGCCCGGGACTGTATCATTCCCAAACTGATTATCCAGCCCATCATCGAAAACGCCATCCATCACGGGCTGGAGACCAAAATCGGCAGCGGCCTTCTTGTGATCCGCGCTTATATTACAGAGCAGCGGCTGATTATCAATGTAAAGGATGACGGCTGCGGCATTTCCCAGTCCCGTCTGGAGATGATCAATGCCGCCCTGGAATCCAATTCCGCCATCGAGAACAGCGAGGCAAGCAAAATTTCCGTAGGCCTGATGAATGTAAATTCCAGAATCAAGCTGACCTACGGAAATATGTATGGCCTCAACGTGTACAGTACCCAGGATATCGGGACGGATGTACAGTTGAATCTGCCCTTATTAAAAAATTAGCTTCAAATAACCTCCGCCTCAATCCCCAGCACCCTTGCCATAGCAAGAAGCTTATAGGTCTGCTTCTCCTGTATCAGAATGGCATGATGGGAGGAAAGGCTTTCCATCACCTTATGGCCGCTGCCTCCCGAAAAGCGGATCAAGGCGCCGTTGCGGCAGTCGGAGCCGGGATACTGCACATAGTCCTCGATCTCTGCCTCGATAATGGTAAGCTTCTTCATATCCGGCCGCAGCTTCGCCATGGTTATGGGACCTGTCTTCATCTCGCAGTCTATGACAACGGCGTCTTCGTTTACAATCTCCAGAACCTTAGGACGCATCGTCCACTTTGTACAGAAGCTCTGAGGCGCAAAGCCGAAGTAGCCGCAGTGTACGCCCAGGGCGTGGTTGTCCGGATCCGGGATGTCGGGAAACTTCTGAATCTTCTCATGCTTCAGGGCCGCCATCCCCACCAGGAAGGGATAGATATTGGTCATCATCATAGGAGTTCTCAAGGCCTGGTGCATGATGTATTTGCTGACAAGGGTCACCGTATCTCCCTCGCAGGCCCAGATAATGTGATCATACTCATAGATCCAGTTCCACGCCAGACAGGGCGTCGTCTTGCTGTGGAAGGATTCGTTCAGACAGTTGCAGCCCACTCCCTGGACGCCCCCGATCTCCCGGATCAGGGCGCGGATTGCCATGTAGAGCTTTACCGCCTTCAGGATATTCTTTTCGGGCACGCCTTCTGTGGGAACAGCTCTTTCCTGCCAGAGTGCAAGAGCCTCCTCGTCCGTGAACCCTTCTGCCTGCTCATTAACCTCCTTCCAGCTCCGATACAGGATTTTCAGCCCAAAGGCATCTTCAATCTCCTTTGTGCAGTCCTCATCCCACCAGTAAAAACGCTTGAACAGGTAAGCCTGCATTCCCTCGCCGGGATCGTCCTGCATCATTAGGAATTTCATTCCGCTTCTCATCTCGGCCTTTGCGGCTATGGTGCGCAGAATCACCCGGGCAAGCTCCTCCTTGTAGGGAGAAAATACATTTAAGTGAAGCTCGTCCCTAAGCCAGGCCACAATCTCCCAATCCCACATTTCCACCGTTCCGAACTCAGAGGTCAGAATAATAATGGGAAGCTCTATCTTACCCAGACGCTCCTTTTCCCGGAAAACCGCTCCGAAAAGCTGTGGGAAAATAATGGCCTGGGCCTCCTTGGGAATCTCGGATCCGAACTCCTTTTCCTCCAAAAATTCTGCATCTTCTCCATAAAGCCTCTTTAACTGTTCCAGCTGCTGTCCGTATTCTCTTACTTCTCTTTCATTTCTTCCCACGAAATAAAATGGCTGCAATATCGCCTTCATCTCTGCCTCCTATTCCTGTTCCTCTTGGCACATTTGTTTGAGAGCTCTTACTGATTTTTCAGTTCAATCCCCTTTTTCACCTGCTCTGCAATGGCCTCGGCGGTCAGCCCGTAACGCTTAAGAAGCTCCAGGGCATTTCCCGAATGGCCGAAGGTGTCCCGGGTTCCCACCCTAAGAACCGGAACCGGGCAGAGGGAGGACACGACTTCCGCAACGGCGCCTCCCAGACCTCCGAGAATGTTATGCTCCTCTGCCGTCACAATCACACCCGTTTCCCCTGCTGCTGCAAGCACGGCTTCCTCATCCAGCGGCTTGATGGTATGCATATCCAGAACACGTACCTGAATCCCCTCCTGCTCAAGCATATCCGCCGCCTTTAAGGCCTCCTGCAGCATACAGCCTGCGGCTATGACCGTTGCTTCTGTACCTTGACGCATCATATGCGCCTTTCCGATCTCAAATGTGTAATCCGGCGTGTCTGTCACCGTATCTACCGACAGGCGGCCAAGACGCAGATAGACCGGGCCCTGGTGCTGTACAATTGCCCGCACTGCCGCCCGGGTTTCATTGCCGTCTGCCGGACAGATTACCGTCATTCCCGGTATCACGCGCATAAGGGCCAGATCCTCCAGGCACTGGTGGGTTGCCCCGTCCTCGCCTACTGTCAGTCCCGCATGGGTTCCTACCAGCTTTACATTCAATCCCGGATAGGCCACGCTGTTGCGAATCTGATCAAAGGTTCTGCCTGCGCAGAACATTGCGAAGGTATGTACAAAAGGGATGTAGCCGGAAGCTGCCATTCCCGCTGCAATTCCTACCATATTCGCTTCTGCGATTCCTACGTTCAAAAATCTTTCCGGGTATTTCTCTCCAAACATGCAGGACATGGTACAGGTGGACACGTCCGCGTCCAGCGCTGCGATTCTCGGGTTCTCTCCAATCTCCGCCAGGGCCTCCCCATACGCATGTCTTGTTGCAATTTTCTCCGCCATACCTATGCCTCCTATTCCAGTTCCGCAATATCCTTCCCAGTACACTGGTATGAAATCAATTTCCAGTCACAAGTGCCTGGAAATCGATTTGTGCACTGTGAAGAATATTACTGTTTTTCAGTACTCTAAATCTCTCTTTTTAAAGTTCCTTTAGCGCCGCTTCCAATTCCTCAAACGCCTGCGCAAACTGCTTTTCATCCGGCGTCTTTCCATGCCATGCGTGGTTTCCTTCCATAAAGGAAACGCCCTTTCCCTTCACGGTATTGGCTATGATCATGGAAGGCTTTCCCTTGCAGGCCTTTGCCTTGTCAATGGCCCCGGCAATCTCCTCCACCTTATGGCCGTCTATGGACTGTACATAGAAGCCGAAGCTCTCAAACTTTGCCCGCAAGTCTCCGGTATCCAGCACTTCCTGAACCGTTCCGTCCAGCTGTACCTTGTTGGAATCCAGAATTCCCGTCAGGTTGTCAAGGCCTCTGGCTGCCGCAAACATGCAGGCCTCCCAGATTTGGCCCTCTGCAATCTCGCCGTCCCCCAGCACGGCATAGGTTGTGTAAGATCTGCCGGAGAGCTTTCCTGCCTCTGCCATTCCCACTGCGGCAGAAAATCCCTGGCCCAGAGAGCCGGTAGACATATCAACTCCCGGAACATGGCGCATCTCTGCATGACCGGACAGCTCTCCCTCGAGCTTGCGGAACGTTTTCAAGGTTTCCAGCGGAAAGAAGCCTCTGTGGGCCAAAACGGGATAGAGCGCCACCGTGGCGTGGCCCTTGGAGAGCACGAAGCGATCGCGCTCCTCCCAGTCCGGTTCCTTTGGACGGATATTCATTTTATCAAAATATAGCACCGCCATAATCTCCGACAGCGAAAACGCTCCCCCAATATGCCCGGAATGCGCCTCCTGCACCATCCGAAGCCCGGTGATCCGAAGCTGATACGCCAGCCGTTCCAGTTCTTTTTTCTTTCTCTGATCCATAATCCTACCTTTCTATTCCAGTTCCGTAATATCCTGTCAGTACACCTTTTGTAGATCAATTTCCAGCCGCAGTTCCTTGCGTCTGTAAATCGATCTGTGCACTGACAGAATATTACTGATTCTATTCCAGTTCCGTAATATCCTGTCAGTACACCTTTTGCAGATCAATTTCCAGCCGCAGTTCCCTGCGTCTGTAAATCGATCTGTGCACTGACAGAATATTACTGATTTTAATTCCCTTTATTCCTGTTTTTCAAGATATCAATTCCGACAGCCCCGATAATCACCACGCCCTTAATAATCATCTGCACATAGGACGAAATGTGCAGCAGATTCAGGCCGTTCGTCAGAAAGCCAATCACCAGCGCGCCGATCAGAGTGCCTCCGATGGTCCCGATTCCGCCGTTAAAGCTTGTTCCGCCCAGCACTGCGGCGGCGATAGCATCCGACTCATAGGCCTGTCCTGACGCCGGCTGGCCGGAGTACATACGGGAGGCAAGAATGATTCCGGCCAGCGCCGACAAGGTGCCGGAGATCACATAGACCCAGATAGTAATCTGCTTTACATGAATTCCGGAAAACTGCGCCGCCGTCACATTCCCTCCTACCGCATACATTCTTCTTCCGAAACGCGTGTAGTACAAGATAACAGAAATCAAAAGCATCACAAAGGCAACAATGTAAATCGGAAGGGGAATCCCCAGAAAATAGCCGTTTCCAATGGCATTGAACACCTCATTTTCACAGGAAACGCTCCGCCCGTCCGTAATCACATAGGCCACACCCCGGATAGCCCCCTGGAGAGACAGGGTTACGATAAAGGGCGGCATTCCCGTCAATGCGATAATGCTTCCGTTGAGGAGCCCCACCAGGGAGCCAATCAAAAGCGCAAGCAGAAATGCGGCCGGAAGGGGAATCCCCATATTGAGCAGCATCACGATAGACACGCCGCTGATTGCCACCACCGAGCCCACGGTCAGATCAATGCCCCCGATAATCAGCACAAAGGTCATTCCAAAGGCCAGAAGCGCATTGATACAGATCTGGCGGAGAACCTGCAGCATATTCTTGGCTGTCAGAAAAGAATTGGTAAATATGGAAAGGAACAGGAAAAGCACGGCCAGTCCAATCAGAATTCCCATATTTCTCCGCACAAAACTAACAATCCCGTTATCAATCAGATAATTCTTTTTCTTCTCATTCTGCTTCATCTTTCTTCCTCCCCGACGCATACCACATAATGTCCTCCTGGACTGCCTTCTTTGTCTCCTCCTCTGTAAGGACCGCCTTGATCCTGCCCTCGTACATAACGACAATTCTTGTGCTCAGATTCATAATCTCTTCCATCTCAGAGGAAATCAAAAGAACCGCCACACCGGCCTTAGCCATCTCCACAATCAGATGGTAAATCTCCGTCTTTGCCCCGATATCAATTCCTCTTGTGGGCTCGTCCAGAATCAAAATATCCGGCTTTGTGGCCAGCCATTTGGAAACCACGACCTTCTGCTGGTTTCCGCCGGACAGATACTGCACCAGCTGCTCAGCGGAGGCCATTTTAATCGAGAGCTTATTCACATACTCGTCAATGAGCTCCGTCTCCTTTTTCCGATTCACAAAGCAGCCCTTGATAAACTGTTCCAGTACCGAAATGGTCAGATTGAACTTGATGGAATTGGACAGAACCAGGCCCTCCTCCTTCCGGCTCTCCGGCACATACCCGATTCCGGCACGAATAGCGTCGGAGGCGTTCCTGATCTTTACCTCCCTGCCGTTAACCAGGATCTGTCCCGAATCAATGCGGTCAATCCCAAAGACTGCCCTGGCCATCTCCGAACGCCCGGCACCCACAAGACCTGCAAATCCCAGAACCTCGCCTTTTCTCAAGGTGAAGCTGATATCCTTGAGCTTTTTATTATTGAGATTTTTTACCTCCAGGCACACATCTTTGATATCAAAGACTGCATCGCTGCGCATATAATTGTCCAGATCCCGTCCCACCATCATCTCGATGATTTTGCGGTTATCCAGCTCGCAGGCCTTTTTCGTCCCAATCAGCGCTCCGTCCCTGAGCACGGTAATGGAATCGGAGATCTGGAAAATCTCTTCCATCCGGTGGGAAATGTAGATAATTGCTATCCCGTCTTCTTTGAGCTTTCTTATCTGCTCAAACAGCTGCTCAATCTCTGTCTGCGTCAGCGAGGAGGTGGGCTCATCCATGACGATGACCTTTGCCTTAGAGAGAAGGGCCCGGCAGATCTCGATCATCTGCTGCTTGGCAATGCTCAGTTCCCCCACCTTCTGCCGGACGTCAATCCCCACCTTCAATTCGTCCACAATGGCCTGAGCACGGCGTATCATTTCCTTATCATTCAGAAAGCCCCGGATGCCGGCGTCCAGCTCACAGCCCATAAAGATGTTGTCATAAACCGTCATGTTTTCCGCAAGGCTGATTTCCTGATGAATAATGCTGATGCCGTATTTTTTGGCATCGTCCACGTGATTGATTTCTACTTCCCTGCCTTCTATCAAAATCCTTCCGGAATCCTTGTCCTTCTGATAAATACCTCCGAGAATCTTCATCAGCGTGGATTTTCCCGCGCCGTTTTCCCCCATCAGCGCCCGTACTTCACCTGGCTTTATTTTAAAATCAATATGGTTAAGTACTTTTGCTCCGGGGAATGTTTTGTTAATATCGAGCATTTCCAAATAATAATTACCGCTCATGCCTAACCTCCATTGACTTTGGAGCTGCCGCCTATTCTGCGGCAGCTCCCTGCGGTGAACGGGCACCGCCCCGGTTATCTTCATTCACCTTACTTCGCATTGCTCTCGTCAACCAGATAAGACGGAATCTTAATGTCAGTCTCAACCGTCTCGCCGGCGATTACCTTATAAGCAGTCGCAACAGCCTCAGAGCCGATGGTAACAGGATCCTGCGCCGCACTTGCAAGCATCTTGCCCTCTGCGATAGCAGCCTTGGCGTCATCAGAACCGTCAACGCCTACAATCTTCACCTGTTCCAGCAGATTTGCGCTCTCAACCGCAGCCACGCAGCCAAGTGCAGACGGGTCATTCAGTGCGAAGAAGCCGTTCAGATCCGGGTAGGACTGAAGAATATTCTCCGCTACCGGAAGGGCTGTATCTGTGCCGGGCTGAATCTCCTGCT
The DNA here is from genome assembly GCF_036941125.1 of Candidatus Merdisoma sp. JLR.KK011. Lineage (NCBI taxonomy): Bacteria > Bacillati > Bacillota > Clostridia > Lachnospirales > Lachnospiraceae > Candidatus Merdisoma > Candidatus Merdisoma sp. JLR.KK011. Next base: position 1,565,665 of record NZ_JAYWSZ010000004.1, on the reverse strand, counting down.
CCTCAACAATCTCGATATCCGGATAATTTGCGATAGCGTCTTTGAAGCCGTTGGCCCGATCCAGGCACACCTCTGCCACATTGTAGGTCAGCATCGCAACCTTACCCTTGCCCTCCAGAGCCTTTCCCATAGCCTCGCCTACCAGCTGGCCCGCCAGATAGTTGTCTGTGGCAACCGTAGATGCAATCTCGAAATTCAGCGGAGAATTATATGCAATCACAGGGATTCCCGCCGCATCGCATGCCTCAATGGCTGACTTGATGGCGTTGGAGTCAACGGGGTCAATCAGCATCACGCCGACGCCCTGCTGAATCATATCGTCAATATCGTTCAGCTGCTTGGCCGCGTCAAAGCCTGCGTCTACGATAATCAGCTCGTCGCCTTCCTTTGCCGCAGATTCCATTCCGTCTACAATGTCAATGTAGAAGGGATTGGACTGATCCGCAACGGACACACCGATCTTGATGGCTTCGCCCTCTGCCGGCGCAGGTGTCTCTGCCGGGGCTTCCGTCTCTGCCGGTTCCGCCAAAGCTTCCTCTGCCGGAGCTTCTGCAGGCTCCTGGGCCTTGCTTCCACAGCCGCCCAGCACCATGGCGCTTACCATAACTACACTTACCAAAGCCAATAATCTCTTTTTCATACTTGATACCTCCATACGTTTTCTTTTTTGGCTGTTTTTCTACCAAGCAGTATAACCGCCGTCAACCAGATACGTGGAACCCGTCACAAAGCTGGATGCATCCGACGCCAGATACACTGCAATTCCCATCAGCTCATCCGGCACGCCGGATCTTCCCATGGGCGTCATGGAAAACCATCTCTCAATTGCAGGATCCTTTCTCTGATACCGCTCCTCGCTCATTTCCGTTCTCATATATCCAGGGCACAGTGCATTGACTCTTACACCTCGGTCTGCCCACTCGGCCGCCATTGATTTTGTCAGCATGATAAGTCCGCCCTTGGATGCATTATAAGCACACTGATTCTGCGGCGTATTGACAATCATGCCCGACATGGAAGCTACGTTGATAATACTTCCCTTTCCTTGCTTTAACATTACCTTTCCAACTTCACGGGATACGATGAAGGGACCTGTGAGATTAACATCAATAACCTCTTTCCAGTCCTCAGTTGTAACCTTCTCCGCATCATCACCCCTCCAGGTTCCGGCATTGTTGAAGAGGATATCAATCTTTGCGTATTCCTCTACTACCTGGTTTACCATACGGATTACATCTTCTTCCACACGCATATCACCCTTGATAACAGTGCATTTCACTCCCAGCGCCTCGATCTCCTTCTGGGTTGCCAGGGCTGTCTCGATTCTTCTGGCGGCAATCACAATATCAGCGCCCGCCTGAGCCAGTCCGATTGCCATGGACTTTCCAAGTCCCTGGCCGCCTCCCGTCACAATCGCTGTACGGCCCTTTAAAGAAAATAATTCATTTACATTCGGCATATTACTTATCCTCCTTTTATTTTTCAGCGGCGAACCGCTTTATAACACAATTTCCATCTGATCCTCTTCCTGATATGCCACTACCGTGCAGTCATTCATATAAATCCGTTCCGGAAGGACAATCAGAACATGTACCTGCTCCCGATTGAGCGGCAGCACTCCCATATGCCACACACCTGTATTAATCTTAACCATGGTTCCCTTCGGAACAATGAATGCCTCGGTAAGCTCCGGAACCGGCTCCTTGCCCGGCGGCGCAACATGCATGACTACGTCATCGTCCACCGGAAGAATCCCTTCCCCTGTGGTGTTGTGATATTCCACCTCACTGATTATCATTTTGTCCGGCTTGTCCATCACCAGAGGCGAAAAAGCAACCGGCATACTTCCCGATACCGGAAGGAGCACCTTGTCATTGTAAAAATTCCCCAGGGCATTGCCCGAAGGCTCTACAATGCTGGTAAAGCTCCCATACGGTGCAAAGTTTTCAACAGTGATTGGTTTTGCTTTGATTGTTTTCATAAGAATCCTCCTTTATATTAACCAACGTAATCTAAACGCTGATTGCTATTCCCTCTGACACGCACAAACCGCTCTGCTTCCCCTCCGCTCTTGATAAACTGTTCCAGGATAAAGGACGCGGAGCCAAAGGAACCCATATAGTTTTCCGTATTGGATATGACAATTTCAACTTCTCTTCCTACATATTTCATTCCTCTGCGGCGAAGAGCCGTCTTAAACATTTCCATAAAAATGGGACATTCTCTGCTGATCTTTCCTTCGCAGATTATCATTTCCGGGTCTGTCAGATTCACAACTCCCGAAACAGCCATTGCCAGATAGTCCGACGCCTTTTCCAGAATTCCAAGGGCCGTCCTGTCGCCTCCCATAGCCGCCTCAAAAACAATGTTCAAATCTACCTTTCCCGCATCTCCATATACCAAATCGGTGATCTGTGATTCCCAGTGATTTTCCACTACCCTTCTTGCCGCCTCCTCGATAGCCCGTCCGGAAGCATAATGTTCCAGACATCCATAATTGCCGCAGGAGCATAAAGGACCTTCCCGTTCTACTGCCACATGTCCAAGCTGTCCGGAAGAGCCTGAGCTTCCATAATACAGGTTACCGTCCAGCACCAGGGCCGAGCCGATTCCGGAAGCAAGGTTCAGACAGAGAAAATTCTTAATATCTTTGCCTTTCCCGAAAATTTTCTCCTCTATGGCAAAGGCTCTGGTACTGTCATCAATGGTAATCTGTCCGTCAAAATACTGCTTTAAATATTCCTTTAAGTTTACGTTCTTCCATCCCAGTTCTGTGGAATAAATCAAAATTCCTTTCTGCGCATCTACGATCCCCGGAATTCCCACACCGATTCCCAGGATACGGCTCTCCTCGTTGGGATGTTCACCTATAAGCTCTCTGATTTCTTCAGCCAGACGCTTTAATATAGTGTCTGCCGTATCAACCTCCCGGTTATCTTGAATCCGCTTGTCAATGATATCAAAGCTTAAATCCATCAGAATGATCTCAATCCGGTATTCATTGATGTCTACGCCGATGATGTAATAGGCGTCCCAGCGGAACTCCAGCATCAGCGGCGGCTTTCCGCCGCTGGATATGCCCTTTCCGCTGATATTTACCAGCCCCCGTTCCATGAATTCATCTACAATCTTCAAAACGGTAGGCTGTGAAAGTCCCGTCATCCGGGCAATCTCTGCCCGGAAGATACATTTGTTTTCCCAGAGTATCCGCAGGACATTCACCTTATTCGCCATATTAACGACACTTCTGTCTACCTTTTCCATCTAAATGTTCCCCTCTTCAGGCCTGGCGCCTCTATTCAGCCTCCATTCCGCGCTGCCTGTATTTCCTCAAAATGCCTTCCCACCTTCAGATACTGACAGTAAAGCCTGTCGTATTTCTCAAAATTCTTTTCCTCCGGCATATAGATCTTCATAAAACCTACGTTCATATGCGCCTGGGCCTCCTCCAGATCCTGATAGAAGCCTGCCGCTACAGCCGCATACATGGCGGAGCCCTGGGCGCATGCCTGAGTCAGATTGGATACCTTTATGGGCCTTTTCATGGCATCTGCAAGCATCTGCATAATCAGAGGAGACTTTTTCGGTATTCCGCCCACGGTAATAATCTCATCAATCTGAATTCCTCTTGAAACAAAAGAATCAATAATGCGCCGGGAACCAAATACCGCAGCCTGCAGAATACCTTTGAACAACTCCACTGCGTCCGTTCCCAGGGTCAGACCATACATCCCTCCTTTCACAGTCTCATTAATCATGGGATATCTGCGTCCGTTAAACCAGTCAATCACTGTCAGCTCCGAATCCTCCTCTGCATTAAGAGCCTCCTGGGTAATCCTGTCCAGCATCCGTTCCCGGATTTCTTTTATCAGCGCCTTTTTTGTACTATCCTCAATCAGTTCTGTCTCATTTATAAGGGTTCCGGCCGGCCACATTAACAGATTCCGGTACCAGGTGCACAAATCTCCAAAAGCCGCCTGGCTGGCTTCCATTCCCACATAGCCCGGAAGAATGGAATTTTCCGCCTGTCCGCAGGAATCATGCAGATCTCTGCCCCTTAAGCTTTCCCGTTTATGTACCAGCATATCTACCGTAGAGGTTCCGATCACTTTCACAAGAACATTCGGCCTTACCCCCGCTCCTACGGCTCCCGCATGGGCATCCAGAGAGCTTCCTCCCACAATCACCTGCTCATTAATTCCAAGCCGCTCTGCCCATTCCTTCGTGATCACTCCAACCTGATGGGTGGATACCTGAGGTACTTTTGCATAATGCTTCGCCACATAAGCCAGATAAGGATCTACCTCATTTAGACACTTCATAGTGGGCAGTCCTCCAAAATCACTGTGCCACAGCGCTTTATGCCCGGCCGCACAGCTGCAGCGGTACATGGTATTGGGATCTGTATTCCCCGTCAAAAGCGCCGGAATCCAGTCACAGTGCTCCACCCAGGCATAGGCCTTTTCTTTCACCCGCTCATCTGCTCTGGAGCCGTGGAGGATTTTGGCCCACCACCATTCGGATGCATAGGTTCCCTGAAATCTCAGATAATCCTCGCCGCCGAAATTGGAAAATACCGCATTGATTTCCTTTGCCTCCTCGATGGCCGTATGATCCTTCCACAGATAAAACATGGCATTGGGATTCTCTGCAAACTCTGGCAGCAGCGCCAGAGGGGTTCCGTCCTTATCTACTGGACACGGCGTGGAGCCTGTCGTATCCACTCCGATTCCGCGGACAAAGTTTCCCGCATCCTCCCCCGCATCCTTAAGCGCACCTCTGACACACTTTACAAAGGCTTCCAGATAATCCAGAGGGTGCTGACGGAACATATTCCGTGACGGGTCGCAATACAGCTTTTTCATCCATCGTTCATATTCACAGAAATCACTTCCCACGGTAGCTCCGTTCGTCACATCTACGACTACCGCCCGGACGGAATCACTTCCGAAATCTATTCCGATTACATAATCCTTTTTCATTTTCTTTCACCTTTACAATCGTTTTCTATATTCCTGCGTTCTTACTTAATTCACTTAACTAAGCACAGAATAATATATTTCTCCTTTCTTGTCAATAACAATTTGTTTATTTTTTTCGTTTTTTTGTGTAATAATTTATAGAAAATGTACCACTGTAAAATATTGTTTAAAAAATCAATCCGGCAAAATGATAATTTTTATTTTTCCGGTATTGTTTCTGTTTTTTTCATATTGAATTGTTTTTGTTTTATATCTTATTATTTTTTTGCATTTTTCAATCTTTTCTTATATTTTTAAACTGTTTTCTGTTTTTTCTTTTGTGCTTAATAAACTAAATTAATAAAGCCCCGGACAAATCTGCAGACTAAAAAAAGAACCTTTTTTCATTTGATGAAAAAAAGTTCTCTTTCCACATTATCGTTCTTCCGTTAAGGAATCAGACAAATATACTCACATCCGTCTGACAAATGCCGGGAGCGTCAGATTTCTGCCTGGACGACCTCGATTCCCAGGGAGACAGCCTCCCTCACAAACTCCCGATCCGCTTTCTGATCCGTAACAAGGGTATGGATATCCTGGATTCCGGCAAAAGCAGAAAATGTCTCATTATTAATCTTTGTGCTGTCCGCCAGCGCTACAACCTTCGCCGAAACAGCAATCATTTTGCGCTTAATCTCCGCAATATCTATCCGGAATGTACTTAAGCCCCGTACAATGGAAATGCCGTTCGTAGCAACAAACAGAGTGTCTACATAGAATGCTTCCAAAGCGCTCAGCACGGAGCTCCCGATGGTACAGTGAAAATTATGGCGGACCATTCCTCCGAGAAGAACTATTGCAATATCGCTGTTCTGCTCCAGAAATCCCGCAATCTTTAAATCATTTGTAATTACAGTCAGATTGGGAATATTGACAATATGTCTGGCAAGCTCAAAGGTCGTAGTGCCTGTATCCAGGGCTATCACATCGCCGGAATGAACATACTGGGCTGCCAGCCTGGCAATGGCCTGCTTCTGCGCCACATTCTGCCCTTCTTTTTCCATAGAGGTCTGCTCATAGTTGGCATAATTCCGGCTGATCGCGCCTCCGTGGGTTCTCTTCAGCATTCCCTGCTGTTCCAGTTCTGTCAAATCTTTTCGGATCGTTGCCGTAGAAACAGAAAACTGTTCACTTAATTCGTCAACTGTTACCCTGCTCTTTTTTTTAACCAGAGAAGCTATTTCCTGTCTGCGCACTTCACCAAAAAGCCCTTTTTGTGTCTCTGCCATTCCCTTCTTCCCCTCATTTCCATAAACCAGACTGCTGTTTTTGATTCCTCAGCGTCCCTATGAAGACTATACCACAAAACCGCTCTTCATTCCAACATATTATTGATTAAAATATATCTGTTTCTGCGGATTGTAGTCCACCTTTTCCAGCATGGAATTGTTGCTGTCTTCAATCATTTCCATGTAAGCGCTGGGACTTAAGCCCCTTTTTTGCTTAAATACCTTGCTGAATGCATGGACACTGGAAAATCCGCATTTTAAAGCCGTCTCTGTAATATTGTACCTGCCGCTCATCATAAATTCCTGGGCCCTGTCCAGCCGGTAATTCAGAAGGTACATATGAAGGGACACCCCGATGTAATCCTGGAACAGCTTCGACAGATAGTTTGGGGAAGCGTGAATGGCTTCACTGATCTTTACATTATCCAGTTCCTCATTGTAATGGAGGCAGATATACTCCAAGGCATTCTCCACAAGCTTCCAGGACTTTGTTTTCTTGGCCTTCTCCTCCCGGCCCGCTCTGCCGGAGTGCGGAAAACAACGCACCATGATAGTGAGAAACTGCAGCGCCATCCCTTTGAGCATAGTCTGGTACCCCTCTTCCTCCCTGGAAAATTCGTGATACATGGAAAGAAAGAGCTTTTCCACGGAATACCGCTCGCTCTGGCGTATGGTCCCCACAATCTCCTTCTCGCCCAGAAGCTTTTCCTTTTCCGGAACCGGATATCTGGAACGCAGATTCATGCCGCTCTGATGAGGGATCTTCATTCGCTCCTCATCCATGTAAAAGTCAAAATGCAGCACATACTGAATAAGGGGCTCTGCATTCGTCTTCATAATCAGATGATGCAGATACGGCGGTATCAGAATAAAATCCCCTTCCTTCATATGATACCGCCGGCCCTCCAGAATATAATCCAAAGAGCCCTCTGCAATATAAATGATCACATAGTCCAGATCTTCCCAGGCCCCTTCCAGATGAACGGACTTTTTTATCTTTACCATACGAATATACGGTTGGACATTCGCAAGATCCTGGGTCGTCATACTATCACTCCAAAATCTGAACCGGGATATGCAGAAGCTTTGCCACAGTCTTTAATTCCTCCACATAATCCCCATAAACGCCGTGGATGTGGTTGCAGGGATATTTCTCAATAAATTCATCGGCAGAAACCCTGCATTTTGTAAATGCGATGGGCCAGGGAGGGGTGGCCGTGTTCCCCAGCTCCTCCATCTTCTCCCGGGAAAACTGTACAATCTCCCCCGGAACAATGGTCAGATAGTAGTCGTCTCCCTTACGGGCAAAACGGGCAAGGGTCACCTTCCCCGGAGCCGCAAAGTGATGCACGCTGCCTCCCCCTGCCGGGTAGTCCTTGGACTCAGGAAGAAGGGATACATGCTTTAGATTCTCCTCCGGAATCATGCTGCCTCCCGCATAGTAGGTGGCATGGGTTCCGGAATTGCCGAAGAACCAGCAGTCTACAGACTTCTCATAGTGGCGCACATCCGCAAACAGCACCGGCGTTCCTGCAATCACCTTGAGAATCTGCATGGTCAGCGCCCCGTCCATGTCCGACTCAGTGGCCGCCACAACAGGCTCATGGGGGCCGTCCCAGTCATATGGATCATTCAAGAAGGCCTCGGCCAGATCCATTGTAACATACCAGTCAGTGAGATCACCATGGGCTTTTATGCCAATGAAATCAAGTCCCCGTTCCTCGATAATCTTACGCAGGGCATAGTAAGAGCGGATCTGCGTCTCCAGCTTCTGAGGCGTAAAGTTGGAATCGTTGTAAGCAATCCGCCCCACCCGGGCTTCCAGCCACTGCCTGGCTGCCGTCACCTTTTCCTGCTCCACCTCATTGCCGTAACGCATGATTTCATACTGCTCTACATTTTCAATGTCAATGCCGAACATCCTCTGCCACTGGGCCAGATTGGCCACGGTGGTATACATGCCCATAGGCCGGCCTCCGAAATTGCCATAAGTCAGCCCCCGAAGACGGTTCACCGCACAGGCAGCCCGGATAAAGCCCAGCACCTTTCCCAGTACTCCGTCGTCGCCGATGAAACCGAAGATCCGTTTGTGGGCAAGGTTCATCTGATCCAGGGAACCGGACGCCGCCATCATTCCCACCATTCCGCACTCCGAAGGATGAATGTTGCAGAACAACAGATAAGGCCCTGGCGCAAAGTTTGTGGCCACCGCCGTATACTGAGGATAACACCAGATGGCGTAATTGAAAATCGTCATTTCCACTCCGGCAGCCTTCAGCTTCCCGGCCTGCTCCTTTGCCGCCTGGTTGGAATTCACCGGCTGATCGCCTTCCACAACCTCCACCAGGCCGGTTTCCTCAAGGCGCTCACGGATCTCCCTCTGATAGCGCATATTCATATCAAGCTGCAGATCATGAAGATAGGGACGCCCGTCCGACATGGTCAGTAATCCTACTTTAAATTTTTTCATATCTTGGCCCTTTCCTTTCTATATCTATGCCAGCGCTCTAAGACGTCTGGGATATTCTCCGGCCCACAGACAGCTTCAAAGAATCCGTCACCATAGCCAGGTAGATAACAATTCCGCGCACAATGGGATAAAGGTATACGTTTGCCCCCAGAAGCCCCAGGCCGTTCTCAATGCTGTAATAAAAGATTACGCCGATCAGGGTTCCGGGAATAATGCTGCCCACGCCTCCCATCAGAGAGGTTCCTCCCAGAACGCAGGCTGTAATCGCCAGAAATTCACTTCCCTCCCCGATACTTCCCGGAAGAAGAATTCCGAAATTCACACACTGAAGGGAGCCTGCAAGGCCGGCAAGCATTCCGCTTATGATAAACGCAGACCATTTTGTCCGATCCACATGGATGCCGATTGTCCTGGCCGCCTCCCGGTTGCATCCGCAGGCCTGGATTTTCCTTCCGAAGGCTGTGTATCTGTAGATCAGCATCATCACAACTGCAATCAGCAGGCTTATATAAATCAGCGGCGATAAGGTCAGCAGCCGGTAATTTGCAAAGGTATGCACCTCCTTGGGGGTCAGAATCTGTTCTCCGTTCACAGACAGATAACAGATTCCCCGAAGAATAAACTGCATCCCTAATGAAGCCATAAATGCATTGATCCGCAGCTTCACCACCATGAATCCCGTCAGGACGCCGCACACCGCACCAACCAGCAGCGCAATCAAAAAGGCAGCATAAAGGGGCAGCTTCAGCTTTGTCATGCTTAAGATCCAGGCCGCAGCCGCCACGGCTCCCACAGAGCCTACCGAGAGATCAATCTCCCCCAGAACCAGAATATAGGTCATACCCGTGGCATAGATCAGAAGGGGCGCCGCATTGGTAAGCAGGGAGCGGAGATTTTTTATGGTAAAAAAGTGCGGGCTGTTCATGCCGTAGATAAACCACAGTACAACAATCAGGATAAACAGGGCATATTTGATCAGGAAATCCCTGACCGAAATCTGTTTTGTTTTAAATTTCATAGTATGACATCCTCTCCTTCATCAGACGCAAAGGTGCATCAGGGTATCTTTATCAATCTCCTTCTTTAAGAGCTCGCCCGTGAGCCTTCCCCGGTTCAGAATCACGACCCGGTCACAGACGGCGGACAGCTCCTCGATCTCAGAGGAGACCACCAGGCAGGAGCTTCCCGAAGCCGCCAATTCCCGGACCATCCGCTGGATCTCCGCCTTTGCCCCCACGTCCACGCCCCGGGTAGGTTCGTCGATAAAGAACACCTTCGGCTTTTTCATCAGCCATTTTGCCATAATCACCTTCTGCTGGTTTCCGCCGGAAAGGGTGGAAACCTTTGTATAGATCGAGGGTGTTTTTACATTCAGCCTCTTACAGTACTCGCTGCTTTCCTCCTTCTGTCTGTTAAAGTCCAGAAACAGCCGGTTCTTTTTATAATTCTTAAGATTGGGCGCGGACATATTTTCCCACACAGACCAGGGAAGCAGACAGCCGTCGTCGTGGCGGGCCTCCGTCACATAGCCGCAATGCTCGCGCATCTGTGCAAACGGAATTACTTTAAGCCCCCTGCCGTCGCCCAGATCCAGGGAAACCGTTCCCTCGTCTGCCTTATCAAGCCCGTAAAGAGCCCTTAAGATCTCCGTTCTTCCGGCTCCCATAAGCCCCCAGATTCCCAGCACCTCACCCTCGTGGAGGTCAAAGCTTACGTGATCCGGCTTGTCCCCTGCCGTCAGATTTTCTACACGCATAAGAACCTTCTCAAATTTCCGCTCTTCCTCATTATCAACCCGGACCATCTCTCCGCCAATCATGTTCTGCAGAATCTCCTTCCGGGAGATATCGGCCGTCTTCCCGTCAATCACCTTTCTGCCGTCCCTTAGGACAATGGTGCGATCCGTGAGCTCCTCCACTTCATCCAGGAAATGGGAAATAAAGAAAATGCAGGCTCCCGTCTTTTTCAGCTGCCGAATCACCTCAAACAGCCGCAGCTTTTCCTTATCTGTAAAAGAAGCCGTAGGCTCATCAAACAGTAAAATCTTCCCCCCTGAGGACAAAGCCCTGGCAATCTCAACCATCTGCCTTTCTCCGATGGGCAGATCCGCCACTCTCTTCCGAGGATCGATATCACAGTTCATCTGCTCCAGGCTCTTCCTGGCCGCTGCATTCAGCTCCTTGTAATTGACCCTTCCGTGAAGCCGGGACACAGAGATATTCTCGGCTACCGTCATATACCGGAACATCACCGGCTCCTGATGGATAAAGCCAATCCCATACTTTTCCGCATCCTGGGGGCTTTTGATATGGATCTCCTGCCCGTTGATCCGGATCTCGCCCTCAGTCTGGGGAAATACGCCGCCGAGAATGTTCATCAGGGTAGACTTTCCGGCGCCGTTCACGCCGATGAGGCCGATGATTTCGCCGCCTCCGGCCTCTATGCTGACCTGGTCAAGGGCCTTGACGCCGGGAAAGCGTTTGGAAATATTGTTGATCTGTAAGGTTATTTGTTCCGCCATCTCCTATCATCTCCCCTTTTCCTGGTTTCTAAGAACATCCAGATAACAGACAAGGATAATAATCATCCCTTTCACAACATAGGTTACAAAGAAATTCACATTCAAAAGATTCATCACATTGGTGATAATCGCCATCACAATACTGCCTATCAGGGTTCCGAGAATGGTTCCCTTGCCGCCCCACACGCTGGCTCCTCCCAGCACGCAGGCGCAGATAATATTGTTAAAGGCGCTTACCGGCCCCATGGAGGTTCCGGCCGCTGTCAGCCTGGCTGCCGTCAGCACGCCGCTGATTCCCGCCATAAAGCCGCCGATAACATAGATCACAAACAGAATTCTCGTGGTATTCACACCGTTTACCCGAGCCGCCTTTTCATTGATTCCGGTCTGAAAAAGCTCTCTTCCAAAGACAGTTTTCGTAAGTATCTGGTGCATGATAAAGGCAGTGAGCAGAAAAATGAGCACCGATACGGGCACGACCCCGAACAGCGGGCTGGCGAAAATCCTGTAAAAGCTCTGGGGCAGGCCGCCCACGCTTGTCCCCTGGGTGTAGAACTCGGAAATCCCCACATTCAGCGTCTGGATCGCCAGGGTCACAATCATGGGAACCATCTTAAGCTTTGCCACTGAGAAACCATTGATCACGCCGAAGCAGACCGCAGCGGCCAGTATTGCAAGAACGCCCAGAAGCGTATTCTGGGTCTTCTGCATAATCGCGCAGCCTAGAATGGCGCTGCAGGCCATATTGGTCGGCAGCGACAGATCATTTCCCGCGGTAATCAGAATGAAGGTCAGGCCAATGGCCGGCAGTCCGATGGTGCTGGCCTGTACCAGAAGATTAAAAATATTGCCCACTGTCATAAAATTCGGAACCGTGATTCCAAACACAATCATTGAAACGATCACCAACAGGATAAGGACTGCATTTTCATTTTTCAGTTTTTCTGTCAGCGAGCGCTTTACTGCTGCTGTTCCCGTGGGAGGACCTCCCCTTTTATCCATCTTTTCAGAACCCCTTCCATTTACTTCACGATGTATGAAAACAAGCAGTCTGTATCAGAACTGTGCGCACGCGCTTCCGGTACAGACTGCCGGAGAGGCTGACGGCTCATCCCACAGCAGCCTCTCCCATTCTTTTACTTTTTATCAGCCTTGCCGGCGGTTACTTGTCTGCGTACTTAATGCCCCACAAATCGTTAAGGAAAGAATCGAAGGTGGTGCAAACGAAAAAGCAGCTTTGATCTTTCGATAACTGCCCTTTCGTTTGCATCAGTTTCGATTTTTCCTGGTTGAACAAAGGCGCGTCTGGGTAGCCGCTGTATATGGGCTTTCAATTTTGACGCTCTTTGCAAAACAGTATGTTGGATACCTGTGCATATGGAGAGGAATTTTTAAAAATCATTTCCAGCGCACCACGAATAAGCCCCCATAGGAAGCTTTTTTTAAATATTCAGCTACTGGTATTCAACATAATAAGTGTGGCTCAAGTCTTATGCAATACCTGCCAGATGGCAGAGGAATGATGTTCCCTCCGCAGGATGAGCATTTGCAGACATCCTTGTTGTAGAGCAGCTTGATAATAGCGGGCACATCAAGAGCCTTAAGTCTGGAAATGTATCTCTTACAGCCAAGCAGGTTGCGGCATAGTGTAATCTTCCTGTTTTTATTCCGGGAAGAAAGCAGACCGTAATGCCGGATCCGCACAAAACGCTTGGGAGGAACATGCATCAGAAACCTCCTGATGAATTCCTCCCCGGAAAGTGTGAGTTCCTTCCACTGCCCATGGTTTTTGTAATCCTTCACAGTAAACGTAACCGTGGAATCCGTCATACCCTTTATGCGGTAGTTGCTTATGGCAATCCTGTGGGTATATTTGCCAAGATATTTGATAACAGACTCCGCACCATGAAATGGCCTCTTGCAATAAGGAATCCATTCTTTGGCATAGCACGCGTCCAAAAGCTGTTTGAAAGCATAATGATTTTTGTAAGGTTCCGCTGTTCCATAGAACTCCAGCTTTCCATCCACCCATAGCTGTTTTAGCCCGGCAAGATACTTGCCCCGAAAAACCTTGGAAAGGACCTTGACAGGGATAAAAAAATCCTCACCGTTATCCTTCCAGTGGTTCTTAGCATCCAGACCTCCGCCTAACACGATGGTGTGGATATGGGGATGGAAATTCATTGCACTTCCCCAGGTATGGAGAATGCAGATATAGCCTATGTCTGCCCCAAGATATTTTTTATCTCTGGCAAGTTCGCTTAAAGTATCGGAGGCAGCATGGTAAAGGGCATTGTACAAAAGCTTCTGGTTGCTGTAAATGACGGGATTAAGTTCTTCCGGTACAGTGAAAACCACATGAAAGTATGGGGCGTCCAGTATATCCTCCCTGCGGGCATCCACCCATTTTTCCCTCGGGAACTCCTGACACATAGGACAACACCTGTCCCGGCAGGAATTATAATGGACGGAAATACAGCCGCAGTCCATGCAGACGCTTACATTGACACCAAATGCGCCGGTTTTGCAGTTCATGATGTGATAAACTGCTTTCTGCTGTGCTGCAGACAGTCCATGGGTTTTCTCATAGTCAGGATAAAAGCGGTTAAACACATCCTGTATCGTGCAGTTTTCGCTCATGACTCACCGCCTTCCGAAACATCAAAAGGGCTGCGGATTCCAAGCAGCGTTTTGTTGCTTACATGCAGATATACATCTGTAGAGCGGGGATCGACATGGCCAAGAAGTGACTGGATATATTTGATATCCACCCCGCTTTCGAATAAGTGACTGGCAAAACTGTGACGGCAGGCGTGGGAAGACACGCGGCGTATTATGCCGGCCTTTTTAGCGCTTGCTTTGAAAAACTGGTTAACGCTTGAAATATCGAGGTAATCCCCAGTCCATGAACTCGGGAAGAGAATGCCCTTTGGTCTGCCACACTGAAACCAGTATTCGGTAAGCAGGTCGAGATTCCTCTGGGAAAGGATCGTATATCTGTCGATGCGGCCTTTTGTTTCCCGGACATGAATGGTCATGTTAGTACGGGAAATATCATCATAGTGCAAATGGAGAGCCTCAGATACACGCAGCCCGGAAGAATACATGGTAGCGATGATGGCCTTATGCTTAAGGTTATCAGTCGCTTCAATGACAGCATTGATCTCCTGTGGCGTAAGCACAGTTGGAAGATTCCGCTCACGCTTCATGGCAGGGACTTCCTCGTCATCCCAGGCAATCTTCAGGACTCTTTTGTAGAGAAACTTGATAGAGGAACGATAGTGATTATGAGTTTCAGGGGATCTGCCCTCCAGACGTTTCATGGTAAGAAAGGCCTCTGCATCCTCAAGCGTGAGGTCAGTAACAGGCTTATTGGTGCAGCGCAGGAAATAGCTGACATTACTGCAATACAGTTGAATTGTCCGTTCTCTAAGGTTGCGTTTTTCCGCAGCATGGCGGATGGATTCAAAAATATCTTCGTACATAAAAAACCTCCATGATAAGTAGTATTGAGTGTTTAAAGTGACGTCTACTTACCAGGGAGGTGCATTGGCATCATAATTCCGGTTGCGGAAGACACCAAAAAATGATATTGTATTCATAGGCAGTGGAGGTCTCCGTATTTGATTGTTTTGTGTGGTAACTTAACAATACCGTATTGCGGAAGATTTTTCCACTGCTTTTATTTAGAGGAACGTAAAAACTGCGCCACAGCCCTGGCAGGCCATCGCGCAGCGATTTTGTTCAATCGGACATTCCTGCAATATCCTTTGCGGAAACAATCAGCGGATCGGAATAGAGCTCTGCTTCGCCTGTATAGCTTCCGTCAATAATCTGGAAGATTGCGTCTGCAAAATCGCTGCACATGCCTTCTACACTGTACATCCCGGAGCAGTCCATGTATCCGTCCAGCATAAACTCACAGCCGGTCGGGAAGCCGTCCTGGGAACAGATCCACACATGTCCCTCCTCGCCGTTTGCATGCCATGCCCCGTTGCTCTCCAGAACCGTCTGTACGGCAGTTACGATAAAATCAGAAGCAATGAGAACCGTATTGCAGTCGGGGTGTGCCTGGAAGGCAGTCGTGAATCCGGTCAGCGCTTTCTCAGAATCCCAGTCTGAGGGAACGGTCTGTGCGATGGTGAGATTGAATTCCTTTGCTGCATCCTCAAAGCCCTTCTGCCTATTCAGGGCGTTGTTATCATTAGTCGCACCGATAATGGAAATGATATCCGTGGGGGTCTCGCCTGCATCGATCATCTCCTGGAAAAATACCTTGCCCGCCTCATAAGCCTGGTTGTAGGTATCCAGTCCTACAAAGAGATCCGGAGCCGGCGATGCGCCTGCGGCAATGTTCCTGTCCCAAAGCACAATGGGGATTCCGGCATCCCTGCATTCCTGTACGGAGCTGGTAATGGCCTGGTTGTCAAAGGGATAGCCGATGATAACATCGCAGCCCTGCGTTACCAGATCCGAGATATCGGAAGCCTGCTTAGAGGCGTCGTCCTCGGCAACGAGACTAATCCACTCTACGGAATCATAGCCGTGATCCTTGCAGTTGTCTTTTAGAACCTGCTCCATTCCCTCGCCCCATGCATAGAACAAAGCGTCGTTATAATGGGCCCATGAAACACCTACTTTAAGCACCTTGCCGCCTGCCGCAGCGCCGTCCTCGGCCGGAGCCGGGGCCTGTGCTTCTGCTTCAGGCGCTTCTGCAGCCGGAGTATCCGCCGCCGGAGCTTCTTTGGAGCCGCATCCGGCCAGAGCCGAAATTGCTAATGCCAGGGATAAAACAATTGCTAATTTTCTTTTCATTTTCATTCCTCCTAGTATTCTAAGTCGCTGCGCGACAGCACTAAAGGGTAAAGTCGCTTCGACACACCAGTAATGTTATTGATTTGTTTTATTTACTTTCATTCCGCGCGGCTGCACTGGCAAAAATGCCGGTGCAATTAGTATGATTCCATTTTATAATACCAAAATGCCTCTGTCTTTGTTGATGTCGCATATAATTTGTCCAAAACAACTTTTTATTCTTTTCATTTACTCTTTGTTTTCTTTTATTTTGTACAATATTAATTGAGAATCTAAAAACAAATCTATGATCCAAACCCACTATTATTATGCATAACACCAAAAAATTTCTTTTTTATTCCAATTATATAAACAATTTTATCAATAACCGCTGAACCTCTCTATTTTTATTTATCTACATTTTTTTGTCTGTTTCAACTATTAACTCGAATTTGATTGATCCTGGGGACTGAAATTGATACAATATAAAAAAAGAAACGGGACTGATCGGGAGAGAAGCTTCTTATCAGATAACAGCCAGAACAAAATTTTTGAACAGGAGGTATGTGAACATGAAAATCGGCACTTACTTTGCTTACTGGGAAAAGGAATGGGATACAGACTTCTTTCCTTACATCTCCAAGGTTGCGAAGCTTGGCTTTGATATTCTGGAGATTGCCGGCGGAGGGCTGGCGGATCTGCCGGACGACCAGGTACTCCGGCTTAAAGAAGAGGCCAGCCGCTGCGGCATTACCCTGACCGTATGCATCGGTCTGCCGGCCAAGTATGATGTTTCCTCCGAAAATGAGGAGATCCGCCAGGCAGGCATTGCCTACATGAAACGTCTCATTGACAAGACGCATCTTCTGGGCGCCAGGCAGATTGGCGGTATCGTCTACGCCTACTGGCCGGCGGACTACAGCAAGCCGGTCAACAAAGCAGCTGTACGTGAAATCAGCATCCGCAGTGTCCAGGAGCTGGCTGACTACGCCCTGCCCAAGGATGTTACTCTGACCTTAGAGACTGTCAACCGCTTTGAACAGTTCCTTTTCAACGATGCGGCAGAGGCCGTCCAGTTTGTGAAGGATGTCAACCGGGAGAACGTAAAGGTGATGCTGGATTCCTTCCATATGAATATCGAGGAGGACAGCTTCTATGACGCCATTGTCTCTACAGGCTCCTATCTCGGCCATTTCCATATAGGCGAGCCCAACCGTAAGGTTCCCGGCAAGGGCCGCATTCCCTGGGATGAGATTGGACGTGCCCTGCATGATATCCACTACGACGGAACTGTTGTCATGGAACCCTTTGTCCGTCCCGGCGGCGGTGTAGGAGCTGATATTAAAGTATGGCGCGATCTGTCGGATGACGCTTCCGACGAACAGCTGGATGAAGATATCGCCGAGTCCTGCAGGTTTGTACGGAAAGCTTTCTGCGGATAAAAGCTTCTCAGAATCTGCGCCCGCAGGAATGAAAAAAGACCAGCAGATTTTTCTGTCTCTGAAGCTTCTGAGTACGTCTGTACAAAGAATTTTCAATCATGTCAGAAAAATCTGCTGGTCTTTTTGCTGCCTATTTTCTGTTTCTCGCACTTTACCGTTCTTCAATCCGGTATTCCAAGCCTGCTTCCTCCATCAGCTCCATATACGGCTTCGAGGGAAAATATTCCGGCGAAAAGACTCCGGCGTCCTTCCAGATTCCTTTTCCCAGGAGCTCGATTCCCAGAGCAGCCCCGAAGCCTGTCTGAGCCGCCACTGCCTGCATTCCCCAGGTTTTCATAGATTCTTCGTTGTCAAAGGGCTGATAGATAAAGTATTCTTTTCTCTTTCCGTCCTTTTTTCCAATGCAGTGAACACCTACGCACATGCCTCCCGTCATTTCCGTGCCGATATCCTTGGGCTGCAGCGCGCAGGCTGCCACCACATCACGGGGAATGACTTTCACGCCGTCCACTTCTATAGGCCGTGTGCTCCGCAGGCCCAGGGAATTGATGACTTTCAAGGCATTCAGAAGATTATCGTCCAGGGCTATCTTAAAGCTGGCTTTTTTGAGACCGTATTTTCCAAGGTAACGGGGCATGGTCACCACTTCCTCGTGCTCCACCTTTACCAAGCGGTTGACGCCGAAGGGTTCGGGCATCCGAAACTCCTCCTCCCCGGCAAATGCGTCCTCAATCCGAAATCCCTCTTCCTCGCTCCATTCCGCATTGGGATTCATAACCTCATCCAGAACCGTCCACACATTGAAGCCAAACTGCACCGCATCCTTATCCGCTCCCAGCGCCTGCAGATTGCCCCCGTCCTTTACATGAACCTCCCAGAGCTCGTCAAAAAGATATTCCGCCGCATATTTTGCAAATACGTTCACTACTCCGGGATCGATACCAAGGCAGATACAGGCAGTGAGTCCTTTTTCCCTCCACTGTTCATGGCGGTCAAAGTTGTATTTTGTCATGGGCTCCAGGTAGCTGCCCTCGAAGCCTGTTCCAAAGTCGGGATGTTCCCGGGGCACAGACCAGGTTCCCAGATTTCCATAGGATGCGCCGGCTTCCCAGGCGGCGTCAAAGATGCAGTTGCTCACAAAGGGGGATGCGGCATCCATGACAAAATTGATGCGGTGTTCCTTTATCAGACGTATCAGCTCCGGCTTTTCGCGGGCATCTACACAGGCCGCTTCGTATCGGGCTGCTTTTTGTATGCTGCCGGCCTCTGTGCCTGGTTTCGTTTTCTCCGTCTCTCTTTCTGCGCCTGTCTCCTCCCGGTAATTGATGTGATTCAGCACCTCTTCTGTGCGTTCCCCGCTGTAATCAGTGATTAAGACATACTCCAGCCATTCCCCTTTTGGATCCCGCTTTTTCAGTACCTTCAAAATACATTCTCCTACTGCACCTGCTCCCACCAGCATCATTCTCATTTCTTTGCACTTCCTTTCCGAAAAAAAGAGACAAATGCACTTATGCATCTGCCTCTCTGTCCTTTTACCAGTTGGTTATAGCCACGTAGGCGGCGGTCGTACCGCGCTCTCCAGAGTTCCGTCGGACAACCTTCCTTTTGCCTGTCAGTTTCCACGGGAAAGCCGATCTGCTTCCCCATTTGCTTCTTCGGCGCTTCCTTGCCTCATATATCACGGAAGTCTCTAGGGTCATCCTCTGCCGGTCTATATTACTGGGTTTATTATAACAATTTTCTTTTTGAAATGCAAAATATTTTTTACTCTGTTTCTGAAAACAGCATAATAGGAGCGATTATTTGCTCCCCGGTATTCTTCAGCTTCTAATAGTATTCTTGCCGATTTCAAATCCTCTTTGGCCGTCTGCAGGCGGTAGAGTACAAGATCTTTTCGCGTCCCTATATTCTTAGGCTGCTCCATACAATACCACTCCTTCTTTATTGTTGTATCCAGATCCATCGTTGTCCTGGTATCCAGCCCAACTAATTGCCGATATTAAAAATCCACCTTTTAATATAAAATTATTTTTATATGTTGACAGAGAAATTCTTTCCAGCAGCCTCTCCAACATGTAGTTCTGCATGACAAGCTGGGCAGAAATATTTTTCTCTGCCGCCTTTTTCCTAATGAACGCTTTAAGCTGCATTGGATTTCTGGTTATCATAGCAGCACCTCCATATAATGCAATATCTTTGGTTTTACCCTTAGCTGTCCCGCATATTTCATCAACTTGTGTATATCTTTTTCTTTAGAAGCCGCGTACCGTTTCATTGCTCCATTTACGATCTGAATATCACTGCCGCTGCCACGCACAATGTCACATAATGTTCTTTCGAGATTGTATATTTTGATGGGATTCCCACAGGGTGACTTTATTTCGATGATTCCAAGTGTATAATTATCTGGCACAACTCGTTTCACAATAATATTTTCCTGTTTAAGGGAAGGCGCATTATACCCTTTGGGAAAAGTCATTGTATATTTTGCCGGTGTCCTGTCTGAATATCCTAAAAGGTACAATGCTGTATCATGGGAATAGATACCCCGTCCATACCTGCACTGCAGCAGATGGAAGTCATCCTCCCATATATCACTCCGTATATAAAGCCCTCGTCCATAACGATATAATTCCCCATTCTTTACAAGCTTCTGCAATACGCTTCGGTGCATTCCGGATTCTGTGATCTGTCTGGCCGTAATGATACCATCCGGTGAATTTTCCAAAAGAGTTTTTATTGTAATCTCAGTTCTTATGACAATCACTCCTTTTTATACACATTATATTGTATATAAATAATGTGTGATTGTCAAGTTTTATAATACATAAGCACATTAAATTAGTTAAAAATCGCTGCACTGCCCGTATTTTTCAGGCATTACAGCGATTTTGTTTTTTCCTAAACTGTCGAAGATGGGATTATATCCCCTGCTCCAATTTTTCACAACTGTACTTTCGCTCTTTGCATTATCCGGCGGATATCCGGAATGGCAAGGAGTATCGGGTATAACGTAACCCCAATCACCAGGCCGCCGATTCCCTGTATGATATTTGCCGGAACGCTTGCCGCTGCCGCCGGTACGCTATACAGTGCGCATTCACAAAGAAAATAACCGGCCGCCACCAATATCATATCTGCAATTCCGCCGAGTATAACGGCTATGTAACGGCTTCTGGGCGTCTTGCCCATATTGCGGTAGATGCTCCCGGCCACAAATGCAACGGCTCCTTTGATTGCGAATGTAATCGGCACATAGATAAAATATCCGCCCATCAAATCTGCCATGGCCGAACCGATTCCGGCTGCCAGAAGCCCCCAGGAGGGCCCAAGAATCACACCGGAGAGAATCACAATTGCATCACCAGGATGGATGTAACCGCCTGTTCCGGGCGTAGGGATGCGAATCGCCATGGTGGCAGTGCAGGCAAATGCAGCCATCAAGGCCGCCGTCACAACTTTTTTCAGATTTGAATTCATAATATGAGCCTCCTATTCCAGTATCACGCTATTGTCTCTTTCAGTTCCGCAATATCCCTCTCGACACATCTTCAAGGAGATACCGCTATTTAACTGCTTTTTTGATTTCTCACATTATATTGCAAATCTGGATTGATAAAAATAGCCAGTAATATCTTTTTTAACCAGGCCAGTTTACATCCACCTTCCCTGTCTGCATTATTGCCTGTTGGTTTATTCTATACCAATATCTTTTCAATTTTACAAGTATGCTTCCGCTTCCCAGCGCCGGTATCTTTGTCATATCCGATTCCTACCAGCAGCACCTCACCGCCAAAACCTTTTAATGCCTCCGGATATTGTTTCTCCCTAATCTGAGCAATAGCGCCATTTGCCGACTGATTCCATTTCAGTTCAATTACCAGAGCCGGCATCATGGAATTCTTTTTGGGCAGGTAAACGAGATCCGCATAACCATCTCCTGCCGGAAGCTCCTCAAACTTCAGATAGTGATCTCTGTAGCTGAAATATGCCAGTTTGATCACACTGCGCAGAGCCTGTTCGTTGTTATAAAAAAGAATCGCCGTTTCCTCTGCGTGAATTTTTTCAATCTGAGCCGCCACCGCCTCTTCATTTTCATGAATCGTGTCATAAAACAACTGATCGCTCTCACGAACACGCCGGATAGTCTCATCCCGCTTCACTCCACGAATAGCCCGGGCAAATTCCATACGTATCTCTTCATTCGGAATCCGTACGGTTCGGGTTTCCTCGTTATAGGAAAGATAACCCAGATGAATCAATAGTGTCAGCACATCATCCCGATCCCGGAAAGTAACCAAATCATTGGAAAAACCATTGGTATCCACTGAAATCTCAATGCCGCCAAGAAGCTGAGCTACCGTTCTGGACAATCCATCAAAATCCAAACCAATGTATTCCATTAAGCTTTTGGATGCCGATGTTTCAGTCCAATAAGAGCGAAAGCGATGCTCATACAAAGCCCGCATCACAGAGTTTGGATTATAGATGGAACCAATTTCCTCCAATATATATCCGTCATACCATTGCTTCATTGTTAAAAAATCACTCTCATACTCTTCACAAAGTTCTTGTGCTTCCTTTTCCGTAAATCCCACATATTCCGCAAAAGCTCCGGGGTAAACCATCGTGAATTCCCGAAAATCCGAGATGGCCGACTGTGAACCGTCCTTTCGAATAGGAAGTATCCCCGTCATATAGGCGGCCGCAAAAATCCGATCCGTGGTACCGCTTCCTTTAAACAAAGTACGGAGGAATTGAAGATACATCTTCTGGATCTCCGGCATTTCCCGTATTGGGGCATCCCACTCATCAATAAGCATAATAAATTTATTGCCGGTAAGCTCCGCCGCCAGAAGCAGCGTCTCATCAAAGGCTCTGCCCTCTTTTAATTCCGGATAAGCGTCCAACAATTCCTCTGTCACTCCATTCTCAATAAAAGACAGGATATCCTGCGGTGCAGCCTTTCCCATAATATTGGTCATGTCAAGATAGATCACATCATACTTGTTCAAATGCTGCTGATAGCTGCCATTTAGCTTTTTATCTACAGCAATGGCAAGATCGCAGAATAATTCGGAAGAATCGCAGCCCTTATCATAATAGGCACACAACATCTGAGCTGCAAAGGATTTCCCGAAACGCCTGGGCCTGCTGACACAAGTCAGTTTCTGCTTTGTTCCGATTGTACGGTTAATCAGGCTGATTAGGCCGGATTTATCCACATAACGACTGTTTCTTATCTCTTGAAATCCACTGTTTCCTGGATTTAAATAAATCCCCATTTTTTAGGCCCCTCTATTCCAAACGTATCCTATGGATCACTTTAACTCAATTTCAGCCTATCACAAAACTCCCGAAATAACAAGGCATTAACCGGCAGCATTGCAGACACCGACACCCCGGAGGCGGATATTGTCTCTGTCAGAATTGCCGGGCTTTTAGGTAAAAAGAGACGGCTGTATCACATCAAACAATTCCTTCACCGCCGGATAAATACGGCAAAACTTCTGGTACTGCTTTTCATAGCGGGCAGCATTCTCCGGAATCGGCTCCACGGTGTCCACAATCTTCACAATTTTTTCAGCCGCCTCTTCCACGCTTGCATACTCGCCGCAGGCCACAGCTGCCAGCATGGCGCCCCCCATAGCCGGCCCTTCTTCGCTCTCGGGAATGTCTACCTTAATGTTGAAGATATCCGCAATCATCTGCCGCCACAGGGGGCTCTTGGCTCCTCCGCCGCAGATCTTGGTGCGTTCAATCTGAATTCCCAGGGACTTGGCCACCTCAAAGGAATCACGGAGCGCAAAAGCCACGCCCTCCAAAACCGCCTGGGTCATATCCTCTCTTGTGGTGTCCATGGTCATTCCCATAAAGGTTCCCCGTGCATTGGGATTATTGTGAGGACTGCGCTCACCCATCAGATAAGGCAGGAAAAATACGTTATTTCTGCCAAGCTCCTTAATCCCTGTCTGCTCCCCTGCGTAATCCTTGGTCTTGAGAATCTCATCCATCCACCACTTATTGCAGGAAGCAGCGCTTAACATACAGCCCATCAGGTGGAAATGTCCGTCCGCATGGGCAAAGGAGTGCAGGGCATTGTTAGCGTCCACCCCGAACTTTTCGCTGGAAATGAAAATGGTTCCCGAGGTTCCCAGGGAAATGTTGCAGCTTCCGTCCCCTACGGTTCCCGTTCCCACTGCTGCAGCGGCATTGTCTCCGGCTCCGGCTGCAATCTTTACCTCCTCGGAAAGACCAAGCTCTGCCGCAAGTTCCGGCTTTAAGGTTCCCACCGCCTCGTAGCTCTCGAATATCTTCGGAAGCTGGCTCTCCTTCACGCCGCAGATGTCCATCATTTCCTTAGACCAGCATTTATTCTTCACATCAAAGAGCAGCATACCGGAAGCGTCCGACACATCCGTACAGAAGGTTCCCGACAGACGATAGGCCAGATAATCCTTAGGAAGCATCAGCTTCTCGATCCGGGCAAAGTTCTCCGGCTCCTGATTTTTCACCCAGAGTACCTTGGGCGCAGTAAAACCTGCAAAGGCGATATTGGCAGTATATTCGGACAGCTTATCCTTTCCAATCTCCTGATTGAGGTAATCCGTCTCTTTTGCGGTTCTTCCGTCATTCCAGAGGATGGCCGGACGTATCACCTGGTCGTCCTTATCCAGAATCACAAGGCCGTGCATCTGGCCGCCGAAGCTGATTCCGGCTACCTGGGATTTGTCGCAGTCAGCGATAAGCTCCTTCAAGCCCTCTACCGCTCCTGTGTACCAGTCCTCCGGATTCTGCTCGGACCAGCCCGGGTTAGGGAAATACAGGGGATATTCCCTGGATACGATTTTTTGAATCTTTCCTGCGCCGTCCATCAGCAGCAGCTTCACTGCCGAGGTTCCCAGGTCAATTCCAATGTATAGCATAAACGCCTCCTATTCCTGCCTGATAAACAGCTTTATCAAACATAAAGTAATTTGTTATAAATTGTACCATTTTTATCGTTATCCTACAATGCCTGCCCCTAAAAAAGGGCAGGCCTGTCTCGTTCCATTTATAATTTATTCCAATGCCGGATTTCCTATTTTATCCAAAAGGATTCTCCGTCTTATAAAGCATTCCTTTCGGCTGATTAAAGCCCAGCTCATCCGGCTCTACGCCCAGATACTTGAACACCTCAAACAGCGCTTTTCCGTAATGGCCGAAGGCCACGGCGCCGTGATGGGGATAATTCCCCTCAATAAGTACATGGCGGTAGAAGCGTCCCATCTCCGGAATGGCAAAGATTCCGATAGCGCCGAAGGAACGTGTCGCAACGGGAAGCACCTCGCCCTGTGCCACGTAAGCCCGGAGCTTGCAGTCGGCTGTGCTCTGGAGGCGGAAGAAGGTAATATCACCAGGCATGATATCCCCCTCCAGGGTTCCCTGGGTTACCTCTTCCGGCAGACTTCTTGCCATAATCAGCTGATACTTCATAGAGCAGAAGGACAGCTTCTTAGAACAGGTATTGCCGCAGTGGAAGCCCATAAAGGTATCCTTGTGGGTATAATCGTACTTGTCTGCGATCTCTTCCTTATAAATGTCAGCCGGAACCGTATTGTTGATGTCAAGGAGGGTCACCGCATCCTGGCTTATGCAGGTTCCGATAAACTCGCTGAGAGCTCCGTAGATGTCTACCTCGCAGGATACAGGGATGCCCCGTCCGGTAAGGCGGCTGTTCACATAGCAGGGAACGAAGCCGAACTGGGTCTGGAAGGCGGGCCAGCATTTTCCTGCGATGGCGACATATTTCCGATAGCCCTTGTGCTCCTCCACCCAGTCCAGGAGGGTCAGCTCATACTGGGCCAGCTTGGAGAGAATCTGAGGCTTCTGGTTTCCCTCGCCCAGCTCTTCCTCCATATCCTTCACCACATCGGGAATCCGGGGATCGTCCGCATGCTTATTGAATGCCTCAAAGAGATCCAGCTCAGAGTTCTCTTCAATCTCTACGCCCAGGTTGTAGAGCTGCTTGATGGGCGCATTGCAGGCCAGGAAGTTTAAGGGTCTCGGCCCGAAGCTGATGATCTTGAGGCTGCCAAGTCCCACAATGGCACGGGCGATGGGAAGGAACTCATGGATCATATCGGCGCATTCCTCGGCTGTTCCCACCGGGTACTCGGGAATGTAAGCCCGGACGTTGCGGAGCTTTAAGTTATAGCTTGCGTTCAGCATGCCGCAGTAAGCGTCGCCCCGGCCCTGGATCAAGGAATCTCCCGATTCCTCGGCTGCCGCCACGAACATTACGGGGCCGTCAAAATGCTTTGCCAGAAGCGTTTCGGAAATCTCCGGCCCGAAGTTGCCCAGGTAAACGGCCAGGGCGTCGCAGCCGGCCTTCTTTACGTCCTCAAGGGCCTGCACCATATGGATCTCGCTCTCTACGATACAGATGGGACATTCGTAAATGTCTGCTGCTTCGTATTTTTCTTCATAAGCCTTTACCAGGGCTTTTCTTCGGTTTACGGACAGAGACTCAGGAAAACAGTCTCTGCTCACTGCTACAATTCCGATTTTTACGGATGGAATATTAATCATATTATACCTCCTAATTCCAGTTCCGTAATATCCTTCACGACACACTGGTCTGAAGGATATTACTGTTTATCGTTACACTTTCAGATTCTCCCCTTTGAGCCCCACAAAAGCTCCGCCTGCGCCCAGGCCTGATTCCTCGTGGGCAATGAGCCATTTGTTTCTGGCTGTCAGCAGTTTTTCTTCTGCGGATTCTCCTGTCAGTATGGGAGGCTCTGTATTCGTTCCCCTGGGGAGAATGATAACCACCCGGAACCCCTCTTCCTTCAGATTGCAGGGCGCATAGTGAAGGGTTGTGGCATAGAGCTCTACCGCACAGCCTGCCGGAGCTTCGAATGCCTCCATCTTAGAGGTATCGTATGTAAAGTCTGCCTCCACATCCTGCTGCATGCCTACGATTAAAACAGCGCCGGCAAGAGGAATATTAATCTCCGAATTGCGGTGATACTCCACCGCGTTCAGCGTGTGGTTATTGCCGTTGCAATAGCCTATCTGGATATGCATTCCGCCGTAAACGCTGTTTTCCAGCATATGGAATTCCTCACACGCCTCCAGCTTTGGAGCAGATGCCACATAAACCACGTCCTGCGGCATAGGCGTTCCCTCCAGACGCTTCAGCAAATCCGGCACCTTGATATCCAGTACTCTCCCGTATTTCTGAAACTCTTTATCTGTTACTTTTTTTATCTGCATTGGGTTCTCCTTTCATCCATATAGTTTAGTTACTAAACTAACCATTTCTATAGTAACACCAGGCCAGATGAAATGCAAGTATTTTAAGGAAGCTGCCGCAAAATAAGCCGGCTGCCATTTTAAAATTACTTCTGCGCTCCCTTCTTGGAAACCACGTCAAAGATAACCGCCGCCAGAAGCACAAGTCCCTTTACCACTCTCTGATAGTTGGCATCCACGCCCATGATGCTCATGCCCAGGTTGATAACACCCATCAGAATAGCGCCCACAATAACCCCGGGAACGGTCCCGACGCCGCCGTAAGCGGAAGCGCCGCCGATGAAGCAGGAACCGATGGCATCCATCTCATAGTTCTGTCCATAGGTAGGCTGTGCAGAGGTCATACGGGCGATGGTCAGCATGCCGGCCAGGGCGGACAGGAAGCCCATGTTCAGGTAAGCGATAAAATATACCTTATCCGTATTGATACCGGAAAGCTTGGTGGCCTTCTCATTTCCTCCCACCGCATAGAAGTAACGGCCTGTGGTCGTGTTGGAAGTAATATATCCGTAAACAAGAACCACAATCAGCACCCACAGAAGGGCGGAAGGAATTCCCTTATACCTGGACAGCTTGTAGGCAAATGCCAGGATCACGGCCGAAATCAGAACAGTCTTAACAAGCATACCGGAAATGGGATCTACCTCATAGCCCTTTTTCACACGGCTCATGCGCCCCTTCACCTGAAGCAGCACGTAAATGACAACAGCGAGAATACCTGCCAGCATACAGGTGAGATTGAAGCCCTCCACCCCGAAGAAGTCCGGCACAAAGCAGTTGGCGCCGCCGCCGAAGATTTTGATAAAGGCCTCGGAATTCAAGGATACGGTCAGTCCGTTCAATACCACGTTGGACAAGCCGCGGAATACAAGCATCCCGGAAAGTGTGGTGATAAAGGGCGGAATCCGCACAAATGCGATCCAGTAGCCCTGCCATGCGCCGATCAAGGTTCCGATAACCAGCATGGCAATCACGGCCACGCCCATATTCATCTTAAAATTCTCCATCAGCACGGCGCCCACCGCACCTACAAAGCAGACAACAGAACCCACGGAAAGGTCGATGTTACCTCCGGTCAGGATGCAGAGCAGCATACCCGTGGCCAGCACGAACACGTAAGCGTTCTGGGAAATCAGATTGGAAATATTCTGGGGAAGCAGAATCTTGCCCCCTGTCTTCCAGGTAAAAAACAGCGTCACCAGGATCAGTACAATAATCATGGTATATTTCTGAAGGACGGCTTTCATATTTGCTTTATCCATAATGTCTATTCTCCTTTACTTGATTTTAAAATCTGGGCCATAATCCGCTCCTGTGTAGCTTCCTCCGCCTCCAGCTCTCCCACCATTTTCCCCTCATTCATCACGTAAATGCGGTCGCACATGCCGAGAACCTCGGGCAGCTCGGAGGAAATCATTATCACGGATTTTCCTTCCGCCACCAGACTGTTGATAATGCAGTAAATCTCATATTTCGCGCCTACGTCGATACCTCGGGTAGGCTCGTCAAGAATCAAAACATCCGGATCCGCAAACATCCACTTGGCCAGCAGAACCTTCTGCTGATTGCCGCCGCTTAGGTTTCCCACATTCTGTTCCACGGTAGGACATTTGGTGTTCAGCTTCTCCTTGTACTCCACGGCAATCTGGTATTCCTTGTCCTTGTCAATCACGCCCCTGGCGCTGATGCTGTCCAGATTGGCCAGTGTGGTATTTATTTTAATGGGATTGGAGAGAATCAGGCCGTTGCCTTTCCGGTCTTCCGTCACGTAGGCCAGCTTGCGTTTAATGGCCTCCCGGACGTTTTTCAGCTCCACCTCTTCTCCTGCAAGCTTGAGCGTTCCGGAGATATTCGTCCCGTAGCTCCGCCCGAAAATACTCATGGCAAGCTCCGTCCGTCCGGCTCCCATAAGGCCGGAGATACCGACCACCTCGCCTTTCCGCACATTCATGGACACATTATCCACTACCTTGCGCTCAGTGTAGAGAGGATGGTACACCGTCCAGTCCTTAACCTCCAGATTGATATCTCCAATCTGTTTTTCCGTTCTCTTCGGGAAACGGTCTGTCAGATCCCGGCCTACCATTCCCTTGATGATCCGATCCTCGCTGATATCGTCCACCGCCTTATCAAGGGTTTCGATGGTAGAGCCGTCTCGGATCACCGTTATTTTATCTGCTACATAAGAAATCTCATTCAGCTTATGAGAAATAATAATCGAAGTCATACCCTGCTTCTTAAACTCCAGCATCAGATCCAGAAGCGCCTGGGAATCCGATTCGTTTAAGGAGGCCGTAGGCTCGTCTAATATCAGCAGCTTTGCATGCTTTGCCAGTGCCTTTGCAATCTCTACAAGCTGCTGCTTTCCTACACCAATATCCTTGATCAAGGTTCGTGAGGATTCCTTTAACCCTACCTGGCGCAGGTATTTGTCCGCCTGGCCGTAGGTCTCGCTCCAGTCAATGGCCGCCTTTTTTCCGCGCTCATTTCCAAGAAACATATTTTCCCCGATGGTCATATAGGGTATCAGAGCCAGCTCCTGGTGGATGATAACGATGCCTTTTTCTTCACTGTCCTTAATCTTTCCGAACTTGCAAACCTCGCCGTTGTATATGATGTCCCCCTCATAGGTTCCGTAAGGGTAAATGCCGCTTAAGACGTTCATAAGCGTTGACTTTCCGGCACCGTTCTCCCCTACCAGGGCATGGATCTCGCCCTCTTCTACCTTCAGATTGACGTTGTCAAGTGCCTTGACGCCCGGGAATGTTTTGGTGATGCTTTTCATTTCCAATAAAATCTTCGCCAATTTTAAAATCCCCCTATTCCAGTTCTTTTCCATAGAACAGAACAGGCGGGAGAATCCCGCCTATTCTCATTTTGCCTCATTTTTGCTGATTACTGAAGATCTGCCTCTGTGTAGTATCCGGAATCAACAAGCAGCTCTTTGTAGTTATTCGCATCTGCGAATACCGGCTCGCAAAGATAAGAGGGAACTACGATGGCACCGTTGTCATAAGTCTCGGTATCGTTTACTTCTGCCTCTTCACCCTTCATAATGGAATCCACCATCTTTACTACCTGGCTTGCCAGTGTACGGGTATCCTTGAAGATAGACATAGACTGCTTTCCTGCAATCATGTTCTTTACGTTGGCAACGTCGCAGTCCTGACCTGTGATAACCGGCCATTCGCCCGTGTAAGCAGCCTCAAGAGCATTGGTTACGCCAAGTGCAGTAGAGTCGTTGGAACAAAGCACTACGTCAAGCTTTGTGCCGTCTGCATAGTAGGAAGCAAGGATTGCATCCATTCTGGACTGTGCAGTCTCAGTCGCCCAGTTTGCGGTAGCAACCTCTGCGAATTCCTTCTGGCCGGACTGGACAACCAGCTTGCCGGACTCAATGTAAGGATTCAGTACGTCCATAGCGCCGCCGTAGAAGAAGTTTGCATTGTTGTCGCCCGGGTCACCGGTAAAGATCTCAATGTTGAAGGGTCCTTCTGCATTTTCCAGATCCAGAGCCTGTACAATGTACTCGCCCTGCTTCTGGCCTACCATGTAGTTGTCAAAGGTTGCATAGTAGGTAACTGCGTCAGAGTTCATCAGCAGACGGTCATATGCGATAACCGGAATGTTGGCTTCCTTTGCCTGTGCAAGAACCGTTCCGAGAGCGTCGCCGTCGATAGAAGCGATAACCAGAACCTTGCACTCGTTTGCGATCATGGTCTCAATCTGGGATACCATGGTTGCATTGTCATTGCTTGCATACTGTAAGTCAACGGTGTAGCCTGCCGCCTCCAGCTCAGCCTTCATGTTGGAACCATCCTGATTCCAGCGCTGAAGATCCTTGGTTGGCATCGCAACGCCTACCAGGCCGCCTTCTCCGCCTGCGCTCTCTGCCGGAGCCTCCGTTTCACCCTCTGCCTGTGCAGGAGCTTCTGTCTCTGTCTCTCCCTCTGCCGCTGCCGGAGCTTCTGCTTCCTTTGAACCGCAGCCTGCCAGCATGGCTGTTACCATTGCTGCCGCCAGAATAACACTGAGTAATTTTTTCTTCATGTGTTTCATCCTCCCTATTTGTGTTGTTATTTGGTATATTTGTACTATAACACACCTTATATAGCAATTAATTGTCTACTTTCTTGACAATTTTGTTATTTAATTTATTCACTAAACTAATTATAGCATTTTTTTGCCTTCACAAAGGAAAAGAAGACAATTTTGTCCTAGCAGGAGCTGATTTGCTGCTGTCCACTTTGTGACCAGTAACGCTGATTTCGGCAATCTCAACTATGCCTTTTTAAAGGTTGCTCTTTCACAGCGCCCAAGGTATAATGATTAGGAAGTAAAAATGACAAATTAAGGGAGAATCTATATGAAAAATTTAAGATACAAAGCGCTTGCACTGGATCTGGACGGAACCTTAACGGACAGCGACAAAAAGCTTCCTCTTAAGAATAAAGAAGCTCTGTGGAAGGCTATGGATCTGGGCGTAAAGGTGATCTTGATCTCCGGACGCTCGGTTATGGGCATCACCGGCCTTGCAAAGGAGCTGGAATTCGAGAAACGGGGCGGAATCATCGCCGCCTTTAACGGTGGAAAAACCTTCGACTATCAAACCGGCGCCTTGATTCAGCAGCTGTTTTTCCCGAAGGAAGTCATTGCCGAAACATGCGCCATCGTAAGAAAATACGGGGCCCAGCCCCTATCCTATACAGATACCGAGATTGTGGCAGAGACCGATACGGATCCTTACGTTCTTGCCGAATGCAAATGCAACTCTGCATCGGTGAAAAAGGTTTCAAACCTTCCGGAATTTCTGGACTATCCCATTCCGAAGATTCTGGGAGCCGGTGAGCATGAGCGGCTTGTGAAAGCCCGGGAGGAGTTTCTCTCCCTTTACTCCCATATCTGCGACAGCTTTTTTGCCGAGTCCTATTTCCTGGAGCTGGCTCCGAAAGGCGTTGCAAAGGATAAGGCTCTGGCCCGTATCTGCGAATATCTGAACATTACCCGGGAGGAAATCATGGCCTGCGGCGACGGCTTCAACGACATTCCCATGCTGGAGTACGCCGGCCTTGGCATCGCCATGAAAAACGCCTATCCGGAGACACTGGAAAAGGCGGACTGTATCGCTCCTTTTACCAACAACGAATGCGGCGTGGCCTGGGCCGTAGAAGAATATATATTAAACATGTGAAAAGGCCCGTCAGCTTCTGCTTCTGACGAACCCAAATCTTCTGGATATCTCATTGGAGTCGGGGTTTTCGGATATTAAGTATCTGAATAAGGCCTTTGCCAAACAGTATGGCTGCTCCCCCAAGGCAAGTCTCGTTAGTCTGAATCGCCTTGGGGAAACGGGGTTTGGCTGAATTACTTATCTCTGTCCCCTTACTATCCGACTGCTAAGATCTTCTCCAGCGCCTCTACATCCCCGGTTTTTAATACCTCTACCTGCTCCGGGGCAGATACCAGAACCGCCGTGGTAATATCGTAACCCTCCGCCTTAATTGCATCCATGTCAAACTCCAGCAGGCGCTCTCCTGCCTTTACTTTCGCACCGGATTCCTTCAGCGCCGTGAAGTGCTTTCCATTAAGCTCCACTGTATTGATTCCCACGTGAATCAAAATCTCCGTTCCGCTCTCGCTCACCAGTCCGATGGCATGCTTTGTGTCAAAGAACATAGCAATCTCGCCGTCAAAGGGTGCAGCTACCTCTCCCTTTGCCGGAATGATTCCAACACCTGTTCCCAGAGCGCCGGAAGCAAAGGTTTCGTCCCCGATCTCCGTATAAGGGATCACCTTTCCCGCTACAGGTGCATAAACTGCATTCGGCTCCGTCTCCATATGTACCGCAGACGCCTCTTCGGCAGGCTCTATTTTTGCCGCTGTCTTAACCGGCTCCTCCGGATCCTTATATCCAAACATCCAGGTCAATGCAAAGGACACGCCTGCCGCAATCAGGAACATGATAATATAGTTCAAAGGATCATGCAGGCACAACAGCAGGCCGAAAATACCTGTCACGCCCGTTCCGGTTGCCCCAAGCCCCACAATCGAAGCATAGAGCGCTCCGCAGGCTCCTCCCACGGCTCCGCAGATAAAGGGCTTGAAGAAACGCAGGTTCACGCCAAAGATTGCCGGCTCCGTAATTCCCATAAAACAGGACATTGCGGAAGGCACTGCCATAGACTTTGTTCTCTGGTTTTTTGTCTTTAAGGCAACGGCCAGCGTAGCCGCTCCCTGGGCAATATTCGCTGCAGACGCCAAGGGAAGCCAGTAAGTAACGCCGTAAAGTCCAAGCTGCCCCACGTCAATCACTGTATACATATGATGAACGCCAGCCACTACCGTTGTTGAGTAAAGACCACCCATCAAAAAGCTTCCGATTCCCAGCGGCAATGCGATTAGCTGCTGTACGCCGCCGATGATTCCGTTTTCAATGGCTACAAATACCGGTCCGATAATCGAATAGGTAAGATACCCTGTTGCAAATACGCTCACCAAAGGCGTTACAAACAAGTCAAACATAGCCGGAACAATCTTGTGCAGCTTCTTTTCAATCATGCACATCACAAAAACCGCAATGATGACCGGAATCACGTGGCCCTGATAACCTACCAAATCCACTTCGTAAAGCCCGAACCAAACCTTCTGGGTCCGCTGAACGCCCTCGCTTGCTACGGTCCAGGCATTTTGAAGATCCGGGTGAATCATCAGCATACCGATAACCGCCCCCAGATAGGGATTGCCTCCGAACACCTTTGCCGCACTGTAGGCAATGAGGATCGGCAGGAACACATAGGCCGTATTTGCAAAAAGATTGGCAAATACGAAGATGGAGCCGGAGGTGTCGATGTTGAGAAATCCGTTATTTACCATAAAATTGAGGGCTTCCATAATCCCCATCAAAAATCCGCTTGCTACAATCGCCGGAATAATGGGCACGAAAATGTCTCCCAAGGTCTTGATGGCCTGCTTGTAAAAGGGCTGTTTTGCCGCCGCTGCCGCCTTGGCGTCCTCCTTACTGGCCGCAGTCAGACCGGATACGGCCAGGAATTCGTCATATACCTTGTTGACTGTCCCTGTTCCCAGAATGATTTGAAGCTGCCCGGAAGCGCTGAATACCCCCTTTACGCCGTCGATCTCCTCCACTGCCTTGGCATCGCATTTTGCATTGTCCGCCAGCACCAGACGAAGGCGCGTAGCGCAGTGGGCTGCGGAAATCAGATTTTCCCTTTTCCCGACCTTTTCGTAAATCGCTTCCGCCGTTTTCCTGTAATCCATAACGTTCCCCTTTCTTTTTTAGCCCCTTGGGCTGTTTTTTATATTAACCGCAGCTGCTTGGCATGTAACCTTCCTTTATACAAGTTCATCGTCCAAACCTTTTCACCTGTTTCGCCCTGCGGTCAATTTTCATTGCTGCGTATATGATTAAAGATTTTTTCCTGAGGACTTTTCCGAACGATAGGAATAAATTCCTTTACCATTCGGCGCGTCTATCCGGATGGCAAGGGCCTCCTCCTTTGGATAAAAGCGCGTGGAAAGTACATCCTCTCCCTCATTTAAGAACACCTCTACGCCGGACACATCAATCAAAAGCCGCAGACGCTCAAGCTTATCCACTTGTCTGCCCCGGAGAGTCCTTCCTGCTCCAATTGCGGAATCCGTAAATTCCATCCAGAATATTTTTTCCTCCGGGCTGTAGCGCAGGCTTAAGCCTTCTGCCAAAAGAATCTCCAGGCCCTCTCCAGCCGTATCCAGCTCCAATGCACAACAGGATTCCACCGTTCCCTCAAAGCTTCCTTCAAAGGAATGCGAGCAGTTCCACCATTGTGCCAGTTCTCTTACCGGATTCTGGCACAGCACGCCGTCCCGTATAGACAGCTCTCTTGGAATCGTCATCATATGCTGCCAGCCGTCCTCTACCGTAGGATTGGTGTAAAACTCCTCTACATCCGGCATTCCCATCCATGCAATCTGAATCCTTCTCCCGTCATCTGCAAGAAACGTCTGGGGCGCATAAAAATCAAATCCGCCGTCCAGCTCCCGGAATCCTCTCACCTGCGCTCCCTTATGAAAATCTCCTTCCAAAAAACAGGTGACGCTCTGATACACATTGGCGTATTTCAGCCCTTGGGTCTCTACACCCTGGGGCGAAATGCAAAGAACGGTCTGTCCTTCCAATTCATAGACATCCGGGCATTCCCACATATAGCCGAAATCTTCCTCCGGCTCAAAACGTCCAAGAAGCTTCCAGTGCCTTTTGTCCTCAGAGGCGTACAGCAGCACTATGCCCCTATCTGCCTTTGTCCTGGCTCCCTGCACCATATAATAGGCGTTTCCCTGCTTCCAGACCTTCGGATCTCTCACATGGCAGGTCAGATCGGAAGGATAATCGCAGGGAGTCATCAAAACCTCCTTTGTTTCGATTTCCCTGCCGTCTTTGCTTACGGCAAGCATGGTATGGGATCTCCTGCCTGCATTTATAAAATCATAATCCCCTGTCTCTTTTACGTTTCCCGTGTAGTACAGGTACATCTTCCCCTCCTCCACAAGGGCAGATCCCGAATAGGCTCCGTGGCAGTCCTCCGGCTGATCCGGCATCAGAGGCACGCCCTCAAAAGTCCAATGGAGCAGATCCCGGCTGGTACAGTGCCCCCAAAACTTTAAGCCTCCCTCCGGCTGAAAGGGTGCATACTGATAAAAGGCGTGATAAACTCCCTGGCTCTGGCAAAGTCCGTTGGGATCGTTGAGCCACCCTGTGGGCGGCGTAATGTGAAGCTTCGGACGCCAGCGGCTCTTTCCTGCCTTTCCCTGCTCCAATTCCTTTTCAATTAACTGCTTCCATAAACGGGAAAGTGCGTTCATAGGCTTCTTCCTTCTCCTTTCAAGCTCTTCGCCGGACTTTCTTTGCTTTCTGCTTCTATTCGTTTCCTTTTATGCTTTTCTTTTGTCTCACTGATTTTCTCACGCCCCTTTCGTGAATGCGTATTCACGAAAGGGCTGTAAAAAGGGCTCTTTCAAATCCGTCCTCAAAAAGCAGATATTTTCAGCCCTATTTTTTTAAACACTACTTCCTGCCGGCCCTTCTCACAGCGCAGTCACAGAGCTGCTTCTCGGAATCAGCCGGGCATGCATCGGGTGCGCTTTTGCAGGAAGCTCCTCCTTTGGCTGCTCAATTCTATGTAAAAGCAGCTCCACAGCCTTCGCCGCCATAGCCTCGTTGGGCTGGGACACACTGGAAAGGCTGGGGTAGAGATATTCACACATATAGGTATTGTCAAACCCCACCAGTGCCGCGCGGCCCGGAATCTCAATTCCCATCTTCTGCAAAATTCCAAGAAGCTGTAAGGCCCTCCTGTCGTTATAGGCAAAGATTCCTGCACGGCCCGGGTATTTTTCCAGATGCTTTGCCAGATGCTTTTCAACGGCTGCAGGCTCCTTTGTGGCTATATTGGTAAAACGCTTCCGATTCACAGGATCAAACGTTTCAAGAGCCTCCCGAAAGCCCTCGTACTTTTCATCTGCCATATTTCCGAAAAATACGTAGCTCTCACAGCCCTGTTCATGAAGATGGCGTCCAACCTGGTTCCCCGCCTCCTTGTGATCTACATAAACACTGTCCAGCTCTTTTGCCTGCCGGGTAATCACTACGGCAGGAATCTGAAGCCTGCGTACCCGGTCTCTCCACTCCTTGGTCTCCTCCTGTACCGGAACCACGATAAGGCCGTCAACCCGGTAACGCTGTACCACCTCCAGACATTCCTGCTCGCGTTCCGGATGATAATCGGTGTTAAACAGGATGAGACGGCAGCCGCTTTTTCCTGCCTCCTGCTCAATGTACTTTACCAGATCGGCAAAAAAGGCATTGGAAATATCCGTGAGGATTACGCCGATCAGATGTGTTCTGCTCCCTGCAAGACTTTGAGCCATCACATTGGGCTGATAACCGTGCTCTCTGGCACAGGCCGTCACACGCTCCCTTACCTCCGGGTTGACAGCCTGGTTTCCGTTCAGAACACGGGAAACCGTCGGCTGGGAAACACCGGTCAGTTTTGCGATTTCGGTCATGGTAATCATAGGAGCCTCCTGAGATGGAATTTTGCAGGCATTTGGACGAATGTGCAGCCTTTTTATCCGTTCCTTTCCTTGTGAATATCCGTCGTGAATACGTATTCACAAGCTCTGTCGTTATACTACAACGATTATGCCGCTCTGTCAATTATGAAATGTCAACAAATTTACCTGAAACTTTTTATGCAAATCGCCAAACCCTTAGCCTTATAAATGATCAGCCTGACATGGATAAGAACGGCATTGCATGCAGGCAATCCCTTTTAGATAACTGCCTTCTGTCCTTTTTCCCTCAGGCCTTCTGCAAACCGGCGGATCTCCCGGATGCTTACGCCGTCCAGGAACAGCTGATAGACGGGCAGGACATAATCGTACAGAGGATGGCCTTTTTCCAATGCACATACGTCTTCGAGAACCATTCCGGCCTGTTCTGCGCTCTGGGGCAGGCTGTTTTCACGAATGTACTCGTAGACAGCCGCAGCCGTTCCAATGCTGATAAAGACAGGTGAAATGCTTCCCTCCAGACATAACAAAGAGGCTCCTGTCAGGCGGTCCGCCGGCGACAGCTTCCGCCTGGGATCTGCGCCTACGCGTCTGCAGGTGTCTTTTAAGGCCC
This sequence comes from Candidatus Merdisoma sp. JLR.KK011, assembly GCF_036941125.1. Lineage (NCBI taxonomy): Bacteria > Bacillati > Bacillota > Clostridia > Lachnospirales > Lachnospiraceae > Candidatus Merdisoma > Candidatus Merdisoma sp. JLR.KK011. The sequence continues at coordinate 1,528,201 of NZ_JAYWSZ010000004.1, read as the reverse complement.
GGTTGGTAAAACGGTACAGGAGATTCTGGAAGTGCCTGACCAGATCTTCTGTGGGCATGTGATATTTGTGGGTGAGGGCTATGGCGCTTTCCAGCATGGCGTTTTGTACGATGCTCTGGATGTCGGCATCGTCGATGGCCTCGAAAATATAATCCCTGTGGGTGTACAACCCAAGATAGGCACAGACGGCATGGCCCATGTTGTGGACGTAGAGCTTTCTTTTGATGTAAAAATCAAAGGGCTCAAAAGGCACCATATTCTTGATCTTAGGCATCTCTCCCTTGAAGGCAGCTTTGTCTACGGGCAGGAAATCATATGGCTCTACACAGATCCTTAAGGGATTTCCAGCCTTCATCTCCTCGGTTTGTACCGGGACCATGCGGCCGATGGAGGCCTCTGCCAGGCCGATATTTTTGTCAAACCAAAGCTGCTCCGTCTCTGTCAGTTCTGCCTTGATAAGCTTTGCCAGAAGCTTGTCGGCGTCTATAAGATTTTCACAGATAATGATATTCAAAGGGCCGCCGCCCTTCTCCATTCTGCTGCGGATTCCTGCTGCCAGGTTCGGCACGATATATTTTAAGATATTAACGCCCACAGCGGTCGCCATAATATCCGCCTCCGCAATGGCCTCCGCTGCCGCCCCTGTATGATTCCCATTTACTGCGCTGATATGCTCTACCTCTATGTCCTCAAAGCCCTCATTAGAGACTATGCGGACCGGGTATTTCTTTTCACGGTTCAAGGCATCGATCAGATTCTCCGCTACATCAATAAAAGTTACTTCATATCCGGATGCCGAAAATAGCATACCAATAAAGCCCCGGCCAATATTCCCGGCGCCGTACATCACTGCTTTCATATCGTTCTCCTTATTTTAAATTCTGTAATATCCCTCAAGCTTCATCACGTCTTCCAGGCTTCCCACTCCTTCCGTCGCCCCCGGTTCGGACAGGGAAGCGGCTGCCGTGCAGACTCCCAGACGGATGCTCTCCTCAAGAGACCATTGTTTCTGTGCGCCATAGAGAACGCCTGCACAAAAGGCATCCCCGGCTCCCACAGTTCCCTTGATATAGCCCTTTGGAAGGCTCAAGCTGTCAAGACACACAAAATTCCCCTTCTCATCCAGTCCGTAGCCGCCCTCAGGACAGTGAATCACAGCCCATACAGAAACTCCCAGCTCCTTCATCTTCCGAAGGGCTTCCTCCATATGCTCCGTATACAGCCGCTCTTCCTCATCGCGCAGAAGCACTCCTGTGATCTGCTGAGCTTCCAGCTCATTGATCACACAATAATCCGTATACTTCAAAGCCGGAGGCACCAGAGTCTTAAACCGGTCACCTGACTCAGACACCACATCAATAGAAGTTTTAATCCCATGCCGCTTCGCCTCCGCCAAAAGCCTTGCCATCTTCGTCCCATACTCCGCATCCTTCTGATCCAGCGCATCCAGCAAAAGAATATACCCCACGTGAAGAAGCTCACACCTCATCTGATCCCAGTCCACACAACTCTCGTCAAACAAAGCATTCGCCCCCCGATACTGAAAGAACGTCCGCTTCTTTGTATTATTATCACTCATCACAGCCGTAAAAGAAGTTTTCCCCTTCCGCTTCAGCAGATTAATATCCACATTCTTATGAACACCCAGCTGCTCCAGAATAAACTCCCCATCCGGATCCTCCCCAATAACCCCCAGAGTCTCCAACGGCAGTTCCGGATCCAGCTTTGCCAAATCCGTAATCACATTACACACAGCCCCTCCAATCGAACGCGTAATCCCCTCCGTAATAGTCGTAAGCTCACTCTGCCTAGGCCACCGCTCAATCGGATAAGTAACATCCACCAGCAAATTCCCCGCCGCACAAATCCCTTTTCTCAAATTCATCTCCATAAATACATTCTCCTTCCCTGTCTCACAACCTTGACCAGGCTGCTTTTCTTACATCCCAATGGGCATCCTTGGACTGGTCCAGTCGGCTCCCGCCGCCCCTCCCTCATATTCTACCAGAACTTGATCGTTGTCGTCCAGCTTTCTTCCGGACACGCCGGGCAGAACCAGCCTTACTCTCCCACATTCAGATAAATATCCTCCCTCATATGAAACCCGTCCTCAATAATCACATCCATATTGGCGGCTGTCACGGCCACAGGCTCCAGGCCGATGTAGGGAACCTCCTGGGCGCCGTCAAAAAAGGTTCCGGCTGTCTTAAGCTCCTCCCCCTTTGCCAAGGTTACCGCACATTCCGCCGCACGCCTTGCCAGCTTTTCTACCGGCTTATAGACAGTCATGGCCTGGGTTCCCTCCACCACTCTCTGACAGGCTCCAAGATCTGCGTCCTGTCCCACCACACAGACCTCGCCGGCCATCCGCCGCTCGGACAGGGCCCGGATCACCTGGCTTGCGATATCGTCATTTCCGCACATAATGGCGTCCGCCTCCCCTCCTTTGTCCAGGTAGGCGCTGACCTGGTAAAATCCAATCTCCGAGAGCCAGTTGTCTGCATAAGCCGTCTCCACAACCACCCGATCCGTCCGGTCAATCATCCCGTGAAAGCCCTCCATCACAAGAGAGACATTGTTGTCCTCGGGAGAGCCGCACATCATAAATATCTTTCCCTCCTCCGGAGTCCGCGCCAAAATGGTTTCCGCCATCATCTCTCCCACACGCTCATTGTCAAAGGTGATGTACAGATCCACATCTGCATCCTTAATCAGACGGTCATAAGCAATCACCCTGACGCCCTCTCGCTTCGCCTTGCGCACCGGCTCGCTCAGCGCATTGTAATCCGTGGCAATAATGACAATAACATCCATATCCTTCTCAATGAGATATTCTATCTGGGCCGCCTGCTCCTTCGCCTCTCCATTGGCGCACTGGACGTTAACCTCTGCCCCAAGCTCCGAAGCCCTTGCCACAAAAGCATCTCTGTCCCGCTGCCACCGCTCAATGATAAAGGAGTCAAAGCTTAAGCCTATGTGAATCCGGTCATCCTTTTGGGCTGTCTCCCCGGCAGTCTGCATTTCCCTGCCTCTGCACCCGGACAGCAGAGCCATGCAGAAAGCCAGCCCAAGAATTCCCCCCATCCGTTCAATCATCTGTCTCATTCCTCATTTCCCTCCTTAAACTCCGTGGGCGTCTGGCCTGTCCATTTCTTAAAAATACGGCTGAAATAGTTGGGATCCCCGTAACCAATCTCCTGGCAAATCTGTTTCATGGAGTTTTTACCCTCTCTTAAAAGCTCCTTGGCCCGGCGGATGCGGATACTGGTCACATACTCCACAAAATTCGTCCCCGTCACCTCTTTAAAGAGCTTGCTGAAATAATAGGGACTCATATCCATCTCTCTGGACATGCTCTCCAGGGACAGATCCTTCTTATAATTCCGGCTGATGTATTCCCTGGCCTTCTCAATAATCTCATGGGAATATTCCTTCTTTTTTTCGGATACATTTGCAGCCGACTCTTCCGCTTTTTTCAGAAACCAGCGGCGCATTTCCTCCAGAGATCCGGTGCGCACCACATCGAGATACTCCGAGCGGTCCCGGAAACGGTACACCATGCCGCCGCTCTTGTAGGCCACATATTCCATAAACAGTACAAATTCCAGCACCTTTAAGCGGATATTCGGCATATAGTCCGTCTGGGTTTCCGCCATCCAGTCAAAGAAGGCTTCGGCCGCATTTCTGGCCTCCTTGCCTTTTCCGGCCCTTACGCAGTCAAAAAGCTGTTCCTCGAGATTCAGTGGATAGTCCTCCTCATACTCGCAGAAAATAGGCAGATCCCGGCAGTGGGCCACGCTTGCGTCGGAATTGCCCAAAGCCTTGGAGGCGTCCTCGTAGGATTTTTCCAATTTGTCCACCGGCAGGATGCTTCCCACGCCTACCCGGCAGGTCAGGCCGCAGGCATCGGAAATCTGCTCCATCATCCGGCGGCACCGCTCCACATCTCTTGCCCGGCTTTCATAGTCTCCCTGTTTCATGTCTGTGGGCACGCAGCACACCAGACGATTGTTCATCAGCGGCCCCACATAGCAGGCATAGTATTCCTTGATAATGCTGCGCACCTGCTGATAGCTTCCCTGGAGGCGGACGCCGGCTCCCACCGGGTTCGTAACCCCCTGTTCGTTCTTCTCATCTCCGAATTCCAGAACCAGGGTAAACATATGGCTTTTCCTTATGCCGAGAAGGCTTTTGTAATTTTCAAGCCCCGGCCTGTCCTGGGCCTGCAGAAGGCCTGCCATGATAAAGCCCTGCTCCAGCATCGGCACCACGATCTCCAGTTTTTCCTTTGTCTCCAGATCCCGGCTGCGCTTTTCCCTTCTATTATCCACTATATCCATGGCTTTTTTTAGGACTTCCACAATCTTTTTCTGATTCACCGGCTTGTGCAGGTATTCCAGAACCCCAAGATTGATGGCTTCCTGGGCGTAGTCAAACTTGTCGTAGGCGGACATCACTATAAAAATCAGATTGGGATTGTTTTTCTTGATCTCCTTCATGGCCTCTATGCCGTTGATTCCCGGCATCTGTATATCCATAAAGGCAATGTCCGGCCGGAAGCTCTCGGCAAGCTCAATGACGCTGCGTCCGGTCTTGGCTGATTCCACCTGGCATTCTCCGTCAAAATTCTGACGGATAATATAAGTTAGAGAGTCAATCACAATCCCCTCGTCGTCTGCCAGCATAACTTTATACATAACATTCCTCCTCCGCCGGAAGGTACAGGAGCACCTGCGTCCCCTTTCCTTCCCCGTCGCTTCTAATCTCGAAAACCTCTTCCCGGTTATAATAAAGCCGCAGGCGGCTGATCACATTCCCCAGGCCGATGCCTGTAGAATTCCTGGACAGATCTGCTTCCCGGACTTCTCCTTCCATAATCTCCCGGATCTTCTCCCGGCTCATTCCCACACCGTTGTCCTGAATGGAAATGCAGATGCGCTCCGGCTCCCGGTACACAAGGAGCTCAATCCACCCTTCCCAGTCAATGCCCCGGATGCCGTAATTGGCCGCATTTTCCACAATAGGCTGAAGGATCATACTGGGAACACGCAGATCCAGAAGGGTCTCGTCCACCTGCTTTCGAAAATGAATCTCCCCGCCAAAACGCACATTCAAAATATAGAGATAGCTGTCCACCAGCTCCAGCTCCTCCCGTATGGCAGCGTCCTGACTGATCTTCTTCACATTGTACCGGAAGAAATCGGCCATATTTTCCACGAAAAGACAGGTTTTGTCCGCTCCCTCCATCATGGCAAGCTGCGCTCCGGCGTTCAGCGTATTAAACAGAAAATGGGGATTGATCTGAGCCTGGAGATACTTAAGCTGCGCATCCTTTAAATGCCCCTCCATCATCAGCTCCTTCTCCTTCATAGCCGCTTCCTTCTCCATATTCTCCTTAATCCGTTCCATATGAATGCGGATGCTGGCCACCATCTGGTTGAAGGCTGTAGCCACAATTCCCACCTCGTCCATGTTCCGCACCGGAACCAGATCCACTTCCAGATTTCCCTCCGCCACCTCATTGGCTCTCCGGGCCAGATGGCTCAAGGGCCCCGTAATGCTCTTGGTAATGGCGTAAATCAAAGCCGTAATCAGCACGCCCACCGCCGCCAGAATCACCGTTCCCACCAGCTCAGACCGGTTAAGCGCCAGGGCCAGGGCCTCGTAGCTATTCGTATTCGTCTTAAATCTGCGGTTGTTCAGACTGTAAATATAAGTATTGATATACTCAAACCGCTCCACCGCCTCCTCATAGCGCAGACGGTATTTTTCAATGTTCCGTCCCCTTTTTGCCTGTGTGGCTTCGTCCGTAATATGCAGATATTCCAGAGTCATATTCCGGATATTGCGCTCCATCATCAGAAGCTCGTCGCTGCAGATCTCCGTATTCAACTCCTGAAGCCTCCGGTTCAGCTCCTGACTGTTCCGGTAATAAGAATCCAGCGTGTCCGAGCTTTTTACATTGAGATACTCCGTCATACTGCTGTGCACTGCGCTCAAAGCCTCCGACAGCTCATTCAGGCTGCTGTTGCTCTGGTAAACCTGGTCGATTCTTCCCGACATAAAATTAATATTGGCATATAAAATCAGATTCACAAAAAAGATTAGAAAAAAAGTAAGCAGGAACGCCGCAATCAGCTTTAACTGAATAGACAGATTTTTCCATTTCTTCATACACATAACTCCCGGTCTTTTATAAAAATGCAGGCGGGACGCCTTTAGGGCAGCTGATACTGCCCCACATTATTTTCGTCAATCACATACGTATCTATGGGAAAGTACCCATTCACATACCCTGTCTCCCGATACTCCGTAAGGGCCTGCACACAGAAGCTTCCAAGCTGTTCCCCGTCCACAACCACCGTGGAGGAAATAATCTTCTTCTGAACGGCATCCAGAATCCCCTCCGACTTATAATAGCCCAGTATCCGTACCTCCCCCACTTTATTATAATCCACCACAGCCTCATAAGCCCGGCGCGTATCCGTCTCACTGAGGCAAATCAGAATATCCGGATGCTCCTCCTCCGTCACCAAAAGCTTCCGTATCGTCTCCTCCGTCATAAAAGCATTGCTGCTGTCAATGGACACCGCCTGAACCTTAATCTCATAGCCCCAACCCGTCTCCCGGATCTTCTCGTCCAGCGTCTCCCTCATCCCCCAGAACATCGTATTCTTCCCTGTACCGGTAGAAGAAGAATCCATCAGAACCGCCACCCAGCTGTCCCTGGGATTCTCCGAGAGAAGCTCAAAGCAGAGCCTGCTGTACTCCTGCCCCAGAATATAATTATTCACCCCCACAAAACATTTCCTCAGATTGTAGGCGCTGTCGTCAAGAGCCGTCACTACCGGGATCCCCTTTCCCACCGCCTCTTCCAAGAGGCGGTCTGTCTCCTCCGAGCTGCCCCCATTCAAGATAATACCGTCCACCCCCGAATCAATCGCAATCCGCAGCTTATCCTGCACCGTATAATCAGCCGTAAGATTTTTTCCCAGATACTCCACATAAGCGTCACAATTCTCTTCCCCTTCCCTCCTGGCCCCCTCATAAATCGAATCCCACAGCGTACTGTCATGCCCATCCTCAATCAACACATAATACGACCCATAAATCTCCTTCTTCTTAGGGGAATCCATACCCGTCACCTGGAGCCTTCCCAAAAACACCACCAGCCCATAAATCCCCACCCCCATCAACAGCAGCCCAAACAAAACCACCGCCATCTTCTTCTTTTCATCTCTCTTTGCCATCTGCCTTCCCCCTCATCCTTCTCTTCCCCGCCCTCACCCAAACAGCCCCACACTTTATTCACTCATTAAACTAATCCCTATAATAGTACCACCAGCCACCCCCAAAGGCAAGTAATCCCCAAAAAATTACGCACTCACAAAAATGCCCCCTCCAATCTCCTTAAACTCCTCCCACCCACAACCTCCCGTCCCCAAGGGTCAGGCGCGAAATAAGCCCTCCGCCTTTTCCAATATCAAGTGTCCGGCTGTTCACGCACACGCTGTCTGCTCTGAGCGAACATTGCCTCCCCAAAAAACAACATCCCACAAACCTATAAGGCAATGTACGATCAGAACAGACAGCGTGTACGTGAACCGTCCGAACACAGATATGGAAAAGGCGGAGGGCTTATTTCGCGCCTGACCCCACTCCCCCATCCTCATTACATATTTACTAAACCCCAAACATGTATTATACTAAAACATAGATATCCTTCAAGAAAGTGACGACCAAACTATGATAACCGGAAGCAAAGAACTCATACGCGACATGAACAGCCATCTAATCCTAGAGATGATACTAAAAGAAGGCACCATCTCCCGGGCCGCCCTGGCCAAAAGCTCCGGCCTCACCAAAGCCACCGTCTCCGCCATTGTCCAAAAACTCATAGAGCAAAACCTCGTAATCGAAGCCGGAAACGACAACACCTCACTCGGGCGCAAACCAATCCTGCTGGCCTTCCACGCCAACTGCGGCTACGCCCTGTCCATAGATGTAAACGCCAACACCATCTCCGCCATGATCTGCAACCTAAAAGGAGAGAACTGCCATTTAAAGCTATACCCAAACCATGCCGGACGGGAAGAGATCATCCCCTTATTGATCACCATAATCCGCGACATGACAGCATCCTTAGAAGCCACCCCCTACGGTGTAGTAGGCATCGGCCTGGGCATCCACGGAACCGTATACGAAAACCAGGTGACCTTTACCCCCTACTCCTCCTACGAGCAGCTCCCCTTCCAGGAAGCACTGGAGCAGGAATTCGGCATCCCCATCTATCTGGAAAATGAAGCCAACCTTTCCGTCATAGGAGAGCACACCTTTTACTACCACACGCCGAACCTCATCGGAATCAGCATCCACACAGGCATCGGCGTAGGAATCCTTATGAACAATCAGCTCTACACAGGAGCCAACGGAAATGCCGGAGAATTCGGCCACTCCATCATAGAGCCCGACGGGCGCCCCTGCCCCTGCGGCAATTCCGGCTGCCTGGAGCAGTACGCTTCCGAACGCTCCATTTTGACGCAGTTTGCAGGCTTAAAAGGACTGGAGCACGCAGATATCGACTCCTTTGTAGCCGCCTGCCACAAACAGGACGACGACGCTCTCTCCCTTCTTGACGACTTTATCCGCTACATGTCCTACGGCATTAATAACCTTTTGAACACCTTCAATCCGGATATGATCGTGATCAACAGCTCCTTTACGACCTATTTCCCGGAAGTGCTGCGGCAGATCCAGGACCGGCTTCAGAACCGGATGCGGATGCACTGTATCCTGGTTCCCTCCGGACTGCAGGATACCTCCATTCTTCTGGGCGCCGCCTGCCTGTGCATCCGGCAGTTTCTGGGGATTCAGCATCTGAAGCTTAGAAAACCCCAGGGAAAGCCCTTCTGAACAATGGAGGATACTTTCCCCCTTCCCCCCTCAAAGGTCTATGTAACCCTGCAAATAGAATATCAAAAGAGACTGTGGAAGCGCAATCAAGCTTATATACCTACAGTCTCTTTTTACATCCTATTTCTGTGAATTTGTATCTCTTGCGGCACCTTTGTCTGCAAAAGCTCCACGCTGTAAAAGCATTTTCTTATAAATCCCTGCACACAGCCTTACGCCGCTTACTGCAAAAAGTTCTCAATAATCACCGCTTCCGCCTCTTCCTCCGTAAGCCCAAGGCTGCGGAGCTTCAAAAGCTGCTCGTCATTGATTCTTCCGATAGCTGCCTCATGGATGATCTGGGCGTCAATATGACGCGCATTGATCTCCGGAATGGAGCACACTTCTGCCTGATCCATAATAATGGAATCACACTGAATATGGGCATGGCAGCCTGCATTGCCTACTGCCTTGGGATGGAAGGTCTGCACGGAGCTTCCCTTGGCCACAGAACGGGATATAATCTGAGCCGAGCTTCCGTCGCCGTTCATCTTTACTTCCATATTGGAAACCGCCGTCTGCTTGTCGTGGGTCATCAGACGCTCCGTCACCTGAAGCCTGGCTCCGGCTCCCATCACCACCTCTGTCTCCCGGACGGTAGAATCCACACCCCGTATCTGGGCCGTATCCAAGGTAAATACGGAATCCTCCTCCATATAAATCTTCGTCACTGGGTTTAGGATCCGCTCTCCGCTTCCCTCGCCCTCGCCGTAATGCTTTTCCTCATAGCGCACATTGGCGCCCTTTCCGATGTGGAAGGCATGTATCCCGTCATGCCTTGCCGAATCACAGCCGGAATTGTGGATGCCGCAGCCGGCCACAATCACAACCTCGGCGCCTGGCTCCACATAAAAATCATTGTACACAATGTCCGTCATACCGGACACGGATACCACCACAGGAATATGTACCTGCTCACCCTTAGCGTCCTTGTCAATGTACACGTCGATTCCCTGCTTATCCTCTTTTCTGCGTATCTTAATATGCTCACTGTCTCCGTGGCACAGAGGCTGTCCGTTGTAGCGCACGTTGTAAGCGCCTTTTTGCTCTGCCACGGATTTGTCAATCACCTTCAATACTTTATCTGCCGCCGCATCCAGCTTCACACTCACAGCTTCCTTCCTCCCTTCCCGCACCATCATTGCGGCAGGCGCAGCCGCACTCCTCGGGGAACAGCTTCGGCAGCATCTCTTCCCTGCTGCCTCCGTCCTCAATACGCCCGTCGCCAACCACCAGAATCCGATCTGCCATGCGGATAATCCGCTCCTGGTGGGAAATAAGAAGGAGGCTCTCCTTCTTTTTCTCGTGTATCCGCTCAAACTGATCCACCAGCATGGAAAAGCTCCACAGATCAATACCTGCCTCCGGTTCGTCGAAGATGCAGATCTTATGAGACTTTGCCAAAACGGTGGCGATCTCAATCCGCTTGCGCTCTCCGCCGGAGAGGGTGGCATCGGCCTCCCGTTTTAAATATTCCCTGGCGCACATGCCGACGCTGCTTAGAAGCTCGCAGCAGACAGACTCCGGAAGGGGCTCTCCGGCCGCCAGATTCAAAAGACGCTCCACGGTCATTCCCTTGAAGGCCGGGGGCTGCTGAAAGGCGTAGCCGATACCGGCATTGGCCCTTTCGTCTACATTCATGGCGGAAAGGTTCCGGCCGTCCAGAAGGATCTCGCCGCTGTCCGCTCTTTCAATTCCCATCAAGAGCTTGGCAATGGTGGACTTGCCGCCTCCGTTGGGGCCGGTGATCACAAGCATTTCCCCATCTTTCACGGAAAAGCTCACGTCATCCGCCAGCCTGCGCTTTGCTCCGTTTTCCATGACCTCATAGGTCAGGTGCTTTACTTCAAGCATGTTTATCATCTCCAGTTCTCTATGGTAAATTCAGTGTAATTCCGACTATTATACTAGGATTTATTTATTATACCATATCTTTGGAATTATGCAAGTCTCTAATTTAAAATCTTGTTATTGTTCCGCAAGGTTTTTCCAAAAACAGGCAGGGTTCCATATTTTCAGTCCTTTCTGCATTATAAGGAATTCTGCACAGCCGGATTGGAGGCCTTTAAATTATTCACCGTCGATGTAGGGCTTCAAATATCTGTAAATAAAAAAATATCTCATAGCGGCCTGCATACATCAGGCTGTTATGGGATATTTCTCCTCGTCTCACAGCAATTCCTCAATCAGCAATTCCCGTTCTTCGTCCTCCTTTTTAAGCTTTGCCTGCATTTCCTTCTTTTTCTTTGTCATCAAGCCTCCGATTCGTCCCGTTTCCTTGGCGGAAAGAGACTTCCACCCTTCGGAAACCACCTTGTCCAGCAGCCCCAGCTCCTCGGCAATCTCGTATTTTAACTGCTCCTCCGGCTCTAAGTTTTTCAGATCTACTTTTTTGGTTTTAGACATAAAATAACCATACCCCTTTCTATTTCCATTTATTAGGAGTATGGCCATTTTCTTCTTCCTTATTCGGAAATTTAGTGATCACTGTAATGATTTTTATTTCCTGCCGCAGCACTGCTTATACTTCTTGCCGCTTCCACAGGGACAGGGATCGTTGGGATAGATCTTCTCGCTCTCGCGCTTCTTGGGCGCCTTGGCAAGGCTGGTATCCTTATTGGTTCCCGTAACCTTGGCCACCTGCTCGCGCTCCGCCTTTTCCTCAACCCGTACATGGAGGAGAATCCGCACAGTCTCTTCCTGGATACTGGAAGTCATGGCAGAGAACATCTCATAACCGCTGAGCTTATACTCAACCAGCGGATCTCTCTGTGCAAACGCCTGCAGGCCGATACCCTGGCGCAGCTGATCCATATCGTCAATGTGATCCATCCACTTCCGGTCAATGACCTTCAAAAGGAACACGCGCTCTAACTCCCGGAGCATCTCCGAATTGGGGAATTCCGCCTCCTTCAGCTCATAGAGCTTGACTGCTTCCTCCTTCAGCATATGCTTCAGCTCATTCTTTTTCTTACCGCTTACCCGGTCCGGCGTAATCGGCTTTAATGGAATGGCCGGAAGAAGTATCTCGTTCAATCCCTTCAGATCCCACTCCTCCGGATCCTGGTCATCTCCAATCAGCGTATCCACCGTATTCTCCACCGTATCGGTGAGCATCTTGTAAATGGCATCACGCATGCTCTCGCCATTCAGCACCCGGCGGCGCTCCGCATAGATAATCTCACGCTGCTCATTCATCACCTGGTCATATTCCAGCAGATTCTTACGGATTCCGAAGTTGTTGTTCTCAATCTTCTTCTGAGCCTTTTCAATGGCATCGGAAAGCATCTTATGCTCAATCTCTTCATTCTCCGGCACACCCAGAGCATTGAAAATGCTCATCAGACGCTCAGAGCCAAAGAGACGCATCAGATCATCCTCCAGGGAAATGTAAAAACGGGATACACCCGGATCTCCCTGTCGTCCGGAACGGCCGCGGAGCTGATTATCAATCCGCCGTGACTCATGGCGCTCCGTACCGATGATCTTAAGTCCTCCGGCTGCTCTGGCCTCATCGTCCAGCTTAATATCCGTACCACGCCCCGCCATATTGGTGGCAATGGTCACTGCCCCGTGGCGGCCCGCCAACGCTACAATCTCCGCTTCACGCTCATGGAACTTGGCATTCAATACCTCATGGGGAATGCCCCTTCTGCGCAGAAGCACGCTCAGTTCCTCGGAAGCCTCAATGGTAATGGTGCCCACCAGAACCGGCTGGCCCTTCTTGTGAGCCTCCTCAATGGCATTGACCACCGCCAGAAGCTTCTCCTTCCGTGTCTTGTACACGGCATCCTGGAGATCCTGGCGGACTACCGGACGGTTGGTCGGAATCTCGATAACGTCCATACCGTAGATCTCACGGAACTCCTTTTCCTCCGTAAGCGCTGTACCGGTCATGCCGGCTTTCTTGTTATATTTATTGAAGAAATTCTGGAAGGTGATATTCGCCAGAGTTTTGCTCTCACGCTTTACCTTCACATGCTCCTTGGCCTCGATTGCCTGATGCAGTCCGTCGGAATAACGGCGGCCCGGCATAATGCGGCCTGTAAATTCGTCTACAATCAGAACCTGGTCGTCCTTCACCACGTAATCCTGATCCCGGAACATCAGATAGTTGGCCCGCAGAGCCAGAATGATATTGTGCTGAATCTCCAGATTCTCCGGATCCGCCAGATTCTCAATATGGAAATACTGCTCCACACGCTTCACGCCGTCGTCAGTAAGATTTACGACCTTGTCCTTTTCGTTGACGATAAATTCCCCTGTCTCCACGATTTCCTCACCCATAATCGCGTTCATCTTGGAGAATTCTCCGCTGGCCTCGCCGCGCTTCATAGTCTTTGCCAAGGCGTCGCAGATCTCATAGAGCTTCGTAGACTTTCCGCTCTGCCCGGAGATAATAAGGGGCGTTCGGGCCTCGTCGATGAGTACAGAGTCCACCTCGTCGATGATGGCATAATGAAGCTCTCTCTGTACCAGCTGCTCTTTGTAAATCACCATGTTGTCACGGAGATAATCAAAGCCCAGCTCGTTGTTGGTCACATAGGTGATGTCGCAGTTGTAGGCTGCCCGGCGTTCGTTGTTGGTATTGCTGTTCAGCACCACGCCTACGGTGAGGCCAAGGGCTTCGTGAACCTTGCCCATCCACTCTGCGTCACGGTGCGCCAGATAGTCGTTGACCGTTACTACATGAACGCCCTTTCCCTCCAGCGCATTCAAATAAGCCGGAAGGGTAGACACCAATGTTTTTCCTTCACCTGTTTTCATCTCGGCGATACGGCCCTGGTGAAGAATGATTCCACCGATCAGCTGAACACGGTAATGCTCCATCCCAAGAACACGCCTTGCGGCCTCCCGCACGGCAGCAAACGCCTCTATCAGAATATCATCCAGTGTCTGCCCTTCTGCCAGACGCTCTTTGAACTCCTTTGTCTTCCCTCGAAGCTCCTCATCGGACAGCTCCATCATAGCAGGCCGCAGAGCCTCTATCTTGTCAACTGTCGGATAAATCAGCTTTAACTCACGCTCACTGTGGGTTCCGAACATTTTCGTTAATATACTCATCCAACTAAACTCCTGTTTTTTCGTTTTGGGGGCATAGCAGCCCTATTTTTGTATTGTAGCACTATCCTGTGGATTATTCAAGAAAATATGGTGTCAGAAGCCCATGAGTTCGCATCCTTTTGTCTTTCGCATCTGATTTCGCATTGTACCTGCCTGCATTTTCAGTTAAAAAGGCGCTGCCAGTACGGCAGCGCCTCATTTTTCCTACTCTTTTCAGCTTAATCCTCCGGCTCCATCAGTCCGTAGGTATTGCCTTTTCTCTTATATACCACATTGACCTGATCTGTCTCTGCATTGACAAATACATAGAAGCTGTGACCCAGCATCTCCATCTGGATGCAGGCGTCTTCCGGATACATAGGCTTCCGGTCAAACATCTTGGTACGGATGATCTTTACCTCCTCATCCTCTGCCTCCCGGTCAATAAACTCCTGCCGGAAGCTGCCGCCGCCCTGCTCTCTCTGCACCAGCTTGTTCTTATACTTCCGGAGCTGGCGCTCAATAACCTCCTCAACCAGATCGATGGATACATACATATCATTGCTTACCTGCTCGGAACGGATCACCGTCCCTTTCACAGGAATGGTAACTTCAATCTTCTGTCTCTCTTTTTCAACACTCAAGGTAACCTGTACCTCTGTGTCCGGAGTAAAATAGCGCTCCAGCTTTCCAAGCTTGTCCGTAATCGCTGTGCGAAGGCCTTCTGTTACTTCGATGTTTTTTCCGCTGATAATATAACGCATATAATCAACTCCTTTACCTTTTCTCAGACTACAGGTACAACGAGCACCTGGAATCTTATTCCAAGTATACCACATCTCTGTAAGGGATACAACCACCAAAGAGACTTAAGGCACTCCCAATCGTCACGTCCAGCCGTCCCTTTCCCAGCTCCCTAAGCCGCAGCACATCCTCCATACTGCCCACGCCTCCTGCATAGGTAACGGGAATTCCCTGCCACTCTCCCAGAAGAACCGCCAGCTCCTCCTCAATGCCGGAAGCTTTTCCCTCCACATCCACTGCATGGACAAGAAACTCGCCGCACCAGGCGGCAAGCTCCGTCAGAGTCTCTTTTGTCACCGGCACGCTGGTAAACCTCTGCCAGCGATCTGTTACGATATAATAGAGGCCGTCTTTTTTCCGGCAGCTTAAGTCCAGCACCAGCCGCTCCTTTCCGACCGCCGCCTTCATCCGTTCCAGATTCTCATAGGAAATCCGCCCGTCCCGAAAGACATAGGAGGTCACGATCACATGGGAGGCGCCTGCGTCCAGATATTCCGCCCCATTCTCTGCCGTAATGCCGCCCCCTGCCTGGAGGCCTCCGGGATATGCCCGAAGAGCCGCCAGGGCCTGTGCCTTTGTGGCCTCATAGTAAGGGGAATCCTTGCTGTTCAGCTGAATGATATGCCCTCCCTTAAGACCGTCCCTCTGATACAGCCCGGCATACCAGGCCGCATCCTGCTCCGACACAAAGTTTTCCCTGGCAAAATCTTCTTTGTCGGTAAGGCTTCCGCCTACAATCTGCTTTACTTTTCCGTTATGAATATCAATACAGGGGCGAAACCGCATGGAAGCTCCTTCTTTCTTTTGTTTTTTCAAATACAGCGAGTTTTACCTGCTTATTATAAACTATCTGTCTCAGAGTTCAAAAACTAATAATTGCATTATAACAGACCCGCTGTTTATTACAAGACAAATTTACCATCTGGGCGCGCCTTCTGCAATCCGCGATACTCCTACGTAGATTTCGGAAATCTTATACCAGGTAGGATAATCCACCACACCAGTAGCCGGCAATCCGAAAATAGACTGGAAGGTACGTACCGACTCCTGAGTTGCAGGGCCAAAGATCCCGTCCTGGGCTATGACAGGCATCGCCGGATAGGCTTGTGCAATCCGGTTAAGCTGCTCCTGCATCTGCAGCACCTTCTGTCCCCGGGAGCCTACTGACAGATCAGATCCGGGCCAGGAATAAGGAACGCCGGAGATCTCTTCCGCTATATTGATGTAAATGCTGTTTCCATAATAATTACGGAGTATGTCAATCGTGGAGTATCCCTGCTCCCCCAGATACTGGCTTCCCCACTGGCTCATCCAGTTAGGGCAGGTCACCCTCTGCCCATCGCAGTACTGGGTCAGAATCGGCTGCTTTACATTCGGCCTGGACAGATAATTTCCGAACATTTCGTCCACAATGCGGGAGATATTTTCAAAAATGTTTCTGCCGTTGATCCATTTGTGATCGAAGGCCGTGGAGGAGGTGATGGTGAAGTCGTATCCCTTATTTCGATACCACATAATCATCACTGATTCTTTGTACAAAATCCTCTAAATTTACTCTGAATCTGATCTTAATGTCATCATTGTAAACATCTATCCGCTCAATTAATTTTCCTATGATTACCTTTTTCATAGGAATTGGAGACTGCTCGAAGGTTTCCTTCCAATTTATAGTGAGGTTATTATACTTCTCCAGGTCTTGAGAGTTTAAAAAGGATTGCTTATATTCCCTTTCCATCTCTCCCAATGTTCCTATTTCACCCTGCAGGCTTTTCTCCCGCTCCTCTAATAAGCTGGATAACTTTTCAATCGGGAGCACATATTCCCCACGAATTGCATAGGGTATTTTATCCTCTAAGGTTGCAATATCATGTTTCAATGTTTCAATTTTTTTCTTTTGCTGATTGATATTACTTTTTAATGCCCTTCTTTGCTTTTCCCACATCTCTAAAAGCTCTGGATAAACCTCTTCCCTGCCTAAAGAATC
Organism: Candidatus Merdisoma sp. JLR.KK011; assembly: GCF_036941125.1. Lineage (NCBI taxonomy): Bacteria > Bacillati > Bacillota > Clostridia > Lachnospirales > Lachnospiraceae > Candidatus Merdisoma > Candidatus Merdisoma sp. JLR.KK011. The sequence goes on along the minus strand of NZ_JAYWSZ010000004.1, from coordinate 1,511,418 downwards.
CATATAATACCCTATGACATTTAATAAAACCGGCTCTATTTCTTCCTGCCTGTAAGTACCTCTTCCCTCACATTTTAAAGAACCTGCCGCCTTTGTACCACAACGATACCTGCCTGCTATTTTTTTCCTTTTTTCCCCATCCTTTGTTGTCCAATAATCATATTTGCTCCCATTGGTAAACTTTCTCCCACAATATCCGCAATACAGGACATCCATAAATAATAAACGCCCGCTTGTGGAAATAGGATAAGCTTTCCTTTGCCTTTTTACACGGCATTCTCTTATATCTTGTACTTTGTCCCAAATATCCTCTGGTATGATAATGTATTCCGGATTAGGCTGTTCTGAATAGGTTTTGCTTCCATCCGGCCCCCCATCTCTTCGTGCCACATATCCTTTATATATTGGGTTTTTTAATATATGGGAAATGGAGGTACTTTTCCATTCGCCGCTTTTAAGAGCCGGCACTTTTTGCTCATTTAAAACTTTTGCAATTTTAAAAGAACCATATCCATAATTAAGTGCATAATTGTATATCTGACGCACAAGCTTTGCCTTTTCCTCATTTATGGCTAATTTCCTTGCAATCCTCCCATGAGCATTCATTTCACCTGTGGGAACTAAATCATAACCTAAGGGGGCACATCCGCCTACAAACTCCCCTTTCTTTACTTTATCCAGCTGCGCATCTCTTACACGGATTCCAGTTTTCCGGCTTTCTCCCTCTGCCTGCCAGAAACGAATATAGTTTAACAGCTTGTCAATATGTTCTTCGGTCTCAATTCTCCCCTCTTTGACTGACCAGACCTCAATCCCTAAATTATTTAAGTTTGATACATAAAGCGGTGTCTCACCTTCCCTGCGGCCTAAGCGATCAGACATATAAACCAATAAAATGTCAAATTCCTTTTTAGATGCATCCCTCACAATCTCCATTAATATGTCCCTTTCACTGATGGCTTTCCTATAACCAGATACACCTTTTTCTATGTACTCCTTATCAAATTTCCAGTCTGGCTGGTGAGCAATGAACTCCTTACATTCATTTCTTTGTAATGGTATATCATCTCCATGCAGCTGCTGTTTTGATGATACACGATACATACATCTTACTCTCTTCATTTTCTTGTTTTCTCCTATTTCAGTTCCGTAATATCCCTCCCAGTACACTGGTATGAAATCAATTTCCAGCCACAAAAAACTTGTGTCTGGAAATTGATTTGTGTACTTCGAGGGATATTACTGTTTTAAAGTCGCTGCGCGACAGCACTAAAAGTTCCTCTCGTGCGCCTTTGCAGCTTTACCGTCCAGCAGAAATTTTTTTCAAAAACACTTAACATTTCTTAGCTGGACTGCTCTAAATGTGTAGGGGACGATAACGCTGTATTCGGGCTTTGTCCAGGACTTTCTAAAAATTTATCCCAAAATCCTTCCTTTAATATTTCTCTTATTTCCTCCTTGATTTTTTTGCTTTTAGGATTATTTTTAAATTCTAAGGTTATATGAAATCTTCCTGTGTCTGGGCTTTTATAATTATAAGCTATCCCTTTTACCTTTCTTTTGATCTTTGCCACATCCTATTGATTTCTTATTTTCAACTTATGATTTCTTGTTTTTCCATATACCCAAATAAATAATGATATTTAATTATCGACAAACGCTTTTATCTTAAACTATATTAAGCGTATATCTGCAAGCTTGAATTGAAATCAAATAAGCACTGACTTTATGGGTCAGTGCATTTTCATAAAATATTACTCTTAAAAAGTCTTTTATCAAATTTGGCTTAATCTATATGTAGAATTTTTACTAATTGATTTATTATCCAGATCAAGCAGCTTATCTTTTGTATCATTATATTTACAACAATATTTACAATTACCACACATATTATCTATATGTTTATTATTTAATTGTAATTGTATATTCGAACAATCCTCTATCCAGCATTGTCCCACTGTGTTAAATACATTGTCCTTTTTAGTTATTTTAAAACGTCCATTTATTTTGTTTGTAACATCTATCAATAAAGCATTTGCAAAATGTTCTCTATTATTTCCAGAGTCCCTTTTATATTTTTCTATGAAATCAGCTATATTTATATTTGACTTCAAATAATAATCTTTACCTTCATCCAAGCATGACTGAACATACCTTAATGCCTTTAATGTCACTTTATTTACGTTACTTAGTTCATACATATTTAATAATTCTTTGTATGATAAATAAAGTTCTTCGAAACAGTAGTAACTTGTAAACTTAAAATCCACATCCTTAGATGCACAAACAGCGTATGTATTCATTATAAACTGATGTGTATTAAAATTATGTGTATTTGCTATATTATCAAAAGCCACAAATAATTCATCCCCAGATTTTAGGCTGGGTAATAATAAATATACTTGATTATTTAATGTTGTATTTCCTCCATTATCATTCTGTAAATCAACTAATATATAATTGCCTTTTCCTCTAAACGTATGCGCTGCGCAATCCCAAAAACATCTGGCAGAATTGGAATCTTCTGTTATTATATATAACATTCAATTCCACCCCCTTACATTGAAGAGATATCTCAAACGTACTGTATTATCCTCGACCTCTAAATTAGCAAAATAATTTGGTGATAAGTAGATGCCTAATGGCTTTCTGGAAAATATTAGATATTTATTTATGTCTGTATCAGAATTTATGATATCTATGTCTGCTTTTTCTAATATTAAATCTGCTCGGTCTATTATTATTAATTTATGATTTTGTTCTGCTAACTTTTCTTTATTACTTCTATCTAAGATAAATATATTGTCAAGATTATATTTTTTGAGTGTTTGTACATTACTGCTATTTTGATATCTCTTTATTATATTACATAATAAGCTCTTTCCGGTTGCTGAATACCCGCAAACTACCGTCTTATTCCCTTTTAATATAAAATTAAATGTCTTATTTGTATTTGTTTTTATATTTAACGTGTTCGTATCCCAATTAAAACACTGCATCATTTCTAGTCTCTCCTATCTGCACATGCCCAATAAAATGCCAGTTGATTTATTCTGTGACTGTTATTTACTAAATATTCTCTTTCTTTACATTTATATAAATCATCTTCATGCTCCAGAACAATTGATAAGTTTATATTATTGCTCTCTAATACATCAAATAAAACTTCTAATGCATTACTTCCGCATTCAGTTGCGTTTATAGCTTTTACTGTTGGAAATGCATTTGGATTTTCATAAATATATATTGTATTTATCACTGTTTTGCAGCCTGTAGATAAATCTGTTACGCCAGCTATTCCAAAGGGTGTTTCTATCTTCCCTGTATTTAAGTCTAGTAATTTTGCCTTGTCTATCTGTTCCATTACGTCTATTGATTTTTGTGAAAGTGCATCGATGTCTATGTTGTCAAAAAATGATTCATTGTCTATAATTATTTCCTCTGGTTTAAAATAGTTTGTTGACGTAAATAATCTAATCATTCTTTTCTCCAATTCATCTGATTTTGTACATTATACCGCAAAACCATGAAAATTACAAATTACTGTATAAACTAATCTGCATCTGCCGCATACCTATCTCTTTGTGCATTGGCTGTGTCACTGCAGGCTTTTTTACCCATGATTTCTACACACTCCGATACCACTCTGTGTACACACGATTCAAGGTAAAAGACATAATAGCCAGAATATTTGCCCGGATCGCCGCATCGCTCCAGGTTGCATAGATTTCACTGGACGCCACATTTTTAATGTAATCTTTGTACCGAACCCAGTAGTTTGCAGCGGAGCTGTCTGTCGGCACTCCGTCGTGAACAATCACATATTCCGGAACCACAACCCTGCTCAGAACAATCTCACCCGTTTCATTTACCGGCTTGATCTCCGCTTCCGCAATCTTAGGCGGATAATCCCCGAACAAAGTGTGGGCCGGAATAATAAAACGCTCGTACTCCCTTCCCTCCTGAACAGGTATCATCTGAATATTCTGCACTGCCTTTACATCCGGAAGTATCTCAGCTCCCACCACTTCTACCGGTTCATACCCCGGCGCGGTCACTTCCATCGTATATTCCGAATATGGCTGCTGCTCGCTGGGTTCTACGCTATATTCCAGCGGAGGTGCATAAAGTTCCAGCTCCTCTGTCTGTCCCGATTCATTCGTAGTCACTTCCTCCAGTTCTCTCCCCGGTTCCCCCGTATAGTAAATTGCTATCTTAGCCCCTGATATCGGCTTCGCCCCAAGAGCAGATGTCACATTAATCTGCAGCTGCCCCTTACTGTCCGTATCCTGCTGCATCGCCTTTATCTGAAATTCAGCCATAAAAATCCCTCATCCCCCATTTTCTCCATATAGTATATGCGAAAAGCAAAGGAAATGTTCAAACCGCTTGTTTATTTTATGAAATCCACAAAAAAACTGGCATCTTATCTCAATACCAGTTTTCCCAATGAACATTTATTTACTTTTTCTTTTTTAAAAAATCTTACTTCATAAACCGGTCAATGGCCTCTGTCAGTTCCTCAATGGCCTCGTGATCTCCGCACTCCACCGCATCCACCAGACAGTGCTCAATGTGATCTTTCAAAATCACCTTGGCCGTATTGTTAACGGCAGCCTTCACTGCTGAAAGCTGCACCAGAACCTCGCTGCAGTCCCGGCCCTCCTCCACCATGCGCTTTACCGACTCCATGTGGCCGATGGCCCGGGAGAGACGGTTCAGAACAGCCCTTGTATTCTGGTGGGTGTGGGTATGCCTGTGCCCGTGCTCATGCTCATATACGGTTCCGTCTTCTGCAATATGTGTATGCTTTTCGCCCATGTTGTCAACTCTCTTTTCCTTGTATATTCCATCTAAAATCTTGTTACTGCCCACTCCATGAAAAGTAACGAAATCTCTGCAGAGCAAGGCTTATGTGTTTCCTCTTGTCTGCTGAAAGTATTGTACCACAGGCAAAGCCGAAAAACAATCCGCCCTATGGGGATGTTTTTACTATGTTTTAATGGAAAAAATCATAAACCTGCTTCGCCGCCCTCTGATTCATAGACGGCACAGCCGCCAGTGTTTCCACATCTGCCCCCCGGATGGCATCCAGAGACTGAAAATGCTTCATCAAGGCCTTCCGTCTTGAGGGCCCGATTCCTTCGATATCATCCAGAACCGAATGCACCTGTTCCTTACTCCGCAGCGAGCGGTGATACTCAATCGCAAACCGGTGGGCTTCATCCTGTATCCGTGTAATCAGCCGGAAGCCCTCGGAATTCTTCTCAATGGGAATCTCTACATTGTTAAAATAAAGCCCCCGGGTGCGGTGATTGTCGTCCTTCACCATTCCGCACACCGGAATGGACAGCGCAAGCTCCTTTAGCACCTCCAGGGCAATGTTCACCTGTCCTCTGCCGCCGTCCATCATCAGCAAATCCGGAAAACGGGTAAAGCTCCCGAACCGGCTGGAAATCTCCTTATCTTTAAGCTGCCGCTCCTCCTCCATTCCATGAACAAAACGCCGGGTCAGCACCTCCCGCATACTGGCGTAATCATCAGGCCCCTTCACGGTCCGGATCTTGAACTTCCGGTAATCGCTGCGCTTTGGCTTTCCCTTTTCATAGACAACCATGGAACCTACGGACTCAAAGCCGTTGGTGTTGGAGATGTCAAAGGCCTCCACGCGGCTGATTTCGGAAAGCCCCAGAAGAGCTGCAATCTCTTTCATCGCGCCGATGGTACGGCCCTCCTCCCGTTTGATCTTCTCTTTGTCCTGGCTGAGCACCAGAGCTGCATTTTTCTTTGCCAGCTCCACCAGCTTCTCCTTTGTGCCGATTTTCGGAATCCGCAGGTAAACCCGGTGCCCTTTTCTGGAGGAAAGCCACTGCTCAATCACTTCCCCGTCCTCGACAGCCTCCTGCAGCATCAGCTCCCGGGGAATATAGGGCGTTCCCGCATAGAACTGCTTGACAAAGCTGCTTAGAATCTCCTTCGTCTGCTCTCCCTCCGCTATCCTGAGATAAAAATGATCCCGTCCGATAAGACGCCCGTCCCGGATAAAGAAGACCTGAACCACCGCGTCCTCCCCCTCGCTGGCCAGGGCGATAATGTCCTTATCCTCCATGTCGCTGTGGGTAATCTTCTGCTTCTGGGCAATCTGCTTCACGCTGTTGAGAAGCTCCCGCTGCTCAATGGCAGTCTCAAACTCCATGGCATCTGCCGCAGCCCTCATCTTCTCCTCCAGCTCCCGGATAAGGGGCCCGTAATTCCCGTTGAGAAATTCCAGAACCTTGGCAACATTTTTCCCATATTCCTCCCTGGAAATATACCCCTGGCAGGGAGCGCAGCACTGCTTGATATGGTAATTAAGACAAGGCCGCTCCTTCCCTATATCCTTGGGCAGATTCCGATTACAGGTGCGGATCTGGTACAGCTTATGAATCAGATCAATGGTGTCCTTCACCGCTCCGGCGCTGGTGTAGGGGCCGTAATACTTCCCCTTATCCTTTTTTAACTGACGGGAAAAGAGCACCCGGGGGTACTCTTCATTCACAGTTACCTTGATGTAGGGATAGGTCTTGTCATCCATGAGCATGGTATTGTATTTCGGCCTGTGCTCCTTGATAAGGTTGCACTCAAGCACCAGGGCCTCCAGCTCTGAATCGGTGATAATATATTCAAACCGGGCAATATGGGTCACCATCTGCTCGATTTTGACTCCTTTATTCCGGCTGGACTGGAAGTACTGCCGCACCCGGTTTTTTAAAGAAATGGCCTTTCCCACATAAATGATGGCGTCCTTCTCGTCGTGCATCAGATAGACACCCGGCTTGGCTGGAAGCTTTTTCAATTCTTCTTCAATGTCAAACATCGCTTACCGTCCTCATTTTCCGCATAATGATGCGGATTATATTATGTTTAGATCTGAGAAATAAATTCATCAATATAGTAAAGGGCCGCTCCCATGGCGGAAGCTTCCTGGTTCAGGCGGCTTACCTGGATGCTGGAGGGCTTCATCTTAAAATTGCAGCGTTTTACCGCCAGCTCCCGGATCTTCTCCAAATGAGGACTCACATAGCGCCCTACATAGCCCCCCAAAAGCACCTCACAGTCAAAACTTACATGTAAATTATTAATAACAATCACCAGATAACGGAGATATTCTTCCCATGCCTCCCTGCATGCAATATCCCCTTGCTCCAATTTTTCAAAAAAAAGCGCCAGATTACCGTCTGTCAAGTTTGACAGCAGAGATGCTGAACAGTAAGCATCTACACACCCATAATTTCCACAATAACAGCGGCGTCCTTCCGGAACAAGCGTCATATGCCCAAATTCACCGCTGCGCATATCCTCGCCATAATACAAATTTCCATTCACAAACACCGCACCGCCTACCGAATTGCTTAATGATAAGTACAACACATCCCGGCCCGAATGATTATTGTAGAGCTCTGCAAACCCACCCGCATTCGCATCGTTCATAAAGTGATACGGATATTTAATATAACCCGCAAGCTCATCATACAATCCTGTCAAATCATCGAAAAGAGGTGCATATATAACGCTCTTGCCATCAGCTCCAATAATAGCCGGCAGAGATACGCCCACCCCCAAAATATGTTCTTCTGAAATCCTGCTGCTTTTTATCATATCTTGAAGCAGCTTTTCCACTGCCGCATAATATCCCCGTCCCTGCTGGAAAGATAAACGGTAACGCTGAGATTTAAGTACCTTAGAAGCAAGATCAACCATGACTAGATTCACATGATTAGGCGTTATATCCAGCCCTAAGGCAACACGGGCTGCGGGATTACTGGAAATGATCTTTGCTTTTCTTCCTCCGGTGGACTGAAACGAACCATTCTCTTTTACCAATCCCTCCTCAATCAACTCATTTAGATTCTGAGACACTGTAGGAATACTGATGTTAAGCTGATATGCTATCTCCTGTTTTGAAGTGTTCTCTTTCGCGAGTACTATCCGATAAATATTATTTCTATTTATTTTTTTTATCTCTATATTTGTAGCTTTACTCAACACGCCTTTTATTCCTCTGAGATCTTTCTGCCATTTTATTTTAATATAACAGAATGTCTGCAAATTTGCAAATTTTAACTTTTTTTGAACTTGCGCTTGACGGGTTTAATAGAGCGCAGACATCCGGACTGGAAAAGAGCGTAAACCGATAGATAAGAAAAGGCAGCTATCCGTAAAAGGATGGCTGCTCAATAGAAAACCACAAAAATTTAAGCAAAGTAAATCGTTAATTTTTACCTTTTTGGTCATTTATCATTGCAATAATATTCATAGCGGGTAACACAACAGGAGGCATTCCAGGCTGTGTTGTAATAATAGATATATAGCTTCTAATGTAAGGAAACATCAGAATATCCAAAAAAAGTTTGACATGGTGCAAAAATACGACTAACATCTTCGCTAGTTACTGCATGAACACCGTTTCCATCCTTAATCATAGGTTCCTCTGCACTATCACTTAACTCAACATTGTACTTCTCACACAATGCAAAAAATAAATTTTTATCAAACATCATATCACCTCTTCTTCAAATATAGGCATATTTCCAGGACATTCTTTTTGTATTTCATCCAATGTACTTATGGTTTCTGTTAAAAAACAATCCTACTGGCTATTATCATCAAGATCGAGAACTTCATCATCAGCAGCCTCTATAAGCGGCTGAAAAATTACACCTCCACAATTGCCATTTTGTAACGAACTATTCTTCCTAAGCAATTTACGGCTTTTTACAATTTCTTCATTCCATGAATTTTGTATAGACATAGATTGAAAATTTAAATATATCATTTCTGAGCAATAAAATCAATCTAGAGTTACTGCAATTCTATCCCCATAGCTGCAAATGGAATGTTCTGATTATTTGATATATAAAAAATGCTTAATATATAAGTAATCCTTTTTCTTGTAGTAAAAGTTACAATATATTACAATAAAATAACCTTCAAAAGAAACCTTACCGGTTATGCCTGGTTTCTTTTGAAGGCATATTTCTTAAATAATATCCCCAAGATATTCCGCTTCCATCTTCTGTGCCCGCTGCTTCATTTCTTTTACAGAGGCTCTCCGGCAGAACATTCCATAAAATTCCAGAATCTTGGCTGCCTCCCCGGCTGTCTCATCAAGCTCCGATAATTCCTTCAGTACTTTTGCCGCCTGCTCCATGCTCTGTTCTTCTTTCTGTTCTTCCAGATATCGGTATACCGCTCCGGCCGCTCCGAGAAAAATGTACGCCGGGCAGATTCCCTGCTCCACGCAGAGCATGGAAGCGCCTATCAGCCGATCCCTCCGGGACAGCTTTCTTGCAGGATCCGCTCCTACTCTCCCACAGGTATCCTGCAGCGCCTCGTTTGTAAAGCGTGCCAGCAAATCCTGAACATGAAGCAGGAGCTGTTCCAAATCCGCCCCATACTGCCGGGCTGCTGCCCTCGCACTCTCCAGCATTGCATTTTCCACGATGTACTGTATATCGCTGTCGTCAATGGCCTGGTAAATATACTCTTTTCCCAGATATCCTCCCAGATAAGCGCAGACCGCATGTCCCATATTATGTATATAAAGCTTCCTTTCAATGTAAAATCCAAAGGGAGTGTAAGGAACCATGTTTTTTATCTTCGGAATCGGACCCTTAAAGGCAGACTTATCTACCGGCAGGAAACCATACCGCTCCACACACACCCGCAGCAGGTTCCCATCCTTCATTTCTTCTATCTGTACCGGAACCATTCGTCCGATAGAGGCCTCTACCAGCCCGATGTTTTTCTCAAACCAGCGCTGCTCTTCCTCTGTCAGATGCTCCCGAATCAGCGAATCCAGTAATTTATCTGCATCAATCAGATTTTCACAGATAATGATATCCAAAGGCTTTCCGCCCTTCTGCATCCGCATGCGGATTCCGGCAGCAATATTGGGGGCTATAAATTTTAGTATTCTGACCCCCACTGCCGTCGCCATAATATCTGCGTCCGCAATAGTCTGGGCAGCCAGCTCTGCATCATTGCCGTTGACAGCAGATACCGGCTCTACAAAAATATCCTCTTTTTTATCTGTGGAAACATATCGGACGGGATATCTCTTTTCCCGGTTCAATGCATCTACCACAGGCTCCGCCACATCTATGAAGGTTACATCATAGCCCGACTGGCTGAATAGTAATCCGATAAAACCGCGGCCTATATTTCCTCCTCCATACATCACTGCTTTCATTCTGCCGCTCCTTTCTCTGCATATTTCTCCGCCAGCTCAAAAATCTCTCTTACAGAACGCAGACCGGAAAGGGAATCTGCCTCCGCCAGATTTGCCGCCGCTGCCCCATTGGCCAGAAGCATCGCCTTCTCCATAGGATAGTCCTGGTATAAGGCATACAGAATTCCCGCACAAAATGCATCCCCGGCCCCTACGCTTCCTTTGATGTAGCCTTCCGGAAGCTTAAGGGAAGGTGTGAACCCCTGTCTTCCGTCACTGGTGAGATAGGCTCCTCCCTCCGGCGCATGAAGCACCACCAGATCCGAAACCCCACATTCCATGAGCCTTCCGCAGATTTCTGTCAATGCCTCCCGGTCAAGGCTTCCGTCACTCCTCCTGGGTTCTATTGCCGCAATTCTTCCGCCCTCAATCTCATTTGCAATAAAATAATTACAGTACTTTAAAGCAGGCTTTACAACCTGGGCAAAACGTTCGCCATCCTCGCTTACTACATCCATGGAGGTTTTTACTCCCAGGCTCTGCACCTTTGCCAGAGTACGCGCCATAACCGTCCCATATTCCGTATCCTTTTCATCAAAACGATCCAGCAAAAGCGCATAGCCTATATGGAACATCCTGCACCTTCCGATCTGCTCATAATCCAGATCCTCCGGCCCAAATACAGCGTTTGCCCCCCGTGCCTGGAAAAAGGTTCTCTCTCCTGTCCTTTGAACAGTCATCACATCGGTAAAGGAGGTCATAGTTCCTTTCTTTGTGATTACGCCGTCCATACCAATGTGATATTTCTTTAGGAAATCCATGATAACAACGCCTGCATCGTCCTCTCCCACAGCGCCGCAGCACTGCAGTAAAAGCTTCGGATCCATGGTAGCCAGGCAGCCAAGGGTATTTGCCGCACATCCCCCAGGCCCTTGGGACTTGCTTAAAATATTGCAGAGCATCCCGGGCTTTGCATAAGTGTCTATCATTTTTACATAATCAACAATGAGATTTCCCGCTATTGCAATTCCGTTTTTCATCGCAGCTTTTCCCCTTATTTTTGCTCATTCTCCCGTTTCAGAACCAAAATCTTTTTATAGGCTGTCTGATAACACTCCTCTGTAATTGTGCCGCACAAATCAAACAAATGTCTGCCCGGCGCTGCCTCTATCCTTTTTACCGCCGCAACGCACATATCCGTGTAATAATTCACCTTCCTGATACCAAGGGAAACCGCTCTTCTGATATCCTCATCCGGAATTCCCGAAGCACCGTGAAGAACTAGGGGAATCCCGGTCTTCAAAAAGATCTCTTCCAGGATGTCAAACCGGAGTTTAGGCTCAGCCCTGTAAATTCCATGAACATTTCCGATAGACACAGCCAGGGCGTCAATCCCGGTCCTTTCTACAAAATCACGTGCCGTCTGCGGATCGGTAAACACATGGCTGTCATCCTCAAACAGCTCCCCCAGGCCCGACACATGGCCCAGCTCCGACTCAACAGAGATGCCGTGCTTATGGGCCAACTCCACAACCTTTTTTGTATTGGTTACATTGACCTCATAAGGCTTATCCGAACAATCTACCATTACCGATGTAAACCCGCAATCCATTGCCTTCTCAATGTTGTCCCGATTCGTAAAATGATCGGTATGCAGGACGACTGGTATTTCTGCAGCCTCTGCCATGCACCGGACTGCCTTTGCAAAATAGGGCATGTCAATGTGATTGATAAACGGTTCCCCATAGGCAATGATTACAGGAGACTCCAGTTCCTGTGCGGCCCTTAATACACCTTTTACCATTTCCAGATTAAAGCAGTCAAAGTTTCCCACTGCATAATTCCCTTCCTCTGCCGCTTTTAACACTTCTGTCAGCGCTGCCAGACTCATATTTTCTGCCTCCATCCTTGTTCAATTTTATAATTTAATTCCTCTAACCTTGGAATATTGCTTAATGCATCATAGGACGCAACACAGGATGCGCCGGATGCCGCAGCCAGCTCCACACATCTTTTCAAAGAATATTTCCTCTGCAGGGCAAGCAGAAAGGCTGCGATGCTTACATCGCCGGCGCCTGTCCCTGACTTTACGCACTCCGGTTCAAAGCAGGGCATAAAAAGCTCCTGGGAGCACCAATTCTCAAAAGCTTCCGTCAGGCCGCCTCCTATCTCCTGCAAAGCCTCCTGGGATGCAGTTTTCAGAAACATTCCCTGCGTGCCGCATTTAATCAGTACGATTTTTCCACCCCACTCCATAAGGCGGTCAGCCTGTTCCTTTACATATTCCAGGGAAACAACCTCGGCAAAGCTTTTCTTCTGTTCTGCCGCTTTTTTGTTCAATTCCAGAAAGCCTGCGGGATCCACTGCACAGGAAAGTTCCTCAATACTGGGCAGAAAAATATCCACATAAGGAATCACCCCCTTTACTGCATCACGCCAATTAACACGGCTTGCTTCTCCCCCTGGCGCTGCAACAGCCATATCCAGAGAAGTTGCCGTTCCCAGCTCTTTGATATGCCGGTACATTTCTATCAGCTCTTTTGCACCATTTTGATAAAACTGCCGCATACTCTGTGGATAGCCAAAGTGAAAGATACATGCCTCCCGAATCACCTGATCATCCAGCTCTCTCCAGGAAAAACAGTCATTGCAGCCCGTATCGTGCAGAAATATCCGGTCGTATCCCGGCACCGCAAGGACAATGGAATAGCTTGTACTTCCTTGATCCGTATGTAAAATCGTTGAGGAAACGGAATACTTTTTGAACTCCCTCTCTAAAAAATCTCCCAAAAAGTCATTTCCGATCTTTGTCATCAGATGGATGCTTCCCCCAAGCTTTGCAATTCCAAGCCCTGTATTGGCAACCGCTCCCCCTGCACTGATGGTAATCCCCTTTGTTCCCACTACCTTTCCCGGCTGCAGAAGCTCATGGAAGTCCCTTGTATTTTTATGGGGAAACTGCGGCGTTACATCTACGCACACCAGCCCTGCCACTACAATTTTCTTATCCTCAGCCGCCATTCTCCTTCTCCCCGGGCAGATCAATGATGAGTTCTTTTTTAAACTGCATCACACCGGATGCTCCTTCCAGAAGTATATTGGAATAGCATCCCAGTTCGCCGCTGCGCACGATAAATTTTGCCTTTCGGGCCAGCTCCAGAAGCTCTGTCTGGGGCACCTCTTCAAATTCCTGCTTTTGAAAGGTATCCTTTAAAAAGGTATAGCCTTCCTCATTCAATCCCTTCATCTCACTTGCAATAGTCGCCTTCTGTATGACAACTTCGTCCAGGATTGCCTTCAGACACTGCTTCATACTGGGAATATGAAAGCTTAAGGCCAGATCGATTCTTTTTACATCCTCCGGAATCGGAAAACCTGCATCGCAGAGCAGAAAGGTATCTCCGTGTCCGATGCCTGCCAGCGCATTGCTGAGAGGCTGATTGATTACACCGCGTCTTTTCATTTACAGCACCTCCTTAAAAATTCCATAATAGCTTTTTTCCGCCTCTGACTGATTCTTAGATTTGCAGAACGGGGCTGCCGCAACAGCCCCGTCTTTATATTGCTTTATCCCCCTTCTCCTTATTCGTTACTGTTCACTCCGTGGCCAGTAACCCTTACTCCTCCTTGTTAGGATGAATAATTACCTTGATAGAACTGCGATCCTTTACATTCTCATCCAATCCGTCATAGAAATTGTCTAACGGGAATTCTCCTGTCACCAATGCATCGCCGTCTACCACCTTTGATGCCAGCACGTCAACGGCTCTTCCGAAATTATGAGACTGGCAGAAGGATGTGCTGAAGGTCAGCTCATTGTTAAACATAAGATTTGGATCCAGCGTCATCTTCTCCTTGCTGTGTACAACTGCATACTGAAGAAGCATACCGCCCTTTTTCAAAAGCTTCATGGAATGCTCGCATACCTTCGGGCTTCCTGTTGCATCTACAATCAGATTTACACCCAAGGGCTCCTTCTCAAGGAGGGCCTTCTCATGCGCAGAATAGTCGTTCCGATCCATAGCAATAGTTTCAATCCCCATTTTTTCAGCCAGCTCAAGCTTACTGGAAGCCCCGGCAATCATGTATACCTTACTTGCATTGGATGCCTTATAAAGCTGAGCCAGAATCAGCCCCATGGAGCCGGCTCCGAATACCACAACCGTATCGCCGTATTTCAGATTGGAACGATCAACAGCGTGAAGACAGCAGGCAACGGGCTCGCTTAATGCTGCCGCATTGAAGGAAAGGCTGTCCGGTATATGGAATACCTTCTCCTTTTTCAGTCTCACAAACTCTGCAAAACCGCCGTTGATATTGTGTCCCAAGGACCCGAAGGTGGGACAGTAATTGGATTCCTCTCTCCGGCAGTAATAACAGTCGCCGCAATACTCGGTATTGTCTGCTGTTACTCTGTCGCCTGGCTGAAATTCCGTAACATTTTTTCCTACCTCATATACATAACCTGCGAACTCGTGTCCCGGAACAACCGGATACTTTGCCAGATCTGTGCCGGTTCCGTTATCATGATCATGCTCCACGCCCTTGCAGATGGAGGCCGACATGACTTTGATAATCACCTCGTCATCGCCGCATTCCGGATAGGGAATCTGGCGTATGCTTGAATTCTCACGCCCGGGCTTGTCATACATCAAAGCTTTCATTGTTTTTCCCATAACTAACCGCTCCTTTATTTTTATCGTTTACTGGTAATCTGCAATATTCTCGCTGGTCAGAAGAATCGGATCGATGTTGTATACATCCTCTACTTCTTCGCCCTTTGCCATCATCAAAGCCACATCAATTGTCTTTTTTGCGATGGTTTCCACATCCTGCAGAACGGTTGCATCCATCTCGCCTGCAGCCACAGAGGCCTTAGCCGCATCAATTGCGTCAATACCGATTACAAAGATCTCTCCCGCCTTGCCTGCATCTGAAATCGCATCATATGCACCAAGAGCCATCTCATCATTGTGCCCTACTACTGCGTCAATCTGCTCGCCTGTCTGCATCCAGGTTTCCATAAGATTCATTCCCTCGTCACGGTTCCAGTTTGCAGGCTGGGTATAAACCACTTTGATGTCCGGATAATTTTTAAGTACATCGTTGATTCCATCATTTCTCTTAAGGGCTGCGGAAATTCCTGTAGGTCCTTCCAGAATTACGATATTGCCTTTTCCCCCAAGCTTCTCTGCCATCCACTCCATTTCCATCTGGCCTGCAATATAATCATCCTGTCCGACAAAGGGGCAGACACTCTGATCCGCAATCTCACCCTTGGTAACCAGAACGGGAACGCCGGCTTCAATTGTGGACTCTGCAGCTACCTGGCAGGCTGCCGCATCGTAGGGCTGGATAATGATGCAGTCCACGCCCTGGGCAACCAATGTCTCACACTGGGCAACCTGGTTCTCTCCGGAAGCCTCTGCATCCAGAAGCAGGAAATTAATACCCAGAGATTCCGCATAATCTTTTGCCGCCGTGGTACATACTGCATTGGATTCATTGGCCAGGTTTCCGTCTACCCAGGCAATGGTATAACTTCCGTCGTCTTCCGATCCTTCTGCAGGCGCTTCTGCCTCTGGCGTCTCTGTCTCCGGCGCTGCTTCCTCCTGCGCAGGCGGTGTCTCTGCTGCAGGTGCTTCCTTGCTGCCGCAGCCCGTCAATAAAGCTGCCGTCAATGCTGTGCTCAACAATACTGCCCAAACTTTCTTTTTCATGTAAAATCCTCCTTTTGGTTTAAAATGTTTTTTATAATATCTGCCTGGATGTTCCGTACACCTGACAGCTATTACTCCTTTTTTCTGTCTGCAAGCACTGCCAGCAGAATGATTGCTCCCTTGATAATCTGTTGGTAATAAGAAGATACATTCAGCAAATCCAGTCCGTTCGTCAGAATGCCTACCACCAGAATTCCGATAAAGGATCCGAATACGCTTCCCTTTCCTCCCGACAGACTGGCTCCTCCGATAACTGCAGCCGTAATGGCATCCAGCTCATACCCGTCGCCGCCTGCAGGCTGTCCGGTCTGAATCCGCGAGGAGAGCAAGAGCCCCGCAAAAGCTGCGCAGAAGCCGCTGATCATATAGACCAGAAATTCCACTCTCTTTACATGGATTCCGGACACGGTCGCTGCCTGCTTATTTCCTCCAATTGCAAATACGTGTCTTCCGTATTTAGTGTATTTTAACAGGAAGGTTCCTGCAATCAGAAAGGCCGCATAGAGAACCACGGCTACCGGAACGGGTCCCCAGGATGCCCGCCCAATGTATTTATAGGCAGCGGAAACTCCTGTAACCGGACGGCCGTCTGTAAATACATATACGATTCCTCTGGCAATGGTACAGGTCGCCAGTGTGGCAATAAAGGCCGGAATATTGGCAAATGCAATGAAAAATCCACTGAATGCCCCACAGCCCATCCCAATAAGAACCCCTACAAGAATTGCCGCAAATATGGGCGTCGTTGTTCCGTCCTGAGCCAGGCTTGCCGCAAAGCAGGCTGACATAGCCACAATCGCTCCTACGGACAAATCAATTCCGCCTGTAACGATGACAAAGGTCATGCCCACTGCCAGAATTCCATAGACGGAATTCTGTTTCAGAATATTAAATATATTGGTTACTGTAAGAAATGAGCTGGACGCAATGGAAAGCGAAACAAACAAAACCAGCAACGCAATATAGACTCCGTATTTTCCAAGGATGGCTCCTATCTTTACTCTATTCCCTGTATCTCTTCCAATCTCTTTATTCATGAATCCTTAGTCCTTCCTAATTTAGAGTTGCTACTGTAAACCTCATCCTGCTGCCTTCTGACTCTTTCCGCCCTCGCCGATCGCATACGCCATCAGCTCGTCCTGATTCAGCTCATCCCGATTAAACTCACCTGTGACCCGTCCCTCATGCATGACAATCACTCTGTCGCTCATCCCCAAAAGCTCCGGTGTCTCAGAAGAAATCATAATAATGCTTTTTCCTGATTTTACAAACATGTCCATCAGCTTATAGATCTCTGCCTTCGCCCCGATGTCGATTCCCCTGGTAGGTTCATCCATAATAATCAGATCCGGGTCTCCCATAAACCACTTTGCAATAACAATCTTCTGCTGATTTCCTCCGGAAAGATTCCCGGCAAGGGTATTCTGCGACGCACATTTGATACTGAGCTTTTCAATCAGGTCTGCGGCTGTCTCCTTTTCTTTTTTGAAATCAAGAAGAAAATGTGCTTTCAGTATCAGATCCATATAAGTCATTGTGATATTGTCTTTTACGGAAGCAATCAGATTCAGACCCGATATTTTGCGGTCCTCCGTGATGTAGGCCATCCCGTTTGCAATGGCTCGTTTTACAGAATGAACGCTGCTGCCCTTCATCTTCACAGTACCGGCATCCGGCTTGTGCAGGCCGAAAACTGTATCCATAACCTCCGTTCTTCCTGCGCCCATAAGGCCGAAAAATCCAAGAATCTCTCCACGCTTTACTTCAAAGCTGACCTGTTGGAATTCGTGCTCTCTGGATAAATTCTTTACTTCAAGAAGCACTTCCTCTCTGTCAAACTGGGCCGTCTGCTTTGCATCCTTGATAAATACATTTTTCAGTTCCCGGCCTACCATCATATTGATCAGCTTTTCATGTGTTACCTCTGATGTAGCCACACTTCCAATCCATTTTCCATCCCGAAGCACAGTAATCTGATCGGTCAGCTCATAGATCTCATCCATTTTATGGGATATATAGACAATGGACTTATTCTGCGCTTTCAGCTTGCGGATAATCTTGAAGAGCTGCTCTACCTCTCTGTCAGTAATCGCGGAGGTAGGCTCATCCATAATAATGATATCTGCATCAAAAGCAAGCGCCCTCGTGATTGCTACCATCTGCTGCTGTGCTGTGCTCAGATTTTTAATCTTTTCTTTGGGAGAAATATGAATCTCCAGTTCTGCCATCAGCTCTGAAGTGCGATTCTGCATCCCCTTTTTATCAATGACGATCCCCTTTGTTCTCTCGCGCCCTGCAAATACATTCTCTTCTACTGTCATCTCCGGCACCAGATCCAGTTCCTGGTGCACCATGGCAATCCCTTTTTCCAGGGCATCTACGGGATGCTTTGCCTGGAAGGGCTGCCCGTCAAAGAGAATCTCTCCCTTGTCCGGCGTATAGATTCCGGCAAGAATCTTCATTAAAGTGGACTTTCCGGCTCCGTTTTCCCCTACTAGTGCATGAACCTCGCCCCGTTTTAGATAAAGATTGACCTCGTCAAGGGCTACAACACCCGGAAATTCTTTTCTGACATTTTTTATCTCCAATACATATTCGCCCGCCATAGCTCACTCCTTCTTATTGTTCGGCCGTCTCAAAACCCTGTGTCAGCAGATTCTCACCACCGCTTTCACAATATCCGCCTTGTTATTCACACTGCTGTCCATAGCGTTCTGAACATCATCCAGGTCAAAGACATCGGTTACGATTCCTTTGAGATTCACCTTCCCCTCGGCAACAGCCTGGA
Source organism: Candidatus Merdisoma sp. JLR.KK011 (assembly GCF_036941125.1). Taxonomy (NCBI): domain Bacteria; kingdom Bacillati; phylum Bacillota; class Clostridia; order Lachnospirales; family Lachnospiraceae; genus Candidatus Merdisoma; species Candidatus Merdisoma sp. JLR.KK011. The sequence goes on along the minus strand of NZ_JAYWSZ010000004.1, from coordinate 1,492,700 downwards.
TTGCCATGGGGTAAATGTGGCGGTAGCGGAATACGGATTTTATGCTGATCTCCTTATCCAGAATCAGTCCTGTAGGCAGATTCATATCGCCGGATGCGCTGTAGCCTACCTGAACCAAGGTGCCGCCCTTTACCAGCATCTCAATACCTTGACGGGCACAAATCTCGGTTCCGGAGGTCTCGATTACCAGATCGCAGCCTCTTCCGCCTGTGAGCTCCATGATTCTTTTTACCGTATCCGTCTCTTTGCCATTGACCACGTCTGTGGCTCCCAGCTCCAGGGCCTTTTCCAGACGCTTTTCCATAATGTCTACCACGTAAACGGTGGTAACGCCCAGGGCTTTCAATGCCATCATGGATACCAGGCCGATACAGCCGGCTCCTGTGACAACTGCCGTCTGCCCCATATGGGCTCCTCCCTGCCGGGCCGCATGAAAGCCTACGGCCAGAGGCTCAATCAGCGCGCCTTCCATGGTGCTCACATTGTCCGGAAGCTTAAAGCAGAGGGCCGCCTCATGGGCTATGTACTCCTGAAATACGCCGTCCACCGGAGGCGTGGCAAAAAAGATAACGTCCGGGCAGAGATTGTAGCGGCCTGTACGGCAGAATTCGCAGTGGCCGCAGGTCTTTCCGGGCTCTAAGGCAACCCTGTCTCCTGCCTTCAGATGTGTTACATTCTTTCCGACCTCCACCACGGTGCCGCCCGGCTCGTGTCCCAGTACAAAGGGCGGCTCAACAATGTAGTTTCCGATTCTTCCATGCTCGTAGTAATGAAGATCCGAACCACAGATTCCCACATACTCCAGCTTCACCAGAACCTCGTCGTCCTTGGGAACCGGAATCTCTCTTTCCTCAAATCCCATTTTACCGATGCCAAGCATCACGGCTGTTTTCATCTTTCCCTCCATAGCTTTCTCTTATATCCTCCTGTAGTTATTTTACTAGTTTTTAAATTTATTTTAAAATATATCTTATTAAGATTGCTTTATTATCTCACTATTTTGAATATATGTCAATACCAAATTTTAGTTTTTTTGTGTAATTCAACTATTCTCTGCCATATAATATGCCATGCATGTATCAATAACTGTAAATAATGTGCCCGAGATCCACTCCGGTTATGTGTCTGCAATGCAGCTCTGCCGCAGAAATGCCCCTATTGCTCCGAAGGGTCATCGAGCAGGGAAGATTTATCTTCCTCCTGTTCGATGCGCCGGGGAGTATGGTATTATTATGCCAAGTTAGTAAGAAGCCAGTAAAACCGAGGGCCTTTATCCATGAACAGCAGGATAAGCGAGATTGAAGCAGGAAAGGCAAATTGTGTCATCGTAAAGGTTCTTTCCAGATTCGGCAGAAATTATCTGGAGGCAGGCAATTACATTGAGAAAATCTTTCCCTTTCTGGGCGTGCGTTTTATTGCCGTAACAGACGGGTTTCGATACCGGAAGAGACGGAAATGAAAACAAGCAGATGGCTTCGGAGAGCAAAAACCTTGTGAATGACATATACGCAAAGGATTTCTCCAAAAAGGCAAAGCTGCACTTAAAGCAGAGACGGGAAGAAGGCTCTTATGTGGGAGACCCTCCGCCGCATGGCTATCAGGCCCAATGGAACGAAAAGAAACACGTGCTGGCGCCGGATGAAAATACGTAGGAGATTGTCCGTTTTTTCTAGTAAAAATTATGTTTCTGTAGACATGAGGGTGTGATAGAATAAATGCGAGGGAAAGTGGCAAAGGCGTTAGAAGAGGTATGAACAATGAATAGTGAAAAAGAAATTAAATTAGTACAGGCTTTGGAAAAATCATTTGGAAAGACAGTAATTTCTGTTGATAATGCAGTAGAGAATCTCCATTTTATTCGCAAAAGTAAAGAATTAGCCAAAACACATGATTGGTTATACCATTGTACAACTTCTTCTGCGTTGAAAAGTATTTTAAGGAATAGAGAATTTTGGCTATCTAATCTCAAATGTGTGAATGATGATAAAGAAGCTGAACGGATAGATGTTCCAGAATATGAAAATAAGTATTATATTTGCTGCTTTACGTATGATCCTCAAGTGCTTGATCAAGATTGGAAAGAATATGGAAGCGAGTCTGATGGAGTACTGATTGGCATAAGAACAAATTGGTTTCTTAGAAACGCAATCCATATGAGTGATGACAATTTAAAATGGAAGGATGAGTTTTCATATATTGCGGAAAATCGTGATGAGGCACTTAAAATAAAATTGTCTGAGCAGAAAAAGCGAATACTTACAAACCCTTTTTATATTAATTCATTTGATTTTTACCAGATTATATATGATGATGAACTTGTTAAAAATATATCAGGCATAGGATATATGAATGGCAATGGAGCACAAGGGCGAACTTTAACGCCGGAAATAGTTGGAATTATTAAGTCTACACATGGGATTTGTAGAAGACCTGGGAAAGAACCCTATGAGAAAGATTGGACAACCGAAAAGGAAGTTAGGCTTAAAATAGGGATACAACAGTTGGAAATTTTACCCAATGGATATGTGGCTCATGATGGGATGGTAATGAAAACCGATTTTTTCCCTAAAATAGCGGTTCCAGTTTCTGAGTGGGCATTTGATACTGTAAAAATCGGTTTTGCACCAAAATTTCAAAAAAGAAAAAGATTTTTGGAGGAAATACAGCAGCTTTTGCCAGAGAGCATAATTGAGGTTATCTAAATAGAAATTAGAAACTTTTATAGACTAAGAGATAAAGCCAATGATAAGTTGGCGTAATAAGGTTAGGTGATTTTATGGATAAAAAAATGCAGATCAGAAATAGTACGACGGACTTTCTTGTATTTACAAAACAGAATAGTGAAAACAGCATTGAGGTTAGAGTACACGATGAAGATGTATGGCTGACACAAAAGAGCATGGCACAGCTTTTCGATTGTTCAACAGACAATATTGGTTTACATTTGAAAAATATTTTTGCCAGCGGAGAGTTAGATGCAGAAGCAGTTACCGAGGAATCCTCGGCAACTGCTTCCGATGGCAAAAAGTATAGGATGAAATTTTATAATCTTGACGCAATTATCTCCGTAGGCTATCGAATTAATTCTATTCGTGCAACCCAATTCAGGCAGTGGGCGACAAAGGTATTAAAGACCTTTACGGTTCAAGGGTATGTGTTGGATAAAAAGCGTCTTGAAAACGGGCAGATATTTGACGAGGAATATTTTGAACATTTACTTGATGAAATCAGGGAGATTCGTGCAAGCGAGAGGAAATTTTATCAAAAGATAACAGATATCTATACAACGGCGGTGGATTATTCTCCTATAGCGGCAACTTCAAAGGATTTTTTTGCTATGGTCCAGAATAAGCTGCATTATGCCATTCATCATCATACAGCTGCGGAAGTGATTGTAGAACGTGCAGATCATAGAAAAGAGTATATGGGATTGACTACTTGGAAGAATGCACCAAGGGGTAAAATAGTGAAAGCGGATGTCAGCATAGCGAAGAATTATTTGACAAAAGGGGAAATGCAGGACTTAAATCAGTTTGTTAACATGTATTTGGACTATGCAGAAAGACAGGCAAGACGGCAGATTCCCATGACTATGGAAGATTGGGCAAAAAAGTTGGATGTATTTCTTGAATTTAATGAAGAAGAAGTATTGAAAGATAAGGGAAGAGTATCTGCTGAGATTGCTAAAAGCTTTGCCGAGAGTGAATTTGAGAAATATAGGATTATGCAGGATAAATTATATCAAAGTGATTTTGATAAGTTATTGCTTGGAATTGGTGATGGGGAGTAGGAAAGTCTTTTCAATCCGAAAAGAGCTTTACAATAATTCATCATCAATTTTGTTCTAACTTGGCAATACCCTGCCATACTCCCTATGAAACCAAGCCGATTCTAGCGATTTTTGCTTAAAGAAAGTGAAAAAAATTCGTGGCAAAAGCTTGACGTAATCGGGGTGCTGCAGGCTCGACATGGCGAGGGTGTTTTAGTTTTTGACTGGGATTGAGTGCGAAGTGTAATAAAAATAAATTTTGAGAAGATAATTTGATTTTTCTGATATTTCGTCATAAAATCAAAAAGAAAATTTTGAGAATATCACGTAATATTACAAACAAAAATATATGATGCAAGATTTAAAACAGAGGATGATGCAGAATGAAACATTATAAAGATTTGCTGGCAAAGGGATGTTTAAAAGTACTTGAATGTCTTGCAAGAAATAAAAACGGATTTTTGTATCAGAAATGCGGATATCTTTTTAAAGAGTTGGAAGGTGTGCAATACTTTCAAAGGGCTTTTGAAAAAATGTAACAGGTAACAGATATGACATAGGGAAAACCGGCAAAACTGATTTTGTCGTTTGCGCTGCCATTGATACTAACAAATGCAGGACAGACGCTTTATATGATTGTGGAGCATAAGCTGGAGTTGATCGCACAGGCCGACTAGATTATCGACATAAGGCTGGAGGGCGGCAAGCACGCCCTCCAACAGGCTGATATCCAGCCCGCGCCTCATTGCCAGCTTGTAATCTTTCTTGAATTGTGTGGTGGATTTGACAGTATATTTTGCGTTCCTCATGCTTTCAGGTCTGCGAACAGTTCGTCCAGATCGGTATACCCTTTCACTGTCGGGTCTTTCGCAATCCTTTCTGCCTCCAGCATAGCGGCAACCGTTTCGCTGTTTGGCTGGTTGAGGGAAACGTCAAAGGGAATCTGGCGGGCAAGGAAGTTGGTGCATGAGTGCTGCAACTATGACAACCGCCAGCTTTACCGCCGTTCTCTCACAATTACCACCGGAGGCTTCTGCTCATCCGCCTTTTCCTCCTCCGCTGTGCCATCCCGGCCTGTATCTTCCCGTTCTTCTGCATCCCCCAGTCCTGCCTGGGTTTCTTCTTCCGCCTTGCTCTCCAGATTCTTTGCAGGCTCCGCCTCCTTATCCGTATTCCCGGAAGCCTTCTCCTTCGTCTCCTCTTCCTCCGGCTCCGGAATTCCCTTGGCTTCCCGGAAAATCTTCATAAACTCTTTGCCTGTAATGGTCTCCTTCTGAATAAGGAATTCCGCAATCTTATCCATCACATCCCGGTTTTCACTTAAGAGCCGCTTGGCTTCCTCATAGGAATTCTTGAGGATCTTCATAACCTCCTGGTCTACCTCGGCCGCCGTGGCGTCGCCGCAGTTCATAATCGTCCGTCCGGTCAGATACTCATTTTCCTTCGTCTCCAGCCCCATAAGGCCGAACTTCTCAGACATGCCGTACTGTGTCACCATGGCTCTTGCAAGACGCGTCGCCTTCTCAATATCATTGGAAGCGCCGGTCGTCACAGTCTCAAAGACCAGCTCCTCCGCCGCCCGGCCGGCCAGATAGCCTACCAGCATAGCGTCGATCTCTTTTTTAGTGTTCAGATACTTCTCTTCCTCCGGCACCTGCATCACATAGCCCAAAGCTCCCATAGTACGGGGAACAATGGTAATCTTCTGCACCGGCTCCGAGTCTTTTTGCAGCGCGCTTACCAGCGCATGCCCCACCTCATGGTAGGATACAATGCGGCGTTCCTCCTTGCTCATAATGCGGTCCTTCTTCTCTTTTCCCACCAGAACCACCTCCACGGCCTCAAAAAGATCCTTCTGGGCCACGGCTTTTCTCTTGTTCTTCACAGCAAGGATAGCAGCCTCGTTAATCATATTCGCCAGATCCGATCCCACGGCTCCGCTGGTAGCCAGGGCAATCTCATCCAGATCCACCGTCTCATCCATATTCACATTCTTGGCATGAACCTTTAAGATATCCACACGGCCTTTCAGATCCGGACGGTCTACAATAATCCGCCGGTCAAAACGGCCTGGCCGCAAAAGCGCCGGATCCAGAACCTCCGGACGGTTGGTAGCGCCAAGCACCAGGCAGGCCGTATGGCTGTCAAAGCCGTCCATCTCCGCCAGAAGCTGATTAAGCGTCTGCTCACGCTCGTCATTTCCTCCGCCGTAACGGGAATCACGGCTCTTGCCGATAGCATCAATCTCGTCAATAAAGACAATGCAGGGAGAATGCTTCTTGGCCTCAGAAAACAGATCCCGGACACGGGAAGCGCCCACGCCCACAAACATTTCTACAAAATCAGAGCCCGACAGCGAGAAAAAAGGCACATGAGCCTCCCCCGCCACCGCCTTGGCAAGCAGAGTCTTTCCGGTTCCCGGAGGGCCCACCAAAAGCGCACCCTTCGGAAGCTTCGCGCCGATCTCCGCATATTTCCCAGGATTGTGCAGGAAATCAACTACCTCCTGAAGAGACTCCTTCGCCTCCTCCTCCCCGGCCACATCCTTAAAGGTGACACCCGTCTCCTTCTCGATATACACCTTAGCCTTACTCTTGCCAACCCCCATGCCCATCATGCCGCTGCCGCCCATTTTCCGCATGGCAATGCCAAAGATCAGCCAGATCAGCAGCACAGGCAGCAGAAAATTAATCGCAGACAGAATGATTTCCCTCATATCACTGATCGGTCTGTCATACACCACGCCCGCATCACTAAGCTTCTGCTCCAGCTGGTAATCCGGCATAATACCCGTGGCATAGACCACATCGCCGCCTCTGGCATTCTTCTCTTTCGCCACAATCTTAATCTGATTTGAAGCCAGCTCCACGCTCTCCACTTCGCCCTTATCCAGCATCTCCATGAACTCATCATAAGTGATGACCGTAACACTGGCGCCCATTCCGCTAAAATAATTCCAGGCCAGCATAGCAAACATCGTAATAATCATAACGATCAAAATACTCTGCCTGTTTTTAGGATTTTTATGATTGTCCCCTCCGCCGTTACCACCCGGACGGTTGGAATTATTATTTTCTTCCATCTTTCTCCTCCTTGTATCCGCTGCCAGCCACAGACAACCCCATGACCGTAACATCTCTATTATAGTGTGTGTTCCCCCAGAAAGCAATACAGAAGCTGTGAATTTTCCTTCACGAATCACCCAAATCAAACAAATCAAGCACCCCTTCCACCCCCAAAAACCAGTTCATCCAGTCTGCGGCCATAGGGGTTCCTGCGTATTTCCAATATCCAGTGTCCGGCTGTTCGCGTACAGGCTGTCTGATATGGACGCACATTGACAAAAAACCAAAAAGCATCCAAAACCCCCAAAGTCAATGTACGCCCAGAGCAGACAGCCTGTACGCGAACCGTCCGAACAAAGGATATGGAAATACGCAGGAACCCCTATGGCCGCAGACTGGATGAACGTCCCCCTCCAACTTCATAGCATAACTTTGTCCCCCTTTTCATATCTTTTCATATAAACTTGGACAACACATAAAGAAGGGACAAACAAACCATGAAACATCCGACACCCTCCCCAACCGTTCTCCGAGGCCAAAACATCCTAGAAGACGGTCATCACAAAACCATGACACAATCCTTTTTCGAGCAGCTAAACGATCCCTTGATCTTCATCCTCTTCATCGCCGCCGCCATTTCCATGCTCCTGGGAGAAGTCAGCGACACCGCCATTATCCTGGCTGTAATTCTGGTAAATTCCATCGTAGGCGTTATCCAGGAGGGCAAAGCCCAGAAAGCTCTGGAATCCTTAAAGCAGATGACCAGCCCCACAGCCCTAATCCGGCAGAACGGCAGCCTGAAAGAGATTCCGGCCCGGGATCTCCTCCCCGGGGACATCGTCTGCCTGGATGCGGGCCGCCAGGTGCCTGCAGATCTGGAGCTGATTTCCGTCAACAGCTTAAAGATCGAGGAAGCTGCCTTAACAGGAGAATCCGTTCCTGTAGAAAAAGATTTATCCAAAAACAACCGGGCTTACATGTCCACCAACGTAACCTACGGCAGAGGGGAAGGCGTTGTCACCGCTATCGGCATGGACACGGAGATCGGAAAAATTGCCCGTATGATCAACGAAGCGCCCACGGAAACCACGCCTCTCCAGCACCGCCTGGGAGAGCTTGGAAAGTTTTTAAGCATTGTATCCCTTCTGCTCTGCGCCCTGCTCTTTTTCATTGCCGTCCTCCAGAAACGCGATATTATGGAAATGCTGATTACAGCCATTTCCCTGGCCGTGGCCGCTGTCCCGGAAGGGCTTCCCGCCATTGTCACCATGGTGCTTGCCTTAAGCGTCTCCCGGATGGTAAAGGTCAATACCATTGTAAAGCGGCTGCCCAGCGTCGAAACTCTGGGCTGCGTCAGCGTAGTCTGCTCCGATAAGACAGGCACCCTCACTCAGAACAAAATGACAGTCACCGCCTGCTATACCGGAGGGCGGATCCTGGACGTATCCGCCCTCTCTCCGGAAAAAAACCGGCAGCTCCTGGAAGGCTTTGCCCTCTGCAACGATGCCGTAATCGGCCCGGACAGCCGGCTGGGAGATCCCACGGAGCTGGCGCTTCTGGATCTGGCCCGCCGCTTTTACCTGGAACGGCCTGTTCTGGAACGGAAAATGCCCCGCATCCAGGAGCTGGCCTTTGATTCGGACCGAAAGATGATGACAACCCTGCACCGAAAGGACGGCTCCACCGTTTCCTATACCAAGGGCTCCCCGGATGAGATCCTCAAGCGCTGCGATACGCTTCTGCTGGGCGGAAGGACGGTTCCTCTGGACTCGGTCAAGCGAAGAGAGATTGCCGGGGCTATGAAGACTCTCTCCGGAAGGGCTCTGCGGCTTCTGGCACTTGGTATGCAAACCGGCACCGATCATCCCATAGAAAGCGGTCTCACCTTTGTGGGGGCAGTGGGAATGATGGATCCCATCCGGCCGGAAGCTGCAAAGGCAGTCCGTGACTTCCGAAAAGCCGGCGTAAAAACGGTAATGATCACTGGGGATCGAAGCGACACGGCGTTTGCCATCGCCCGGGAACTCGGGATTGCTAAGAAGCCGGAGGACTGTATGACGGGGGCCCAGATTGATTCCCTCTCTGATGAGGAATTTTCCAAGGCCGTCCAAAGGCTGTCCGTATTCGCTATGGTTTCTCCGGAGCACAAGGTGCGCATTGTAAAGGCCCTGAAGGCTTCCAAAAAGATTGTGGCTATGACGGGAGACGGTGTCAACGATGCGCCCTCCCTAAAGGCGGCGGATGTAGGCGTGGCCATGGGAATCACCGGTACGGATGTGGCTAAAAACGCAGCAGATCTGATTTTAGTTGACGATAACTTTGCCACCATTGCCAAGGCCATTGCAGAGGGACGGGGCATCTATGAGAATATCAAAAAGTCGGTGCTGTTTCTGCTGTCCTCAAACTTCGGGGAAATCATTACCATGCTGACTGCGATTTTGCTGGGGCTTGGTTCTCCCCTTAAGCCAAGCCATATTCTCTGGATCAATCTGATTACAGATTCCCTTCCCGCCCTGGCCCTGGGCGTGGATCCTGGGGATCCCAGGCATTTTATGAACCGGCCTCCGCGCTCCCGTAAGGAAAGCCTGTTTGCAGGAGGAGGCTTAAGCTGTACCCTGCTCTATGGCATTTTGATAGGCTTTATCAGTATGACGGCTTTTCTGCAGCTTCCGATTTCGCTGCTGAAGGCCCATGGGGCTTCCATCAGTCTGGAGAACCTGCGCATCCTTTTGTCGGCCCCGGAGATTCTGGCCCGTTCCCAGACGTATGCCTTTACGGTTCTGGGGATCTCACAGCTTTTCCATGCCATTGGCATGCGTGATGTGGAGACATCGCTCTTCCGGATGAAGCATCTGAACAACCGATTGATGATGGCGGCTTTTGTGATTGGCCTTGGTCTGCAGGGACTGGTTACGGAATTTCCTTATTTTATCCAGGCTTTCGGGACTTGCCATCTTGCCCTTCGGGAGTGGGGACAGCTGATTCTTCTGGCAGCTATGCCCCTTGCCGCCCATGAATTGCTTTTACTGAGCCCTGGGCGCATTTTACAGCAGTTTCATAAAAGCGAGAAGTATGAGAAGTACGCCGCTGACCCAGCAGAGGTTCGATCGACAGCGGGACGCTATTAGGCGTCCCAGGAGGCTTCCAAGAAGGACGGCAAGAGCCCCTATCCATGCGGAGGCCAGAAATGCAGTGGGAATATAGGAGGAGGGAATTCCGGCTCCGATTCCTGCTGCAAGGCTGTCGATGGAGAGGGCCGCTCCTAAGGCAAATGCCTCTGTGGGGGACAGCACTGCATCCTTGTTTTTATCTGCAGTTTCTGCTTCTTCGTGGCGGGTACGGTCAAAGAGCTTTACCAGGCCCAGAATAAACAGGAGGAGGAAGCTGAAGTATTCTGTAACATTTCCCGGAAGGAGGCGGCTCACCAGGCTGCCGGCCAGAAGGGAAACCACAAGAATCAGACTGGATATAGCTGTGACTATGATTACGGACAAGAAGGGGACTTTTATCTTACTCACGCCGTATACGAAACCGGCGGCAAATGCATCTACGGACAGGGCCGTTACCAGGATCAAGATCTCAAATAAATAGGAAGACATGAAAAATCACCGGAATTATACCATTTATGGTTATTGTATTCCGGTGGTTTTGTTCTGTTTCATACCTGATTCAGCCACCCCCCTGCTGCACGCTGACAGGCGGACACGCTCCAAATGGGTATGTCAGTCTGTGCTGTTCAGCTCTTCGGCCTGGAACAGGAATATCTTCCCATACTCTCCGTCAAAGCCTGGCGTGCGGATCACTTTTCCCTCACGCAGGCGCTTGATGCCTTCGCCGATCAAGGTTCCGGCATTTCTGCGAATCTCTTCTATGGGAATGCTCCGCAGGATTTCAAATTCCGGGCCGAGCTTTTCCAGCATGGCCTCATATTCCCGTGTCACTTTTACGCTTGCGGCGGAACGGCCGATGGAGGCCCCTATCACTTCGGGCAGGGGCACCAGGCTTTCATAGCGCTTTGCATCCTTTTGCACGTAGTCCTCCGGACGGTCGGAAAGCTGTTGGATCCGGTGGGAAACGCCTGTGGTCAGCTTTTTTTTGCACACCGGGCAGATCCCCTGGTTCCTCTCTGCTTCCAGCGGGCTTAGGCAGACACTGCATTTGCGGTGCCCATCGTAATGATATTTGCCTTCCTCCGGGAAGAATTCTATGGTTCCTTCCAGTCCCTCGCCCTCCTGGACAGCCCGGTAAAGACCCTGGTAGGACAAGTCGATATTCAGAAGATTGGCTTCCCGGCCAAGCTTTGCCGGGGAATGGGCATCGGAATTGGAGATAAGCCAAAAGCGATCCAGGGCGGAGACACGCCAGTTCATGGGCGGATCGGAGGACAGGCCTGTTTCCAGCGCATGGATCTGGGAGCTGAGATCTCCGAAGCATTCCTCCACCGTGTCAAAGCCGGAGAACGCGCCGAACAGGGAAAAATGAGGCGTCCAGATATGGGCCGGCACATAAATGGCCCGGGGACACAGCTCCAGTACTATTTCCAGCAGATCACGGCAGTCTAAGCCCAGGATCGGGCGGCCGTCGGAGTAGATATTGCCGATGGTCTCCAGCTTGGCCGCTATCAGAGCCGCATCCTCCAGGCCTGGGAGCAGAATGAGGCTGTGGACTTTTCTCGTTTTGCCGTATTTTTTATAGATGGAGCTGATCTCGCCGGTCACTACGAAACGAGGCTCCCAGGAGGTACCCACAGTCATGTCCTTGAGCCGGTATTCCTGTTTCAGGCGGTACAGCCCTTCCTCTGCAGGCTCCAGCTTTTCCTTCAGTTCCTCCCTCCATGCCTTGTGGGTAAAGTCACCGGTTCCTACCAGGTGAATCCCTTTGCGGCGCGCCCACAGATCCAGATGCTCCGGGGTGCATTCCCTGCTGGTGGCTCGTGAATATTTGGAATGGATATGTAAATCTGCAATGTACACTTGTTTTTCCTCCCAAGCAATAACTGGTTTTTACAAAGTATCTTTTCTTCTCTCTTTTTAAAAGCCCTAAAATATAATTGAAAGTATTCAACAGTATTCCATTAGCATATCATTTCTTCCTTATACTGAATTTCGCATTTAAGGAATACATTATCCAGTCGCAGCCCAAAGCGGCATAAGGTATAAGAAGCAACGCATAAACCATTACATACCGGGTCTTCGCCTCCCACATAACATGAAAGAAAAACCCTCCCAGAATGATGAGTGCAAAAAACAGTTGTTCCAGCGTACATTTTTTCCTCAAGGACAGCATTCCTATCAATGCGCACCCATACAGAATCCACTGATACTCATTTGCAAAATACAGAAAAAGCCTGTGAAGCTTTCCCTCATAGATACTTTGTACCACCGGATGCAAAGGCCCGTTGTGTACCTTTTCAAAATGACTGATCCACAGGCACTCGTATAAAGGATTCGTCCACTGGGAAACTATTTTCCTGTAATAAAACCTTAATGCATAAGCAGGTTCCTTAACAAAATGATCCACGGACTGCCTGATATCATGGGATGCCCTTTGCGCACTGCGTTCAAAATCCTTATCACACTCCCAGAAGGCCCCCAGAATATATCCGTTGTACCATCCTTCTGCCATATCGCTCTCCTGCATCCCCATGGCAATATACATCAAAGGAGAGGCTCCTCCCTCGATATCATACCCACTGCGGAGCTCATACTGCTTTTTTATCCCCACGTCCATAATTCCCACGGACAGCAGTGACAAAGCGGCCATCAGCAGGCAGACTGTCCTCTTCTGCTCCAGCCCTTTTACAAGCAGATACAGGATAACCGCCACCACAATCACCAGATTATTCTGCTTAAGCAGCACAGAAAGCCCCAAACACAAAACCGCCAAAATGCCGTATGAAATCCTCTTCTCTTTCATAAACCTGACAAATCCATATACGGCTGACAGCGCAATGGGAGAAGCCAGCATTTCTCCATAGAGAAAAGTAGAGAAAAATATATACGGCAGAAATCCAAAGAGAAAAACCAATACCAAGTTTGTGATTTTTTTATTTTCAAATATAAGTTCCGTATTTTTATAAATCATATAAAATTCCAGACAGATAAAGCATACATTGACCCACTCCGCAGCCGAATAGGAAAAGGGGCCGAAAATGCGGAATAAAATCTCCAGATATGCCACATACCCCAGCTGCTGAGGACAAATCTGCAGATATTTTCCCGGTCCTAAGTCACGGAAATCCCCTTTTATAAATTCGGCAGCGCATTCTGTCAGTTTTGCCTGATCTGCTGAAGGAACCGCATATGATACCATAGACCAGATACCTGCAAAAACAGCTGTATAGCAAAGCAGGATCACGCACAATCTCTTACTGGAAATTTTTTCAAGCAGTTTCTTCCTTTTCATCCAATACAAAAAAAACAGAAAACAGCATGCTGCCAATATGTGCAAAAAAAAGGAATCTCGTTTATAATAAGTCGTTTCCAGATAATCCATCTCAAAATAAGCGGTAGATATAAAAGAAGTGACCGATAAAAAGGCATAGATTATGAGTGAAAAGGACAAAACAATCCATTTTCCAAGCTGCGGTATCTTTTCTGTTATCTTATCTTTCCAAGCTATATTCATTTTATGTTCCTCCCGGGAGCTGCGGTTCTTAATCTCCGGCAAGCAGCAAAACTGCTGCTTCCACAATTTTTTCCGATATTAACCATTCATTTTATCCTACACTAATCCAGACTATTTTACAAATGTAATCGAATTGATTTTATAAATATTTCATAAATAATTACCCTCCGAAAACCAGGAAATGCTTAGGCCGCCTTTTCCAAAATAAAAAAATGACCACATTCCGCCGCCTATCTAAGCTTCCTGTGATCATTTTCATCCTGACCTTATTCCCAATCAGTCAATGGGCTTCAAATAAAATCCCCCGTAAAAATCCTCCGATTTAAAGGTATTGATTACCACGTGGGGATCTGCCTTGCGCATCAGCTTGGCAATGTCCTGGATCTCATAGCTGGACACTACCGTGTGAAGCAGGCTGACCTCTTTTTTGCTGTAGCCGCCGATTCCATCCACCCGGGAAACGCCGTGGCGGTATTCCGCCACATAAGCTTCAATCACCTCGTCCGCTCTGGTTGTTGTAATCTGCATGGTCATACGCTCGTACCTGTGGTAGAAGGAGTCAATGGTTTTTGTGGAAATAAACTGGAACAGAATCGAATATCCGGCATATTCCCAGCCAAACATAAAGCCAAAAATCGTAATCAATGTGGCATTAAATACAAATACATAGCTCCAGATGGACTTTCCCTTCTTATTGGAGATATAAAGGGCCACAAAATCGATTCCTCCGGTGGAGGCATTTCCCTTCAAGGCAATCACGGTCATAATACCGTACAAAAATCCGCCGAAAATCACATTCAGCAAAATGTCTTCAAACAGCGGCTCAAAGCTCAGCACACGTAAAAAGAAACTGGCAAAAAATACCTGCAAAAGAGAAAAGAAGGTAAACCGTTTACTAATGCTTTTGCTGCACAAAATGGCTACCGGAATGTTGAGAAGCAGCATCCCTAAGGATACGGAAAAGGAAAATCCGAAAAAGGCAGAGGTAATCTTCTCAATCAAAAATGCAACCCCGGTAAAACCACTGGAGAGCAGGTTAATGGGAACCATAAAAATCTGCATGACGGCCGCCTGCATAAAGCCTGCAAGCAGAACACTCGCAAAGGTATAGGCAAAGCGCACCTTATCGTTATTTCTTATTTTTTGAAAATTCATAGGGCATCAACCAGCTTCTTTACTAAATTTTCATCCACTGCCTCGTAATCCTTTCTGTGAGGCGGCTCTGCGTATGCATAGGAAACCTTCGGTCCCTCCGTAGTGGGATCCGGCAGCCAGCCGCGGCAGGAACTGTGAACCTGGCAGATTCCGGTGCGCTCCATCAGTTCGCCGGCATTTCCTGCATTCATGCCGCTTCCTGCCAGCAGCTCTATCTTCCCGCCATATTCCTTCTGAAGCTTAGCAAGGAGCTCTATGCCGTTCATGGCCTTTTCCTGTCCTCCGCTGGTTAAAATGCGATCTATTCCTATTTCAATCAGTTTTTCAATCGCTTTACAGGGCTCCTGTACGCAGTCAAAGGCACGATGGAAAACGGCCTCGCCCTGATGCCGCTTTATTATATCAGCCATTTCCCGGGTCTGGTTCTCTTCTATCTCACCGTTCTCGTCCAGGAAGCCAAATGCAATGCCGTCTGCACCGTTTTGAAGGAGCAGCTCTGTGTCGGCCTTCATTACCTGGAAGTCTGCATCACTGTAGCAGAATCCGGCTCCACGGGGCCTTACCATGGCGATTACCTTTAAATCCGTATTTCTTTTTGTCAAAATGAGGGTGCCAAGGGAGGGCGTCAGGCCTCCCAGATACAGGGCGCTGTTCAGCTCAATGCGTTTTGCGCCTCCATGATATGCCGCCAGTGCATCCTCATAACTGCCGCAGCATATTTCCACAATCTTTTCCATAATTCTCTCCATTCCAGTCCCGTAGAACTTCATTCAGTACCGTATATCTAGAAGAATTTATGGCCACAAAAAGCATGTGTCCATAAATTCTTCTGGCACTGTATGAAGTTCTACTGTTTCCAGTCCCGTAGAACTTCATCCGCTACCTGGTATCTAGCGAATCATCAATGTGAATCCATGTGCAGGGCGGATGCAGTCCAGGATGAGCTGCTCGCCCTCATTGATATGGCCCGCATAATTGTAATCATCTACAGCCTTAATCTCATCCAGCACAATCATCAGCTCTCCTGCATAATGCTTCAGATTGTCATTGACAATAATCACATCGCCTTTTGTAAACACTGCTTTCTGATTCTTGCGCGGTACGATGCTTTCCCCCTTATATCTTACTCTGGGGAAGCTGGATCTGACAACCAGTTCGTTGCAGTCATCCCGGGACACGTGGATATCACAGGTGATAATCTCTTTTTCAATTTCGGAGATCCCGTCTGCCGCATCCACCTTCATAGACAGCTTGCTCAGATCCGTTTCCGCCATGATTTTCAGCTCCTCCTCACTGGCAAAAGCATTTCCAATCATAAAATCACTGCAAAAGCCCAGAGCATTCAAATGGCGAAGCTGCAGATCAATCGGCAGATCCCGATGGATTTCCAAAGTGGGAAGGCCGTCATAAACCTCCCAGGGCCCGTGAGTATCCTTCTCCCTGCTTGTAACAAAGGCCGCATTGGTCAAGCCAAGCGGCTGATACCGGCTGTTCAGCTCCTTGTAGCGCTTTAGGCCCATGCCCGTATTTCTCTGAGGATAAAAATTGCTGCAGATGCACATATTGCTTCGGTCGGCGCCCTTCTCAATCATCAAATCCAGGCCTATCGTGCAGGAAGCATTGTATTCAATCATAATACCATAAGGATTTCTTGTAATCTGAATATCCTCAACCTCTCCAAAATGCCCGTCCAGGCGGATAATATCCACGCCCATCTCTGCAAAAACAGACAGATCAAAGGGCGTCGCCCCAAGCCTCTTAAACACCTCCGGATTCGTGTCCACTGACACCGTAAGTCCGCTCTCATGGGCAGTCTTACAAAACTTTGTAAACTCATTGACAATCTTCTCCCGGCTCTCCTCCACCGACAAAAGACAGGTAAACACCCTCTGAAAACCATACTTTCCGGCCAGCCTCATATATGCATAGCACGCTTCCTTGGAAGCCCGTTCCGGATAAACAGAAATTCCCAATCTCTTCATTAATTTTCACCTTATTTCAGTTCCGTAACATTCTTCCAGTTACTTCGAACCCAGCCCTTCCATCAGTTTGTAAAATGCATATCCATAAATCTGCGCATTCTTTTCAATATCACAGATACGCATCCACTCATCCGGCATATGCCCGATCCCCTTCTGCCCCTTAAAGCTCGGCCCAAAGGGCACAATATTTTTCACCACCTTCGCATAGCTGCCTCCCGTGGTCGTCACCGCGCTTCCGTCCTCCTGCATAATCTCCTCATAAACCTGCTCCAGAGTCTTTACCAGATACGTATTCTTGTCAAAAAACACCGGTTCCAGGTTAGAATCCAAGGTCAGAGTCATATGAGGCGTACAAAGCTTCTGCAGAGCCTCTCTCATCGTATCCAGAGAATAAGAAGCCGGATAACTGGAAACCAGCGTCAGGCCGCAGGTATCCCCCTCCTCAAAAAGCTCCACCTTCCTCACCTGGTTCTTCCCAAACTCCTCATCCGCATAATCCACCCCAAGGCTAGAGGACAGATCATTCTGATTCAAAACAAACCCATTGAGAAATTCAGCCAGCTCCCCGAACTCCGCCTTCGGCAGGCAGAAGCGGAAAGCAGCCCTTCCACGCTCCGCATAAATCACCGGATACTTACAGTCCGGCGTCCATCCCATAAGAGGATACTTATGATTCTGAAAATACCACTTCATATCCTCCATTCCCGTCTCCTCATTCGTCCCGAAAATAATCTTCACCTTAATCGGAAAATCATATCCCAGATCCACCAGCGCCTTCAGCGCATACATACAGCAGAACATAGGCCCCTTATTATCCAGCACGCCCCTGGCATACAAAACCCCATCCTTCTCCGTACACACAAAAGGATCCGTCTTCCACACACCATTCACATCCACCACATCCAGATGCCCCACACACGCAATATAATCCTCCGTATCCGGCCCCCAGGACGCAATCCCAATCTGATTCCCCACATTCTCCGTCTCAAACCCCAGCCCCTTCGCAATCTCCAGAGCCTTATTCAGACAATCCGTCACCCGTTCCCCAAAAGGATGCCCCGGCACAGCCGCATCCTGTCTGGAATCCATACCACAAATCCTCTTAATATCCTCCACCAACTCCGGGAGCAATTCTCCCACCCGTTTCACAATCCGATCCTTCACCCGAACCTCCTATTCTAATCCGCTGCGCGACAGCACACTCACCTATTACTCCAACACCCAATCCCCATCAACAACCTACAGGGCTGTCGCAAAATCAGACAGCAGTCTTTTCCGATATCCAGTGTCCGGCTATTCACGCACACTCTGTCTGATATGGACGGACATTGCCTCAATTCCAAACAATGATCACAAACACTTCAAGGCAATGTACGGCCAGAGCAGACAGAGTGTACGTGAATCGTCCGAACACAGAATACGGAAAAGACTGATGGCTGATTTTGCGACAGCCGCACAACCTCCCCTTATTCCTGCACCGGCGCCATCCGAACCCTCATATACTCCTCAAGCCACTCCTGATCCGCCTCCCGGAAAGAGCAATGCCCATCCTCTTCCCTGGTAACCAGATAAACCACCGGCTCCTGCTCCTGGGTCGCAACACTAAAAGAAAATCCTCCAATATTCGTCGCACACCCAAACTCCCCTTTACAGTTCATAGCCACAACAGAAAGATCCCCAGCCTCACCGCGTTTCTCCCGAAGCTTCCGATCCAGCTCCGTCACCGCCTTCTCACAAGCCGCCTGGGGCGTAAGCCCTCCCTTCATCAGCCGGACAATCTCATAAGAGATACACCCTTTCATCAAGTCCTCCCCAAGACCAGTCGCCGTAGCGCCGCCAACCTCAGAATCCGCATAAAATCCCGAGCCCACAATGGGAGAATCCCCCACCCGGCCGCTCCGCTTCATAAAAAGGCCGCTGGTACTGGTGGCCGCCGTCACTGTTCCGGAAGTGTCCAGACAAACCATTCCTACCGTATCATGGCCGTCGTAAGGCTTCAGCTCTTGATCCATTTCCTTCTTCCGCTTACGATAGAAAGCCTTTGCCCGATCCGTGAGCATCTCCTTCTCCTCGAATTTCATTTCCTTGGCATACTTCTCCGCTCCTGCGCCTACCAGAAGATTATTAACCTTCTCCTCGCTGAGCTTCTTCGCAATGCTGATGGGATTGGCAAAATCCTTGATGGCGCCCAGAGCACCCACGCTCATGGTATCTCCATCCATATACCCGGCGTCCAGCTCCACAATCTGCTCCTCATTCGGCAGGCCGCCGTAGCCCACTGATTTGTAATACGGAAAATCCTCCACCGCCTTGATGGCAGTTTCAATGGCCTTTCCGGAAACCTCTCCCTTTTTCAGCATCTCGTCCGCAAGCTCAATTCCTTCCTTCGCCATTCTCCAGGTAGCTATAATTCCATACATCGATATCACCCTCCTATTTCAGTTCCGTAATATCCCTCAAAGTGCACGGGTTTGAAATCAATTTCCAGCCGCAAAAAACATGCGTCTGTAAATCGATTTGTGTACTTTGATGGATATTACTGTTTTAAGTCGCTGCGCGACAGCACTAAAGGGTAAAGCCGCTTCGACACACCGGTTATGAGAGAAACTTTTATTCGAAAGGACACGCATAAAAGTTCCTCTCGTGCGCCTTTGCGGCTTTACCGTACACTCTATAGCAGTCTCTCAAAAATCTCCCCGCTCATATCCTTCACAAGCTCACACACCAGCCGGATGCAAGCCTCCACATCATCCGTGTGGATCATACTGTGATTCGTATGCATATACCGGATAGGAATAGACAAGGTCATATTCAGAACGCCGTCAAAAGCCTTATGAATATTTCCCGAATCCGTTCCGCCCTTATTGAACACTGCATACTGATGAGCAATCTGATGCTTCTCGCAGATCCCTTCCACATACCGCACCAGCTTCCTGGGCGCAATGGAATTGGAATCAATCATGGAAAGCACCACGCCCTTCCCCAGAGAGCATATATTCTGGTTCGCCGGCGTGTCCCCGGCCAGTGTGGTATCAATCGCAAATGCAATATCCGGATGCGACCATTCTACCGCCGTCCTCGCTCCCCGAAGCCCCGGCTCCTCCTGAACCGTATTGGCCAGGTATAAAGGCGTATGCGCCGCATCCCGAAGCCTTTTGGCCGCTTCCAGCATAATATAATTCCCAATCCGGTCATCAAAAGCTTTACAGGACACATATTTCCGATTCTGCATCACCTCAAAATGCGTCCAGGGAACCACCATGTCCCCCACGGCAATCCCCAGGGCAAGAACCTCCTCTCGGTTCTCCACACCCAAGTCCAGGTACACGTCCTCCATGGAAACCGTCTTATTCCGAATCTCCGCCGGCAGCCCGTGGGTCGCCATGCTTCCCATCAAAGCCGGATAGCGGCCATTGTCCCTTGTAACAACCGTATACCATTGCCCAAGAACCAGATGGCTCCACCAGCTTCCCACCGGGCGCAGCTTCAGAAACCCATTCTCGTCAATGGCCTCCACCATGAATCCCACTTCATCCATATGGGCGGCAATCATCATTTTCGGTCCCGGCCTATCCCCGCATTTTACGGCAATGACGCTTCCAAGACCGTCCTTTTGGCAAATAAGGCCAAGCTCTCTATACTCTTCCTCCAGAATACGGCCGATTTCCTGCTCAAAGGAGGAAATACCCGGAGCGCCGCATATCCGTTCCAATTTTTCTAAATCAACCATGCACGTCACCCATTCCAAATCCCATAATCTTTTCCGAATCCAAGGTGCGCAGATAGAAAACCAGTGCGTCCACCAGAGCGTCTGCGTCACTTGTCCTGCAGATCTCATTTGCACTTCCCAGATGATCCACCGCAATGCCTGCGCTGATGCTGGGCGTTCCCTTTAAGGTCTTATGGATAAAGGAGCCGTCATTTCCCAGAAGGCCGAAATGCTCCTTCGTCTCCACCTGCCCGGCAAAATCCCTGAGAAGAGCCTGGGACGGAAGCATCTGCCGATCGTAGTAGCCAAGAATCACTTTATCCCCCAGCTGAACCTTTCTCTTTGCCGTGTCAAATCCCGTAAGGGCAATGGCTGCATCCGGCCGAATCACGTAGGCAGCCGTCTTGGTTCCCCGGTATCCGATGACAGACTGGGCAACGCCGCCTGCTGCCAGATGGAAGTCAAGCTCCTCATCCTTCATTTTCTCCAAAAGCTCCAGCGTAACCTCATTCAATACCCTGGGAAAGAGAGCCTTTGCCATCACAATCCCTTCCTGCTCTGCAAATGCACTTGCATAGCCGACCAGGTCTCCCGGGTGTATCCGCTCCATTGCCTCCTGTCCGCTTAGGCCGCAGGTGATAAAGAGATCCTCCGCACTCTTGACTTCGCAGGAATCCTCCAGTGTCTTTTTGTCCATGCCGATGACGCCGTCAATATAAGTGTCCTCCCTGGTCAGAATGCGCACGCGCTGATGGAGCAGGGAAGCGGGAGCAATGCTCTCCAAGGGGATAAAGGCCAGTGTCCCATCCTTTTTCACCTCTGAGATCATCAGTCCTGCCTCGTCCAGAGGAGATGCAAGCATAAGGGTAGCCGCTTTGGGATTCTTTGACCTTTTTATGGCAAATACAGAGCCTAAGCGGTCATACTTCAGCTCGTCGCACAGAGGCTTATAAGCCTCCTGGAGGATATGGGCTGCCGCCTGCTCTCCGCTGCTGACCCCGAAGCTGCCGCATAATCTTTTCAATCTTTCTGTGTTCATACTTCTCCTTTTAAGGGGCCGGAAATGCCGAAGGGAAACCCTAAGGTTTTTCCGGCACCACCAACCCCTTTTGATTTGTTGGGAACTGTGGCAAAATGGCCTGCACAGTTCTTTTTTTTAATAGCAGACACGCTCTTTGATGCTTTCCAGATCGCCGGAGGCTTCCACTGTTGCCTTTATCAGATCGCACAGATCCGAAAAGCTGTCGTTCAAACCGGTTCCGCCCTTTTTCGGCATCTTTACAATGGGTGTCTTGTCTTTGTAATCCGCAATGGTCTCCCCGTTTTCCACCGACATCATGGCACAGGACTTGATGTCCGTTTTCTCCAGGATGAACGCTGAAATCATGGCTGCCATCTTGGCGTAATCGGGAAAGTTAAAGCAGGGGCCGCAGACTACGAAGTCCGGCTTTACCTTCTTTACCATGGCTGTCATTTTTGTCACAACCTCTTCCTGGTTGTTGAGGAAATACTCGTTGCCGCAGTAGAGGGTCGCCGCTACCTTGGCTCCAATCTTATCCAGGTGGGATTCCATCATTAAGGCTGAGCCGATTCCGCCTTTTACGGCTGTCAGTCCTACGTTGGGATTGGACTTCCCTCCGGCTCCTGCCAGACCCTGATCAAAAATTAATACGATATTCATACTCTGCCTCCTATTTGTAGTCGCTGCGCGACAGCACTAAAGGGTAAAGTCACTTCGACACACCTGTAGTGAGAGAAACTTTTATTCGAAAGGACACTCATAAAAGTTCCTCTCGTGTGTCTTTGCGACTTTACCTGGTCGCTGCGCGACAGCACTAAAGGGTAAAGTCACTTCAACACACCTGTAGCGAGAGAAACTTTTATTCGAAAGGACACTCATAAAAGTTCCTCTCGTGTGTCTTTGCGACTTTACCGTCCAACCGATAATACTGTTTTTTGTCAGGGCTGCCTTGTTTTTCGACAGCCCTTTCTTTTTTATGTCACTGAATTTTCTCAGTCAAACTCCAGGTCGTCAAAGGACAGATCGTCTAATTCATCCGTCTTATCGCTTGTCTTGCTCTCATCATCCAGGTAGCGCTTGTCAAGCAGCTTGAAGAATGGATAGTAGATAAGGATATCTACCGCGAGCTGCACAATCTGGACGACAGATCCCATGATGGAACCGGTCACCAGGAATCCCGAGAAGAAGATGGGACAGGTCCAGGGGAGCTGCACTCCCAGGGTAATCGGCATAATTCCCGTTACCGTGGCCACATAACCGATAATCGTATTTGCAACCGGCGCAAGGATGAACGGAATAGCCATCAGTGGGTTCAATACAATCGGAAGACCGAAAATCAACGGCTCGTTGATTCCGAATATACCTGCCGGCAGAGACAGCTTTCCTAAGGTCTTCATACGGTTGGACTTTCCAAGGAAGGCCATCATAATGACAAGGCCCAGGGTCGATCCGCCGCCTCCGAAGTTGCAGAAGAAATCGGAGAAACCTGCCGTAAAGATGTTGGTCATCTCAAGTCCCGCCTGGGCTGCCTCGTAGTTCTCCACCGTCAGCACCTTATGGATGGGGCTGAAAATGGTGTTGGTTACAGCCGGGCCGTTGATTCCGAAGAACCAGAACAGCGTGGACAGGAACTGATAGATTACCTCAAATCCGGACAGTCTGCCAAGTCCCACCAGGGGCGCCTGGAGCACACGGTAAATAAAGTAATGCACATACTCAAATGAAGTGTGGTCAAAAATAATGCCTACTACAAAGAATACAGTCATGGCAATGGCAGAAGGAATCAGAGAAGCAAAGGATTCCATAACTGCAGGGGGCACGCCGTCGGGCATCTTAATCACGAGCTTTTTACGGATAGCCCATGCGTAGATCTCAACGGACAGAATCGCCGTAATCATAGCCAGGAACATTCCGGCCGTTCCCAGGAAGGTAAACTGGAATCCGCTGAAAGATGCGGCTTCTGCGGCACCCTCTACCTCCACAAATGCTTTCTGGGGTGTGATAATCAAAAAGCATACCAGCGCTACCACAGCGCCGCCGATTCGATTCTCCAGTCCTTTTTCCCTTGCATAGCAATAACCGATACTTAAGACGCCCAGAAGAGCCACGCAGTCAAAAGCGATGGCGGACACTCTTCCCAGGTATGCATCCCAGCCTTCTCCGAAGATGGAGGTCATCATAGAGAGGAAGCCCTCCAACGGGAAGTTGGCTATCAGCAGGAAAATAGAACCTACAATGGTGATAGGAACCGTAATCAGAAAACCGTCGCGAATTGCAGACAGTACCTTGTTCTTGGACAGCGCATTCGCAATGGGCATCAAGAACTTTTCAAGTTTTTGCATCATAACTTATTTCCCTCTACTTTCTTTGTAAAGCTTCATTGCTTTCTTTAGTACTCTCTCACCGTCCATGTTGCCATAGTCAGTGCTGTCGATCACAGCAACGATGTGATCCTGTCCGTAACGCTCGTTTACCTTGTCATACAGATGCTTTACCTGGGGTCCCAGGAGAATCACTTCCGGATTGAATTCATTTACAACATCGCTCATATGTGTATCTGAGAATGCCTTGATCTCAATGGGAAGCTCATGGGCGTCCGCCGTTTTCTGCATCTTGCTTGCAAGAAGGCTGGTAGACATTCCTGCATTACAGAATAAATAAAATCTTTTCATGGTTTTTTCCTCCTTTCTTTCCTTTTTCTTTATTTCTTATAAAGCTCTATCAGCTCGGAAGCCAGTAACTTAATTGTCTCCGCAGCCATCAGCTGATCCTCTGCATGCATCAGAAGCAGGCAAACTTCTGTCCGCTCGCCGCCTGCTTCCTTGGTGATCAGCTCCGCATGCTCCTTGTGTCCGTTTACATAGCAGGAATCTCCATGCTTCATTGCCTCTTCCGCCTTCGCAAAGTCGCCCTTCTTGGCTGCCTCCAGAGCAGAGATGTAGTCACTCTTTGCCTCTCCTACTGCGGAGATAATCTTAAAACAAATCAGTTCCATTTCTTCCATACACCAAGTTCCTCCATTCTATTTTATTATTTATCGTCAATCACCTTACTGCCGGCCCAGATATCATGCGCCGCCTTCCCGTCCCGAAAGGCAAGCCATGCGGAGATAAGAAATACGCCGAACAGCAGGTAATTAAGCGCCTTTCCGGCCGCCCCGAGAGTCAGCATGGCAAGCATCTGCACCGCATACTGCCCGGTGAGCAGAAAGGCTCCCTCCAAAAGCATCACTCCTGCAAGCTGCCTTACGGCAAGGCGGCCTGCCGGCAGGGGATTGTTGTCCTCCCCCACAATGCGAAGGTTCATAAGTTTTTTTCCGAGGGTCTGCCCCTTCCATCCCCATAAGGGAACTATGTAATAATAAATGACGCCGAACACCAGTCCGAGAAATCCCGCAAGCCATCCATAAGGAGCATCGAACAACATCAAATCCGTATTGATAACTTCTTCTCCCGTAAGCATGTTCCACAGAAGGCCCACCGGAATCACACTGAAGGCTGAGCCAATGTACCCGTCAATCAGATAGGCAAATCCCCTTCGGTTCCAGGGAGCCGGTGCAGGCTCAAACTTTTGTTTTCCTCTCATAAGACCTCCTATTTTAAGTCGCTGCGCGACGGCACTAAAAGGTAAAGCCGCTTCGGCACACCTTCCTTTATTCAATCATTTCCACAAAGGCCTTTGCTGTTTTTGCTTCCCGGACTTTGGATAACAGCAGTGTGTCATCGCAGATATTCCCGAACCAGTCAAAGAAAATCTTTAAAAGCTCTTTCTCGTCCTCCCGGACAGCCAGCAGCAGTACCATATGCACCTGGTAGTCGCCCCAGGAAACCGGCTTTTTCAGAATGGCAATGCTCATGGTAGACTGGATGGCCGAGTAGTTCAGGGCATGGGGTATGGCATAGCCGTAGCTGAACGAGGTATACGCCATCTTCTCCCGGTCAAAGGTGGATTCCTTGAAGGTTTCATCCACCCTTCCGCCCTCATACATGCGGTCGCACATATAGTTGATTACATCCTCATAGGTATCGCAGTCCAGATTGTAATAGTAATACTCCTCCAGAATCAGACATTTGATAAAATTGTCGAATTCTTTTTTGTAATGCTGCTTATCCAGGTCTGTGACAGCCTTGAAAATCTTATACTCATCGCTGGTATTGACAAACATGCTGATAACAATGGTTGGTATATCCAGCTTGTGGCTGAGCGGTATGGTGGAAATAATCAAATCCGGATGCAGGCTTTCAATCACCGGCGCTTCGTAGTAAGCCAGTATGGTGTCTATGACAATCCGCTCTCCGAAGCGCTCCAGAATCTTGTCGCTGCACGCCCCTGACATAGTGTTGCTGTTCGGCTGGATCAAAACTACATGGTAATAATATTTGATATTCAGCCGGTCATAGGCCGCACCGAGATGGATGGCCAGGAACCCGATCTCATCCTCCGAAATGGAGGTTTCCGTGTATTCCTCAATAATGTGGCCGATAAACACGCTCATCTCAAATACCAGAGGATAGGTTCTTTTTATTTCCGCCAGACAGATATTGGAGACAACCACCCCAAGCTGTATCCGCTCCAGAAGATTCTGTAGATGCAGGACCAGGCCGTCCTTAAAGATCATATCTGCCGAAAAATCTATGTCATACCTCTGCCGGGCCATGCTTACGATTTTCAGCATCAGCTCCTCCGCCTGCGCCAGATAGTCCTCCTTCTCAAACAGTGTGCTTCTCTGTCTGCCTATAAGCAGATTTGCAAATAAGACGACCTCGTTCTCGTTCAAGTCAAAGGAAAGGGAGGCTGTCACCCTTGTGAAAAACTCCATGGCAATCTTATATTCCAGAGTATCCCTTATCTCACTGCGGTAGCGGTTGGTTTCCACATAGTTGTAGTCCATCATTCTCTGAATGGACACGCCTACGTGTATCATCAGCATGGGAAATGTTTCCTCACGCACCCGGTAGCTGTATTTTTCCAGGATCTCTTCTAGGATATTTTTTACCTTTATCAGATCAAAATTGGGGAAGAGCTCGTCAATTTTGTTGAGATTGATGAAGTTTCCTCTGGTCTCATTGGCAAGTAAGTCCTTGTAAACAAACCGTTTGCTTTCCTCACTCCCTTTTAGATACATGTGACTGCCCGTCTTGACCAGTTCCACGCCGTCGTACTTTTCCAACATTTCGGAAATCTTTTTCATATCATTTTTGATGGTAAACTCGCTGACATAAATGTCATATTGAAGATCAAAAATGTTTAATTTCCGCTTATTGAAAAGCAATTTTTCGATGATGTATTTGCATCGCTCCTCGGAGGTCTGGGGGATATGCTCCCTTGTGTCCAAATCGCTTTTCTCCGAAACGTCCTCGTTGATCCGGTAGCCATAGCGCACGCTGGATTCTATGATACCCTTGTAGGTCTTTCCCAGCTGCTCCATGTCGCTGCGGATGGTCCGATCCGAAACGCTGAGAATCGTTGACAGCTCCTTCCCTGTGATCCAGCCCTTTTTCTCTTTTAAAATTTGAAGAATTTTTTTCTGTCTCATTTGCATGGCTTTATTATACATAAACTCACCTCCTTTATTTTCCACACAATTTCCTAACAGCTAGGAAAAAGTACCTGGCATTTTATTTATCCTGTACATTGCAGCATGGCTTTGTAAGCTTCTTTACGTTAAAAATGACTACATTCCGGGCAGCTTTGTTTATCGGCGTTGTGTGGACAGCTTTTTTTGACAAATCTCATTTTCCGTGTTACATTTGGTTCTGTTCGGGATATGATAAAAGAAGGCTCTTTTCTGGCCGCGTGCCGGCAGCCTGGAAGCGGATGCCGGATAGATAGGTTCTAAACCTTATGACAGAATGATAAGCTTTAAGTAGAAAGCCGGAGAATAACAAAATGGAAAAAGATTATTTATTGAAGGAACGCCCCATGCGCGCTTTGTTCCTGTTCGCCCTGCCCATGATCATAGGAAATCTCTTTCAGCAGTTCTATACCATGGCTGATTCTATGGTTGTGGGCCGCTATGTAAGTGAAAATGCCCTGGCCGCCGTGGGAGCTTCCTACTCCCTTACCAATGTATTTATCTGCGTGGCTATCGGCGGCGGCGTGGGGGCTTCCGTGCTCACCAGCCAGTATTTCGGCGCACGGGAATACGGCCGTATGAAGCAGTCTGTTTCAACTGCCCTTCTCACCTTTCTGGCGGTGAGCCTGGCCCTGGCTGCCCTGGGGCTTGCTTTTGGACGGGAGTTTATGGTGTTCTTAAAGACACCGGAGGACATTCTGGATATGACGGTAGAATATCTCAATATTTATTTTATGGGACTGCCCTTTCTCTTTATGTACAATGTGCTGTCCTCTATGTTCAATGCCCTGGGGCGCTCCCGGATTCCTCTGTACCTGCTGATCTTTTCTTCTATTTTTAATATTGTGCTGGACATTTATCTGGTGCGCTCTCTGGGGCTTGGCATCGCCGGTGTAGCCTGGGCTACCTTGATTGCCCAGGGGATTTCTGCTTTTCTATCCTTTTTGATTTTTCTTGGGGAGCTGCGGGGTTATCCGGGTGCGGATACGAAGATGGAATCGGTTCGTAAATTTTACAGTACAGAAGAGCTTTTCACTATGTGCCGTGTGGCTCTGCCCTCTATCTTCCAGCAGTCCACGGTATCCATCGGCATGATGCTGGTTCAATCTGTGGTCAACAGCTTCGGCCCCCAGATGCTGGCAGGCTTCTCCGCCGGTATGCGTGTGGAGAGTATCTGTATTGTTCCCATGGCCGCACTGGGCAATGCCATGTCCTCCTACACTGCCCAGAATCTGGGCGCAGAACAGGAAGACCGTGTAGTAAAAGGCTATCGCGCAGCTCTCTGCCTGACAGCCTTTTTCGCCTTGCTTCTCTGTCTGGCTCTGGAGCTTTTCCATTTTCCCATTATCGCCTCCTTCTTAGGAAGCGACGGAACAATGCAGGCCCTGGAGACGGGAAGCAGTTATTTAAGATTCATTGGCTTTTTCTTCGCCCTCATCGGCCTTAAAATGTGCACGGACGGCCTTCTTCGGGGCGCTGCCGATATGAAAATGTTCACCATCGCAAATCTTGCCAATCTGTCTCTGCGTGTGGCATTTGCAATTGCCATGGCTCCCCGGTTCGGCATCGCCATGGTCTGGTATGCGGTGCCCTTGGGATGGCTGGTGAATTTCCTGATCTCCTACGGGGAATACCGCACGGGGCGGTGGCGGAAAAAATCAGGCTAAAGCTATATTTTCATCATTGCCAAAAGCATATTCTCCCCTCAAAACACTTTGCCGGCTCCCATTTTTCTATCTCTCCTTCATTGCAATTTCTGACATAATATGCTATCCTCTTTCTATCAAAACAAGCAGAGGTGCATATGGAATATAATTCCTTAAACAACTTAAATGACAGTGACAGATCTTCACTGACTTCTACCTTCCAAGGCATCCTAACAAGCCTTAAACACATTTCCGTTAATAAAACAATATCCTATCTCCGCTACATACCCGAACAATGTCGAATGCACCATAACTCCATTGAAAACAGGAAACTACGATCTTCCCACGAAAAAAAATTCCATCCTGTAAAACCTTATCGCGGCGAAATCTACAATGCATTCATCACGGAAGGCGTTGGAAGCGAATTGTGCGGAAATCACCTTGTTGTCATTATCCAGAACAAAAAAGCCAATATTTACAGCGAAAAAGTAAACGTCCTCCCCATTGAAGGCGACGGCACAAAAATAAATCCCAATTATCAGGTGCGCCTTTCATCCGCTGAAATGGCAGATGGAAAACTGGATAAAGAACCCTCTCGCATTATTGTAACAGACATCACCACAATTGACAAAGCCCGGCTCGGCAGAAGGATCGGCCGCTTAACGCCGGAATGCCTTGCCACTGTTGAAAAACTGCTGAAAAACCACTTGGAACTGTAAATTTTGTTGACTTTCCTATTGGAAATGCTATAATTAAGACATAGAATAAATAAGTTATCTAGTCTCGCAAGAGACATTGGCCGTAAGGCTTTTCTAGGAAACGGAGTTGTTTCATGCAACTCCTTTTCCATATCTGCATATACTATTACCGTGATCTAGCTCGCAGAGCGGGCATTGGCGCATAGCTTTTTCTAAAAGGCTCTCCTTAACTGGAGAGTCTTTACTTTGCTGCTAAAAGTTCAGACTCCCCCTCTTGGCTTTCTAATAACAGCCGCCCAGCCCAATATCCGACTGCCTCCTTCAAAAATCCCGTCTTATTTTTTCCGCACCGGATGCCGGAGTACCGTCTTTAACCGCTCTGGGGCCGTCTTCCTTGGATCTCCCAGATAGATCTCATGGTGGTACCTCCCTTTTCCGGCTTCCGGCGCGCCCATCTGAAAATCCTCCGCATAGCCCTCTTTTGCAGCAAACTGCTCCAAAAGCTCAAGAGAGACAGGCTCCGTATCATAAGGCCCCACATGAAGAAGCTGGATGCACAGCCCTTCCTCATATCTTACCAGCTTCGCCGCCGAAGGATCCAGTTCCGGTTTCTTCCTCCCAAGCTCCTCCTTGGCCCACGCAAAGAGCTCCTCTGTCACCTCGTCCGGCTGGCGGATCATGGAAAACCAGCAAAGGGCACCTTTATCCGCCAGATTCCTTCCGTCAAATGCCTCACGCCCGTTTTCCGTCCACCAGAGCCCTTCCAAAGGCGGCACCACATAATTCCCCTCCAGAATTGCAGAGCCTTCCTCCGCACACATCCCCTCAAAAATATCCCTGGGCACCTTTCCGAATTTTAAGTTCATTTTAATTCCAAAGGACAGGCCGTAGAGAAGGGACAGCGCATCTGCATATGCGGCGGAGATATTGGGATCGCCCTTTCCCTCCACCATAATAAATGTCATCTGCGGCACTTCAATCACCATTGGCTTCTTTTTGGGCAGGTATAAATCCGGAAACTCTTTTTTATAGTCCAGCTTCTTACTTTGCGCCTTTCGTTCCATCTGCAGCTCCCTTCTTTTTCTTCGGTTTCGGCATGGGAAGCTCCCTGCAGGTCACCTGCACCAGTTCGGCAAGCCGCTCCCGATCCTCCAACTCCTCAATCAAAAAATGCGGCTTAGCCCCGTGATAGGGACTCCCCTCCTCCAGATCCGGCCAGAGCTTTCTTCCGCCCTCCGTGATTTTCACAAATAACTGATCCTCGCAGATAACTCCAAAAATTTTTCCGTCGCAGTAAATTCCATACTCGCCGAACATCTTCCGGTACGTAATCTCACCTGCCGCCCCCATCTGATCTGCCGCATACTCAACAAATTCTAATTTAGACGCCATACTGTCCCCTCCTGCCAGACTCCTGTAAATTCTGACTGTCTGTTTTCGTTTTTTATGATATTATCATACAAAACCTGACACCGTATGTCTAGTAGTCCGTATCGGAAATATGCACAAGGATTTCCGGTACGGACTACTAGTATAACGTTCGGTAAACCAAATACTTCATAGCAAGCTGCTGGGTACTTGGCCCTCGCAGCATACGGATTACTCTTTTGCATCTCTTTGTATGCGCAGAATCACACGAAGGGCTCCGGACAGCACACCGGCGCAGGGCCAGATCATCCAGGTTCTATGCCAGTCAAAGGTCCAAAAGCTGATTCCCAGATAAAGAGCCGTTACCACGCACCAGTAAATTTTAAAAACCGGTTTTCTCGACTGTTCCTCCGGGGTGAATTCTCCCTCTCGAAGGAGGATCTGGCAGGCGCTCCATTCTTCTCCAGACCAGACAATCAAAAATACCCCCACAGCCACCAGCAGCAGCATAACATCTACGGCAATCACACTGAAGAAATCATTTTCTCCCAGAAAAATCATTACCAGAAAGATAGGAAGCGCCGCCGTTATGAACAGAAAGGTTGCTGCCGCAACACAAGTCCTGTAAAAAACGCCTATTTCTTCCTGACGCTTTTTGACAATTCCCTCCACACCGTATTGAAGGCGGAAATTCCCTTTTTTCAGGTACTCATATTTCTCCAGCTTCGCATCGTTCAGAACAACTACAACCGTTGCCACTCCTATCATAAGAAGTAAGGCCACCAGACCGATTCCTGCCGCCGCTTCCTCGGTAATCTGGGCCGAGGCAAGCTCCGAATAGCCGGCAAGGAAAATCAAAAACACCGGGCACAGCGTGTAAGCTGCAATTGCTATTGCCTGCGACAAGGCATGGCGTTTCTTCTGTTCCATAAAAGAGGAAGCTTCCTCCAGGGATACGCTTTTTCCCCCTTCCTCCGGCTCTGTCCCTCCATCTGCCGAAATCTCCAGTTCCTCCAGTTCTTCCTTTAATAAGTAGTCTGTGCTTACCTCAAAAATCTGGCTCATTTTCAAAATCCGCTCCAGATCCGGTATGGCTGAGGCGCTCTCCCACTTGGAAACTGCCTGCCGGGATACACCGAGCTGCCCGGCCAGTTCCTCCTGAGACCA
The DNA here is from genome assembly GCF_036941125.1 of Candidatus Merdisoma sp. JLR.KK011. Taxonomy (NCBI): domain Bacteria; kingdom Bacillati; phylum Bacillota; class Clostridia; order Lachnospirales; family Lachnospiraceae; genus Candidatus Merdisoma; species Candidatus Merdisoma sp. JLR.KK011. The sequence goes on along the minus strand of NZ_JAYWSZ010000004.1, from coordinate 1,460,918 downwards.
TCCGCGCTGCCTGCGCAGTGCAATTATTTTATCTGCTAAAATCATACTTATCCTTTCTATTCTAGTTCCGTAATATCCCTCACAGTACACCGGTATGAAATCAATTTCCAGCCACAAAAACATGTGTCTGTAAATCGATTTGTGCACTGTGAGGGATATTACTGTTTCCAGTTCCGTAATATTCCTTACAATACACCAGTATGAAATCAATTTCCAGTCACAAAAAACATGTGCCTGTAAATCGATTTGTGCATTGTAAGGAATATTACTGTTTCCAGTTCCGTAATATTATCGCTGTACATGTACATATCCCCTCGGGTATGTGCTTATTTTAGGCTTTTTTCCGGTTGTCAACCACCAAGTGCGCTTTGAAATTTGTAAACCCAGGGTTGCTTTTTCATTTTTTCTAACATAATTTTACTATTTATGCTTGTATCTTCCAGAATTCTGTTCTATATAATATTGCACTGGCATTTTCCGTTTTCATTATACGAGCCTGAATCCGAAAAAACAATGTTTTCATTGACCGGAATTTTGTTCTGATTTACAATAAATTACGTAAAACCTTTCAACCTTGTTTTTTGCCCAAGGGCAAAAGCCTATGAATAACATTCTATTTTAAGACGAGGAGCATACCTTTATGAAATCATCACAGGATTTGCGGGCGAACCTTCGCTCTATCGATCACCGGAGTTATCCGGCCTATAAAGATCTGAAAGGACAGTACGACTTCGGAAGCTTTGTCCTTTCCATTGACCATGTACAGGGAGATCCTTTTGCATCCCCCTCCCGGCTGTCGGTTCTTGTATCCGGAAAGAAGGCTGGCTTTCCGGCTGAGTACTATGACACCTACCCAAAGCGCATCACCTTACAGGATCATCTGACCCGGCTTTTTGCTGCGCAGCTTGCCTCCGGAAGCAAGCAGGCCAAGGGCTCCGGAAAGAGCGGACTTCTCGGCGCCTCCCGCTGCGGCCAGGAAGTATTGGAGCGGACGGCCTGCCGGGTACAGGAGGGCAGCGTAACCCTTCGCTTTGAGGCGGGATTTCCGGCCAGGGGGCGGACCATTGACGCCAGAGAGCTTGAGAAAATGCTCTTCGACATTCTTCCGGACTGTGTCCACGCAAGCCTTTACTTCCAGAAAATCAACAAAAACCGCTTAAAGGCAGCTATTGAGCTCTGCGAAGATCAGCAGTATATCCGGGAACAGCTTCCGGCTCTGGGACTCTGCGCCTTTCTTGCGAACGGCTCCGTCCTGCCCCGGCAGAGCGGCGTCTCCGATCGGCCTATGCAGGATGCCGTGGCATTTCAGTCGCCGGCTTCCATGGAGGTAACCCTGAACCTTCCCAACAGGGGACCTGTAATGGGCATGGGAATCCCCAAAGGCATTACCCTCTTTGTGGGCGGCGGCTATCACGGAAAGTCCACGGTGCTCCAGGCGCTCCAGTACGGCGTCTACAATCACATCGGCGGCGACGGCCGGGAACTGGTTATCACGGATGAAAGCGCCTGGAAGCTGCGCTCCGAGGATGGGAGAAGCGTAACAGGCGTGGATATCTCTCCCTTTATCCGCCAGCTTCCGGGACGCAGAGATACCAGGCATTTTTCCACGGAGGATGCCAGCGGAAGTACCTCCCAGGCAGCTAATCTCATGGAAAGCATGGAGAGCGGCAGTACGCTTCTGCTCATTGACGAGGACACCTCTGCTACCAACTTTATGATACGCGACAAGCTGATGCAGCAGGTGGTAGCCCCCGAAGAAGAACCTATCATTCCCTTTATTGAGCGTGTGCGCAGTCTTTATGAAGATTTCGGCATTTCCTCCGTAATTGTGGCCGGAAGCTCCGGATCCTATTTCCATGTGGCCGACACGGTGGTTCAAATGAAGGAGTATGTGCCCTATGATATTACCGGGCGCGCAAAGGAAGCAGCAGCGGCATTTCCCGTATTTTCCGCCAGGCAGGGTAAATTCCCCACCTACTCGGCCAACCGCTGCCCCAAGGCAAATGCCGCCGTGAAACGGGATGACCGCCTGAAACTGAAAGCCATGGGAACCCATGAACTGCTTCTCGGACGCGACGCCGTGGAGCTTCGCTATCTGGAACAGCTTCGTGACAGCGAGCAGACCATGGCCCTTGCCTGCCTGCTCAAATATCTGCAGCTGCAGACGATGGACGGAAAGAAAAATATGGCGGCTCTGGCGGATCAGCTGGAAGCGCTGCTGGATACCCAGGGTCTGGAAGGGCTTTTCGAGCGCGGAGATGTACGCTCCTCCCTGGCCCGCCCCAGACGTCAGGAGATCCTGGCATGTGTGAATCGGTATCGACAGCTGATTATATAAAGTTACTGGTCACAGAGTAAACAGCAACACTTATTGATAGGGATACCGTTCACTCCGTGACCAGTAACTTGATAGGCTGCATCTGCCGCTCTTTCCAAAAAAATTGTTGACAAATCTCCCTCCCTGTGCATATAATACCAGTAACGCAATATAAGTGAAACCTGTGAAGAAGAAGAGTAACTGGCCAAAGCGGATCTACAGAGAGCTCCCGGCGGTGGGATGGGAGCGTGAAGCAGTCAGCGAATGGGCTTCGGAGGGCAGCTTTGAACGAAGGAAACGATACTTCCAGTAGGGGCTGACGGGACCCCACCCGTTATCCATCGGGGCACGTATGATGGTACGTGTAAGCGAGTGGACATTTCCATATGGAATGTCAATTTGGGTGGTATCGCAGAAGTTTACGCTTTTGTCCCATATAAGGGACAGAAGCGTTTTTTTATCCAGCTATGAGCCGGGCGCCTAAGAAATTCAGGCACCCGGCGGGATGCTCGCATGTCGCCGGGTGCTTGAATTTTTTAGGCATGCGGCGACAGCCGCAAAGCCCGGAAACGCTCTGCGTTTTCGGGCCTGCCCGACGATTCACCGCTGATAAACACTCTTTGGAACTGTGATTCTGGCAAAACTTAGTTCCTCATCTGCCACCTGACCTGAAAACCTCGTAGAAGAAAAGGAGAAAAAATTATGAAGAAGATGACTATGAAAAAATTACTGGCTCTCGGATGCGCTTTCGTACTTGCCTGCTCCATGCTTGGCTGCTCCGGCAAAGCAGATGAACCCGCGGCGCCGGAAGAATCAACCGGTGCTCCTACCGAAACAGAAACCCCGGAGGGCGAGGCACCTTCAGCCGAAGGCGCCAAGGATTCCTATAACATCGCAATCGTAAAGCAGATGGATCACGCTTCCCTGGATGAGATTGCAAATGCAGTCGCAGCCCGGCTTGACGCCATCGCCTCTGAAAAAGGCATCACCATTACCCATGAGATCTATTCCGGCCAGGGCGACCAGTCCACCTTAAAGCAGATCGGCGATCAGCTCATCGCAGACGAGGTAGATGCAATCGTTCCCATCGCCACCTTAGCCGCACAAGTCATGGTTTCCTGCGCAGAGGATACCAAAACTCCCGTTATCTTTGCCGCCATCTCTGATCCGGCAGAGGCAGGAGTCGTAGATATCGACTACGTAACAGGAACCAGCGACGCACTGAATACAAGCTTTATCCTAGATATGATGTTTGCACAGAACCCGGATATTCAGAAGGTAGGCCTTCTCTACTCCCAGTCTGAGGCAAACTCCACCACTCCCATAGCCGAGGCAAAGGCATATCTGGAAGCCAAAGGCATCTCCTACAGCGAGCAGCCTGCCGCAGCCAGTGACGAAGTAATCGCCTGCGCTTCCGCCTTAATTGCAGAAGGCGTAGACGCCATCTTCACTCCCACCGACAACGTAATTATGGCCTCCGAGCTTGCCATTTACGAAGATCTGGCAAAGGCCGGCATCCCCCACTACACAGGAGCCGATTCCTTCGTCCGCAACGGAGCCTTCACCACCTGCGGCGTAAACTACACGGATCTGGGAACACAGACTGCAGACCTTGCTTTTGACGCTATCGTAAACGGAATGGCCGATATGGAAGATTTCTATCTGGCCGAGGGCGGTATCATCACCGTAAATACGGAAACCGCCGAGGTTCTGAACATTGATTATTCCGTATTTTCCGAAATGGGAGAGGTTGTTGAAGTTATAACCACCGAGGACTAGTGCATCGCTGCACTAATTTCCGATACAAACTGCTAGTCAAAAAGTCTCTATGAGGCAGATAGGTTACTGGTCACGGAGTGAACAGTAACGCAGACAGCGATACCCTGCGGGTATGCATGAATGAAATACCAGCAGGGTATCCTTCTATGCACAGACAATATGTGCAGATCTAGGAAAGGAGAAGTATGCTGTACATTACACAAACAGCCCTGGAATTGGGCTTTCTCTATGCATTGGTGGCCATGGCTCTGTTCTTAAGCTACCGCATTCTGGATATTGCAGATCTGACCACAGACGGCTGCTTTGTTCTGGGTGCCGCCGTATCCGTAACCCTGGCCGCCTCCGGCCATCCGCTCCTCGCCATCCCCTCCGCCATGCTGGCAGGAATGGCCGCCGGCTTTGTAACCGCCTTTCTTCAGACAAAGCTCGGCGTTCCCTCCATACTGGCCGGAATTGTCACCAATATGGGACTCTACACCGTCAATCTCATGGTCATGGGCTGGAGCGCCAACGTAAGTCTCCTGAAATCCGAAACTATATTCACCCTCTTTAAAAACACCGGCATCGGCGGAGCCTGGAACGAAGCCATCCTGGCCGGATTTATCACCATCTTTATGGGCACTCTGCTGATCCTGTTCCTGGGAACACGTCTTGGTCTCTCCATCCGCGCCACAGGCGACAACATGGATATGGTAAGGGCCTCTTCCATTAATCCGGCTTTCACCATCACCGTAGGCCTGTGTATTGCCAACGCCATGACCGCTCTTTCCGGCGCCATGGTGGGACAGTACCAGAACGCAGCCGACATCAACGGCGGAACCGGCATCGTAGTCATCGGCCTGGCCTGCCTTATCATAGGAGAAACCCTGCTCGGCCGCCGCACCATAATCAAAGGCGCCATAGCCGCCATCATCGGTTCTGCAATCTACCGGCTCATCTACGCCATCGTGCTGTACACAAAAATAATGCCTGTTCAAGGCTTACGGCTCATAACCGCCGTCATCGTAGCCCTGGCCATCGCATTTCCAACCATCAAAAACTGGATTCTCTTTGAAAAGCGGAAAGCCGCAGCCCGGAAAGGAGGCAACTAAACATGCTGGATATCAAAAACATTTCCAAAACCTTCAATCCAGGAACCATCAATGCCAAAAAAGCCATTTCCGGCCTGTCCCTTCACCTGGACAGCAAAGACTTCGTTACAATCATCGGTTCCAACGGCGCAGGCAAATCAACCTTGTTCAACGCCATCGCCGGAACCTTCTACGTAGACGAAGGCTCCATTTCCCTGGACAAAAAAGACATCACCTTCCTCCCCGAATACAAGCGCAGCCACTTCATAGGCCGCCTGTTCCAGGATCCCATGAAAGGCACCGCCCCCGCCATGACCATCGAAGAAAACATGGCCCTGGCCTACTTACGCAACACCCAGGGCACTTCCCCCTTCAGCCGCATCTCAAAAAAGGATAAAGCCTTTTTCCAGGAACAGCTCTCCCTCCTGGGCATGGGCCTGGAAGACCGCCTGAAACACCCCGTAGGCCTCCTCTCCGGCGGCCAGCGCCAGGCCTTATCCCTCCTGATGTCAACCATGGTGCCCCCCAAGCTCCTGCTCCTGGACGAACACACAGCAGCCCTTGACCCTGGCACCGCCGAAAAAGTCCTGGAACTGACAAAAACCATCACATCCCGGGAGCACATCACCTGCCTAATGATAACCCACAACATGAAACAGGCCCTGGAGCTAGGCAACCGCACCCTCCTGATGGCCGGCGGAAACATCATCCTAGACATCGGAGGAGAAGAACGCTCCCGCCTAACCATCGAAGATCTCCTGGCACGCTTCAAAGCCGGAACCGGCCAAGCCCTGGACAACGACCGAATCCTCCTCTCCGACTAGTTAAAAACTCTGCCAAAACACACCAGCTGCTATCCGTCCTTTCTCCCCCCGCCCCCAAAATGTAAATGGAGAATGACGCAAAATAAGCCGGGAGCCTTTCCCATATCCCAGTGTCCGGCTATTCGCGAACAGACTGTCTGATACGGCCAAACATTACCCAACACCTTCATCCCAGCAAAGACTCCAAAAGTAATGTTTGTCCGAAGCAGACAGCCTGTACGCGAATCGTCCGAACACGGATATGGAAAGGCTCCCGGCTTATTTTGCGTCATTCTCCCCCACATTTTCACCCCCTCCTATACTCCCTCCCCAAATAATAATTCACCTTAAAAAATACCAGCACCATCCAATAGCAAAGATTATAACACCCCTTCCCCATCAGCCAAAGATACACTTTGATCGAAACCGACAGCCGATCCATCGTATGATTCCTCAAGGCCTCCCGAACCTCCGGATCCTCGCAAATCTCTCTCACATTGGCCGTCACAGCCTTTCTCCCAGCTTTATAATTCCGATAAATCTCATTCTTCACCGTCAAAACCGTCATGCTCAAAAAATCATTCCGAATCTGCCCCGAAAAATCAAAAACATTCTTCTCCCGGCTGATACTCAAAAGCCGCTCCGCCAAGAGCTTCACCTTCTCCATATATCCGCTGTCATACTTCCCGGTAATCGACTTCTGATTAATCCAATAATGATAAGGGAAAAAATCCTGCACCACGCAAAGCTTTTGTGTATCCAGAAGCGCCGGAAACGTAATCTGCATATCCTCCCCCAGAGACACCCGATCGTCACAAAATCCCATATTCTTCCGAATCAATTCTGTGCGAAAGAGCTTCGTCACCCTGGCAGACTGCAGCGTCCGTCCAAAAAAACGCCCGTCATTAATAAGAGAAGGAAACAGCTCCTCAATCTCCTTCCTGTCATAAACCTCTTTTTTGAAATTCGAAATTTCCTCCCGTTTCGGAATCTTCGGATCCTCAAAATCAAAAACCAGCCCACACACAGCCATATCCGCATCTGTCCGAAGCGCCAGCTCAAGCATCCGCTCATACATATCCGGCTCAATCCAGTCGTCACTGTCCACAAACCCCGCAAACTCACCGGAAGCCAGCTCCATCCCGGCCTTCCAGGCAGAGGTCAGCCCCCCGTTCGGCTTGTGGCATACCCGGATCTTCTCATGGGCCTCCCCGTATTCGTCACAGATGGCCCCAGAGCCGTCCGTCGAACCGTCGTCCACCAGAATGATCTCCAAATTTTCTGCCGTCTGTGCCAGAATACTGTCTATGCAGCGGCGCAGATAGGCCTCCACATTATAAACAGGCACAATTACGCTGATCTTATACTTACTGCTTTCCATTTTCACTCTTCACCCGTTCCAACAATCTCCGGTAAATTCCCGGGCAGGCCAAAAACAGCCGGTAGCCAATCTCCGTCCGCAGGGGAAACCGCCCGTAAGGCTTCACGCGCTTCAGTCCCCGGCGGATCAAGCCCCGAATCCATTCCTGTTCCTTCCCACTTTCCGGCATTTCATCCCGAAGCCCAAAGTAAATATCAATGCTCCCGTCCGCAAATGCCTGTAAAGCCCTCACCATAAGCTCCGTATACCCCTTCTGTTCCAAAAAATCAATCCGCTCCGCCCCAGCCGTCACCCAGTCCAGCCGCCTGGGATTAAATCCCCTGGTGATACTGGAAGGCGTCACAAAATAACCGTAAAGAGAAGCATCCACATAAGCCGCCTGCCGCACCTGATGATAGATCCGGTAAGTTGTAGCCTCGTCCTCGTGAATCCGCCCCAGGGGATACCTTATCTTTTCAAACAGCTCCCTCTTATAAAGCTTGTTCCAGGCCACAACAAAATAAGCCCCATCGGAAATATAGAGATTTGCCAGCATCTGCCGTCCCGTAAAGGTTTTTACTTCCCCGGTCCCCCTTTGGGGAACAGGCTCTCCCTTCACATACTCCCACCGGCAGACACTCATATCGCTCCCTGTCTCTGCACAGGCCTCATGCAAACGCTCCAGAAATTCCGGAACAAGATAATCGTCCGAATCCACAAAAGCCAGATAACGCCCCTCTGCCTGGCCAATTCCTGTATTACGGGCCCCGGACAGACCGGCGTTCTTCTGATGGATCACCTTCACTCTGGAATCTTTCCGGGCATACTCGTCGCAGATAGCCGGACAGCCGTCGTCGGATCCGTCATCCACCAGAATGATTTCCATATTCTCATAAGTCTGTCCCAGTACAGAATCCAGGCAGCGGCGCAGATAAGCCTCCACACGAAAGACCGGTATAATCACGCTTATCAAATCTTTCATAAAAAACTGCCTTCCTCACTTTCTATCAAAGCTTCCATCTTACTGCTGCCTTATAAGCCTTCCCGGCTTTGTCACCCTTTCTTTCCATACAAAAGCTTTGCCGTCCACCCTCTCAGTACGCTCAGCCCATATGCCCCATGCTTCCATCCCCGGAGCATACATGCGTGAATCATCCGGTAATCCATTGCCGAAAGAGCCGCATTCCTTCCTGCTCTTTGAAGCTCCGGATCTCTGCAGTAGGCTTCTATTGCCGCCAGTTTTTCCCGTCTGCTCCGGCTTAGATCAAAGGGAAGGCTCTCCACATCATCCAGCACCTCCTGGATCAGCCGGGCATTGATAAGCCCGCTTTTATCCTCACAGCCTGCCAGCTCCTCATAGAATCTTGAAGCCTCATGCCAAATCCGCTTAGCCAGCTCCAGCTTGTCGTCCCGTTTCCGGCTGGAAAGCGTATTGCCTGTGTCATTCTGTATATAATGGTAAAGCGGTTTCTGTACAACAGCCACGCCCCCAGAAGCCCTGCGCAGGTAATCCAGATTAAACAGCAGATCCTCGCCCAGGCTTAAGCTCTCATCAAAACGCCCGGCCAAGCTTCGCCGGAACAGCTTGTTCCAGGGCATATTCAGATATCCTCTGCCATACAGCGCAAGAAAGCTCTCCGCCCCGTTCCATTTCGAAATCTCCGGAATCTTTTCCACATCCCTTCCCAGGTAGTGGTGGTGATATCCGCAGACCGCCAGATCCGCTGAGCCGATGCCGCATAAAAGCTCCTCCGCCAGATCCTCTTCCACAGAATCATCGCTGTCCGCAAACAGAAGAAACTCTCCCCCCGCCTTTTCCATTCCTGCATTCCTGGCCGAGGAAACGCCCCCGTTTTCCTTATGAATCACACGTATCCGGGCATCCTTCTCTGCCAGCTCATCGCATATACAGGGACAGTTATCGGGAGAGCCGTCGTCCACCAGGATTATCTCAATCTCCCTCTCTGTCTGTCTCTGGAGGGATTCCACGCAGACACGCAGGGTCTTTTCACTTTTATATACCGGAACAACAATACTCACCATCTTCGCAATCCCCAATCCAGAACGCCGCAAACCTATAGAAACAAAGCCTCTGCCTTAGCCCTTACCCTGCTCCTTCACACGCTGCCTGTGCAGCTTCTTCTTTACCATATCCAACACCATTTTGCGCTCATTCTTACGCAGCACCACAAAAAAGTTCACCGTCAGAGCCGCCGCTCCTGCTGCGATCCCCACGGAAAACAGCTTCACCCATCCGTCAATCTCAATCAGCAGCCGAAAAGGCAGAGCCGTCAGGCAGACAGCCCCGATAGACACCAGGCCCAGCAGAATATCCCCGTAGAAGGTATACCACTTCACCTTCAGACACCGGGCCGCATAAATGGGAGTAAACACCAGATTACGCAGAACTCCGTACACCATACTGGTGCCCACAATGGCATAAATCCCCAGATCCGTCGTTTCCAAAAGAAGAAATACCGTCGCTGTTGTGAGAATCCCGCTGGTCAGTATGACAACCGAATTCACCTTCACCCGTTTTGTAATTAAAAATACATGATACAGCACCTGAATGCTGGCGCTGATGCACATGGTTCCGATATTCAGCAACGCGAGCTGGTACAGCACATCCGGATTCTGTGTCTCCCCAATCCACAGAACAAAGAAGGCCTTTCCAAAGACAATCAGAAACGCAATGGGAATGCTGATCAAGAAAATCATAATCCGGTCCGCGCTCCCGATAATCTCCAGCAGCTGCTTCCTGTCTTCCTTTGCATAGGCAATGGTCATCTGAGGATTAAAAACGCCCGCAATCGTCCCCATAAGATTCACAATCACCGTGGGAACCTGGGCGGAAATCGACACGGTGGTCATAGCCGCGGCATTGATCATAATATTGGCAATGGAGGTATCCAGTCCGCTCAGCAAAAGCTGCCCAAGCCGGGTAACCGAATTCCAGGCTCCCAGGGACACAAGCTCCTTCACCTTCCCCCAGCCAAAATACTGCTTTCTTACTTTCATATCCGGCAGAAGCCGCCGGGTAAAGATAAGATTGGCCGCCGCCTGTATCAGCGTAGACGCCACGGAAGCGCAGCCCACATACCACAGATAAGGCCGGAAAAAGAAATACGCCGTAAACAGCACCGCCAGACGCGCCGCCTCTCCCAGAATCGTGGCCATGGAGCTTAGCTCCAGCCTGTCCTGGCTGTAGGGCGCAACCCCAAAGACCGAAGCTGTAATGCTGATAAGAAAGTTCAAAAATATAAAAAAGAACAGCATCTGAATGTCCGGAAGGCTTGCCTCCGGCGGAATCTGGAAAATATGCCCCAGATAAACCACCACAAACATAGCCGGAATCATAAAAATCACAGCCATCAGCACATTGGCATAAAACACAGAGGAAAAATAGCGGTTTGCCTCCTCCTTGTCATTCCGGTGTATCTGAATGGTAATAAAACGGCTCGCCATGGTATTCAGAGCAGATACGACAATCTGGGCCGCCTGGACAAATTTATTGGCAATATCCGTAAACCCATAGGAGTTGGGAATCATTCTGTCGATAATCGGTACCAGAATAAAGCCCAGCAGCATATTTACTGCAAAGGCCAGAAGCTGGGCCGTCATATTAATTGCTACTCTTCTCTTATTCATATCTGCTCCTACAATATCAGTACTGCCTTGATAAGATACATAACCGTCAGAAGCTGTCCTATAAAGCCCGCATACATCATTCCCCGATCCACGGATTTCTCATACATCAGCCGACTGTTGCGCCCTGTCAGAGAGAAGGCCGGCATAAAGGGGATAAAGTACCGCCCCTGTACCCCCTCGATGGAGATATAGTCCTTCGGCGTCCAGGTCAGCAGCATACCAGCCAGTATGATTCCCGTACAGGCCAGACAGATAAACACAGACAGCCATTTATGCCATCTTTTCACATAGAAGGGCTCTTCCCTTGTCTTTAAAACCGAGAGCACCAGCAGGAATAAAAAGAGCATGGGAATTACCTGTGAGATCTCAATCTCCACCCAGCCCATCTTCTGCCCTGCCAGGGACTCCAGATAAAAGGCCGTCTTGTCACTGACCGTATTGGCCAGTATCCGCACCAGCTCCAAGGGCTGCTGCAGAAAATACCCGATGGTATAGCCTGATGTGGCAGAAGAACCTACGGTTGCCGTTGCCTCCGTAGTCGTGGCAATGTAATTGACCGCCACCGTGTTTTTGTTGAGGAAGCTCAGCACCGGAAGGATAAAAAGCCCCGCCATGCAGATCCCCCAGGCTCGTCTGCCGCCGAATTTTTTCGCCGGGATGAGAAGGGCCAGAAGGCACATGGGCAGATAAATGCCGCTCTTTCCATAGATAAAGACAATACCCAGAATCCCCATCACCAGGATATCCTTTGGCTTCACCGGATCCTCATTGTAGGCCAGTGCAATACAGTAACAGCTATACAGCAGAATCGTGCCCGTAATCACGGCATCATAAGAAAAGGATGTGCACTGCTGCAGGTTCATGGGAAGAATGGCCAAAAGGAAGAGGGTCATCTTTCCAAAAGGCAGTTTTTTCATACCAAAGTAAACCATGCAGGCAAAAAACAGCAGACTGCACCATCTCGCCAGCAGCAGCATGGGAACCGTTCCAAGCTGCAGAATCCGTGCCAGGGTCATGCCCAGGACTGCAGGCAGGTAGAGAACCATAGGCGCCTCTGTGTTCGCCGTGGCCGCAGCCTCCGTCAGACGGCCGTCCTGGACCCGTGAAAAGAGTCCGTCATAGATATTTTTATAGTTCGTCAGGCTGGGCTCCGAGGTAAATTCCATTTTGGCGTCGTCCGCCCTTTTCAAGCATTTGCCCTCTCCAATCTGATCGATTCCAAGAAGCGTATTGGAATGGCGGTAGGACATATCAATGTGGTATTTCTCGTCCGGCGTCATATAAGGCGTCAGAATAAAATTGTAGATGACTCCCAGGCACAGAATCGTAAAGAGAAAAACCTTCTCAATCCTGCATCTTCGGATAAAGGCCAGGTAATAAAAGCCTGCGCTCATGGCCTCAAAAAACAGAAACATCACAAAGAAATACTTTTTCAAAAAGATATTGAAATAAGTGTGAGCATTCATGCTCAGCCGGCTCCCGCTCTCTTTTCCATTGATATACAGGGTATTCTCCTGGTAATACCCTTCCGGGGTCACAATCACAGAAAGTCCGCTGTTCAGAAGCTCCTGGGAGAATTCCAGGCGCACCTCGTAGGTATGCCCCTTCGTATCGCTCTGGGCCTGGTTAAAAATAAGCCCCATATACTGCCCGTCCAGCAAAGATGCAGCCAAAATCTCAGTCTCGCAGAGCAGCTCCTCCCCAGCCAGATCCCGTACACTGGCCCGGATACTCCCCTCAGGCCGGAAATCCTCAGACAGATCCATCCGGATCCCTAAGCCTACCAGCGTCTCCTCTTCTGTGGTGTAACGCTGTACCAGCTCCTTCGTTTCCTCTGTCACAGGCAGCAGCTTGCCATTGTCCCGCATCACAACCACTCTGTGGGTGCTGTTCATGGCTTTGCGCACCTGCCCGTCATACACATAGAAGAAAATCAGCCCTGTCAGAAAGAGAAGGAATCCCATCCCAATCCACTGCCGGTATTTCTTAAAGAGAGCCGCAAGCTTCTGAACATAGGCAGGCGTCTTTCTCTCCGGCTTGTCCCACACCGGCTCCTCCGCTCTCTTTCCTGATACCAGAAAGAACATCCCCCCCAGAATCAACAGCATCAGCGTGGTGATAAGGGGATTCTTCACATAATGAACCTGTGTCCGGTATATGGCATTGTAAATAAGATTGTTCTCTGTGAAAACGCCGTCCGCATAGGTATTTCCCTGGGTCCGGCTCTCTGTATTCAGCCAGACGGAAGGGCCTTCCCTCAGATCCCGGCCTGTAATCACAAAATCCAGAAGTCTTCCTTCCGGCTCCTTTTCAAAGGATACCCCCCAGAAGGCTTCCGTCTTCAGATTAGCCAGCTCATAGGTCTGACTGGCCAGAAGCTCTCCGCTTTGGCTGTCAGAAGCCTCTATGATAATCTCTCCCTGGGTAAATACATGCCCGTTGTCCGTAAAATAAAAAGAAATCTGATTCAGCGCCTGCTTATCCGCAGCATACTCAAATTTCAATTCTGTCTCATTGGTTATCTCTTCTGTTTTTAGTTTCAGGGAAGGCTTTCCGATCCCTTCCAGTCCCCTGGATTCCAGTCTGTCGTGAGGTATAAGAACAGACACAGCGAAATAGAGCATGCAGAGAACTGCATACCCTATCGCCCATTTTTTTCTATTCACCAAGACCGCTCTCCACAGCTTCTATCATGGCCGCCAGAGCTGCTTTTTCGTCCACACCCTCACAGATGAACTCAATCTCATCCCCGGACTTAACACAGGCTCCAAGGACGCTCAGAACACTCTTTGCATTTGCCGTTGTATTCTCAAATGTAAAGGTGATCAGCGCCTTAAACTGCATAGCTGTCTTGCAGAGAATTCCGGCCGGCCTTAAGTGCAGCCCTGTGGGATTCTGAATTATGACCTTCTGACTTACCATATTGAAAACCTCCCATTCTTTGATTCATCTTTTATCGGTTGCTATAATTACTTTTTATTCCCTCCGGCAGTTGGTTTTACCAGCTTAAATTCCACCTGGGTCTCCTGCATCAGGCTGTATATCTCCGGAACCTCCACGTCAAGGGCTTTCTTATAAGTCCCTGCCCTGGAATATGCCTGCAGATCAAGGCTTACCGAGATCTCCTCCTCATCCAGCTCTGCCAGCTCCGTACTGGTGCCCATGACGATGATCTCAACCTCTTTCAATTTGTCAAAGTCTGCCTCCAATCCTCTGGGCACATTCTTAAGCTCAATGTCGGACACCGGAACATGGATGGTCTTGCCCTGCTTTTTCTCCAGCGTCACCTGTACGGCCACGGATCCGTCCTTCTCATTGCCCAGACGGATATTCTCCGGAAGATACTTTGTCACATCCACATTGATCTGTGTATCCTCTGTGATCCCGTCGATATTCACCGCTTCGGCCGGTATGGCAATCTCATGGATATTCGCAATATCCTCTTCTGTTCCGGCAATCTCCAGAGTCTCCGGCTTAAAGGTAAGCTCCTTGAAGCTGTATCCGTCCCCGGGAGTTCCCGTATAATCTACCTTAAGGCGGACCTTCTTTTTCTTAAACATAGTCACATGAACATTCATGCCCGTTGTCTTGCCGTTGTATTCCAGATAAGTTGTATCAATCTGGTTATTCTGACCGTCAAGGATCTTAATCACACAGTTTTTTATCTGATCCGTTGTGAAGCCGGTCACATTGAGATCTACCTCCACCCGGGCGATCTCTGCAATCACAGAGGCCGGGCCGCTGATCTCAATCAGGCTCTGCTCCGGTACGGCTGTACCTACCTTATAGCCTTCTCCTTCGGTTCCGCTTTGATTCACTCCTACATTAAACTGCTCGCTGGAGGCATCCTCAACGCTGATCACGACATTTTCCCGGCTTTTGGTGATATCCGTGGTCTTCACGTTCCGGTTGCTGCAGGTCACCTCAATCCCTACCAGATTGTCAAACTTGATGCTCTTCTCCATATCCGCCGTAGCGATAAAGTCTTCGGAGGAAAGCTTCTGCAGCTCCGAACGCTTTGCCCTTACCTTGATACTGATAAAATCACTGTTATCCTCAATGCGGTATACCTTATCCTTATCTGTAACCGCGTCCTCGTTGAGCATCGTTACACGGATACCGGTAAAATCCTGGGACATAACCGGATCGTTGATGCTCACGATAATCAGCCAGAGCATCACTGCCGAAATTATGGAAAGAAGCTTAAGCCCCAGGTTATTTGTCAGCATTTTTCTCACGCTTCTTCACCCGTCCTTTCCACAATTTAAACCGGCCCGTCTCCTGGGTCTTATTCTGTGCCTCCACAAGCTGTGCTCTCAGCTCGTTCTCCGCCAAATCACGCATCAGCTTGCCCTCAGATGCAACGGATACCTTTCCCGTCTCCTCTGATACGACAATCGTAAGGGAATCTGAAACCTCGCTGACGCCCACCGCCGCCCTATGCCTGGTCCCAAGCTCCTTGCTGAGAAACATATTGTCGGAAAGGGGAAGATAGCAGGTTGCCGAGATGACCCTGTCTCCCCTTACGATGATGGCTCCGTCATGGAGCGGCGTGTTGTGCTCAAATATATTAATCAAAAGCTGGCTGCTGAGGAGAGAGTCCAGGGTAATCCCTGTTCTCTCATACTCCTGCAGCGGCGTATTTTTCTCAATTACGATCAAGGCGCCGGTCTTTACCTTGGCCATCTCATAGACAGCCTTGATCAGTTCATTCACAGTCTTGTCGCTGAATCTGGCGCTGACCTCCTTGGAATTGTCCAGGCTGAACAGGGAATTGAAGATATTCTGCTGTCCCAGCTGCTCTAAGGCCCTTCGAAGCTCCGGCTGAAAGACGATAATCAAGGCGGTAATTCCCAAGCTGAACACATTCTGCACCAGCCAGAAGATAGTATTCAGCTGGAAGGCCCATGCCAGGAAAATAAAAATCAAAAGGACTACAAATCCCTTCAGCAGGGACCAGGCCCTTGTTCTTTTTATCCACACCAAAACCTGATAAAGCAGAAATGCCAGAATAATTACTTCTACTACATCGGTCTTTCGGATCTGCAGGGAGTCTAAAGTCTTCAAACACTTGTCGATCAGATCCGTTATGGAATTATGCATTCTGCCGCCTCCTTATTCTTTCCCGCTGCGAAATCCTCTTTTTATCTGCGTGCCCTCTCTGTATGCAGGCGCTCCCTTGCCTCCGTATGACCATGCTCAGAAGGCCTTCTTGCCTGGGCTGCCTTCCTTCTCGCCGTACTCTGTTTTTTCTGGGAACTGATTCTTTTTACCTGTTTATCCGGCACGGCAATGGTTACTTTGGGAACGGCTTTCACATAGTAATAATACTCGTCATCCTCAAACTGTACATACTCTGTCCGGGAATAATCCATACTGAATACCGTAAGCTGCAGCAGAATCGCCAGTGCGGCGGATACCACGCTCCCAAGCAATACCGGCACCACCTTCAGAGGAACGCCCATAACCATGCTTCCAAGAAGCAGGACTACAAACTCCGCCACTGCTCCCGTTCCGATTGCAATGCTCCATGAATAGTCAATGGACATACGGCGGACAACATACACAATCAAAAGGGTCAGGGCAAAGGCTGCCGCCATCAGCATCATCTCTTTGTTCCGGATCACATTGTCAATGAGGTAGGTAATCTTCTGCTTCATAGACTCCGTCTCCGCCTCGCTGAGCATCGTAGTGTTCAGCTTCATATAATGAAGCAGATAGTAGGCCACGGTTCCGCAGGCTACGGGAACAGCTGCAGCCGGCGTTCCCACCAGGCCCATAGCCAGAGGCACCACATAAGGAACCTTCAGCACAAAAGCCATAGGAGTCAGAATCAGAAGATAGCCGTACTGTGGAGCCGTCCGGAAAAACAGCAGCACCATGAGCAGTATCACAACAAATGCAATAGCAAAAAATTCCAGGGATAAAGCATATGCATGGGCCAGTACCAATATACCGCCGAACACTGCAATCAGATTCACCGGCAGAAAGGAACACATCAATGCAAGAATCAGGGAAATCGCCGGATTCTTCGCCTTTTCCATAAATCCTACACTCCCGTTGATCATCGTAAATGCAATCAGCGCCAGAAGAAACTTCATCAGAGGAATGATATAAATATCATATTTTCCCATAAATATTTTAATCTTTTCTCTCAGTTCCAGTAAGGTCGTCATTTTTCTTTTGCTCCTTCTACAAAATCATTGCTGCCCCTAGACTCCGCCTGGTAAATGTGGGAAATCTGTTTCAAAATCTGCTGGTATGCAGCAAGGCTTCTGCGGTTTTTCTGATAACGGATATGGAAGATCACATAGTGAACCAGCTGATAGACCGCAAGCAGCCCCAGGTAAAGGAATATAAACTGCTTGCCCATGGCAGGCAGATCCATGGTATTGATCTGCTCCATCAAATCTTCCATATGATAAAAGGCCCAGGCTGCCACGCAGATGGCAAAGGCAATGGTGAACGAGAACCAGGAGGCAAGCAGATTGATGCTGATATAGTCTCCCCGGAAATACTTATTCATCGCCAGGGCCCTTTTTCCCTCGCCTGCCTCAAAAACCGCTGCTTTTGTCATGAGCCGGATTTTTTCTTCATTTAGCATAAGTCACCTCATTAAAAATCTACTCCACAATATAACTCTATCCTAGAGTATAACACATTTAGTACCCTCTTCCAATAGATATGCTTAAAAAATACACTTTTTCCGCCCCATGGTCCAGAAGAACGGAAGCGGCTGCGTCTATGGTACTGCCTGTTGTATAAATATCGTCTATTAAGAGAATTTTCTTAAATTCCAAATCTTGCTTCCCTGTTCGAAATGCATCTTTCAGATTACTTTTGCGCTCCTGGTCGTTCAATTCCTTCTGGGGCTTCGTCTTCCGCACACGGAAAAGAGCATTCGGGGATACGGGAATTCCAAGCCCCTTTCCAAGCTTTTGGGCGATAAGCTCCGCCTGGTTAAAGCCCCGCTTTCTTCTTCGGCTCTTGTGGAGCGGTATGGGAACAATCAGATCAATGTTCCAAGAACGGACTGCCTCTTCGCAGCTCTTAAGTATCTCCTGGACATAGAAATCCCCATACTCTCTGCGGTTCTTGTACTTAAAGCGGCTGATGGATTCCTTCATCACGGAATCGTACTCAAAGGCCGCCCTTCCTCTGGTGTAGAGATGCTTTCTGCGTCTGCAGTCCGGACAATACTCCGCCTCCCCCGTGCTCAAGGGCTTTCCGCACTTTTTGCACAGAGGTTCTGAAACCGGATGAAGCCGCAGCCTGCAGGGCTCGCAAATTAGTCTTTTCCCTCCCGCAATGTCGTCGCATACCGGACATCTACGGGGATAAATAAGATTTAATAATCTCGGCAAGACCTGTATACCGTTTCTGCTCTGTCTCATTCTCCACCATCATCTGAAATACCTCCTCGCTTCCCACCAGGGTCACGCAGGAGCGTGCTCTTGTTACTGCCGTATATAAAAGATTCCTGTTCATAAGCGGCCTGGGGCCAAAAAGCAGGGGAATCACCACCGCCGGATACTCGCTCCCCTGAGATTTATGTACGGTTATGGCGTAGGCCAGCTCCAACTCGTCCAGCTGCTTAAATGGGTAGGATACCATGCGCCCCTCGTCAAATTCTACTGTCAGCTCCTCCGCAAAGGCATTGATGGAACGGATAAGGCCCATATCCCCGTTGAACACTCCAAGCCCCCGGTCTACCGCAATGCCGAACCGGTTGCGGATCTCCCATTCCAGCTGGTAGTTATTGCGGATCTGCATTACCTTATCTCCCACCCGGAAAAGTCCCCGGCCATGCTCCTTTTCCTCCTTGTCCCTGGAGGGAGGGTTGAGGTAACGCTGGAGCACCTGATTTAGATTCTCCACTCCCAGGGCGCCCTTGCGCATCGGGGTGAGCACCTGAATGTCGGAAACCTGAGCATGCACATACTTCGGCATCTTTTCCTGAACCAGGGCAAGCACCACCCTGAGAATCACATTGGGATCCTGGCGCTTAAGGAAAAAGAAGTCGCGGCTCTGATTGTCAAGCACAACCTGTTCTCCCCGGTTGATTTTATGAGCATTCACAATGATATCACTCTCAGCCGCCTGGCGGAAGATCCTGGTTAAGCGCACCACCGGAAACGCCTTCGATCGGATGAGATCCTGGAGCACGCTGCCCGGCCCCACACTGGGAAGCTGATTGACGTCTCCTACAAGAATCAGCCTGGTTCCCGGTATCACTGCCTTCAAAAGAGCCTGCATCAAATGGATATCCACCATAGACATCTCATCAATGATGATCACATCCGCCTCCAGGGGATTCTCCTCATTCCTTGCAAACAAGGCACGGCCCGAAGCATTCTCCGGGCCTCCGGACAGCTCAAGCATCCGGTGAATGGTCTGAGCCTCGCAGCCGGTAGCCTCCGTCATCCTCTTCGCCGCGCGGCCGGTAGGCGCCGCCAGAAAAATATCCATGCCCTCTGCCTCAAAATATTTGATCATGGCATTGATGGTTGTAGTCTTTCCGGTACCGGGGCCTCCCGTGAGAATGAGCAGCCCGTTGCCCACGGCGGCGGCTACCGCCTCCTTCTGGCGCTCATCCAGGGCAATGGCCGCCTCCTCCTCCACTCTGGCAAGCCTGGTCTGAATCTCGCTCTCCATAACCTCCATAGAAAGCTTTAACTGATGCAGCATGGCTGCCGCTGCCAGCTCCCCGTGATAGTATGAGGCCGCATAGATAAAGGGCTCTTCTCTTCCCTCCGGCCCCGGAAGCTGCTTCTGCACCAGGCGCCTGTCGATGCTCAGATCCATCAGATGCTTTTCTACCGCCTCCTGGGGCACCCCTCCCAGCAGCTTTGCAGTTCTGGAAAGCAGCATGCTTCTTGGAAGGCAGGTGTGGCCCTCTGCCGCCCCCTGGAGCAGCGCATAGAGGATTCCGCTGCGTATCCGGAAGTCCGAATCCTCTCTTATCCCCACACGTTTTGCTATCTCGTCTGCGGTGCGAAAGCCAATCCCCTCCATCTCGTCTGCCAGGCGGTAGGGATTCTCCTTTATCACACGATAAATCTCTTCCCCGTACTTCTGATAAATCTTCACAGACAGGTTTACGGAAATGCCGTATTCCTGAAGAAAGATCATGGCCTGGCGCAGCTCCCTCTTTTCCTCCAGCTGCCCGCCGATCTCCCGGGCCTTGCGCTCGCTGATGCCCTTAATCTCTGCCAGGCGCTCCGGCTCCCGTTCCAGGATCGTGAAGGTATCCTTTCCGAACCGGCGCACAATACGGGCGGCCAGGGCCGCTCCGATTCCTTTTACTGCTCCGCTTCCCAGATACCGCTCAATGGCTGTCACATCCCTGGGGGCTTTTACCTCAAAGCTCTCTGCCTGGAACTGCTCCCCGTACAAAGGATGCTCCGTATAATCGCCGGTCAGCTCCAGAAGCTCGCCCTCGCTGATATAGTGAAAGCTCCCCACCACCGTGATCTCCTGTCCTTCCGACACGAGATTGAGGACGGAATACCCGTTTTCTTCATTTCGATAAACAATGTGCTCTACATAGCCTTCCAGTTTCATATAACTCCTAAAAAGAGGCCGTCGGGAAATATCTTATTTCCTGGCAGCCCCCTCTTTTTCTACTCGTCTCTTTTTCCGGACATAAACTCCACAAACTTGCCGGTTCCGATTGCCACGCATTTCATGGAATCCTCGGCTGTCATAGTATTGATACCGGTCTTTTCCTCCAGAAGCTCCTCCAGGCCCCGAAGCAGAGCGCCTCCGCCCGTAAGGACGATTCCCCGATCCGCAATATCTGCCGCCAGCTCGGGAGGAGTCTTCTCCAGCACGCTGTGTACTGCTTCCACAATCTGCATGGTTGTCTCCCGCAGCGCTTCCTCCGTATCCTCAGAGGTAACCTCCACGGTCTTGGGAAGGCCCGTTACCAGATTACGCCCGCGGACGTCCATCCGGTCTACCTCGGCCCTTGGGAAGCAGGTTCCTACCTTTATCTTAATGTCCTCCGCAGTCCGCTCGCCGATGAGCAGATTGTGCTTCTTACGCATATAGCGGACAATGGCCTCGTCAAAATCATCACCGGCTACCTTCACGGAGGTGCTGACTACCGTACCTCCCAGGGAAATCACGGCAATGTCGCTGGTGCCGCCGCCGATATCCACGATCATATTGCCGCAGGGCCTGGAAATATCGATTCCGGCTCCGATAGCCGCCGCAATGGGCTCCTCTATAATCAATACCTCTCTGGCGCCCGCCTGATAAGTGGCATCCTCAACAGCCTTCTTCTCCACCTCGGTTACGCCGCTCGGCACGCATACCGCAATCCGGGGTTTCCGGAAGGTCTTCTTACCCATGGCCTTCTGGATAAAATACTTGAGCATCTTTTCCGTTACGGTGTAATCGGAGATAACACCCTGGCGCAGAGGACGCACCGCTACAATATTCCCCGGCGTCCTTCCCAGCATCAGCCGCGCTTCCTCGCCGATGGCGCGGATCTTATTCGTATCTCTGTCAAATGCTACTACTGAGGGCTCCTTTAACACAACGCCCTTTCCATTTATAAAAACAAGCATGCTTGCAGTACCCAGGTCAATTCCGATATCTGTTCCAGCCATAATTCCATATCCCCTTTCACTCTGTTCTCTCTATGTTTCATTCTTTTCCGAATTGTCAAATGTTATACACTTTTCCAGCCTGTGCCAAATGTTTTCCCTTATTTATAGGAAAGAAGGCCTTTCTTGCGTAACCTATATTATATACAATAATTTCTAAAAAGAAAAGCGTTTTTTTACGGGGATACGAAATTTTGGTTAATTTTAATCATTTCTTAAGGGATCTGCAAGCCATTTCACAACATCCTGAAGCTTTTCTTTCTGTTCTTCGCTGCAAAGAGGCAGATCCTTCTTAAAATCTATGTCTGCCATATCATAACGCCTGCCGGCAAGAAGCTGTTCCAAAAGCCCGGGAAGCTCCACATCCAGCATGTCGGAGAACACCGTAATCCCACTGATATGCATGGCGTTCAGCTTCAGGCAGACCTCCACCTCCCCCCAGTCAAAACGTCTGCTATAGCTGGTTTCACACTCCGGGGATTTGCCGAACTTCCACTCCCAGGAGGAATAGAGATCATACGTCTCCTTTACGAGAGGATTGTCAAGAAGCTTCTCATCCAGTTCTTCAAAGCTGCCGTACAATTCCTCAAAGCTTTCCTTCAATGCCTGGCGCATGGCATCTGTGGTAACCTCAGTGTTCAGCTCCTTTAGGTTGCATACCCTGGACTGCACCGACTTCACGCCCTTGGCCTTCATCTTCTCCCTGGAAGGGGTCAGATACCGCCCAAGCTGGGATACATCCACATCTACCATCAAAGTCCCGTGCTGGATGCTGCACTGGGAGGTATTGGAAAAGGCATTGCCGGAGAACTTAAAGCCATCCTTGGTTATGATATCGTTCCGTCCGGAAAACCGGGTTTCCACTCCGAATTTCCTGCAGGCAGCCTGTACGACCTTTAGCTGCTTTTCCAGATTATAGACCTCGGGAGAGGCCAGGAAGGTAAAGCAGAGATTCCCCAGATCATGATAGACCGCGCCTCCTCCTGTGGTTCTTCTGGCCAGGCAGCCTCCTTCTTCCTCCAGAAGCCGGGCGCGGCATTCCCGGATGGCGTTCTGGTTTCTTCCTATTACTACGGTGCGATCATTCTGCCACAGATAAAAAATCACATCCCCTTTTTTGATCCGTGTGGAGAGATACTTTTCCACAGCCAGATTATGCCAGGGGTTCCAGGTGTAGGTTTGAATGAAATAGTTGCTCATGGTGTCTGTTCTCCTTATCTGTCTCTTCAAAAGAGAAGAGGGGTCGGAAAATAAGTCTTCGGACTTTTCCGGCTCCCCCTTCTTTTATCCCCGTATGCGGTTAACAGTGAATCATATTTTTCATTTTAGATACCTAATTTCAGCTTTCTGAGCTGCTCCTCTGCCGTCACGTTGGTGGTCGGCTTGTAGTCCTTAAGGGGGATCAGCTTCTCGTTAATTGCATCCAGGATCCACTCCTTCTGTGGGAAGAAGTAATGATCATACTCGTAAGGCGGTGTGATCCAGTTCTGTGCTCCCACGATTGCAGGCGGCGCATCCAGATAATCAAATGCAAGCTCTGTAATATTCTTGGCAACCTCGTCAAGGAAAGTTCCTCTTGCACAAGCGTCAGAGGTCAAAATTACCTTTCCGGTCTTCTTTACAGACTCCAGGATCTTGGTGTAATCCAGGGGAACCAGGCTGTGCAGGTTAATCAGCTCTACAGACAGGCCGTACTTCTCCTCCAGCTCTTTCACGGCATCATATGCACGGTACAGAGTTGCTCCGACAGTCAGCATGGTAATGTCAGAACCGGTCTTGATCACGTCCACATCGCCGAACTCGATCTCGTACTCGCCCTCCGGAACGCCGCCTTCATGGAACTTCTCGCCGATATCGTAGATTCTCTGGCTCTCAAAGAATACAACCGGGTCGGTTCCGTTAAGAGCAGACTGCATCAGGCCCTTTGCCTCGTAAGGCGTTGCCGGGAAGCAAACCTTCAGTCCCGGTACATGGGCGCACATGGAAGTCCAGTCCTGAGAATGCTGTGCACCGTACTTGGAACCAACGGATACACGAAGGATCAGGGGCATCTTTAGGATGCCGGCGCTCATGGCCTGCCATTTTGCCATCTGGTTGAAGATCTCGTCTCCGCAGCAGCCGATAAAGTCTGCATACATCAGCTCTACCACCGCACGGCCGCCGCACATGGTATAACCTACGCCGGTACCTACGATAGCAGTCTCGGAAATGGGTGAGTTAAACAGTCTGGAGTAAGGAATTACATCGGTAAATCCACGGTAAACGGCAAATGCGCCGCCCCAGTCGCGTACATCCTCGCCGTAAGCGATAAGTGTAGGATCTTCATAATATTTATTAAACATGGGCTCGAAAATGGCATCACGGATGTTGTAACGCTTCATGGCGCTTACTTCCTTGCCGTCCAGATAATGAGTCCGAACCTTCTTCTGAATATCGGTGTAACGCTTGCAGCTCTCCTTGGGGCCGGTAACGGACGGCTCTCTGGTGGTGTCCATATTGCGGTTCTTCTCGTTGTTGAACATCAGGCGCTCGATGATTCCCGGGTCATTGTCAAAATCAAGATAGGGAGATGCATCCTTGTCTGCCGCCAGACGGCAGATACGCGCCATTCTCTCTTTGGTCTTTGCCCAGATCTCTTCGAATTCGCTGTCCTCGGCTACGCCTGCGTCTACTATTGCCTTGCGGTAGGTAATCAGCGGATCCTGTGCTTTCCATGCCTCGATCTCCTCTTTGGTACGGTAAGCGTTCTGGTCAGAGGTAGAGTGTCCAAGGAGACGGTAGGTCACTACATCCAGGAATACAGGGCCTTCTCCGCTCTTTGCCAGAGGCAGCTTTCTGCGGTATGCATCAATGACTGCCAGAGGATTGTAGCCGTCTACTCTCTCTGCGTGAAGCTGGCTCTCAGTCACGCCCGCGCCCATACGCGCCAGCTCGCCGTAGCCCATGGTCTCGCCGTAGGTCTGGCCGCCCATGCCGTAGGAGTTGTTGTTGATGTTAAAGATCAGCGGAAGTCCGCCCTTTCTTCCTTCCTCCCACAATGTGCGGTACTGATCCATGGTTGCAAAGGAAAGAGCCTCCCATACAGGGCCGCGTCCCATGGAGCCGTCTCCAAGGTTGGCTACTACCACGCCGCCCTTGTCGTTGCACTTCTTATAAAGCGCCGCTCCGGTGGAGATGGTTGCGGAACCGCCCACTAATGCGTTGTTGGGGTATACGCCGAAGGGAAGGAAGAATGCATGCATGGATCCGCCCAGTCCCTTATGGAAACCGTTCTCACGGGCAAACAGCTCAGCCAGGGCGCCGTATACGATGAACTCGATAGCAAGCTCTTTTACGTCCCCTTCTGCCTTGCTGACAGTCTTGACAGCCTTCAGGGTCTTGCCCTCAAAGAAGTTCTCCATGTCGTCCAGAAGCTCCTTGTCATCCAGCTTCTGAATACAGGAAAGGCATTTTGCAAGAATCTCGCTGTGGCTTCTGTGGCTTCCGAAGGTAAAGTCCTCCTTGTTCAGCAGGTAAGCTTCTCCAACTGCTGCAGCCTCCTGTCCAAGGGAAAGATGTGCAGGGCCCGGATAGGTGGTATCAACGTCCGCATACTTCGCCTGTGTCTTAATCTGGTTCAGCATGTCCTCAAACTCGCGGCAGATGGTCATGTCGCGGAAGATGCGCAGAAGGTCTTCTTTTGTGAAGTTGCCTTCCTCCATCTCCTCTTTTATGGTTTTCTTGTAGGTATTGATGGGAATATCTTTAAAAGTGATTTTTCCCTCAGCACGCATTTTGTCGGGATCGATGTACAATGACTTTGGCATTTTTTTATCTCCTTTTCTTTATTTATTTCATCATCAACAGAGAAATGTTCTCAAGAGCGGTGCACAGCTCCTTCACAAACTTGGAAGCCGGTGTTCCGTCCAATGCTCTGTGGTCATAGGACAGGCAGAGTCCCATAGCCGGATACGTCTTGATCTCGCCGTTTACTTCCTTCACTCTGGTAGTGATGCCGCAGACACCAAGGATGCCTACCTGAGGCGGATTCACAACGGGTGTGAACATCTCTACGCCCAGGGAGCCTACATTGGATACGGTAAAGCTTGCTCCGGACAGCATATCCGGCGTTGCCTTGCCCTCCTGGCAGATCTTTGCGAGACGCTTTGCTTCCATGCACAGCTCGGAGAGGGTCATCTTGTTGGCATTGAAGATGGTAGGAACCATCAGCCCCTTGGGTGTGTCTACTGCCATTCCCAGATGTACGTTGGTATATTTACGCAGTACGTTGTCCTCCGGCATAATCGCATTCAAATCGGAATGATTGAGAAGGATACGGGACACTGCGAACATTACCATGTCGTTCAAAGTGATATTGGGCATTCCCATGGCCTCGCCGTTGGCCTTAATCTGCTTTCTCAGGTTCATAAGAGCCGTTGCGTCAAAGGTATGATAATGGGTAAGCTGGGCCATAGTGCTTAAGGACTTCACCATTGCCTTTGCGGTTGCCTTTCTCACACCGGAGAACTTGACATCTACATATTCTGCTTCCGGTGCTGCCGTTACCGGCGCTGCTTCTGCCGCCGGGGCAGGCGCTGCCGCTGTGGGCGCCGGGGCTGCCGCAGGTGCAGGTGCTGCTGCCGCATATGCCTTTACATCGGCCTCCACAATGCGGCCGTGAGGCCCGGTAGGTGTCGCCGCCGTAGCATCCACGCCCAGGTTCTTTGCTGCCATTCTGGCTCTGGGGGATACTTTTGCGTCCGGATTTGCAGGGCCGCCCGCCGGTGCAGGTGCTGCCGTTACCGCTGCTGCCGCTGCCGGAGCCGCTTCTGCTGCTGGTGCGGGCGCTGCTGCCGGAGCTGTTCCTTCCTTCAGTCCTTCTATGCTGTCGCCCGGTTTTCCGATGGCGCAGACATTAACCAGAACGGGCACTTCGTCTCCGTCTTCATAGAAGATCTCAAGCAGCTCCCCGGCCGCTGTGGATTCACACTCGAATGCCGCTTTATCCGTCTCATAAGTAAAGAGGATATCGCCCACTTGAACCTGGTCGCCTTTTTTCTTATGCCACTCGGTAATCACGCACTCTTCTACGGTGATTCCAGCCTTGGGCATCAGTACGCCCTGTGCCATGGGGCCTGCTGCTGGCGCAGGAGCTGCTGCCGGTGCGGAGGCCGCTGCCGGAGCCGGGGCTGCTGCTGGAGCCGTTCCCTCTTTTAATCCCTCGATGCTGTCGCCGGGACGTCCGATAGCACAGACATTGACCAGTACAGGCACCTCATCCCCGTCCTCATAGAAGATCTCAAGAAGCTCCCCGGCCGCTGTGGACTCGCACTCAAAGGATGCCTTGTCCGTCTCATAGGTGAAGAGAATATCGCCCACCTGAACCTGGTCGCCTTTTTTCTTATGCCACTCGGTAATCACGCACTCTTCTACGGTGATTCCGGCCTTTGGCATCAATACGCCCTGTGCCATGGGGCCCGTGGCTGCTGCCGGTGCAGGAGCTGCTGCAGGCGCCGGGGCTGCCGCTGCCGCAGGAGCTGCCGGTGCGGGCGCTGCAGTTCCCTCTTTGATTCCGGAGATATCCTCACCGGGCTGCCCCACTGCACAGACATTGACCAGTACCGGTACTTCATCTCCGTCTTCATAAAAGATTTCAAGGATCTCTCCTTCTGCTGTGGATTCACACTCGAAGGATGCCTTATCTGTCTCGTAGGTGAAGAGGATATCGCCCACGTTTACATGGTCGCCTTTTTTCTTCAGCCACTCGGTAATGATACATTCTTCTACCGTGATTCCTGCTTTTGGCATTAATACGCCTACTGCCATTTCTTTTCCCTCCATAAATTCTTTTAATATATATTTTGTGTTACTATTACGGGCTCTTTTTTGATGCCTGCACATCCTGCCGCTTATACCTGGGAATGCCCAGGCCCGGCCGGTATCTCCTAAAGGATGATAGTTCCCGACTGCTCCGCGCGTTCCTGCACGTTTGCCGGAAGCTTCCCGTCGCTTACAATGCAGTCGGCATCTTCTACGTTGCCGAAGGTGTAGGGAAGGATCCGGCCGTATTTGGAGCTGTCCATAAGGATAACTTTTTTTCCGGCTTTTTTCATCATCAGGCTTTTTACCAGCATCTCGTCCTCTTTGCCGCAGGTGAAGCCGTTGTCCTCTGTGTAGCCGGATACGCCCAGGAATGCGGTTGCGATGTTGATCTGCTCTAACATCTGCAGGGTGCTCTGGCCGGAGACTGCCTGATTAAAGCGGTTCAAGGTTCCGCCGCACATGTGGACGGTGGGAACGGACAGCTTTCCAAGCTCCAGGGCGATTCCCGGGCCTGTGGTGAAGATGTTGAGATCCATGTCGGGGATGGCCTGGGCTAAGGCCATACTGGAGGTTCCCGCATCCAGGAATACGGCGCTGCCCGGTTCTATGAGCTTCAAGGCCTTCCGGGCCATCTCACGCTTTTCCTTCCAGTTGGTCTGCATTCTCGTTTCCAGCTTCATCTCCGTGGGGCTTGTTCCCGGCGTGGCGGATATGGCTCCTCCCCGAGTGCGGATGATGGTTCCTTCTTCCTCCAGCTTCTCCAGATCCCGGTGAATGGTCATTAAACTGACATCGGGAAAAAGAGCGCTGACTTCTTTTACCGTGACGGCGCCTTTTTCCCGAATATATTTTCCGATGTTTTCTCTGCGAAGCTGGTTCATGTATGCCCCTTCTAACTTTCTTGTTAAGATTTGTTATGTTCTTTTCTTAACTTGTAACAGATTATAACATTTTATAACATGTAAGTCAACAGCATTTCTCAGAGATTTTTCGTTATTTACTTTTACTTTATGACTGACCCAAGAGGCAGGTTTTTAAGAGAAGTTTTTACTCATTGCAAAAAGGATGCCGGGAAATATGACATCAGACTTTTCTGATATCATATTTCCCGGCATCCTTTTTTGCATTGCTTTCACTTATGGATATTGATTAGGCAAAAGCCTTTTTAGAATCTTCCGTTTCTTCCGTTTTTGCTTTATGCTGTGCGGAAGATAAATCTCCGATACTTTTCCAGCACAGCCAAAAGTATCAATCCCATAACGCCGCAGGCAGCAATCTCTCCGATTCCTACAGTTCCCATAAGGAACGGGATTGGAAGAGGTTCTCCGTAACCATAGCGGAGGACGAAGGGCACTATAAGGGTGTTGGCCAGGATTGGGGGAATCGGAGCCAGGAAACGGCTCTTTCTGCGCAGCATCCAGGTTCCCACAGCCCCTATCAAGGTTGCTATGCTTCCGCATACGACATCAAGCATGATGCTTCCGCCGATGAGATTTGCAATTAAGCAGCCGATGAACAGGCCCGGAATAGCAGCCGGGGTGAAGTAGGGCAGGATTGTGAGAGCTTCTGCCACTCTTGCCTGGATCGCGCCGTAGCTGATGGGCGCAAAGGCGATGCAGAGCACCACGTAGATAGCCGCAATCATTGCGGCCTGTGCCATGAACAGTACTTTGTTTTCTTTCATTTTCTTTCTCTCCTTAGTTTTGTTTTACGTGTGGATGGTTTCGAACACACGGGTAAGCTGGAATATCTTTTATTTTCCAGCTTGTTTAGTATAACATAGGAGATTTTATTGTCAAGCTCAAGTCGTTTATTCCTTCTGCGTCACGCCTAAAAACATTACCGTCATAAATCAAAGCAGCCGCATCAACCAATAAATTGATGCAGCTGCTGATTTTTTATATACTTTTTAACAAATACTACTCCGGCATCACACTGCATTTCAGCCGGCTCATAACCTGAAACATCTTCTTCATATCTACCGGTTTCGCCAGATGTTCATTCATCCCGGCGTCCTTCGCCATTGCAACGTCCTCTTCAAAGGCATTCGCCGACAGCGCTATGATGGGCACAGCCTTCGCATCCGGCCGCTCCAGGCCGCGAATCACACGGGCCGCTTCATATCCGCTCATAACCGGCATCATCAAATCCATGAGCACACAGTCAAAGGTCCCAAGCACAGAAGCCGCAAAGGCATCTACGGCAGCTTTTCCGTCCTTTGCGGTCTTCACCTCCACGCCCGCTTCCTTAAGCATAAACTCCACAATTTCACAGTTAATCTCATTGTCCTCTACCAAAAGGACGCGCATCCCTGCAATATTGCCCTGCTCATTCTGTTCCTCATCCCCAGACTGCGCGCTCCACGCCTCGTCCGCTTGAATAGGCAGTATAATCCGAAACACACTCCCCTTGCCGACCTGGCTGTCCACCTCAATGCTCCCTTTCATCTGGTCTACCAGCTTCTTCACAGTGGCCATGCCAAGTCCGATGCCGTTATAATTGGTTCTTGCATCCTGATGCTCCTGGGTAAAGGGCTCGAAAATATGCTTTTTGAAATTCTCTCCGATGCCGATTCCCGTATCCTCGATCACAAATTCGCACTTTGACGCCCCGCTCTGGCCCTCCATCTCCCTTACCCGAACAAATACAGAGCCATGAGGACGGTTATATTTGATGGCATTGTCAATGATATTGATTAAAATCTGTTTTACATGCAGTGAATTTCCAATCCGTCTGCTATGATGCAGCTCAACCTCCTCCAGCGCCAGGCGGATTCCTCTCTCCTCCGCCTCCGGGGACAGGATTGCAATGCAGTTTTCCACAGTATCCCGAAGGTCAAAGGGTTCTTCTACCGCAGCCAGGCTTCCGCTCTCCAGCCTGCTGATTTGAAGAACATCGTTCACCAGGGACAAAAGATGCTCCGTTGAAACACGGATTTTCTTTCGGCAGTCTCCCAGACGTTCCGGATCCTCCTGCCTCTTCTCCATGATATCCAGCATTCCCAGAATCCCATTGATGGGCGTGCGGAGATCGTGGGACATATGGGATAGGAATTCGCTCTTCGCCGAATTTGCCCGCCGCACCTTCTCAAGCAGCTCCATAATGGCCTGCTCCTGCTTCTTCCTCGTCACCATAATCTCCGTGATATCCTGGTGGTATCCGTTCAGGCAGGTTCCCGATTTCTTGAATGCTTTATCCTGCACGCCTCCGCAGCGGACATAGATTTTCCCAAGCTTTGGATGCTTCCAAGGATAAACCGCTTCGGAACGGCCGTTCTCCAATATCTCCCGAACTGCCTCCTGCACCATCTCCACATAGTCCGGTTCAATGCGCTCAAACCAATGCCGGTAGCACTCCTCCGGCCCGATATCGTCCAATATTCCCAGAAGGCTGCGCATAGTCCGATCCGCATACATCCGGGGCTCGCAGTCCTCCTCCAGCTCAATCGTCCAGATACCGGTTCTGGCTCCCTCCAGAATATCCTCCAGGCTTTGCCTTGCCTCCAGTTTATATTTCTCTTCCTGTTCCACCAGGGCATTGACGTCTCTCTGGGCAAAAATTACACAGTTCTCTTCCGTTCCCTTCTCCGTTTCAGAAAAATGAAGCTCCAGATACTTCAGTCCATGGGAACCGTCTTTCTCCTGATACCGGACGGAAAATTTCTTCTTTTCCCTGATCCGGGCGAGCACATAGTCCTTTTTTGTCATAGCCCGGAGCTTTTCCCGATCCCGGGGAATTACATACTGTGATATGTACCGTTCCATGGCCGCCTGATAACCATTCTCAAACTGTGCGGCCCAATCTATGCTCAGCCGTTCGCTGTTCCGGTATATCTCACACCTGCCAGAATCAAAGTTCACCTGATAAATCCCCAGGTAGTCCACGCTGAGCGCATGAAGAACATTATAACTCCTCTTTTGAAGCTCCCGGAACAGATCGCGCCGTTTCAAAGAGGATACGATAAAATATGCCGCCGTCTGAAGCATATTCGACGCATACTCCAGCAGCTTCACCGGCGGATTGTCCACGCCGTAAAAGCCGATAACCTTTTTACCATTATAAAGAGGAACTACCACAAGAGAATGAATACGCTGCCGCTTCAAGTTCTCATACTGCAGGGGATCCGTCTCCTTAATCTCTTCTAAGTTCTCAATCACAATATGCTTTCCAATGCCGAACTTCTGATACCAGCTTGCACAGACCTCCGGCGGAACATTTTGGAGATTTTCCTTTTGCGGCTCCACTCCTTTTGCCGCCCACTCATAGGTATTGTCATCACAGCCAGACTCATTCTGCTCAAAGATATAGGTACGTTCCCCGTTCAGCGCTTTTCCCAGATGTTCCAACAGCACCTCAAGGGACTGATCCGGCGTCTCCTCCAGCAAGGCGACACGAAGACCTTCATTGATGATCGTCTCCAGATTATGGACGCTTTGCATATCACTGTTCTGCCCATGGCTCCCAATGGCCTGCGCGCTCCCGCCTGCCCGCTCTAAAAATTCTTTTGAATACTCCATACACCCTCCCTCAATATAAGCCGCCGCAAATACAATTCCAATGACTTATCTCACCGCACAAAGCTGTAGTTCTGTGTCATAATACCACACGTCCCCAATCACGTCAATGCAGAGGGTGATCTGCCAATCATCCATGATCCTGCCGCTCTCCAAGTTTCCCTTTTTTTTCGGCATATACCACAAGCTCCCGAAGCTTCCTGGCCCACTCCCCCGTCTCCTCCAGACTGAGGGTGCAGAGCACGCGCCTGCAGCTGTCAATCAATTCCTCCGCCCTTTCTATCTTCTCGGCCCCAATCGGGCTAAAGGCCCTCTCCAGCACCACCTCAGAAGCCAGCGCCCTGGCCGCCGGACAGTCCAAATCATTTTCCCAGAGAATCCCTGCTGCAAAGGGAATCCCCTCCCTCTGCAGTCTCCGAAAGAGCGCAGTCCCGGTTCCGTTCCCGGCGATTACAAAGATCTCCGGTTCTTTCCTCACCGGCTCAAGCTCCAGATTTCCCGTCCCCTCGTCGTAGCTCCCAGCCGTCATCCCATACAGCCCGGAGATATACCCCGGCGTAAACACCTCCTCCGGCGTCCCGAACCGATCTACCTTATCCCCTTTTACACACAGCAGCTTATCCGAGATACGCCCGGCCAGCTCAAGCTCGTGAAGAGACATAATCACCGACAGATTCCGGCTCCTGGACATCCGCTGGAGAATGGACAGAAATTCCAGCTTATACCGGATATCCAAAAAAGAAGTCGGCTCATCCAGCACAATGATATCCGGCTCCTGGCAGATAGCACGCGCAAGCATCACCCGCTGCTTCTGTCCATCGCTGATCTTCGTAAAATCACGCTCCCGAAGCTCCCCTACATGAACCAGCTCCATAGCCTCGTAGACCAGCTCCCAATCCTCCTTCGAGAGCAGTCCGAACCGCCCCGTATAGGGATAACGCCCCGTAGCCACCACATCCTCACAGGTCATCAGCTCCGGCTTCACCCGATCCGTCAGAACCACGGAAACCTTTTTCGAGAATGCATTCCCCGAGAGCTTCCCAATCTCCTCCCCGTCAAGCCAGGCCACGCCGCCGATAGGCGCAAGCTGACGGATAATGCTTTTTAAAATGGTGGTTTTGCCTGCCCCGTTGGGCCCAATCAGCGTGAGAATCTCTCCCTTTTTCAGACGAACCTCAATATTTTTAATCAGCGGAACCCCGTGATAGCCCACGGTCAGCCCTTCCGTATAAAAATAAAATTCCTTCATAAGCTTCACCCTGCCTTCTCCTTCCTCCGGCGGACCATAATCAAGATTACAATAGGCGCCCCAAACACCGCCGTCACCGTACTGATGCTGAGCTCCGTAGGCGCAAGCAGCACCCGTGCCAGAAGATCGCACAGCAGACAGAACACCGCTCCACCCAGAAAGCATCCCGGAATCATAAGCAGGGGCTTTGTCGTTTTCAAAAGGCTTTTGATGAGATGCGGCACCGCAATTCCCACAAAGGAGACCGGCCCGGCAAATGCCGTCACACAGGCAGACAGCACGCTGGACAAAAGCACCAGAAGGGTGCGGAACATCTGGATATTCACACCCATATTTTTTGCATAGGCTTCCCCCATCTGATAAGCGCTGATAGGCTTTGACATAAGAAATACAAAAAAAGAGGTTAAAAATATAACCACTGTAATCAAAGCCACATTCTCCCAGGAAATGCCGGAAAAGCTTCCCTTAGACCAGTTATGAAGATTTACAATATTGGAATCGTCCGCAAAGGTCACGATAAAATCCGTCACAGCCGAGCAGATATACCCGATCATCACGCCGCTGACAATCAGCATGGACATGTTATCCATAACCCGGGACATCAGAAGCACAAAGCCCATAGAAATCATAGCCCCCGCAAAGGCCGCTCCAATCATCAGAAGAGAGCTCACATGAATAGACTTTCCCAGAGCAAATACCATCACCAGGGCCACCACCAGCTTGGCCCCGGATGAAATCCCCAGCGTAAAGGGGCCGGCAATGGGATTGTGGAAAAAAGTCTGGAGAAGATAGCCCGACAGCGCCAGGCCGCCTCCGAGAATCGCAGCCGCCAGCGCCCGGGGAAAACGTATGGTCATAATAATATCACGAAAGACCTCATCCGTTTCCTCTCCCAGCAGAATTCCGATAATCTCACTGAAAGGCACCGCCACGCTTCCCTCGCACAGATTCAGCGCCAGAAAAAGAAGCACCAGGATTCCCAATATAAAAAATGAAAGTACATATCGCTTGTTCTTCATGGCCTACTCCAATTGGTACAGGTAAGTCATCCCGTCTTCACCTGTGAGCATTTTGTGCATATCGGCAATTATGGTTCCAAGTTTCATAGAGGACTGGTACAGATTCTTGGTGGTACAGTAGACCCTGCCCTCCTCTACGGCTTTAAACTTTTCAAGGAGACTGCTTTTTGCAAGCAAATCCTCTACAGAGGACAGCTCTTCTGTGGTGGTGCTGTTGTAGATAATGTAATCTGCATCCTTGGCTGCCGCATAGAACTCTTCCATCTGCATGGTTACATTGGAGGAGACTGTCTCTTCCTCGTCCCCTATATGGTCAAATACGTAGCTTCCTCCGGCCATCTCTATCATTTTCGGCAGGTAATCGGAGGAACGGCGCACATTGACTTCTCCGTTGGCCGTGATGTAAAAGAATGCCACGGTGCTCCCCGTTTTCTCTTCCTGCTCTACGGCCTCAAAGGCTTCTGCCTCGGCTGCAAAAGCTGCCTCGGCCTCGGCTTCCTTTCCTGTGAGGATTCCATAGAGACGTACCCACTCTGTCCTTCCAAGAGGATTGCTCTCGTAGCTGGAATAGTCTACCAGAACGGGAATTCCCAGCTTCTCCAGCTGCTCCTTCACCTCCGGAGTGTGATAAATCATAGTATTTTCTATCGCTAAGCCGCAGCCGCTGGCAAGGATCTGCTCATAGTCCGGGGCTCCGTAGCTGCCGGCGTGGAGTATTTTTCCCTGCTCCATGGCTTCTCTGGCCTCGTCAATATACCAGGAATCCGCCTTTAAGCCGGAAAAGCCCACGGCATCCAGGGCATCCAGGGATACGAACATATCCATGACTGCAGATGCTACCAGGTAGACTTGTTCTATCGGCTGCTTCAGCACGACTATGCCGCTGCTTAAATCCGCCGGAATGCCCTTGCCCTCAGGAACTATCAGATAGCGGCTTTCCTCTGCAACGGTAATGAGACGGTAGCCGTCTTTATAATAATCCACGCCGAACCCACTGGCATAGCGAAGCTCCATGCTGCTTTCCCAGATCAGATCGGCGCTGATATCTGTGTGATTGCCCGCTGCCTCCTTGCTTTGCCCGGCTCCGCAGGATGTAAGAAAGGTTATGAGCAAAAGGGTCTGTATGGTGTTGCAGAAATAACGGCGGATACTTTTTTTCATTTTTGTTTATATCCTTTTTTATTGGATTACTATAATATAACAGTCAGTTCTTTCGTTTTCTTTTGTTCAAATAAGAAACCAGAGCGCATACAAGCATTATAGCGAATACCATGTATACCACCCGTCTGGCTGCCGCCTGGGGAGTCTGGTTTTTTGACATGACGCTGTCGCCGTAGAAAATGAGCTGGTATTCTATTTCGTGGGGCGTGCTCATAGCCGTGGTATCTGCGATGATCTCCATAGGCTCATTGAATACTGTGATGGGTATTTCGAAGGTGGAATAGCCTTCCTCGTAGAGCGGCAGGTACTTTTTCCCGCCCACCAGCATATAGTCATAGCTGGAGCTGCTCCACTCAATCCTGGCGTAAGCCCGGCCGTCCCGGACTGTCAGTCCGGCCGGAGAGCTTACCGTTGTCCTTCCTGTCCCGCCCTTTACTTCCACCTCGATGGCATACTCTCCGTCCTCCATCTCGATCAGCGCCGCTTGTGCGAGAGTCTCCAGCTGCCCTTCCGGGGCTTTTTTTGTATCTCCATCTCCCGTCTCTTCCTGATCCGCTTCTTCCTTAAGCGCTGCAATCCGCTTTTCTTTCGCAGCCTGCTTTAAGGCTTCATAATCGGGAAGCTCCACCAGGACAGCCTCCTTAGGAAGGCTTTCCGCCTCGAAGAGAAGGAAACGATCATACCACTTTTCCCGGTTTTTACTGAATGCAGCACAGGCTATGGGATGATCCAGCGCTTCCACCGGTATAGTGAAGGTATGCTTTCCCTCCTCATTTACCTGGAAGCCTATGTATGCAGAAGGATCGCTCTTTGCCGCCTCTGCGCCAGTACCGGGATACACCTTTAAGTATCCCTGGCCGCCCATAGTGAGAACGGCAGTCATGCTGCCGCTCTCCACTGTAAGCACTGCTTTTTCTATGGGAAACATGGAGGAGCTGGATTCCACCGTCACCTCATAGACGCCGTCCGCAACATCCGTTCCATAGACAGGCATCATTCCCTCAACGCCTACCTCCGAGGAACCGGCCCGCTCGCTCTCCGAGGCTACTTGATCGTATGAAATCTCACGTTCCTCTTCTTCCTTTGCCAGACCGGTCATCCCTGATATCCAGAAAATACCCGCACCTATGATTCCTGCTAATGTATATACAGTCCGTCTCATGTTCCCGTTCCCGTCTTTTTATAATTTTTCTTGTTCTAATTCAAGCTGTCAATAGCCGCCTGCGTATGTTCCACATACATCTGCTGAATCTCCGGCAGCTCTCCCAGCCCCTTAAGCACGCATTCTACCTCATAGCCTTCCTGGGTAAGAAGGGTTTTCCAGGAATCCTCCTCGTCGCCTGCCATATCATTGTTGGCATGATCGCCGCACACAACCATCAACGGCTCCAAAACTACTTTTTTATAAGTTCCCTTTTCCTTCAGAAGCGCCATAACATCCTCTAAGGTCGGCGCTGCCTCAACGGTGCCGATGTAGTAATTCTCAAACCCTGCGCCCGTAAGCTTCTCCTGCAGGGTGCTGTAAACCTGATTTGATTCGGCTTCCGTTCCATGTCCCATAAAGACAACGGCTGTCTCTTCGTCCTGCGCATACTCCTTTGTAGCAGCTGTAATAGCATTCATTACTGTCTCAAAATCTTTGTCACTGGTCAGAAGAGGTTCTCCAAGAACCACCTTGTCAAAATCGCTCTTGTAATCTTCAAGCTCTTTTACCAGATCCGCATACTCCAGACCATTCATCAAATGGGTAGGCTGTACAATCAGAGTCTTGATTCCGTCTGCCACCGCGCGATCCAGCGCCTGGGTCACGTTGTCAATCTCCAGGCCGTCCCGCTCGGCCAGCTTGTCGATGATAATCTGGGCCGTAAATGCCCGGCGCACCTCATACTCCGGAAATGCCTTGGCAATGGCTTCCTCCACGGCGCCGATGGTAATGTCCCGGCTGTCGTTATAGCTGGTTCCGAAGCTTACCGCAAGAATTGCAGCGTCTGCCTCCTTCGGCGTGCTCTCCTCCGGCTGGGGCGCTTCCGCCGATTCTGACGGTTCCTCAGGGTTTGCTTCTGTTTCCGCCGGTGCCTGTTCAGCGGCCGGCGCCGTTTCTTCCTTACTTCCGCATGCACTTAATGCAAGGGTGAGTGCCAGCAGGGCTGCCAGCAGTGTTGACATTTTTCTTTTCATGCCGTTCCTCCTTTTTGTTTTGCATCTGTTTTCTGCAGACGCCGCAGGCCGTCTGCATTTTGACGTGGTAATGCTCCTGTTCAATCTTTTTAAACAACAGCAAAAATGCCTTCCGCATCTGGGCAGGCATCTGTAAGAGGACGCAATGATGTTATGGTTTTCCATCTGCGACCAGTTA
This sequence comes from Candidatus Merdisoma sp. JLR.KK011, assembly GCF_036941125.1. Lineage (NCBI taxonomy): Bacteria > Bacillati > Bacillota > Clostridia > Lachnospirales > Lachnospiraceae > Candidatus Merdisoma > Candidatus Merdisoma sp. JLR.KK011. Next base: position 1,423,227 of record NZ_JAYWSZ010000004.1, on the reverse strand, counting down.
CTCGTGGCCCCGGGAGCGGAATTCTCCCGAAACTTTCTATAGGCAGGTCTCCTGGCTTATAGATCCTCACAAAGATGCCGCCTTCCCGATCTCTCAGTGACATTATGGCATCCCGCTCCCTATTTACAGTGACGAGTTCGCACAGGTTTCTCACCTGTTTCCCTTTTCACCGCACCGCTCGAAACGGTGCGACACCTACAGTTGGCTTCCTGCGAAGCTACAAGTGTAATATAGCACATCTCCCATAAAAATGCAATAATATGAGAAATGCAGTTGAAAAATATTTTTAAGGCACTTATAATAAACCACATGCACCGGCATAAAACCGGAATAAGAACTGGAACAGGAGACGGATACAGTTATGAATGGAATATTATATGGGGCAGGTGTAGGCCCGGGAGATCCGGAGCTTATGACCTTAAAGGCAGTACGCCTTATAAAAGAAAATGAAATCATCGCCCTCCCCGGCCCGGCGGCAAAGGAAACGGTTGCCTATCAGATAGCCGTAAAAGCCGTACCAAAGCTGGCGGAAAAAACCCTTCTCTCCGTGGATATGCCCATGACCCACGACAAGGAGGAAATGCATCTGAACCACGAAAAGGCTGCCGATGCCATCGAGGCCTATCTAAAGCAGGGGCAGAACGTGGTCTTCCTTACCCTGGGAGATCCCACCATCTACTCCACCTACCTCTATGTCCAGAAGCGGATTCTGGCACGGGGCTATGAGGCAGAGCTTGTCAGCGGCATTACCTCCTTCTGCGCCGCAGCGGCGCGGACCTGCACGTCTCTGGCGGAATGGGACGAGCAGCTTCACATTCTGCCCGCCGTTCACAAGCTGAACAGCGATCTGTCCCTTCCGGGAAATTATGTCCTGATGAAGTCAGGAAAAAAAATGCACCAGGTAAAGGAAATCTTAAAATCCAGCGGCCGAAAAGTGGTGATGGTAGAAAACTGCGGCATGGAAAATGAACATATCTATCGAAGCGCAGAGGAGATCCCCGATGACGCCGGATACTACTCTCTCATCATTGCAAAAGAGCCCGGAGGCGGACATGATTGAGCTTCACAATTTAACAAAGCAATTTGAACATTTTACTGCCGTAGACTCTATCAGCCTGCAGATTGAAACAGGAGAATTTTTCGGCCTTCTGGGGCCCAACGGAGCCGGAAAGACTACCACCATCGGGATGCTTTCCACGCTGCTTCTCCCAACCTCTGGGGAAATCCGCATCGACGGCGAGCTTCTGACACGGAAACGGCAGGATCTGAAGCGGAAGGTCAGCGTTATCACCCAGGAATATTCCATGCGCCAGGATATGGACATGGACGAAATCATGGAATACCAGGGGCGGCTTTATTTTATGCCGGTAAAGCAGATACGGGCCCGGACGGAGGAGCTCTTTGCCTTTGCAGGCCTCACAGAGCACCGGAGAAAAACCATCCGCAAGCTTTCCGGGGGAATGAAGCGCAAGCTTATGGTCTGCCGCGCGCTCTTGACGGAACCGGAGATCCTTCTCTTAGACGAGCCTACCGCCGGCATGGACGCCATTTCCCGGCGGCAGATGTGGAGCCTCTTACGGCAGCTTAACGAAAAAGGCCTGACGATTCTTTTGACCACCCACTATATCGAGGAAGCCCAGTCGCTCTGCAAACGGGTGGCTTTGATGAACGGCGGACGCTTAAACGAAATTGACACGCCCGCACACCTCATTGAAAATCTCGGAGCTTATGCGGTTGACGAGCTGCTGGACGACGGCATTCACAGCCGTTATTTCCACGAGCGTTCTAAGGCCATTGCCTGCCTGAGCGGCCTCACCGGCCAGTGTACCCTGCGGGATACTACTCTGGAGGATGTGTTTGTAGAGCAGGTGGGAAAACGTCTGTCTTAAGAACGGAGTATATTATGGGAATTATCACGATTTTATGGGAAAAATGGAGGGAATTCGTCCGGGATTTCTCACGTATTACCATGGCGGCATTGATTGCGCCGCTGATGTACCTGATTGTATTCGGCTGGGGTATCCGGACTACCATGAACGGTATGCCTTATCTGAACTTTCTCATTCCGGGTGTGGTGGCTCTCACTACCATGAACGGCAGCTTCAATGCCATCGCCCAGAACCTGAACGTACAGCGTCTCTATGAGAAAGCCTTTGACCAGGTGATTATCTCGCCTACGCCTCTCTGGCAGTTTATTGCCGGACAGATTCTGGCGGGCTCCCTCCGGGGGCTCTATGCAGGCGCAATCATCCTGCTTCTCGTCTGGCCCATTGAGACCGGGCTTGTTTTTAACGGAATCTCGATTGTGATTCTCTTTTTAAACGGCGCAGTCTTTTCCGCCCTTGGCATTGTAGTTTCCTTTCTGGCCCGGAACCATGCGGATGTGCCCCGGTTTTCCAATTACTTTATTATGCCTATGGCTTACCTGTGCAATACCTTCTTTTCCACAGACCGGATTCCCCACGGCGTCCGGGAATTCATTGCGGCTCTGCCGCTCTCTCAAACCAGCCGTATGGTCCGGGGCATTGCGAACAGGGAGCCCGTCAATCTTCTCGGGATCCTGGTACTGCTTGCTTATCTAATTGTACTTACGGGGATTGGACTATACTTTGTGTATAAAAAGAAAAACTTATAGAAAACCTCCGGTTTTCCGAATGGCACTGCGGCCGTCTCAAATGGCACTGCGGCCGTCTCAAACACTGAAAAACGCGGCAATCGTTCCCCTCCAGGAACCATTACCGCGTTTTATCTAACCATTGATCATGAATGAAACTAATTTGTCGATATCTTCCTTCTCGTATGCGATAATCTCAAGCTCCGGAATCTCACCGTTGGAAAAGATGTTCGCCATAGATACATACTGGGAAAGTTTGGACTTCAGATTCAGTCTGTCGCCTTCGCCTGTTACCAGTTCTACCTTACCCTGGCAGCTGTCTACTACCTCAAAGAATTTCTCGATGTTAGAAATGTTTTGAACTTTCATCTTTTTTTCACTCCTTTCTTCTCCCTTATTATAACTGCTGAAATGCACTTTGGAAAGCACTTTTTTCCATTTTTTCTAAATTTGTTAATTTTCCATCATTTTCGAAGAATGCGTTTCTCGGTTATCTCTATTTTGCCTTCCTTCAGCAAGCGGCCTACCGCCCTCTTAAATGCATTTTTACTAAGATGCAGCTCCCGTTCTATGATTTCCGGCGATACCTTGTCGTTAAAGGGCAGGACGCCGTCATATTCGTCCAGTACCTGCAGCACATAATCCGCGTCTGCATCCATCTGAAGATACGCCTTTTCCCGGATGCTTAAGTTCAGCTTTCCGTCCTCCTTCACCGACGTCACCCGGGCCTCCACTTGATCGCCGATGGTTCTGTTTCCATGGAATTCTTTTTTGGGTATCAGCCCGGAATAGCGGTTATCCACGGCTACGAAAGCTCCGAATTCACGGCTGATTTCATAAATCGTGCCTGTCACCCGGTCCTCGGCCTTGTAGGGAGCGTCTGTGTCCAGGTATTTGTATACGTTCATGGTGGCGCAAAGGCGGCTGCTCTTATCCTCATACACGGCAATCAGTACCTCTTCCCCTGCGCTGACCCGTCTGGTCTGTTCCCGGAAAGGAAGCAGAAGTTCCTTTTCCAGTCCCCAGTCCAGAAATGCCCCTATCTTGGTAACCTCCGTCACCTTAAGAACGGCAATTTCCCCAAGCTGTACCTTAGGCTCCTGGGTGGTGGATATCAGCCGGTCTTTGGAATCTTTATAGACAAACACCTCCAGGACATCCCCCGGCCTGGCGCCTTCCGGCACCTGCTTTCCCGGAAGCAGAACCTTATCCTCTGCGTCTTCCTTTTCAGCCAGATACACGCCGAAATCAACTTTTTTTACAATGATTAGTTTCTGCTTTTTTCCAAGTAAGATCATGTGCCTTTTTCCTCCGTTTTTTCAAGACAGAAGGCTTTTCTTTCCGCCTTATGCCTGCATATCTGCTTATGCCTGTGCTTCCGGCTATGAAACCTCTACCACCGCATAGGGGTGTCCCAGCTCATCGCAGAGGGCCGTCATATAGCGGTTGTCCTCCCTTTGCACCACCGGATAAATCATATCCCCCAGAAGGGCCGGCTTCTTATACTCCGCCCGCATCTGGCGGATGGGAAAATCCTCCGGAATATATTCCCGGGCCATCTGGATATACTGGCCGTTGTTGACATGATGGTTCGTATCCAGATGATGCTTCTGCACGGCGAAAGGCTCCTTGCGCTCTCCGTCCCTGGGCATCGGCACTTTTCTGGAGGCATAGTTCATATCCAGCTTTTCTTCCAGGATATAGACCTTCTCAATATCCTCCGGCACGCGCACCGGGCGGCCTGTGTCTGTATCCAGAAAGCTCCAAAGGGCATTGGCATAGGCCAGCATCTGTCCCTTGCGATCTTTCATAACAAAATTGCGGTAGCCGCAGAAGCTCTGGAAATAATAGGGCCAGGTGGCAATTGTGATCTCCTCGCACAGATCCGGGTAACGCTCCACCACAATCTGCCAGGAGGAGAGCACCCAGACACGGTGCAGCTCTTCCAGCACATCCACTCCTACCTTCAGCTCCTCGGACTGAAAGGTGCTGCAGTCTTGAAAATAATTGATAATTCCGTTTAAAGAAAGCTTTTTATCCTCGCCCACCTCGCTGTAGCGGACTTTACTGTTGAATGAATACATCTTGTTTTTCACCTCTGAGTGGTATTGTAGCATAGTTTGGAAAATTATCCAATCAAAACATCTTTTCCACGGAAAGCAAATCCATATTTGCGTATCCTCTCTTTGGGAATTCCTTTTGTTATCAGTGCGGTTTCATACTTCCGGTCTCCTATCTGCTCCAGGGCTGCCTTCACGGTATCTGCAAGCTCCTTTTCCTCATCGGGATCCTGTACCTTGAATTCCAGAATTATGGCATCGCCGCCGCCTTTTGGCTCCAGCATCACGTCATAGCGGCCAAAGCCGCTTTCCCGGTTGGAGGTCAGCGTATAACGGTCGGACAGCTCCACCAGAAGCCCCAGGACAAAGCCGTGGTAAAAACGTTCCGGCTCCGCTGTTTCCGAAGGCTTCTTCCCTGTGTCAAAGCTGCTGAAGGTCGCCAGGGCCACCTTATTCATATAGTGGTTCATGGCCTTCAGATCATCTCGCAGCAAGGCTTTGATAAAGCCATTATATTCGCTTATGTTCTTCCGGAACCAGCCCTTTACCAAAGTGCGGAACATCAGATTCACTTCCCGGTTGGTCAGGCACAGCTCATAATCCGGCTCGTCTACATCCCCTCCCAATTCCTCATACCGGATCACTTTCAGATATCCGCTGGCCAGCAGCAGGCTCCAGATTCCTTCCTCATTTCCATCCAGTTCTCCATACACAATCTGCTCATCTATGGGAGTCACAATGGACTGGCCGGTAATCAAAGCTTCAAATTCCTGCTTAATCTCCGGGCTTCCTTCTTTGATCAGCTTCCCTGCCAGGCTGTTGGAGCTGGAATTGGCCCAATAGGTTCCTATTTTCTTTTTCTCCAGGTAGTTTAAAATAGACCATGGGTTATAGATATCCGTCCGGCTTCCAAAGGTAAAGCCGTCATACCAGGCTTTTACCTCCTGCTTTTTCTCCGCCAGGCCAAATTCGTCCAGGGCTGCAAAAACCTCCTCTTCTGTAAACCCAAAGCTGTCTGCATACTTTTCCGAAGTGGTTGTTACCACCTCAAGATTATTGAGATCCGAAAAAATGGATTCCCTGCTTACACGGGTGATTCCTGTCATAACCGCCCGCTCCATATACGGGTTTGTCTTAAAGGTGGAATTAAACAGCGTTCTGATAAATGCTGCCAGCTCCTCCCAGTAACCGTTTACATAGGCTTCCTGCATAGGCGTGTCGTATTCGTCCAAAAGGATTATCACCTTTTTCCCGTAATAACGGCTCAGATAATTCGACAGCAGCTTAAGGGAAAATGCCGCCTGACTGTCCTCCATGTCTGTGGATATGCTTCGGAAATCCTTCTTTTCGCTTTCGTTCAGCACATTGCCTTCCAGAAGAAAATCGTATTGATTGTATGTCATTTTAATAATCCGGCAGACAGCCTTCCGGGCCTGTGCGAAGGAAGTCTCTTTTACATCCGCAAAGCTCAAGGCTATCACCGGATAGGTTCCCTGGAGATTCCTGTATTTTTCGCTCTCCCAGATAGACAGCCCTTCAAACAGCTCCTCCCTGCCGGCGTAGTTCACGGAAAAAAACTGCTCCGTCATGCTCATGTTGAGGGTCTTCCCGAAACGTCTCGGACGGGTAATCAGGGTAACATCATCTCCATTTTCCCACCATTCCTTTATAAACTTTGTCTTATCTGTATAAAAATAATTATTTTCTCTGATTTTTTCAAAACTTTGAAGCCCGATTCCTACCGTTCTTGACATCTTTGCGCCTCCCTCTCCGGATTTATGTCTGCCTGCGAAATAGCTGCTTCCGAATTCCAGGAAATTCATCCTTTTCCTATCAAAACTTCTTTCCCACGAAACGCAAAACCGTAGCTCCGTATCCTCTCTTTGGGAATTCCTTTTGTTATCAGTGCGGTTTCATACTTCCTGTCTTCTATCTGCTCCAGGGCTGCCTTCACGGTATCTGCAAGCTCCTTTTCCTCATCGGGATCCTGTACCTTGAATTCCAGAATTATGGCATCGTCGCCGCCTTTTGGCTCCAGCATCACGTCATAGCGGCCAAAGCCGCTTTCCCGGTTGGAGGTCAGCGTATAACGGTCGGACAGCTCCACCAGAAGCCCCAGGACAAAGCCGTGGTAAAAACGTTCCGGCTCCGCTGTTTCCGAAGGCTTCTTCCCTGTGTCAAAGCTGCTGAAGGTCGCCAGGGCCACCTTATTCATATAGTGGTTCATGGCCTTCAGATCATCCCGCAGCAAGGCTTTGATAAAATCATTATAATTTTCATCCTGTCCTGAAAACCATCCGCGGATTATATTGTTAAACATCAGACGCACTTCTCTGTTTGTCAATGCCAGTCTGTAATACCAGCGGCCAGACGCTTCCGCGAATTCCACCTGGAGCACTTTCAGATAGCCGCTTGCCAGAAGAAGGCTCCAGACAGCATTTCTTCTGGTCTGAAGTTCTCCGTACACAATCTGTTCATCAATCTCTACCCGAAGCGCTTCACCATACAGCAGAGCTTCAAAGCTTTGCTTAACTTCTCTGTTCCCCTCCCGAATCAGCTTCCCTGCCAGGCTGTTGGAGCTGGAATTGGCCCAATAGGTTCCTATTTTCTTTTTCTCCAGGTAGTTTAAAATAGACCATGGGTTATAGATATCCGTCCGGCTTCCAAAGATAAAGCCGTCGTACCAGGCTTTTACCTCCTGCTTTTTCTTTGCCAGGCCAAATTCGTCCAGGGCTGCAAAAACCTCCTCCTCTGTAAACCCAAAGCTGTCTGCATACTTTTCCGAAGTGGTTGTTACCACCTCAAGATTATTGAGATCCGAAAAAATGGATTCCCTGCTTACACGGGTGATTCCTGTCATAACCGCCCGCTCCATATACGGGTTTGTCTTAAAGGTGGAATTAAACAGCGTTCTGATAAATGCTGCCAGCTCCTCCCAGTAACCGTTTACATAGGCTTCCTGCATAGGCGTGTCGTATTCGTCCAAAAGGATTATCACCTTTTTCCCGTAATAACGGCTCAGATAATTCGACAGCAGCTTAAGGGAAAATGCCGCCTGACTGTCCTCCATGTCTGCGGATATGCTTCGGAAATCCTCTTTTTCACTTTCATTGAACAGATCGCTTTTCATCAGGAAATCGTATTGATTGTACGCCATTTTGATAATACGGCACATTGCTTTGCGCGTCTGCTCAAAGGTAGTCTGTTTTATATCTGCAAAACTAAGCGCAAGCACCGGATAGGTGCCCTGCAGTTCTCTGTACTCTTGTTTTTCCCATATGGACAGCCCTTCAAACAGTTCGCCTCTACCGGCATATTTTATGGAAAAAAACTGCTCCGTCATGCTCATATTGAGGGTCTTGCCAAAACGTCTGGGACGGGCAATCAGCGTTACACTGTCTCCATTCTCCCACCACTCGGAAAGAAATGAAGTTTTATCGATGTAAAAGCAGCCTTCCCTTCGAATCGTCTCGAAGTCCTGGCAGCCGATACTTACGGTTCTCGCCATATTTACACCTCCCTGGGATGCCCATGCTTCTTCAATCTTCGTTTTATAGTATAACACATGCTGTTAGTTCCAACAACATTGTCATTTCTATTTTTCTTTTTCCGGCATCCCGCCTCTGCGGCAAGCTAACATGCATCAAAAAGAGCGGGGCTGCCTTATTTCCCGACAGTCCCGCTCTCTTCCTTACCGTAGAACCTCCGAAATGCTTCTGCAGATGATAGATTTTTACGGTAGTTCTCGCACCGGAATCTCATAACTGTTCCCCATTCCGTCTCTCAGATTCATATTAAAATCTCCCATTATATAATCAGTACGATAAATCTTTTCGTCCCTAAAATTTTCCGGCAGGCCTTCTGTTCCTATGCAATTCTCGTACAATGATGAGATATTGCCCGGAACTCCATTGTCAAATATAATGGCGAATCCGCCATAATCCGATCCATGTGCATTCACCAGATAGTCATATTTCCAGCTGCCTCCGCCGTCATTGGATGAAAACTGAAACACACAATCACTGTTTTCAATGGGATAGCTAATGAACCAGACACTCGGATCATACTCAACAAAACTCGCCTGTGTTATCGTCAGCATTTCCGGATGTGTGTAATAGCTGCTTACTACCCTCTGCAGTGCGTCGCCATAGGTATCCCTCTGAGCCGCCTTCAGATATTCCGCCGGAATATAAGCAGATAAGTCTACGTCAATTGTGCAGTTCTTCATCCTTATGAGCCAGGGGGATGCCGGCTCTTCGGCTGCATCAGCTTCAGCCTGTGATTCTGAAGGAACTGTACCTCCATTCAAAAGAACCGCATACTGGTTTAATCCGTCCATCATTTCAGTCAGGGTACTTGGCTGTGTCTCATAAAAGCAGGTATATGGCATCGCATGGGTATGCTCCTCCCGATGCGGCGCTGCATTCTCCAGTTTCTCATAAGCCAGGCCATAGCTTCCTGCCGGATAGAGCGTTTCCTCTCCGTTTTCTATGCAATGGACTCCCTGCCCATCCTCCAGCACTCTCAAGGAATATGATTTTTCTATTGTGCCGCCGCCAAACATATATATCTCTACGTTATTATCCCCTGCTCCGGAAGAACTCTTTCTGCATGTCTTTACCTTTCCATCCGGATACTCAAGAAGGTAGCTTCCCACCCTGTCAATTCCCTCCTGGTTTACCAGCAGTTTTACCGTATTCCCATCCCAGCCGTAAACTTCGAAGGAATCCTCTGTCATACTGCTATAAACATACAGATATGGATTTCCGTCTTCTGCAAAATCAGCCAGCATGACATTTTTCCTGTCTGTCAGATAGGTTCCTCCATATGTGTCGTCTACTTCGTATGGCTTATCCCAAAATACTTGGTCAGGCACCGGTATCCCCAGCGGCCCTTTCGGCATCTCTACCTTTCCCTCCATTCCGTCCGCGATAAACTGTGCATAGGCCGCCGCCTGCTCTGCTGTCATGGAGCATTTGCTTTTATCCCCATAATAGGAAATATTTCCAAGAACTGCCTCAAGCTCTGCCTTTACATCCGCCTGCTCCTGCTCATCCGTCCCCGTTTCTGCTTCTGGCTGTGTTTCCTCTGCTTCGACAGCTTCCGTTTCCTTCCCTGCATTTTCTTGTATATCTGTTTCCTCCTTGTGAGCTGCTTTGTAGACAAAAAATCCAGCAGCAGCTGCAAGAACAACGGCCAGAATCAGCAGCGCGGCCAGGGAGCCTTTCCCTGGCTTCTTACCCCCAAAAGTAGTTGAGGGCGCATTTCCATTCTGTGGCGTATATCCGCTTCCAGACAACGCATCTGTCTCTCCCGCTGCCTGCCCTCCGCCTTGAGAAGCCGATACCGGGCTTCCGCATTTATCACAAAATCTTGCTTTATCATCTATCCTGGATCCGCATTTCACACAAAACATTACTTGTTCCTCCTTTATTGCGGCTGTATTTGCTCTAAGCTGCGTTCCTTGTGTTCAAGCATCATAACATATTCAGGATTTCCTCCTGGCTGTAAAACTGCACTTCCTTTCCGCCATATTCCGCCGCAAAGCTGGAGGGCGTATATTCAGTGCCGGATGTATCTCCGCTATAAGTAACGTATACCTGTTTATACCCTTCTTCCATCCACTGCCTGCGTTCATTTTCGGCATATTCCATATCTCCAGGATTGCTATATTCCACAAAACAGGCAATTTTTTCTCCTTGCAGCGTATCAAACCACTCCACTCTCGGTTCATGCTGGCCATGCAGAAGCCATAGCAGGCCATTTGTATACAGAGTAAAATAATCTGACCATCCTCCAGTGGCTGATTCGGCAATTTTCAATTCGCTGTTTTCTGAATATAGAGTATAGAGGCTCCAGCCGTCGCCCACTGCCTGATCTCCCATTTTACAGATGTGAAGTTCCGGCAGCTTATTCATATCTATATCAGTCAGCGCAAAGGTTACCTTTGGCGGATAACTTTGATATTCTCCATCTCCTTCATCCACCTCAAAAGCTTTACAATAATTTTCATAAAATTGCTGGAAAGTCACTTGATTTCCTTCGCACTCGGCTGTCAGGTTTCCCTGGAGAAACTGGCTATATTGCGCAAATACGGCTTCACTGGCTGTCGTGTTCTCATTTTCTTCCATTCCCTGGCCGTCAGCCTGCCCTTCGCCTGCCACACTGGCTGCATACTGTGCCGCAATGTCATTCACCGCCTCTTTCACTGCGCTCTCAAACCCACCTGCACACAGAGCCGTACCTCCGCCATCTTTTCTCACTGCAGACACTCCAACAGCCACAGCAATCAATACCAGAGCTGCAGCCAGAACCGCCAAAAAGCCTTTCTTTTTTGATGCTTCCTTTCCCTGCCCTGCCACATTGCCGCCGCTTACCGGGCCGGCTTTCTGCCCACTGCCTTGAGGAGTCAATACCGAACTCCCACATTTGTCACAGAACCTTGCGTTATCATCAATCCTGGCTCCGCATTTCGCACAAAACATTACCTGCTCCTCCTAATCATCCTTGTACTTGTATTATTCCTGTATCACGTTCCAGCTTCCATCCTTATATCCAAGCAAATATACCGCCTGCTCAAAAGCCACCCCATCTTCTTTCCCGTAAGACGTTACTTTCAGTGTAGGAGATGTATAGCCTTTGGCATACTCATTCAGAAGCTCCATATCCCATACCTCATTGGACAATTCTTTTATGTACACAGACGGAGATATATTGATTGCCATACCAGGTTCAATTTTGAAGAAATCAATCAGTGTATATTCTGTTGCCGTATTTGCAAAATATCTGTATACCAGAGCTTCCTCTATTCCATCACCGGTTATATCCATGTACTCAATCTTCTCTACAGCACTTGGATAATCCAGTTCCACTGCCTGATCCGTTGAATCATCAAATGAAAAATGCAGTCTTGTGGTATCATAATTTCCGCTGTTGATATCTTCCCAGGAAATGTTTGTCAAAAGGCCGGCCAGATCCGCATTTTCAGCTGAAGAATTATCATTCGCCGGCTGTACATCACCCTGTTCTGTACTTTCTCCTCCCCAAAGCGCCGCATACCGGTTCAAGCCTTCCATCATTTCCTGCAGGGTACTTGGCTGCATTGCATGGAAACAGGTATATGGCAGTGTATGCTTGTGATTTTCTGTCTGACTTCTTCCTGCTGTTAATGTACTGTATTCTTCACTCGTATAGACAGTTTCTACGCCGTTTTCTATCACATGCCAGAGCTCATCCTCAAAGTTGTTTTCTTCTGTCCGCTCGCAAATTATTTTTATAGTTCCTTCCGCAAAAGCATACGTCTGAACCCTGTAAAACAAGGCCGGAGGACAATATTCCTCATAATCCATCCGAATCTCATATTTATTATTTTCATCTTCATAGATATAGAAGTTATTTCTGTATGATTTTTCAGCATCCGTGTCAAATATCAGTTCTGCTTTCTGACCCGTCCATCCATAGATTTCAAAGCTCTGCTCACCTGTATCATTTGTACTGCTATACACATAAAGGTATGGTACGCCATCGCCGGAAAAATCGCATAACATTGCATGAAACCTATCCGCTTCAACTTGTTCCCCCATATCGGAATCAAAAATCTGAAACGGACTGTTCCAAGATGTTATCGTAAAGCAGCTCTCATCATATCCGCCTCTGAAACTAAAATCCCCGGCCAGCCCATCCGCAATTTCCATTCTGTGACGTATATCCGCTTCCAGACAACGCATCTGCCCCTCCCGCTGCCTGCCCTCCGCCTTGAGAAGCCGGCACCGGACTTCCGCATTTGCCGCAGAACCTTGCATTGTCATCTATCTTTGCACCGCATTTCGCACAAAACATATCCTTATCTCCCTATATTCCTTCAAAGCCTTATTCTTGAAACCTTTATACCCTACATACTCCTCCATAGTTATAGATATCATCCAGCGCCAGATTTTCCCACTCTCTGAATTCTTCGGAATCCTCATTGTCATGGTTATCCGCTTCCGAGAAGTTCACTGCGTCGGAGGCATAACGCCAGCGGAACAGCCGCCCATTGTTAAAATACAGCCTGTGAGAGTCGCCGGCTTCCAGATATGCAAAGATCAAGCTCCCGTTCTCAAAATAATAATACCGCGCATAGGGAACACCGTCCACGCCCTTCTTTGCAATGATACACTGCACTTCACCATTCTCCGTGTACATGGTAACCCCGTCTTTTACAGCCGATTCCATATACTGGCCATTGGTTCTCTTCTGCACAATCTCATTGTAGATCCCCCGGATCCGCAGCACCTCATCTTCTACATCTGCATTTGCCATTCCATTGTCCTGTACCAGATCCGTGTACTCCTCCTCAGAAGCCTTAAGCTTAGAAGGTTCAAATTCCGTTTCGCATCTCATATATGCATCCCCGTCATTATATGACAGGTAAAGATTCTGAGGCACATTTATATCCTGTATACTGGTGGTATACTCTACCAGATACATTTCCTTGTTTTTCTGGTAAATGGAATTATAAATTGCCTGCATCTCGCTTCCGTCCGAGACATTCCAGTAATCCCCGCCCGTAGAACTGCAGATGGACTGCAGGGACGTTTCATCCGTCCAGGAACCGATCCCTATCAGATAGACAGGCACTCCATATAACCGGGCCGCTTCAATCACTCTGTCTTTGCTCGTCATACTGACATTGTCGTATCCGTCTGTAAATGCAATCACGCATTTTGCACCTTCTGCCTCGGAGGCTTTGCAGACTGCCACATAAAGGGCATCATACAGTGCAGTGGCATTTCCCACATACATATTGTTGATTTCCCCTGTCAGAACATTCTTGTCCCCGGTAAAATCCCGGTTCACTTTGACAAGATTGTCGAATGTAATAAGAGCCGCCTTGTCTCCCACGCTGTATTGCAGACAGTCCAGAAAATTTGTCATAGAACGCTGTACAAGAGGCATTTGTTCCCACATACTTCCGCTTACATCCGCCACAAGGCAGACATTCAGATTCTCCTTTTGATCCAGCTTACTGACCTTATTTACCTGTACATCCGAATAACTGCCTTGAACCATTTCTTTTAGAGCTAAGCTGCTTTCCAACACTGGAACCGAATGATTCGACTGTATATCATAAGCGGTTACATAGAGCTTTATTTCCGGAAATGAGGAGACCTCTGCCTGTTCTACCCGAATTTCATAATCAGCGGATTTCTTTATGCCATCCAGAAGAGATGCGGAGCTTTCATATTCCGCCATCGCCTCGTTGTAATTTCCCTTGTCCCAGAATGAGCCCGCATTATCCAGCTGGGCGTTTATCATCTGGCGCTCCGCCTCCAGCAGTATGTCAGACGCGATAGCCTGCTCTGCCTCGGCTTTCCGATTCTCTATCATCTGGCGGAATTCACTTTCCCAATCTTTGAAAAATGCATCGAAATTGTTTATGGATTGCTCTATGGACAGGAGGCTGTTTTCTTCAAATCCCTTTTCCAGCTCCGCCAAAAGAGCCGTATATCTTCCCTTCTGCTCATCTGTCATGGGATAATCTTTTATCAGTGCGTATTCCTCTCTTTTGCCGCTATAGCCTTCCAGCTTTGTGGTATATTCCTGCAGCTTTTCCTTAAACTGTTCAAGCTCGCCCTCGGTATCTGAATATGCGGAGCGTTCTTTTTCTTTCACAACATGCTCCGCTTCCTCAAGCAGCGTCTTATAATCCGCTTCCAGATCTCCCATTTGGTAATCCTCGCAGTAATTTTTAAATGCCGTTACCTTATCCGAAAAAGCTTTTGCTGCATTTGCACGCTGTACCGCAAAAAATCCGGCGGCTGCGGCAGCTGCAAGAAGTATGATACCTGCCGCAATGATTCCGGTCTTCTTCCTTGTTCTTCCGCCTTCCTTATTTATACTTTTTTTGACATTTTCTATCTGATGTACGGGTGCTTCGGATGTTTCTTGCGCTGCAGCACCAGCGGACGCCGGTTTGCGCTGGTTCTGTACTTCCCCTGCTTTTGCTCCGCAGTGCTTACAAAAAACTGCGCCTTCCTCTATCTCTTTTCCGCAATTCGAGCAAAACATTCCCTTACCTCCATAATGCTTCCTATGTACTCTTGCTAAACAGCCGCTGACAAAATGACGCTGCTATCTAGTCAGATCCTGATCAAAAATTCCCAGGCTCTCCCACTGCCCCATGCAGCCGTCCTCATCCTCCTGGATGTCCAGACTCAGCTTTTTGTCCTCAATCTCATACTCCAGTATCACCTCTGCCGAATCCTTTTCACCAAAGGCCCTCTTTACCGTCAGTTCAATCTCTCCTTTTTTTGTGTCTGCCTCATAATCACCAGACCATTCCAGGAAAGACATCTCTTCTAATGCCGCTTTCCTCATCTCTTCGTCTTCTGTCATCTCTTTGAGCTCTTCCATTGCCTCCTCAGCTTCATCCTCATTGATATAGCCCTCTTCCAGCATAGCATCGAGCATTATTTCCCCAGCCTCTAATGCGGTTTTTATATATTCCTTCTCGTCTATATGGAATTCCCATTTCCCATTTTTGTCAAATTCCAGAACTCCCTGCACATTTGGAAGATCCGATTCTCTAATTCCCATCTCCTCCAATTCTTCTACAAAAAACTCATCCGCTAAAGCGCCGAGCCCGCCAAAACTGCACTCCCACTTCCATGTTCCCTCAATACTGTCAGCCTTGCCAGACTTTCCGGAAAACAGGGCAGCCCCCAGCCCAATCACCAGCACCAGAACCGCAGCCGCAGCTCCTATAGCAAAAAGCTTATTCTTTCCCATTGAGCCGCCCGGACTGTTCTTATTCTCACTGCTGTTCCCGGCCAGAGAACCAGATCCTATAGTTCCAAATCCTCCGCCAGCCAAAGGCAGCGGCCCCTGTCCGCCGCTCTGGTTCATGGGCGCTCCGCAGTGGCCGCAGAATGCCGTGCCCTCTTTTACTTCTTTTCCGCATTTCTTACAAAACATCTTTGTACCTCCCTGTTCATTTGCTTTTGTTTTTTTGAATTCTTTATTTATCAGAATGCCACCAGGTCTTATCCTCTGCATTGCTGTAATATCTCTGAATCGGGGTGATCCGCCCGTTACGTATCTCGAATACCTCCCAGATAACGCCCTCCTGCCCTGTAGGCACATTATATGTGGCAGCCAGCCCTTCGGAGGAATATACATTTACACAAGCCAGTGAATATGACATGTCCAGGCTGTGGAAATTGCCGCTGCTGCAGTTTGTAAAATCCACTACACAGTATTTGTAATACTTCGAGGGATCAAAGTTTAAAATGGTCACGGTCTCCGGCCCATAAGAATCTGTATCGTCCACATCCAGATAGTTGTTAAATGTGTCCGTTCTTCCCCCGAACCAGATATGCCCCGTTCCGGTTCCCGCTGTGGTGAACAAGTGGGAATCCAAATCATAGGGATAAGAGCCCCAGGTAAGTACAACGGCATATTCATTCTCATTTAACGTAGGTGTCGCATAGAACTCATACGCACTGGCGCCTGCCGGATGAACCACCACAATATAATACATCGTTTCATAGCCGGAGGCCTTTACCTCCATGGTATAGACGCCCGGACGCAGCTCCACACGCAGGAAGCCCGCTCCGTCTGCAGCAGCCTCCAGAACAATCTCTCCGTACCGATTGTGAATTCCTTCACGGAAATACACGGCTGCTCCTCCGAGGGGCATCATACCGTTTCCGTCCGCAGCATAGGTAAATGCATCTCCAAGGGTCAGCTGCAGAGGCGCCTTTTCCACGGAAGGGTCAAAGAGATAAACGCTGTCTTGATATGCACCAATCTGATCATTGCTCATTTTAATAGAGTGAATATTCACAGCCGTCCTGTTTTCTTTGGAAATCCGGATGTGGTATTCGTATTCCTGGCTGGGAACATACACGGTATACATGCCAGAGGAATCCGTCGCCGCACAGTAAAGCAGCGTTGTAAAGTCTGTCCCATACACTTCAACCTTTGCGCCCTCAATCCCGGCATTGTTTTCGTCGTAGGCATACCCCTGGATATGGGCAATTCCGTCCGTGCTCATAACCGTATTGTAGGTGTTGTACGCCGCATTGAGCATCTTGCTTTCCTGCTCGTCAAATACCGCCTGCTGCTCACTGCTTAAGCTTCCATAGTACATCATGGTTGACCGGGCAAATTGATTTTTCATACGCTCCGCTTCCGCATCGCCAAGTATGTAATTAACCGTGATGGAGTCGGCAATGGAACGCCAGGTAACCATGCAGTCATTGCTGAACAGATACCTGTCCCCGAACTTGTCCGGCGTGGCAAAGGTTGAGATATAGTTATCCGCCGTATACTGGAAAATAAAGCTCGCTTTCTTGTCATTGTCAAAATAGTACTCGGTTATCTCCAGGCCGTTTTCCATATATTCAATGCTGACAATTTTATTGGCCACATTAGTTGACGGGTTGATGTAGATCTCATACTGCATCAGATTCCCATTCGCAGCATTTTTCAGCTCCTTCTTCACCAGAGAGCAGATATTCTTGTTCTGATAGCCCGGCGTCTCCCGATGGCCTTCCAGGCAGTAGAATACCCCGTCGTTCCATGTGGCCTCCGGGTTTCTCGCTCCCACAGAATAATTCTGTCCGTAGACGTCGATGGACGCTTCCCCATAGGAGGCGTCATTCATATGGAAAATCTGTTCCTGGATCTGCCCCTCAAGGGTATCGGCTGAAAGCACCGGAACCCCGTTTATCTCCTGGGGAGCCCCGTCGGCAGTTCCCTCCTGTTCCGGGGAAGCTTCCTGTTCTTCCACAAAGCTCTCCTTAGCATCCTGCTCCTGGCTGTTCTGAATCCCATCGGTATCTGCTGCTTCTTGTTTCCCTTTTGAGGAGAACTGAGAGAATACCCCAATCGCAACTGCCAGAACTGCAAGGGCTGCGCATGCCAGAAGTATCCCCTTCCGCTTTTTGTCCGGTGTTTTCCCGGCTCCCGGGGCCGTCTCCTCTGTCCAGGCTGCCGCTTTCGATTCCCCAACAGGTTCTATTTCCTCCACAGGAGCGGGCTGCTTTACGGCCTCTGCCTGCGGAGGTATCTGCTGCGTCCCAGCGTTTACAGACGTTCCGCAGCCTGGGCAGAATGCCATATGATCTTCCAATTTCCTGCCGCATTTTCTACAAAACATAATGTCCTCCCTCATCTTAATTACATTTTCCTTCCGCATACAGTCCTTCAGCCGCACCGCCATCACTCTGCGTCCGGCAGCACGGCCGCTTTCTATTCCCTCCGGAAGGTTATACTCTTTCCAGTGTCAAAGGAAATTTCAGATAGTAACTCTCCACCTCCGGCATCCGTTCCTCCAGAAACGTCAATGTGCCGCCGTCTATCTCAAAGGCATAGATTTCCTCCGACGCGTCCTCTCCCGTCCATACACAGTGCAGAACGCCTTCCTTTACTTCATACTTATAAGTAACGCCTATATTTTCTATCAAAAGCCCTGTAATGATATCCGTGAAATTCCCCGCCATCTTACCTGCAAAGGGCAGTTTTACATAACTGGTAACTAAAATATTTGCCGCTGTGCTGAGAAAAGACTGTGCTCCTGCAAAAAATTCATTCTCCACAGAAAAGTACATAACGCCGTCCTCTCTTATCTCCAGCAGAATCGGTATCTCCATATCCAGATCGAAAAGACTGCCATACTCTTCGGGAATCAGATCTGCCAGATGATAGTTCAGCATCCATACTCCTACGAGAGCCTCCGCCTGTTCCAGATAAACCTCGTCAAGCTTTTCCTCAAGTAGGCTGCAGAGCTCGTCTTTATCTTTTACTGCCTTCCTTCCTTTTTCCAGAATCTTTGCCGCCTTTCCATAGGCCTCCAGTTCTATGTAAATATCTGCGCTTATCAAATAAGCGTCTGCATACTCATCATCCAGCTCAAGAGCTTCCCCGCAGCAGGCAAGGGCCTCCTCGTACCCGCCCTCCTCCAGATACTGCTCCGCCTGCTCTATGCTTTTTTTGCACTTGTAGCCGTCACCGGTGAAATACAGCGCTGCTCCTATCCCTCCGGCAATGAGCAGCGCTGCCAGAAAAACGGCCGGCATGACGGACTTCTTTTTCTTATTCCCAGGCGCACTCTCAAAAGCAGCGGCCAAAGGCGTTCCCCCTCCCGCCCCTAACGCTTCCCCACAATAGGGACAAAAGGCTGTTCCTTCGCCAGCTTGCTTTCCGCATTTCCTGCAATACATTCTTTTTCCCTCCACCGACATAAGGAGAAACCCTTCAGATTGCGGTTTCTCCTTATGCTCTTATGTCCTTATTCAACTTTTGTTCCGCAGGATGCACAAAACAGGCTGTCCTCCTCTAATGCAGCTCCGCATGCTGTACAGCTTTTCCCTGGCGTCATGCCATCAGGAACAGCTCCGCCTTCCTGTTTTTCATCCGCCCTTTTTCCGCAGGCGCTGCAGAAAACACTCCCATATGGAATTACAGCTCCGCAGTTCTCACACATCATCTGTCCCTGGAGACGGAGTTTATTTTTATAAAACCCCATCCGGTTAAGCTCCAGCTTGGAGATTGCGTCTACGAGCCTGTAATACTGGCTGTCCGCAGCCTCATCCGCCTTATGTTCTTCATAATAGAGCTGTCCAAGCTGGTATACCTTCTGCTGGATCTCTCCTTCTACCTGTGCAATATTTTCCGTTACCCGTTCCATCTCTGTGGGTTCCTTTTTCGTGTTTAAAAAGTCCATTTTCAGCGCCATATCAGCTTCATCCTTTCCTCATTTGTTCTGCGTATTTTGTTTTCTGTGTATTATTTCCTTTGTTTTCCTTATTTAATTCGCATTTTTTCTTACTTTATATTATCAAAAACTATTTTATCCTACTTTATACGATTGGTCAATATAAAAAAATACATAATGCTATATTGTAATCAAAAAGGAGATTGCTTATGAAGCCATTAAAAACGAAAGTTAGTATCACTCTGGATTCTGAAATCATAGAAGCCATTCGGAATTTGGCAGAACAGGATGACAGATCCTTTTCCCAATATATCAATATTGTTTTAAAGGAACACCTTAGAAAGCAGCAGAAGGAGCAGTAAATCTGCTTTTCTTCTGCTGCCAGGGAACATAGGATCTTATTTTTAAGCAAAAAAATCCCCGGCAGATTTCTCTGCCGGGGTTCCTCTATCAGGGCGGCAAGGATTCGAACCTTGAAAATTGACCCATGGATTGACCTATCATCTAACAACTCAAAAATTTCTTTACCTCTTTCAGCAATTCTTCCGCTCTATTGTACTGTTCTTCTGCTTCTTCTCTTGAGGCGATATAAAAATCATCATAGTCACAGCTGTTCCAGAGTCTTTATACTGCCTTTCATCCAAAAGAATTTTTGCCGACTTGAGCTTATCAGCAGCCATATCTAATCTATGCTTTACTAAATCATCCAATTTTCTTTCCCTCCTTCCATATATTCCGATAATATGGAAGAACTTTTCTATACTTCAAAAACTCATCATGCGGTATGACCATTGGTGACACAACGACGTCATTTTCTAATCCAATTTCTGCAGACATATCCCAGACTACTTTAAGTTTTTTTTGAAGAGTAAGTCTATCACCTTTCACAATCGCAACAATATCTATATCTGAATCCGCCGTATAGTCGCCCCGTGCGTAAGAGCCATACAAAATCACTTCCACAACGTCCTCGCCAAAGACAGTCCTATAACATTCATTCATCTGTCTGCTAATAACATCCGCCTGTTTTGTCATATAACACCTGTCCCCCTTTAAAATTTTTCCTTCATATGAGGCACTCTTATACTCATCCATTTTTGTCCGCACCACTATTATATAATCGCCCTTCCAAATTCTTTTATGGCATTCATCAATTACTTTATAATATACCATGCGCAAATATTTTCAACAACTATTTCCAAAATTTAAATTAATTCTTTATCCAGTATTTTTAAACCCGGTCTCCTTTAATAGCTTCTTAGTATACTTCGGCATGTCCAGGCACAAAAAACCCCGATGGATTCCTCCACCAGGGTTCATAAGCAGGGCTACAAGGATTCGAACCTTGAAATGACGGAGTCAGAGTCCGTTGCCTTACCGTTTGGCGATAGCCCTTTGTTTTTCAGCGAATATTACTATAACATATCTTTTTTTAAAAAGCAAGTACTTTTTTATAATTTTTCTTATTTTTTTACTTCGCAGAGCAGTTCCGACGGACAGGCCCTTCAGCTCTGGGCCACATACCCTTTCTCCATGGTCATCACGCACTGATATCTGGAATCCAGGATGCGCACCCGTTCTGCAATATTTTCCTTAAGCTGCTTCAGCTCCGCTCCCTGGTAGGCGAAGGGGACTACCACGTCAAAGATCAGATTGATCTGCTTCTCCCCGTCTACCATGCGGAAATCATGGAGGGTCAGCCGCTCGTCCAGCTCTTTTAACACAGCCGTCACCTTCATCCGCGCATCCGCTACCCGGTCGTCCCTTACCTCCACCGGATCCATATGGATCACCAGGAAAATTCCAAGCTTCTTCGCCGCCTCCCTCTCTATCTTATCAATGATTTCATGGGAAATCTCAACGCTCACGTCGTTGGGCACCTCCGCATGGATGGAAGCCAGGCTTCTGGTCGGCCCGTAATTGTGCACAATGAGATCATGGCTGCCCAGTATCCCCTCGTAGCCCTCCACAAAGTCCGTGATCTGCCGGTAAAGCTCCGGCTCCACCGCTTTGCCGATCAAAGGCTCCAGGGTGTCTCTGGCAATGCCCACGCCGGCCCACATAACCACAAGGGCTACCGCCACGCCCACAAAGCCGTCGATATTGATTCCTGTAAAATGGCAGAACAAAAGGGACAGCACCGTAGCAGAGGTTGTAATCACATCCCCCATGGCGTCTGCGGCCGTGGCCATCATTACACTGGAATGAATCCGCTTTCCAAGCTTCCGGTTAAAATACGCCATCCACAGCTTTACTCCGATGGAGGCCAGCAGAACCACTATGGAAACCGCACTGAAGGCCAGCTCCTCCGGCTCCCGTATCTTCCCAACGGCAGTTTTGAGAAAGCTTAAGCCCACTTCTATCACAAGAAACGACACAATCAGCGCCGCTATATATTCAATCCGTCCGTGGCCGAAGGGGTGATCCTGGTCTGCAGGCTTACTGGCCATCTTGACGCCCACAAAGCCAATTACGGAGGAAGCCGCATCCGAAAGGTTGTTGAAGGCATCCGCCAGAACGGAGACGCTGTGCAGAAGCAGCCCGACGGTGAATTTCCCTGCGAACAGCAGCACGTTACAGAAGATGCACACCATGCTTGCCATAACGCCGTAGCTGGTGCGCACCCTGGCATTTTCCGTATTTTCATAATCCTTTACAAATCTATGTACCAAAAAATCTACCATTCGTTTCTTCCCCTTTTCACATTCCCACTATTGTAATATATTTTATTGAAAAATGGAAGAGTGACTTGTTATTTTCCTTTAAATGTGCTATTGTTAAACTATTCACAGACGCTGTTTGTCATGTGACAAGACAGTTGTCCGATTATAATGGACAGGCCGGTACATCTACCCGGCCCACTGCCTGCACAAATCAAATTCACGCAATGAGTTGACGGGATATCAGGCTTGCTGCGCAGGAACAAGGAGTGGAAAAATATTATGAGTACGATGAAACTGACACTGCTCACAGATCTTTACGAGCTGACGATGATGCAGGGCTATTTTAAAAATCATTCCAATGAGACGGTTGTCTTTGACGCCTTTTACCGGAAGAATCCCTCCGGAAACGGATTTGCTGTTGCGGCCGGCCTGGATCAGGTGATCGATTATATTAAGAATCTCACCTTTGACGAGAAGGATATTGAGTATCTGAGAAGCCTTAAGCTTTTTGATGAGGATTTTCTTGACTATCTGAGTAAATTCCGGTTTTCGGGAGATATTTATGCGATTCCGGAGGGCACGGTCGTCTTTCCCAGGGAACCGCTTGTAAAGGTTATTGCGCCGATTATGGAGGCGCAGCTGGTGGAGACGGCGATTCTGACCATTATCAATCACCAGAGCCTGATTGCCACCAAAACCGCCCGTGTGGTTCACGCAGCCAAGGGGGACGGCATTATGGAGTTCGGCCTTCGCCGGGCCCAGGGGCCGGATGCAGGCATTTACGGAGCCCGGGCCGCTATGATCGGCGGATGTATCGGAACCTCCAATGTACTGGCCGGACAGCTTTTTGACGTTCCGGTGAAAGGAACCCATGCTCACAGCTGGATTATGAGCTTCCCAGATGAATACACGGCCTTTAAGAAGTATTCGGAGCTTTACCCGGATGCCTGTATTCTGCTTGCAGATACTTATGATACGCTGAAATCGGGCGTTCCCAATGCCATCCGGGTGTTTACAGAGATGCGTGAGGCCGGGATTCCTCTGACCTTTTATGGGATCCGGCTGGACAGCGGAGATCTGGCTTATATGTCCAAGAAGGCGCGGAAGATGCTGGATGAGGCCGGGTTCCCGGATGCGGTGATTTCGGCTTCCAGTGATTTGGACGAATATCTGATCACCAGCCTGAAGGGGCAGAATGCTGCTATTACTTCCTGGGGCGTTGGGACGAATATGATTACTTCGGCGGACTGCCCTGCTTTTGGCGGAGTGTATAAACTGGCGGCAGTGATGGATGAGGAAGGGGAGTTTATTCCTAAGATTAAGCTTTCGGAGAATTCCGAGAAGATTACGAATCCGGGGAATAAGACGGTTTTCCGGATTTATGATAAGGAGACGGGGAAGATTCGGGCAGATTTGATTTCCCTTGCAGATGAGACTTTTGATATCTCCCAGGATCTTTTGATTTTTGATTCGGTGGAGACTTGGAAGAAGACGAAGCTTAAGGGAAGCACTTATGATATGCGGGAGCTTTTGGTGCCGGTGTTCCAAAAGGGGGAGTGTGTGTATGCTTCGCCTAGTGTGATGGAGATTCGGGATTATTGTGCTCGGGAGCAGGATACCCTTTGGGATGAGACGCGGAGGCTGACGAATCCTCATGAGGTTTATGTGGATCTTTCGGATAAGCTGTTTCGGATTAAGGCTGGACTTTTGGATCAGATGAATCAGGAAGGGTGATAGGGGGGGGGACGGAATTGCCGCGAAACAGGGGCGCAGGATTTTCCATATCTGTGTTCGGACGGTTCGCGTACACCCTGTCTGTTCTGTACGTACATTGCTCTGGGTGGTTTTATTACCGGTTAGGTATGGAAGCAATGTTCGTACAGCTCATACAGGGTGTGCGCGAACAGCCGGACACTTGATATTGGAAAATCCTGCGCCCCTGTTTCGCGGCAATTCCTGGTTGTGGGAAGGGTGTTAAGGGTTTATTCGTTGAAGTAGATGTCGTACCAGATGCAGAAGGTGTAGATGGTCCATAGCTTTCTGCTGTTGTCTTTGTGTTTTTTGAGGTGTTCTTCTAACAAGTCTGTTAGTTTTTCCTGGTGGAAATAGCGTCTGGCGGCAGGACCGCTGAAGGCCTGCCGCAGACGGGCCTGGCCTTCTTCTTCGCAGATCCAGTGGCGGATGGGGACGGGGAAGCCTAGCTTTGGGCGTTCGCTGGTGTCGGCGTCTAGTTTGAAGGCGGCGGCTTTGCGGAGGATGTATTTTGTTATGCGGCCTCTTTGCTTTAGGCGGGCTGGAAGGCGGCGGGTGAGGGCAAAGACTTCTTTGTCCAGGAAGGGGACGCGGACTTCCAGGGAGTGGGCCATGCTCATGCGGTCGGCTTTTTGGAGGATGTCTCCGGGAAGCCAGTGGCGCAGGTCGATTTCCTGCATGCGGTCGGCGTCACGCAGGCCAAAGGTTCGGTCGTAGTCTTCTTCCAGGAAGCTTTTGGGGCTTCTGGCTCCGGTGTTTTTGCGAAGCAATGCCCGGCGTTCTTCTAGGGTGAAGATGTTGGCATTGCCGATAAAGCGCTCTTCCAGGGTTTTGCTTCCTCGGATGAGGAAGTTTTTGCCTTTCATGTTTGGAAAATGCTGCGCAATGCATGCCAGCCATTTGCGCAGCCTTAGGGGCAGCATCTGGTAGCGGCGGAGGGCTTCGGGTTCGCAGTAGATGCGGTAGCCGCCGAAGAGCTCGTCGGCTCCTTCGCCGGAGACTACGACTTTTACGTCTTTTGCCGCTTCCATTGACAGGAAGTAAAGAGCTACTGCAGAGGCGTCGCCTAAGGGTTCGTCCATGTAGTAAAGGACTTCGGGGACAGCCTCCCAGAATTCCTGTTCACGGATTCTTCTGCCTTTGTGATCCAGTTCACATTGCTCGGCTGTGCTGCGGGCGTACCGGATCTCGTTGTAGCGGCTCTTCTCCTGTCCAAAGCCTACGGTGTAGGCTCTTTTGCCGCCGAATTCGGAGGCAATCAGCCCGGAATCCACGCCGCCGGAAAGAAAGGTCCCCACTTCTACATCGGCAATTTCATGGGCTTTTACGGAATCTTTTATCACTCTGTCTACGGCTTCCAGCCATTCAGCTTCGGTTTTTCCTGTTTCCGGCTGTAAGGATGGTTCGAAATATTTCTGAATCTCCAGAATGATGCTGCCGCTTTTCCATCGGAGAAAACTGCCCGGCTCCAGGCGGTAAATGCCCTTGAAGAAGGTTTCCTCCAGGGCGGAATACTGGAAGGAAAGGTACTGCTCCAAGGCCTGCTCGTTCAGGGCCTTCTTGTATTCCGGGTATTTGAGTATACTTTTTATTTCGGAAGCGAAGATAAGACTTTCTCCTGCTGCCGTGTAGTAGAAAGGCTTAATGCCAAAATAATCCCTGGCCGCAAAGAGTTCTTTTTTTTCCTCATCCCAGATGACAAAAGCAAACATCCCTCTCAGGCGCAGGAGCAGCTCACTGCCCCATTCCTCATAGCCGTGGATCAACACCTCCGTATCCGAGCGGGTCTTAAATTGATGTCCGGCGCCCAGCAGCTCTTCACGAAGCTCCCGATAATTATAGATCTCCCCATTAAATACCAGAACCTTGTCTCCATTTTCATTTTCCATAGGCTGTGCGCCCGTTTCCAAATCAATAATACTAAGACGGCGAAAGCCCAGGGCCGCATCCGCGCTCAGCCAGCTCCCCCCATCATCCGGCCCCCGGTGCCGGATGGCATCCTTCATCTCCTCCAATATCTGCTCTCTATCCCAATCTTCCTTTTTCTTCCCCACAAATCCACAAATGCCGCACATATGATAACCTCCTATTCCAGTTCCGTAATATCCTTCAAAGTCGCTGCGCGACAGCACTAAAGAGTAAAGCCGCAATATTCCACACCACACGGATATAAAATGCTCTTCTTTTTGGTTACCACAATCGTAGCATCGCCTTATTTCGACAAATTATCTGACTTGTAACAAAATTGTATCCTAATGTTAACATTATCACACAAAAAAAGCTGCCTCCCAACAGCTCACCAACCCGCCAAACTCTTTCTCCATCCCCTCCCGTCCCCAAGGGTGGATGCCGCAAAATAAGACAGCAGACATTTCCGATATCCAGTGTCCGGCTGTTCACGCACACTCTGTCTGATATGGACGCACATTACCAAAACACCACACACCACCCAAAACCAAACAAGGTAATGTACGTCCAGAGCAGACAGAGTGTACGTGAACCGTCCGAACACAGGATACGGAAACGTCTGCTGTCTTATTTTGCGGCATCCGCCCGCCCCCTTACCACTCAAAACTCCAAAACCAAAGCCCTCCGCCCCGATTCCCACTGTACCCTGGATTCCGAAAAATATCCTGTCGATGCCTCCGAATACTTCTCCGTTGTTATCTTATCGGGAACACCGGTTTCAGCCAGAAGCCTCCGGTAAACCGGATCATACTGAAGGCGTATCACATATCCTGCATTCTGATACAGCACCCGTCTTGTCATAACCGGTTCCTCCTCATCAGCAGCATCGTCCTCATCCGGCCTCGTATATAAGCAGATATCCTGCGGCCCCATATCCCCCATATGATCCCGGTCATACTCCGCCACCACAAAAGCCTTTCCCCCATCCAGCACACAGAAATCCCGGATTCCCCGCGCCGGCCCGATGGGCATGGTATTAAGGTATGGCCCGTCCGGCAATGCAAGGCTTATGATTCCTTCCCCCTCTGCGGAAAAGTACAGGCAGTCTCCCTCTGCATCCAGATACAGCTTCGCGTCCTTCGGACATCTGGCTGCATTGGGCATCACCACTCCTTCCGTCTCCATGCCGGGCTCCGGAATCTCCTGTGGAAAAAAATCAATGATCGCCTGTTCCGCATCCTCTGTATTGCTGTCCTCGCCCCCCTGAAGTTCCGACACAATAGCCGTAATTATTTTCTGCCCGTCCCAATCTACATAAACCCGGGTCTCCTCCAGATTTTTCGGCTTCCCCTTCGCACCTGCATAGTAATAATTCAGACGGTTGACAATCTTCCCCGTTTTCATGTCCCGAAAATACAGTATAAATTTTTCTCCCCTGCTGGAATCCCAGACAGAGGAATATCTCGGATAAAACCCGTAGCATAAAAGAGAAGCGTCCCTGCTCCAGGCCGTGAGTATCATATACTCATCCATCGGAAACTCCATTTTGGTATCTCCCCCGTCCCCGTCAAGCAGAAGCTCCTCCTCTCCGCTCTCCAGATCCATCAGATAAAGGCGGCCTCCTATTAAGGATAAATCCATCCTTGCATACAATAGATATTTTCCATCTGGGGAAAAAAATTCCGTCTCCATATTCCGCTCATCCGCCGTCCCTTTTTCCCAGCTTGCCAAAACGCCGGAAGCAGCCATGATCTCTCCCACCGGAAAAAGCCCCGGATCATAAAATCCATAGCGGTAATCCAGACTCCGCACCCTCACGCCGTCCGTGCCATTCTCCGCCAGGCGTACCTGATGCTCCCTGGTTCCCGGCAAAAAAGCCGTATATCCCCCGTACCAGAGCGTTTCGTAGTCCTCATTGTACATCTTCCGGACCGCATAGAGATCTCCTTCCTCTCCTTCAAGAGCAACCCCCTGTTCCGTCTCCTCCTCCGGAAGGAGTACGGTTTTCGGCTCCGGAACCCTCCGGCAGCCTGCAAGAAGAGACAAGCCCAGAAAAAACACTCCGATTTTTATGCTTCTATAGATTCTGTCCCTCATAGGTCTCCTTTCCCGGATTCTGTCCCTCAAGCTCCGGAAACAGCAGGAAAAATCCGATTCTTTCACCAGGCCGGTTTTCCGCCCAGATTGCCCCCTTGTGCTCCCGTATAATCTTCTGGCAGATGGAAAGTCCCAGGCCGGCGCTCCCCTGCTCTCTGGAAAATTCCTTGTCCGCCCGGTAAAAGGGTTCAAAGATGTGCTTCAATTCCTCCTGGCTCATGGGCTTTCCCTTATTTGACACGGAGAAAAGCATGCGCCCCTTCCGATGTCCCCCGGAAATCCGGATCTCCGTCCCTTCCTCTCCATATTTCACCGCATTGTCAATGAGATTGATAAATACCTGGCGAAGCCGTTCCTCCTGGCCCCATACATAGAGATCCTGCTCCAGCTTCAGCCGGATGTAGGCCCCGTAACGGTTGGCTTTGATCTCCATGGCCTCCGAAACGCTTCGGATCAGATTTCCCATGTCCACCTGAGTCTTCTCTTCCCGTTCCGCCCGATCGGCCATTTCCAAAAGCTGAATCACCATCCGGTGAAGCCTTGTACTCTCGTGAAGAATGTGCTCTACCCCTTTTTCAACCAGCTCCTCGTCGCTTCCCTGATCCGCTTCAATCAGCTGGGCATAGCCCTGGATGGTCGTGAGAGGGGTTTTCAGCTCATGAGTTACATTGTTGTAGAATTCCTGACGGCTGTTCAGAAGCTTTAGGATCTGATCCCGGTCGTCCTGCATTTTCTGAATATACTGGCCCACCTTGCCAAGCATGGCGCTGTAGTGCCTGGACAGCTCTCCCATCTCATCCCGCCTGGCGGAGGAGACAAGCCCTGCAAGCAGCTCCGTATTGACCTCGTCCTGCTCCAAATCCAGGCTCATCTGCCGGGATACTTTAGTGAGACGCTGAACCGGCTTGATGATGCGGTTTAAGAGAAGGAAAATCAATACGAATGCCGCTGCGAATACAGCCGCCGCTGCACGGATGATAATGCCCTTCATCTGCTCTCCCTGCCGCCAGAGCTCTGTATAATCCATGCAGTAACGGATAATCCCCACATTTTTATCCGCCACAATCACAGGCATGGCAAACCAGACCTCAAGAGTGCCCTCCTCAGAGTATACCAGGGTAAAGGCTGTATTTCCGTCTACTGCCTCCTTAAGCTCGGCAGCCCCTCCCTCCTGATCATCGCTGTGGTTTTTCCGGTAGTTGTATGCCAGAAGCTCTCCGTCCTTGGAGTAGGCCGCCAGCTCGTAACGTCCGGAGGAGCCGTACATTTCCTGCACAATTGTATCCGCCAGATTGTCGAAGCTTTCCTCATCGTTGTTGGCGTCATTTAAAATCAAAAGCTGCCGGACGTAAATCTCCGTATTCTCCCGGATAGTCTGGAGCTCTCTTATAATCTGATCCTCCCGGCTGTTCTGCAGCTGCCGGTCTGATATCCAGTATAAAAAAATCCCACTGATTAGGAACACCGCAACAAGACCCACAGTCATCTGCATGCGGATCCCGAAACGAATCGCTGTTCCGTTTTCACGAGATTTTTTACGGTACATATTTATATCCCACTCCAAATACAGTGACCAGCTTATCGCCGAGCCCTGTCTTCCGGCGCAAACGCTGAATATGAATGTCTACGGTCCGGGTGTCGCCTGCGTAGTCGTAGCCCCAGATCTGTTCTAAGAGTATCACTCTGGTAAATACCTGTCTGGGATGTTTCAAAAAATAGAGAAGCAAATCGTACTCCTTAGGCGTCAGCTCCACGGCCTCCCCGTTTCGATAGACCATGCGCTCCTGCTCGGATACAGTAAGGCCCTCCGCCGCCGGCTCCTCCTGCCGGATACCACGGACGCGGTCAAAGCGGCGCAGGATGGTGCGCACGCGGGCTACCACTTCCCGAAGGTCAAAGGGCTTGGTGATATAGTCGTCGGCCCCGGATTCCAGGCCGTAGAGCTTATCCTCCACATTGCCCCGGGCGGTCAGCATAATAATGGGAATGTTGTACCGCTCGGTCAGCATCCGGCACACATCCACGCCGGCAATGTCCGGGAGCATCCAGTCTAAGAGCACCATATCCGGCTCGTATTCCTCCGCTTTTTCAAGGCCGCTGCCTCCCGTGTGGGCGCAGGCCACCTCGAAGCCTTCCTTCTCAAACCCGTATTTTAAAATATCTGCTATGGGTTTCTCGTCCTCAATTACCAGGATTCGTTTCTGGTCCATCTTTTATGCTCTCCTTTTTATAGGGCCTGCCGCAAAATAGGACCGCAGAATACGAAAATGACTGCCGGTTTATTCTGCAGCAATCCCCAGAACCCTGTATATCGTAGATAATCATACCTTCTACAATATAAAAATATGCTACACCATTGGTATAGCATATTTTTATCAAAGTTGTAAACAGATTGTATCAGATAAATAATTGCCTAATTTTTAAAGGCATTTACTGGCCAATATGCAAAATCCTGCTGTCGATTTCAGAAACTCACCAAATTTTATTGATATCATTCACAAAATAATTCCCTAATTTTTTCAACCACAGCGTATTCCCGGTTGGAAGGCAGGATCTGAGAAGCTGCCTCCCTTGCTTCCGGGGACGCATCTGACGGAGCATAGGAGTGCGGAAAATTACGCAGCATCTCCACATCGTTCCCCCCGTCCCCGAACACGGCTATATCCTCCCTTTTCCAGCCCAGGTGATCGCAGAGCCAAAGCAGGGCCTTTGCCTTGGATGCCTCTCTGTCCGTTACTTCTATGACGTGATCCGCAAAGGGAGCATTGACCGCATCCACAAGGGATTCTTCCAGATCCGCAAGCATTCGTTCGTATGGCTTGCTCTTAAGCTCCAGGCCGTTGATTTTCAGCACCTGGGCTGTGCGGATCTCTTCTTCCGTGCTGCCAAAAGAAATCTGCGCCATATAACGATCATAATAACCGCTCTCTTTTTTGTCCAGTACTTTTTTCCGCCACATATCCCAGGCGCTGTATTCCCGGATGTAGGCTTCCCGGCTTAACCTTGTAAGAATTCCCTTCTGCGTGATAAATTCCAGATTTGCTTTTGGATATTTTTTTAAAAAATGCTCCTTTGTCCTTAGAGAAACCTCTGTTACCAGAATGGGGCGCCGCTTCGGGTCGAGAATCAATGCGCCGTTCATTAAAATCAGATATACGGGCATCTTCCAAAGCCCCGGGCAGTTCTTTACGCCCTCCTCCGTCCGTCCGGTGGCAGCCGCAAAGTCATAGCCCCGTTCCAGAAGCCGGCTGATTTCCTTTTCAATCACCTGATCCCACTCAAAGCTGCCGTTTAACAGAGTTCCGTCCAGATCGCTTACTGCATGCCGAATCATCCCTTAATACTCCAGATTTTCGCCGTTGCTCTCAATCACCTGTTTATAGTAGTCAAAACTGTCCTTCTTGATACGCTTGAAGGTTCCGTTTCCATAATCATCTACATCTACATAGATGAAACCGTAACGTTTGGACATCTGCCTTGTGGATTCGCTGACCAGATCGATGCAGCCCCACCAGGTATAGCCCCACAGCTCTACGCCGTCCTCGTTGATGGCGTCGCTCATGGCCTTTACATGGTCTCTTAAGTACTCACAGCGGTAGGGATCGTGAACCTTGCCGTCCTCTGCTACCACATCCTTTGCTCCCAGGCCATTTTCCACGATAAAGAGCGGCTTGCGGTAGCGGTCATACAGCTCCACCAGGGAAATGCGCAGTCCGGTGGGGTCTGTCTGCCAGCCCCATTCGGAAGATGGCAGGTAGGGATTCTTCACACCGTTTACCGTATTGCCGGGTGCCATATCAAGCCCCTCCGTATTGGCAGCCATACAGCTCGTCATATAGTAGGAGAAGGATACGAAATCCACACAGCCATCTTTAAGAATCTGAGCATCTTCTGGCGCCATCTGAATGGTGTAGCCTTTATTCTCAATCTCTTTCAACAAGTATCTGGGGTATTCTCCAAACACCTGAATATCCACATAACGGTAGATGCCTCTCATTCTCTGCTGATTGGCAAGATTGTCCTCCGGCTTACAAGTAAAGGGGTAGAAGCAGAGCTTTGTCATCATACAGCCTATCTGCGCATCCGGAAGTATTTCGTGTCCAATCTTAACTGCTTTTGCGCTTGCAATCATCTGATGATGCATGGCCTGGTAAATGGCCTGCTCAAACGGCATATCTGTAAAGCGATCCTCAATCAGCGCACCGCTTGTAACCGGATGGCGGAGCATAGCATCTACCTCATTAAAAGTCAGCCAATATTTCACATACTTTCCAAAACGTTCAAAGCAGACACGGGCATATTTTTCAAAGAGATCAATTACTTCTCTGGAATACCAGCCCCGGTAATCTGTTGCCAGAACTACCGGCGGATCATAGTGAGACAGGGTTACCAACGGCTCAATTCCGTATTTTTTGCACTCCTTGAACATATCTTCATAAAACGCTATTCCAGCTTCATTGGGCTTCTCATCCCTGGGATCTGTAAAAATCCGGGACCAGCATATGGACATACGGAATACTTTATAGCCCATCTCAGCAAACATCTTTATATCTTCTTTATAGTAATGATAAAAATCAATGCCTCTGCGTTTCGGATAATTAGCCTCCGGGCCTGCTGCCAGGGCTTCGTCCAAATCCTTGCTTGTGAATGCAAACTGCTTGGTAAAATCAGCAACTCCGACCTCTCGATAGGGCAGGCAGTCCTCAATGGTCATGCCCTTGCCGTCCTCGTTCCATGCGCCCTCAATCTGGTTGGCGGCGGTTGCGCCTCCCCAAAGAAAGTTTTCGGGGAATTTTAAAGGTGATGTGTTGTTGTACATGCTTGTCGCCTCCTATTTCTAGTTCCGTAATATCCCCCAAGGTACACCTTAGTATAAATCAATTTCCGGCCACAAGTGCATGTGTCCATAAATTGATTTGTGCACTTTGTGGGATATTACTGTTTTCAGTTCCGTAATTTATTTGATAACGGTCAATAAAACCTCGCTCTTTGCAATCATACCCTCTTTCTCGTTGGGCAATACATCCAGATATTCATCGGAGTTGGTGACCAGAATGGGGGTGACCAGGGAATAACCCTCCTTCAGAATGGCCGCCAGATCTGCCTCCAGCAGAACATCTCCGGCCTTTACCTTCTGGTTCTCTTTTACTTTTACTTCAAAGTGCTTCCCCTGGAGATTGGCCGTGTCCACTCCTACGTGAATAATGCACTCCACACCGTCCTCAGAGGTGATTCCCACCGCATGCCTGGTGGGATAAAGGGCTGTCACTGTTCCGTCAAAAGGTGCTACAACTACACCGTCCTCCGGGTCTACAGCAATTCCCTTGCCCATGGTTCCGGAAGAAAATACCGCATCCTTTACCTGTTCAAGCGGGATCAGCGTTCCGGTAACCGGTGCATAAATTACGGTGTTTTTCTTTTCTGTGACTGCCGGCTGACTCTCCGCCTTTATCTCTGCCTTCGGTTCCTCTTTTTCCTCGGAAAGCCCCATTACCATCACCAGTACAAATCCAAGGCCGGCTGCAACGGCCATGCCTAAGCATACGGCCCAGAAGCCTTCTCCCATAAATACCGGAAGGGACAGGATGCAGGAGTTTACATAGGCAGTTGCCCGGCCTCCAAAGGCTCCCACAATGGCTCCGCCTGCCGCGCCCGCTATCATAACAGCAATCAAAGCATTCTTAAATTTCAGCAGAATACCGTAGATACCCGGCTCCGTAATTCCAATGAAGGAAGAAATGGCTGTGGATGCTCCCACGGATTTATTTTCGCTCTTCTTTGCTCTTACCATTACGCCCATGCACACGCCAAACAGGGCCAGTGTTCCCATGGTATTCATGGGGAGCAGGAAGTCATAGCCGAACTGATTGAGATTTTCCATACAGATAGCGCCCAGGGACAGATGCATACCGGTAAGCACTACCAAAAGACGGGTTCCGCCTACAATTGCTCCCGCAATAATCGGGGACAAATCATAGAGGAATTTCACAATGGTTACAAGGATTCTTGAAATATAATTTGCCAGTGGCGCAATGCCTATCAATGTCAGCGGCGCCATAATCAGCATAACCAGCATGGGGGTAAATACCAGCCGAAGCACCCTGGGTATTACCTTATCAATCCATTTATACACAAAGCTCAGCACCAGTACGGTCAAAATAATCGGAATACTGCTGGCCGCATATTTTACAAAGGGAATCGGCATTCCCAGGAAATGCAGCGGAGCAGCTCCCTCCGCAAGACCGGCCGTCATAGTCGGATACAAAAGGCATCCGGCAAGGGCCATAGAGCAGGCTGTATCGGTCTTAAACCGCTTCGATGCGGACCATGCCACCAGGAACGGGAAGAAGTAAAATACGCAGTCGCCGGCAATGGTCAGTACCGTAATAAAATCCGAAGCTGCGTCAAATCCACAGTAGGAGGTCAGAATCGTAATAAGTCCCTTAATCATACCGGTTCCGGCCAACATCGGAATGGTAGGAAGGAAAATTGCAGCCATCGTTTCAAACAAGCCCGTTGCCTTGAATCTTTTCTTCTGGGCCAGGGTTTCTTCATTATGAATAAAGCCTGTCTTGGCAATCGCCGCATCGTATACGGCATTTACCTCATTTCCAATGATAATCTGAAGCTGTTCCGTCTGATACTGTGCTCCGATTACCCCGTCCAACGCCTTGATCTTCTCCAAATCAACGACTGATTTATCCTTGAGATAAAACCGCAGCCTTGTTACACAGTGAAACATTTCCTTGATGTTCTCTTTGCCGCCCACTTCCTTTAGAATCTGTCCGGCCAGTTTTTTTGCATCCATAATCACTCCGCCTTTCATAAAAATTAGTAAAACAGAAAAATAAAAAGACCCAAATTAAAATATCCCTGCCGATACATTAATTCAGGTCTTGCCTCCATTATGAGTCACAATCCTAAGCATTATGTTCTCTCACTCGTTCAATATGAATTGTTAAATACAGCTTTTCTTCGTCACTTGCCTGATATCCAAATTCCAAATGAATATATTTCGAAATCCGCCGTACACATTCATAGGATTTCTTATAATTGTTTTCCACAAGCTCCAAAAGCTGTCTGTCGCCGTCCGTAGCAGTCAGAGGCTTTTTATCCATCATTCTCTGTACAAAGAACTTCAAATGTGTTACCAGGCGGTAATAATCAAGAGAATCCTCCTGAAACTCCATCTTGAAGTAGTTGCGGATAATCATCAAGGTATCCTGCACAATCCGCGTTCTCTGCACAGTATCCTCCATAGAACCGTTCATACCCGCATTTACAAAGTGAAATGCAATGAAGCCTGCCTCATCCTCCGGAAGCTCTGTCTCAAAAGTCTTGTTAATCAGCTCAAGGGCCTCCTTAGCCGCCTCATATTCTCCACGGTACATCATCTTCGTTTCCGTCAGAAGCTGATTCTTTATCAGCATTCCTTCCCGGTATCTCTGTACGCTGAAATGGATATGATCCATAAGAGAAAGATAGATATTATCATCAAAATCATGTTCCAGCTTCTTTCTGGCATTTTCTATGATTTTCTCGGTAATTTCCAGATATTCACCGGGAATCTCATGCAATATTTTTTGAAATTTTGCCGCCAGATCCGGAACTTGCTGGGAAAAGATACGCTCAACTTTGTTTTCTTCTATGGTATCTCCCCGTTTTTTCTGAAAAGCAATTCCACTTCCCATGACAATAATGTCCTCTCCCTTTTCATTCAGGGAAATAACTACATTATTGTTCAGTACTTTCACTATCTTCAGAACCATCCCTCGCTTTCTGAAGTTTCCTTCTCTGCTTGTTTACCGGATAAATACTCCGACAAACAAAAAATACAGGCCACCAAAAGCAATCTACTTCTGCTTTCGGTATTGCCTGCTTCACAGTAACAATCCTCATCAAGCTGTATATATTTCTTGTAAACGTCTACGTGAATATAATAACACAATAAATATTTCTGTCAATGGCTTTTTTCTTTTTTGGCGGATCTCACAAATATGCATCAGCATATTTGTGAGATATAGCCAAAAATTTTTTTTACAAAAGGCTGCCGCAAAAGTATCCGCTCTCTGCAGCGGCAAGCTTTTACTCGAACTCCTTTTGCAGCGTATCCTCCATCACCTTAAGAGACGGCTCCACTCCCGTCCAGAGCTTAAAGTTCAGCGCCGCCTGGCAGGCCAGCATACCCAGGCCATTGACGGCCGTCGCCCCCTGCTTCTGTGCCTCCTTCAAGAAAAGCGTATCCACCGGATTAAATACAACATCCGCCGCTGCCATATGGGGCGCAATCCCCTCATAATCAATATCCGGCTTCTGATCCCCATCCGGATGCAGGCCGATGGACGTACCGTTAATCAAAATATCCGTATCCGCCGGAATTTTATGGCAGCTCTCCCACTGCTCACAGGAAGCCTCTGTCTTGGTATGCTTTTTCAAAGTATCCACCAATTCCAAAGCCCGTTCCAGCGTGCGGTTCACAACCTTGATAGAAGCAGCCCCTGCCAGAGCACATTCTACCGCAATCGCCTTCGCCGCCCCACCGGCTCCAAGTAAAACAACCCGTTTACCTTCCAGCGAAATCCCCTTGTTATGTAAGGCTTGTACAAAGCCCTTCCCGTCCGTATTCTCCCCGAACAGCGTCCCATCCTCACGAAGCACCACCGTATTCACCGCCCCGATAATACCTGCCGCCTCCGACAGCTCATTAAGAAGAGGAATCACCTTAATCTTATGAGGCATCGTCAGATTAATCCCCTTCATATGCAGCACACGCAGAGACCGCATCGCCTCCTCCAGATCCTCCGGCAGTACCTTCAAGGTCAAATACCGATAATTCAAGCACTTTTCTGCAAAAGCAGCCTCCATAGTCACCCCCGTAGGATTCCCATCCACCGGATCACCAAACACACCAACCAGCTCCGCACGATAATTTTTCATCCGTTCTCCTTCCCCTTTCCACGCAATCCATATTTCCTCCATTTTACACCAAAAGCTGCCAAATGAAAAGTATTTCTCTCTCAAGCAAAACGAAAATAAGTTCAGCCAGGCTGCGGCAGAGCCGGCCCTCCGGCTCTGCCGCAGCCTGGCTGAACTCCCAACCCCTTCCGTTTTATCTCTCACAGTTACTGCTCCATCTGTCTCCCCAAAAACCCAGCCGCCGAGTAAGCCAGCTTCTGCTCCGCCTCCCCCATCTTGGCCTTCGGATCCTTACTAAAGAGTACCACCGCCCCAATCGCATCCCCTTCACAGAGAATCGGGCTAATCGTCTGCGCAAAGCAGTCCTCCATATCCTCATCCACAATTTTCACATACCGCTTCTCTCCTGCTGATGCCTGGATATTCTCTCTCTCCTGGATAGCATCTTCAAGCTGCCGGCTGATCGCCTTGCCCATATAATCCTTCTTAGCGCCTCCGGCCGCCGCAATCACCGCATCCCGATCCGCAATACAGACCATAAGGCCGGTTGTCTGAGCCAGGCTTTCCGCATACTGCTTTGCAAACAGCCCAAGCTCCCCAATAGGCGAGTACTTCTTTAAAATAATTTCCCCCTCCCGATCGGTAAATATTTCCAATGGATCCCCTTCGCGAATACGGAGTGTCCGTCTAATCTCCTTTGGGATAACCACTCTTCCCAGGTCATCAATCCTTCTGACAATTCCTGTAGCTTTCATAAAAATATTCCTCCATTTGCTGTACTGACCATTTCTGGAAATAGTATTTGTCGGCAAAAAAT
The DNA here is from genome assembly GCF_036941125.1 of Candidatus Merdisoma sp. JLR.KK011. Classification (NCBI taxonomy): domain Bacteria; kingdom Bacillati; phylum Bacillota; class Clostridia; order Lachnospirales; family Lachnospiraceae; genus Candidatus Merdisoma; species Candidatus Merdisoma sp. JLR.KK011. The sequence continues at coordinate 1,385,699 of NZ_JAYWSZ010000004.1, read as the reverse complement.
TTTTATACCATAAAAACACAATTTTCCGATTACTGTTCACTCCCAATGTCATGAAGCTAAACAAGGCCTGTCAGAGGAACCTGCTCTCGCCTTGCTGCTTGAAAAGCAGCTTACAAGGGCGGCATAGGCACGAAACCTGCCGAATGGTTTAAACTGCAGGTTTCTGATTTCATTATTTCAAGTAATTCACTGTCAGGATGACCACTCCCAGAACAGCAAGCACAACGCCAGTTGCACGGTTTAATGTTGCTGCACTGGCTTTATTTGCGAATTTGGCGGCAATCCTCGCCCAGAGCAGTGTGGATGCCACACAGAACAGCAGGCACCATACATCCGGCATACCGCCTATGGCAAAATGACTTCCAGCACCTGTAAAGGCCGTAAAAGCCATGATAAACACACTTGTCCCAACGGCAGTCTTCAGTTCATATCCTAACAGGCTGGTCAAAAGCAGAAGCATCATCATTCCGCCGCCCGCACCTACAAAGCCACAGATAAACCCGACAACTATTCCGCTGGCAATTGACTGTATGATACGTTTTTTTCCGCTGACTGCCTGCATGGTTTCTTTTGTCGTCATAACAGGCTTTACGATAAATTTGATTCCAAGGATCAGTGTCATGAATACGGAGAAACTGCCCATAGTGGTATTTGGAACACGGCTTGCGGCAAAGCTCCCCGCCAATGTAAAAATCAGAACAGTCACCATCATTACAAGGCCATTGCGAATATCAAGGTTTTTATTTTTTCCATACGTGTATGCGCTTATGGCACTTGCAAGAACATCACTGGCCAGGGCAATACCGACTGCCTCATATGCCGGAAGTTCCAAAAAGGTAATCAGCATAGGACTGATTACGGCGGCGGCACTCATCCCCGCAAACCCCGTTCCAAGTCCGGCTCCAATCCCAGCAATAAAACAAATGAAAAATTTAAACATCACTTTGCCTCCTTCCCTTTCATATAAGCATTGATATTACACAGGATACGGTCATTTTGTTTTTTCATGCCGTCAATTTCCTCCTGCGAAAAACCATCCAGCATGATTGAAATGAATTCCTCCTGTGCGGCCTGCCCATCATGGATGATGCCCATAGCCCCTTTGCATATCCTCAAATGTGCTGTCTTACGGTTGCATTTCAAATACTCTTTTCTTATAAAACCACACTGTTCCAGAAGTTTTATAGAAAACGATACCTGGGATTTTGACAGATATCTGACCTCAATAATATCTGATGCCGTATCAAAACATGGATTATTGGCTAAAAAGAGAAGGATGTCCAATTCCATTCGGGTAATGTTATGTTTTATACAAACCTCTTCTACACATTTTGAATAAAGTGCCTTGATTGCATTTTGATGCTCCCATGGATTTAGCGGAATCATTGCATTCTCCTTTTTGTTCTTTTTAGAACTATTTTATAATAAAAAAAAACTTTGTCAAGCATAAATATTTGCAAAACAAATGTCACTATAGCATTGTTTGCATTCCAAAAGTCTCTTCCTTCCGTTATGCCATAGGCCGCAAGGCGCCTCTTTTCCATGCCTTCGAAGCCGGGGCACGGGCCAGTGCAGTGATCCAGGCTGCCTGCTTGAAGTCGTGCGGGAACAGTAACCATTACTTTTGCAAAGCTGCCGCTAATCCGGACAATCGCTTGAAAAATTCCATCCGGAGTGTTAAGATAACCTTACCAGACTAAATCAGCACACTTGAAAGGAGGAGGCCGGACATCCGATGAATTACATCCGTCACAAATCTGAAGAATCCATTGAAGATTATCTCGAAACAATCCTCATCCTGAGCAGGCGCCTTCCCGCCGTCCGTTCCATTGACGTGGCAAATGAGCTGAATTTCTCAAAACCCAGCATAAGCGTTGCCATGAAAAACCTGAAAACACGCAGGTACATTACCATGTCAGAGGAAGGGTATATTCTCTTGACAAACGAGGGGCGGAAACTGGCTGAGAACATCTATGAACGCCATACCCTGCTGACGGACTGGCTGGTCCATCTGGGGGTCGATCCACGAATTGCCGCCAGCGATGCCTGCAAAATGGAACATGACATTACACCGGAAAGCTACGAAGCCATGAAAAAATGTATCCTGTCCCTCCTGAAAACTGACAAATCCGAAAGCAAATAATCACACACCGCAAGTCATCCCGGCCACGTCAAGCTCAAGAAATTATGTATAAGTCTCCAGTATATGTATGAGCGCACTTGCGCTGCTGCTGTGTGAACGTTCCAGAACCGCATTGCTGCGTTCTGATTCTGTAATTGCGCAGCGCACCATCTTATGGGATGCCGTTGCCGTGAACAGAATCACTAAATCTGGTGTACCAATCTGGCGGCTTAAATCTGACCGCATTTTCGTAAACACTTTTGTCTTATGTCTGTATTTTTTGCAGATTTCTTTGTACCGGTTTTCCATCCTCTCATGTCCACCTATGATTACAACACTCATTCCTATGCTCCTTTCATGGTTAGTTGCTGCTAACTATCGGTGTTAAAGAAAAATGCTTTTCAGCATTTTACTATCATCCCTGCCTATAGGGAAGGTTCTCTTAGAACAAAAGGTTAGTTTTAGCTAACTACGAAAATAATAACATATCGCAAGTGCTCTGTCAAGGGCTTCTGTGCAAAAAATTACCAACTGCTGTGGTTGGGCGCATAGACATCATGCAGCAAATGCTGATTTTTTTGCCTTTATTTTTATTGTGCTGAAAGTTTGTTTTTGTTATACTTATAAAAGCAGACAGCGGAATTTCAATCAGTAATATTACGGAGCTTAAAATAGCAGGAGGACCATATGAAGCTTTTAGTATGTAATGCAGGAAGCACATCTTTAAAATTCAAGTTATTTGTCATGCCGGGAGATGAGGTTCTGGCAGAAGGCAAGGTCGAACGGGTGGGAAGCCAGGACAGCGCCATCTTTCACTTTAAAAAACCGGACGGCTTCAAGATTTTCCGGGAGAACCTCTCCATCCCTACCTATACGGAAGGAATTCAGATGTTCCTGGACTGCCTTCTCCACAAAGAATACGGAGTGCTGTCCAACCTTCAGGAGCTGGAACGGGTAGGCTTTAAGACTGTGCTTTCCAAAGATCACTATGGCATTCACGAGTTAACCCCAGAGGTATTGAAGGGCATGGAGGAATATCTGGTCGTGGCTCCCGCTCACAACATCCCCTACCTGGAAGCCATCCGCCAGTTCCAGAAGCTGACGCCGGACGCCATGCTGGTCGGCGCCTTTGAGACAGCCTTCCACACCACCATTCCTCTGGAGCGGAAGCTGTACGGCATTCCCTATGAGTGGTATGAAAAATACGGAATTGAGCGCCTGGGCTATCACGGCGCCTCCCACAGCTATGTAGCCGAGACCCTGGCAGAGCTTTACGGCGCTACCAAAAAAGCCATCTCCTGCCACTTAGGAGGAAGCGGCTCTCTGTGCGCCATTGACAACGGAAAAAGCGTAGATACGAGCTTCGGCCTCTCCCTCCAGGCGGGCCTGATTCAGTCCAGCCGGAACGGAGACATGGATCCCTTTATCATTCCCTTCCTTCTGGAAAAGGGCATGAAACTGGAGGAAATCATGGAAGGACTTACCAAAAAAGGCGGTCTTTTGGGGCTCTCCGGGGTCAGCAACGATCTGCGTGATATTGAGAAAGCTGCTGACGGCGGCAGCGAACGGGCAAAGCTGGCCATAGATGTGTTCTGCAACGGAATTATACGTTATATCGGCTCCTACTATGCGGAGCTGGGCGGACTTGATCACCTTGTTTTCACCGGCGGTATCGGAGAACATGGCTGTACCATCCGCCGAATCGTCTGCAGTCAGCTCAAGCATATGGGCGTCCTCCTGGATCCGGAAAAGAACTTGGACTACAGTGAAAATGCCGTGATTTCCCTTCCGGAATCTCCTGTAACCATTCACGTCATTCCTGCCAACGAGGAATTGGGAGTTGCACGGAAAACTTTTGGTTATGTCAGAAATTAACATAGGGATTTTTACAGATTTAAAAAGGCGTCTCATCTTCTATTCGAAGATGAGGCGCCTTTGATCTTTCTTATCTGACTATGAACTCCATGCTCTTGGCTTTTAAATAGAGCTTACGTTCATATCCACATTGCCGCTGATGCCGTCTACCTGTCCCTTGGAGGTATTCTGCCAGATATCATAGCGTCCGCTGTAGGTACACTTGCTTGCATACTGTGCCACCCAGATGCGGTAGCTGCCTGGGAACTGGGAGGGGCTTAAGTGCTCGGAGAACCAGTTCTTGCTGGCGTATACCATGGGCGTGTGGCCGGAATTGGCTACTGTGTTGCAGAACGCAATGGTAATCTTGGTTCTGTCCGCTTTAGACAGACCATCCGCACGTCCCCGTCCGCCTGCGGCATACTCACTGTCGATAGCAATAGGCATATTGATTCCGTAACGGTTGGCAAGCTTCACTGCCATACTGGCTTCCTCTACCGCCTCGGCTTCATTAATCGCCTGGCTGAAGAAGTACACGCCCACACGCAGCCCGGCTGCCTTTGCTCCGCTGATATGGGATGCATACATGGGATCCTCTACAAGGACGCCGGAACCGTATCCGCGGTAGCCGCAGCGGATAATAACGAAGTTAATTCCCGCATTCTTTACCTTCTGCCAGTTAATGCCCTTCTGGTACTTGGACACGTCAATACCGATGGTGCCGGAGCGGATGCCCTCGCCGCCGAAGTTATACTGGATACCCTGGATAATCTGGGTGCCTGTTACCTTATTGCCGTCTTTATCGAAGAAATACGTAGCATTATCAATCGTCTGCCAGCCGGTATACTTAAATGTCCCGGTGCCCTCCATGATAGGAGCGCTGGTTGTATCATAGACAATCTTCTCTCCGTTTGCTGCTCCAACCAGGCGCAGCGCATGGTTCAGAATGGAAGCTGTCGTCTCTTCTGCAGAAGCAGGATCGTTTGTAGTATTCAATGTAGTGTCTGTGCCGGCAGGATTGTCCGGTGTTGTGGGATTCTCTGGTGTTGCGGGATTCTCCGGAGCGGTCGTAGTCCCGTTTGGATCGCTCGCTTTACATCTGGTACATACCCCATTTACAAAATCATGTCCCAGTGCCGGAATTGCTTCTGATGCGCCGCCGCAGCTGCATGCCTTCTCTCCCGCTTCGGTACAGGTAGGTGCTTTTACTTCCTTCAGATCATGTACATGGGGAGCCTGATAGTTCGGATCCTTTGCAGAGCAGACCGTGCACACTCCATTGGTGTAGCTGTGCGCCTTTAACGGAAGCGCCTCTGCCGTCTTTGCTGCGCCGCACTTGCTGCAGGTCGGGGTCTTTGTCCCTGCCGTTGTACAGGTAGACTCCACAATCTTGTCTTCATATGTATGCTGGCACTCCATCTTAGCTCCGCAGCGGTCGCATGTACCGTCTCCGTTGTCATCCTTGTGATGCTTCGCCGGCTCGCTGATGATCTTCTCATACATCGGTGTCCCGTATTCGTCCACCTTCTGCTTCATAATCTCTGTCTTTGTAGATTCTACAAACTCCACCGTATCCGTCAGAACCACAGACGTACCTGCGTCGCTGTTGCCGGTGGTATTGGAATCCTCCTTCGCCACATTGATCTCGCTTTCCTTCTTGATCTCGTCTGTGACGTCCACCACCTTATACTCCAGATTGGCCTTAACCTCGGCCTTGATGTCGCCGGGCGCACTGTAGGATCCGGAGGACTTCAGGGAAACCGTGCAGCTTCCGGGAGTCATATTCTTTATGTAGATAATTCCGTCCTTATCTTCATCCTTATAGCTCTGGGTCTTTTTATTGGAATCCGTAACTGTGACTTCGAATACGGTTCCGGTAATGACCCTGTCGTTCTTCTGATTGACAATCTTTACCTTCAGGTCCTTGTCCATGGAGGTCGCCTTCAGCACAACCGGAATTGCCTTTGCATCCACGGCTGCAGCCTGGGTATTGTCTCCATCCATTCTGGTAAGCTCTGCCATATAAGACTTGTTCATGGAAAGCCCTACCACTCTGACTTCTTCTTCCACCGGCGCTGCTTCCTCAGACATTCCAAGATCCGTCACCGTAGGAATCATGTCCTCTGTTACCTGCGGCCGGATGCAGCCGCTGAGCATGGACACTGCAAGAACAGCCGAAAGGCTGAGCGCCCAAAATCGTTTTCCCTTCATTTTCCTTCTCCTCATTTGCTTTCATTACACCCCAGCCCCCTTCTTGACAAGGACGGCATTTGTTAACAGTAGGTTTTAGTATAACATCCTTTTTCCCACTTTTCAACTGTTTACATAAAAAAATTGTAACAAAAAAATGGGATATTTACTAGGATATCCCATTTTTCTGGTATTTTTTTAATTACTTATTTAATATTTTCTTAATTTTCCCGTAACATATTAAAAAATATCTATGACCGCCGAAAGCCTTCCTCTACTGCTCTGTTTTCAGAACAAAGGTCTGTTCAAAGGTCAGCTTTGCCATGGCTGCGTCTACTGCCGTGAAGGTATGGGCTTCTTTAAGCTCCTCGCACTTTTCGTCGTAAAGGGTGTCTTTTCGCTGCCGGACGATGGCTTCCTTCTGGCTGTCTGTGGCTTCCCGGTCAAAGGTGCTTATCATCTGCACTGCATAATAGCCGCTCTCCGCCTCGATAATCTCTGCAAACTCTCCGTCCTTCAGGGTATCTGCCGCTGCCCGGACGCTTTCTGCCGGGGAACTGCTGTCAGCCCCGTAGGCCGCAGTCGTGGCTGTAATATTTTCCTTTCCCTCTGCCGCCGCATTCAAATCGCCGCTTTCCCTGGCTGCGTCCAGAACCTCCTGGAGGGCTGCTTTCTTCTGGGCTTTTTCCTCGTCTGTCAGGGGAATGGTATTGCCTTCGCTGTCGGTTTCCGTTCCTGTAGTGGAGATAAATGCATAGGCAATCCGCTTTTGTGCCGCTTCCTCATCGGAAACCACGGTATCTACGTCTGTTGTCAGGGCATCGTACATCTTATTCTGAATGGTCAGCAGGGTTAAGAGGTGCTCTACGTCTGTCTGCTCTGCGCCCACTGCTTTCTTTAACTGCGGGGTATTGCTGTCCAGAAATGTTTTTGCCGCCTCTGCGATTGCTCCCTTTTCTTCTTCTGTCAAGACCACCTCATAATTGGGGGCCTCTGCTTCCAGAACGTACAGAAGCTGGAACTCGTCCATCTGGCTTCTTTTTGCCGTGTCGCCGTAGACTTCTCCTGTATCCGGCATCTCCTGCTGGTAAATGCCGCCGCCAAGCATGCTTCCGTAATAACTTTCCATCTGTGCCTGCTGATAGCGCAGCATCAGGCTGAATTCTCCCAGTCTTATATTGGTTGTCTCATCCAGTACTGCTATGGTCTCGGAAGCGTTCAGCCGGCTTCCGGAACAGCCTGTCAGTAGGAAGGCCAGTGCAAATATCAGGGATAAGATCCTGCTTGTCCTTTTTTTCATTTTCTTTGTCTACCTTTCTGTTTTCTGAAGCTCGTGTAGATTGGGTTTTATGTGAGCTTCTGTTTTTATTCTTTGTCTATTATAATCTGTTTTTTTCCTGTAGGCAAGGATTGTTTTGTGGGGACACAGATATTTCATGGTTGGAGCTAAACGGTTTCATCCTGGGGCGAAACCGGGGCGCGGGCTTTTCCATATTCTGTGTTCGGACGGTTCGCGTACATTCTGTCTGCGCTGAACGTACATTACCTTGAAGATTTTTTTAGCATTTATATATTTTGGTAATGTTCGTTCAGCGCAGACAGCCTGTTCGCGAACAGCCGGACACTAAATATTGGAAAAGCCCGCGCCCCGGTTTCGCCCCAACCTGGATGAAGGGTTATGGCTCCGTAAGCAAGACGTCCATGTGTACGGTGTCCCATACTTCCGTTATGATCTCTAAGGGGGTTTCTTCTCTCCAGGCGGCTACCATTTGTGCACAGTATTCTTCTCTTGCAAGGAATTCCAGTTCTTCTATCCGATCCCTGGTGGCTGTCTCGTCGTATTCGGATACTCTCTGGACGATGTAGTAGCCTTCCTGGGCTTCTATGACCCCGGACACGTCTCCGACTTTCAGTTCCCGGGCTGTCTGGGCTACCAGCTCATGGGCGCCGCCGTCTGTGAAATCGTTAAAATATACGTCAATTACGGTATGGGAGATCTCTGCCCCTGCCGCTGTTATGTCTTTGAGCTCTCCGGCACGGACGGCAAACTGCTCTGCGTCTTTTTGAATCTTTAGAAGCTCTTCCTCTGTGAAGGGGGTCTGGTTCCCCTCTGCGTCAAAGGTTCCGGTTGTGGCGAAGAGGCAGTAGGTCAGCTTTCCTACCCGGGCCTCTTCCTCGCTGATCTCCGGCTTGCAGTTTTCTTTCAAGCGCTCTGCTGTCTTTGCTGCCTGCTCATTGTATAGAAGGAACTGCTCCACCGTCTCCTTTGTGGCTCCGGCTGCCTCCAGGACTGCCGGCGTATTGTCCCTCATAAAGGCCTCTGCCCGTCTTGATACAAAGTCTTTTTCTTCTTTGGTAAGCTCTGCATCGTATTCTTCTGTATGAGCGCACAGCAGATGAATCTCTGTCAGTGTGTTCATCACATCCTGCTTCAGGGCCTCCTCCATGGTTTCGGGCTTTTCTTCGCCTTCACCGAATTTTGGCTCCTGCTGCCACATTTTTTCTCCGTAGGTTTCCAGGTAGGCTGTCTCCCACTGCTCCTGCAGCATTCTTGTGTAAAATACGGCTTCCTCAAGCTCTATTGTCTCGGTTCCCAATGAAGCCACCGGCGTTCCCGTCTGACGGGCTCTGCCGCAGCCTGTACACAGACAGAGCAGCAGAATACCGGCCGTCAGCCGCCTTTGCATTGTTCCTCTCATTCCTTTTCATCCTCACGCAAAATCTGCATCTGCTCCAGAATCCCTCCCACCAGCTCCATGACGTTTTCCTCTTCCCGGCTGTTTTTCACCCTGCGGTACCAAAAAGCAGGCTTGTCGCCGGAAAGGAAGCGCATCCTTCCTTCAAAGCCTTCGATAAAGGCTGGAAATCCGGCCGGATTAAGCCGGGCCTTCTCGTACAGGTAAAAGCGGATTTCCTCCGGCCGCTCTCCAATCTCTTTCACGTAAACCCGATGGGCCTTTACCTTCAGATCTGCCACGGCCAGAAGGTTCAGCACGGATTTGGGCGGATCCCCGAAGCGGTCTATAAGCTCTTCTAACATATCCTCGCATTCCTCTGCTGTCTCGATACCGGCAATCCGTTTGTAGATATCCAGCTTCTGGCTTTCGCTGCGGATATAGGTGTCCGGAATAAAGGCGTCCAGCTCTACATCTACCAAGGTTTGGAATTCTTCTTCCGAAACAGGAATTCCTTTCTGCTTCTTGACTGCCTCGTTGAGCATCTTGCAGTAGAGATCATAGCCGACGGCCTGCATATGGCCGTGCTGCTGGGCTCCCAGAAGATTACCGGCTCCCCGGATCTCCAGATCCCGCATGGCTATCTTAAAGCCGCTTCCAAGCTCTGTGAACTCGCGGATGGCTCCCAGACGCTTTTCTGCTACTTCTTTTAACATTTTGTTCCGGCGGTACATGAGAAAGGCATAGGCTGTCCGATTGGATCGTCCTACCCGGCCCCGGAGCTGGTAAAGCTGGGAGAGGCCCATGTTATCTGCGTCGTGGATAATCATGGTATTGACGTTGGAGATGTCCAGTCCCGTCTCTATGATGGTGGTAGACACCAACACGTCAATGTCCCCGGCTATGAAGTCATACATGATCCGTTCCAGTTCCTGCTCCTTCATCTGCCCGTGGGCAAAGACGATATTCGCCTCCGGCACCAGCTTCTCAAGCTGGGCGGTCATTTCCACAATGGTGTTCACCCGGTTGTACACGTAGTAAACCTGGCCGCCCCGGCCCAGCTCCCGGCTGATGGCTGCCCGTACCATCTCCTCGTCGTATTCCATAACATAGGTCTGAATGGGAATCCTGTCCTGGGGCGCCTCCTCCAGCACACTCATATCCCGGATTCCGATAAGGCTCATGTGAAGTGTACGGGGAATGGGCGTTGCCGTCAGTGTGAGCACGTCAATATTTTCTTTGAGCTTCTTAATCTTCTCCTTGTGGGCCACCCCAAAGCGCTGCTCCTCGTCAATGATCAGAAGCCCCAGATCCTTGAAGACCACATCCGCCGACAATACCCGGTGGGTGCCGATAAGGATGTCTACCATACCCTTTTTCAAATCGGTAATGGTCTTCTTCTGCTCCGCAGCCGTCCGGAATCTGGACAGCATATCCACGCGCACAGGGAATTCCTTCATCCGCTGCACAAAGGTATTGTAATGCTGCTGGGCAAGGATGGTGGTCGGCACCAGATATACCACCTGCTTATTCTCCTGAACTGCCTTAAATGCCGCCCGGATGGCTATCTCTGTCTTTCCGTACCCCACGTCTCCGCAGATCAGCCGATCCATGATCCGGCTGCTCTCCATATCGCCCTTTACCGCTTCTATGGCAAGCTGCTGATCTACCGTCTCCTCAAAGGGGAAAAGCTCCTCGAACTCCCTCTGCCAGACTGTGTCCGGCCCGTATACGTAGCCGTCCTTCTCCTGCCGGGCCGCATAAAGCTCCACCAGGTCTTTTGCAATTTCCTGGACTGCTCCCCGTACCTTTGACTTGGTTTTTCCCCACTCGCTTCCCCCAAGGCGGTTCAGCTTCGGCTTTCTGGCATCCGAGCCGGCATACTTCTGTATCATCTCCAGCTGGGTGGCCAGGATGTAGAGATTCCCTCCCTTTGCATACTCGATCTTGATATAATCCTTCATGATCTTGTCTACTTCTACCTTCTCGATTCCCCGGTAGATACCAAGGCCATGATTCTCATGGACTACGTAATCGCCGATGCTAAGCTCCGAAAAGCTCTGGATCTTCTGGCCCTCGTAAAGCCTGCGGCGCTTTCGCTTTTTCTTCTCCCGGCCGAAAATATCCGTCTCCGAAATGACGGCGAATTTCACCATGGGATATTCATAACCCCTGTGGACGCTGCCGTGGACTACCATGATCTCCGTCTCCCCGACGATCCGCTCCTCATCCTCCGAGTAGAAGCTGTTCAGCTCCTCCTCCTGCAGGTCGGCAGCCAGACGCTTTGCCCGGGTTCCTGAGGCGCACATCAGCACCACTGCGTACTTTTCCCGTTTCCACCGCTTCAGATCCTTCACCAGCAGTTCAAAGCTATTGTTGTAGGGATTGACAGACCTAGCCTCAATCTGATAGCGGCCTGTGATATCCCAGCCTGCCAGCTTCTGCTCCAGCATACAGAGGGCCACGCAGTTTCTCCGGTTCAGACGGGCCGTTATCTCCTCCGTTCCATATAGAAGTCCGGCTTCCTGGGGCAGCGCCTCCCCCCGCTCCGCCCGGTTGGCCAGGCTCTCCCGGAATTCCTTTTCCACCGTAGTGCCCTTTTCCAGCAGCCTGGCCGGCTCATCCAGGAAAAATACCGTTTTCTCCAAAGGAAAATATTCCAGGAAGCTCACAGCCTCCTCCTCTTTCTCCGGAATCAGCTCGGCGGCCGGATAAATCACAATCTCGCTTAAATTCTCGATGGATCGCTGGCTTTCCACATCAAAGCTCCGGATGGAATCGATTTCGTCGTCCCAGAGCTCAAGCCGCCAGGGGTTCTCCTCCGTAAGCCCGTAGATGTCCACAATGCCGCCCCGGATCGCAAACTGTCCCGGCGCCTCCACCTGCCCGGTGCGCTCATACCCCAGCCGGGCCAGACGATGGCTTAAGGCTTTCGTCTCTACCAGGCTTTCCGTTCCGATGGTAAGAATCTCGCCCCTCACTTCCTCCAGAGGCCTGAGCCGGTCCATACATCCGTCAAAGGGCGCCACCACCGTAAGCTGCTGCCTGGTAAGCAGGGCCTTCAGAGCCCGGATACGCTGCTGCACCAGCAGGTTTCCCTGGATATCTGCATGAAAAAAGAGGAAATCCTTTGCCTGGTATAGCACGGTATCGTGATCGAAATACCGGCAGTCCTCATAGATTTCCTTTGCCCTCTGTTCACTATAGGTCAGAATCACCCGGAAGGGGAACTCCGCTCCCAGCCCACAGGCCATGTGTACCTTCTGGGAATCCATACAGCCGGACAGCTGCAGCGCTCCCCGGTTTTTCTTCAGCTTCCCATAGATCTCTTCATATGCACTTAGCTTTTTTAACGGTTCCAGAAAAGCTTTCATTCTTTTACTACCTTTTTATTATACTGATTCATGGCAGCATCCGTATCTCCCTGTACCATCAGCCGGACGGCACCCGCGGCATTTTCTATGGCCCAAGCCACCAGCTCCCGATCTTCTCCGGAAAAATGCCCCAGTACATGGTTAACCAGATCCTGTCCTTCTGCTTTTGCCCCTGCTCCCACCCGGATCCGCAGAAATTCCTGGGTCCCCAGATGAGCAATGATATCCTTGATCCCGTTGTGGCCCCCCGCACTGCCTTTTTTGCGGATCCGCAGATTGCCGGGATCCAGATCAATATCATCGTAAATCACAATCAGCTCCTGGGTAAAATCCAGCTTATAGTAGTCTGCTGCTTCCCGGACGCTGATTCCGCTCAGATTCATAAAGGTCTGAGGCTTGAGAAGCAGCACCTTCCTTCCCTCTATGACACCTGTACCGCAGATACCTTTGAATTTTTTCGTATTCATACTAATATTATATTGATCCGCCAGACGGTCGATTACATCAAATCCAATGTTGTGACGGGTATGCTCATATTTCTTCGTGGGATTCCCCAGGCCGGCAATCAGATACATTTCAGCACTCCTATCCTAATTTTTCTGAAGCTCAAAATTCCGTACTTTTTTATACTACAGGAGATCTCCCTATTTTGCAAGGCATAACCTGCAAAACAACAGGGATGCCGCTGTAAAAACGGCATCCCCTCTATGATTTATCTCATAACACAACTATCGATTGTCCCTGTCAGGCTTCCTCTGATGCTTCCAACAATGCTGCTTCGTATTTCTCCAGAATAATTTTCTGGATCTGATCACGGGTCCCGGAATTGATGGGGTGTGCAATGTCACGATACTCTCCGTCGGCTGCTTTCCTGCTCGGCATTGCAATAAACAAACCTTTTTCCCCTTCAATTACCTTGATGTCATGTACTACGAACTCGTCTGCAATGGTAATTGACACGACGGCCTTCATCTTTCCTTCCTTTGCTACTTTGCGCACGCGTACATCTGTGATCTGCATGTCTTTTGTTTCCCCCTTTAATCAAAGGCTTGAAGCATTACTGTTCACTTTGCGACCAGTAATCTTGAATCTACTTGTAACTCATCACTGCTTTATGGCTCTGTGTGCTACAGCACGTACCGCTCGTTCTTTTCCACCACAATCTTCACGCCGTTCTCACCTACATAACGGGAATTGGCGCGAATGGTATCACGGCTTTCCACGATACAATTTTCAATGTACGTATTATCTCCAATGTAAACCTCATTGAGAATAATGGAATTCTTGATTACGCAATTGTTGCCCACGAAAACCTTTTTAAAGAGCACGGAATTCTCTACGGTTCCATTGACAATACATCCGCTGGCTACCAGGGAGTTCTTCACATCCGATCCCGGATTGTACTTGGCCGGGGGGAGATCCAAAACCTTGGAGTATACGTCAGGATAGGTCTTGAAGAAGTACTTCCGGACATCTGCCTTCAAAAAGTCCATGTTTGTCTCATAGTAGGATTCCACAGAGGAAATGCTGTTCCAATAATCGGTGGTCCGGTATGCATAGATACGCTTCAGATTCTTATAGCGGATCAGAATATCCCTTACGAAGTCATACCGCTCTTCCTGGGCGCATTTCTCAATCAGCTCAATGAGCTGTCTTCTGCGGATCACATAGATTCCGCAGGAAATGGTGTTCGTCTGGGCCTCAATGGGCTTCTCCTCGAAGTCCAGAATTCTCCCTTCCTCGTCGGTCTTCAGCACGCCGAACCGAGAGGTATCGGCATCTGCCGGAAGCTCCTTGCAGACAACGGTAATGTCCGCCTTCTTATCTATATGGTACTCCAGCACCTTATTGTAATCCATCTTGTAGACTGCGTCGCCGGATGCAATCACTACATAAGGCTCATGGCTTTTCTTAAGCCAGTCCAGATTCTGATAGATGGAATCCGCCGTTCCCCGATACCAGGAGTTATTGTCTGCGGTAATCGTGGGAGTAAAGATATAAAGTCCTCCCTGCTTTCTTCCGAAGTCCCACCATTTTGAGGAGCTCAAATGCTCATTGAGGGAGCGCGCGTTATACTGTGTGAGCACTGCCACTCTCTGGATATGAGAGTTGGACATATTGCTAAGCGCAAAGTCAATGCCCCGGTAGCTTCCGGCCACCGGCATCGCCGCAACTGCTCTCTTATTGGACAGCTCTCTCATTCTGTGATTATTACCGCCTGCCAGTACAATTCCAATCGCTCTCATTATCTGTCACCTGCCTTTATCAATGTCTCGCCGCTCTCCAGAACGCCTTCCTTGTAATCATCCGGCGTGGTATCTCCGGAAATTGCCGTATTCTTTCCGATCTTTACATTCGGCGGTATATAGGAGTTCTCCCCGATGGTCACAAGCCCGAAGGAATAGATCTTCGGCTGTACCTTGTTGGGAATGTCCTCCCCGATTCCCAGGACAACGCCGTCGGAAATCTCCACCTCTTCGGCGATGATCGCCTTGTCAATGGTGCAGTTTTCCCCGATATCCGTGTTCTTCATAATGATGGAATCCCGGACAACCGTGCCCTTGCCCACCGTTACGCCGGAACCGATAACGGAATTGTACACATCACCGTAGATCTCCGAGCCTCCGCTGATGATGCTGCGCTCAATCTTGGAATCCGTAGAAATGTACTGAGGCGGAACCGCATCGCTCTTTGTGTAAATCTTCCAGAATTCCTCATACAAGTTGAACTCCGGAATGATGTCGATGAGCTCCATATTCGCCTCCCAGTAGGAGCCTAAGGTTCCTACATCCTTCCAGTAGCCATTGAACTCATAGGCAAAAAGACGGTTGCCGTTCTCATGGCAGTAAGGAATAATATGTTTTCCAAAGTCGCAGCTCTGCTGGCTGGACATCTCAATCAGGGCATTGCGCAGAATCTTCCAGCTGAAAATGTAGATTCCCATGGATGCCAGATTACTTCTGGGATGCTCGGGCTTCTCCTCAAACTCCGTAATCCGGTTGTCACCGTCCGTGATCATAATGCCGAAACGGCTTGCCTCCTCCATCGGCACCGGCATAACAGCAATCGTTACATCCGCATTATTCTCCTTATGGAAATCAAGCATCACTTCATAGTCCATCTTATAGATGTGGTCGCCGGACAGGATCAGTACATATTCCGGATTGTAGGTATCAATATAATCCAGGTTCTGATAAATGGCGTTGGCCGTACCCGTGTACCACTCGCTGTTGGTGCTCTTCTCGTAGGGAGGCAGAACCGTAACGCCGCCGATATTCCGATCCAGATCCCAGGGCATTCCGATTCCAATGTGGGTATTCAGGCGCAGAGGCTGATACTGTGTCAGCACACCAACCGTGTCAACACCTGAATTGATACAATTACTTAATGGGAAGTCAATAATCCTGTACTTGCCGCCAAAGGAAACGGCCGGTTTTGCAACCTTGGCGGTCAGTACCCCAAGACGGCTTCCCTGGCCGCCTGCCAAAAGCATGGCAATCATTTCTTTCTTAATCACGTAATCACCTCTTGTTGTAATGTTAGTTCGTCTACATTACGAATTATACCATATTCCTTGTAAATAGTGAACATGTTTTTGCAAAAATATGAAATTATTTTAAACATTTTGCGACAAGTTTTTCACAATGTCCCCGGCATTTTATCCACATTATCTTAATTTGGCAGCTATTTCTTGTTAAATTTTGTTCTTTTCTGAATTTTTTCTACATTTTTAAATCAATTCAAGCCTGTCTGCCTGCTTCACCGCCCCCACTACTGAACAACTGCATATTTTTCTTATATAATTCTTTGCTTTTTCATAAAATAAGGTTATACTGATAAAAAGAAACAAGATTGAAGATTATAAAAGGACAGGATGTGTATCTGATGTATCATATTGATTTTCAAAACCCCATATTCATTCATTTTATCGGCATCGGCGGAATCAGCATGAGCGGCCTGGCCGAGATTCTGTTAAAAGAGAACTTCCGCATCTCCGGATCCGACAGCAAGGCCTCAGACCTTACAAAGCATCTGGAAGCCCTGGGCGCCCAAATCCGGATCGGGCAGAGCTCCTCCAATCTTCCAAAGGACTGCGATCTGGTTGTGTACACGGCCGCTATCCACCCGGACAATCCGGAACTTGCCGCCGCAGAAGCCCGCGGGCTTCCCATGCTTACCAGAGCCCAGCTTCTGGGACAGATTATGGCCAACTATGAGACTGCCGTTGCAGTAGCCGGAACCCACGGAAAAACCACTACCACCTCTATGCTCTCCTCCATTCTTCTTTGCGCCGATCTGGATCCCACCATCTCCGTAGGCGGCATTCTGCCCTCCATCGGCGGAAATATCCGGGTAGGCCGTTCCCAGACCTTTTTAACCGAGGCCTGCGAGTACACCAACAGCTTTCTGGAATTTCATCCCACCCTGGGGATCATATTAAATATAGAAGAAGACCATCTGGACTTCTTCAAGGATCTGGAGGACATCCGCCGTTCCTTCCATCGTTTTGCCGCTCTTCTTCCAAAGGACGGCCTGCTCATCCTCAACCGGGATATTGAGAACTCCCAAGAGATCACAGAAGGGCTTGCCTGCCCTGCGGTAACATTCGGCACAAATCCTGACAGCGATTACTGTGCAGGAGAGCTTTCCTATAATAACCTGGCCTGCGCTTCCTTCCGCCTGGCAAAGAAGGACGGGAGCTCCTTCCCCATACAGCTTTCTGTTCCGGGAGCCCACAATGTAGCGAACGCTCTGGCTGCCATTGCAGCGGCAGATGCTCTCGGCATCTCACCGGAGCATATACAAAAGGGGCTTTGCGCCTTTTCGGGCACTGACCGCCGCTTCCAGTATAAGGGAAAGGTGAACGGCTTTACCGTCATCGACGATTACGCCCATCACCCCACAGAGATCCGGGCCACCTTGGAGACGGCAAAGCACTATCCCCACCGGGAGATCTGGTGCGTGTTCCAGCCCCATACTTATACGCGTACCAAGGCCTTTCTGGGGGAATTTGCCGAGGCCCTCTCCCTGGCGGATCACGTTGTCCTGGCGGACATCTATGCAGCCCGGGAAACCGACACGCTGGGAATCAGTTCCGCCACGCTGGCGCAGGAGCTGGAAAAACTAGGCGCGGATGCCCATTATTTTCCTTCCTTTGAAGAAATTGAAACATTTTTATTAAAAAAATGTTTTCCGGAAGATCTGTGTATAACTATGGGAGCCGGAAACGTGATAAACATTGGGGAAAACCTGCTGCGGCATTAGTTATCCACATTATCCACATGTTTTTACACCGTTTTTGTGTAAAAAGCATGTGGATTTTTCTGTGGACAAACTGTTGACATAAATTTTCCTCAAAAAAATGCCTTTTCCCATATTTTTTAGGTGTACAGGCCTTTTTATGCGGTTGCAAATAATACTTCTCCACAAAGTTATCCACATTATCCACATAGCGGTGCAGATTTATCCACCCGGATTTTCTGGGATAAGACAGGAGAAAAAGAAGATTGCATTTTAATTGAGTTATGGTACAATGGACACGAAAGCAATGCGTAAAGCCAGACGAAACTGTACTACAAGAAAAAAGGAGCTGCCCCATGACACCTTTTCAGCTGCACGGCCCGGCACAGACCGGCCACACTCCCGTATCGGATGTGTTTTTAGACGAATATATGCCTGCTGCCAACGGCGAGTATGTAAAGGTATATCTCTATCTCCTGCGCTGTCTGAAATCTGATGTGCAGGAGCTCTCCGTCACCCTGATTGCAGACAAGTTCGATCACACGGAAAGCGACGTGCACCGTGCTTTAAAGTACTGGGAAAAAATGCACCTGCTAAAGCTGGAATACGATGACTCCAAAACTCTCACCGGCATCTGCCTGACGGAAGACCAGGCGCAAAAGGCTGTTCCCGGCAAGGCTCCCTCTCTCAAGGCAGAGGCCCCGGCCCAGGAGCCCCTTCCCAAGCCTTCCAAGGATGGACGCCCCTTTTCCCAGGAGGAAGCCAGACAGCTTCTCTTCATCTGCGAACAGTACCTGGGAAAGACCTTAAGCTCTACAGAGGTTTCCCGTATCCTGTTTTTTCACGATACCCTGGGGTTCAGCGCAGATCTCATCGAGTATCTGGTGGAGTACTGTGTCTCCAAAGGGCACAAAAGCCTCCGTTACATAGAATCCGTAGCCATCGGCTGGCACAAAAGCGGTTACACGACCGTCACCCAGGCCAAGGAGCAGACCTCCACTTACAATAAGGCTTATTTCTCCATTCTGAAGGCCTTTGGCATCTTCGGGCGCAGCCCGGTGGAAGGGGAGATTGCCTATATGAACAAATGGATGAAGGAGTGGGGCTTTTCCCAGGAGCTTATTGCCGAGGCCTGCGGCCGTACCATGAGCGCCATCCACCAGCCAAGCTTCGAATATGCAGATAAGATTTTAAGCCGCTGGAAGGAGCAGAACGTTACGCGCCTGTCAGATCTTGCCCCTTTGGATCAGCAGCACCAGACAGCCAAAAGCAAGACAGATGGCCAGGCCCCCAAAAAGACAGCCCAGTCCAGCCGGTTCCACAATTTCCGGGAACGCAGCTACAACTTCCAGGAGCTGGAAAAGCAGCTGATTAACCACTGACAGTCCAGCTAAGAAATGTCAAGTGTTTTCGAAAAATAATTTCTGCTGGACGGTAAAGCCGCAAAGGCGCACGAGAGGAACTTTTATGAGTGCCCTTTCGAATAAAAGTTTCTCTCAATACCAGTGTGTCGAAGCGGCTTTATCCTTTAGCGCTGTCGCACAGCGACTACAAATAGGAGGTAGCCCCTTGCCTTTGATGAACAGCCAGTATGAGGCAATCTTACGAACCTATGCAGCCCGGCAGGCCAAAGGGCGCAGGGAACTGGACGAACGCCTCTTAAGGATACAAAAGCAGATTCCGTCCCTTGCCCCCCTGGAAGCCTCCCTGGCCTCTCTCCAGGCAGAAAAAGTGCGCTCTGCCATAGAAGGCAGCCAGGAGGAAAGATCCCGGCTCGAAAAGGAGATCGATCTGCTCCGAAGCAAAAGAAAACAGCTTCTGGAAAAGGAAGGGTATACCCTCCTGGATCTGGAGCCGTCCTTCGTCTGCCCCGATTGCCGGGATACCGGCTTTATCGGCACAGAAAAGTGCCACTGCTTTCTGCAGGCAGAGATTGATCTCATATACAATCAGTCCCATCTCAAAGAGATCCTCAAGGAAGAGAACTTTCACAGCTTTTCCTATGCCTGGTATGAGGGAGAAGATCAGGATATTATGAAGCGGCATGTGATGGATGCCTGGCTATTTATTGAAGCCTTTGATACCAGCTTTCAAAACCTGCTTTTGCTGGGAGAGGTCGGTACCGGAAAAACCTTTCTGTCCAACTGCATTGCAAAGGAATTGATGGATACGGGCCACTCCGTTGTCTATCTGACAGCCTTTCAGCTCTTTGAACTTCTCTCAAAGGCTGTTTTCGGAGATCCGCGGGGACAAGCTTACGAACAGCAGGCCTACCCCTATATTTTCGACTGTGATCTGCTAATCATTGACGATCTGGGAACGGAGCTTTCCAACTCCTTTACCATATCCCAGTTTTTCCTGTGCATCAATGAACGGATTCTCAGAAGAAAATCTACGCTGATTTCTTCCAATCTGGATATGGAGGCCCTCAAGAATACTTATTCTGAGCGCACCCTGTCCCGTATCATCAGCAGCTATACCATTCGACAGCTTCCGGGATCCGATATCCGGATCCGGAAAAAACTACAATCCAGCGCCTAATGCTGGGAAACGGAGGATTTTATGTTGTTACAGCGCAGTCAACGTGTATTGGAAACCATTCCCGTTGGTTCTCTCGGCCTGATTCCCTTAAAAAGCTGCCAGCAGCTGGGACAGCAGGTCAACGATTACCTGGTAAAATGGCGCCACTCCAGCGAACTGGAGCACAAATCCAATATCGCCTTTACCGGCTATGAACGGGATTCCTATCTCATTGAAGCCAAAACCCCCCGCTTTGGCTCCGGTGAGGCCAAAGGCTCCCTCTCCGACTCGGTACGGGGAAATGACCTCTACCTCATGGTAGACGTGT
Source organism: Candidatus Merdisoma sp. JLR.KK011 (assembly GCF_036941125.1). NCBI lineage: Bacteria > Bacillati > Bacillota > Clostridia > Lachnospirales > Lachnospiraceae > Candidatus Merdisoma > Candidatus Merdisoma sp. JLR.KK011. The sequence goes on along the minus strand of NZ_JAYWSZ010000004.1, from coordinate 1,365,395 downwards.
GCAACTACAGCCTGACCTACAACCTTTACGGCTATACCAACCACATGTCTCCGGACGATCACTTCCAGGATTTGAAGCGCGTGATCGCAGCCATCGGCGGAAAAGCCCGGCGCATCACAGTCATCATGCCCTATCTTTACGAAAGCCGCCAGCACAAGAGAACCGCCCGGGAATCCTTGGACTGCGCCCTGGCCCTCCAGGAACTGACCGAAATGGGCGTTGAGAACATCCTCACCTTCGAAGCCCACGACCCCCGGGTACAGAACGCCATCCCCCTTTACGGCTTCGAAACCATCCCTTCCGCCTACCAGATGGTAAAGGGACTTCTAGGCAGCGTCAGCGATCTCAAGCTGGACAGCGGCCACATGCTGGTCATCAGCCCCGACGAAGGCGGAATGTCCAGAGCCGTATATCTGGCCAACGTTCTCGGCCTGGACATGGGCATGTTCTACAAGAGAAGAGATTACACAAAGCTCGTAAACGGCCGCAACCCCATCATCTCCCACGAATTTCTGGGAGACAACATAGAAGGAAAGGACATGATCGTAGTAGACGACATGATCTCCTCCGGAGACAGCATCCTGGAGGTTGCCAGCGAGCTCAAAAAACGCGGAGCCCGGCGCATCTTCGTCTTCTCCACCTTCGGCCTCTTCACCAACGGCCTGGAGCAATTCGACGACGCCTACGAAAAAGGGATCATCACCCGGGTTCTCACCACCAACCTGGTCTACCAGACCCCCGAGCTCCTAAAACGCCCCTACTACATCAACTGCGACATGAGCAAATACATCGCCCTCCTCATAGACACCCTAAACCACGACGTATCCATCAGCGATCTCCTAGACCCCTACGATCGCATCCAGGCCCTAATGCAAAAATACCACCACCGCCAACCCATCCTAGACGAATAAACGGGTCTTTGGGCAAGCCCAAAGACCCAAAGACCAAAACCCCAAAACACAAAACACAAACACCCAAAAACCCAAAAAACCTTACCCCTACACACTACACACTACACACCACACACCGCACCCCCAAAAACCAGGGCCGCCGGAAAATAAGACAGCAGCCATTTCCAATATCCAGTGTCCGGCTGTTTGCGTACAGTCTGTCTGATATGGACGGATATTGCTTCAGCAATGTCCGTACAGAGCAGACAGACTGTACACAAACCGTCCGAACACAGGATATGGAAATAGCTGCTGTCTTATTTTCCGGCGGCCCGTCCGCCCCACATCACACCTTAAACCGATACCCAACCCCCCAAATAGTCTCAATATACTGAGGCTTCGTAGAATTAAACTCAATCTTTTCCCGAATCTTCTTAATATGCACCGTCACCGTAGCAATATCCCCCACCGAATCCATATCCCAGATCTTCCTAAACAGCTCCTCCTTCGTAAACACATGATTGGGATTCTCCGCCAGAAAGCTCAAAAGATCAAATTCCCGGGAAGTAAAATTCTTTTCCTCCCCATGAACCCACACCCGCCGGGCCGTTTTATCAATCTTAATGCCGCGGATGTCAATCACCTTATTCTCCTTCACATTGCTGCTGACCAGCCGCTCATACCGTGTCAGATGAGCCTTTACCCGGGCCACCAGCTCGCTTGGACTAAAAGGCTTCGTCATATAATCATCCGCCCCAAGCCCCAGGCCGCGGATCTTATCAATATCATCCTTCTTTGCAGAAACCATAATAATGGGCGTATTCTTTGTCTCACGCAGCCTGCGGCAGATCTCAAAGCCGTCTACCCCCGGCAGCATCAGATCCAGAATCACCAGCTGAAAGTTTTCCTCCAGCGCCCGTTCCAGCCCTTTCGTTCCTTCTCCCTCAATCTCAACCTCAAAGCCGCTCAGCTCCAGATAATCCTTCTCCAGATCCGCAATGGATTCTTCATCCTCTATAATCAAAATTCTACTCATGTTACCGGAACCTCCTGATACTTTCTAAGCACAAAATACATAACCGTCCCTGTCTGCTCCTTACTGGCAGCCCATACCTGACCCCCGTGATCTTCTATGATCTTCTTTACAATTGACAGCCCGATGCCGCTTCCGCCCTTGGAAGAGTTCCGGGAGACGTCAGCCCGGTAAAACCGGTCAAAAATCTGGGGCAGATCCTTCGACGCAATCCCTTTGCCGTTGTCCTCAATCTCTACCTGGACAAAGTCCCCTACATCCTTTACCCTGATATGAATTCTTCCCCTGGGCTTATCAATATACTTCACGGAATTGCCTACAATATTATTGATCACACGCTTAATCTGCTCCGCATCGGCAATCACCTGGATATCCCCTTCCACATAATTCGAGTAGGTCAGCTCGATATCCTGCTCCTCCATCTCTATGGAAAGCTCTTCGATGCAATCGGCAAAATATGCATTCACATTGATCTTTTCAAAGGTATAAGGAATACGGTTGGTGTCAATCTTAGAATAAAAGCTCAGCTCATTGATGAGCCTGTCCATATCGTTCGCTTTATTATAGATGGTACGGATATACTTTTCCTGCTTCTCCGGCGTGTCGGCTACTCCGTCCATGAGGCCTTCCACATAGCCCTTCACCGCTGCAATCGGCGTCTTCAGATCATGGGAAATATTGCTGATCAGCTCTTTATTCTGACGCTCAGACTCCACCTTCTCCTCCGCAGACTCTTTTAACCGCCTGCGCATCTCTTCAAAGTCCGTGCAGAGCTCGCCAATCTCGTCATCTCCTCCTGCCGGCATCTCAAAGTCCAGGTTCCCCTCCGTGATCTTTTTCGTTGCCACTTGCAGATGATGAATAGGCGTCACAATGCTCTTATAAATCCAGGCCGTCAAAACCACGCTGGTAAACACCAGAATCATCACCATCGTCAGAATCATATCCAGAAGGAGAGACTCTACCTCCACGCCGTACAATTCCTTTACGGCGCTGATCTGATGTCTTCCAAACCCGAAAAAAGCAGTTCCCGTAAATAAAACCGGAACCAGTATTAAAATCAAAAATGTGATTATCAATTTTGAACGAAGCTTCATAATAATGTTATTATAGCACGAAAAGACGGGACTTCTAGAAAAAGTATTATAAAAAATATAAATTTTTTCTAAATTTTGGACGCTTACTCTTCATGGACAAGAGACGCTTACCCTTTGTTCACAGAAGATACCCTCAGTGGACAAGGGGACACACGCCCCTTATCCACTGAGGGTACAGTAAAACCAAAGAGACTGACGGGAGCTTTCACCCATATGCTCCCAACAGCCTCTTAAACCAAACCATCCTATTCAATCCTATGTAAATCCTACAGATCCAGCTTCATATCCCCATAGCGTATCAGACCCTTCTTGCGCATAAGCTCCGAAACGCCCAGCGTCAGAATCGCCGGAAGAATAAAATGCATCACCAGAATCTTAATCAAGGTCACTGCCGGGCCGTCCACAGGCGCCATCACCTGCCACGTCATAATCTGCCCAACCAGGCCGCAGGTTCCCATGCCGGAACCGGAGGCATTGCTCTGCATATTCATGGCCATCGTCCCCACCGGCCCCAGAATGGCGCTGGATACAATGGCCGGAAGCCAGATAACCGGTCTGCGGATAATGTTCGGCACCTGGAGCATGGAAGTTCCAAGTCCCTGGGCCAGCAGGCCGCCCGCTTTATTCTCGCGATAGCTTGCCACCGCAAAGCCGACCATATTGCAGCAGCATCCGATGGTTGCCGCCCCCGCTGCAATTCCCGACAGATTCAGAATGATTCCCAAGGCTGCAGAGCTGATGGGCAGCGTCAGTATCATCCCCATAAGAACAGATACAATGATTCCCATTAAGAAAGGCTGCTGTATAGTCCCCCAGTTAATCACTGCGCCCAGCGCCCCCATAAAGCTGCTGATAGGCGGCCCAAGAATCAGCCCCACCGCAGAGCCGGACAGAATCACGGTAAGGGGCGTTACCAGGATATCCACCTTTGTTTTCCCGGATACCAGGTGTCCCAGTTCGATTCCCACCAGAGCCGCAATAAAAGCCCCCAGAGGCTCTCCAGGCCCCATTAAGACAATGGCTCCTTCCACCAGCACCTTTCCGGCCAGAATATTGGACGCAAAAGCCCCCATCATGCCGGCCGTTGCCGCAGAAAGCACCACCAGGGGGCTCTCCTTAAACTTGCAGGCCGTGCCTACGCCGATGCCTGCCCCCGTCACGGCCGCCGCCATCTTTCCAAAGAAATAAACGGTATCCCCCGCGCCGCCGCCTATGAGAAGTCCGATCTGCTGAATGATTGTCCCCGTCAGCAAGGTGGCAAATAAGCCCAGGGCCATACCGCTTAAACCGTCAATAAAAATGTGATTGCATACCTTTTTCAATTTTTCCATAGCTGCTCCTCTTTTTCATGTCTCACAGTTGTAAAGTCAACTGTCTTGTCAGTCAAGAGACAGCTTATCACACCTTCTGCTGAAAGTCAACCCGCCAGAAGAAAGCCCTTTTCTTCCAAGACTCTCTCAATCCGTTCCATGGAAGCCGCATCCTTTGCCACTATGGTGTGATAATGAACATCCTCCGTCAGTTCTTTCAAAGGCTTTGCCCGGTTTTCTCTCATTTTCTGATAAAATTCTTCCGCATCCTGGCGGCTGGCAATGATGAGATCCACCGCTATCTGCCCGTACAGCTCATGCTCCACCACCACGTCCAGGATCTTTCCGCCCAGATCCACAATCCCGTAGAACTCCTCCAGCACCTGCTCCGTTGTGTGGCGGACGCACAGGGTCTTCCTGCACTCCCCAGACTCCCGGCCTGGCTCAAACAGCAGATATCCTTTATTGGTAGAAAGAATATTTTTATTCACAGCCCGTAAAAGGGCCACGTCCTGCACAATCACCTGGCGGCTCACCTTCAGCCTCCTGGCCAGCTCCGTTCCCGAAACCGGGCTCCTGCTCCCGGCCAGCAGCCGGATGATTTCCTCTCTTCTTCGTTCTCCGTCCAATGGCTTTTCCATCTTTCACTGCCCTTCCATACTCAATTCTCATTCCGCCTCATATCACGGGCTCTTTCCGGCGTCATCATGGCCGTTCCCGTTCCTTGATACACCACTTCAAAACCACCTTTGTCAAAGTACTTTGACAGCTCCCAATCCGGAAAATCGTCCGCCCAGTGTATGATATAGATGATATTGGGGTACTTTTCCGGATGCAGCGCATAGTAATCATATAGCTGAGTGCTCCCCTCGTGAACCTGCCAGGTGGAATAGCTGCCGCAGCCTGCTTCTGCATAAAGATAAATCCAGGGAGCCACCCCGACTACAAGAAGACGATCCTGGGAAGTCATGTGAAGGCTGTCTAGCTCTGCAAGCACCTCCTCGTACCACTGGGCTGTTTCCGGCGAAGTGTAAACGCCTTTTAAGGGGCCCCGTTCCATTCTCTGTGTAAGCAGCGGCATGGCATCCTCTCCGCAGATATAGCTCATCCGCAAATGGAAGCTCCCCAAAAACTGAAGAAAAACCACCGCGCACACTGCTGCACTGCCAGCCCCCCGCAAAATCCTCTGCTTCTTTCCTTCCAGGCTCCATATTTCTTTCAGCCACTGCGCCGCAAACACCAGCCCGACACAGGAGCAAAGGCTGTAAGCCGCACTGATATTCACAATTCCGGTATTGCTGGCAAAGTGAACAATCATGGTAAAAGCCATTGCCGGAAGATACCAGCCGTAAAACAAACGCCTGTCCTTATGCTTCGTAACAAAATACGCTTCCAGACACCAGAAAGCCAGCGGGAGCATCTGATAATTAATGGGAATATGTTCCGCTGCAAATCCATAATAAAGCAGGCTTGGAAATACAAACACCGAAGCCAGAGCCATATAAAGCACGCCATGCTCAAAACGCTTCCGATCCAGCAGCGTAGCCAGGTAAACTGCGCCAAGCCCGCAGAACATAAAGCGGTAGCTTTTAAAACACAGCTCAAAATAGCGTTTTGTTTTATACCAGAACCCTTTGCTTTGATGCTCCTGATCTGCCAGAATACAGGGAATATTATCCAGCACCTCAGTTATCGTCCCTCTCTGAAACACAAATATCAGAAAAAATACGAGAATAATCCCGGCCCCCAAAGTCATCCATAAAAAATTGCGAAACGAAAGGGCGCCTTCTGTTTGCTGCTTTTTTTTGCGGTTTAAAAGGGTTATTACAAGACAAATAAGGCCATAGGCAATATACAAAAGAAGCGCAAATGGATTCGCCAGAACAAGCGCAGCCATAATCATTCCGCAAAGCAGATACTCTGGTATGGAATGCTCCATCTTAGCAGAAAGCACGGCCAGCAGTATGGTCAGCGCACCAAACTCAATGCAGTTGTAGGACATGCCGTAAAGGCCAAAGGGCACAAAGAGCAAAAACAGCAAAGCCGGCCCGTAAGAAACCATTCCTCTTCTCTGAAAGCGCAGGTATAAAAGCAGGGTTATGATGCCTTCAAATGCCAGATACAAAAAGCGGCTTGCCATAACAATTCCTTCTGTTGAGCCTAAAGCCGCGCGAATCAGACTGTAAATGGGATGCAGCAGAAAGCCGCTGAGCTGCTGGGCCGGATGCCAGTCATCAACAAGAAGCTTCCCTCCCCGGTATAGAAGCTCCGATGTCCCGATATAATACATCTCATCCGCCGTATTAAATCCATAGAAGCTGCGTCTAATCAAAAGAATCTCTATCAAAAGAAACAGACTAATAAAAATCAGATGCTGCACGTTTTTTTGCTCTGCCGTTTTCCTGCCTGCCGTCATCTTTTCCTCTTCCTCATCTATCAGAAATCACAAAAGAGGGTGCCGCAAAAACTGTTCTACAGCGGCACCCATTTTATCTTTACGCTTCTTTCTCACGAAGCGCCCGATCGATCTGTGCTTTCAAGCTCTCTGCCTGTTCCGTAATCCGGGTCAGTTCATCCTGTATCAGATGCAGCTCACGCCTCCTGGCTTCCTTCGACTCCTGGAGCTTCTTTTCGTAAAGCGCTTTCTGTTCCTCCCGAACCTGCTTTTTTAACTGCTCGGACCGTTCCTTTTCCTGCTTCCTCATCTGTTCCTTCAAACGGTTGACATTCTCCTTGTAAAACTGCTCCAGCGGATGAACCTTCATAATCGTTCCCTCTCTCCTGCTTCCTGTCTTTCTTATGCTTTTCCGTCACAGCCGCACATCTTCATGCGGAGCTTCACGATCTCCTTCACATGCTCCATAGCCGTCTTGCCGTACTTCTTCGGATCAAAGGCGTCCGGATTGGCCGCCAGGAATTCCTTTACGCCGTCCGTATAGGCGATCCGCAGCTCTGTGGCAAAGTTCACCTTACAGATTCCGCGCTTGATGCTCTCCTTTACCGCTTCCTCGGAAAGTCCGCTGGCTCCGTGAAGCACCAGAGGGATGGAGACTACCTTGCGGATCTCGGCCAGGCGGTCAAGATCCAGCTTGGGCTCTCCCTTATAGACGCCGTGAGCCGTTCCGATAGCCACAGCCAGGGAGCCGATTCCTGTACGCTCTGCAAACTCCTTTGCCTCCATAGGATCTGTGTAGCCGCCGCTGCCGCCGTCCAGATCATCCTCTTTGCCGCCTACCTTGCCAAGCTCTGCCTCTACGGGGATATGAGAGGGACGGCAGGCGTCCGCTACGGCCTTTGTAACTGCGATATTCTCCTCAAATACGCTGTGGGAGCCGTCGATCATAATGGAGCTGTAGCCGGTTCTTAAGGCCTGCATCGCCAGGTCAAAGCTGTCGCCGTGATCCAGATGCATACAAACGGGAATGCTTGCTTTTTCTGCCGCAGTTTTTACATTAGCCAGATACATATCCAGACCCGCATATTTTACCGTGGAAGGGGTGGTCTGAAGCATCAACGGTGCCTTCAGCTCTTCCGCAGCAGCGATTACTGCCATTACCATCTCCATATTCTCCACATTGAATGCTCCTACCGCATAACCGCCCTTCTGTGCGTCCAGAAGCATCTTTTCTGATGTTACAAATGCCATATTCTTATCCTCCTGGTATTCTTATACTATCCTGTATTTCCCGGATTTTCCTGTTTTCATCCTACTATAGCTGTGCCGGTTTGTCAACTGCACAGCGCAGCAAAAACGGCATGGGAACCCCCTTGCCGTCTTTGTCCTCCTGCCTTCTTAAGTGTTTGCTTCTATCATTTCCCGGACTGTTTCCGGTGAAATCTTTCCCTCCATGGGGCCGAAAGCTGCCGCATTCAGCGCTCCAGCTGCCGCTCCCATCTGTGCAGCTTCCTCTAAGCTCTTTCCTTCTGCCAGTCCGCAGATAAAGGCCGCGTCATAGCTGTCCCCGGCTCCTGTGGCATCCTCCTGTTTTACTTTGTAAATGTTCATCTCTACCTGAAGTCCGTCTTTTGTATAAACCCTGGAACCTTTGGAACCGTTTTTAAGCACCAGAAGCTCAAGCTCCGGATTTTCAAATGCCTTCTCAACTGCTTTCTCCAGTTCTTCCTCTCCAGACAGCATCTTAAGTTCCGAAACTCCCGGCATCAGAATAGCGGATTTCTTAAATACATCCTGCAGAATCTTTAACACAGCCGGATCTCTCATCATCTCCAGCCGCACATTGGGATCAAAACTGATCTTAGCTCCCTGTGCCTTCATCATATCCACAGTCTTTACAATCTCATGGGCAAAATCCACATTGGACATGAGGGCGCAGCCCATGATATGCATATACTTCACGTCCTCCAGCCCCTCCAAGGTCTCGGGCGCCTTTGCCATTACACAGGGGGAGTTATCCATATAGAACAGGAATTTCCGCTCTCCGTCAGCAAAATAAGTCACAAACGCCACACCGGTATTGCCTTTGTCACTGACCAGGACACGGCTCACATCCACACCGTCCTTTTTCAGCCTGCACATAATATTCTCGCCAAAATCATCCGCCCCCACGCCGCTGATAATTGCCGCAGAATGTCCAAGCCTTGCCGCTGTACTGATAAAGATTCCGGGCGCTCCGCTGGGGAACGGCCCTCTGAAATGATCCGTGTCGTAAAGGGGAACATCCTCGCGGGGACGCATAATCTCCACCAGGAGCTCTCCCATTGTCAATATTTCCGCCATATACTTCCTCCTTCAAAAATTCATCTCACTGATTTTCCTGCTTAACCCGGCTGTATGCCCGGGAAGCATTCTGGACTTTGAACATTCCCCCATCTATCCCGATAATCTCCCCTGTAATGTATCCGGCCTCCTCCGATGCCAGAAAACTCACAAGAGCAGCCACATCCTCAGGACTTCCAAATCTCTGCAGACACAAATCTTTAACCTGCTCGTCTCCCCGTTCGGAAATCATCTCATGGGTCATATCTGTATGAATAATTCCGGGCGCATACGCATTTACCGTGATCCCCCAGGGTCCCAGTTCCCCCGCCCCGATTCTGGTCAGCATGTTCACTGCTGCCTTGCTGGCACCGTAGCCTGTGAGTCCGCAGTCTGCGAAATGACCTGATATCGAAGACGCATTCACAATTCTGCCTCCTCCAAGCTCTTTCATATAAGGAATCACGGATTTCATCATAAAAAACTGACTCTTAAAGTTCACATTCAGAATATGGTCCAGGTACTCTTCACTCATATCCTCAATATAACAAAAATCAAAGATCCCTGCATTATTCACTAGCACATCAATCCGTCCCCAGAGCTCCCATACCTGTCCTGCAATCTTTTGGGCCGTATCCTGCTTCGACACATCTGCCCGGCAGACGAAGCTTTCCCTGCTCATCTTCTGCAATTCATGCTCCAGTTTCCGTGCACTCTCATCATCAGATCGATATACCGCACAGACCCGGTAACCTTTCTCTGCCAGTTCCAGGCTGATCGCCCGGCCCATTCCACGGGTTCCTCCTGTCACTATCGCCGTTCTTTTTTCCATATGCAGTGCCTCTATCCTATAGTAAATCCGCCGTCAAGCACAATATTCGCTCCGTTGATGAGGCTCGCCGCATCGCTGGCCAAAAATACCGCACAGGCCGCAACTTCCTCGGGATAACCGAATCTCCGGGCCGGAATCGCTTTCTTGAAGGCTTCGCCCGCTTCGTTATTCCAGTTCATCTCTCCCAGAGCAGTCATCACGATTGTGGGCGAGATGGCATTGACATTAATGTTATACTGGGCCCACTCCAGAGCACACTGTTTAACCAGCTGGATAATTGCTGCCTTTGTACATCCGTATGCCACATGACGGTCCAGGGCCACCACTCCCCCCTGGGAAGCAATGCAGACAATCTTTCCGCCGCCGGCTTTGAGCATTTCTCTGCCAACCTCTCTGGTCATCTTAAAGCTGCCTGTAAGGTTAATATCAAGAGTTTTCTGCCAGACCTCATCTCTTACTTCTTCTATTTTCTCCAGGATGCCTATGCCCGCACAGTTCACCAGAATATCAATCTTTACGAATTCCTTAATACTTGTCTTTACCGCATTCTTAATATCTTCATCCCTGGTAATATCCGCAGTAATCTGCAAAAATTTCCGTCCGCACTTCTCTACAGCTTCCCTGGTCTCCGGCGCTTCATGCAGATCAAAGCAGATAATATCTGCTCCCTTTTTCGCATACATAACAGCAATCGCCTGTCCGATTCCGGCCGCCGCTCCGGTGATTAGAGCTGTTCTGCCCTCCAGGCCGAAATTAATGTCAAACTCTCTGTACTTGTTACTCATTCTGCAGTTCCTCCTTCCATGCTTACATGGCACATTCCTCAAAATCCCATTCTTTTCCGGGAAAAAATACAGCGTCGGCACCCAGGGCGTAATGCACCTGTATGCCGACGCCAATGTCGTTACATTTCAATCAGTATTTTCAGACTGGTGTCCTTGTTCTGTTCAATATATTTATATGCCTCCGGATACTCGTCAAAAGAAAATACCTTGGAAATCAGCGGTTCCATCTTAATCTTTCCAGATGCAATGTAGTCAATGGTATCCTGGAAATCCTTCTCCACATACATCAACGATCCGCAGATACGCAGCTCCCTGTCCTGTACCCAGGAGAGGTTCACTTCCGGATTTTTGCCGAATACGCCTACAACTACAATATCGTTTCCTTTCTTTGAGCACTCGATTGCCTGGTTGACCGTCGCTCCAATACCTACGCACTCGAAGAAAATGTCAGGGCCTTCCGCGCCGAACGCCTCCAAAACGGCTTCCTTCATGGTTATCTTACCGGTATTTGCCGTATGGGGAATCCCACATTTTCTGGCAGTCTCCAGACGGTTCTCGGAAAGATCTGTAATCAGAACGCTCTTTGCGCCGTCCGCCATAGCGGCCTGGGCAGTCACGTTACCTATGGTGCCTGCGCCCATAACCACGACATTTTTTCCCTCTACGCTTCCACATCTTCTCACCGCATGGACGCCTACCGCCCCCGGCTCTACCGTAGCGGCCAGCTCGGCGGACATTCCTTCCGGTATCTTCTTAATCAAGGCAGCCGGAACATTAAAGTACTCACAGGCCGCTCCCGGAGTCTGACATCCGATTACATTCAAGGTATTGCAGATATTATATCTTCCCGCTTTGCAGGGCTCACACTCTCTACAGAACTCCTGGGGCATCATAGTTACCAGCTCGCCCTTGCTGATTCCTTTTACATCGGCTCCTGTTTCCACAACTTCTCCCGACATCTCATGTCCCAGCCGGATAGGAAAGGACATAAAAGGATGCTGTCCGTAGTATGCATGGATATCAGAACCGCAGATTCCGATATTCTTCACCTTTACCAGAACCTCGTCCGCTTTGATGACCGGCTTTTCAATCTCGCTGAATTCAATGGTTTCCGCTTTTGTCAAAACCGCCTGCTTCATATACTTTCTTCCTCCATTCGCAGAACTTTTAACACTACTCTGTCAGCATTCCGTTCTCTGTATATCTGGTAATAAACTCGCCTACATTGTCCGGAGTGATTAAAGTTACCGGAATCTGAATCTTCTCATAGCCGTCAGTATTCTCGCCGGTGAGAACCTCATGTACAATACGGGCAGCCTCAGTTGCCATTACCTGTGCATCCTGCAGGGCAGTAGCATTCAGCTCGCCTGCCTCAATCGCTACAGCGGCATCAGCCAGACCGTCTACACCGTAAAACTGAATCTGATCCAGCTTTCCGGCATCCTTTGCAGCCTCAATCGCTCCGATTGCCATTGCATCATTCATAGACAGAACAGCGTCGATGTCGTCATGTACCTGCATCCAGCTTTCCATGAACTCCATACCCTTGGATTTCTCCCAGTCGCCAATCTGCTCTTCCAGAACCGTGATATTGCTTCCGTTTAACAAAATGTCGTCATATGCCCGGCGCCGCTCAATGGAGTCTGTATTTCCCGACGGTCCAAGAAGCACTACTACATTTGCGTCAGCATCCAGATGCTCCTTTGCAAACTCTGCAACTACAGTACCCAGGTCATAGGGATTCGCAATTACGCTGGAAGCTTTCTCAACGCCCAGGTCGTCCAGGTTAATGTTCATAAAGGGAGTGCCCTCTTCAATGTACTGCGCTACATAATCATCCTCTGCAGCCGGCTCCAGCGGAAGCAGGATTACATAATCGTAGCCCTGGGCCACGCAGGTCTCCATATTGCTCAGCTGAGTCTCCAGCACATTTTTGCTGTCCATGATGGTCAGCTCCATGTCATCATATGCCGCAAAAGCCGTGGTCAGCTCTTCTGCCAGCCATGATGCAAAGGTTGCGGACATGTCTGTCGGAAGGAATGCCACCTTATACGCACCTTCCTTTGCCTCCGGAGCAGGTGCTTCCGCTTCGGCTTCTCCTGCCTCTGCCGGAGCCTCTGTCTCTGCAGGCTGCTGTTCTTCCTTGGAACCGCACCCTGCCAGCAATGCCGCTGTCATTACTGCCGCCATTAATACGCTCAACAATCTCTTTTTCATTTCTTTTCCTCCTTGCTTTTTCTATTTAGTCTTCTTTGCATCAGAAGGTGATGCCATAATCTTAATGCTGGTTCTGCCCTGTTTGGACAGGCTGTCTACCAGCACGGCTCCGATGATGATGAATCCCTTGGTAATCATCTGTACATAAGAATCCACACCCATCAGGTTCATAATGTTGTTCAGTACTCCGATAATCACGGAACCCAGGAGGGTGCCGAAGGCCGTACCTGCCCCACCTGCAAAGCTGGTGCCGCCGATAACCGTGGCTGTGATAGCGTCTGTCTCATAACCCTGGCCTTCGCTCGGGATTCCGGCATTGAGCCTTCCCATCATAACCATACCCGCAATTGCCGCAAACACTCCAGAGATAATGAAGGCACTCCACTTCACCTTTACCACCTGAATACCGGCTGCAATCGCTGCCTCCTTGTTGCCTCCGATGGCATAAAGGTAACGGCCGAATTTTGTATACTTCAGAACAACATGAGTAATAGCAAACATCACCACCATGAAAACTACGGTAATAGGAATAACTCCCGCCATGTAACTCTGTCCCAGCACCTTGAAATCACCAATCTTATAGACATTCTGTCCGCCCGTGTAACGGCAGATGATTCCGAAGCATACTGTCTGCATGGCCAGAGTTACGATGAAGGCAGGAAGCTTAAAATAAGCTACAAACAATCCGTTGATGGCTCCTACCATTGCTCCGATCAGAACGCCCGCCATAAAGGCCAGGAAAAGGTTCTGGGTAGCCACAAATATGATACAGGCAAAGGTTCCCGCCATACCGGCCAGATATCCGATTGACAGATCAATGTCTCCTGTAATGATAATCATTCCCTGTGCAAAGGAACAGATTGTAACAATACTCACCTGCTTCAGAATGTTCATCAGATTGGTTCCTGACAGGAAACTGCTGTTTAACAGGCTGCAGACAATCATCATACCAAACAGAATTAATATCAGGGAATACTTTTTCATATCCACTTTTCCAGATTTCATTTTGTTCCTCCTAGTCTAAGTTGCCGCGCGGCAGCACTAAAGGGTAAAGTCGCTTCGACACATACTATTCCGCCACGTTTTTTACCGCCATCTGCATAATCGTTTCCTGATGGAACTCCTCACGCTCCAGACATCCTGACACATACCCCTGGCTCATAACATAAATCCTGTCGCACATTCCCAGAAGCTCGGGCATTTCAGAAGAAATCATCAGAATCGCATATCCCTTTTTCACAAGATCTGTAATAATATTGTAAATCTCCAGCTTGGCACCTACATCAATTCCTCTTGTAGGTTCATCCAGAATCAGAAGCCTGCTTTCCAGCATCAGCCACCGGGCCAGCAATACCTTCTGCTGATTGCCCCCGCTTAAGGACCCAATGGGCGTCTCAATGCCCGCAAAGCGGACTTTAAGCATCTCTGACATCCTCTCTGCATCTTCGATCTCCTGTTTAAGATTCATAAAAATGCCCTTCTGGATGTGATGGCTGGTCAGTGTAATATTTTCCCGGCAGCTCCGTACTCCGATGATTCCTTCCTTTTTCCGGTCTTCCGTAATCATCAGAATCTTATTCTTAATGGCATGAGTGACATCCTTAGGTACATAGCGCTCTCCGCAGAGAGTAATCTCTCCCGATTCCAGCGGATCCAGTCCGAAAACAGCCCTGCATACCTCGCTCCTGCCAGCCCCTACCAGACCTGCCATTCCTACGATCTCTCCCCTTCTGACCTCCAGGGACACGTTTTTGAACATCCCTTCGGTGGAAAGATTCTTTGCTTCAAATATGACTTCCCCGATGGGTACATTTTCCTTCGGATAAATATTTTCGATGGAACGGCCCACCATGTGGGTAATGATAGAATCCTCTGTAAACTCATCTACTCTTCCGGAAATGATACTCTTTCCATCTCTGATAATCGTAATGTCATCCGCAATACGGAAAATCTCTTCCATCTTGTGACTGATATAGAGAAAACTGATACCTTGCTCCTTCAGCCGCTTAATCGTCTCAAACAGGAACTCGACTTCCTTATTGGAGATCGAGGACGTGGGCTCATCCATGATGATTACCTGCGCCTTAAAGGCCACTGCCTTGATAATCTCCAGCATCTGGACACTGGCAATCGGAAGGTTCTTAATCTTTTCTGACGGATCATAGTGAAGCCCGTTCTCCTCCAAAATCTTCCTGGCATTTTCCATCATCTGCCCCCAGGACACTAGACCAGCCTTTCCAGGCTGTCTTCTCATAAACATATTCTCGGCCACGGTCAGTTCCGGAAAAAAGTTCAGTTCCTGGTAAATCATGGCAATCCCGGCCGCCCCGGATTCCTCCGGCCCTGAAAAATGAACTTCCTTTCCATCCAGCAGAATTCTGCCCTCATCCCTTTTATAAAGACCATTGATGATCTTCATCAATGTGGACTTGCCCGCTCCGTTCTCTCCCATCACTGCATGAACCGTTCCCGGCCTCAATGCAATATTTACATTGTCAAGCGCTTTTACACCGGGAAAAGACTTGGAGACACCCTGTATCTCCAGCTTATATGTTTCTCCCATCTCTGCTCCTTTCCTTAACAATGATTCTCAGCCCTCACAGCATTTTTTCAGATATGCCAGAGAGTCCGTGATGTATCTGGTCATCTGCGCCTCATCTGCTTTGTTGCTTAAGTCTCTCCAGACACGGATGTCTCTGCCTACATCTCCTCCCGAAAGCAGGAAAGGTTCCATGACAACAGCTTTTTGATAATTGATATCTCTTAAGGCCTTTCCAATCTCCGGCCAGTTAATGCTGTTATTCATGCCGGGAAGCTTCCGGTTGCATTCTCCCACATGTACATGCCCCAGCAGATCGCCTGCCCTGCGAAGTGCGTCGTACATATTATCCTCTTCAATGTTCATATGGTAGGTATCCAGAAGAATTTTTATACCCTTGCTGTCTGTCCGTTTTACATATTCAATAGCTTCTGCGCAATCTGTCAGTATGTAGGTCTCGTTCCTATTCAGAACCTCAAGAGCACATTCAATCCCCGATTCTGCCGCCATATCCCCAAGCTCCTTTATACAGGGAATACTTCTCTCCCAGGCTGCTTCCTTATCGTTATCAGAAATGGAGAAATCCACCGGCCAGTAAGAATAAATCGCGCCTACCAGGCTTTCGGAACCCAGAAGCTCCATCTTATGCAGAATATCCTTAAAGTATAAAATACCGTTTTTTCTCACTGCCTCGTCCGCAGAGGACAGGTCGTACTGCTTGGCCGGGCCGCTGTTGGTCGTAAATGCAATCCCTCTTTTGCTCCCCTCTGCCTTCAACTTTGCAATCTCTGCCTCTGTCATGTGATACAGATGATCCGCTCCGATTTCCAGAATATCAAATCCGATGTCTGCGACCCGGTTCACCATCTCAATATAATCGCATTTCCATTCTGTTCCCCAGAAAGAATATCCTGTTCCAAACTTCATGATATTTACCTCCATTTTGTGCTCGAGCTCTTTTATTGTTCCATTATACCCTCCCACCTACAAATTGACAATATGTATTTTTTTACAATTTATTTAACACATTTTTGTTTAATATTACCAATTTTTTTATTTTACCCAAAACAAGAGTGAGCTCGAGCACATTCTTGCAAAAAAATTTTTGCATTAATTTTTTCTAATTTGGTTCTCATACAATTATTCCAAATTTTTCTGTTTTTACTTTTTTATACTGGACAGTCGACATGTTTTTTGATACTCTTTATTGTGTATAGAATTGTAAAAAACAGAACAATCGAGGCAGAACATGAGCGTTACCATCAAGCAGATCGCAGAGTTAGCTAACGTATCCCGGGGCACTGTGGATAAAGTATTGAACAGACGTCCCGGCGTAAAGGAAGAAACCAGGAAAAAGGTTCTGCTGATCGCAAAAGAATTAAATTATCACCCCAATTTTCTGGGAAAAGCCCTGGTACAAAGCAAGACACCAACTAAAATCGGCATCGTACTCACACCGGAATACAATCCCTATATCCAGGCCACTCTAAAAGGAATCAGACAGGCAGAGGAAGAATTCTCTCCCTTTTCCCTTATTGTTGATGTGAAAATGATGACTACCCTGGAACCAGCCGAGCTGGTCACTCTTCTGAACGATATGAGTGCAAACGGTTATGCGGGAATCGCCCTCCTGCCTATTGATGATTCCCAGGTAAAGAGCAAGCTTAACCAGTTATCCGACCAGGGAATCATTATCATTACATTCAATTCGAAAATTGAAGGGATTCACGAGCTTTGCTTTCTTGGACAGGATCATGTCAAGGGCGGAGAGACCGCTGCTGGACTAATGGGACGCCTGCTGCCGGACGGCGGCGATGTGGGAATCATCATCAGCTCCAATAATCTTTCCTGCCATCAGTGTCGTCTGAAGGGTTTCCAGAAAAAGCTTTCTTCCCGATACCCCAATCTGAACATTGTAGAGATCCAGGAAAACCAGGATCGAAAGGAAGCCGCATTTAAAGCTGCTCTGGAATATTGTAACAGATATCCGAATCTAAAGGGCATCTATATCACAGGAGGCGGAATCAAGGGTGTGGGAAATGCATTGGAATTTACAGGGAAATCACAGGATTTGAAGATTGTATGCCATGATCTGGTTCCCGATACCATTGTTCTCCTGCAGAACGGAACTGTAGATTTCGCCATCGGACAAAGCGCTTCACAACAGGGTTATCAGCTGGTAAAGCTTTTGTTTGACTATATTGTCAAGCGTCAGAAACCCGAATCCAGTTATATCAAGGTGCCAATCACCATCGCTACAGAGGATAATATTGATACGATTGAAGATTAGTCCCTCGCAGAGAAGGACTTCCTTTAAAAGACAACAGGTTTTGCGGACTGTAACCGCAAAACCTGTTGTCTTTTGCTTTATTCGGATCTTATATTCTTATTGATGCCTGCTCCCGGCAGGCTTTCATCCGGCCTGATTACCGGATAGTCTTATAAAGAGGCCCGTAAGCCTGGCAGGCTCTGTAATCCTGTCCCTCTTTGTCCATTCCGAATGCATTCCATGCTGCCGGACGGAAGATCTTCTCCTCCGGTACGTTGTGCATGCAAACCGGAATTCTGAGCATGGAACAGAAGGTGATCAGATCCGCGCCGATATGACCGTAGCTGATTGCGCCATGGTTAGCGCCCCAGTTGTTCATCACATCGTAAGCAGTCTTGAATGCGCCCTCTCCGGTACATCTGGGAGCGAACCAGGTGCAGGGCCATGTATAGTCGGTTCTCTTCCAGAGCTTATCGGTTACTTCATCGGGAAGCTGCACTGTCCAGCCCTCTGCAATCTGCAGAACCGGGCCCAGGCCCTTCACCAGATTCAGACGAATCATCGTAACCGGCATCTCGGCATTGGTTACAAAGCGTGAGGAGTATCCGCCGCCCCGGAAGTATCCGTTATCTGCCGGATTCCAGGTGGTCGCTTTCAGAATCGCCTCTTGGTCTGCCTCTGTTACATTCCACCATTCCTTCATGCAGGCTGCGCCGCTCTCATCCTTTGCCTCGCCGCAGGCATCCAGACAAGCCGCGCCGGAGTTGATCAGATGGATAAATCCGTCTGCATCCTTTGCCTTTCCTTCAATCGTATAGCCGGTTGCCTTCTGAACCGCATCGCCGCTCCAGTAAGTGCGCACATCGGCAAAAATCTGGGCACGGTTGGTCAGAAGCTTCATAAACAGCATTCCAAGACCGTTCAGCGTATCATTCTCGGTTGCCAGAACGTAGGGCTCTCTTGCTCCGTTCCAGTCAAAGGAGGTATTGAGCATTGCCTCCGGGAAATCACAGTTGGGATAGAAGTCTGTCCACTGTCTCTGTCCCTGGAAGCCTGCCGCGATAGCATTGTGTCCGATAGCTTCCTCGGAGAACTTGGGATCCAGCTTGTCGCTTCCGCTCATGAGATCCTTGATAATAACCATCATCTTTACCACGAACTCCCAGTCGGCATCCTTCTGCTCTCTGGTCTTCTGAATCTCCTCCGGATTCTTGTCAAAGCCCTCGATGCACTTCTCCTTCGTCCACTTCAGAGCCTTCTGGAACTCTTCCTCATCATAGATGCCCTCGGTCATCCGGCGGATAATCTCTACCTCGTCCACAGACTCTACTCTCATGCCCAGATACTCCTCAATAAAGGCCGGGTCAATGATGGAACCGCCGATTCCCATGCAGATAGAACCAATCTGCAGATAGGACTTGCCTCTCATGGATGCGGCTGCAACTGCAGCGCGGCCGAAGCGGAGCAGCTTCTCCTGTACGTCTGCCGGAATGCTGGTGTCGTCTGCTTCCTGCACATCATGTCCATAGATGCCGAACGCCGGCAGCCCTTTTTGTGCATGGGTAGCCAGTACAGATGCCAGATATACGGCGCCCGGACGCTCTGTTCCGTTGAATCCCCACACGCCCTTGATGGTCATGGGATCCATATCCATAGTCTCGGAACCATAGCACCAGCAGGGAGTTACAGTCAAAGTAATGTCAACGCCTTCCTTCTTAAACTGTGCAGCACATCTTGCGGACTCTCCTGCACGGCCGATGGTGGTCTCGGAAATCACAACCTTAACCGGCTCGCCGTTGGAATAGCGAAGGTTCTCCTCAAACAGCTTTGCTGCGGACTTTGCCATATTCATAGTCTGCTCCTCAAGAGAACCTCTTACGTCCAGAACACCTCTTCTGCCGTCAATGGTCGGCCGGATGCCAATTACAGGATAATCACCTACTAATCTGCTTTTTGCCACTTTACATACCCTCCATACTTCTATTTAATAAAATTTTGAAAACCAGAGCTTCGCCCGCTCCACTCTCAAGTGTCTCTATTATATAATATTTTTCAGAAAATTGCACGTAAATTTCAATTCATATCTGGACATTTTTTGTACTAATTGATATACTTTCTCTAAGAATATAGAAATCTTTTGTAACAATCCTTTATAAATTCTGACGAGGGAACAGGGGTATGAAAGCTTTTCACGAAGTACGCAGCTATGATTCAGATTTTATGGTATGGCACTCCAACTATGAAAATATCGGTTTTCTTGCTCACTGGCACAAGGAAATCGAACTGATTTATGTGCGCTCCGGTTCCTGCCGCTTAAGCATCACAGATGTGAATTTCACGGCTCACGCCGGAGATCTGGCCGTCTGCGAAAGCGGACAGATTCACTACAGTGATTCCCACCATATGGACAATTCTCTGGATTTTATTATATTTGACACTTCGATACTGGGCTCTCTTTTTGAGAACCCTCATTTTGTACACCCCTTAGTGACAAAGGAGGAACTGGCGCGCTATGGCCTTTCCGATCGTCTGACCGGGCTGATCAATACTGTTTCCTCTGAGCTTGAGGAAAAAAAGTCCTATTACCAGGAGGTCGTTATCTCCTCTCTGCAGACCTTCTGGTTCCTGTTAAAAAGGTTTCATCCAAGAACAGAGTCAAGCTCCGTACCCGACAACCGCAGAACCCGGATGCTTGCGGATTTTCAGAATCTTCTCTCCTACATAGATGACCATTATGCAGACAATATTTCTCTGGAGTATGCAGCCGCAGGCATGAATTTCAGTACGGGATATTTTTCTAAAATCTTCAAAAAGCTTATGGGAATTAATTTCGTCACCTATCTGAATCTGGTGCGTGTGGAACATGCAGTTTATGAGCTGCGCAATACAGAACAGAAGTTTACGGAGATTGCGCTTAACTGCGGATTTAATAATATCCGGACCTTTAACCGGGTTTTTAAAGAAATCACCGGCTGCACGCCCTCGGAATTTCTCCTGCTGCCCGATCCGGACACCTATAAGCGCACCTACTACAACCGGCGCTCAGAGGAACAGGAATTTGTAAAACATGATTCTCTGACGCTTATCAAGAATTTTGACTAAAACCAAAAGACAGAACAGAGCGCAAAAATAAAACCGAAAAATTTAGAGTACTTCATCCGCAGCCGGTATACAGGGCAGTTCACGGCCGCAATGCAGCGTACTCAATAACATATAAGGAGGTTTTTCATGCCCGATAAACCCACACTCTACCGCAAACGTCTGATTCCCAACGAGTGCATCCGCCTGGACCAGGACGAAGTCCTGCTGCGCAGAGACAATCTGCTGGTCACACGCTGGCACACTATCCGCCCCAAGAAAGATCTGGATCATGGCGTTTCCTGCTTTCTTCTGGATAAAGGATGGAAGATCAGCCGTTTTCTTACCAGAGAGGATGAGTTAATCTGCTGGTACTGCGATATCATCGACTGGACCCTTGACCCGGACACCGACACCTACATATTCACCGATCTCCTGGCCGACGTACTCCTCTATCCCTCCGGCAGCATCCGCGTCGTAGATTTAGACGAAATCGCCGACGCCCTGGAGCAAAAGCTCCTCACGCAGGCACAAGTATGCCTCTGTATGCGCCGCCTGAACGCCCTCTTACAGGAAATCTACGCGGGCACACTGCTTCCGTCTTTAGAAGCGTACTGGAAAGCCGGGAATGGGGCTGCTGTAAAGTAAACAGCAGCCCCATACATTATTTTTGCAGCGGGATATTACTTTCATCAAACTTCCAGCTGAATCTTCCGCCCCGTAGCACGATACGCTATAAGCTCCACTCCGGCCGCCCGAAACATCCGCTTAGAAGCAAGCACAGCCGCCGTACCGGCGTACTTGTCGCTTCCGTAAACCACCGTCTTAATCCCTGCCTGAATAATCGCCTTCGCACACTCATTGCAGGGAAACAGCGTCACATAAATCTTAGCCCCCTCCAGGCTTCCCCCCCGGTAATTCAAAATCGCATTCAGCTCACCGTGGGTCACAAAAGGATATTTCGTCTCATTCTCCTCCCCGGTTCTCTCCCAGGGAAATACGTCGTCATCGCAGCCATTGGGAAAGCCATTGTATCCCATGGACAAAATCTTGTTGTTTTCACTGACAATACAGGCTCCCACCTGTGTGCTGGGATCCTTGGAGCGCATACCGGACAGAGCTGCAACTCCCATAAAGTACTCGTCCCAGCTGATATAATCGTTCCTCTTTCCTCCCATATCCACGTCTCCTATCTTCCGCATCATACACAGCCGTGTATCTCAAACCCTTTCTATGCTGATGCCCGGCTCTAAAACGTCTCTATTTCGTTCCAAAGATACGATCCCCGGCATCTCCCAGTCCCGGAACAATATATCCCTGCTCATTCAAATGATCATCCAGCGCACCCACATAAATATCCACATCCGGGTGTGCCTCCTGCATACGCTTAACCCCTTCCGGAGCCGCAATAATGCACATAAAGCGGATATTCTTCACACCACGGTCTTTCAGCATCTGAATGGCCGCAACGGAAGAGCCCCCTGTAGCCAGCATCGGATCCACCACAAACACATCACGTTCGCTGCAGTCCGCCGGAACCTTGCAGTAATACTCTACCGGCTCCAAAGTCTCCTCATTCCGATACAGGCCGATGTGCCCTACCTTCGCCGAGGGAATCATGGCAAGCATTCCTTCCACCATTCCAAGCCCAGCCCTTAAAATGGGAATCACGGCCATCTTCTTACCTGCCAGCCCTTTTACCGTCGTCTTACAGATAGGCGTCTCAATCTCCACATCCATAAGCTTCAGATCCTTGGTGGCCTCATAGGTAATCAGGCTTGCTATCTCGCTGATCATGGCCCGGAAATCTCTGGAGCCTGTTTCAGCCCGGCGGATCACACCGATCTTATGCTGAATCAACGGGTGCGTCATTACTACTACCTTTGACATCTTCTTTTGTCCTCCTTGCTCTTATTCCTCGTCAATTGCCTTAACCCGGTTCATGTGTCTCTCTGCATTGGAAAATTCTGTATTTAAGAAGGTATCCACAATCTTTACCGCCAGTCCGGGGCCTACAACCCGGCCGCCCATAGCAAGGATATTGGCATCGTTATGCTGTCTTGTAGCCTCTGCGCTGAAGCAGTCGCTGCAGAGCGCCGCGCGGATTCCCTTAAAGCGGTTGGCCGTAATCGAAATTCCGATTCCCGTTCCGCAGATCAAAATGCCCTTTTCGCACTCCTTGGACAGGATTGCCTTTGCCACTTTCTTTGCGTAGATGGGATAATCTACTGCATCCGTGCTGCCGCATCCAAAGTTCTTATATTCCAGCCCCTTCTCATCCAGGTAGGCGATGACCTCCTGCATCAATTCATATCCACCGTGATCACATCCAAGCGCTATCATTGTTGTGCTACCTCCATACTGTTTATTTTCTAAATTATATCATTTTTTTATGGAATAGCAAATGCTTTCTTTTAACCTTTGCAAGGAACCTGGATCCTGGAAAAAATGACAGGACGGGGCGGCCTTCCTACTGGTTCAAATACCGCATAACCCCCATATGTATCGCCCACACCAGCTGATCCTGGTAATTCTCGTCTTTCAGCTTCCCATTCTCCTCCCAGTTGCTTAAAAACCCACACTCCACAATCACCACCGGCGCCTGGGTTTTCTTCAAAAGATAATAGGTATCATTGGCCTTCGCCTGTCTGTGATTCTCCGGATCTACAAAGCGGACAAGCTCTTCTTGTATCAGCTCCGCCAGCCCCTGACTCTCCTTGGAGGTTCCGTAATAAAAAACCTGCGCCCCGTGAATCGCCTCCTCATGGTAGCTGTTCTGGTGAATGCTCACCACACAGGCCGGCTGTTCCTCATTGATCAGCTCGCATCTGCGCTTCATGTCCTGGGCTTTTTTGTTGGAGGCATTCTCATCATACAGGCCCCGATCCTCCTCCCGGGTCATCACCACCTCTATGTCCTGCTGTTCCAGAAGGACTTTCAGCTTTCCTGCAATCTCCAGATTCAGATCCTTCTCCTGTGTCCCATCCACGCTGATTTTTCCCGGATCATTTCCTCCATGGCCGGCGTCCAGAATCACCAGCCGGGAATCCGATCTTTGTGCCTTCCCTCCCGCCTGCTCCCAGAAGCCCCCTCGGGCAAAATAGCAGGCGCTTGCCAAAACCAGGACTGCCATCCCCAAGCCGATGACATGGCTTCTCCTAACCATTCTTTCCTTTAATTTCCGCAACATTTCCATGAAAAAAACCGCCATATATTTCTTTGTAAAATATATGGCGGTTTCGTTTATTCCATGTCTCAATTCACATACCGCAGTATAATATCCCAGATATCCTGCCGTTCAAATCCAAGCTTCCAGGCCGCAATACCGGCCAGATTGTACTCCCGGATGAGGGCGGCCTTCAGTTCAATCGACTCCTCTTCTTCCAGCCAGATCTTATAAGTACTCCCCTCTTCCGTGAATTCTGCATAATATTGGCCGCATACGTCATTCCAGACCTTTTCTGCGTTATGCTCGGACAGCAGACGGTCTGCGCCGTCCATTCCGTAGGCTTTGCTCGTGACCTTATAAGGAACGAATTCTTCATTCTCCGATTCCTCTGCCAGCTCCTCTTCCGTCTTGGGGCGCTCCTCCCACAGTCTGGTATAAAAGGGAACCGCATTGATCACCTTTTCCGCCGGAACCTCCGACAGGGTATTCTCAATTCCCTTGCGCACCCAGTCGATGCTTGCCACGGATCCGGCCTCCGGGGAGGTGGCATAATGCTCATCGTAGCCCATGATAATCACATAGTCGGCCACGATTCCCTGCTCCTTCCGGTTGTAGAACAGGTTGTGATCCGCCGGCACATAATTGTCCACAGAAAGGACAATTCCATTGAGGCGGCACATAATCGACAGTTCTCGTATAAACTGTATATATGCCTTGGCGGATTCTGCGTTAATAAACTCAAAATCAATATTCAGGCCGTCCAGGTCAAACTCAATGGCCTTTGCAATCAAATTGTTCACAAGCCGCTGGCGTGACGAGGTTCTGGAAAGAATCTCATAATCCTTAATGGTATCCTTGTACTCGATATCATTTACCAGGGCCCACACCTCGATGCCGTTCTGATGGCAGTAATTCACGTAGGTCTGGCTTGCCAGAGACTGGATGTTCCCTTCATTGTCATTGAGGAAAAACCAGGTGGGTGAAATGGTCGTCAGCCCCTTGGTCTTGGCAATGGCTTCCAGAACCGAGTTATTGGCATCTGCATTTGTCACCTGATGCCATGCCATATTAATGGTGTAATCCTTCTGAATGCTGGGATACTCCGGATCTGCATAATTGGGCTCCTTTGTCTCCTGCCCCTTCTCTCCCAGATACTTATTGCGGATATAGCCGACGAACCCATTGCCGGTACGGACTCTGGTCCAGTCCTCCGGAAGCTCCGTCTCCGCCTCTGCATCGGGAGGCAGCACATACAGGATGTCTCCCTTTACTGCGTCCGTGAGAATGGGACTCTTGATATTCGGCTCAAATCGCACTCTGGCATCCTTTTTCACCGATACCGTATCAAAGGCGCCGAAGCTTCTCTGAATGTGCACCCGGTTTATCTCATCCGTCATAACCTCGAATTCCATGGCCGTGTACTTCTGAATGTATTTCAGCGCCACGTATGCCGTGTCTCCGTCCACCTTCACCGGCGCATAGCTCTCCGTATACTTTGCCTTGGCTACCGTATAATCATTGCTTCCCACACTCGCCGTAATGACCTCTGTAGGGGTCGTATAGAGAAGCAGATTCTCCTTCGCATCCCAGTAAAACCGCTGGTTCAGCTGTTCATAGAGAAAATCCGTGGTCACATAGGCTTCCCCGTCCAGGATCCGGGCCCGGAACTCTGTCAGATCATCCTCCAGAATAATGGCCGCTTCATCTCCCTGTTCCAGATTAAAATATGCACTCAAATCCATCCGTTCATCGGACGGACTGTATTTTTTCACCAGATAATTAATCAGCATCACGATCAAAATAACAACAATCAGAAACACTGCCGCCAGAACAGGCACTAGCTGCCTTCTGTCACCGCTTCTTCTGGCGCTGGATCTCCTTCTTTTTCTCCTATTTTTTGCTGCCATGAAAGAATCCTCCTATTCTTTTATCATAATAGCAGAATTTTTTCGACACGTCATCCCTAATTTTCGACATTTTATAAATTTTAAGAAAACTCTAAGTTTTGAAGCCGCCGTCCTGCGGATCCCTTTTCTGGTCTTGTGTCCGCATCAGAGGGGTCCGGTCCGCACACCTGTGATCCGCAGGGCCGCCGCTTTCTCCAAAAGGAGCTCGTGATAGATATTTTGGAGTGACCCCGCTGCTTTTTCATATCTTAAAGGTTACAATCGTGGAATGCTTCACCGAACTGGTGACAGAATGAAATGCCTGGCTTACACAGATCCTATGTAATATGAATGTGCTCCGCCTCCTTTCCGCAGGCGGTCCTCCCATGTATATTATATTCGGATTTTCTTTAAAAATGCACGTGCAGAAAAAAATTTAGAAATTTTTAATAAAAAAATTGGCATTTTTGGCATATTGACTTCTCTTTAAATATTGTATATACTTTCAAAAATGTATATAATAGTTGTAAGTAACGCGATTTCAAATTTGGATGTGGTGATTATGAGAATAGAAAAGTTGAATGACAACCAGATACGCTGCACGCTTACCCGTGACGATCTGGCTATGCGCCAGATCAAGCTCAGTGAGCTGGCCTACGGCACCGAGAAGGCCAAAGAGCTCTTTCGGGATATGATGCAGCAGGCTTCTGTTGATTTTGGATTTGAAGCAGATAACATCCCTTTGATGATTGAGGCCATTCCTCTTCCCAATGAGTGCATTGTCCTAATCATCACCAAGGTAGAGGATCCCGAGGAACTGGATACCCGTTTCTCCAAGTTTGCTCCCGGAAGCGACAGCCGTTTTGAAGACGTCTCAGATCTGGGCAGCGTGCTTCCTGAGGGAGCGGATAATGTCCTGGATATGTTCCGCAAGCTGATTGAACGCCATCTGAAAGAAGGCACACAGGAGGAGCAGGAAGAAAAAGCCCTGGCTCTGGCCCAGGAGCTGGATTTGGCCCGTCTGTACTTTTTCTCCAGCCTTGACACAGTCATTTCCGCCGCCCATGTGCTTCAGAACTGCTACAATGGCTGCAACAGCCTGTTTCGCTTAAGGAAGAACGGCGGCTACTGCCTGGTAGCCAGAAAGAGCAGCCATACGCCGGAAGAGTTTAACAAGGTTTCCAACATTCTCTCCGAGTACGGCACAGGCGAAAAGTATGCGTCCGCCAGCGAAGCCTACTTAGAAGAGCATGAGGAGCTGCTGATCCGGGATGAAGCTCTGCAGAGATTATCCCTTTTATAAAAGCTGCCGCAAAAAAATATAATAAAAATAGAGCCGGGATGCTCTCTTGGGAGAATTCACCCCGGCTCACTTTATCAGAAGCCTTTTTTGTTCCTATACGCTCTGCGAGCGGCAGGGCTGTCTTATTCTGCTTCCAGAAATGCATTCAGACGTGCCGTCAGCACATCCGGATCCATCCCGTGAACCATCGCAGCCTCCTCCAGTGATTCAAACTGGTGTGAGGGACAGCCTACGCAGTGCATCCCTTCTCTCATCAGAATTCCCGCCATATTCTCATCCACTTGAAGGATCTGACCCATCAGCATGTCCTTGGTTATCTTTGCCATTTGAAGCTTCCTCCTTTTATCTGTACTTTTTATTATCTGCATCATTGCAGAATTTATTATAATGTAATTCCTACTATTTTGCAAGGAATTTTATAAAGCTGCTTCTGTACAGCAGCACCACTCGGTAACTTTATTTATTATTTTATAATTTTTCCACTTGTATAATCCTGTACTTTATATTAAAATACACGTAAGGTCCCCAAAGGATCGGAACGAGAGAATATAAGGAGGAGCGGTATAATGGCATATGTAATCAATGACGACTGCGCAAACTGCGGTTCCTGCGCTGCTGTATGTCCTGCAGAGGCTATCAGCGAGGGTGACGGCAAGTATGTAATCGATGCTGATGCATGTCTGGATTGCGGAACCTGCGAGGCAGAATGTCCCACCGGCGCTATCAGTGCAGAATAATCCGGTTTTCAACACTATCCGTAAGAATCGGATCCAAAAAGGAAACAGCAGTGAGAAGCTCACCGCTGTTTCCTTTTTTTCCTTACCACGCAGAATACGGCCGCTGCCGCGGCAAAGAGGAACAGGACAGGCAGGATTATTTTTTTATAATCCCTCCCCGGAACCGCGAAGGCTGCCTCAGGCGCCTCCACTCCCTGCCGGACAACCGCCACGCGCTGCGTAACCTCGATCTGCCCCTGCACAAGCTCATACATATTCTTCCGATACTCCTCATCCTTCTCCCGCCATACCTTATAAGCCTCCAGAAGCTCCTCTTTTGTCACTCTGCCGGAACCGCAGTCTGTAAAATCCTGCACCTTTTTTCGGTAAGCAAGCTCTTCCACTCTTCTTCCCCGGTTCATCTGCTCTACGGCTCTGGCGAAGCGCTGGGAAGGATTCTCGCTGACATTGGCAATGTTAACGCCCTCGGCAAATTCAGCGCCGGTGTAGCTTCCAACCTGTTCCCCGTTTATATAAATATCATAAACCGCTTCCGCTTCCAGATCCTGCACCTGTATGATTTCCCGGTTCAGCTTATCAAGAATATGAAGGCTTTCATCCGCCTGGCGATATTCATGGGAGATCCCCATTGGCAGCCGATCCGCCCGGTAATCATAGTACAGATACCCCTCTTTACAGTGCAGATTCGACACCTTAGCATTCTCCGATTCTATCCGGCCCTCCAAAATCTTGACATAGGACACGTCCTCAAGGGCTCCCTGCTGCTCCAGAAAAAGGTAAGCCAGATATATCTGCCCGTTTGTATCCGGGTGCAGATAGTCCTCACATAAAAGGTTCCTTTCCGGATCCGCTCCGGAAAATGTTTCCGCCAATTCTGTCAGCGGTTCCTGGAATTCTATCAAGGGAAGCCCCTCTTCCTGCGCAAACCCTCTGGCCGCCTCGGACATTAACCGAAATCCTTCCCTTGTCCGCAGCAAGGCAGGATCCGACTCTGTTCCCGTCCCGGAATTTACCCGGCTGGGAACAGGAAGGGATGCGATATAAACACCCTCTTTTTCAATTCCGTCCTCCTCCAGCAGCTTCAGAAAAGCGCCGAGATTTTCTTCGAAGTCCTCTATATTCTCCTTCCGCTCCTCCTCGCTTCCATCATAAGCTCCTGTTTCTTCATAGAGATATTTTTTCAAATCATTAATTCCATATTCCAGAACAGCCTTTTGAAGCCCAGATGACGCTGGATCCTCCCGGTACAGCTCCAATCCGTCAGACAGCTGCGCTCCCCCTACTCCCAGATTCCGAAACTCCATCTCCTCTTTCGGCAGATGCGTCACATAATAATTATACAGCACATGGGTATAATTGATCTCCGAATACTCCGCATGCGTAATACTGTCACCAAAAAAGCCGACTACATTCCCCTTTTGAAAAGTCTCTCTGCGAATCCCCCCGGTCAGCATTCCCGCTGCCAGAAGGCATAAAAGAAAACGCCTCAATGCTTATGCACCCCTCATCTCTCTGACTCTTACTTTTTTCTGCTTTACCCTTTTATCTGCTCTATTATACTCAGCCGCCGCCTTTACTTCAAGCGTCAATTTTGATATAATTCCTATATTATTAAAAAAATTTACGGGAAAGGGCCGTCCTCTATGAAAAACCTCAAACCCATTGACTATATATTTACCGCATGTCTGTTCCTGATCGGCCTGACTTTTATCTGGAGGGCTTTTTACGGTGTCAATTACAATGATGAAATGTATTATGCCGACAGTCTCTACCGCCTCTTTCAAGGCGATGTTTATCTGGTTCACGACTGGCAGCTCCATCTGATGTCCTGTATTCCCGCCTATCCTTTTTATGCCCTCTTCCGGCTCATAACCGGTTCCAACGACGGCGTTATTCTGTTTTTGCGGATACTTTATGTGATATTCCAGCTGACCGTGGCTCTTGTATGCTTTCTGCGGCTTTATCATTTAAAATGGGGCGGCCTCCTTGTCAGCCTCCTCTATCTTTTATTTACGCCCTTCAACATTGCAGCTCTGTCCTACAATACCATGGGGCTCGGCTTTGCCATGCTGACCTTCGCAATCCTGTCGGGTCCTAAAAAGCACCCTGCCAGAGATTATGTTTTCTGCGGCATCTGCTTTGCCCTCTGCGTTTTATCCAATCCCTTTGCCATTATCCTCTACTTCCTGTACGCCGCCGTCTGTACCGGGCAGTTTATCCTGCATAAGCACAAAAACCCCCGAAGCACAGAAGCTTTCTCCCTTTTTTCTCTTCTGTGGATTACTGCAGGCGCTTTTTTCATATTTATTATCTTCTGCGTCATGCTGCTGAGGCGTGCCTCCCTGGGGGAACTGTCCCAGACATTTCTTTACAATTTCCGGATGCCCGGATATGAACAAAATCCGTCACAGTGGATGCATAAGCTTTCCTCTTATTTCCGAAGAGTTTATAAGACCATTCCCTATCTGGTATGGTCTGCCGGCGCTGCCTGTGTAATCTTACCCTTTGACAAAAGACGCTTCTCTCATGCCCTCTGGTATCTTCTTCCCTCCGCAGCGGCGGTTGTTTACTACCTCTGCTTCTATGGATTGCTGCAAAATCATGTTCCGACCAATTTTTGCGCTATGCCCCTGGCATTCCTGGGTTTTTTGTGCTTCTGGCTGCTTCCGGAAAAGGATTTCCAATATTTATTTCTCTGGTTTATACCCGGCGTGCTGTATTCTCTGTGCTCTCATTTTGCCTCTGACACGGGAATTCTTTGCATTACCTCTTCCTATATCCTCTGCAGCTCCATCGGCGCATTGTTCCTGTACCAGCTTTTCCAGGCATTTGTCAGAGAATCCGCCAAATCCATAACCGGAAAAGCCGCCTCTGTGTGTATTCTGGCGGCACTGGCCGTCCACATCACCGTCAGCGGCTGCTTAAGAATCACCTTCTTTTACAACGAAGAACCCCTGCCAAATCTCACCGCCCAGGTCCACACCGGGCCCGCCAAAGGACTTTTCACTTCCCCCGGCATGGCGGCATTCCACGAGGAACGGGTCAGCGGCCTAAAGTCCCTGCCCATTACCGAAAACGACACACTCCTCGTTATGGCCATGGAACCCTGGGCTTACCTTTGTACAGAAGCCTCCTGCGCCAGCTATACCTGCTGGGGAATGGCAGAAGAACCCATTTACAGACTCTATCTGAGCATGTTCCCGGAAAAGTATCCCACTGTAATCTACTGCACAGATCTGGAAAAAGCACTTGAGGAAGAGCCGCTGCTCATGCAGGAATTCCTAACCCAGGGATACGAAGTAATCACATTAGAATCCGCCGCTGCACTTCTAAAAAAGAAAATCTAAGCCAAAAGGAAGGACAGGCCTACACAGCCTGTCCCTTTTTCACCCCAAAAAAGCCCCACCTCTTCTTCTCTTCCTTCTTAAGGCCCGCCCGTTCCTTCCTGGCCTTCTGGGAGCTGCGGATGGCCTCATCCAGCCGCTTAAAGCGCTCGTCCTCACGCTCCTCCTTCATCCGCAGAAGATAATCCATCTCCTTGATCACATGCCCGCTCACCTGCGTGCTGATCTCCCTGCCCATACGCTCCGTATGGTCCTCCAGCGCCTCAGAAATAAGCCGGCTCATAATACACTGAAACTGCTGCATCTTCTCCTCCCGGGCGGCAGCCTGCCCCTCCTCCGCAGCCGGAAGCTTGTCCACACGAGCCAGCAGATGTGTAATCTCCGTCTCCCCCTGCTCCAGATCCGGAATCAGCATCTTAATCGCCTTCAGCTGCACCCCCTGCTCCTTCAGCTCCCGAATCCGCTGAAACAGCCTCACATTCTCTTCCGTATAATAGCGGTGCCCCATCTCATTACGGCCAATCGGAAGCTCCAGCTCCTCCTCCCAGTAGCGGAGCACATGAGCCTCCACATCCACCAGCCTAGCCGCGTCAGAAATCATATACCGCACTTCGCCCATACCTATCCCTCCGATTTTATGTAAATTTTTTCCATATTCTACATTATAACACCCTTCCCCAAAAATGCAAGAAAAATTTACAAAAACTGTAAATCTGAAGATCTCAAAAAACCTTAAAAGGGCAATGTACGCACAGAGCAGACAGACTGTACGCGAACCGTCCGAACACAGGATATGGAAAAGGCTGCTGTCTTATTTTGTGAAAGCTTCAACACCTTTCGTTCTGCCATCCTCCTCACATAACCGGCCTGGGATTATAATTCTTAAAAGCAGTATACTCCGGCATCCACAAAAGATTAATCGTCCCAATAGGCCCATTCCTCTGCTTCGCCACAATCACCTCCGCCAGATTCTTCATCTCCGAATCCTTATTATAGTAATTATCCCGATACAAAAACATCACCATATCCGCATCCTGCTCAATAGCCCCCGAATCTCTGAGATCCGAAAGAATCGGCCTGTGATCCGGCCTCTGCTCCACTGCGCGGCTCAGCTGGGACAAAGCCACAACCGGCACATTCAGCTCCCTTGCCAGGCTCTTAAGCCCCCGGGAAATATCAGATATCTCCTGCTGCCTTGATTCCGAAGAACGGCCCCCTCCTGTCATCAGCTGCAGGTAATCAATCATCACCATCCCAAGCCCATGCTCCAGCTTGTACTTCCTGCACTTGCTCCGCAGCTCAGCCAGCGTAATTCCCGGTGTGTCGTCAATAATCAAATTGGAGCGCGCCACACCTTCTGCGCCCTCCACCAGACGTTCCCAGTCATTATCCGTCAGATTCCCGTTCCGCAGCTTCTGGGCATCCACACCGGATTCCATAGACAAGAGACGGTTCACCAGCTGCTCCTTGGACATCTCCAGGCTGAAAATCGCAACCGTCACATCATTGCGGAAAGCCATATACTGCGCAATATTCAGCACAAAAGCCGTCTTTCCCATAGAAGGACGGGCGGCAATCAGAATCAGATCCGAGGGCTGGAAGCCCGAAGTCTGATAATCCAGATCCTTAAAGCCCGTGGCAACTCCCGTTACATTTCCTTTCGTCCGGGAGGCCGTCTCAATCTTCTGAATGGCATTCAGCACCACCTGCTTAATCGGCACAAACTCTCCGGCATTCCGTCTCTGAACCAGATCGAACACCTTCTTCTCTGTCTGCTCCAGAACCTCATCCAGAGACTCCACGCCTCCGTAGCAAAGATTGTTAATCTCCTCATTGACCCGGATAAGCTTCCGAAGGACAGACTTCTCCGCCACAATGCCGGCATACTTTTTGATATTGGCAGACACAAAATCAGAGTCCAGAATATTGCGCATGAACTCCATGCTGCTGATCTCTTCCGGAACCTCCTTGGCCCGGAGACGGTTCTGCAGCGTCACCAGATCCACCGGCTCATTCTGATTAAACAGCTCCACCATGGCCTCAAAGACAACGCCGTACTGCCTCTGGTAAAAATCCTCCCCTATAATCATCTCAGAGGCAGCCAGAATCGCTTCCCGATCCATGATCATGGAACCGATCACCGCCTGCTCCGCCTCCTGGCTGTGGGGCATCGTTCGTTTGATAATTGCTTCTTCCATCTTATGCTTCTCTTACATTCACCTTGAGCTGCGCCGTCACCTTGGGATGCAGTTTAATGGGAATCATCTGCGTTCCTACTGTCTTAATGGGGCTGGGAAGCTGCATCTTCTTCTTGTCCAGCTCCACGCCAAGCTGATCCAGGGCTGCCTGGGCTATCTCCTTGGAGGAAACGGAGCCGAATATCTTGCCGCCCTCCCCTGCCTTGATGCTCACATTGACCTCCATTTTGGAGATCCTCTCGCCAAATGCCACAGCCTCTTCGTAAATTTCCTTGGCCACCTTTTCCTCATTGGCCTTCTTAAGCTTCAGATCATTGAGATTCTTAGGTGTAGCCTCCAGGCCCAGCTTCTTCGCCAGAATAAAATTCCGGGCATAGCCGTCATTTACATCCACCAGCTGTCCTTTCTTTCCCAGGGACTTTACATCCTCTATTAAAATTACTTTCATTCGAATTCTCCTTCCTCCTGCATTTTTTCAATGGTATGTTTTACAATTTCCATAGCTTCTTCCACGCCGCAGTCCAGCTGGGCTCCCGCCATGTTCATATGGCCGCCGCCTCCCAGACGCTCCGTAAGAATCTGCACATTTACCTCATCAATGGAGCGGGCGCTCACATAAGTCCGGTGCTGGTAATAGGTCAGCACAATGGAGGCCCTTACCCCTACTATGTTCAGCAGCTCGTCTGCCGCCTGGGCTCCCACAATGGTGGGGCTCTCAATATTCTCATTGGGACAGATGGAGATGGCAAAGCCATGGTAAACCTCTGCATGGCGCACCGCCTCTGCCCTGGCCTTGTATTCCACCATTTCATTGCGGAACATCTTCCGCACACGGGTTACGTCCGCACCGCAGCGTCTTAAGAAGGCCGCAGCTTCAAAGGTGCGCACCCCGGTTCTGCGCATAAAGTTATCCGTATCCAGGACGATTCCCGCATAGAGACAATCCGCCTCTGTCGTCTTAATCTTCAGCCCTTCGTCAAAGTACTGCAGGATCTCCGCCACCATCTCGCAGGCAGAGGATGCATAGGGCTCGATGTAAGAAAGAACTGCATTTTCAATCTGCTCGTTGGTCTGCCGGTGATGATCCAGCACCACAATGGTCGGCGTCCGGCCAAGCAGCTCGCTGCACTCTGTATAATTGGGCCTGTTGGTGTCCACCACCACCAGAACCGTATTCCGGTCAATCAGGTTCAGGGCCTCTTCTCCCCGAAGGAACATATCTGTTTCATAAACCGGATTGTCATGAAAGCTCTCTCTTAAGGGACGGACGGAATTGGTGATATCGTTGATCACAATATAAGCCCGCTTCCCCAGCACCTTGGCCGCCCGGTAGATACCGATAGATGCGCCGAAGGAATCCATATCCCCCATCTTGTGCCCCATAACCATGACCTTATCCCGGCTCTCAATAAATTCCCGCAGTGCATGGGCCTTCACACGGGCCTTTACCCGGGTTGCCTTCTCCACCTGCTGCGTCTTGCCGCCAAAGTAGGTGATGCTCTCCCCTTCTTTGATGACTACCTGGTCGCCGCCCCTGGCCAGGGCCAGATCAATGGCAATCCGGGCGTAATCATAATTTTCCGCAAAGGTTGCGCCGCTTAAGCCAAGACCCATGCTCAGTGTCACGGCCATCTCATTGCCGATGTTCACGGTCTTTACATCCTGAAGCAGCTCATACTTGTTCTCTCTCATAACAGGCAGATGCTTTTCCTGGATTGCGATGAAGTACTTATCCTTCTCCATCTTCTTCACAATTCCGCCAAAGGCTCCGATGTACTTGTTGATCTTCCGATCCACCAGGGCCACCAGAAGGGAACGGCGCACCTCCTCCACCGTATCCAGAGCCTCCTCATAGTTATCCAGATAAAGCAGTCCGGCTACCAGGCGCTCTTCTTTGTTCATGCGGATGTACATATTGATCTCTGTCTCGTCAAACATATAGAGGGCAACCAGATACCCGTCGTCCTCGTCTATATCCACCAGGGCATTGTCCTCCATCATGTGCTCCATATACACACGGCGGATGTCCACCCGGAAATCCCTCTCCTCTGTAGAAAAACGGACAGTCTTTTTGTCCTCTCCCTCCTCGGTAAGGAGCTCTTCCTTTGAAAACTCCGGAAAAAACCAATTTATCGGCTTGCGCAGCCCCTTCTTTGATCTTCCGCTCA
The DNA here is from genome assembly GCF_036941125.1 of Candidatus Merdisoma sp. JLR.KK011. Classification (NCBI taxonomy): domain Bacteria; kingdom Bacillati; phylum Bacillota; class Clostridia; order Lachnospirales; family Lachnospiraceae; genus Candidatus Merdisoma; species Candidatus Merdisoma sp. JLR.KK011. The sequence continues at coordinate 1,329,823 of NZ_JAYWSZ010000004.1, read as the reverse complement.
CCTCAAAAAAGGCAGTATTCCCCCACAAAACCCTTCCCTGGGCATCCAGAAGGGCATAGGGAAGAGCCAGCTCCTTCAAAAGCTTTTTCTGAATCTGGCCGTACTGGGTGGCAAAGGAAATCAGTTCATTGTATATCTGTGTCCTGCTGCGCAGATACAGCAGAATCACAATCAGCAGATACACTGCCAGAAACGCTGACACCAGAATTCCTGCCTTTATGGACATGGAATACATACAGGCATTCATGGCAAGCAGCAGAACACTCAATAATAAGAGCCACTGTGTATAACCTTTTAACTGGCCTTTCAGATGAACCTTCTTTTTCATTCTTTTATCTCCATGATCAAACGCTTGCATCCGCAGATTATTGACAGCTCCGCAGACTTCTTTGCCTATTGTATCACACATTTTTCATATTTGCCATAGAATTTCCCCTTATACATGGAAAATGAGGGCATCTCCAGGTTTTTCGGCCTGCGGATGCCCTCATTCTCCATAAGAAAGATGTATTTTCTGTCTGTCTTTTATACTGCTTTCTCCCTTTTCGCCTTCAGCACCGAAAGGAGAACAAATACCGCTGCTATCACTACAATGCCGATCCAGACATTCTTCATGGCCAGCATCAGCATCATGGCATCGATGCAGTCATGGCCTGTTCCCTCTGCGCCCACTGCGGCAAAGCGGTCAAAAATGCGGTATGTAAGGCCGGAGAGGAAAATCAGTTCAAATCCATACACAAAGCCTGCGATCATAGCGCCCCGGCGTCCGCCCCTTGCATTTCCGAATACGCCGGCTACGCCTCCGGTAAAGAATGCGCCGATAATCGACACCAGGGGAACAACGCCCAGAACCAGGGAGCTCACAAGCATGGCTGCCAGCATCCCAGCCACGGCGAAAATAAATCCAAGCATCAGCGAGTTTGGCGCATAGGTAAAAAGCACCGGAACATCCAGGGCCGGAACCGCATGGGGAACCAGCTTATCCGCAATCCCCTTGAAGGCCGGAACCAGCTCGCCAAGAAGCATACGCACGCCCTGGAGCAGCACCAGGATTCCTGCCGTAAATCCAAGTCCCTTCAGCAGTCCGTAAATAATGTAATTGGTAGTGCCTGCATAAGCCGCCACTTCCTCCGGACCGGCTGCGATGACAACAATAAGATAGAACACTACCATTACAATCGAGATCGACATAGCCGTATCTTTGAAAAAGGACAGCTTCTTGGGAAGATGCAGATCTTCCGCATCCTTTTCCTTATTTCCAAGGAAACCGCCGATGTATCCTGCAGAGACGGTACCCAGGGTAGTCAGATGGCCGATGGCAAAATCATCCGTTCCTGTTACGCTGCGCACCATAGGCTGTGAGACAGCCGGAATCAGCGTTAAAAATGCTCCCTGGAGAAGCACGCCGACAATCATAATCATTCCGCTTTCCAGTCCTGCGGTATACAGGCTGTAGGCTACTGCAATGGAGCTTATCCACATCATATGTCCCGTAAGGAAAATGTATTTCAGCGGCGTAAATCTTGCCAAAAGAATATTTACCAGGAAACCGCCGCCCATAATCACGGCCGATGCGGAGGCAATCGCCGGAACGGCTTCCGACATAGCTCCTACAATCACTTCAGAGCCGGTGGCAAAGCCGTCCAGCCCGAATACGCTCTGAAACAGTCCCACAAAGGGCAGAATCTCTGTGACAATCAGACTGGAGCCCGCCGAGAGAACCAGATAGCCCAATGCCGTCTTTACGGTTCCGCTCAGCACAAAGGAAAACCCCCTTTTCTGCACAATAAGACCAATCAATGACACAAATGCCAGTACAACTGCCGGCGTCTGTAACAATTCCAAAAAAAATCCCAAAAATTTCATATGCCTTCTCCTATTCCAGTTCCGTAATATCCTCCACAATACACGGGTCTGAAATCAATTTCCAGCCACAGAAAACATGTGTCTGCAAATCGATTTGTGCATTGTGAAGGATATTACTGTTTTCCAGTTCCGTAATATCCTTACAGTACTTACCCCTTCATCTTCTCCAGGTATGCCTGGAGCTTCTCCTTCGCTTCGTTTCCGTTTACCACGTTCTTTAAATAAACTACATTGTCCCGATCTGCAAAGCGCTCTGCAAAGTCCTCGCTGGTCACAATCAAATCCACATTTTTGCTCCCCACCGTACCTGCGTCCCAGTGCTCAATCTCTGCTTCAACCCCCAATTCACGAAGCGCTTTGTCTATCGTCATTTTCATAATCAGGCTGGACCCCATTCCCATCCCACATACACATACAATCTGCATTTTTTACCCCTTTCTATTGTTCCTCCGCCCTACAGACAGGATATCTGCTTCGAATAGTTCTTTATGTACTCTGCATTGATGGCATCGCCCTTGTCAAGATTTGAACTTACATATACCGGCGGACAATATCCCCGCTTCATGCAGTTTTCAACAGTCTGGGCTATAATAGATTCCATAACCGTCATTCCCAGAACCGTGGACGTACCGCAGAACTTTGCCTCCATCCCCTCTATGCTCAGCGCAGCGTCTCCGGCAACACATTTAATATCAATCACTGTATCCGCCACATCCTTTAAGTTCTTTCCGCTTGAATGACGCGAGGTCGTCGCATCCGCAAAACTTTCAGACACCAGCGCCACCACCTTCATGCCGATCTCCTTTGCGGCAAGCGCCATGTCAACCACTCCTGCATTGCGCCCCGATATGGATACGATAATCATGGTATCTCTCGGATCTGCATCCTCCAGCTCCAGATATCCCTTTGCAAACCCCTCAATCCGCTCCTGCATGGTGCTCAGCTTTGCCTTGGGAAATAAGGCCAGATGAGGAATCAGCAATGCATTGACGGGAACCAGACCGCCGGCCCGGTAAAATACCTCCATGGCAAACATCTGGGAATGTCCGCATCCAAAAACATGGATGAGGCGGTTTTCCATCACAGAGTCTGCACAGTATTGCGCCGCCTGGCTGATCTGTTCTCCCTCCTCCTTAAACTCCTGCTCCAATTGATCGGTAATGACCTGGTAATATTCCTGATACTTCAATCCTTCTCCACTCCTTCTGCGATTATTCAGTATTTCCTTCCTTTTTGCATCTTTCAAAATTCCTGCCCTGCAGAAAATTCCTGTCCTCTGCTCCCTCTCTCCCCCTTTCCGGATGCCCTTTCTGATCCCATTGTAACCCAATTACGGCCAATGGCAAGTGGTATCGGCCTTTTTAGCCCAATCCGCAATTGGTATCATTATAGGTAGCATACCACTTGTGCAAATGGACTAACTAAAACGAATAGCCGTATACTTTTTTATGTAAAACATATAAGTTTTCATCTATTTTTCCTGGGAAATGCCATACCTAAGAGCTCCTTCTTGACGGAAGCATCAGCTGTGAGTATACTGAAACTATAGAAACCAAACTTCTGTTTACCGAAAGGAAAATACATGAATACCGTTCCTCTTTATCGTGAAATCTACCAGGATCTCCTTGAAAAAATCATGTCCGGATATTATCTGGAAAAAACCTATCTCCCCTCCGAGCGAACCCTCTGTGAAATGTATCACGTAAGCCGGGCCACCATTCGGCGCGCCCTGGATGATCTGCGCAAAGACAAGTATATCGAGAAAAAACAGGGCAGCGGCAACTTTGTCAAGCCCCAGATGTATGAGCAGCCCCTTTCCCAGTTTCACTCCTTCGCGGGCGCCCTCCGTGCCCAGCATATTGAAATTACGAATCAGATCCTGAGCTATGATCTCATTGAGGGCGATAAATATCTGTCGGAAGCGCTCACCGAAAACGAAGGCTTTAGCCGCTGGCATAAGCTTGTGCGCCTCCGCCTTGCCAACGGTTATCCTCTGATGATTGAGACGGCCTATCTTCCCCGGGAGCGTTTCTTCCGCCTGGATCTGGATTACCTAAAGTCCAACTCCCTGTATGCCTATCTGGAGCTCTACTATTCCATGACTATCCACGATACCAACGAGCTTCTCTCCCCCATCATGCCTACCGTACAGGAAGCAAAGTTCCTTCAGATCTCTCCCCAGGAGCCCTGTATGCTTCTGGAACGCTTCTGTTATGAAAATGAACGGCTGATCGCCATACACAAAACAACGGTCCGCGGGGATAAGTACAAGTTCCGCGCCTTCTATTACGCCAATTAAAAATCCTGTAGGTTTTCTCTGCACATGGCTGTGCACAAAAAAACTGCCTTGCAGACAGAATTCTCTGTCCGCAAAGCAGTCCCTGTTATCGCTTTGGATTAATCCATTACATAAGGCATCAGGCTGATGTGACGCGCTCTCTTGATCGCAACCGTAAGAGCTCTCTGATGCTTTGCACAGTTTCCTGTGATTCTTCTGGGGAGGATCTTTCCTCTCTCAGACACGTATCTCTTTAATTTATTCACATCTTTGTAATTGATCTCGTTATTCTCTTTTCCGCAGAATACGCAGACTTTTTTTCTTCTGCGTCCCATGCCTCTTCTTCTCATGGGAGCGTCGCCTTTATCGGATTTTGTGTAAGCCATGGCTGTTACCTCCTTATATAATCTCTCTTTTCATTCCACGATTGTTAGTTGAAGGGCAGCTCCTCGTCAATGCCGTCCGGGATGTTCATAAAACCGTCTCCTGCCGCTGCGGAGGGTTCCGGCATACTCTGGCGGAAGGAATTCTGCTGCTGGAAGCCGCCTGCATGCTCGCCTGCCGCTGCCTTGCTCTCTGCAAACTCCTGCTCCTCTACCACTACGTCTGTGGTGTACACCTTCTGTCCGTCGCGGTTGGTATAGCTTCCTGTCTGGATCCGTCCGGTAACGGCAATCTTAGTACCCTGGCGCAGGTACTTCTCTGCAAATTCCGCCTGTCTTCCAAAGGAAACGCAGCCGATAAAGTCTGCACTCTGATCTCCGTCTCTTTTAAATCTTCGATCTACGGCCAGTGTATATCTTGCTACCGCCGTGGCATTCTCACCCTGTGAGTAGCGCACGTCCGGATCCCGGGTCAAACGTCCCATTAAAATCACTTTATTCATACTAACAATCCTCTACTTTCCGGTTAAAACCTTGGTCTATGCGTCTTTGCGAACACACAGATAGCGGACAACATTCTCCATGATGCGAACATGTCTCTCCACTTCAGCCGGGCAGGTTGTATCTGCTTCAAACTGAATAAAGTAGTAGTATGCTTCTCTCATGTGCTGAATCTCGTAAGCAAGTCTCTTCTTGCCCCAATCCTCAACCTCGGTCACAGTTCCGCCGTAACGGGCAATGTACTCTTTTGCCTTCTCTACAGTGGCTGTTCTTACGTCATCTTCTACCTTTGCATTCACAACCAATGCTAATTCATACTTGTTCATGCTTTACCTCCTTTTGGTCTCTGGCTTCCTCTCTATGGAGGAAACAAGGAAATGAATAATCTATCACGAAATCAAACTATAACACATTTTTCCTGGAAATTCAAGTGCTTTTCCTAAAAACACATAACAAATCCACGGGTAAAAAGAAGGAGCTGCAGCAGCTCCAAAGGGTTTGCGGCCATACTTCCTATTCCGGCGTCCGAAGGCCTCTGGTATTTTTTTCTACCAGCTTTCTGGCTATCATGATCTGACGGCTGCAGCCCATGCATTTTAAGCGGAAGTCTGCTCCTATGCGTAAGATCTCCCACTCGCAGCTTCCGCAGGGATGCTGCTTTTTCAGCTTTACGATGTCTCCTACTTTATATTCCACTTAACACCTCTCCTATATTGGCCTGTATCAACAGATCCGCATGACTGTCTCTGGGCGTGGCCGCCCGGTTGATCACGACCAGATGCTTTCCTGTAAAATAGTCGATCAGTCCGGCTGCCGGATAGACTGCCAGAGATGTTCCGCCGATTATCAGAAGATCTGCATGGGCAATGGCCTCTACTGCCCCTGGATAGTACGGTTGTCAAGCCCTTCCTCATAGAGGACTACATCCGGCTTTATCAGGCCGCCGCACTCACAGCGGGGTACACCCTCCGCCTCCAGCATATATGCGGCATCGTAGAATCTGCCGCACTTCTGGCAGTAATTGCGGTGAACGGATCCGTGGAGCTCATATACGTTCCTGCTTCCGGCCAGCTGGTGAAGGCCGTCGATATTCTGGGTCACTACTGCGGTCAGCTTTCCCTGCTCCTCAAGCCGGGCCAGCTTTTTGTGGGCGGCATTGGGCTTTGCGTCCAGGCAGAGCATCTTCTTCTTATAAAAACGGTAGAATTCTTCCGTGCTGCTTACAAAAAAGCTGTGGCTTAGAATCGTCTCCGGAGGATACTTCCATTCCTGGTGATACAATCCGTCTGTACTGCGGAAATCCGGGATGCCGCTCTCCGTGGAGACTCCGGCTCCTCCGAAAAATACAATCCGGCTGCTTTCCTCCACGTATTCCTTCAAACGCCCCATTCGTTCCTCTGTTGTCATGCCGTCCCTTCTTTCTAATAAATTCTCTTTGCATGTACTACAAAACGATTCTCACTTCTCTTGGTACAGGTAGAGAGGGTGATTACTCTGTCATTTTTGGATACGTCAATTCCTGTATCATAGGCCGAACTGTTCTTAAGGGTCTGTACAAACTGCTCATACCGCGCGTCCGGCTTTGACGCAAAGCCTATGGTATAGGTATTGCTGTTTGCCGGCGTCTCATAGCAGGAAAAGATCTCATAGGCATGGGTTCCGTCCTCCAGATCTATGTAAACCATCGGATGATCTACCAGGTAGGACGCATTGCGGTACTCTTTAAGGCCGCCGAACATGGAACCGTTCTTCATATTATGTCCATAGATTATGGTGTGCCGTTCGGAAAAATCCGGTTTATTTAATGTCTCTATGAAAATGCTGCCCGCACTGTTTTTATTTCCGCTGAACGTGTGCTTTAAGTAATATTGATCATCCTCCCCATGCATCAGGGGATAGCTGATCTCGGTGTCCGGAATCTCGATCCAGCCGATCACGTCCTCATTCAGCGCTTTCAGCTCCTCAAAGGCGATACGCTGTTCCCGTACCTCTTCCTCCTCTTCCTCCCCGGAAGCTTCTTCCCCGTATGCATCCTCCGGAAGCTCCTTCTCTACATACTTTTTCAATTCATCGTACTCATCGGTCCCTTCCTTATATTCCAGGAAAATACCGGCCAGCTGGCTTCCACAGTAAATCACCATGCCAAGGCACAGAACCAGCGCTGCAATCAGAACCACAGGTACACGTCTTTTCTTCTTTCGTCTCATCTTCCATCACCTCTAATTCATTCTATCAAACTAACTGCTAAAAAACCAGATCCAAATGCTGAAAACTCAGGATTTCCAGGCATCATGGTTACTGTTCACTCCGCGGCCAGTAACACGCTTCGCAAAGCAGCGGCGTGTAAACTCAAAGGAACACTTCCAGCGGCTCTTTCGCAAGATCGGCCTCTTCCGAGGAAACTGCCAGACTAAATACGGCATCCTTTAACTGGTAAAGCATATAATAATAAATCTTATCATTTTGCTTTTGACAGACTCTGCCGGTTCCTTTCTGGAGTTCCTCCATATAAAAAGCGTCCAGGGGAATTCCAAGCCCTGTTCCCTCTGCTTTCATAAAGCTTTCCTTCAATACCCATAAATCGTGAAACAGTCTTTCTTGTTCTGTTTCTTCGGTATTCATATAAAGCCTTTGTTCCTCCGGATGGAATTTTTTTATCACAAGCTCCCGCTTCCTCCGGCTCTTTCGGCATTCTATATCAATGCCCACCGGCTTTTCCCCTATGGCACAGGCTGCATATCTTCCACTGTGGGAAAGATTCATATAAATCCCGGGATATTCCGGAAGAAACGGCTTTCCCTTTTCGTCCTTCTGAAGCAGAATGGGGCTGCTGATAGACGGGTATTCTCTTTGAAGGGCTGTCTCAAAAAGCCTATGGGCCCATTCTGACTGTGCTTTTGGCTTGATCTCTTTCTCTGGTATTTCCGCCCAGTATACACGTACCATATTCCTACCGCTTTTTCTGACTGTCCAGCAGTTCCACCAGAGCCTCCTCGCTGTCCGAGATCCAGACGTCCTCTTCCTCCTCGTTAAGCCCCAGATATTCTCTCAGCGTACACGGCTCATCGCTATTGCCCCATGCTTCTACATAAGCATCAATCTCTTCAAAAGGGATCTCACCTGCCAGATACTTTTCTTTAAATTTCATAAATGCCTCCCCAGCTTTTACTTTCTTCTCTACTATAGACTATTTATAAGGCTTTCGCAAGCTGTTGTCCTCCTTTTTTTGCCCTGGAGACTTCGAAAAACGCAACAGTTCAGACGGGCTGCTGCAAAAAACAGCAGCCATGGCTTATAAGGGCCGGGACTGCTGTTTTTTATTCTATATTCCTACTCTATTTACTTTATATCAATATCCAGAGGCTTATCAAGCTCCTCTGACACATATTTCCCATCCTTCTTCCTCTGACGTACACATTCGGAGAGAAGATATTCAATCTGCCCGTTCACCGAGCGGAAATCGTCTTCTGCCCAGGCAGCAATTTCACCGTACAGCTTTGCAGAAAGGCGAAGGGGAATCTGTTTTTTCTGTGTATCCGCCATAATTAATACAGGCTTCCGGAATTCACAACCGGCTGTGCGTCATGGTTTCCGCACAGGACTACCAGGAGATTGGATACCATTGCCGCCTTTCGTTCCTCATCCAGCTCCACCGTATGCTTCTCATTTAAACGCTCCAGGGCCATCTCTACCATGCCTACTGCTCCGTCCACAATCATCTTACGGGCATCTATAATGGCGGAAGCCTGCTGTCTCTGCAGCATAACGGCCGCAATCTCCGGCGCATAGGCCAGATAAGTAATCCGTGCTTCCAGAATCTCAAGTCCGGAGTCTGCCACCTTCTGCTGTATCTCATTGCGGATGCGTGAGGCTACAACCTCACTGGAGCCCCTCAAGCTTCCTTCATCGGCAAAGCCGTCGCCGGTCGTGTCCACATTGGGCGCTACATCGTAAGGATAGATCCGTACAATATCCCTAAGGGCAGCATCGCACTGGAGGGAAAGGTATTCTTTGTAATTGTCTACATTGAACACAGCCTTTGCCGTATCTACCACGCGCCACATAACGGCAATCCCAATCTCCACCGGATTGCCCAAGCAGTCGTTGATCTTCTGGCGGCTGTTGTTCAAAGTCATAATCTTAAGGGAGATCTTTTTGCTTAAGGCGTCGCCGCTGATTGATGCCTGGCCGTAGGAAAACATCATAGGCTTTCCGCTGCCTCCGTCCACGTCTCCGCTCTGGTTCAGCCTTGTCTTGGCAGCCGGATTCACACTGCTGCAGAAAGGATTCACATAGTAGAAGCCTTCTTTCTTCAGAGTCCCTACATAGTTTCCGAACAGGGTAAGAACCAGGGCTTCCTGAGGCTTCAAAACCTTAAGTCCCATAAAGGGGATCCAGCCTATGCCCATCCAGATAGAGCCTGCCACTGTCAGCAGCACCCCAGGCGCTCCCGCCCCTTCGTCCAGCAGATTCACTCCCAAAACAAACACTCCGATTCCTGCAGCATACAGCAGAATAATCAGAAACAACATGGCAAAGCCGTTTTTCTTATGATTCAATATTTTTTCCTGCATAAAACCGTCCTCCGTTCTTATTGATATCAAAATCATATCATATAGATATTCTTTTGTCAATAGATATCACTTTTTAAATACATTTATAATGGAGGAAACTTCCTTTTTCTTTTTTTGACTGCAAATAGCAACGTGTTAATCCATTTGCTGCGGGATACCTTCTGGGTGCTGTGAAAGGATCAGCAGCACATGGAGGACAAATTTATTCTCCTGTATCTCTATACTCATGGCGCCGCCATATTTTTCAGCCGCCTTCTTTACATTCGACAGGCCTGTCCCTTTTTTGAACGCGCCTTTCCCATGGAAGCTGTTTTCTATTTCCATCATAAGGAAATCTCCCTGAATACGCCCGGCCACCCGGATATACCCATTCGGGCATCCAGCCTCTGATGCGCTTTGCTCCAGCGGGCTCTTCGAGTCCGTCAAGGTATATTCTTCCATACCGGCATCTGGCTTTTTTACTGCCTGAATCGCATTGTCCAGTGCATTTGACAGGATAATACAGATATCAATGTCCTTAAGGCTGCAGGGATATGGCAGAAGGAGGGAACAGTCCACATCGATCCCCATGCTTTTGGCTATCCCCAGCTTGTTTCCCACCAAAATATCCACTACCGGATTATTGGTGCTGCAGGGGAATGACATTTTTTCCGCCATATCATCCATATCTTCCAGATAGCTTACCGCTTCCTCCAGTTTCCCGCTCTGCAGAAGATTTTTCACCACTGTGATGTGGTTCCTGATGTCATGCCGGAATGACTTTGTTTCATCGTAACGGGTTTTCGCTTCCTCCACATACCGGTTCAGAGAATGTTCTTCCTGTTCCAGCAGTGAAATTTCGGTGCTGAGGCGGAAATTCTGCTGCAGTTTCTTATATGAGAACAAGATACAAAACAGGCTTAAAAGTCCCAGAAGATTCATAGCAAGCAGCTGCCAATGACTGAACAAATAATTGAAAGATTCGTCCTTTTCTAAGACTAGATATTGGAAATCAAATGCAATCATGTTCGTGTACTGGCTCATAATAAATATTGACAGAATCGGGATGAAAATCAGAAACATTTGCTGCATTTCCGATGCGGTATAGTCGGAAAAATAGCGATACACCATATAATAACAAAACCCAGTCAGCAAAAGAGATGCGGCCTCACTGATCAACATGGCCGCAATGCCCGCCGTATGATAGTAAAAATCCGGCATCCATGTATATAAAAGACCTATCAGAGATTTCACAATCCCATAGCAGAGCAGCATAATTTCAGTTATCAAGGCTGCATACAGAAGGGAAGACTTAAAATCCGCACGGCAGACTAGGAGCCCACATACCGCAAGAAGAAATACCATCACCACGAAGCCGGTCACCGTGCCAACGGAAAGAAAGCGAGCGACAATCACCGCACATACTCCAAACAAAAAATAGAATGGGTACAAAAGTTTCTTTTTCAGGATTTTTGCCAGGAAATAAAACTGAAAGATCCCCTCAATGAGGCCTATGATATATATATTAAAAAAATCTAAATACTCGACCATGTTACCTGTCCCCACATATAAAAACTCTTATATATTTTTCATATACTGCAGAATAACGCCGGAGAACTCCCTGCTTCGCAGCCGTGATACGGGAATCTCTTTGCCATTATCCATACAGGCAGTCCCGTTTTTATAGCCTTTTAAATGTTTCAGATTGATAAGATAGCTCCTGTGGCATCTGTAAAAACGATTATCCAGCTTCGTTTCCAGTTTTTCAATCCGTTCATAATAATCAACAACCTCGCCGGAAACCAGGTGCAGATATATTTTCCTGTCTATGATCTCACAGAAAACAATCTCATCCTTTGGAATGATGCGCCCCTCATATCCCTTTTGCACCAGCAGGCTGTCTTCGCTGGCGTTCTGCATGGAAGCGTAAAGGCGCTCCATGGTCTTTTCAAACTGTTTTTTATCCACCGGCTTGACCAGATAATCGTAGGCCTGTACCTCAAAAGACTGGAATACCATCTCTTTCAAAACCGTAATGAAGATTAAAACTCCACGGAACTGACCAGCCCTCAGCTTCCTTGCCGTTTCCATACCGTCCATGTCCTTCATCTGGATATCAAGAAACAGGAGGTCGAGCTGCCCATTATAGCTCAGCAGCTCTTCGCCGCTGGAAAACATACGGAGGCTGATCTCCCGGTTCTTTTTACGAAAAAAATCAAAAACAAAAGACCTTATATGATCAGACATATGTTTTTCATCATCACAGATTGCAATACGGATCAATATGTCACCTCCTAGTCATGATATCGTCAGCGGCAAAAGATACTCTTTTAATGCCGATACAGGTTAATGTTTTATTATATCCTGTTAAAAACGCAGCAGCAATCAGATTGCTGTGAAATGTTTATCTGTTGCCGTAAAATACTAAGCAGAAATCTATCACTCACTCCATCGCCCGAATCCGCTCCACAAGGGAAAGCCTTCCGGTATAACGAACCGCACAGACCGAGAATACCGCCTGCACCAGAAGCAGCGCTGCCGCAAACATCAGTACCTGGAGCACCGGGAAATGATACGTGAGCTTTCCGAACATACCAATTTGATCAAACACCCTGCACAAGGCCAGGCTGCACACAGTTCCCAGTGTCAGGGTCACAAGCAGCGTGATCCCCACATAGTACAGGCACTCAAAGGACAGCATCCGGGACAGCTGACGGCCGCTCATGCCAACGGACTGGAACACGCCGAATTCCTGCTGGCGGGTAAGAAGATTGGTAATCAGCGTGTTGGCAAGATTGATTAGGGCAAACACAAAGATAAAGACCAGAATACCGTAGAGCCGGGTCAGTTCCCCACGCATGCCGGTCTCAAGTTCAGCCGTCAGATCATAAAGGCTGGAGACTCCCACCCGTTCATCGGGCACAGCGCCGAATACTGCCCGCCGCAGCTGTTCACTGTCTTGTTCTGTGTGGAGATTTACACAGCCTGTAAAATCCGATATTTCCGGATAAAGGACGGACAGTTCTTCCTCCGGCAGAATAAAGAAATGAGCTGTGCTGCAGATTGGAACATTCTCGACAATCCCCATCACGGTATAAGTTTTCCTCTGTCCGTTGTAACAGGAAACAGTGACGCTATCCCCGACCTGATAGTCTGTCCTGTAAATCTCTTTCAGCGCTCCGCCTGACGGACAGACCAGAATGCCGCTTCCATCCACAAGCTGCCGGTAATCTGCTGTTCCCTCAAGAACTGCTCCGCCGGCATACATCTTCGCCATATCCTCCCGGTCAATTCCCCTGACGATAAAAGGCTCATGCTCACGGTTGCCCGGGATTTCGCTGATGGCAGGGATTTCCACACAGGCCATGCTGTATGCCGTGATGTAATCCACGTTCAAAATAGAGGCGAGTTCTTTTTGCCGATCCTGTCCCAAAGGATTATCCTTCTGCATCTCATAAAATTCCCGGCCTGCGTAGTCTTCATATTGTAAAAGGTACTGGCTCCTGTCTCCAAACTGGGACTGGGCCATTTCCTCTACGTCCACCGAGTTTGCATAGGCGGAAATACACAGAAGCAGAATCCCAGTCAGGCTTAAGGACAGAGCCGTCACAAATGCCTTTTTGCGGTTCCGGGAGAAGTTCATCAGAGCCAGCCTGGTTATGGTCAGGCGGCGGTGCCCCTGTCCGGAAATACTGCGTCCCTGATACCCGGAATAGGCGGTGGTCCGGATAGCTTCAATAGCAGATACTTTTCCTATCATAGATAAGGGCTTTCTGGTGGCAGCAAGAACCATCCCATAAGTCAGAAATAGAATAACTATTGCGGACCGGATATTGTCACGCCAGGACCAGTAACCGGGTACGGCGATCCGTGCGATCACTGCGGCAAGAATCAGTCCGAGGGGAACTGCCAGGGCAGTCAGGAACCGCCTCTCCCGCTTTACCACCCGCTTTAACTGCTGCGGCGTTGTTCCAAGCACTTTTAAGCGCCCGTATTCCCGCATTTTTCCCATCACGGAGATGTAGAAAATATTGTAGATCACAATCGCACAAATGACAGCAATCAGTACCGACAGGACATAAATCTCCATTCCGCTTCCCAGATAAATATCCACCATCCCAAAATAGCTGGAGCTGTAAAAGGTCCGATCCGCCGGTATTCCCATTTCTGCGAAAAACCTTTCAATGTCTGCACGAAGTCTTTCCGGCTCTATTACCTGACTCCCTTCAAAACGGAATCGCAGTTCATAAGGAGCCTGGTGAATGCCTATGTCCACAGCAATTTCCGGAATCCAGACCGTGAAAATCCGGCTGCTGCTCTCCGATTCCAGAATGCCTGTAACGGTATAAAGATTCTCGCCGTGGCCAAGGTCCAAGGTAACCTTCCGGCCGATTTCTGCCGGAAGGTTAAAATAATCGAAAAAAGAGCTCTCTATACAGATCTCATTTTCTGCCTGGGGATAAGCCCCGGCAATTTTGCCGTATCCCATCAGGTCGATCATCTCCGGGCTTACAAAGCTGACGTTCAAAACACTGTCCTCATAGCGGACAGAGCCGGCATCGGCCGTATATCCCCATTTTTCAAACCTGCCCGTATCCGCAAGCCGTGTGACCTCTTCTCTGGTCAGCCCGTCACAGCCGGCCTGATACTGTCCCAGGATATTGTCCAGTGTCTTCTTCTGCTGTGCCGAGTAGATAAAACAGAGGGTTCCCATCAGACAGACGGCAAGGGCAATGGTAAGAATGATAAAAACGCTTCGGCGCCTGTCAGCTTTCATACTGCGGCCTGCCAGTTTCTTTTCCACCCTGCTTGTGTCATTTTCAAAAGGCCATGTCATAATCCGCCGCCTCCTATTCCAGTTGCGCACCGGTACACCGGATGCTGTTTCCCATGATCCTGCCGTCCTCGATCCTTACGATCCGGTCGGCAAGCTGGGCAATCTCGTTATTGTGGGTAATCATAACAATGGTCTGGTTAAACTCCATGCTGGTACGTTTTAAAAGCCCCAGTACATCGGCGCTGGTTTTGGAATCCAGGTTGCCCGTGGGTTCGTCAGCCAGAATGATAGCGGGTTTCGTGATCAGGGCGCGGGCAATGGCGACGCGCTGCTGCTGTCCGCCGGAAAGGTTATTTGGCATATGCCCAAGCTTATCTTCCAATGCCAGCATCTCCACGATTTCGTCCATGAACTTCTCATCTGCCGTGTCGCCGTCCAGCTCCACAGGCAGGACAATATTTTCATAGACATTCAGAATTGGGACAAGGTTATAGTTCTGGAATATAAAACCGATGCTGCGGCGGCGGAAGATGGTCAGCTCCTCATCATTCTTTTTTGCCAGTTCATCCCCACGGACAATGACGCTGCCGGACGTGGGCGTATCCAGCCCGCCCATCATGTTAAGCAAGGTGGATTTACCGCTGCCGGATGTTCCGACTATCGCTACAAATTCACCCTGTTCCACAGAGAGGTTGACGCCATCTAGGGCGCGGGTAATGTTTGGCTCGGCTCCGTAATACTTTTTCAGCTCGATTACTTGTAATACATTCATAAGCAAATGCTCCTTTCCCTGTTGATAAGGACATTATAAAATCCAAATATCACAGAAATGTCCGAGGCGGCATAAAAAATGCGGCTGAAATGTTACAAAACCCGGACATTTCAGCCGAAAACCTGCCGCTGACAGCTCTGCCGGCACACTGCTGCGAAAAAATCCAAACCGGACAACTGGAAATGTCCGTCTGCCATGTGTTATCTTATAGGGAGCATAATGGAAAATTCCGAACCCTTGCCCGGCTCTGAAACCACCTTAATATAGCCGCCCTGCCGTGTTACGATCTCGCGGGTCAGATACAGGCCAATGCCCACGCCCTGCTGTTCGTGTACTTCTTCCTCACGATAGAAGCGTCGGAAAATAGCGGCCTGATTACTCTCGGAAATACCCTTGCCGGTATCAGACACACTAAGTTTTACATACATTTCCCACTGCTCTGCTGAAATTCGGATGGCTCCTCCCACCGGGGTATACTTCACCGCATTGTCCAGCAGATTAAACACGGCTTCCGCCGTCCATTTGCTGTCGTGGGAAAGCAGGAGATCCTCCGGACAATCCACTGTAACGGAAATATTCTTTTTCTCCGCCGCATATACGATGCCGCTGCAGGCCATCGCCAGCGTATCGATCAGCGGGGCGTTTTTCTTCTCCAGCCGGATTGCCCCGGTTTCCAACCGGGAGGTTTTCACAAGGGCCTGAAAAAGAAATTCCAGCTTGTCCGTCTGGTTCCGGATGCCCTGCAGGAACTCCCGCTGTTCTTCTTCTGTGACAGACTTTGAAAGAAGCGTATCCGTCACCATTTTCAGATTGCTTACCGGTGTTTTCACCTGATGAGAGACATCTGACACCAGCATCTGCAGCTCCTGCCGTTCCTCGGATGCCTTCCGCCGGTTCTCCTGCATGATATCGTACAGCCGGGACAGACGGTAGCCGATACGGGCAAAAAGTGTCTCTCTGTCCGCGGCACGCATCGGTTCTTCGCTTCCGCTTATCATCTGATCCATTGCCCGGCACAGCTCTCTGGTAAATACGGAAAGCCGTTTACTGAAAACAACTGTCAGAAGGAACATCCAGGCAAGAGCACAGAGCATCAGCAGCCCGCCGGTGGTAAGCACCCAGCTCTCGCCTGTCATCCATAAGAGAACGGCACATATGGCCAGCATGGAAGCCGCCATACCGCCGCACGTCAGCAGGAATATCTTTTTTACAGAGATCCGCCCCAGATTCACTTTCTCTCGCCTCCCATCCATTGGTATCCAATCCCGTAAATCGTTTTGATGTAAGTGTCACCTTCTGCCTCAATCTTGCCCCGTATCCGGCTGATGGAGGTAGTCAGGGTGTGTTCATCCACATAGTTTTCATCCGTATCCCACAGCCGTTCCAAAAGGCGCTTCCTGGTAAGGATCTGTTTGGGATTTTTGCAGAACAGGTACAGCATCTTATATTCCATAGGGGAAAGGGTAAGGGATTTACCATTTAACGAAGCGGACTGTTCCGAAAAGTCCAAAAACAGCCTGCCGTCATCATAGAAGTCCTTTGGCAGCCCCTGGTGTTCCAGCATGGCGAACATTGCCCGTATTTTCCGCAGCAGCGCCCCAATGGAAAAGGGCTTGGTGATATAATCCACCGCCCCGGCTTCATACCCCCGGATCTGGTCGCTCTCCTGGTCGTTGGCCGTCAGGAAAATCACCAGCGTGTCAGGATTCTCCGGCTTTATAAGCCTGCACAGGTCATAGCCGCTGCCGTCCGGCAGGTTGATATCCAGAAGTACCAGGTCATATTCCGTCTGCGCCAGTAACTTGGTGGCTGTGCCTGCATTCAGGGCTGACACGGTATCGTAACCCTCGGAAATCAGGTTATAAGTCAGCGTTTTATTTAAAAGGCTGTCATCCTCTACCAGCAAGATCTTTTTCATATTCACACTCCTTTATATTTTTATAGTAAATGGCCGTTTTTTTGTCATTCATTATAGTTTAACATACAAATGTCCGCGAAATGTTACAACCGGCAATTTTTCGTGTGAAAACAATAGAATCAACGCTTCGTGAGCCTCCTCTTGCACGAATAAATAACGGGATGCACAATTGCCCGCACCCCGTTGTTTTCATCCTATATCAGTCAATTAATGTCCCGTTTCCGATATACCTTTACCGCAATCCGGTACGAGACAAAAAACCAGATAACAGAAATGATAAGTACAATATGGAAAGCCAGAAGGATATTCTCCTTTACAGGAAAAACCAAATTGATAAGAAGTACTAGTCCCGTAATAATCCCTGTTGACGCCATAAATGACATCATAAAGACAATCTGCGATTTTTCCGGGTCAGACAGATATGCGCACGGCAGGCTGACGCCGCCTGCCAGCAGGGTAGCGCTTATCCCGATAGAGCCATACAATAACAACGAGTGAAGCGTTATATCCGTACCAAAGCACGCAAGGACAGCACAGGGGATCAATCCTAAAGCGGCATTGATGGTTGTGCTTTTTCCTGCACCGTTTTCTCCAATCAGTCCGACAATGGAGCCGCAAGGAACGTTGAACGAGACATGATCCAAAACAAAATCCTGATAAGTTTTGGTAAGCTCTGATACCATGAAAGCATTTGCCATCGCTAATTCTCCTCTGCAATCTCCGGCTTTGGCAGTTCCGCATCATTCGTTTATATCAGTATAAGTTTCTTTTTCATAATCTTCCTCCCATATTCTAAAAGAACCGTATTTCTGCAGCATAAAATACATCATTTACAAAGCTGCCTTTCATTTCAACAAACATTTGTTCATTCAAGTCTTGAAATCCGGCTTCTTTGTATTCATGGCTTTCTTCATCTCCGTCAATGTTTCTCATATAGAAATCGGTATCCTCTTCAAACATTACATGAATCAGCTGGGAATCAGGAATATCAGCATCAGAGCTTGGAGAACTGTATATTAAGGAACCATCTTCTGAAATTTTTACTTTCCTTTCCACAATGAAAAATGAATCCTCTTCTATCTTCCACACTTTGCCAAGGAAATCCGCATCAACAGCAGCGGCGGTATCCGGATCTAAAACCTGCCATTTCCCTGCTGTATTTTCCTGGGACTCATCCGTGCCTTTGTCATCATCTTTTATTAGCGCGTCAGTTTCTTCTTCCGGCAATATTTCATCTGACTGGGTTTCTTCTGTTTTAACAGTAGCTTCTGTCGCGGAGCCGCAGCCTATGGCCATTGTATTCAATATACAGACAGTGCCGAACAATATTATTCGTTTTTTTAGTTTCATAAGTACCTCCTGTTTATCATCATAGAAATAATAGCCATTATAATTTGCCCGAATCATTCAAGCAACCTGTTTTGTTGTGAAATGTCATTCGGATGCAGTGAATGTCTTACAGTTTTTTCACAAACAGACAGCGGATTGCATTCAGCACCGCAAGAATCATAACGCCCACATCTGCAAAAATCGCCAGATACATATTTGCAATTCCCACAGCCCCTAATGCAAGGCAGGCGAATTTTACAACAAGCGCCATTGTAATATTCTGATAAACAATCCGCAGACATTTTCTTGAAATCTTGATTGCCTTTGCAATCTTAATCGGATCATCATCCATCAACACAATATCCGCCGCTTCGATTGCCGCATCGGAACCCATTGCCCCCATAGCGATGCCAATATCCGCTCTGGAAAGAACCGGGGCGTCATTGATACCGTCACCCACAAATGCCAGTTTTGCCTTGCCCGACTTCACCCGCAGAAGTTCCTCCACCTTATCCACCTTATCTGCCGGCAGAAGTTCACTGTAAGCCTCGTCAATCCCAAGAGAGTAAGCCACCTGATTTGCCACTTTCTTTGCATCGCCCGTCAGCATGACGCATTTTTCAACGCCTGCTTTCTTTAATTCCGCAATCGCCGCTTTAGAATGAGGTTTGATAATATCGGAAATCACGATATGACCGGCATATTTCCCACCCACTGCCATGTGTATAATCGTTCCGGTCTGGTGGCAGTCCTGATAAGGAATATTCAGGTGTTTCATCAGTTTATCATTCCCGGCTGCAACCTCCATGCCGTCTATCTTTGCAGTTACGCCGTTTCCGCTGATTTCCTGTATATCCGATACACGGGTTCTGTCAATCTCTTTCCCATATGCCCGCTGTAAACTCTTGCTGATGGGGTGGGAAGATGCACTCTCTGCAAGAGCCGCATATTCCAACAGTTTTTCATTCTCTATGGTAGAATGGTGAATCCCGTTTACTTCAAAGACGCCTTTTGTCATGGTTCCGGTTTTGTCAAAAACAACATATTTTGTCTGGGAAAGGATTTCCAGATAATTGGAGCCTTTCACCAAAACACCCTCCTTGCTTGCTCCTCCGATACCTGCAAAGAAACTTAAAGGAATACTGATAACAAGCGCACAAGGGCAGCTGATAACAAGGAATGTCAATGCCCGGTAAATCCAGACTCCCCAATCGGCAGACAGCCCCATAAAAAGCATACGGACAACAGGCGGAAGGAATGCCAGCGCCAATGCTGCATAGCAGACAGCCGGAGTATAGATTTTTGCAAACTTCGAGATAAAATCCTCTGATTTTGATTTGCGGGAGCTTGCATTTTCCACTAAATCCAAAATTTTAGAAACCGTAGATTCCCCAAACTCCTTTGTGGTCTGTATTTTCAATACACCGGTCATGCTGATACATCCGCTGATTACTTCATCGCCAACCTTTGCCTCCCTCGGCAGACTTTCCCCGGTCAGTGCACTGGTATTCAGGCTGGAATTGCCCTCAACAATCATACCGTCAATCGGCACTTTTTCTCCCGGCTGTACAACAATCACACTTCCAATCCCTACTTCGTCCGGGTCTACCTGCTCCAATTTCCCGTTTTTCTCTACATTGGCATAATCGGGGCGAATATCCATCAGGTTGCTGATATTGCGGCGGCTCTTACCAACCGCATAGCCCTGGAACCACTCGCCAATCTGATAAAACAGCATAACGGCAATGGCTTCCAGATACTCGCCATTCTCATAAACAGCCAGTGCCATTGCCCCAATCGTAGCCACTGCCATGAGAAAACTCTCGTCAAATACCTGACGGTTTTTAATGCCCTTTGCAGCTTTCTTCAGAATGTCATATCCGATAATCAGATAATCAATCAGATAGCACGCAAAACGAAGCCATCTTCCTGCGCTCGGGAATAAATATCTGTCAACCGCATCAAACATCTCTGCGGAAATAAACTGGAGCGCCAGTAAGATACCGGCACAGAGTAAAATCCGAACCATCATAACCCTTTGCTTTTTCGTCATACCGTCTTTACGGCCGCCGATAAAAATAAGAAGAACGGCAGCCATTATGATCACAACTGTAAGCAGTATGCTTATTACTAATTCCTGCATAGTAAAACTCCTTTCAAAATATGCTTAATTATTTAATCGTTAATAGCAAAAATGACACCCCTATACTCAAGGCCGCCAGAATTTATCAACCTGTTCAAGTCAATCATATGGCTGGCGGCCTTTCGTTATATCGCCTGACTGTAACTCTGTCTAATGTGCAGTATAAATTGCAGCGGCGCATTTTAAGGGTGTCATTCCGTCACTGTCAGCTGCCGCTCAAAGAAAAATCTCGCAGTCCGGTTCCACTTTCTTGCAGGCATCCAACACATTCTTCATAACATCCTTCGGCTCCTGCCCCTCATCAAATTCCACGATCATCTTCTGTGTCATAAAATTGACAGTTGCGCTCTGCACACCGGCGGTCTTGCGGGCCGCATCCTCCATCAGGTTCGCACAGTTGGCACAGTCTACCTCGATCTTGTAAGTCTTATTCATTGTAAAGTCCTCCTCGTTATTTTTTAAATTCAGTGATTAAGCACTTGTTTAATCATTGTGATTGCAGTATAATACACAGAAAGGCACCCGTCAATACCTCTCAGGCATTCCCTCCCAAACGGGCGAAAAGTATTTCCATTTGGGCGAAATGCAAACGAAAAAGAAAGGAAAAACTATATGGAACCTACAAAATTACCGCACCGGCATGGAGATGGGCAGCAAACGGAGCTGATACAGAAACAATTAAATCATGTGGATTATTTTCAAACGGTAGCCGAAGTTTTCAAGCAGCTTGGGGATACCACCAGAATCCGCATTTTCTGGCTTCTCTGCCATTGTGAAGAATGTGTCCTCAACATTTCTGCTATGTTGGATATGTCAAGCCCTGCCGTATCCCACCACCTCCGGCCATTGAAGAACAGCGGCCTGATTGTCTGCCGCCGTGAGGGAAAAGAAGTTTACTACCGTGCCGCAGATACGGAACAGGGACGCCTGCTGCACCAGATGATTGAGCAGGTCATGGAAATCACCTGCCCCAAATTGTGAGGTCTGTCCTATGAATGAAGAATTGCTGAAAATACGAAAAGATGTGGAACGGCTTCACCCATCAAATGCAAACGAAATCATTCCGCTTTATCCTGGTATAGAATTATGTTATCTGACCTTATCATCCGAGCCGCTTTCCGTGCAGCATGAAGCCCTGCCGCATATCATTCAGATTAACTATTGTAAAGCCGGACAGATGGTATGGGAAATGAAAAACGGAAACCGTATTTATCTAAATCCGGGGGATTTTTCCCTGCATACCATGAAAGCCTGTACGGATTCCGTGATTCGTTTTCCAAATGGTATCTATCAGGGGCTTATTGTCTGCATTGATTTACAGGAAGCCGCCGGCAATCCTCCTGAACCATTAAAGAACAGCAGTATTTTTGAAACGATATTGCCGGAAAAATTCTGTCAGAATGACAGTCCGATTTTTCTTGCGGGGAATGAGCAGACGGAACCTATTTTTTCCGCATTTTATAACCAGCCGGAAGAATGGAAGCTGTTCTATCAGAAAATAAAGACCCTGGAATTGCTTCTTTATCTTGGTAAAGCAAAACTCACGCCTAAGCAGCGATTATCCGAATATCAATCCGAACAGATAAACATTGTCCGGAAAATCCATGAACAGCTGACACAGCATATAGGGCAGCGAATCACAATAGAGGAACTTTCCAGACAATATTTAATCAATCCAACTACTTTAAAAGCCTCCTTTAAAGCCATTTATGGAACTTCCATCGCCGCCCACATCAAAGAGCACCGCATGGAAGAAGCCGCCGGAATGTTGCGGAAATCAGGAATGAGCATAGCCGAAATCGCAAAGGCTGTCGGTTATGACAGCCAGAGCAAATTCACCTCAGCGTTTAAGGCATTTTTTCAATGTCTCCCAACCGAATACCGAAAACGGCATCTCTGACCGGAACTCTTTATGTTTCATCAAGAATGTCCTTCAGCTTTGAGAGCAGAAGCTCTCCCACAGTCACCGCATCCTCAATGGTAAGATAATGATCTGCGCTTCTGCTTACCAGGAGCTTTCCGGATGCCTCAAACTCATCATCCGCAAACCAGGCCTTCAGCCAGATGGAGTATTGCCGGATAGCCGTTTGAAAGTTCTGTTCCCTGTAATCCCACGGTCGCAATACTCTTTTCTGCAGGTATCTCACATAGAATCTCCACACGTTCACATACATTCTTCTTCATCCATTCCCGATTTTCCCCATCCACTTTGTTGAACACCAGATAAACAGGTTTTCCGATGCTTGTGCCCAGTTCAGAAACTTTCCCTGTCAATGCCAGAGATTCATAGGAAGGCATAATTGGATTCATCTGAATCAATGACAAGAACCTTTCTGCCTCTCGTGCGCCTTTGCAGCTTTACCGTCCAGCAGAAATTTTTTCTAATACATACTTGACATTTCTTAGCTGGACTATATTTTTTTGAACAACGTGTTGATTATTTTTATACGATACAGTATAATGGCTCTTATCAAAAAGGCAAGAAACAATATGGAAAATCTGTATGGTTACTGAACAAAAACGAAAAATTGTTGAGTGACAGAGGGGAAGATCATGGCTGAAAAAACAAAAAAAGAAGACCGGCGTATTCGATATACGAAGCAGGTCATAAAAGATACTTTATTAAAACTGTTGGAAAAAAATCATTTTGCAAAAATTACGGTTACCGAACTGTGCCGCAGGGCTGAGATCAACCGGGGTACTTTTTATCTGCATTATTATGATATGAATGATGTTCTGGACGATATACTGGATGACATGCTCTCTGACACTTCCAGCGTCATGGAGCATGTCTTATCTCAGAAATGCGATTCTCCAAACTGTTCTTATCCGTTCTGTGATAAAATTCACAGCAATAACATGTTCCGTTATCTGCTCCTGGATGATACCATCTTTTCAAAAATTATTGACAAAATGGCGGATCATAAGGAACACTATATTACCTGGCTCATGTCTCACAGCATCCTTACATTTGAAGAGGCGGAAGCCGTCTTCTACTTTCAGATGAATGGCTGCCTGGCAATCAATAAACTTATGTCCCGCAATCACTGCAGCGACTGGAAAAAAATACAGAAAACGATTGACGCTTTTATCAAAGCAGGACTGGAGAGCTTTCTGATTCATGATCAGAGAAAATAAAAGCTTTTTTCAGCGAACCGAATCTAAAGTTTTTCCGTCTGTACCAGTATGGCTATTCCGACAACGCAATCCTGTAAATATCCGCCTGTTCTCCATCAATTTTAAAGCTGCGCTCATAGACTCCGCCATTCCGGGTAATTGTTTTAACCGAAGGTTCATTCTTCCTTTCCACAGAAAGATACAGTTCATTCATCCCGGTCTTTTGGGCAGCCTCCAATATCTGCCGCAGCATTTCCGTAGCGAAGCCTTTTCTTCTTTCTGACGGACGGACACTGTAACCGCAATGGCCAAGATCCTTTAGGAAGTCGTTCAGCGTATGCCTGAAATCAATGATTCCCACAATTCTATCATCATTGACAGCAAAGAATGTGTCCGTTATAACCCAATTCGGATTAACGGTCTCTTCTTTCGTGTTTGCGTCTATGGTTCTGCACCATTCTGTGTAATCATCCGTTTTATCAAATAATTCACTTCCGTTGATGACAAATTCCCCATGTTCAAAAAATTCCTGTCTGAACTCTATGGCCTGTTCTTTCATCGCTTCTGTTGGTCTGACTAATTGAATCATTTTTCACACTCCCTATATCTTCAAATCCAGCTTCGCACCAACCTGCTCCCTATTTTCACGGGCTTTTTCTCTTGACTTCTCAATCCGCTTTCCGGCGTTTTCCTGTGCTTCTTTGCGGAGTTTTTCGTTCAGATTATCCTTTCTTACCGAAACAGAAAAATGAGAAATATTACCATTTTCGTCAATATAATCATGCCTGACAATTACAGTAGACCCTACTGATTTTTTATAATTATCAAGCCATTTCAAGGCAGATTCCACATCCTTCAATCTCTGTGCGTATTCCTTTGCCGCCTTTGGATCATTCTGCATCTTCTCTAGGAGCTTAGGGTTGACATCTACAACATTCACCTTGCCATCATTATTCGTGTTAAGCCCATACCCAATTTGCAGCTTCATATAGGGTACCTGCTTCTGCAAATCTTTAAGGTATTCCTCATTTCTGCTATTTTTTGCGGTTTCAGCGCTTTTTTGCGCAGCTGCTGTTTCTTTTGTTTCCTCTTTTCTTACCGCCTTCTTTTTTGATGAAGCATATGTGCTTTCATAAACACTGTTGTAATTGCTCACTCCTGTAATCGCCATAATTTTTCCAAATCTGATAACACCATTATTCCGCTTCACCCAAATTGTATATCATTGCCAGCGCAATCTTTCCGGCCATATCCCTGATTTCATTAACCCTCATATAAGGAAAAAGATATTCCCCGTCTGCGGTGGATCTCAATCTATAACTCATCCTCTCCTGTTTTTATAACTGTAACATTTGATGCAATCGGCATATGATCCAACACTTCTTTTGGGTTGCCAAATTCAACTGTGTTCACAATCTCCATTTCACCCAAACCGTTATCATCTCCTGCCAGGTCTTCAGAATCCCTTCCCGTATCCGGTTCCTCTGCATCGAAGTCCCTTTTTTGATCCTAACCATCTGCATCGCATTCTGTTGCAGTATCATTAACGTCAGAGTTAATTGTTATTTCTTCTGTCCGGATTGGTTTGGATGGCATACAGCGGCACCCAGTCAATCCTGATAAAGCACCAGTTACAAGAACCATACAGCTTAATATTTTAAGATTTTTATTACACATAGTATTTTTCCTTCTGAAAATGCCGATTTTTCTTTTTATATGTCTTTCCTGTAGAATTTAATTTTATCATTCTCAAAGCATTGGAACAACCTGCATGCCGCAGACGGTTTTTTTAATGACGTGAAATGTCCGGGTATTTCAAAATCCACCTGAAAGAAGGTCGAATTTTTATCATACAAGCTCCAATCATGGCATACGGCGTTCAGTCGGACAGCCCAGCCATGATGTTAGTATATAAATGTTGAACAACCTATACTATCAAACGAAAGAGCAAAGGAGATGTTCAACATGGCGAAAAATCAAAAATCTTACACTCCGGAATTTAAACAGCAGATCGTGGAGATTTCCGGAGCAGACTTTGATGAAGATACGGATCTCTGGAAACTGGTCTCTGCCAAAGCAGGGTTTGCATACGAAGGCCAGTTTGCATCTGAAAAGCAGATTCCCAGCAGCTCAAAGATGCCATACGCAGGGAATTTAAAGCCAGTGTAGCGTCCCTCCCCCCACCGAGCGGACGAAGCAATCCGCCAAAACGCAGACCTCTCTGGCCGCTTATCACTACACCACCGCAAACTTTGAATACGTGGATGTGGTCTCCCTAATGCAGAAAGGGCCGAACACCCACGGCAAGAGCCGGAACACCTTCCAGACTGCTGATGGGCAGGAACATGACATTTATGAACTGATTGTGATATCCATTTTTCTCCCGTGAAAAGGTTTTGCTCCATGAACACGCAAAAGAATCTCCGCAAAAGGAAACAAGTGCCGTAATGTCCCCTGGCATTTTAAAGCAGGATTCTTTTAATGGCTCTTTCCATAATTGCGGTTCACGTTCTCTCAATATCTCCAAATACTTTTTTGCCGTTGTCATAAAAGCCTCCTTTTCCAAACATTTTTATTTTCTCCGCCAGACACCAAACAGGCTTTTCTTGTAATGCTTCAGCGCCTCCATTGCCGGCTCGTAATTTCCCGCCGCTTTCAGATACTCTACACCTTTTTCAATATCCTCCCTCACACCGATTCCCTCAGCATACATCATCCCCAGACCATAACTTTTATAGCAGGATTTTTCACTTCTCTCCAATAACGCCTTCCCTCTCGCCGGATCTTGTCTGCAGCCATGCCCCAGCAGATAGCAGATTCCCAGCAGATCATATTTGATACCTTCCGGCTCCTTATCTCTCTCCAGCCATTGAACCGCCTGCGCATAGTCCACAGCCGTACCCCAGCCGTTGAAATACAAACGTCCCAACTGTCGGCAGGCATAGCTGTCGTTACCATAGCTGGCAGTCTTTTTGTAGCACTCTAAGGCATAAGGCAGATTGCGCTCCACTGCCTTGCCGTTCCAATAAATATCTCCTATGATATGCCAGCTCCAGAGATGTCCTGCCTCTGCCGCTTTCAGCGCCCAGGGAAGAGCTTCTTTATCGTTATCCTCTGTATAGGCCAGATAATGGGCATAGGCATACATCCACTCCGGGTAGCCCCATTCTGCGCCCTGGCGCAGAATGGGAACTTCCTTTCCCGGCTCCGGCGGAATGTATTCTCCCCGTCCATACTGGTAATATTGACCGTAATTGCGACCCGCCAGTATCATGCCGCCGGAAAATGCTTTCTCAAACCAGGGGAGGCACTGTTTTATCTGCAGGCGTTTCCATTCGTTCCAGGCTCCCTTATTTGCGAAGTTACTTTCCTTTTGATCTTCAATCTCTATGATGTCCAGAAAATAATAGGTGTTCCCAATCATGTACTGGCAGAAAGCACATCCGTTTTCGGCTTTTTCATAGATGACATCCCATGCTTCTTTTATACTCTCAAAAGGCATGATCTCCCGCAGCTCCGGCGTCAGCATATCCATACGCAGCGCCCCCAGAACCGCAGCGGCGCTGCCCAGGGAGATTGCCTGATGGAGCATGGCGTAGGCAGCCGCCTCGTTTTCTTCAAAGGGATGGTATTCCCAGCTGTAACAGGAGCCGGAAAAACAGCGGGAAAGGATATAGCAGGCATCCCCATCGTCTTCCTTTGCCGCAAGCAGCAGTGCGTCCGCCGCAGCTGCTGCCTTGTCGTTATCACAGCAATAATAAAGATCCTCAATGGCTTTATCCACCACATCGCTAAAATACTTTCCCATGTTTCTTTTTGCCCTTTCTGTTTGCTTTTTCTATCTGGTCAGTAATATCAGTCCATCCGCTCATTTCTTCAAAAGCACCGGAATTCAAATAATTGACCAGCCAGAATTTCACCTGCGTCACGGTTCCTTCTTTCGCCAGAAACCTGGTATCCCCTTTTCCCGTGTTATTGGTACACCAGATCACCATCAGGTCATTTTGAACGCCAGGGAAGAGATCGATTGCCCGTGTTCCCCATTCCAGGAATACCTTTGTGTATGTTCCTTCATGTATGCCGTCAATGGCCAGTTCCACATCTCTGGCGGAGAAAAATGCGTGTTCATCATGCCAGCTCTCTCCAAAAATCACCAGAAGCTGACGCCAGTTACGCATTTGGCCTTTCTGTTCTCTTTGAAGCTGCTGCCAGAAAGATTTTATGTGTTCCTCAGTCTCTTGGGAATCAACCTTGCTCTTCCCCTCCACAGCTTCTTCTGTATTTATCAAAGAGCCTGGTTTGTCAAAATCAGCAATCGGATCTGATTCCCCATCTGTATCTTCCGGGCTGTCCTCAGCTTCGCCGGGACTGATGCCGTTTTCCTCCCATTCGGTGTCCTCTTCCTCGCCGCTCTCGTCTTCGTCGTCATATCCATTCTCTATTTTTTCCCACCCTGAAAGAGCAGCGCTGCCAGTCAGGAGTTTTTCAAACCAGTCCCTCGCCTCGTCAAGCTCTGCGCTTTTATGGTACGATTCATATCCGCCTTCCGATACCTCTAAAAATGCCGTCAATCGAAAGGCCTCGTAGTACATACAGAAAATCTGGCTTATGTTCCCTATCTCCTGTATGGCAAAAGGCGGCAGGAGCTCGAGTTTGAAAATGCCCCCTTTATCACTTCCCATCAGGCTTTCCATCTGTTTTTGTAAAACCTCCGCCGTAACATTGGACGTCCTGTTTCCGGATGTGTCCGTAAGGATAAACTGGCTGTCTGATGCCTGCTCCTTTTTTTTATCCGGCCTCACCAGATCACGCACTCCGTCCCATATCCCCAGCAAGCCAAAGCCCGCCATGCCAATCCCAATCAGGAGCCGGACAATGCCGCTCACTTCTTTCATTTCAGCAAGTCCGATCACGATCAGACCAAAACCCAGAAATGCAGCATAGCCTCCCAATATCAGAGGGGTCAGCCGCAGCCGTTTTCCTGTTTTGTTATTTTTTTTCATCATCTGCTCCCTGCCAGCTTTCTCATTTTTCTGTCCTGCCGGCTTGTCCCTAAAATCCCACATGAAAAGCCAGGCCTGTCTGTTCCTGAACCTTTTCAAGCAAGCCGCTCCCTGCAGCTGCCTTTGTCAGCAGCATAAAGCAGACCGGCTCCTGCCCCAGAATCAACAAAGCGTTCTGATTTTTGTAGGCATATGCCATCTGCAAAGGAAAACCGCCCAAATCGATCAGTTCCGGATGGTCTGAAAGGGGCTTAAAATCATCCTTGATCCGGTCAGCTATCCTTTGGAAATACTCCATCGAAAACTCTCCAGGAAAAAAATCACTGAACAGGCAGGTTCGATCATTAGCATGTTCACGCCATGACATCTCCTCCCATTCACGGATGGCATGAATCACCAGGAACAGCCCATATGCGTCCGGGGCATGGTTAAACCTGGGTTCATGTTCCAGCTTATGAATGTTCAAGGAAGCGTGGAGCAAAGGGATATTCCGCTTTTTCCAGTATTTCTGATACGCTGCCGCTGCCGCCAGGATCTCATCCTCTGAATAACATTTCCATTTTTTCAAGCCCTCCATATGCTTCGGGCTGATAAACTGCCGGAGTATCCTCAGTTCCTTTTCAATTGCATACATCGTTTTCACCTTTTAAACAGGCCCGCTTCCTGCATTTCCCTTTCTTTATCCTCCACCCGTTTCCTGCCCTGTCCGTTCTATGACCTCATATTCATGGCTTTCTTCATTTTCGTCAATGTTTCTCATATAAAAACCGGTATCTTCTTCAAACATTACATGAATCGGGAGATGATGATATCGAGAAAAAATGTGGGTAAAATAAACGAGAAGAAGGGTCTAAAAGTTCCAGACTAAAAATTTAGGCAAAGCAAAAACCTCGAAAAATCAATGTTTTTCAAGGTTTTCTGAGAGGCGACAACCAGATTTGAACTGGTGATCAGGGTGTTGCAGACCCACGCCTTACCACTTGGCTATGTCGCCATACACTTATTATATTCTAACAAAAACTTTTTGATACGTCAATATCAAAAATGACTCCTACGGGAATCGAACCCGTGTTACCGCCGTGAAAGGGCGATGTCTTAACCGCTTGACCAAGGAGCCTTGTTCCTTCCGGCCCTTGGGCCTTACGCTGAATAAAAAATATTTTCTTCATTCAATACGGAAACTCCCCGAGTTGGGCTCGAACCAACAACCCCGCGGTTAACAGCCGCGTGCTCTACCATTGAGCTATCGAGGATTACTTCTTCTTTTTCTCTTCAGATATATTCTATGCGCTTCCACGCTCTCATATACCTTCAAAACTATATACTGATTTATCTCACATCTTGGTTTTCTTTGTTCTTCCTTTCCTATGACGCTCTGGTCAAGCCCTCGACCGATTAGTAGCAGTCAGCTCCATGCATTGCTGCACTTCCACCTCTGCCCTATCTACCTTATCGTCTTTAAGGGGTCTTACTGCTTTCGCATGGGATATCTCATCTTGAGGGGGGCTTCACGCTTAGATGCCTTCAGCGTTTATCCCGTCCCGGCTTGGCTACTCTGCCATGGCCTTGGTAAGCCAGCAGATGCACCAGCGGCCGGTCCATCCCGGTCCTCTCGTACTAAGGACAGCTCCTCTCAAATATCCTGCGCCCACGCCGGATAGGGACCGAACTGTCTCACGACGTTCTGAACCCAGCTCGCGTACCGCTTTAATGGGCGAACAGCCCAACCCTTGGGACCTGCTGCAGCCCCAGGATGCGATGAGCCGACATCGAGGTGCCAAACCACTCCGTCGATGTGAACTCTTGGGAGTGATAAGCCTGTTATCCCCAGGGTAGCTTTTATCCGTTGAGCGATGGCATTCCCACTTAATACCACCGGATCACTAAGTCCTACTTTCGTACCTGCTCCACCCGTCGGTGTCACAGTCAAGCTCCCTTCTGCCTTTGCACTCTTCGAATGGTTTCCAATCATTCTGAGGGAACCTTTGAGCGCCTCCGATACCCTTTCGGAGGCGACCGCCCCAGTCAAACTCCCCGCCTGACATTGTCCCACCGCCGGTTCACGGCGGCTGGTTAGAAACCCAATACTGCAAGGGTGGTATCCCAACAGCGGCTCCATGGCAACTGGCGTCACCATTTCCTAGCCTCCCGCCTATCCTGTACATGCAGTACCGAATCCCAGTATCAAGCTGGAGTAAAGCTCCATGGGGTCTTTCCGTCCTGGCGCGGGTAGCCAGCATCTTCACTGGCACTTCAATTTCACCGGATGCATTGTTGAGACAGCGCTCAAATCATTACGCCTTTCGTGCGGGTCGGAACTTACCCGACAAGGAATTTCGCTACCTTAGGACCGTTATAGTTACGGCCGCCGTTTACTGGGGCTTAAGTTCAAAGCTTCGCGTTTCCGCTAACCTCTCCCCTTAACCTTCCAGCACCGGGCAGGCGTCAGCCCATATACCTCACCTTTCGGTTTCGCATAGACCTGTGTTTTTGCTAAACAGTTGCTTGAGCCTATTCTCTGCGGCCGGTTCGCACCGGCACCCCTTCTCCCGAAGTTACGGGGTCATTTTGCCGAGTTCCTTAACAATGCTTCTTCCGTCGGCCTTAGGATTCTCTCCTCATCTACCTGTGTCGGTTTACGGTACGGGTACCATATAAACAATAGCGGCTTTTCTTGACGCATGGCTCACGGACTTCCCTACTCTAATTCGGTACGCATCACGCCTTTGGATTGCAAGGGGGATTTGCCTCCCCTGCTCCTGCTTCGCTTGCACCGGCTTTTCCATTTCCGGCTCCCGCTCTCCACACGTGTCCCCACAGTTCTGTTATACGGCAGTACAGGAATCTCAACCTGTTGTCCATCGGCTACGCCTCTCGGCCTCGCCTTAGGTCCCGACTTACCCAGGGCAGATCAGCTTTACCCTGGAAACCTTAGATATTCGGCCGGAAGGATTCCCACCTTCCTCTCGCTACTCATTCCGGCATTCTCTCTTCTTAACAATCCACAGCTCCTTACGGTACTGCTTCCTCTCGTTAACAATGCTCCTCTACCAATTGACATTCATCAATTCCTGAGCTTCGGCGGCGTGTTTTAGCCCCGGACATTTTCGGCGCAGGACCTCTCGACCAGTGAGCTATTACGCACTCTTTTAATGTATGGCTGCTTCTGAGCCAACATCCTGGTTGTCTTTGAAATCCCACATCCTTTTCCACTTAACACGCACTTTGGGACCTTAGCTGCAGGTCTGGGCTCTTTCCCTTTTGACTGCCCAACTTATCTCGTGCAGTCTGACTCCCGGTCATCATCTCCATGGCATTCGGAGTTTGATATTCTTCGGTAAGCTTTGACGCCCCCTAGGAAATTCAGTGCTCTACCTCCATGAGACTAAACCGAGGCTAGCCCTAAAGCTATTTCGAGGAGAACCAGCTATCTCCGGGTTCGATTGGAATTTCTCCCCTACCCACACCTCATCGCCACCCTTTTCAACGGATGTGCGTTCGGCCCTCCATCGCCTTTTACGGCGGCTTCAGCCTGGACATGGGTAGATCACCCGGTTTCGGGTCTGCCTGGTCTGACTTAATGCCCTGTTAAGACTTGGTTTCCCTTCGGCTCCGGACGTATGCGTCCTTAACCTCGCCAGACCCGGCAACTCGCCGGACCGTTCTACAAAAAGTACGCGGTT
>NZ_JAYWSZ010000004.1:1147500-1295000 GCF_036941125.1 Candidatus Merdisoma sp. JLR.KK011 | reverse complement strand
CCCCTACGTATTACCGCGGCTGCTGGCACGTAGTTAGCCGGGGCTTCTTAGTCAGGTACCGTCATTTTCTTCCCTGCTGATAGAAGTTTACATACCGAAATACTTCTTCCTTCACGCGGCGTCGCTGCATCAGGGTTTCCCCCATTGTGCAATATTCCCCACTGCTGCCTCCCGTAGGAGTTTGGGCCGTGTCTCAGTCCCAATGTGGCCGTTCACCCTCTCAGGCCGGCTACTGATCGTCGCCTTGGTGGGCCGTTACCCCGCCAACCAGCTAATCAGACGCGGGTCCATCCCATACCACCGGAGTTTTTCACACTGTTCCATGCGAAACCGTGCGCTTATGCGGTATTAGCAGTCATTTCTAACTGTTATCCCCCTGTATGAGGCAGGTTACCCACGCGTTACTCACCCGTCCGCCACTCAGTCAAAGAAAGCTTCAAACCGAAGTAATCTGCTTTCAGTGCTTCGTTCGACTTGCATGTGTTAAGCACGCCGCCAGCGTTCATCCTGAGCCAGGATCAAACTCTCATGTTTAAGTGTTTGTCTGGTCAGAAATCGCTGCTAGCAATTTCTTTCCCGTTCTTACTGTTTTTAGGTCGCTTATCTCTAAGCTGTTCTTGAATGATAACCGTCCGGCTCCTTACAGAACACGAACCATTATCCATGATTCTCTTTCAGAATTTTCAAGGTTTTACACTGTTTAGTTATCAAGGTTCGCTTGCTGCTGTCCCGTGCGACAGCTTCTATATACTACCACGCCATTTTACACTTGTCAACACCTTTTTTTATTTTTTTACAAAATTTTTTCCACCCCTTTTCCCCTCCCATTTTCCACCCATTTTTTCAACCCCTTTTTCACCTTTTCACCCATCCCCCCATACCCCCAACACTCCCACCCCTCCGCCCCCAAAAACCAGTTCAGACAGTCTGCGGCAAAATCCGCTCCGTGGTGTTTTCCGGTATCCAGTGTCCGGCTGTTCGCGTACACTTTATCTGATATGGACGAACATTGCCCCAAAATTCTCCGAAAAGAAAATCCAAAAGGCAATGTCCGTACAGAGCAGATAAAGTGTACGAGAACCGTCCGAACACAGGATACCGGAAAACACCACAGAGCAGATTTTGCCGCAGACTGTCTGAACGTCCGTCCCCCTATCCTAAAACGCCCTCAAATAAATCTCCAAAACATCCCCCTCCCCCATAACCACAAAAGCCTTCCCCAACCCAGCCCCTGCTCTCTTCGCCATAACCTCAAACCTACTATCATCAACCCCGACATCCCTCAAAGTCTCCGGCAGTCCCATATCCCTAAAGTACTTCCCGGTAGCCTCAATAGCCCTCTCTGCAATCTCCATATCCGGCAGCGACTCCTCAATCCCCCACACATTCACTCCATACTCCACATACTTCCACACATTATCCTCCCGCAGCATATGCCGCAGCCAGTGAGGAATCAGAACCGCCAGCCCCTCCCCATGAACAACATCATAGTAAGCGCTCAGCTCATGCTCCATGGCATGGACACTCCACCCCACCGGACTTCCCTTCGTCAGAAGCCCGTTAATCGCCCAGCTCCCGGCCCACATAAGATTCGCCCGGGCCTCGTAATCCTCCGGATTCTCACATGCGCGGCGCCCATACGCAACACAAGTCTTCAGTACCGCCTCTGCAAACCGGCTCTGCAGAAAAGCCCCTTTATTATTATTGAAATAAACCTCAAGAGCATGGCTCATAATATCCGCCGTCCCGGCTGCCGTCTGCTTCCTGGACACCGTAAACGTATACTCCGGATCCATAATAGAAACCTTAGGACGCATCCCCGGATTGGAAGGCCCCGTCTTCTCCTGTGTCTCCAGATTCGTAATAATCGCGCTGGTATCCATCTCACTTCCCGTCGCCGCAAGCGTAAGCACCGTAATCACCGGCAGCACCTTGCCGATCGCCGCCTTCCCGGTTACAATCCCCCACATATCATCACTGCCAGAGAGCGTCCCGGCCGCAATCAGCTTCGCGCAGTCAATCACACTGCCGCCTCCCACCGGAAGAAGCACATCCAGCTTATGCTCCCGGCAGAGCTTAACCCCCTCCTCCACACTGGTAATGCGGGGATTGGGATCCACGCCTCCCAGTTCCATGAACGGTATGTCATTCTCATTCAGAATCCCCACAACCCTGTCATACAGTCCAATCCTTTTGATACTTCCTCCGCCATAGACCAGCAGCACCCGGGTGCCCCATGTCTTGATCTCCTCCGCCAGCTTACCAATCTCTCCCCTTCCAAAATGCACCTTTGTGGGAATGTGATACATAAAATTCTGCATAAAATCCTTATCCTCCATTTCTCTTATCACAGGGCGGACAAACCTGCTTCTTCCAAAAGCCGCCCTTAAGCCAAGCTTAAACATCCTTCTTCCAGCTTCTTTTCTGCGTTGCTAAGACGTCTCTCCTGCCGCTTTATAACAGCGTATTACCTCTGCCAGCCGCTCAGGCTTCTCATAATACTGCATAAGCGTGCTGCCCAGGAAAAATCCCTGTCCTCCGCTCTCCTTTATAAATGCCACATCCTCCGGCCTGCGGATCCCCACACCGCAGTAGACCGGCCGGGACACTCCCTTTTCACGCAGCAGTTCAATCGCCTTCTTTAATGTCTTTCGTCCTCTTCCCTCATCCAGATCCCTCTGGGACGGCAATGCCTGCATATACACAAAGCCATTGGCAGAGCAGACCCTGGAAATCTCCTCCGGGTACATGGTATAATTCATGGAGGCAGCAATCTTTATCCCCTCCTGCATAAGCCGGGCCTTCGCCGCCTCATCCGTCAGATTCCCGGAAAGAATCGTTTCAATGCCATTATCCCGGCAAAAAGCAGCCAGCCTTCCCGGGGAAAGTTCCAGAATCGTTTCCTGGTACAGAAGTAAGATAATCTCCGTATCCGGAAACCTTCTGCAAAATCCCTGGAGCCTTTCCAGATACACCTCATAATCGCCGCATGCCTCCCTGGCCTTTTGCATCTTTTCTGCAATATAAGGCGGATCTACATAAGGATCCTTTGGCGGAAGGCTCCACTCTATGGCGTCACAGCCGG
This sequence comes from Candidatus Merdisoma sp. JLR.KK011, assembly GCF_036941125.1. Classification (NCBI taxonomy): domain Bacteria; kingdom Bacillati; phylum Bacillota; class Clostridia; order Lachnospirales; family Lachnospiraceae; genus Candidatus Merdisoma; species Candidatus Merdisoma sp. JLR.KK011. Next base: position 1,291,915 of record NZ_JAYWSZ010000004.1, on the reverse strand, counting down.
CCCTCACATAAAGCTCCGCTATTTCCAGACTTTTCTCCATACTGGGATATCCGCCTGCCAGATAACAAATCATCTTCATACACTATCCGTCCTGATTCTTCTTTCCGCCTGCCTGACCGCCTTCATTAAAGCTCTGCCAAGCTCCGGATCTATGGGTTCCATTGTACTGCCGCCCTTTTTCATGGCAGTGCCTACAATCGCTCCGTCCGCCGCCTCAAGCTGTTCCGCCGCATTTCCCAGACTGAATCCGCTGCCTGCCACTACCGGTATGGGAACCGCCTTTTTCACCCGTCTGACAGCCTCCAGAGGTGTTTCCAGCCCCGTGGACAATCCGGTCACAATCAAAACCTCCGCCCCGTATTCCCAGGCCGTCCGGGCCGATTCCTCCAGGGAAACCTCCGGCAGAAGCAGATGGGAATGCTTTACCTGGACATCGGCCCATATTCCGATATGCTCCGCCCCCAGCAGCCTGCGCATACGCAAGACCTCCTTTGCACAGGGGCCAATCTTCCCCGCCCCTGTAACCATCACGCAGTCCACATAAACCGGGCAGCGGATAAAGGAAGCCCCCGAAGCACAGGCAACGGCGATTCCTGCCGGGCCGTCATTAAAAGAAGCATCGATGCCGACCACAAGCCCCGTCTCTTCCACAACCTGCCGTGCAACTGCCGCCAGGGCTGCAGTCTGCTCCGTTTCCAGCCGCTCCGCCAAAGGCCTGTCATTTGTATTTTCCACAATAACAGCGTCCACTCCCACGGCCTTAAGAGCCGCAGCGTCTGCCAGAGCCTTATGGAGCACCGCTTCCATGCTTCCGCCGTACAGCAGTGTTCCCGGCAGCGGCAGGCAGTGCACCATCCCGGCAATCACCTTTTTGCCTTCCCTCATCTTCGCCGTCAATTCCTGACTCTGATTTTTATTCATCTCTTTTCACCTCGGTTACTGGGCCATAACGCCCAGTGCAGTGAGCAGGATACACACTGCCATGGAAAGCATAATCAGCACAAATGTATTTACCTTCTTTCCCAGCAGCCAGTAAAACAGCCAGATGACCCCCAGAGACGCCAGGCCCGGAAAAATATTGTCCAGGGTTGACTGTAAAGACACTGCCGCATCCTCCGTTCCAAAGGTGATGGCAAAGTTTGTCCATACAAAGCCGTTTGACATACAGCCGATGACAAGAAGCCCCAGAACAGACGCCGCCTCCATAATTTTCTCCATCAGCCCGGAGCTCTGAACCTTGTGCAGGAAATCAACGCCCAGGCGGTAGCCCATCTGTCCGCCCCAAAAACGGAACATAAAAGAAGGTATGTTATACAGCAGCCCATAGAGAATCACGCCCATCACCTGCCCCTGCAGCGCCATGGAAATACCAATGCCCGCGCAGATAATGCGCCAGGTTCCAGGAAAGATAGAATCCAGAATCCCGGAAAGAGGGCCCATCAGCGCACCCTTGACTGCCGGAATTGTCGCCGGATCAAAATCGGGATTCTTCGCATTTTCCTCCTCCATGGCAATGGTAAGGCCTCCCATGAACGCATGGCCCTGGGGTGTAATATTGAAAAATTCCATATTGCGTTTCAAGGCTTCCCGGTAACCCTCTTTATCATCCTCATAGATCTTTTTCAAAAAGGGCGCAATCATAAAGGTAAATGTCTTATGCACCAGCCGATCCCAGTTTACGGAAAATCCTCCGGTGATAGATCGGATATTCATCCGCCGGATATCTGCCTTTGTGAACATACGGTCTTGATTTTCTTGATTAGAAGTCGTCATCTGTCAGATCCTCCTCTCCCACCTCTGCACCGGCAAGCCTGCCTGTACGAAAGTCATATTTAATCAGAATGTAAACAACGCCTATCACTGCGGCTCCAAGAACCGGCACACCAAGATAGCCTGCCAGCACCCAGCCAAGGAAGAAAAAGGGCGCCGCTTTTTTGTTCATGGTCATACGCATCAGCATGGCAAAGCCAATCGCCGGAAGAATACCGCCCGCTACCGACATCCCCTCCACAAACCAGTCGGGAATCTGTCCCAGAAGGTTTACGACCGCCTCGCTTCCGAATCTCCAGGCGAAAAATACCAGAAGGAATTTTAACAGGATATTCAGGCCGCCCTCCAGAAACATAACGGCATAGATTCCCTTCTCATTTCCTTGATCTGCCGCTTTATCGGCCAGCTTGGATGTGAGGGAATGAACCGACCACAGCACATTCTGGAAGGAGGTCGCTATGATTGCAATGGGAATCGCCATAGTCAGGGCCGCTTCCGCCCCCAAGCCGGACTGGATGGCAAATGCCGTTCCCAGAACGCCGCCGACCGCCGCATCAGGCGGAATATAGGAGCCGATGGCCATAGCGCCCAGAAAGAATATCTCAATCGTTGCCCCGATGATCAGTCCCTGTGTGGGATCACCCAATATAATGCCTGTAATCCACCCCAGCACCAGCGGTCTGCCAAGGAACGGAGTGCCAAGCCCCCATTCTATATGGCTCCAGGCCGCCGTAAGCCCCAAAAGTATCGCTTGTAACATAGAATCCCCCTCCTTTTACTTTATCAATTTTTCTGCAGGTATCGCTTTGGTCGTCGGCACGTTCTGCATTTCCACGCGAATGCCCTCCGAAATCAGTTCTTTCAGCATGGCAGTCTCCTCCGGCGTAACCCATACCCAGCTTGTTAAGGTCTGGGTATTCTCCCGTTTCCCGTTGTAGCCGATGCTTACGCCCTTTAACACCGAGCAGTTCTTCACCATCCGGTATGCGTCCTCAATGGATTCCACAACAATCATCAGCCTGTATTGATCCGTCTTTCCTTTGTTGATGGCCTCAACCGAATCCGCAATGGTCTTGATGACCAGCTTCGTTCCCGCCGGCTTGCTCATTTTAATCGTCGTAAGCCGCAGCGGATCGTTCTGCAGGGAGTCGCAGGCAATCAGAATACAGTCTGCGCCCACAGAAGTTGTCCATGTGAACGCCACCTGCCCGTGCAGAAGTCTTTTGTCAATTCTCAAAAGCTTTATCAGTTCCTTCACCTCCTTGTTCTTCCAGCCCCAATCCTCCTGCCATCAGGCAGGCGATAAGGATCATTCGTTAAATTCCTCTTCCATCACCTCCTCCACAATCCGGTTGCAGTAGCATATAGAATTTTTTCCGCTGTTTACCACCTCATCGATCAGCTCCGGCAGCGGCAGATCCCTGCCCAGAAACAGCCCCAGCAAAAAGCCCAGGTTCATTCCGGCCAGAATGTGAAGATTTTTCCGGTCCAGATGGCGTACAAACTGGTTGCAGACACTGCCTCCCATGACATCGGTTACAACAATCACTTCGTCCTCAAGAGGGTATGCTGCCAGCAGCCGGCTCACAGAATCCTCCATCACCTCCCCTGGATCGATGTATGCCCCATAGCACCGGACATCCTCCACCTCTCCCAGAATCAGCCGCACAGCGTCCAGCATACCCTCCGCAAGCCTTCCATGGGAAGCAACAATAAAATGTCTCATCTTCTATCCTCCATTAAATGCATCCTTCTAAAATGAATGTTCCGGATTTTCATTTTCGATATAATCATAAATATATTTAATCTCCGACGTAGGAAGCTCCACATGGTAATGCTCACAAATCTGCACAAAGCTTTCCTTCACATAGCGGATAAACTGCTCCTGTTCCTTCTGAAACACCTGGGAATCCTCTTCGTCCTCCTCCGATGTCCTGGTCACAAGCCGCTCAATCAGACAGCTGATATGAATGTAAAGCCCTACGATTGTCTTTGCGGCAAACTGTCTTTCCATCATGTGCTGCAGCCGGTTCACCGCTATCTGTACGAATTCCAGAAGCTTGTCCGCATCCAGAATCGTCAGATGCTTCACAACATTCTGCAGGGAAAAATTTTTCAGAAGATTCCGGGCAAATTCCTCCAGCTGCATGGCATCCATATTTTCCGAAAACATCTGGCGTATATCCTTCTCATCCATTAGATTGATGATTTTCTCAATGGGGATAAACGGCGCTCCGCTGATGCCAGGGTTAAACACTCCCGACACGAACAAGACATTCCGGTTCTGAAATAATTCCCGGTTCTGCCGCTCTGCCACCGCAGAGTCAAAATCACAGCTTATGACTTCCACATCGCTGTTTTTCGGCAGACTGTCCCGAAACAGCCGGATCATGCGCTTCGCTACTCCGGTGTCGTTTTTTTCCACAAAGACAACCGTATCCGCCAGCTGGCGCCGGGGAATGACCCGGTAGGAAAATGCCCGGCGTCCGCAAAGCTCTTTAAGAACACATTCCGCTTTTCTGCCTTCCAGAATTCCTTTTCCCAGCTCCAGGGCCAGCCCTGTCGTGATATCGCTGATCATAACAAGATTCAGCTTCCTTTCCTGCAGAAGCAGCTCATCCAGGGCCTCCAGCGTATCCATATCAATCATCAGGATTAGATTCTTCACATGCTGCTGCGTCCGAAGATACCGCTTGATGCGTTCCGCTGTCTCCCCGACAGGGGTGTCTGCCAAAATATCCATGGGCACAAAAAGAAAGGTCTTCAGCCATCCGTTGACCGTCTGTGCAATACTCCCTGCCGTATGCCCGTGGGCCAGAATGACGCAGGATGTTTTGTTGACAGCCTTATCCGCATTCACCACGCAGATGCAGATATTCAGCGCCAGCAGGCAGACGTGATCCAAGCTCACATTCAGGCGGCGGTTCAATACGGCCGCTGCCTCCGCTGCAATTCCATGGACATCCGGCCTGGCTTCTTTTAGAAACTGCAGGCACTCCTGCAGCTCCTTTTCATGGAGCTGTTCCCACTGCCGCATATCCGTATCTGTCTGCATGGAATTGCAGATCACTCGAACGAGAAGCGCCAGCATATCGGCCGGAAGCTGTAACTGGTACAGGCTGCAGATGCTGTCCAGCCCATGTTCTACCATCTTATTTATGGCCTGGGTATGCTGATTCTGATGCGGTCCGCCGAACAGGAACAGCCCCTCAGACTCATACAAGATCTTAGACCAGGCAGCCGTCAGCTCCGTAAAATCTCCCTTCTGCTCTTTGTAATTCCGATACTCTTCCAGCAAAAGGGAAAAGAATTCCTTGTTTCTGGCAGACGCCTGTTCCGACAGAACGCCCAGGCTGACGGCCGTCTCTTCCTCATCACTTTCATTTTCCAGACGGTATTCCTCCACCATCTGTTCCGGCAGATGGAAAAGCTTAATCAGAAGCTCCCGATCCCTTTTTGTATAGTGCAGATACGCCTTCGCACAGCTAATCTGAATCATTCCCTTAAGCTGGGTTAGATTTTCCGAATACTCATATTGCAGAAAGGCATTGAGAGCCGGACGGCTGATGGTGATATCGATTCCAATCTTATGCATTTCATCGTCCAGAAAGGTCTGTATCAATTCTATTTTTTCCTGGATGGAACGCTCCCCCAGGGAAGGGATTCTGACGATAAAGGGAATTCTTCTAAGAAAATCCCGATCAAGGGTCTCCTTCGGATCCACGTTGGATGCAAAGGCTGTCTTGCAAGGCGCCCATGGGTTTCTTCCTCCGCCCACACCGCTTCCTTCCTCCAGCCTCCCAAACAGCCTGCTCTGCACCCTGGCCGGAAGCAGATGAATCTGATCGAAGAAAAGAACGCCCCCTTTCGCCTGTTCCAGAAAGCCGTCTTCTCCCTGTGAGAACATCCTCTCCCAGAATGCCTTCTCACACTCTGCAAATTCACTGCAGTTTATGGTAACCAGGCGGCTCTCCTCCCCGATATAGCCCTTCCCCTGGGCATACTCATACATCTGCCGGACCATAAAGCTTTTTCCCACTCCGGGCCCTCCAAAGAGCAGGATAGGAAGGCCGGACGGCGGATAGCCCATAGCTGCCTTACACTGCTCAACGCATTCCCGGAGGCTTCCGTAAAAGCCGGCTGCCCGGCCAAAGCCAAGCCGTACCATATCGTGGCTGCGGAGTATCTCCAGCAGATCCGTTTTACTCTTAAACACCACCATATTCAGTTTTATACGGTACTTTTTCTCAAAGGTACGCTTATGAATGAAATATACCGGTCTGGAAATAATCTTGATCGCCAGTGATTCCTTTACGAAATCATTCAGATACTGGCTTGCCAGATTTCTGCTGATACTCAAAAAATCACTAATGCTCTGGGCCGTATAGGGCGTATCGTTTTCTCCGTCATACTTCTCTGTCAAGAATGCCAGATATTCCAGAACCTCATCACGTGTATTTGACTGATACATTGCTTCTCTCCACTTCTGTCTGCTTATTATAGCATCCCGCTCTGCTATTATTTCGCAATTCAAACAGTTTCATCAGTTACCGCGCAATTCAGACACTTATCCGTATCCAATTGTTGATTTTCTCATATTCCGCCTCCTTATCCGACAGTTTTTTTGATATTTTGTACAAATATTTTCTAACTCGACACTTTTTCTCTTCACACTTCATATGAATTCTTCCCCAATTTCAAGACAAATACCCAGACGCAGGCCGTCAGGCCCCTGCCGCAGGAATAAAAAAAACAGGTATGCAACCCGATACCTGTTTCTAACCGCTCCTTTGTATTCCGAAAGCATACCCACACTTTCGCAAGAGTCTTCTATATTTACTTTTCTTCGTCCTCTTCTCCCCATTCCCGAATCTCATGGAGCAGCATAGGCATCACCCGGGAGCTGTATGCCTTCAGCGAATACTCCCCGTTGCAGATGCACCAATCGTAAAGCAGGGCTCGTTCGCAGAGTGCATACAGCTTGGTAATCTCATAGGAAGACATGGACGATGTCAGCTCCCCTTTCTGCTGTCCCTCCGACACAATCTCATTCAGCAGCCGGTAATACAGACGGTTCCGATCCAGCAGATGCTTCTCCCCCCTGGTAATCAGCTGGGACGAGTAAAGAGAGGCCAGAAGCTCCCTGGAAACACTGGTCTCAATCATACCGAAAAGCTCCTGGTTCAGATAGATCAGCTTGTCAAAGCTGTTCCCCTCCGGCTGGAGCTTTGGCAGAAGCTCTTCGTATTTATCGTCAAAGAGATAAGACAGGGAGCTTAACAGGGCATCCTTCCCTTCAAAATAATGATAAAAAGTGCCTTTCGACGTACCGGCCTCCCGTATAATCTCATCTACCGTAGTATCGTCATAGCCCTGCCTGTAAAAAAGCTTCCAGGCCGCCGTTACAATCTTCTTCTTTGTCAGCTGCTTTTTCTGCTTCGCCATAACCGCCTCCGCCTGAATTTTGCCTCAAGACCTAAGCCTTGGCTTGACGCTTTCTTTCGTTCTTAGTATAATATGGGAGTTTACTGAATGCAAGTACAACACACGGCATTGTTTATAGATACGAAAAGGATGTTACTGTTCATTCCGCGGCCAGTAACAAAAGGGGTATACTTATGTGGATAGCAGAAAATTGGAAAGACTATGAAGTACTGGACACTTCACAAGGCGAAAAGCTGGAGCGGTGGGGAAATTATATCCTGGTAAGGCCCGACCCCCAGGTCATCTGGGACACCCCCAGAACACACAAAGGATGGAAACAGAAAAACGGCCATTACCACCGCAGCAAAAAAGGCGGCGGCGAATGGGAATTCTTTCAGCTTCCCCAGCAGTGGAGCATCGGATACAAGACCGATACCCCACAAGCCCTTACCTTCCAGCTAAAGCCCTTCAGCTTCAAGCACACAGGCCTCTTTCCCGAGCAGGCCGCCAACTGGGACTGGTTCGGCGCAAAGATACGCGCCTGCGGCCGTCCGGTTAAGGTTCTGAATCTCTTTGCCTACACAGGAGGAGCCACCTTAGCCGCCGCCAAGGCCGGAGCCTCTGTCACCCACGTAGACGCCTCCAAGGGTATGGTAGGCTGGGCCAGGGAAAACGCCCGGGCCTCCGGTCTGGAAGCAGCCCCTATCCGCTGGATTGTAGATGACTGCGTAAAATTTGTAGAGCGAGAGATACGCCGCGGCAATCATTACGATGCCATTATAATGGATCCTCCCTCCTACGGCCGGGGCCCCAAGGGAGAAATCTGGAAAATAGAAGACGCCATTTTCCCACTGATTCAGCTGTGCAGTCAGCTCCTAAGCAAAGAACCTCTATTCTTCCTGGTCAACTCCTATACCACAGGGCTTGCCCCCGCTGTCCTAACCTACATGCTGGCATCCGCACTAAGGCAGTTCAACGGCGCTGTAGATTCCCAGGAAGTAGGACTTCCCGTATCCTCCACCGGTCTCGTACTCCCCTGCGGCGCAAGCGGACGCTGGTCGGCAGGCTAAACTTTCCAAACTCATAGCATAAAAAACTGCGGCCAGACGCTCCACGAGCCCGCCGCAGTTCTTTTTTTATTCTTTAATAATAGTAATAATTAGATTCAAGGCTTTCCATAACCCCCACCGCAGCCGCACTCATCACAATCACCAAAACAATCGAGAACACCATCATAATCGCAAAGAAAATGAGATAAGCCTTGAAAAAGTTAGATTTACTCTTCTTCTCCGTACTGCTGAAGGCCCACACAAACATCATTACAATATTAACACAGGGAATCAGCATAACAAGCATCGAGATCATCCACTCTCCCATGCTCATAGGCTCTTCCAGATTATCCTGAGCCGGCTGGTACTGATACTGAAGCTGGGATTGAATACTACTAGTCTGCGGCTGCTGATACTGACTGCCGCCATAGGAACCCTGCTCCTGATTCTCAGAATTATTGTACATATCATCCATAACATTGCCCTCCTCAAATTCCATCTTAAAATCCTTATATCTTCCGTCTTAGTGTACCACTTTTCCCCCGCCAATGCAACTCTTTTCCCTCCCCAAAACCTACCACATTAACTCCACCGGAAACCCATTCCTCATCCGATACACATAAAAAACCATCATCCCAAAAAGAAGCCCTACAAGCCCCGCCGTAAGCATATGCAGCCTCTTATCCAGCAGATACCGGTTTACCCCAAACATCCCTCCAAGCAAAATCCAGCCATACACCAAAGGATGAAGCTCCCACGCCTCCCTCAAGCGTCCTGTCAGAACCAGGACAAACGCCCGTGTCATCCCACATCCCGGGCAGGGCAGATGCAGCACAATCATCATGGGGCAGAACTGCCCGAAAAGCAAATGAACCGTCACATAATACACGGCAATTCCCAACAAAGCATACCGCAGACTGTACAAATCCTCTCCCAGACGCTTAAGCCCCTTCTTCACTCTCTCCATTCCTTCAGCTCCCTATCAAAAAGAGGGCCGCCTTTTCGGCAGCCCCCTCTGTCCTTACCTTGTCTTATTTTTCCTTTAAGCCTTGCCTGCGCTGCCCAGTACGTCTTTGATCTTATGAGCAACAACATCCTTTACATTGGCACGAGCAACAGTCAGATACTGTCTCGGATCAAAGTAATCCGGATGCTCCTGCATCACCTGGCGGATGCCGGCTGTCAGACCCAGACGCAGGTCAGAGTCAATGTTGATCTTGCAGACAGCAGATCTTGCCGCCTCACGCAGCTGCTCCTCGGGAACACCGATAGCATCCTTCAAAGCTCCGCCATTCTCGTTGATGATCTTTACATACTCCTGGGGAACGGAGGATGCACCGTGAAGAACGATGGGGAAGCCCGGAATTCTCTGCTCAATCTCATGGAGAATGTCAAAACGAAGCTGGGGCTTTGTGCCCGGTTTGAACTTGAATGCGCCATGGCTTGTACCAATAGCAATCGCAAGGGAGTCAACGCCGGTCTTGGTAACGAACTCTTCTACCTCGTCAGGCTGTGTATAGGAGGAATCCTCGTCGGATACATTCACATCATCCTCGATTCCAGCCAGCTTGCCAAGCTCAGCCTCTACCACTGCGCCGTGAGCATGGGCGTACTCAACAACCTTCTTTGTAATTTCAATATTCTCCTCAAAGGCATACTTGGAAGCATCAATCATAACGGAGGAAAAACCGCCGTCTACACAGGACTTGCAGATCTCAAAGTCTGCGCCGTGATCCAGATGCAGAGCAATCGGGATGTTCGGATTCTCAATGATCGCTGCCTCAACCAACTTGGTCAGATAAGTATGGTTTGCATACTTTCTGGCTCCTGCGGATACCTGCAGGATAATGGGGGAGTTCAACTCGCCGGCTGCCTCTGTGATAGCCTGTACGATCTCCATGTTGTTCACATTGAAAGCGCCGATTGCATAGCCGCCTTCGTATGCTTTCTTAAACATTTCCGTTGTTGTTACTAAAGCCATTGTTATCATCCTCACTTTTTTATGAAATTTTAACGGTTACGATCAGTATACTACAAACCGTAAAAATCATCAATGTAGAATTCATTTTTTTTGCAAAACCTTCTGGACTTCCCCTCCACTTTGTGATACGTTGTTTAATAGGCATAAGATTCTCTGCCAAATTTGCTTAACATGATAAATTACAGAATGGAGGAGATTTCTATGGGTGGATTTTTTGGAGTTGCTTCCAAAAGCGATTGTTTGTTTGACTTATTTTTCGGAGTAGATTACCACTCCCATCTGGGAACCAGACGAGGCGGCATGGCCGTATACGGAGAGGAAAAAGGCTTTGACCGCGCCATCCACAACATTGAAAATACACCGTTCCGAACAAAATTTGATAAAGATATGCGTGAGATGAAGGGCTATCTGGGTATCGGCTGTATCTCAGACTATGAGCCGCAGCCTCTCATTGTCCGCTCCCACCACGGCACCTTTGCCATCACAACCGTAGGCCGTATCAACAATACCGATGAAATCACAGATTTGATCTGCAAAAACGGACACGCTCATTTTCTGGAGATGAGCGGCGGAGACATCAACCCTACCGAGCTGGTAGCCTCTGTCATCAACCAGAAGGAAAACCTGATTGAGGGCATCCAATATGCCCAGGATCTTATCAACGGCTCCATGACCTTTCTGATTATGACTCCCAAGGGAATCTATGCCGCCCGGGATAAGATGGGCCGCACCCCTGTGGTGATCGGCCAGAAGGAGGACGCCTGCTGTGTATCCTTCGAAGACTTCGCCTACCTGAATCTAGGCTACTCAAGCTATAAGGAGCTTGGCCCCGGCGAGATTGTGGTTCTCACCCCGGATGGGGTAAAGACACTGGCGCAGCCGGGAAAGGATATGAAGATCTGCACTTTTCTCTGGGTTTATTACGGCTACCCCTCCAGCTCCTACCAGGGCATCAGCGTAGAGCAGATGCGTTATAACTGCGGCGCCAAGATGGCTGAAAGAGACAATGTGAAGCCCGATACGGTAGCCGGCGTTCCCGATTCCGGAATCGCCCATGCCATAGGCTACTCCAATGCCTCAGGGATTCCCTTTACCCGGCCCTTTATCAAGTACACGCCCACCTGGCCCCGTTCCTTTATGCCCACCATCCAGAGCAAGCGGAATCTGATTGCCAAGATGAAGCTTCTGCCTGTCCACGAGCTTATTGACGGCAAGAGCCTGCTGCTCATCGACGATTCCATTGTACGGGGCACACAGCTTGGAGAGACTACGGAGTTCCTCTACCAGAGCGGCGCAAAGGAGGTTCATATCCGGCCGGCCTGTCCGCCCATCCTCTACGGCTGCAAGTATCTCAACTTCTCCCGTTCCTCCTCCGAGATGGATCTCATCGCCCGGAGGGTGATTGAAAAGCTGGAGGGAGGGCCTGTGACAGATGAAGTATTAAAGGAATATGCCGACCCGGAATCGGAGAAATACGAACAGATGCTGGAAGAAATCTGCAGGCAGTTAAATTTCACGTCTCTGCGCTACAACCGCCTGGATGATATGATTGAATCTACGGGACTTCCGGCAGAGAAGCTCTGTACCTACTGTTGGAACGGAAAAGAATAAGAGTATGATCAAAAGGGCTGCCGCAATGCGGCAGCCCTTTCGTGGGATTTCAGTTATTCAGCCACTCCATGTCAAATTCCGTAAAATCACGGATACAATGAGCGGCCCCTGTGCGAATCAATTCCGGATGGACAGAATCACTTCCAATACCTATGATTTTTCCTGCATTATTTTCTCTTGCATAGCCGATTGCGCTTATGCTGTCTTCGATCACAATACATTCCGAAAGCGTCTTCCCCAATCTTCTGGCAGCCTCTGCCTGCATCTCTCCCTTGTCCGCATATGCACCGTCGTCATAGACGCACATCTCACGTTCAAACCACTCCTCCAGATGAAAGGTCTCAAAATAAAAATCAATGTTATCCTTAATGGAGGCCGTGGCAAGCGTATAAGAGATCTGCTGCTCCCTAAGCTTAAGGAACAGCTCCTTGGCTCCTGCTGTCAGATGTACCTTATCCGGATTCTCCATGCAGATTCCCCGGTATATGGCTTCCTTGTGGACAGACCACTTCTGTCTTTCTTCCTTTGTCAATTGGGGAGCAAGAGCATAAATCAGGGTATCGTTGGGCGGTCCGCAGAAAAATGCCGGATCCGGTTCCTCATCCTTTTCTTTGCAAAGCTCCCGGTAAACCCTTGACCATGCCTCCTCATGGAAGCATGTGTCAAGGAAAAGCGTACCATTAAAATCAAAAACGACTGCCTGCTTCATCCGCTCTTTAGAAGAGACCGATAAGTGCGCCTAGCAGACCTACTACCAGCAGTAATCCGATACACGCAACCGGAGTCCAGCCTTTCTTCTTAATTAAGAAGTACAGGCCCAGAGTAATGGTCAGCGGAATCAGCTTCGGAAGAATACCGTCCAAAATATCCTGGATGATAATGGGGCTTTCGCCGTTTTCAAACTGAAGCTTAATGGCAGTTGCACCATAGTTGGAGGTCAGAGCGCCTACAACAAATACGCCAAGGAGAGAAGCCGCACGGGTAAATTCCTTTGCATTGGCCGTCAGCAACTCAATGGCCTTGGAGCCCAGTCTATAAGACCAGTTCATCAGCCAGAAACGGATTCCAAACTGTACTGCGTTAAAGATCAGCAGGAACAGAATCGGTCCGGCCAGCGAGCCGTCTATGGCCATCTGCGATGTAATACCTGCCGTAATCGGCACCAAAGTAAACCAGAAAATAGCATCACCGATACCGCCAAGGGGGCCCATAGCCGCCACGCGGACACCACGAATCATATCAATATCTGCCTTCTGCTGTTCCAGAGAAAGCACAATACCCATTACAAAGGTTACCAGGAAAGGATGTGTATTAAAGAACTCCAGATTGTGTCCCATGGAGATCTTAAGGTCCTCTTCATTGTCCCCGTGGATCTTCTCCAGTCCGGGGAGAATACCGTAGAGCCATCCGCCTGACTGCATTCTCTCGTAGTTGAAGGAGCCCTGCAGGTTCAGGGAACGCCATACCATCTTATTCAAAGTCTTCTTATCCAGCGGCTGCGCCGGTGTCAGATTGTTGTAATGTGTTGCATTAGATGCCATCCTCGTCACCTCCATTTCCATTTCCTGCATTCTGTCTGATAGCAACGCGTGTCTGGAAGTCATTCAGTGCAATTGCGATACCTACGAATGCAACAAGGAGCAGTGCGGAACCGGAAAGTCCCGGAACATATCCGACAACAGTTGCCAGTGTAAAGCCTGCGAAGTAAATTCCCCACAGTTCATTAGAAAGCATAATACGGAGCAGGATAGCGAAACCAACGAAACGCATCATTCCGCCTGCAGCTCCCAGGCCGTCCATAATCCATCCATACTTATCGGAAATAGCCTGCAGGGTAGTACCAAGAGCTGTTCCTCCAAGAAGACCGCCGACACATACAACTGCAAACAGAAGTCCAAGAGCTCCCATAGCCAGATAATTCAGACGAACAATTCCCTTTGTGTCTCCCTTCTCCGCCATCTTGTCAGCAGTAGACATAAGGGGAGACATAACGGTGAACACAAGCGTAATCATGTACTGTCCGAAAAGTGCGAACGGCACGCCAAGACCTACGGCCGCCGCGGGCTCCAGTCCGGAACCGATGGCAAATACGGTTGCCATAATTCCTCCGATAATTGCGTTGGGGGGCTGTGCGCCTCCGACCGGCATGTTACCGATTGTCATAAGCTGATATGTACCGCCTACAACCAGACCGGTATGCAGATCGCCAAGGATGGCTCCCACAACCGCACCGGTTACGATGGGCTGGTACAAAGATTCTAAAAGGTTGTACTGGTCAATACCTACAATAAAGGCCCATACGCCGACCAGTAAAACTTGAATTGCATTAAATTCCATAATTTATACAATCTCCTTTCCCATAATAATTCAACAGGTTACTTATTTGAACAATTTCTCAATGTTCTCCGAAGCCTCGGTGGGAACTCTCCGAATCTCAAGCTCCACGCCAAGCTCCCGTAATTTTGCAAAGGCAGCCACGTCGCTGTCGTCTACAGCTACGGAGCCGGCAACCTGACGCTTGCCGTCCGCCATATGCATATTACCGATATTCACTTTTTTGATCGGCACACCGCCCTCTACCAGTGCAAGAACATCCTGGGGTGTCTCGCAGACAATAAAGATCATCTGCTTGTCAGATGCCTTATGAATGGTAGAAATGGTCTTCTCCAGTGTCCAGTAGCGCATAGCCGCATAGCTGGGGGCTGCCATATCCATCAGTCCCTGACGAAGCTTGTTGCCTGCTACCTCGTCGTTGGCTACCAGAATCAGGTTCGCGCCAATGCTGCCGCACCACTGTGTTGCCACCTGGCCGTGAACCAGACGGTTGTCGATTCTCGTTAAAACAATATTGGGCATAATACTCCCTCCTTAGATAATGATTCTTCTCCGAAAATCCCGTTCAGAGTGGCTTAATTATAATATTTTTCCAAATGTTAGTCTTTGTAACTTTTAACAATTTTTTTATTATTTTCGTTTTTATTTATAAAATTTTAATTATTTTTTATGATTTTTTATTATTTTGCTCTGAACTTTAGCTATATTGCATAATATTTTCCCAAAACAAAAAGGGATTTCATTCACCTTTACAGGCTTTCTGAAATCCCTCTCTAAATTATAAAAATCTGTTTATATTTTTCTCTGTCCTACAGAATTCCCAGGAAGGAAAGTGCAATGGACAAAACAAAGGTAGTTACAATCAGCACTACCGGGCTGACCTTTTTGTTCTTAAGGAAGTAGTACATTAAGAATACATATCCGATGGATAAGATATTCGGGAAGATCTTGTCAAAGAAATCCGCCTGCAGGGCAACCGTCTTTGCTTCATTTACCACGATCTCCGTCTGTACGTTGATGCTTACATAGGAAGCAATCAGTCCGCCGATTACGGTACAGCCAAGAACCGTAGCTGCCTTTGCCAGAACCTCGGATATATCTGTAATCTGCGCCACTGCCTTTACACCCAGGTTATACCCCAAGCGGGTCCAGAACCATCTCATAATAAAGATTGCCAGGTATACCAGGAAGAAGATGATGGGGCCCATTACACTTCCTTCCATGGCCATGGAGGAACAGATACCTGCCACAATGGGAAGAAGGGTGAACCAGAAAATAGCGTCGCCGATACCAGCCAGGGGCGCAAACAGGGCAACCTTCAGACCCTTGATAATGCTGCGGTCCGAATGTGACTCTTCCATGGAAATCAAAAGCCCCATAAGGAAGCCCACCAGATTGGGATGGGTATTGATAAATTCCAAGTTATCCGTCATGGCTGCGGACAGGCCGGCCTTATCATCCTTATAAATCTTCTTAAGGGCCGGAAGCTGTGCCTGCAGAAAGCCGCAGGACTGCATTCTCTCATAATTGAAGCCCGCCTGCAGGAGCACGGAATGAAGTGCCAGCTTATTAATATCTTTTTTTGTCAAAACCTTATTTTCATTAGATGCCATCCTCTTCGCCCTCCTCTGCCATATTTTGAACTGATGCATTTGCCTTTGTGCTCTTCTCAATATTGTATACAAACAAAGCCAAAGCAACGCCTACTACTGCGATGGGCAGCAGATTGGAGTAATCCAGGAAGCAGGCGATTACGAATCCGATAAGCAGGTAGGGAACAAATTCTCCCTTTAACATAACCTTTAACAGCATTGCAAATCCTACTGCCGGAAGGATTCCGCCGGCTACCTCGAAGCCATGGGTCAGCCATGCAGGAAGAATCTCTACAAAGGTCTTCATGGCGTCCTGCGCAACATAGGCGCAGAGGAATACTACAAGTCCGTACAAAAGCGCGATAATCGCAGTACAAGTCATATTAATCTTTACGATCTTGGCAGTGTCTGCTTCCTCAGCTGCCTTATCCGCACCTTTCATAAAGAAGGAGAAGGTGGAGTAGCAGAAGAGAATGATGTACTGCATCAGAAAGCTGAAGGGCAGCGCAAGCGCCATGGCGCCTGAAGCCTCAGTCTTTGTGGTATATGCAATCACCGTGGACATAACGCCCGCCAGAACCGGGTTGGGAGGCTGGGTTCCGCCTGCCGGCGTCAGTCCTGCGAATGCAAGCTCTGTAATACCGCCGGTTAAAAGGCCGAGCTGCACGTCTCCCAGAATCACGCCTGTCAGAGTACTTACGATAATGGGCCGGAAAATAAACAAGCCCTCCAGCCAGAAGTCCACACCTACAATAATTGCCATAATTGCCAGGCCAATGCCCTGCATCAATGTAATTTCCATAAATAGTGTTCCTTTCTCTCGTCTAAATTTCCTTGATACGCTCCTTTATGTCACCAGGCACATCCTGGATATATAAATCAACTCCCGCGTCCCGAATGGCTTTTAAATCTGCAAGGTCTGCGTCATCTACGTACACTTTTTTACTAATCTGATGCTTTCCCTGTGAAAAATGCATGTTGCCCACATTCACTTCCTTAATTGGCACGCCCCCTTCAATGAGCCTGCGCACATCCTTCGGTGTCTTGCAGACAATAAAAATCTTCTGACGCTCCGCCGCTTTATGAATCACATCAATGGTCTTCTGAATTGTAAAGAACCGGACTCCCGCTCCTGACGACTTGGCCGTTGCCGTCATAAGCTGCTGCATCAGCTCGTTTTCCGATGTCTCGTCATCGGCTACAAGTATCAGATTGGCCCCCAGCGTCATCGTCCATGTAACGCCAACCTGTCCGTGTATTAAGCGATTGTCAATTCTTGTCAAAACAATGTTGGGCATTTTGCTCCCTCCTTATAAAATTTATGATTCTTTTTGGAAATTTCCTATAGCGTGTTATTATTATAACCATAATTCACTACTAAGTATTTATAATAATTAGTAATCTTCTTATTATTTTTATGTTTTTTTACTGTTTTTTTATAAATATTTAATATTTTGTAGACATCTTTCACAAAAGCCTGTATAATATTTTCGTTATGGAGGTCAAAATATGCAATTAAAAACATCCAGCGCAGCATTTGAGCACTATGGTTCTGTGTATGAAACGCCTGTCGATTTGGAACAGACCGGCATGATCAGCAGGAACTGGCGGCTCATCGCCCGGCGAAGCATCAGCCAGCTCTACCATTTTAATTGTGAAGTATATCTCGAGATGCAGGAAGGCATGGCGGCTCTCCTGGTGGGAGATGCCCCCCAGGCTGACATGTTAGAGGTTTTTGCCGTCCACCGCTTTGTAAGAATAAAACCCGGCGTTTATTTTTCTCTTGTAGCCGTTACATCCAGTATCACCTGTAAGCTAATCACAGTCACATCCTACGCATCTACCGTGGAGGCCCTCTCACCGCCTTACCTGTTTGAACGAATCCTTCCCCGCATCCGAATCAGCGAAATCCTTGGCTATTTCTACTCTATCCGCGATTCCGGTTATGAATTCGGAGGAGAGAAGCATTCTTACTTTGAGCTTACCTACGTAGACCGGGGGTGTATGACCTCAGAGGTGGACGGAAAAGCCTACTCTTTAAAAGAGCGGGAGCTGATGATCTACGGCCCGGGACAGTTCCACACCCAGATCATTCCTGACGGCTGTTCCTGCTCCTATGTGACCATTATTTTCGACATGGAAACAATTGTTTATGATGTAGAGAGCCATCACTATGAGCTGCTGTTAAATAAAGTATTCACCTACGACAAAAAAATACATACCCTTATCAAAACCTTTGTTATGGAGAGCACCTCCCAGATTCCCTATATGAACAGCCTGATGCTTTGCCTGCTCCAGGAGACGATTATCCGGCTTCTCCAGTCCGCATTTATCGGCAAGAAAAATGAGAAGCCTGTAACGGAGGCCAGACAGCACTACCAGGATGAGCTTCTGGAAAAAATCCTGGCTTACATTGACGAAACTATCTACGAGCCTATTACCATTGCGGAGATCTGCCAGAAGTTTTCCCTGTCCCGCTCTTCTTTACAGATTTTATTTAAGGAAAACCTGGATCAGCCGCCGAAGAAATACATCAATGAGCTGAAGCTGGAGACCAGCCGCCAGATGATCTGCGAGGGAAAATATACCATCAGCGAAATTGCCTTGATGCTTGGCTTTAATTCCATTCATTACTTTTCCAGGGCCTTTACCCAGAAGTACGGGATGGCGCCCAGCGAGTATGCCAAGACGCTTTTCAAGGTATAAGGCCGCAGCTCCCACGGCGGACAAAGGGACGCAGCCTTGTACGCTGAAGGCACTTTCTTTTCAGAATACAGAAGAACCGCAGTCCGAGAGCATCAAAACTCTTTGACTGCGGTTCTTATCTGTTTTCACATCTGATTTGATCCTATGAATCAGCCAACGCCTGGATCGCATACCGGGAAATCTGAATGACCGTGCCCTTGGCCACCTCCACATTTACGGTTTCCTCCTCTATGCCTACCACTTTTCCATAAATTCCTCCGGCAAACATAATCTTGCTTCCAATCTTCAGCTCTGTGTGGACTTCTCCCAGAGCTTCTCTGCGCTTACGCATATTTTTGGCGGAAATAAAACTCAGAATCAGTCCGACGATTCCCATTATAACCGCTAATGTGATACAGGTCCAGCTAACTACTTCCCAGTTTATACCCATCGCTTAAATTCCATCCTCTTCCGCATTGTCCTCATGAGCCGCAAGCTCAAACCGAATGATATAATCCTTCCCTGTAGGAATCAGTGATTCCGCCATATCAAGGGGAGAATCGAATGCTCCCATCATCATGGAGCCCTCAATCAGCATGGGGAGATTGGAGCCTGCAATGACCTCAATGGCCTGATCCCCTCTGGCAAACTTGCACTCTACGGCGCATTTGAAGGGTGAGCCTCCTGCCAGATCGGAGAGAACCAGCACGCCGTCGCAGCCTTTCAGCTCGTCGAAGGCCTTGTTCAGATTCTCTGTTAATGTATCGGTGGAGTGATCCGCCTCAAAATCTACATATGCAATGTTCTCTGTGTTGCCAGTGATCAGCTTCAGGCTTGAGCCAAGCCCCGTTGCGAAATGACCGTGTCCGGTAATCAATAAACCAACCATCCTTACATCCTCCTATTTAAGTTCCGTAATATTCTGTTTTTTATTTTAATGTATAGGGATACAAAGTCACGCCCTTCACCACGCGGTTCACCTCTCCTGTGGGGCAGGGGTTGTCTGGGGTGATTCCCAGGGACAGGGATTTCAGTACCGCCAGGGTCTGCGCGAACAGAATGTAGTCAAAGCCGAGAAGTACATTTTCCAGAGGCTGTCCAACGCCGAACTCTACTGTATAGTCTGCCAGCTTCTTTGCTTCCTCGCAAGGCGTATTCATCACTGCAGCAATGCGGTTCTGCTTTCTCTGGGGGCTCATCTCCTTAATCAGATCCAGCTCGTACTTCCGGCGGTACTCGTCATCGCTTAAGTATACCACCGTGAGGGTTCTGTCGTCGATGATAGACTTAGGGCCGTGGCGGAAGCCTAAGGGTGAATCATACATGGCAGCCACCTGTCCGGCAGTCAGCTCCAGCATCTTCAGAGCGGATTCCTGAGAAACGCCCTTCAAAGCTACATTGCCCAGATATACAATACGGTTGAAGTCAAAGCCGTCTACAATCTGCTGTGCAAGGGCAAATTTCTCCTCCAGGAAGCCTGTTCCAGCCGCGCATACCTTGTCAATCTGTGCCGTAATCTCCTCCAGGCGATCCAGATTGAAGGCCAGATAAGCTGCCATGTACATATTGGAAAAGCTTGAGGTCATGGCGAAGGACTGGTCGTGGGTCTCCGGCGTGAGATTCAAGGCAAAGCAGTGCTCTCTGCCTTCCGCCATCTTGGAAAGGCTGCCCTCATGGTTGCAGGTTACAAAAAGATGATAGAGGTTCTGGCATACAACCTCTGCCGCCTCCACGGCTCCGATGGACTCCGGTGAGTTTCCGGAACGTCCAAAGCTTACCAGAATCGTAGGCTTTGTTCTGGAAAGGAAATCCTCCGGAGAGGGCACAATATCTGTGGTAGCGTAAGATTTTACCTTATAGCCGTATCTTCCGTTCAATGCCTGATATAAGGAATTGCCTATAAATTCACTGGTTCCGGCTCCTGTGAGAACAATGTCAAAATCCTCCGCTCCCAGTACCTGGTCAAGAAATGCCTGAAGCTCCTCCTTGCAGGCCGCAAGCTGTGCGCAGGTCTTCTTCCATGTGGAAGGCTGCTGGTGAATCTCGGTCAGAGTAAATACGGAAGATGTCTCCTTCATCTTCTCCTGTGAAATGCCAAATATGCTCATTTCTTAAAATCCTCCTTTGCTGTTTTATGTTGTGCTGCACATCCTATTATGTCCCGATTATAACCCATGAAATTCCCAAAAAACAATAGAAGTACTAAAACTAATAATGATTAGCTTAAAAAATGCAACCTATTCTGTTTATTCGGTGATATAATAAAGTTATTCCAATTTTATTTTCGGACAGGAGGTTTTTTATGCTGATTCAAAGTAAAAAAGTCTGGATTGCGGATCAATTTGTTCCTGCAATGCTTGAGGTAACGGATGGTAAGATCTCGGACATCCTTCCCTATGGCAGTCAGACAGCAGATGAGGATTACGGCAGTCTGCGCATTGTTCCCGGCTTTCTGGATATCCACTGTCACGGTGCTTACGGCTTCGATACCAACGACGCCAATGAAGAGGGCCTGCGCAATTGGACGAAAAACGTAGTGGACGAGGGTGTAACCGCTTTTCTCGCCACCACTATTACCCAGAGCGAGGAAGTTCTGACCAACGCTGTTGCCAATGTGGCAAAAGTAATGGAGGAAGGCTATGAGGGCGCTGAGATCTTAGGCATTCATTTTGAAGGGCCCTATCTGGACATGGTGTACAAGGGAGCCCAGCCGGAGCAGCACATTGTAAAGCCGTCCATTGAACAGTTTGAGCGTTACCAGGCTGCTGCCAAGGGGCATATCCGGTACATCACTATGGCCACTGAGACGGACGATGACTTTGCTCTGACCCATTATCTCACAAAGCAGGGTGTGGTTGTAAGCATCGGCCATTCCGCCGCCACTTACGATCAGGCTGTTATGGCCTATGCACACGGCGCCCGTTCCATGACCCATGTGTACAACGGTATGACTCCCTTTAATCACCGGGCCAACGGACTGGTAGGCGCCGCTTACCGCATCCGCACCATGTACGGGGAGCTCATCTGCGACGGCAATCATTCCACTACGGCGGCTCTGAACAATTACTTTATGTCCAAAGGGCCGGATTATTCCATTATGATCTCCGATGCCTTGATGGCAAAGGGATCCCCTGCCGGAAGCCGTTATATCTTCGGCGGCAGCGAGATTGAGATCTACCCTGACGGAAGCGCCCATTTAACCGCAACCGGAGGATTGGCCGGCTCTACCTTACGTCTGAACGAGGGGCTGCGGATTCTGGTGGAAGAGGCTATGGTTCCCTTCAACTATGCCATCAATTCCTGCACCATCAATCCCGCCCGGTGCCTGGGCGTGGACGGCCGCAAGGGACTTATCGGCGTCGGCATGGACGCAGATCTGGTTGTACTGGAGCCGGATTACAAGGTACATCAGACCTACTGCCTGGGCAGGGCACAGCTGTAAAAATGGACGGTAAAGCCGCAAAGGCGCACGAGAGGAACTTTTATGAGTGCCTTTTCGAATAAAAGTTTCTCTCATTACCGGTGTGTCGAAGCAGCTTTACCCTTTAGTGCTGTCGCGCAGCGACTTTTAATAGGAGGATAAGACTATGAAACATCCGATTCAAGAAATGATGGAACAGCGCAGACAGGGAAAGAAATGCGGAATTCCCTCCTACTGCACCGCCAACCCACTGGTACTGGAGATTATCTTAAGACGCGCAAAGCTTCTGAACACTCCGGTGCTGATTGAAGCAACCGCCAACCAGGTAAACCAGTACGGCGGTTATACGGGAATGGTTCCCAGTGATTTTTACGAAATGATTATAAAGATGGCAAAGGAATTTGACGTTCCGGAAAATCTGATTATTCTGGGGGGCGATCATCTGGGCCCCTTAACCTGGCAGAACCTTCCCGAAAAAGAAGCCATGGAAAAATCCGTAGAACTGGTCTATCAGTATGCCCGCGCCGGATTTACCAAGATCCATCTGGATACCAGTATGAAGGTAGCCGATGATCCGGAAGGACTTCTGTCTACGGAAACCATCGCCCGCCGGGGTGCTGAGCTCTACAAAGCATCCATGAAAGGTTATGAGGAGCTGAAGGCCGAGAAGCCCGACGCCCTCCGCCCTGTTTTTGTCATCGGAAGCGAGGTTCCGATTCCCGGCGGCGCACAGGAAGCAGAGGACAGCCTGACCGTTACAAGTCCTGCTGCCTTCCAGGATACGGTTGCCACCTACAAGCGCATCTTTGAAGAAGCCGGCGTAGGAGAAGGCTGGAAGGATGTTGTGGCTGTTGTCGTTCAGCCCGGCGTCGAGTTCGGCGACGATCAGGTATTCTTATACAGCCATGATGCAGCAGCCGGCCTTTGCGCTGCATTAAAGGAATATCCGGAGGTCTGCTTTGAAGGCCACTCCACTGATTACCAGAGTCCGGAATGCTTAAAAGACATGGTTCAGGACGGTATTGCCATCCTAAAGGTAGGCCCCGCTCTTACCTATGGCCTTCGGGAGGCTCTCTTTGCCCTAAGCTTTATGGAAAAAGAACTTGTTCCCCAGGAAAAGCGCGCCGGCTTTATCGAGACACTGGAACGGGTGATGCTGGCCCAGCCCGGCAACTGGCAGAAGCATTACCACGGAGATGACAAGCAGCTTGCCCTGGCCAGAAAGTACAGCTTCTCTGACCGCGCCCGTTACTACATCGGCCAGCCCGAGGTAGCGGCAGCCATTGACAAGCTCTTCGCTAACCTGAAGGAGTATCCTGTTCCCATGAATATGCTTCATCAGTATATGCCGGTTACTTATGCCAAGGTCCGGGACGGCCTCCTTCCGCTGGATCCCAAGGAGCTTGCCCTGGACGGCGTCACCTTCTTTATGCTTGATTATGAATATGCCGTAGCCCAATAAGCAGATATACATTCATCACAGTCAAGGGGCTGTCGGGAAAGACAACATCAGACTTTTCTGATTCTCTTATCTTTCCCGACAGCCCCTTGCTTTTCTCTTGCTGTTTTTCTCTTGTTGTTTCTATCTCGCTGCTATTTTTTCCTCCCGGTTATTCCGGCCTTCCAGCTTCGTCAATATGTTCCATAATTTCTTCAATGGAATGGTCAAAATCATTGATGCTCAGATAATCCATCCGGTCTGTATCCAGCACAAAGTCGCCTTCCTTCGGCCGGCTTCGGTACAAGCGCACCTCCTGTCTCCGGTCGCCCTCTTCTTCATTGTATATGAAAAGCTGGTACTCTATGAGTATAATCACATCCAGATTACCGTCTCCGTCATAATCCTTGAAGCTGACTGCCTGAACCTCCTGAAATTGCTCGTTTCTCCGATATTCCCCTTCCTCCATAAACGGAAATCGAAAAAGCTCTGCTCCGTCGCTGGGCTTGATAATGCTGAAGGTCACGTCACGGTTTCCACTGACGCTTTTATCCGGAGCATAGGATACAAAATACACGTCTCCCCATGGAGCCCCTAAGTCTACATTGAAGCTTTGCTCCTCTATCTTCCAGATCTCTTTGGAATACTCCACCCCTGCCGTATAGATGTTGGACAGAAACTGATAATCTTCCCCTTGCTTCTGAAGAGTCAGGCGGCAGGAAGGAACAGCGGGTTCGTAATTCTCGTCCCCCGGCACACATTCCAGCTCATAGGTATCCGCACTTATCTGCCTGCCGCTGACGCAGGTAAAATTCATGTAGTTGGTATCCCCATGCTGCCACACCCATGCGTCGGAATCCGGCAGGCAGGCCCAGGGTAATCCTTTCGTCATATCCTCCAGACTAAGCCCCAGCTTCTCCTTCAGAAATTCATCGATCTCACCTGTCGTCAGCCTGGTATAGTCCGTGTAGATTTCCTCCTCACCGGTAATTTCCAAGTATGCCTCCTCTTCTGCCTTGCTCAAGGGCGCAGTTTCAATACCCGCCCCCGAATAAAATACCTGGCTTAGATCCACATCCTGGGGCCTTGTATACTCAGAGAGTAAAAATCCGTAATTGCTTTTGCCGTTGATCCACTGGGTGAATCCGCGAAGCTCCTCACTGGTCAGATCACGGGGCACGTTCTCCTGGCCCTCTATCCCGGTTTCCGGATTCTCTGCCGCCTGTTCTATGTCTGGTTCTTCGCTCCTATTCTCTTGCTCCTGCTCCTTTGCGTCCGGCTGTTTCTGGATATCCTGTTCTTTTTTGCATCCCGTCAGAAACAACAGAACGCAGACTGACGCAATCCACAGTCTCTTTATTTTTTTCATTGTCTCAGCCTATCTTTCTCTTCTTTCTGACATAGGGCTTCTTATTATCCTTCCATACGGGCCGTTCCCGGCCGGTATGCATGCTCTGTGTCCTGCCTGTTGTCCTGCTTCTTTGCGTCTGCCTGGCCTTGGAAGTCCTTCGTCCCGGTTCGGCACGCTTTCCTGTCTGTCTGCTCCTGCTCCGGGCATGAACTGTCTGCTGCCGCGCCTTTGCCGCCGCATAAGCGCTTCCGCTCCCATGTACACGGCGCTTTTTCCGGCGCTTCCGCTTTCCGGATGTCCGTACCGCCATGCTGACGCCGATTCCTCCTGCAACTGCTGCGGATCCTGCAAAAAGTCCGAAGAATATCTTTGTCCATACATCCATACCGATGGCCCCGGTCTTTTCTCTCCACAGCTTCGCCCCGTCTTCCCATAGGGAATGTTCCGGAATCAAGGGCTCCTTTTCCTCCGATTCCTCCTGGGAATCATCGTTTTCCAGGCTCCAATCCGGATCTGATTCCAAAGAGTCTTCACTGGCCGGATCCTTTAACACGGTGTCCAGAATCTTCTGGGCGCTTCCGGTAGTTCCTGCGGACGGCTTATTCTTGTCCTTCTTTTTGTCATGCCCCCCGCCGGAAGAGCTTCCGCCGCCGGAGCTTCCGCTGTCGGAATTCTCTCCGCCGGTATTTTGGCCGTCGCTTCCTTCATCCGGCTTCTCCTCTTCCTCCGGAGGTCTCATTTCCTCTCCCACATCGTCGTCATCGGCATTGCCTCCGCTTGGGCCGCCGTTGTTGATGCTCTGCCCCCCATTGCCGGTATTGACCTCGCCCTCATACATGCCGTGGGCGCTGTTTACAGTCTTAAAGCTGTCTTTTACTACTTTGACAGTCGTTTTTTCCTCAGAGTTTACAACCACCTTTCCCAGAGAAATATTTTTACTGTTGTAAATATTCTTGTTCCCGGAAATATAAATGTTTAAAACTCCTGTATCCTCCTGGTAACGATACTCCTTCATTACGCCCTGGGGAATACTGCTTCCGAACTCAAAAGAAACATCTTCTTTTTTTATGCTTCCCTGTCCCGAAAGCTGGAAGCTGAGCTGTATGGCCACAACCTCCTCCGGAGGGGTAAAGGTTCCGTTCTGGTTCTCCCCGACAGGAAGTTCAAGAGTCGCCTCGATCCCCCCGTTTACATTGTTTAAGGACACGGTCTCCTTTTCCCCAGCCCTCACCGACAATACGAAAGCCGTAAAACAGACAAGTGAAATTCCAAGCCAGAGAATGAATTTATTTCTCATAAGTGCCTCCCTTGCTGCAGCTCTGACCGGCCGGCGTTCACAGGACAAACCATAACCCGTCAGATATCTTCATTCACGTGCTCTATTTTTTACTGCTGCTAAGACTTATTTCCGGAAGTGTTCCAGGTACGGTTATAAATTCCGTATCGCTGACTAACCGCTGGCCTTCATTGGTAAGTGCATTGTCCACCCTGTAAAGCTCTGCACGCACCTTCCCGGGAAGGCTTGCGGCAGAAATGCCTGCCGAGGGTTCTATCCAGTAGATCCAGGTTCCGTCTGAGGTATCGCCCAGCAATGCATTCCCCGGATCCTCTGCCAGAATAATCTGGTGTGCCGTCAAGGTTCCGTCTTCGTCCGTGCCGCCTACAATATTTCCGTTCTCGTCGTAGAGCACCACCACATTATATGCCGGATTTCCCTTATACGTTCCCGTAAATATGATGGAATCCTTCGGAATCTTTTCCCCTTTCTTCCCGTACTGGTAATCACTTGCAAGCTTTCCAACGGCCTTTTGTCCGTCGGCCACCGTCATAAATTCCACATTATCTCCGGAAGGCCCGTACAGGTCAAGCTCTGCCACGGAAATGTTCTTTCCCTGCTGCCCAACTGCCGTCAGCTTCACATACGCCGCATCGTAGGTACAGATCCAGTTGTCCTTGCCGTTGGTAAAGTAGACTCTTGACTTTCCGCCTGACTGTGCGAAGGTTCCGGTTCCTACCTCCCGGTATACCTGGCCGTCCTCACTGATCTCAATCTTATAATCCGTCGCCGCCTGTCCGCCGGACGGGAAGGTGTATTCCAAAGCCGATACCGGCGTACTCTGGTTCAGTTCCAGAAGGATATAAGGATCTTCCGTACCTGCCGTTCCGGTATACACCGTGCCCGGATTACCGTCAATCACCTTCGTTACTGCGGATATGGTTTCGCTCTCACAGGGAAGATCCTCTGTTCCGTCAGGCTTGGAATCCTCGCCGGAGGTCATATTCGTGGAAGCGGTCCATGCGCTCTTATCCTGCAGCCCGTCGCCTTTTATCTTTACGGTGCCTGCCTGGCATACGTCCGCACGGTTCAAATATTTATCTATGGCTGTCACCTCGTAGCGGATCACATGGTTGGCTGCAAAGGCTGCCTCATCCGTGAAGGTATCCGTCTGGGTAAAGCCTGCCGTCTCACGGCGCTCCTCTCCTCCTTCCACAAACACACGGGTAATCTCATAGCCCTGTAAAAGCTCCGGATCTCCCCCTGTATAGGTCATCTTCAAAGTAACCTTGCTGTTATTTTCCGAAACCGTGGCTGCCGCCGCCTGCTTTCCGGCAAATCCGGCTCCGCCCGCATGCTCCATCTCGTAAACACGGGCCGTATCGTCCACATAGTAAATGGCTCGTTTTTCCGCTTCAAACTGCTTCATGTAGGCTGTGCTTTCCGTATCCGGCCGCATACCCCAGCGGATAAAGAATTCGCTCAAATCTTTTTCTGCGGCTGCGCTTGCCAGACGCATCAGATTCTGCTCCCGTCCCCCGTTCAGGGTAAGAGCCACTCCGCCCGGCTTGGGAGCCCGGCTGGTATCTCTCGCATAGCTGTCTACTCTTGCAAAGAATAAATTGTCAAATATCTCATCATACGTTCCGTAAGTCTTGTAATTATAATCCCGGTCATAGGCCAGATGAAGCTGCCAGTACATACCAAGCTGGGTAAATACATTGCTTGCGGCCCCCTCTGTCCCCGAGGTTACCTTCTTGAATACCTCCGGATATTTGAAGCGGACTGTACTGTTATCGTCCTTGGCCTGGGCCAGCACAGAGAAATAATTATTTGTCACCTCTGCATGAGCATAGGCGCCCTGGTTGATATTATGTCCGATCTCATGTGCAATTCCCCAGCCGTAATACCGGCCGCTCTGATATCTTCCCCGTTCGTCTGATACGACCGGCTGGCCGCTCATCATTCCCGAGGTTTCGTTCCACTCGATACCGATGTGATTTCCTGCCGCATACATGAAGGCTCCTGCAAACATCTTCATATAACGGATATTCAAGTACCGATATGGCAGATGGTTCTTGTCGATAATACTGCTGTTGGTTCCCTCCGCAAAGGAATCGGTCAAGCCCTTATGCTGATAAAACAGCGTGAGCATATCTCCCATAGCCTGTACTGTCTGGGAAAGCCGTTCTTCCGGATTCTCTCCCAGCCCTGCAAGCACCTGGCTGGCCGGAAGCGAGAGCATCATCTGATCTGTCTGAATATCTGTAAGATTCAGAATACACTCTGCCTTATTGTATGCATATCTTACATTCTCATTCTCAGATCCGTCGTGAAGCTCTTCGTGCTTTTTGCCAAGCTCTGATACGTAGTCTCTCAGCTCCTGTACATATGTCTGTATCCGCTGGCTCTTTTCTTCTTCTGATACCCCGTACAGACAAAGCACCGGATAGCTGGTTCCGCCGCTGACCCGGACTGCATAGGCATCCCGGCTGTTGTTTCCGTTATACTGAATATAAAGGGCTCCTCCCCGTTCTTTATCCGTGGAGCAGATCTCCCCAACCTTAATTTCATTTCTGCCGATTTTCAGATTTACACTGCCGCTTAAGGCAGAGGATTCCGCATGATGCTGGGTATATACCAGGCTTAAGGATGTGGCCGCCCCTTCCTTCTTTCCCGGATAGCCCACGTATACTACAAGATCGTCGCCTGCTGCGGCCGTAACTCCAAGAGGCTGCCATGCATTTAAGCCTCCTACGGAAATTCCGGCATCCTTAGCACCTGCAATATCCGGGTTCACATAGAGAACGCCGTTCAGGCCTCCTGTCTCCAGAAGCTTTCTTGCCGTATCCAGCTCTTTTTGAAGAGCAGTCCGTTCGGGATGATATTCTCCGCTTACCGGATCTGCAGTATCCAGACGCTTCTGCAGCGCGTCAATGGTTTCCGCTGTCACATCCTCCCGGAGCGTGATATGAAGATCATCCTCGTACAGGTTCATAATATCCTGTTCGATACTGTCGTATTCATAGAAGCGTATTTCCGATACGGTTGTCTTTCTAAGGCCGCCGTTGTACCGTCCGATTCCGAACTGCACCTTTGAAGTGCGGACCGGTTCCTTGAATTTTATAAGGTAATAGTCCCGGCCGTCTGCCCGCTTTTTCAGCATGGTGATATTTTCTACCTTCTGCTTCGTGCCGTTCTCATCCCAGTATTGCACGTTGGCATACATATAAGCTCCCAGATCCAGAGGCTCTGCAAAAGCTATCATTCCCAGGTCATAGACACTGTCCAGTTCCACGGTCATACCCTTGTCTCCGCCTGGATAGGCTCCGCCGTAATCCCAGTCTTCTACCTGGACATAAGACGCATAGTTGTTGTCAAGGAGTCCCAGTGCGCTTTTCTTTTCCGTATCCAGAGCGCTGTCCACCATAACGCCGGCTCCGCCTATGGACGCCGCCTTAATATGGCTGCTCAGCACGCCGCTTCCGTTGGAGGTATTGATCAGACGGTAAGCAGGGAGCTTTGCGTCAATGAGGCCGCTTATAGTCCTCCCGGAAGCCTCCATAGACTTGGGGCCTTCTCCCAGCTCATTGGATGCCGTTACATAGACTATGTATTTTGTATTGTCCTTCAGATCGCCAATCTGGTAGTAGAGCCCTTCAATTCCTGCAATTTTCTGGAACTGCGCTGCCCCTTCTTCCTTCCAGTATACGTTGTAGCTGTCTGCATCCTCCGTCTTCTTCCAACGCACGTCTGCGCTTCGATAGCTTCCCTTTACCGATACTCCGTCCGGCGCGGGGGGCTTTCCGCTGACCTTGGGAACCACCGGAAGCTCATCGCAGTATGCGCTCTTCCAGGCTCCGTTTGTAGAGCGCACGCTTACCATATATTCGGTGCCGTTTTCAAGATCGTCCTTGTCAAACTGGCTGACAGTCAGCTTGGTGGAGGTTGTTTTGCGGATCTCTGTCTTGCCGCCCTTTGTGATGGATATTTCGTAGCCTGTTACATTGCTGGCCTTGTTCCAGCTTATGGTAAAGGACTTGTTTGCCGGATCCGCCTTAAGTCCCACGGGTATATCCGCTGCCGGCTCCGGAATCCTGCTTTCCATGTCATTGACAAATTCCACCCGGGAGATCTCCGCGAGATTCTGGGATTTGGCTGTCTTTGTGATCACCAGAATCACATGCTTAACGGCAACCTTTCCCCCAAGATTAATGCAGAGGGCTCCGTTGGGATCCCAGGAGCTCGTAAATTGACTGCTTTTTCCGTAGGACGGAGCGCTCAGCATACGCAGATTGCCCGGAGCAGAAAAGTCTACGTATTCATACTGTTCCTGACCGCTGCCATCCTGATAGTGAATCTGAACCATTCCCGCTTGGACAGCATGCTCACTGTTTTTCGGAGACTGAATGACAATCCCCCCAAGCTCCGCCTCTGAGCCGCCAAAGTCGAACATTATCGCTACAGGGCTCTGCCCGGATATGGTTCCTCCTGTGGGAATAAGGCCCACATTTCCGGTTCCGCCCTTAAGGAGATTGTCCAGATCGCCGCTGACATTCGTGCCGTTTCCTTCTTTCAGCGTCATTGCTTCATTGGGAATCAAAAGCTCCAGGGTAGAGGACTGCGGTTTTACTTCCGACAAAGCGGCATAATAATTCAGATCCAGCAGATCCACCTTTCCGTCGCCGTTGAGATCACAGCTTGTATCCTCCGAAGTGTTCTCAATTACGTTCAGAATAGTTTTTTCGTCTTCACCGCTGAATTTGCCGTCTTTGTTAACATCTCCGTAGAGGAGCACGCCCGGATGAGCCTTCTCCTGCTTTAACTGGGGAAGGCTTCCGGTGTAAACCTGTATCCGGCAGCCCAGATTTTCTTTTACTTCAATCTTCTGTTCATAGGGGATATAGCCCTGTCCTTCTATGGTTAATGTATATTCTCCGCTGCCCAGATTGGCAAACCGGGCAAAGGCTTTTGGAGCTTCCTCCTCCTGCTTTCCTTCCGTCTTGGAGGCAGGAAGAACCATGTTTGTATTAGAAGTGCCCGGACCTGTTAAGGTCACATGAAATTCCTGTTCTTTCTGAACTTCTATTCCCGAAATAATCTGTACCTCAACAGAGCCGGGGACTGGTTTTGGAGGCTCTGTCTGATCCAGATCCTGCCCTTCCTCCGGCACCGGGCTGTTCCCGTCTGGCTGTTCCGGCGGTACAGTATCTTTGGAAGGCTGTCCCTCCACAGGTGCGCTGTCCCCGGAAGGCTGCCCTTCTAAAGGTGCGTCGCCACCGGAAGGCTGTGCTTCTCCAGGCGTGCTGTCGCCGGAAGGCTGTCCTCCCTCAGGCGCAGTATCCCCGGAAGGCTGTCCTGTTGTTGTATCCGGGGCCTGCGTTGTTCCATCTGTCCCGTCGCTCTTGGGGGACTGTGTATCTTCCTCTGGGGCGTCTGCATTTCCCGGTTCTCCTATTCCGACAACCCCTGTAGCTGCAAACCTCTGATTCGTTCCGGCAAATACGGTGCTGCTTCCGGAGGAAACCACCAGCATCATCACCAGAATTCCTGCAAGAACTCTCGAAAATCTGTACCTCATATTTTTCTCTCTCCTCATATATTCTTAGAATCCTCCCGAAAAACCAGCCTCACAGGCCAAGGCAAAGGCGCCGCCGGGAGCATTCCCTTATGAACGGCGGGCGAAAAGTTAAGCTGCCGTTTTTTGTGAGTATACAGAAATATTTTATTATGAAATCAGAGGAAATGCAACTATTTTCGACAATTTATGTAACCTATTTATGTAACCTGTATCTACATAAGGTAATTCAAAAGGGTTTCTTTGAACGTGTCTTCCCCAAGACGCCGGAATCCCCAGGTATCTCCCAGCTTCCTGCACATATTCCTGTAATTTCCGTTAGGCGTAAGCTTTGCCGCCGATTCATTGTAACCGCTGACTTCATCATCAATCGCTCCCATCAGCTCCCGGGCGGCCGTATCGCAGTTGTGGGTATAAATCTGGTAAAGGGGAATCCCCTCTCTCTTAGGGAAATCTTCTATCTGCTTCCAAAGCTTTTCCGCCTCTTCTCCCGATCGCTCATACAGGGCGGCGTACAGTCTCTCAAAATCTTCCCCTGCGGCTATGTAAACCTCTGCTGCCTGAACAACTATTTCATACTGCTCTCTCGAAATCTTCCTCCAGAGGGCCCGATCAAAGTTGCTGCATTCCTCATATTCTCCTGCCGGAAGATTCCCTGTGTCCAGCAGCTCCTCTACGCCCTCTCTATCCAGAAAAAATTCCTTCATTTTCCCAATACCCTCTTTCCCCAGAAGGCACTGTGCCAGATTATACTGCATCCCATTGTAGCTGAATATCCGCCCTTCTCCCTGCTCATCCGTGAGCATCAGCGCCGCATGTCCCAGTCCTTTCATGCCGTCCACATTTAAAAGATAATAGATTCCGCAGAGTCCGTGCTCACTCCGGCATTCCCGGTAAGAGGTTCCGCTGCGGCTTATAAGCCGGTATATCAGAAAAGCACATATTCCCAGAAAAATAAGTATAAGAAACCGTCCGGCTCTTTTTCCCTTACTCATTTTGCTCCCCTTCCGGGCCCTGGTAGCTGTAGGCCCACAGGTTTTTTATCTGGCCCATAAGCTGGTTGATGTCCCAGGCTTCCTTGCTGCGAATCTTGCTGTTGGGATCGTTTAGGATGATTTTTCCATCCTCATCCACGCCGGTGAGCACCAGAAAATGCCCGCTGTCCGTAAAATCTCCGGGGCCTACCACGCAGATAATGGGCGTACCTGCCTCTAGCGCGGCCTTGATATGTTCTTCGTCAAAAATAACTTCCTCATAGAGAAGCCCAAGTTCGGATGCGCCCTGAGTCATCAGATCCCAGGAGGAACCGGAGCCGGATACATAGTAGCCGCTATTTTCCGCCATCCTGGCCGTCTTGTAGGGATTCCAGCTGCTGTCGCCGCTTAAGCCGCAGCGCACCATAGACAGGCAGGTAGGGCCGCAGCCGGTGAGAGCCAGGAAATCGTCCCCGTAGGTCTCGTAGCCCCAGCGCTCGTCCCATTGGAGGAACAAAGGAATCTTCCCCTGAGTCACCTCCTTTGACACGTCGATATCCACATGCCTGTCCTTGTTCTTTGGATAATTCATTACAAAATCCTTGGTTTCCGGATTTTTCTCCAGAAGCTTTAGGAGGCTTTCGGGGTATTCTTCTTTCTCTGCAAGCTTTTCAATATCTATTTTTTCTTCTTTTTTACCTGGCTCTGCAGTCCAGTTTTTTACAAGCCTAATCCCCAGGAAAAGGGCGATGCCAAAGAGAGCCGCTGTAAAGAGAACCAGGGCCTTTCGGATTCTGGCTTTGCGCTTTCGCCGGAGCTTAAGCCTTCTTCTGCGCTCCTGCTCCTTTCGTTCCTGCGCTCTTCTCTGCTCTACTTCCAGCCGATCCGGCCAGGAACCGGCGGCTGCCCGTCTTACTCCGGATGTCCTTTGCTCCGAGCGGCGCTGCGGCTGATATCCGCCGGCCTGTCTGCGGCCCTGCGGCTGCCCTCCGCCCTGGCGGGCCGGGCCGCTGCGGCCGCCGCTCTGTGTACTGCGGCTCCGGCCTTCTCCCCGTGCCCGTCCGTTTCCTTCCATGCGGCTGTTTCTGCTTCTTTTTTCATCCTGTCTCATGCTTTTTCCCCCATTATAAGAACGCTTACAGCTTTCGGCTCTCTGCTGCTTTACTCCTGCGCCAGACGGCTGCGATTCCTTTTTCTTATCTTTATTATTGCAGACAAGGATTGGGTATTTCTTTATTTTTTCTTAGGAAACCTCAAGTATTTTCTTACATTATACCAAAAAATTATAAAAATTCAAAAAAGAACTGCTCTTCTGGTTTAAACAACGCAAAATCAGAAGGACAGCCCTTTTTCTCTTAATTTTTATATGTAGTTTACAGATGCAAGGAAATATTCCTTTAATGTTGATGGCAGCTTATGCCTTTTAATCACATCCTCGCAGTATCTTTTATACACGGATTTTAATCCCTTGTTATGACGGCCGTCCCCTTTTGACATATAATAAATGTATGCCAGAAGCACAATAACATCAAATGTAATAATTTCGATCTGTTTCAGTTCATCCAAATCCTTTGCAATCTGATCCACCATAATTTCTTTGGAACTAAAGTAATTGATCTTATGAAAAGCCCCATAGGCCAAACTATATACTTCTCCTCTGTCTTTTGTGCTTCCCCGTGAATAGGACACCCTGTCATGTCTTGCAATGCTGTTGAATATGGTCGTATATATCGGATCTTTTCCATATAAATCATTTTCTGAAACAATTGTTACATTCTTTCCCTTATATTCATCCACCAAAGCTCTGGATGCTTCGTCCAGTTCACAATAAACCATTTCATGTATCATAATCTGCTCAAAGCTCTCCAGCATCGGAAGAAGATACAGCTGCTTCATATTTTCAAATGAACAATTGGGATCCGAGCCTCTGTCTTCAATCCCTACCATAAAAATATTTGCGTCAAACAAAACCGGCTGCTGAATGAGGATTTTTAACGAAATCTTCTTTAACGGGGAAATCATAGCTCCTTCCTCCAAATCTGTCCGATATAATCCATCAGTTCCGTATCATCCTCATCTTCATCCTCATCTGAAATTTTATCAAAAAATTCATAAATTAATGAACTGTCCAATTCCAGCAGCTTTGCGTCTGCCAGCATTTCCTCTCGCGATGCGAGACCGGCGTCATAGGCAAGGCGCATCTGTCTATAAATAAGGCTGTCTGAATCAAAATGATGATTACTGCAGCCATAGAGATGTTTCACTCGCTTCTCTAAAAACTTTATCTCCTGTAAAATACCTTTTATAAAACTGTAATTTTGAATATACTCCTCTATATCATCCATGTAATGTTCTTCATACAGCCTATAGATTACAGCTTTCAAAGGTAATTGATATTTCACTGTAAGATATATGCCAAGAGCAGCGTAGTCTTCAAAAAGCCATTTTCGTTCCCCCAGGCCGCCAAGTCGTTTTTTGAATAATTTTATTTCATTTCGCAAAGCCTCTTCCGGGAGCAGAAATTCTGCTGCAAAACGGCTTGCTTTTTTTTCATTGATGCTTTCCAGCGCGGAAAAGTTACAGATAAAGGGCTCTTCTTTCACTCTGGCATAATCTGTGATGTAATGATAATATTCATGGGCTGCCGCAAAAATTTGATTAATAAGCGGCTTTCTGGAATTCAGTACTACATAAGCTTTATCCGAGCCGCTCTGCGGAATGTACAGCAGGCCGTCAATCTTTTCCGAATCAAAATCAACCAGCTCAAAACGGATATTTGCGCTTTGCTCCATAATCCAGTCAAATATTTTTTCTCCAATAGGAGCCAGCGCATAATTTACCCGCTTCTCTTTTACCAGCTCTTTAATTGCGTCTATCTCTTCTTCTGTTAAAGAGGCAGTATTGAAATCATACTCTGCCTGATAATATGTCTCAAAAAGTTCTTGATTATCTACAGATACCATCCGCGCACCTTCTTGCCAAAGCTTCATATTTTTCTCTTACTTTTATTCTGTCCATCATTACGGCAATTTTCTCTTTATCATTCTCTTCCAGACTGCCCATTAAATAAATAAGTCCGTCGCTGTCACTCTCAACAAAATACTCTCCCGGATTCCGTCCAAAAACGCCGCACATCTTATCGAGGATTTCCAGGGTCGGCATCTGCTTTCCTGTTTCGAGCAGAGATAAAGTGCTTCTATTGATTCCCAGCTTTTCCGAAAACTTCACCTGTGTTTCATTTCCCCGCAACACGATCAGATCTTGACAAAATTTCTCCGTATTAAATGATTTCATTGTTTTCCCTCCCAAGTAATACGTTAAATATATTAACACACTATCCCAAAAACGTCAATTCTTGTTAGATTTTACAACCTTATTATATGCAGTTTTGTTCCATTCAACCCTCATAAAGCTTATTCTGCCTTGTCTGCGCAGATTTTTAATAGGGACTGCCCTTTTAAAGCCGCCTTCAGCAAGAGCAATCCCTTTCAGATCCTTATTGTACTGGTTCTCGATTCACAATCTTAATATAAGTCCTGGTTGTAATCAGATAGACAATCCCGTATGCAGCGGAAAATAGCAGGAAGCTGACAGCCGACACCCGGATAAGCAGGGGGCGGTTATCAAGCACGGCGGCTTTCAGCACCTGATACACGGCCGGCAGGGCAAAGGCAAGATGGAGGCCCGCCATCCCAAGGGGCAGACAGAACACCGTAAGCATCTGGGAGTTGATGCTGCGGCGGATCTCCTTTCGCGTCATACCAATTTTGCGCATAATAGAAAACTGCCTCTGATCCTCATAGCCCTCGGAAATCTGTTTATAGTACATAATCAAAGCAGCCGCAAAGACAAATACCAGGCTGACAACAAAGGCTAGAAACAATACCCCTCCGGCAAGGCTTTTCAGCTTGGCCCATTTTTCAGCCTTTGTATACCAGGTACACTCCGGCGCATTTTCCTCCTCTGACACTTCCTGTATCCACGCCTCACAGGCATCCCCGATGACAAGCTGCCGGTCTTGCTCCTCCGCAAGCCTCACACCGTATTCCCAAAAGCACAGCACCTGATTTTTCGTGCTCCAGGCAGAAGCATCGAATCCGCCCCAGAATCCTTCCATATCCGGGACTACAAGAACCATGTAATCCATCATCATGTCAGAATAACTGCCGTATAGCTTAAAGGCAGATAATTCCGGCATCTGCCTTACCGCCTTTTTAACAGTATATTCGCTCCCGTCCCAATTGCGGATTCTTTCGGCTTCCCCTGCCCTGGCTCCTCCTGCAAGGAACACCTCGCCGGCCTTCAATTCCTCCGCCGTATGGCAGAGACGATTGTAGTCTTCCAGGGAGATAACGCGTACACACACATAATT
This sequence comes from Candidatus Merdisoma sp. JLR.KK011, assembly GCF_036941125.1. Taxonomy (NCBI): domain Bacteria; kingdom Bacillati; phylum Bacillota; class Clostridia; order Lachnospirales; family Lachnospiraceae; genus Candidatus Merdisoma; species Candidatus Merdisoma sp. JLR.KK011. The sequence continues at coordinate 1,255,059 of NZ_JAYWSZ010000004.1, read as the reverse complement.
TTCCAGATATTCGTTCCACTCCTTCACGCTGCCCTCGCCGGGCGCATTTTTATAAATATCAACGTTCAGATCCAGGACGCCTTCCTCTATAGGCGCGTCAATTCCCACCTCGTAAAGTCCTGCAATCTCCGACACCTTGGCGCCTGCATCCTTTAGAACGGATTCCAGCTCTGCCTGGTATCTCAGCCCTGTTTCTCCCTGATTCAGTCCGTCCACCTCAATCATGCCGCCCAAATCATAAGGATAGTGACGTTCAATAATATCATCCACACCTGTGTAAAAACCGGCTGTCCCCACCAGAGCCACCAGAATTGCAGCGGCCAGAATACAGATAGAAGCCAGGCTTGCACCGTTTCGCTTCATCCGGTAGGTCAAGGCGGACACAGTGACAAAGTGGGCCGTTTTGTAGTAATAGCGCTTCCTCCTTTTCAGCCAGCCGCACAGAAATACAGATCCGGCGACAAAAAGCAGGTAGGTTCCGATTACCGCCAAGCCGGCAGCCATCATAAGCTGTACCATGGCATCCCGGGGATTTTCAATCCGGACTGCCCACGCATAAGCTCCTGCAGTAAGAGCCAGCCCGGCAGCGGCAAGCGCCCGGCGGCTTTTGGGAGGACGTTCCCCTGCTGCCTCGCTTCCAAGCAGCTCTATGGGATTGTTCTGCCGGATCTGCCGGGCAGTATTAAGGAAAATAAGTCCATAAATTCCTGCATAAAGCACTAAGGCCGTGAAAAACGCCTTCCACTCAATATAAATGCGATAATTGATTTCCTCCTCCATAATATTTACCAGGCCCAGCTCTGCAATTTTCGAAAACAGCACGCCGAAAAATATGCCCGTAAAAATTACAATTCCATAGGTAATCAGATTTTCCCAAATGAGGCTTACAAGAATATTCCCCTTATTCATACCCAGAATATTGTAAAGCCCGAATTCCTTTTTGCGGTTCCTCATAAGAGAGGAGCTGGTATAAAATAAAAACGGGACAGAGAACACTCCTATCAGCGCCTCGCCGCAGATGAGCAGCGTCGTCATTGCCTCGCCTCCGCGCAGATTGTGTACCATACTGGATTCTGCCAAAAATGCAAGGATATAGAATATCATCACCATGGCCGTTCCCGACAAAAGATAGGGAAAATAAAGCTGCTTGTTTTTCTTAATCCCCGTCAGCGCGAGCCTTCTGTAAATTCCTTTTTTCATCTGTGCTCACCACCTGTCATCAGTATAGTCAGCGTATCCGTGATCTTCTGATAGAGCTGCTCATCGCTGTCCTCCCCCCGGCAGATCTGATGAAAGACCTCCCCGTCCTTGATAAACAGGACACATTTGGCCCGGCTGGCTGCGGCTGCCGAGTGGGTAACCATGAGAATGGTCTGGCCGCTCTCATTGACAGCCCCGAAAAGACGTAAAAGCTCGTCGGAAGCCCTGGAATCCAGTGCGCCGGTTGGTTCGTCTGCCAGAATCAGATGGGGCTTTGTGATCAGCGCCCTGGCAACGGCGGCCCTCTGCTTCTGGCCTCCCGATACCTCGTAAGGATATTTTTTCAGGAGCTCCGTGATGCCCAGCATTTTTGCTATGGGCATAAGCCTATGGTGCATTTCCTCATAGGAAGCGCCTGCCAGAACCAGGGGAAGGTATATATTGTCCTCCAGGCTAAAGGTGTCAAGCAGGTGAAACTCCTGAAATACAAAGCCCAGGCTGCTTCTGCGGAATTTTGCAAGCTGCTTTTCCGACATTTTTGTGATGTCCCTTCCGTTTAAGAGAACAGAACCTCCGGTGGGCTTGTCGAGGGCTGCCAGGATGTTCAGCAGGGTGGTTTTTCCGGAACCGGATTCTCCCATAATCGCTACGTATTCTCCCTGCTCCACAGTAAAGGTTACGTTGCGCAGCGCAGTCACCTGACTGGAGCCAAAGCGTGTGGTGTATATCTTTTTCAGTCCTTTTACTTCTAAAATGCTCATGTTGAATGCCTCCTTTTGCTTTCTAAGTCTATCCTAACAAAGAAAGGGAAGTGTATTCCATTGCTTCGGCTTACATTTCCCCTTGATTTCTAACATTTTTGTAAGAACTTTTTGAAAAACAGGCATCCCGCTTTACGGCGGCTCCAACAATCAGGAGCATGCTCACTGCTCAGTCATTCATGGGATTCTGCATAAGGCTTAAATCTATCTTTACAGTCGTGCCGCTCTCCGGCTGGGAGGTTATGGAGATCTCCGCTCCCAGACGTTTACAAATCTCCCTACACAGAAAAAGGCCCAGGCCGCTTGCGTGCTTGTCCCGGCGGCCATTGATTCCGGTGTAGCCTCTCTCAAAAATCCGCGGAAGATCCTGGGGCGCTATGCCGATTCCTGTATCGCGGATGCAGAGCGTCTTAGGTTCTTCCGAACATATGGCAATGGAGCCCTGGCCTGTGTATTTCAGGGCATTGGAAAGAAGCTGCTCAATCACGAAGGAAAGCCATTTTTCATCGGATATTACTGTTTCTTTGACTGGCTCATAATCAAGCTTAAGCTTCTTGATGATAAAATCTCCCCGGAGCTTCCGGAGGTTTTCCCGTATGATTTTGTCCAGGCTGACAGGGGCAAATACGTAGTCTGTGGATTCCGCACCCATTTTTAAGTAGGTGAGCACCATTTCCACGTAATGCTCAATGTGGAGGAGATCGGACTTTAACCTTTGGGAGAGCCTGGTGTCCTCAGCTTCCAGGTTGAGGCGCATGGAGGCAATGGGGGTTTTGATTTGATGCACCCATATGGTGAAATAGTCTATCATTTCCTGACTGGTTTCTGTATGTTGTTCCTTCATGGACTGCATTTCCATACACAGCTTTTGAATCACGGACTGGTAATCGCTTTCCTCTGCCGCCGCTGGTATGGGAAGCTCATTTTTCAGTACATCTCCCTGGAGGTCTGCCAGTCTTGTCAATAATTTATGCTTTTTGTAAGCCTTGTACATGGAATTGCACAGAAAAATGCTGCCAAGCAGGGCACAGATTACGGCCGGATACAGAACCGCAGACAGTGGCAGGCGATACAGCCAGAAAACGATTCCAAAAACCGCTGCAAAAAGCAGTTCCAATAAAAGAAGCCGCATATGCTCCCGCAAATACCGAAGCGCAAAGGTCATGCCGATTCCTCCCCTATATAATAGCCCACGCCGAATTTTGTATGGATAAAGCCGGGAAGGCCCTTTGATTCAAGCTTTTTCCGCAGGCGGCCTACATTGACGGTCAGTGTGTTATCATCAATGTAACAGTCGGATTCCCACAAAAGCTCCATAAGGCGTTCCCGGCTGACGATCCGGCCCTTGTTTTCCATGAGCAGGCAGAGGATCCGGTGTTCGTTTTTTGTCAGATCAATGGTAATGTCCTGATAGGTAAGCGTCCCGTTTTCCACGTTGAGGAAGGCTCCCTGATGCTCTAAGACGGGCATAGCTGCCGCAAAATCATAGGAGCGGCGCAGAAGCGCCTGGATCTTGGCAAAGAGCACGTCCATATCAAAGGGCTTTGCCACAAAGTCGTCGCCGCCCATGCTCATTGCCATAACCATATTCATATTGTCGGAGGCGGAGGAGAGGAAGATAATCGGAACCTTAGACAGCTTCCGAAGCTCGGTGCACCAGTAATAGCCGTCAAAGGCCGGAAGGCCGATGTCCATCAGCACAAGATGGGGCTGTATTTCCGAAAACTCTGTGAGGATTTTGCGGAAATTTCCCACTCCATATACCCGGAGCTCCCATTTTTCGCCTCTCGCTTTTACTGCCTCCAGAATGCCCTGGTCGTCTTCTATCATATAGATGCGGTACATCTCCCTTTTCCTCCTCTCCCAGTTTCTATTTTTATCATTTTAGAATCATCTTACTACAAAAATTTTAGAATGTCATTTGATTTTATTTAGAAATGCCAAAAAAGGCTGCCGGGAAATATGACATCAAACTTTTCTGATGTCATATTTTCCGACAGACCCTTTCGACACTTTCGCTTACCGGCTGTCTTTTAATGCATAGCATTTACACGTATTGTATTGTCCTCCGGACTTCCTGCTATCAGATACTGATATTCCGTTCCATCCAGCTCAAAGGTTCCTTCGCAGCTTCCATTTGCAAAAGATTCTGTAACGTCAATCCGGACAGCTCCGTTTATATCCAGGAAAATGTGCTCTCCTTCCTTAACGACCTGGACTTTTGCGGGATCTGCACATTCTTCTTCCGTGCTCTTCGCCGCAGTCTCTTCGTTTCCGGTCATGTCTTCTCCCTTCTCAGGGCCCTCTGCATCCACCTCATACTTAACCGTGTATACCATTCCGTCTCCCAGTTCATAGTAGGTTCCAGGTTCTGCAGGCAGTACTCTTCCGTCTGATGTAGTCACCGAAATGATCCAGTATCTTCCTGTGGCTGCGTAGGAGATAATATTGCTGGAAATCAGCGCCAGCGCCAATGCAGCTGCTGCAATACAGCTTCTGCGCAATATTTTTTTCCCGTGTTTCTGATGATATTCTTTTCCCATAGCTTCCACCTTTCTCAACAGTTGCTCGGAAGCATGTACTTCCCGGTAGGCAGCCTGGTAGAATTCCTTGTTTTCTTTTTCACCTGTCATTTCCACGCCTCCTTTAATTGTTGTCTCAATTTTTCACGAGCCCGCATTAAGCGGGTCTGGATGGCAGTTTCGGAGATGTGAAGAAGCTTTGCAATTTCCTTTATGCTGTATTCTTCATAGTAATAGAGGTAGGTTGCCTCCCGGTATTTGGGCGGCAGCTTCTGCACTGCCCAAAAGAGCTCACTGTGTTCCGGCTCTGTGAATTCCGGTTCTGTAAGAGTTTCCTCCAGGGAAATGACTCTCTTTCTCCACAGGGAGCGCCAGAGGTTATTCGCCTCGTTTACTGTCACTCGGATGAGCCATTTGCGGATATGCTCTTCGTCCTGGAACTCCGGGCTGCTCTCCAACAGCTTGAGAAAGGTACTCTGAACGATGTCTTCTGCATCGTGAGGATTCTTACAGCTGCTTAGGGCAACACGGTATACCGTGTCCAGATACCGTTGAACAATCCGTGTGTACTCTGTCTCCTCCAAAGACTCACCTCCTGTTCTGCTTTTGAAAGGCCTTTCAATATTAGAACGGGTCTGGGGGCTGGTATATCACATTTTTTATCAATAAATTTTTTTGTTTAGTCACTTAGCGTCTATCCAGCCATAATTTCTCATTTCTTGCCGAAATGCGCTCCTTCTTGGATATTTATCCTTATATGATGTCATAAGTCTCTGTTTTGCGTTTATCTCTCCCATGGACTCCCGCACCTCTCCCAAAGCAGCGATATACGCCGCACATTCCCCATAATAATTTCTGCGGTTTGCGTCCATAATTCCTGCTGTCCGCTTTTCAAGCAGCGCTGTAATTCTTTTTAGCGCACGGTCTCTGATATCAGATTCCATTTGGATCTTAGACTTCCATTTTAAAAATAATTGGCAGAACAGCTCGTTTTCGCCTATCTTTTCAAGACCGCAGACACCTTTTCGATATTCTTCTGAGGAAAATTTCATAACGCTTTTCACAATCTCTGCCATAGCAGCCATTCCTTTGCCGTTCCATTGCCCCTCGTACAAATATAACAGATACAGCGCAATTCCCTGTTTCATAAAAGTTCCCGTCCAGCCTAATGCCTGCGATTGATTCAATCCCTTATCCAATACATCCGCAAACTGCCCGTCTAAAAATCCGAGCAGGAAAACCGTATTGCCATCCAGTCTGTTTTCTTCCCTTTCGGAGCATGAATAACTCCTTTCATGTATGCCAAAAGAGCTGCCGCCTTTATCTACAGATGATTTCATAAAGATCTTTTGAAGCGCTTCCCTTTTCTTATCATCTTCGCTGCCATTTAACAGCGCACGAAGATAGTTCAATGCAGAGGTATCCGATTCATATGCCGCAAAATAGCACTTTTCCAGTAAAGGCAATTCCCCGTTTGACGCAATAACATACTCAGCCGTTTTCAATGCTGCCCTGCTGCGTATAATATATTTCTCCGGTATCGCCTTCATCGCTTTTATTCCTATGGATACCATATCATTTGCCGCCGCATATTTCCTGTCTTCCAATATATTCACATATAATCCCGGATGGACAGCGGCATATTTTTCCGCGTACGGAACCTCCAAAGAAATATCGTTTAACAAACTGACTGCTTCCAGAATAAGGCGATCCGCATCATGCCCTGTCTTATCGCCAAGATATTCAATCCAAAACGGAAGAAACTCCTCAAATGCAGGTAATTCTTCATCGCCATGCTGCATAATCGCTTCTAATGTAACTGCATCCTCTTTTGCATTTACAATAATGCCATACAATGTCTCCGGACGTTTGACCGGCGGTACTGTATGATATGCACAATATATCGTATCAAGGACAAACCGTCTCAGGCTGAAGTTCAACAGTTCACAGCGCGCCATATCCCTGAGGGAAAATTCTTCATCGCCATACTCACTATCGCATAGAATTTCCATTGCCAACATTTGACTTCCGACTTCAAAGCCTTCTCGATATCTCTCCCTGTCCATACAAATATGCACGAAATCACAGGCTTCCTCAAGCATATCTGAAATTCCGCTGTTGTCCTCGTAATAAAATTCTTCGCCGCTGTCAGCATACCATTCATCATATTCTTCGTTCAATATTTCAGTAATCGCAATTTCCTGTGAATCAATGCTCTCTAAATTGTCTTTGGCACGGCGATACATTTCATCGAAACCAATATCTGTTTCCTCATTTTTGTCTGGCATCCTTCCTGCTTTATTCCCGATAGATTTCAGCATTTCCAGAAACTCTTCCCTGCGCTGCTCCGGCAAAACCCTCCCGATCCCATGAATAAAAGCAATGAGCTGTTCTGCTGAATATTGCGCTGTAAGGGTATCCGTCTGTTTTAAAAAATTTGTCAGGTTCATATCGTATCTCCATTCTTATCTCTATTAGCAGTGATTTACTGTCTGGCGGACTGCGTGGGTTTCACCAATACATTCCTGCTCCAGCTTTATATTTTTTTCCAGCATAAATCGGATTATCTCGCAGAATTCTTTCTCTTTGCCTATTTTCCTCAATCGCTTTTGATCTGACTCAGTCAAGCGCTTTCCATATTGCATATATCGTTTCAGTGTATCCAAATCCATATGGTAACTCAAAAACGGAATTCCCGTCTTTTTCCGCAGATCCAGAAGAATGGAAAATCCTCCCGCATCAATATCTCCAAAATGATAATACTTCGCATCCGGGATTGTTTCATAAACCATTTTTAAAAAAGTCCTTCGAATCCTGTTGTGATATCCGCCAAGATATATAAAAAGACTATCCTCCTCCCAGTACCTAAAAAAAGAGGTGAGATTTTCGATGGTAATTACTTTCTTTATCCTGCTCAGATCCGAAAACCGAATGCTTGAAAGATCCTCGCCGGAAATGCCTATTCCCTGCTTTAACAGAGATAAATCGATGATTCCCTCACCGATAGATATCCTGGCATCCCCCTTAAAATACACATAATCAGGGGTTCTGTAAATTCCATATTCCGCCAATAGTTCCAAGGTGTCCATTTCCGCATATTCCTCCGAAAACTGCCGGAATACTTTGGCAATACGACTTTCTATCCGCTCAAAATACTTTGAATCCTGAAAATGCCTGATAGAAAATTCCCTGATATAGCATGACTTCCTATTCTGCTCTACAAGTACACATGCCCGAAGAAACTCTTCCGTCTCCTTCCTCTTCTCCAGCTCAATATATTCTTTTACTGACTTATGATTTTGTAACCGTTCCAGAAGATACCCAGCAAAAGCCGCTGTGATGGGCGCTTCCACATTCAGATATTTCTGAAGCAGGGTAATGTTTTCTTCTTCCAATCCCCGCTTTGGCTTACGTCCAGCATATTGATAAGCCTCTTCTATGTGATCTGTCATCAGCCGGACTTTCCAAATCACATAATCCTGCTTGTTATCCTTCCAAATGATGCGGATTAGCTTTTTGCTTTCCAACAACTTCATCAATACATGAATGTTTTCATATTCGTTAGAGCTCTCATCAAAATAGGACGGGATCGATGTCTTTGTAAAACGGAGCTCTATCTGTATGGTCCGTTTATTCTCCCCTGTAGACAGCAGACTGTTCTCATATGCATCTAACAGGTGATTTAAAACTCTCCGATCATACTGCACCATTGATATACCTCTCTGCAAAGCTTACCTTTTCGTCCGTCATCACCAGCAGCGTTTCTTCAACGAACGGACTGATATACTGTATTTTATCAGGAGGAGCTGCAATCAGAATCTGCAGCGGCAGTCTTCTTAAGAATTCCAGAACACCACCGATCCTTTCGTCATCCATGTTATTAAAGGCCTCATCAAACAGCACAAGGCCTATTGCTTCTCCTCCGATATTATTTTTATAAAGCTGGACAAAAGATGCCGCTACCGTCACATAAAACGGCGTCTGCGTTTCTCCGCCGCTCTTTTCCTCACACACTTTGGAATACAGAGAATAATTTCCATCACTATGAATGATGCGGATATCATAATCCATATAGGTTCGATAATCCGTAAATTCATCTAAGGCCCTGGCATTATTCTCATTATCCAGCGCCAGCCGTTCAAACAACTCCTCTATAACCGCTTTATGATTCTCGTGGAACAGCCCGCTGAAAATGGATTCTCCCCGCATAGCATTAAAATCATCCATGATCATCTCATAATACTGTCTATATCTTTTACTCGGCATATATAGGAACTCATACTTTTCATTGCTGAATATAATATCATCAAGCGCCTTATTCAGCTCTTTGAACTCTGCCTGAGCCGTCTTCATATTTTCCTGCAGCTTGGAAAGGAACTGCTCTCTGAATTCTTCCTCTGCCGCACATCTGGCCGCCTCCACTTTGCCTTCGTACTGCAGCAGTTCCGAATTCTTAAGCTTCATATATTCTGTTTCAAAATCCGGATAACCATCCATCGTCGCCGGAGCCCCAAAATCATGAGCCGTTTTGTATTCGCCCATGAATTCCTTCATGGAATCGACGGCTTTATCTACCAGCGTCTGATTCGCTTTTCTCCGCCTGAGATAATTATCCCGGAACTGTGAGAAGGACTTATCCTCGGTATGTTTCTCATATTCCTGCTCCCAAACCGGCAGGGAATCACCGGCTTTATCTCCCAATTCCTTGTAAATAACTGCTTTTTCGGCATGCTTTATCTGCCCGTCTGCCGCCTGTTCTTTTGTCAGGCTGATTCTTTCTTCCGTTTTGCCTGCCGCTCTGTTCAAAGAATCCAGTTTAACCGCCAGCTCTCCCAGTATTTTCTCAAGCGCTGACAGCTGTACCTGTTTCATAATCATATTGGAGTTCTTCTCTAAGGTGGCAATATTTTCTCTGCATTTATTGATTTCCAGCTCAACCTGACGCAAGTCCCCAATAACATCCAGCCTGTACTTGATGTCTGTATCATACTCAGTCTCCAAAGGCTCCAGGACGAATTCCATCTGTTCCAGTCTGGTATGAATCTGCCTCAACTGTTCCTTTATATCTTCACGCTTTTTCCTGGCCTGTTCCAGCTGGACCTTTAACGCATTCTGACCAATGTAAGGAGTTTCAAAAACAGCCGGCTTTATGGCACTGGCCACATGATTCTGATACTTCATACACTCCTTTGTAATGGATGTTTTATAGTTTTTCAGATCCCGATAGCGCACACACATGTGCACTTTTCCCAAAATCATATTGATATAGCGTTTTGCATATTTGTTTTTTGAGGTAACAACGGAGGCCAGCGATCCTTCCGGAGCCGTATCATGCTGATCCAGATTCTGCGTATTGATAAGGCCGACTCCGTATGCTTTTCCCTCTTTTCGCAGCTTGTCATAAGTACCCAGCGCAATATCAAAGCTATCCGGTTCTACTAAAATGTAAAACCTCTGTGTATTCAAATACCCCTCTACCGCATTTCGCCATGAATCATCCGTGATTTCTAACATCTCGCATAAGATGCGTGGTTCCGGCGTTCTGCCAATGCGGCTGAATTCTTCTTTTATGGCCGTTCTGACACGCTCCACATCTTCTGCATAGGATAGCTTTTTCTTCATCAATTGTTCTATTTTGCCGTCCAGCTCCTGCTTCTGACTGCTGACCCTTGCTTCTTCCGTCAATGCTTCCGCTCTTTTTTTGAAAATCTTATCACGCATTTCATTTTTATAAGCGAGCACATGCAAAAGTGTATCCTTCGTCTCTGCCAGATTGATATCCTTGTCTATTTCACATAAATTTTTATAGTAAAGCCTTACTGTGCTGTCTACATCCCTGACCTGCAGCAGCTTCTTAAGCTGCCCCTTCGCCGCATCTACGCTTTTTTGGAGTATTTTGCGTTCTGTCAGCATCTCTTCTTTTTTGCTTTCCAATAAATGCAGCCTTTTCTCCTGTTCATCCTTTGCCAGGAAATCCTTATCTGTTGCAAGTTCCGCCCTCAGATCATCCCTAATCTGCTGCTTTTCGGTCTGTTCTGCTCTCACAGAGTCAATCTGCCTGTTCTGCTCCTCCAATCTGAGGATATCCGACTGTATTTCTGACTGCATTCTCTTAATATCTTCACCAATCAGATCTGCTTCCACTCTGGCAAGATAATATTCATACTGACTGTCCTTACGCAGGCCATCCACTGCCTGCTCATGCATGGTATTGATTTTTTCCAGTCTTCCAATACGAATCTTTACATTCTCTAACGTGCGCTGCAAATCCTGGTATGTGCGGACATTTTCACGCAGCACATCAATATTCACTTCTTTCTCATCTAACACATAGGAATAAACAAAATCTTTGATATCATCGATCGGCCTGAAAGCCAGGGCCTTTGGGATAAGTCTGAAAAACTTATCCTCGATTCGTCCAAACCTGTTTTTCATCATAGATCTGGCTTCTTTGTCCGTCGTACACCATTGTTTAATCTTCTTAGCGTTCGTAGTTCTGAACTGGTTGATGGACTTTGGTGTTTTCCCCTGGAAGAAAAGAGAATCCTCCAGACAGATGCCGTCCATCAAATATCTTGCCGTTTTTTCCTGTCCCTCAGAAGCCGAATCTACCACTGCACCCACCACAAAGTATTTATCCCTTTTTTCCTCATAGAATTCCAATGCAATATGTGCACTGATTTCACCGGTACGTTCATACGGCCTCTTTTCCCGTCCTGTTTTGCAGCGGATATATCCTGTTAGTTTTCTCTTCCCATTCTCGTGTGCTGCTTTATTGAAATAATTTGTAGAACAAATCACTACAAACTGGATTGCGTCCAAAAGCGTGGACTTGCCGGCGCCATTTTCACCGGAAATCAAAGTGGATTTTTCTAACTCAATCGTCGTGTTCGTAAAACGATGCCAGTTAATCAGCTTCACCCTCATCAGCTTCTTCACTGCTCTTTCCTCCCTTTTTGTAAATCTCCAGTTTCTCATAGGCAGCCTTAATATCTTCCACCCGGACGGCCATCAGAATCGCATCAAAAATAATGATGCGCGCTTCTTCATCTGTCAGGTTGGTATCGAGGGTTTCAATCAGCTGAAATCTTTTTAATGTGCTGATTGCATTACGAAAAGTTGTTTTATCAATCATCTTGTCCCGGATTTTTAGGCTTAAGAATTTTTCATGAATATCGCCCACATTTACGATCACTTCATCTGAAACGGAAAGGTCTCTTCTTTTTTCGTCATAAAGAATTCGAAGAATCAGCAGAAGAATGGATTCGAACAGCTTCATATTATAGCGGTTGTAATTCTGAGGATTTGTCAGCTGGATGACATCGTATTCCTCATTGATCTCCAGACGGTATCCCAAAAGAGCAAAGCATTCCGAAAACTTTTCTTTATATTTCATTATAAAATAGTAATCCTGCTTGTTTGTTTCATTTCTCCTGCAAAGAAAGCACGAGCTTAGAAGGCGATTGCAGATTCTTGAAAAGTCGTCTTTATCCCGCTGCAGCATTCCCTCTAGAATATTCATTCCTATCAATACTCCTTCCTATGTATCGTAAAATCATTAAAACAATAGCCGGCTTTTTTTATCATCTCTTTTACAGCAATTGTATACTTCATATTTTTTCTCTGTCCATAAAGCCTGACATAAATCATTTTGACAAAGTCATCTGTATCTCCCAGAGGCAGTTCTGAAGCTGACATTTCCTGTCTGTCACCAAGCTGCTTTTCCACATAATTATTTATCTTTTCCGGATTTAGAACTTTTGCCAGTTTTTCCAGCATCCGCCTCATTTTTTCATCTCGAAGTTCTTGATTCGGCTCCTCATCTGAAAGCATTTCTGGTTCAAATGCCTTTTTCCCCTCAATCGGCGTATAGAAAGACTTTTCATCCAATACGGCAGAGCTGTAAATCCGGATTAGTTCATCCATAAATTCAATTCGATAAATTCCGCTCAAATCCTTATCATCCCGGTTGATTTCTTCGTTCATCCCTGATAGGATTTCCTTGATTTGTCCTCTGACATCCTCCCCTCCTATCAGATAAAACTTTGCCCGGTTGATTGCTGCTCTTTGATACTGCGTATTCTTGCGGTTAATCTCTGACAAAATCTCATCCATATTCTGGAAGGCATCTATCACCTGATGAATGTAATGGTAAACCAGCTCCTCCGCCTCATCCCTTGAAATCTCCCGGATGCCCGCCAGTTCCTGACTTGCTTTTTCCATATAAGACTTGCTCCGGCTTTTACTTTCCAGTCTATCTATAATCTCCGGGCGGAATTTTGAGACATTGTCCGATGTAAGCAGCCGATGATAGGCCTTATCCACTATATTCTCAATATAATCGTTGAAAAGCACATTCATAATCTCAGCGGGTGTTTTATATCTGGTCAGTTCATCTATATAATGCTTGATGCCGGAACTTAAGTTTTTAAGACCCATAATCAGCATATCCGTATTTTCCATTATTGATAAAAGGACAATGCCCGGATTGTCCGTCGCACTTCTCACCAGACTGTATATTGTATAAATATACCCTTGATATTCAATCTTTTTTCCTTCTGCAATCTCAAGGAGGGTCTTTATTACCTTGACTGCATATTCCTTAAAATTAATTCTTTGCACGTAGCTTTTATCTGTTTCAATATCAATCCATCCATAAGTCTCCAGCTTCCGAATCATCCAGTTTGCTTTATCTCTTGCAGATTTTCCTTCTACATCTTCCCCTTCCAGCTCTGCTGCCTGTGTCTGTTCAAAATAGTACTGCAATTCTTCTACCAGGATATCTCTTTCTACACCAAATGAAGGCTGATGATCCATGACGGAAAACAACTTGCAGATACATTCCCAATATACTGTCTTATTCGGAGATGCCAATGGCACAAAAAAACGTTCATCTATAACACGAAACACATTCGTCTCCTTCCATCGAAACGTGTTGAACCATTTCCGGACAGCAGTCGTTTGTTTCTCTCAGCTTTCCCGAAACTTTGTCCATGACAATTCCTCCTTAAAATCATTGTAATAACCAAAGAACGGATGACCTTAAGGAGGGAGGGCTGTCTGCACCATAATGGTGCGGCCGGATTACCTGCCAGTTCTGCAAGATTTCCTTGCGTTTTGTTTTTATCTTTGCTCCTATATTGTACCAAGTCGCTAGCGCGACGGCTAGCTCCAGTTATAATTATTCTCGCTACATTATAGAAAAAAGTAGCAGTTTTTGTTTTTATGTTGTATTGTTGAATTACCCCTAATCCACAATCACATAACAACCAAAACTGCTATGCTTATTTTATCATGGATTTCTCATTTCAACAACTGTATATCTTATTTTCCTCGTCCGCCGCCTTTTCTGAAATGTAACCCGTTGTTTTCTTACATTTCATCAAAGGAGATTTTATTATGGACAATTATTTAAACACTTTCCGGGAGATGATCTCCCTGCGTGGCCTTACGGACCATACACTCAAAAATTACTGCACCTATATCCGTGCCTATCTGGATTACCTTTCCCGCTTTCTCCTTAAAGCTCCCGAAGATGTTTCCTGGAATGAATTGCGTGATTATATCCGCTGGCTCCAGAAATCCAGAAACCTTTCTGACAGGACTATCAACTGTGCCATCTCACAGCTCCGCTTTTTTACCATCTATGTCCTCCACAAAACATGGGACGATACCCAGCTACCCTTCCGCAGGTTCGATGAATATCTTCCCTATGTCCCCTCCAGACAGGATACCTGGACTTTCATATCCACTATGCCTGATTTAAAGCAGAAGGCCATGACTGCCCTGATGTATTCCTCCGGCCTCCGCATCGGCGAGGTATGCTCCCTGCGTTATGAAGATGTTGACAGAAAGAATCTCAGACTCCATATCACTCATGGCAAGAACCGCCATGACCGCTATGCCATCCTTTCAACAGCCGCTCTTGACCTGCTTACCCAGTACTGGTTTCAATACGGAAAGCCCCGGGGATATCTTTTCCCCAAGCAGAACGGACAGGACAGGCCCATTGACACCTTTTTCCTTTCCAGGCATATCCATGCCCATGAGGACCGCCTTGGCTGGGAGCGCAGGCTCACCTGCCATTCTTTCCGGCATGCTTTCGGCACCCATCTGTATGAGGATGGCGTTGACCTGCTTACCATTAAAGCTCTGCTGGGACATAAATCTTTAAGCTCCACCGCCATTTATGTCCATCTGGCCTCCAATGGCACCGGCTCCGCCGTCAGCCCTTTTGACCGCATGGCAGGTGTTTCTCATGGGTGAATTTAAGATCCGGCAGGTATTTGAAGCTTCTTATCAGGCTTATTCCGCAAAAGCGCCTTATCTGTCGGATGTACAGCGTAAAGCGGCACATTCCATCCTGAAATGTAAATCCCCTTCCCTCGGGTGTAACGTAAGCCGCTGTGACTGCTGCGGACATATGGTATTCCACAATAATTCCTGCCGTAACCGCAGCTGCCCTGACTGTCAGGCTGTCTTAAAAGAAATCTGGGTGGACAAGCGCAGGGCCGAGGTTATCGATTCCCCCTATTTCCATGTGGTATTTACTCTTCCACATGAACTGGGGCCGCTCTTTTACCACAACCAAAAGCTCCTTTACGGACTCTTCCACAGATGCTGCGCCCAGACCCTTCTCGAATTAGCTTCAAGCAGGAAATATCTCGGGGCTGTGCCCGGCATCATACAGGTCCTCCATACCTGGAACCAGGAGCTTTCCTACCATGTCCATATGCACTGTATTGTTTCCGGAGGCGGCCTTACAAAGGACCATAAGATACGCCTCTCTTCCAATAACTTTTTTATTCCGGTCAGGGTTCTGAGGGATAAATTCAAGGGAAAGTTTATGGCCTGCCTCAGCCTGCTTTATAAGGACGGCTCCCTTGTTTTTCCTTCCTCCTGCTCCGCTCTTAAAAATCCCTGCTCTTTCAGGAAGTGGAAGGATTCCCTTTATGCAAAGGACTGGTGCCCTTACATAAAAGAAACATTCAACGGATTCGGCAATGCAATTGAATATCTTGGGCGTTACACCCACAGAATTGCTGTTTCAAACAGCAGGCTCCTTTCCGTTTCACGGGATTCGGTCTCTTTTTCTGCCAGAGGTTTAAAACCTAATGACCCAAAACGCACCATTACACTGGACAACATTGAATTCATACGCCGCTATCTGATGCACGTCCTGCCTTCCGGTTTTCAGAAAATCCGGTACTATGGTTTCCTGAACAACCGCATGAAGACACACAACCTGACGGTTATTTTTAAACTTCAGGGCGGACAGCGTTTCCGGCAGCGTTATGCCGGTATGGCCATGGCAGAACTGCTCAAAGCGGTCTGGGGTTTTGATATCCGCATCTGCCCGGAGTGCGGCTGTGCTTCCATGAAGCAGCTTGGAAGAATGTATGCGGCTTCCGGATAAAACAGCGTTTTTTCATACTGTTTTTCAAGACCTCCCGGCGGAAGGTCTGTGAAGCATGCCCTTAAATACGAATACCGCATAACAAAGACCTGCCTTCACAGCCTTTTTTCATAGGATTCTCCTGTTTAGGGGAGCTGGAAAAGATACTATCCCCATATACATACCGGCTGCACGTCCGCGAATTGGTACAATTGGAAAGAATCACATTCCGAGCAGTTTTATCTTTTGTATAAAGCTGTTCTCTTTTTCTGCTCTGAATCTGATACTTTCCTTAAGAATATTACCACATAACCGCCTGTTTTTCCATAAAATGCGGCAATAATTCGTAAAAATCACTGCAAATTTAAGCAGTTCATACGCTATATTGCAAGAAAACCTAACCTCTGTCATTTCAATCACTCCATCTTACCGTCTTCGATTTTATTAAAGACCTGTTTCTCAATAATTTACTCACTTAACAAATGGGAATTTAATCCCAAGTGATTTTCAGGGCATTCTCGGCGGTTTTTTCTTTGATATACACCTTGTATCTGACGTTTTTGGAATTTTTTTATCCTGGGGTTATCACAAGACTACGCTCGTTATCCTTTGGATAGTTGATAGACGGCATTATTTGTATTACCACTTACTTCGACATATCCCGTCTCTACAAGCATAGTCAAGTATCTATAAGTAGTTGATTTGGATTTTTTAATCACCATTTCAGCAACTTGTGGCGTTATTTTTCCGTTTTTATCTAAATACTTCAAAAGAGGTAAAACCTTATCATAATTCTTTTTTGTCAAAACTTCGGTCAAAACTTCGGTCAAACTTCGGTCATTTTTTTGACCGAAGTTTTTATTATCTATTTCGAACCTTTCATGGATCTTTATAGTAGTAATCATATAAGTTCTGTCCGCATCCGTTTCAAACTCCGGCATGGGCGAACCGTTTCTTTTCAGTTCACGCAAAATTTTCGATATACCCGTTGATTTCTTTTCAGACAAATCAATTTCCTTGAAAAATTCTCCAATTTTGGGATTTCTGTATCTTCTTGCCCTGACTTTCCCCGCCGCAAACTTTTCCATATCAATATACTGATCCGGTCCGGGAAAATTGATAATCTAAATTTGATCCAAATAAATTCGAATCTCTACCGGCACATCCTCTTTATAATTTTTGTGTAAAACTGCATTTACAAGCGCTTCTTCCAATGCATTATACGGATAGTTGAAAAAACGGTCTGCTTCCGCCCTTCCATCAACCTTTACCACCTTTTCCTCAATCACAGTTGCCTTAATGTAGTCTAGTGCGTCTCTTACCTGCTTCCATATCGGGCCGTAAAATGTCTTCTCTGTAAAATCAGACGCCTCCGCCTCCTTATCATGAAAACGCACCAGCTCAATCTTGCTTCCTGCAATCAACTTGTCTGGTCTTTCCCCAAACATAAGCAGTCCAATATTTTTGATTGCTATTCCCTCATCTTTTTCTTCCGCCACTTCCTCGGATACTAATAAGTCCTCCAAAGAGCGTACATTAAGTTCTTCAATCAATGAACTGTTACTTTCACTGATAAAATCTTCCAAGTATCCCCTACGCATATGCTCCATAGATGCCCGACTGTTTATACGGTCAACAAATGGTATGGAAGCAAATTTCTCAAAAAGTTCCGCTATCTCGCTCTGTTTGGCTTCTACCGTAAGCGATGCCGGACGAATCCAATATTTTATTGTGCGATCCTGCTCTTTCCCTATTTGAATAATATTTGTATAACTTAGATGGCATACTTCCATACCTTCTAAGATCAAATTTTCTACTTTATGGCACCGCTTACAACTTTTTCACTGTTGCAAAGTTTCAAAAAGGGCTTCCCTATTCTTAGGAAAGCCCCATAAAATCTAACTTTTTACTGATTACTCAATAATTGTAGCCACACGGCCAGACCCTACTGTACGTCCACCCTCACGAATAGCAAACGTAAGTCCCTGCTCCATAGCGATAGGATGAATCAGCTCAATGGTCATCTCTACGTTATCGCCAGGCATGCACATCTCAGTACCAGCAGGCAGATTGCAGACACCGGTAACGTCGGTAGTTCTGAAGTAGAACTGCGGACGATAGTTGTTGAAGAACGGTGTATGACGGCCGCCCTCATCTTTGGTCAGTACGTATACCTGAGCGGTAAACTTTGTATGGCAGGTAACGCTGCCAGGCTTAGCAATAACCTGACCTCTTTCAATCTCGGTTCTCTGAACACCACGAAGCAGAGCTCCGATGTTGTCGCCGGCCTGAGCCTCGTCAAGAAGCTTACGGAACATCTCGATACCGGTAACTACAGTCTTACGTGTCTCTTCCTTGATACCGATGATTTCAACTTCCTCATTTACATGAAGCACACCACGCTCAACACGGCCGGTAGCAACAGTACCACGACCAGTAATGGTGAATACGTCCTCTACAGGCATCAGGAACGGCTGATCGGTTGCACGCTGGGGATCCGGAATATACTCGTCTACAGTCTTCATCAGCTCCATGATCTTGTCGCCCCACTCTCCTGAAGGATCTTCCAGAGCCTTCAGAGCGGAACCCTTGATGATCGGGCAGTCTGTGAACTCATACTCCTCAAGCTGCTCTGTGATCTCCATCTCGGTCAGCTCGATCAGCTCTTCGTCATCCATAGCATCGCACTTGTTCAGGAATACTACGATATAGGGAACACCTACCTGACGGGACAGAAGGATGTGCTCCTTTGTCTGAGCCATAACACCGTCAGTAGCAGCAACTACCAGGATAGCGCCGTCCATCTGAGCAGCACCGGTGATCATGTTCTTTACATAGTCGGCATGGCCCGGGCAGTCAACGTGTGCATAGTGTCTGTTCTCGGTCTCATACTCAACATGAGCAGTAGAAATAGTGATTCCACGCTCTCTCTCCTCGGGAGCCTTGTCGATGTTCTCGAAATCAGTAGCAGTGTTGCCGGCTACTCTCTCAGAAAGCACCTTGGTAATAGCTGCTGTCAGAGTTGTTTTACCATGGTCAACGTGACCAATGGTTCCGATATTACAATGGGGTTTGTTTCTTTCAAATTTAGCTTTAGCCATTTTGAATGTCCTCCTTAATTCTTACGCCTTCGCGGCATTTTTCATAATTATTTGTTTCGTTATTTAGATAAACTCGGCTATCTTTGATTATATTTCAAAGCGCCTTATTTTTCAAGCAAAACTTTCAATATTATTCGGTTATTTCTTTGCTGCCAGTACCTTTTCCTGAATACTCTTGGGCACCTGCTCGTATTTCTCAAAGAACATGGAGTAGTTACCACGGCCCTGTGTCTTGGAACGAAGGTCTGTAGAGTATCCAAACATCTCTGCCAGAGGTACGTAACCGCGGATCATCTTTCCTCCGCCGATATCGTCCATACCCTCGATACGGCCCCGGCGGCTGTTGATGTCGCCGATAACGTCGCCCATGTAATCCTCGGGGGTAGTAACCTCAACCTTCATAATGGGCTCCAAAAGTACCGGATTACCCTTCTGCATAGCCTCCTTAAATGCCAGAGAACCTGCAATGTGGAATGCCATCTCACTGGAGTCTACCTCATGGTAAGAACCGTCGTATACGGTCGCATGAAGTCCAAGCACCGGGAAGCCTCCCAGGATACCGGACTGCGCCGCCTCTTCGATACCCTCGCCGACTGCAGGAATGTATTCCTTCGGAATCGCACCGCCCACAACCTGGGAATCGAACTTGAACAGCTCTTCTCCGTTGGCGTCCATGGGCTCGAAGCGTACCTTACAGTGGCCATACTGTCCACGTCCGCCGGACTGCTTCGCATACTTGCTGTCCACGTCCACCGGCTTCGTAAAGGTCTCCTTGTAGGCAACCTGAGGTGCGCCTACGTTGGCCTCTACCTTGTACTCTCTTAAGAGACGGTCAACAATAATCTCAAGATGCAGCTCGCCCATACCTGCAATAATCGTCTGGCCCGTTTCCGGATCCGTGTGAGCACGGAAGGTCGGGTCCTCCTCTGCAAGCTTTGCAAGAGCCTCGCCCATCTTGCCCTGGCCGGCCTTTGTCTTCGGCTCGATAGCCAGCTCGATAACCGGCTCCGGGAACTCCATGGACTCCAGGATTACCGGATGCTGCTCGTCGCAGATGGTATCGCCTGTGGTGGTAAACTTAAAGCCTACTGCCGCAGCGATATCTCCGGAATATACCTTGTCAAGCTCCGCTCTCTTGTTTGCGTGCATCTGAAGGATACGTCCTACACGTTCCTTCTTCTGTTTGGTAGAATTATATACGTAGGAACCGGAATTCATGGTTCCGGAGTATACTCGGAAAAATGCAAGCTTTCCTACAAAGGGGTCAGCCATAATCTTAAATGCCAGTGCAGAGAAGGGCTCTTCGTCAGAAGAATGACGCTCCGTCTCGTTGCCTTCCATATCCGTTCCCTTGATGGCCGCAATGTCCGTGGGAGCCGGCATATAGTCAAGCACTGCATCCAGAAGCTTCTGAACGCCCTTGTTCCGGTAAGCTGTACCGCAGCATACGGGCACTGCCGTACACTCGCAGGTCGCTTTTCTCAAAACCTTCTTCAAATCATCTACAGCGGGTTCTTCTCCCTCCAGATATACCATCATCAGGTCATCGTCCAGCTCACAGATTTTCTCAACCAGCTCGGTACGATAAAGCTCGGCGTCATCTGCCATATCCTCCGGGATATCAACAATGGAAATGTCCTCGCCCTTCTCATCGTTGTAGATGTAGGCTTTCATCTCGAACAAATCAATGATTCCCTTGAATTCGTCTTCCTTTCCGATGGGAAGCTGAATGCAGATGGCATTCTTTCCAAGTCTTGTTTTAATCATTTCTACCGCATTGTAGAAATCTGCACCCAGGATGTCCATCTTATTGATGAACGCCATACGGGGTACATTGTAGGTATCAGCCTGGCGCCAAACGTTTTCAGACTGAGGCTCTACACCGCCCTTCGCACAGAACACGCCTACGGCGCCGTCCAGTACACGAAGGGAACGCTCTACCTCAACCGTAAAGTCAACGTGACCCGGGGTATCAATGATATTGATACGATGCTCCAAAGCTCCATCCTGGGGCTTGCAGTTCTCCTGGTGGGTCCAATGACAGGTTGTAGCTGCGGAAGTGATGGTGATACCACGCTCCTGTTCCTGCTCCATCCAGTCCATGGTAGCAGTACCTTCGTGAGTATCTCCGATTTTATAGTTTACGCCAGTGTAATACAGAATACGCTCGGTCAATGTGGTCTTACCGGCATCGATATGAGCCATGATTCCGATATTCCTGGTTCTCTCCAATGGATATTCTCTTCCAGCCACGGGTTTTCCTCCTCAAATCATCAAGCACAAACGACTTTCGGTCTTGATTAGAACCGATAGTGTGCAAATGCCTTGTTGGCCTCTGCCATCTTGTGCATGTCTTCTTTTCTCTTCACAGATGCGCCTGTGTTGTTGGCGGCATCCATAATCTCATTTGCAAGTCTCTCTTCCATGGTCTTCTCACCGCGCTTACGGGAGAACATGGTCAGCCAGCGAAGCGCAAGAGCCTGACGGCGGTCCGGGCGAACCTCAATCGGTACCTGATAGGTTGCTCCACCGATACGTCTTGCCTTAACCTCGAGCATAGGCATGATGTTGTTCATAGCCTCCTCGAATACTTCCAGAGCCGGCTTCTCAGTCTTTGCCTCTACTCTTGTAAATGCTCCGTATACAATCTTCTGTGCCACACCCTTCTTACCGTCCAGCATAATGTTGTTGATAAGCTTGGTGACAACCTTATTATTGTACAGCGGATCTGCTAATACATCTCTTTTCTGGATATGTCCTTTACGTGCCACGATACTTCCCTCCTTAATACGTGCTTATTAAACCTCTGGCTTAATAAAATTCACTCTTTAATTCTCAGGTACTCACATGTGTCTCTCTACTTGTGTTGTGCACGGCAATTTCTATATACAACCCGCAGCCTGTTAAGGGCGATATGTCATTCCGGCATGCAGACATGTCTGTCTGCCCAACGTCTCATAGCTTCTGTTCTTATAAACGAAATGCTTCCGGTTTATAAGGTGTTACCTGTAACAAATCTGAGCCGAATTTACTTCTTAGCGTCTTTCGGTCTCTTGGCGCCGTATTTGGAACGGGCCTGTCTTCTCTTCGCTACGCCTGCGGTATCCAATGTACCGCGGATGATATGATATCTTGTACCGGGAAGGTCCTTTACTCTTCCTCCGCGGATCATAACAACACTATGCTCCTGAAGGTTGTGGCCTTCGCCCGGAATATAGCTCGTTACCTCGATACCGTTGGAAAGACGTACTCTGGCAATCTTACGAAGAGCGGAGTTCGGCTTCTTCGGTGTGGCAGTCTTTACTGCAGTACATACACCGCGCTTCTGGGGTGCGGATGTATCCGTAGCTTTCTTTTTCAGAGAGTTAAATCCTTTCTGAAGAGCGGGAGCAGTAGACTTCTTCACAGAGGTCTGTCTTCCTTTTCTTACTAACTGGTTAAATGTTGGCATTCCTTTCACCTCCTGTAATAAGTGGCTGGCATGCTGCCGGCCCTGTCAGGCTGCTGTGCCATGATCGGCTTTATGGCGCACGAAAACCTGCGCATTCGCACACACTGGTTCATTATAGTAACAAAACTGCCGGCTGTCAAGGACTTTTTCAAAGAAACCCGGCAGATTCTGCCGGGTTTCTTTGAATTCTTACAACAATACTCTATAAACAATACATCTTCCCTGGCTTCTCACCAAACCAGGGCATAGGAAGGCCGTCTTTTGCACTCTCACAGACCTTCTTCGCACTGGCAAGCCAGTTCTGGCTGTCCCTTTCCGGCTTAGGAAGATGCAGAGCCAGAATCTGAGCGGGCTTCAGATGTTTTACAAGAAGCCGTCTGCTGGAAGGCAGACCGATAACAGGAAAGGGCGCAATCAGTATATCCGGCGTTTGCTCCCATGCCCCGATTCGTGCAAACAGCTCCTCCCGAGGCCAGGCATCCCCCAAAAGCACCATCCGTTTTCCTTCCATCTCAACCATGGCGGTCAGATTCTGAACTCCCGCATAGGCCTCGCCCATATGTGTGCTGTTAAAAAGCTCGGCGCAGCCGCCGGGAAACCATATCTTCACATTCCCCTTTTCCTCCGGAGAAACCTCATACATCCTCCCCCTATCAGGCGCCATCCCGCGAAGCTTCCCAATGACCTCTTCTGTAGAAATAATCATCAGCTCCGGATTTCGTCCAAGAGCCTCTGCCGTATCTTTAGGACAGAAATGATCTCCATGGGCGTGCGTAAACAAAAGCGTCCCTATGCCTCCCTTCTCTATCCCGGCAAAAAGCTCCGCTTTCACTTGGGGAGGCGTATCCGGATACAGCCCGTCCGGGTCTTTGCTAAAAGCATCCACTCCGACGGCCTTTCTTCCTATTTTTATGAGCACGCCGCAGCTGGCCGTATGGTACACTATGATATTGGTATTCATAATAAAACGCCCGCCTTCCATATTAGATCAAGCTTTCAAGTGCATTTTAAATTAAATTTCAATCCTCTGTCAAGAATACACTCTTTTTAATTTTTTAAAAAAATGTTAAAATAGATGCAATAAAATTCTATTCTCGTGTATTAATGAAGTGAAAGGAGAAGGCAATTATGATAATTTGCTTGACGTCGGCAAATGACAGTGGAGGAATACCGGATTCCTCCCGATTGGATCGCTGCCTTTTCGGAATCGCCCATGAAGATTCCAATGCTCTTGGAGAGCTTTATGACTGCACCAGCGCTTCTGTCTATGCTTTTGCCCTTTCTATTTTGAAGAATACCCAGGACGCAGAGGATGTCCTGCACGACTGCTATCTCCAGATTTATTCGGCAGCCCCCAGGTATCAGTCCTCTAAAAAGCCCATGGCATGGATTCTGACCATCACCCGGAACCTCTGTCTTTTGAAGCTTCGGGAACGCAGAAAGACGGCAGATATCCCTCCGGAAAACTGGGAGCCTTATCTGGAGGCATGCGAGACTGTCTCCTTGGAGGATCGGCTGATTCTAACGGAATGTATGGAGCTTCTCTCCGACGAGGAGCGTCAGATCGTTATTCTCCATGCTGTTGCAGGCTTTAAGCATCGGGAAACTGCAAAGTTCCTTGCGCTTCCCCTGTCCACCGTTCTTTCAAAATACAACCGCGCCATAAAGAAACTAAAAAATCATATAGGAGAGGAGGATTGAAGATGGCAGACAAGAACACTGAGCAGAAAATCAAGCAGGCCTTTTCAAACGCTGTTCCCGACATACGCGGCAGCATCCTTTCCGACTGCAAATCTCAGAAAGGAGCTGTAATCATTATGACAGATACCAATAAAAAAACCTTTTTATCACGGCGTCTTGCCGGTATTGCAGCGGCATTTGTACTGCTGATCGGCGGTTTGGCCGGCTTCCAGATATACCGCACCAATTATTCCGTTGCCTCCACCGTCTCTCTGGATGTAAATCCTTCCATTGAGATTGAGGTAAATAAAAAAGAAGAGGTTCTGGCCGTAAATCCCCGAAATAAGGACGCAGAAACCGTAGTCGGCAGCATGAATTTCAAAGGAAGCAGCCTTGACGTAGCCATAAACGCACTCATCGGCTCTATGCTCCGCAACGGTTATTTAAATGAGCTGGCCAATTCCATCTTAATCAGCGTAGACAACCAGGATCCGGCCAAGAGCGCAGAGCTGCAGGAGCGTCTGGCTAACGAAATCAGCGCCGTCCTTCAGTCCGGAACCTTCAACGGGGCCGTTCTAAGCCAGAGCATTTACGCAGATTCCAATCTCAGGCAGCTTGCCGAGACTTACGGCATTACTTTAGGCAAAGCCCAGCTGATTCAGCAGATTATTGACCAGAGCGCCTTTTACTCCTTTGAGGATCTGGTTCCCTTATCCATCAATGAGCTGAACCTGCTGACCGAATCCGGCAATCTGAATCTGGCAAATGTGAATTCTCTGGGAACCGCCAGCGACAAAGCCTACATCGGCGAAGAAAAAGCAAAGCAGGCCGCCCTCTCTCATGCCGGAGCTTCAGCAGATAAGCTTACGGAATACGAGATCGAACTGGACTATGAACACGGCGCAATGGTTTATGAGATTGAATTTAAATGTGAAGGTTTTGAATACGACTATGAAATTGACGCTGTTACCGGAGCCGTTTTAAAGAGTGGGAAGGAGACGGATGACGACTATATTCCGCCCAAGGCTGACACTCCGCAGCCGGATACCGGCAGCTCTTCCCAGACAAATAACAGCGGCCCCCAGGCTGACGGCGGCTCTTCCCAGGCAGGCGGCACACCACAGGCGAATAACACGCCCCAGGCTGACGGCAGCTCTTCCCAGGCGGATAATACGCCGAAAGCCGACAACAGCTCTTCCCAGACGAATAGCACGCCTCCTCAGCCTGCTCCGGAAAGCCAGAAGCCCAAGGCCTCCTATATTGACGAAGGCCAGGCTAAAAATGCAGCCCTCTCCCATGCAGGCGTATCGGCAAATGCTGTCACAGAATATCAGAGCGAATTGGATCGGGAACACGGCATTATGGTCTATGAGATTGAATTCAAATGCCAGGGCTTTGAGTACGAGTATGAAATCGATGCCTCTACCGGCGCCGTTCTGAAACATGAAAAAGACACAGATGACGACTATGTTCCGCCTCAGGCAGGAGGAGACCAGGCTTCCGGGGGAAGCAGCGGAAATATCGGCGAAGCGCGAGCAAAAGAAATTGCTTTCTCCCACGCAGGTGTCTCGGCAGATTCCGTTCATAATTACGAAGCTGGCTTAGATGAAGATGACGGTATGATGATTTATGAAATTGAATTCAAAGCCGGCAATTGTGAGTATGAATATGAGATTGATGCTGTCAGCGGTTCCGTTTTGAAATACGAATGGGACGAGAACGATTAAAGAAAAGCTTGCGTCGTTAACGCATAAACGCAAGGGGCTGCTGCAAAATAAGACAGCAGCCCCTTGTTAATGAGTATTAATTTCAAATCCTTCTCTTTAGGAAAACAGAGCCTCCCGAATCACTTCGCATACGGTAGGATGGGGGAAGATCGTTCTCTTTATGCTCTCCAGAGGAATCTTATTTTCAATCATCAGGGCCAGAGAATAAATGTACTCTGACGCATAGGAGGACATCAAAGCCGCGCCTATTATCACATCCCTCTGCGAATCAATGATAATCTTGCAGATCCCATTACTCATTCCATTTTCCGCCACATGACGGCCGCTGAAATTAATGGAGGCCTTCTTAACGGTATAAGGAATCCCGGATTCTTTTGCCTGCTCCTCGGACATTCCCACAAAAGCCGCTTCCGGGCTGGTATACACTACGCCGCAGACTGCGTCATAGCTCATGGCATCCTCCTTTCCAAGGATGGTGTTGACAGCCACCTCACCCTCACGGTAGCCCACATGGGCCAGCATTACTTTTCCATTCACATCACCTACGGCGTAGACCCCCGGCACATTGGTACGCATCTGGGCATCCGTCACAATGGCTCCCCGTTCCATCTCTACGCCAAGATCCGCAAGGCCCTCAATATTGCTGTTGGCCCGGCGGCCTACGCACATCAATGCTTTGTCGTAAGCGGCCACATCTATTCTGCCGTCTCTTGTAAAGGTCACAACGCCATCTGCCACCTTTTTCACTGCGCTTGAGAGATAGAAGGTCACGCCTTTTTTCTCCAGCTCCTGCTGAAGGAGAAGGCTTACCTCCCGATCGTTAGGCCCCAGTACCTTGTCCATCATCTCAATGACCGTCACCTTGGCTCCTGCCTCCTGGAAGTAAGCCGCCATCTCAAAGCCAATAACGCCGCCGCCTACGATCAGAAGCTTTTGGGGAATCTCCGTCATGTCCAGAATCTCGTCGCTGGTCATAACCGTGCCTTTTTCAAACTCCTCTTTTACGCCGTCAATGGGCGGTACCACCGGAGAGGAACCGGACGCGATAATGATATTCTTTCCAAGAAAAGTTTCCGTTTCTGTGGACACCGTCAGAGCCCCATTCTCCCTGGACAGCTTTGCTGTTCCGTTCACCACCTTAACCTTTTTTCGCCTCAGGCCTCCGGCCACACCCTGCACCAGGGTCTTTACCACCTCGTTTTTCTTCTGGACAACTGCCCCGTGATCCAGGGAAGCCTCTCTGACCGTTACGCCGTAGGGTTCTCCAGCACCGTTGGCATAGTGGTATATCTTAGATGCATACAAAAAGGTTTTTGTAGGAATACAGCCTACGTTCAGGCAAGTACCGCCTAAGTTCTTTTTCTCTACCAGAAGCACGCTCTTTCCGTGGTGGGCTGCATACTCTGCGCTGTTGTAGCCCGCCGGGCCGCCGCCAATCACAATTACATCAAATTCCTGCATCAATTTCCTCCATTCCAGTACCGTAATGCTTCTTCAATACACTTTGACTAAATCAATTTCTGGCCGCAGGTACATGCGTCCATAAATCGATTTGTGCATTAAATAAGCATTACTGTTTCCAGTTCCGTAATGCTTCTTCAATACACTTTAACTAAATCAATTTCTGGCCGCAGGTACATGCGTCCATAAATCGATTTGTGCATTGAAAGGCATTACTGTTTCCAGTTCCATAGTATCCCTTACAATACATCAGATTATTTTCTGATTATTCTATCATACAATCCCTGCAGTGTAAAATGCAAGAATATTCTACGCAAATCACAAAAAAACAAACATAAAAACAGAGAGCCGCAGATTTTATCTTCTGCAGCTCTCTCTACTTTCTTAGACCTCGGTCAGTTCTTCTTCTGTTTCTTCAATTACTTCTTCCTCAGAGCCTTCTTCCAGCAATTCTTCTGCCGCATCACTGTCAACGGCTTCTTCTTCCAAAAGCTCCTCTGTCAGCTCCGGCTCTTCCTCCAGCTCCTCACAGATCTCCGGGTCATCATATATCTTCAGCTCTGTATCCAGCTTCACAGACTGATAACGCTTCATACCCGTACCGGCCGGAATCAGCTTACCGATCAGCACATTCTCCTTAAGGCCGATCAGCGGATCGACTCTTCCCTTAATAGCCGCCTCGGTCAGAACCTTGGTCGTCTCCTGGAAGGACGCAGCAGACAAGAAGGAATTCGTTGCCAGGGACGCCTTGGTGATACCAAGCATCACCTGCTTGCCCTCTGCCGGACGCTTGCCCTCTTCCTCCAGCTTCTCGTTCATTTCGTCGAATTCCAGCACATCCACCAGTGTTCCGGGCAGGAAATCCGTATCGCCGTTATCCTCCACACGGATCTTCTTTAGCATCTGACGCACAATCATCTCAATATGCTTGTCATTAATCTCAACACCCTGGAGGCGGTATACACGCTGTACCTCCTGGATCATATAATCCTGTACAGCCCGGATGCCCTTAATCTTCAAGATGTCATGGGGGTTCACACTACCCTCTGTCAGCTCGTCTCCGGCTTCCAGAACCTGGCCGTCCTGCACCTTCATACGGGAACCGTAAGGAATCAGATAAGTCTTGGATTCTCCGTCGTCGCCTGTCACCTGAATCTCACGCTTCTTCTTGGTATCCAGAATGGTTACCGTGCCGGCAATCTCTGTGATAATTGCAAGTCCCTTGGGCTTTCTGGCCTCAAACAGCTCCTCTACACGGGGAAGACCCTGTGTAATATCGCCTCCGGCCACGCCGCCTGTATGGAAGGTACGCATGGTCAGCTGTGTACCCGGCTCGCCGATAGACTGGGCTGCAATGATTCCTACAGACTCACCTACCTGAACCGCCTCGCCCGTTGCCATATTAGAGCCGTAGCATTTTGCACAGACGCCGATGTGTGATTTACATGTCAATATTGTACGAATCTTCAATCTGTCAAAGGGCTCGCCGTTCTCATCCACTCCGGAATTGATAATAGCTGCGGCGCGTCTTGGCGTAATCATATGATTTGCCTTTACAATGACATTGCCGTCCTTATCCTTAATGGTCTCGCAGGAGAAACGCCCTGTAATACGCTCCTGGAGACTCTCAATCTCTTCTCTTCCATCCATAAAGGCCTTTACTACCATGCCCGGGATCTCATCCCTGTCCTCACAGCAGTCCACCTCACGGATAATCAAATCCTGGGATACGTCTACCAGACGCCTTGTCAGATAACCGGAGTCTGCTGTACGCAGAGCCGTATCGGACAGTCCCTTACGTGCGCCGTGGGCAGACATAAAGTACTCCAAAACGTCCAGACCCTCACGGAAATTGGATTTGATAGGAAGCTCAATGGTGTGTCCTGTGGTATCCGCCATCAGTCCGCGCATACCGGCCAGCTGCTTAATCTGCTTATCGGAACCACGGGCTCCGGAGTCCGCCATCATATAGATGTTGTTGTATTTATCCAGACCGTCAAGCAGCGCTTTGGTCAGAATCTCGTCCGTCTGCTTCCAGGTCTCCACAACCTCTTTGTAACGCTCTTCCTCAGTGATCAGACCACGCTTATAGTTCCGGGTAATCTTATCCACCGTATCCTGGGCGTTCTTAATCAGCTCCGGCTTCTCCGGCGGCACAGTCATATCGGAAATAGATACCGTCATAGCCGCCTTTGTAGAGTATTTATATCCCATGGCCTTGATGTCATCCAGAACCTCTGCGGTGCGGGTTGCCCCATGGGTATTGATAACCTTTTCCAGAATCTGCTTTAAGCCCTTTTTGCCAACGTGGAAGTCCACCTCAAGCTTCAGCTCATTGCCCGGAATACTCCGGTCTACAAAGCCCAGATCCTGGGGCAGAATCTCGTTAAAGATAAAGCGTCCCATGGTGGATTCAATAATATCCGAAATCTCACTGCCGTCAGCCAGGGTCTTGACTGACTTCACCTTGATTCTTGACTGAAGCTTGATCGCTCCGTTCTCATAAGCAAGGATCGCCTCATTTACATTCTTAAAGAACTTGCCCTCACCCTCGATTCCCGGGCGCTCCTGGGTCAGATAGTAGATTCCAAGCACCATGTCCTGGGAAGGAACGGCTACAGGCCCTCCGTCCGAAGGCTTCAGAAGGTTGTTGGGGGAGAGCAGAAGGAAACGGCACTCCGCCTGGGCCTCTACGGACAGGGGAAGATGCACAGCCATCTGGTCTCCGTCAAAGTCTGCGTTGAAGGCCGTACAAACCAGGGGATGCAGTTTAATCGCCTTACCCTCTACCAGAATCGGCTCAAACGCCTGGATCCCCAGTCTGTGGAGAGTAGGAGCACGGTTCAGCATAACCGGATGCTCTTTGATCACTTCCTCCAGTACGTCCCATACCTCGGGCTGTACCTGACGCTCTACCATCTTCTTGGCACTTTTAATGTTGTGAGCCGTGCCTTTCTGTACCAGCTCCTTCATCACAAAGGGTTTAAACAGCTCAATGGCCATCTCCTTGGGCAGACCGCACTGGTAGATCTTCAGCTCCGGCCCCACTACGATAACGGAACGGCCGGAATAGTCCACACGCTTTCCGAGAAGGTTCTGGCGGAAACGTCCCGATTTACCTTTCAGCATATCGGAGAGAGACTTAAGGGCGCGGTTGCCCGGGCCCGTAACGGGGCGGCCTCTTCTTCCGTTGTCAATCAGCGCATCCACAGCCTCCTGGAGCATACGCTTCTCATTTCTTACGATGATATCCGGCGCCCCCAGCTCCAAAAGCCGTTTCAGGCGGTTGTTCCGGTTAATAATTCTACGATACAAATCATTGAGGTCAGAGGTGGCGAACCGGCCGCCGTCCAGCTGAACCATCGGACGCAGGTCGGGCGGAATCACAGGAATGGCATCCATAATCATCCATTCCGGCTGGTTTCCGGATTCACGGAATGCTTCCACAACCTCCAGACGCTTGATAATACGGGCCCGCTTCTGTCCCGTGGCATTGGTAAGCGCGCTTTTCAGCTCCACGGACTCCTTCTCCAGATCAATAGCCTCCAGAAGCTCCTTGATGGATTCTGCGCCCATTCCCACACGGAAACGGCTTCCATACTTCTCACGCATATCCTGGTACTCTTTTTCTGTCAGAATCTGCTTATACTGAAGCTCCGTATCCCCGGCATCCAGCACAATATAAGATGCAAAATAGAGCACCTTCTCCAAGGTACGGGGAGACAGGTCCAGAATCAGTCCCATACGGCTCGGAATCCCTTTAAAATACCAGATATGGGATACCGGCGCCGCCAGTTCAATATGGCCCATGCGCTCGCGGCGGACATTGGACTTGGTAACCTCTACGCCGCAGCGGTCGCAGACTACACCTTTATAGCGGATCTTCTTATACTTTCCACAGTGACATTCCCAGTCCTTGCTGGGTCCGAAGATACGTTCGCAGAATAAGCCGTCCTTTTCCGGTTTCAGGGTTCTGTAATTGATGGTTTCCGGCTTCTTCACCTCGCCCTTGGACCATTCCCGGATCTTTTCCGGCGACGCAAGTCCAATCCGAATCGCGTCAAAGGTCATAGGCTGATAAACCGCTTGATTCGTTGTTTCTGGCATGAATACACTCCCTTTCTTATTCTTCCTCAAATTCCTCTTCGAAGTCTAAAAAGTCATCCTCGTCTTCCTCATCTTCTTCTGTGACGTCAACCAGTTCTTCTCCTTCGAATTCCTGTTTGCTGAATCCATATTCTCCAAAAGATTCCTCTTCCTTATTGGAGTGTCTGTCGCCTTCAATAATGGAGCGCAGATCCACGTCGCCGTAGTCGCTTGTCTCCATAATCTCCACTTCTGTATTGTCATCCCGGAGCACTCTTACATCCAAGCCCAGGGACTGAAGCTCTTTCAAAAGCACCTTGAAGGACTCCGGAATGCCTGCCTCCGGAATATTGTCGCCCTTAATAATCGCCTCGTAGGTTTTCACACGGCCGATGACGTCGTCGGACTTCACAGTCAGAATCTCCTGCAGGGTATAAGACGCACCATAAGCCTCCAGAGCCCACACCTCCATCTCTCCGAAACGCTGGCCGCCGAACTGGGCCTTGCCGCCCAGAGGCTGCTGGGTAACGAGAGAATACGGTCCTGTGGAACGGGCGTGAATCTTATCGTCTACCAGGTGATGCAGCTTCAGATAATGCATGTGCCCGATGGTAACAGGGCTGTCGAAGTACTCTCCCGTCCGGCCGTCACGCAGACGCACCTTACCGTCCCTGGAAATGGGAACTCCCTTCCACAGCTCTCTGTGATCCAGATTGTCATGGAGATATTCCAGCACCTCCGGAAGAAGCTCTTCCTTGTACTTTTTCTCAAACTCTTCCCACTCCAGATTCACATAGTCATTGGCCAGATCCAGAGTGTCCATAATATCATTCTCATTGGCTCCGTCAAATACCGGCGTTGCCACGTTAAAGCCAAGGGCCTTTGCCGCCAGGCTCAAATGAATCTCCAATACCTGTCCGATATTCATACGGGACGGTACGCCAAGAGGGTTCAATACGATATCCAGGGGACGTCCGTTGGGCAGGAAGGGCATATCCTCCACCGGAAGCACACGGGAAACCACACCCTTATTTCCGTGGCGGCCCGCCATCTTGTCTCCCACGGAGATCTTTCTCTTCTGTGCAATGTAGATGCGCACGGCCTGGTTCACACCCGGAGACAGCTCATCTCCGTTCTCCCTGGTAAATACCTTGGCGTCTACTACGATACCATATTCTCCATGAGGCACCTTTAAGGAAGTATCCCGGACCTCTCTGGCCTTTTCCCCGAAAATCGCCCTAAGAAGACGCTCCTCCGCAGTCAGCTCCGTCTCGCCCTTCGGCGTTACTTTTCCTACCAGAATATCGCCTGCCCGAACCTCGGCGCCGATACGGATGATTCCTCTCTCATCCAGATCCTTTAAGGCATCGTCGCCTACGCCGGGAACATCACGGGTAATCTCCTCCGGCCCCAGCTTGGTATCACGGGCTTCTGCCTCGTATTCTTCAATATGAACAGAGGTATACACATCCTCCTGTACCAGACGCTCGCTCAAAAGCACGGCATCCTCGTAGTTATAGCCTTCCCAGGTCATAAATCCAATCAGCGGATTCTTGCCCAGGGCGATTTCTCCGCCGGAGGTGGAAGGCCCGTCGGCAATCACCTGGCCTGCCTCTACCTTCTCTCCCTTGAATACAATGGGCTTCTGGTTGTAGCAGTTGCTCTGATTGCTTCGTGAAAACTTAGTCAGACGATAGGTATCCTTAGTTCCGTCGGGACATTTTACCACAATCTCATTGGATACGGAGCGTTCTACCACGCCGGAATGCCTGGCCACAACACACACGCCGGAGTCTACCGCCGTCTTTGTCTCCATTCCCGTTCCCACAACAGGTGCTTCCGTCACCAGCAGCGGCACTGCCTGACGCTGCATGTTGGAGCCCATCAGCGCACGGTTTGCGTCGTCATTTTCCAGGAAAGGAATGAGCGCCGTCGCCACAGAGAACACCATCTTCGGAGATACGTCCATGTAATCAAACATGGAACGCTCATACTCCTGCGTCTCCTCGCGGTAACGTCCGGATACGTTCCTGCGGACAAAATGTCCCTCTGCATCCAGGGCCTCATTTGCCTGGGCCACATGGTAATTATCCTCTTCATCCGCCGTCATGTATACCACCTCGTCGGTAACACGGGGATTCTTCGGATCGGATTTGTCAATCTTACGGTAAGGCGTCTCCACAAAGCCGTACTCGTTGATCCTTGCATAGGTTGCAAGAGAGTTGATAAGGCCGATGTTAGGGCCTTCAGGGGTTTCAATGGGGCACATTCTTCCGTAGTGTGAATAGTGCACGTCACGAACCTCGAATCCGGCACGGTCTCTGGACAGGCCGCCGGGTCCAAGTGCAGACAGACGGCGCTTGTGGGTCAGCTCTCCCAAGGGGTTATTCTGATCCATGAACTGGGACAGCTGGGAGGAGCCGAAGAACTCTTTCACGGCCGCAGTTACCGGCTTAATGTTGATGAGGGACTGGGGCGTAATGTTCTCCTGATCCTGCGTCGTCATACGCTCCCGGACGGTACGCTCCATTCTGGACAGACCGATGCGGTACTGGTTCTGCAGAAGCTCGCCCACCGCACGGATACGGCGGTTGCCCAGATGGTCAATGTCGTCGTCATTGCCCACACCGTATTCCAGATGCAGGTTATAGTTAATGGAAGCAATAATATCTTCCTTTGTAATGTGCTTTGGAATCAGCTCGTGAATATCACGCTTCACGGCTGCCTTGCGCTCCTCCAAATCGCCAGATTCATCCAGTATCTTTTTCAGAGCCGGGTAATATACTAATTCCGTAACCCCAAGTTCCTTAGGATCCACATCCAGGAAATGCGTGATATCCACCATCATGCTGGAAATCACACGGATATCCCTCTCCTCGCCTTTAATCATCACAAAGGGAACCGCCGCATTCTGAATCTCATCCGCCAGTTCTCTGGAAATCTCTGTGCCTGCCTCCGCAATAATCTCTCCGGTCAGAGTATCTACTGCATCCTCTGCCAGAACCTGTCCGCGGATTCGGTTGCGCAGCATCAGTTTTTTGTTGAACTTATACCGGCCTACTTTTGCCAGATCGTATCTTCTGGGGTCAAAGAACATGCTGGTGATCAAGCTCTCGGCGCTCTCTACGGCCAAGGGCTCTCCCGGACGTATCTTCTTGTACAGCTCCAAAAGGCCTTCCTGGTAATTCTCTGCCGTGTCCTTGCCCAGGGTCGCCAGGATCTTGGGCTCCTCGCCGAAGAGCTCCAGGATCTCCGCATTGGTTCCAAAGCCCAGGGCACGCACCAGAACCGTGATAGGAACCTTTCTGGTCCTGTCTACACGCACGTAAAAAATGTCATTGGAATCCGTCTCATACTCCAGCCATGCGCCGCGGTTGGGAATCACGGTACAGGAATACAAGCCTTTTCCTACTTTATCATGATCAATTGCATAGTAAATACCAGGGGAACGAACAAGCTGACTGACAATGACACGTTCTGCACCGTTGATCACAAACGTACCGGTCTCCGTCATCAGCGGCAAATCACCCATGAAAATCTCGTGTTCATTAATTTCATCGGTTTCTTTATTATAAAGACGTACCTTTACTTTCAGAGGAGCTGCATACGTTGCATCTCTTTCCTTGCATTCCTCGATTGTATATTTAATATCGCCTTCGCCTGTGCAAAGTGTAAAATCAACAAACTCAAGACTTAACTGACCGCTGTAATCGGCAATCGGAGAAATGTCGTCAAACACTTCCCGAAGTCCCTCATCCAGAAACCATCCATAGGAATCTTTTTGAACCTCGATCAGATTCGGCATTTCCAAAACTTCTTTCTGTCTTGAATAGCTCATTCTACTGCTTTTACCGGTTGTAATAGGACGTATCCTGTTCTTTTCCATTGACGTTCACCCCTTATTTTAGTTGTGAATTGCAGTGTTTTTCGTCATTTTTGACAATGACAGTCACAAAAACAGAGTATAACTCACCACAATAGTGCATCCTACATGATAACATAGGCTTGTTTGTGTGTCAAGCATTGTTTTGGGAAAATTTTTCAGAAATTTTTCAGAAAATTTTTTATATTACAAAAAGCCGCCGCAAAACCAGAGCATCGGTCTTGCGGCAGCTTCGCTTTCCATCTTTCATTTATACCGCCATAAATAAGGCGAGGATAAAAATAGCCAATACAATCAGAGCTGCCACGATGCCGACAGCCGAAAGAATCACTCCAGCCACTGCGGCTCCATGTCCCGCGCGGCGCTGTACCAGACTTACGATTCCGCCTGAATTTGGAATTGCTTAGCAGCATATAGACCCAGCAGCCCTTGTGATTGCTGGTATTTTTTTGTCAATATGTTGTATATTTTACATAGGTTATATTGATTTATTCTTCGATTTGTGGTATACTAATATCCAGGGAGGGGTCTACTATGCATGTCAAAGTTATTACATCAAAAGGTGTTTCCCGTTTGTATATATACGAAACCTATTACGATAAAGATACTACTACTGGAAAAGGCAGAGTCCGAAGCAAAATGCTCGAAAGTCTGGGGCGGCTTGATGAACTCCAAAAAATTTATGACGATCCTGTCGCACATTTCAAAACAGTATGCGAACTGCGCACTGCCCAAAACAGGGAAATCCGTAAGCAGTCCGTCATCATTGATCTGGATGCGAAAATATCCATAGGCGAAGACAGTCTTAAAAATATCGGCTATGGGATTCTTAAAGCGCTTTATAAGGAATTAGAACTCGATAAGTTCTGGAACTGGAAAACAAGGCATCTTTCGATTGATTACAGCATTGACAAGATTTTCCGCCTTCTTGTATTTTCCAGAATACTCTACCCCGGTTCTAAGAAAAAAGCCTATGACAGGCGGAATATTTTCTTTGAGGGTTTCAACGGCTTCTGTCTCGATGATGTTTACTATTCTCTTGACATCATTGCCAGAAACCAGGAAGCCCTCCAAAAATGGATCTTTGACCATTCCGGAAAAATCTCGGAACGCGACCTTTCGGTTGCTTATTTTGACTGTACCAACTATTACTTTGATATCGGCCGCCCCGATGCAGACATTTTGAATGATGACGGAAAACCGGTTGATAAAAACGGCGGCGAAATCCAGCCAAAGTATAGAAAAAGAGGACCGGAGAAAAACCGCCGTCCCGACCCAATCGTTGAAATGGGACTTCTTATAGATAAAAACGGCATCCCTATGGCCTACGACCTGTTTCCTGGAAATGAGTCGGAAAAACTCCATATGCGCCCTATTATAAACCGCTTAAAGAAAGATTATTCCAATACCCGTACCATATTCGTAGCGGACCGCGGGCTCAACACGTCGGACAATATCTATTGGATTAATGGAAGCAACAAAGGGGATAACAATCAACGTGATGGTTATGTATACGGACAATCCGTCCGGGGCGCCGACGCGGAATTTAAAGCATGGGTGCTCGCAGAAGATTATATAATCGATAAAGTAAAGGACGACGCCGGGAAAGAGATTGCGTTCAAGCATAAATCGCGCATATATCCAAAAGAATTGCATGTAAACACAACAAAACCCGGAAGCAAAAAAACTTCTAAGAAAACAGTCCGCGCTGACCAGAAGCAGATGGCTTACTATTCTGAAAAATATGCGAAAAAACAGAAAGCAGATCGTGACGTTATGGTTGCACGTGCCAGGGATCTGATTAAACACCCTAAAAAATACGACAAAGTGACTTCTGCCGGAAGTGCTGCATATGTAAAAAATATATCGTTTGATAAAACCACGGGGGAAATCCTGGAAGGAAAGGTTCTTGAGCTGGATGAAGAAAAGATCCGGGAACAGGAACTTTATGACGGATACTATGCAATCGTTACAAGCGAATTGAATATGAGTGATTTTGAACTGCGGGACATATACCGAGGCCTTATACACATTGAAGATACTTTTAAGGTTTCTAAATCAGACTTCAAATCTCGCCCGGTCTATGTATCTACGAATGACCACATAGACGCACATTTTTCCACATGCTTCACCGCTTTAGTTCTGATACGTCTTCTTCAGGCAAAGCTTGGGAACAAATATCCTGTTGGAAGAATACTTGACAGTCTCCGTAAATACAATTGCACCAAGATAGACACCGGACTGTATCAACTTCTGTATTTTGACGAGATACTCAAAGATTGCG
This sequence comes from Candidatus Merdisoma sp. JLR.KK011, assembly GCF_036941125.1. Taxonomy (NCBI): domain Bacteria; kingdom Bacillati; phylum Bacillota; class Clostridia; order Lachnospirales; family Lachnospiraceae; genus Candidatus Merdisoma; species Candidatus Merdisoma sp. JLR.KK011. Next base: position 1,217,508 of record NZ_JAYWSZ010000004.1, on the reverse strand, counting down.
GGGATATCTTCCATATAGATCTTAATAACAAGTACAGGACTCAGCTGCAAATGAAGAAGCTCCTGCGGTACTAAAAAAATTTTTTCATTACGAAAAACGGCCCGTATAACCTATGTAGACAAATCGGCTCAAAGCCCTAATTGAGAGGCTTTGAGCCGTCTTTTTTCCAAACTTGAGATGATAACATAGGCTTGTTTGTGTGTCAAGCATTGTTTTGGGAAAATTTTTCAGAAATTTTTCAGAAAATTTTTTATATTACAAAAAGCCGCCGCAAAACCAGAGCATCGGTCTTGCGGCAGCTTCGCTTTCCATCTTTCATTTATACCGCCATAAATAAGGCGAGGATAAAAATAGCCAATACAATCAGAGCTGCCACGATGCCGACAGCCGAAAGAATCACTCCAGCCACTGCGGCTCCATGTCCCGCGCGGCGCTGTACCAGACTTACGATTCCGGTAACCAGGCCCACCAGTCCCAAGATCAGAGACAGCCCAATCACGAAGAAAAGCAGCACAGACAAGATGCCGAATACCAGGGAGGCCACAGACAGGTTGTTGCTTTTTCTGTCCGCTTCCGGATCCTGTTCTCCCACAATCACCACCGGCTGATGAGGAACAGCTCCTCCGTTGGCCCAATAAGTTTCGTTTTGATTTCCCGTATCTCTTTCCATCTGCTCTCTCCTAGAAAAGTCCGAACTCAAGCTGTAATTTCAGCAAGATAATAAAAATCACCACCTGAATCAAGGTGCATCCCACAAATGCGCCGATCAATCCGCCCTTTTTCCCGGAAAGCCCCAGCTTGGGATAAACGAGAATGCCAAACAGCAAACCCACCAGCAATCCGAAAATGCCGGAGAAAAAGTATCCGCCGATAGTGCTGATTCCGATAAAGACATTGGCAATCACCGGCATGGTATGTAAGGGGATATACTCTTCGCCGCTTCCCAGATATCTTCCGTTCACTGCCAAATCCACTTTATTGCCGATTGCCACAACACGAATCTCCGCTCCGTCAATGGTAATCGGATAATCTACCATATTTACAAACCAGTTCTGGCTTTTGGCACGGTACACCTTACCGTTCACAATCACCTTCGTTCCAAAGCCTGCCCGGTACTCTACCGAATGAGTTACTCCGTTGACATTGACATCCCACGCTCTTTTCATAACTGCTCCGCCTCTCTTTTCATAATGTTTCCTGCGGCCTGTTAAGACCCTTGCATATCATTCATTATACTATAATTCCGCAAAAATGCATCTGTTTTTTTCACTTTTCTTAAACTTAGGTGGATTTTCATAGGAAACAGGAGCCTGTCAAGCCTTCTCCCAGAGTGCGCCATGGCGCACAAAAAAATGAGCGGAGAAACGAATCCTCCGCTCACAATATATTTCATGCCGCAAAAACTTATTTCAGAGTAACAGTTGCTCCCTGCTCCTCCAGCTTTGCCTTCAGCTCCTCAGCCTCTGCCTTGGTAACGCCTTCCTTGATTACCTTCGGAGCGCCGTCTACCAGGTCCTTAGCTTCCTTCAGGCCAAGACCAGTGATCTCACGAACAGCCTTGATAACCTTAACCTTGGAATCTCCAGCGCCTGTCAGCTCTACGTCGAAGGAATCCTTCTCCTCTGCTGCGGCTGCGCCGTCGCCAGCTGCTGCAACTACTACGCCGGCTGCTGCGGATACGCCGAACTCTTCCTCACATGCCTTTACCAGATCATTTAACTCTAATACGGATAACTCTTTGATTGCCTCAATAAACTCAGCAGTTGTCAATTTTGCCATTTTATTTTCCTCCTAAATAATTTTAATTGCGCACTCTCCATTGAAACCTGCGGCTCAACGGGTGTTCATAAAGATTCTGAATCATTAAGCCTCTTTTGCTTCTGCGATCTGGCTGATCACACGGGCAAAGTTGGCAATCGGGGACTGGATGCTTCCAAGCAGCTTGCCCAGCAGCTCTTCTCTGGACGGAATCTTGGAAATCGCCTCCATGCCTGCTGCATCGTAGTAGGTTCCCTCTACAATGCCGGCCTTGATCTCAAGCGCCTTTGCATCCTTTGCGAACTTGGCAAGGATTCTGGCCGGTGCAGTTGCATCTGTCTTGGAGATGGCGATCGCATTGGGGCCTTCCAGGTGCTGGCTCAGGCTCTCACAGTCTGTTCCCTTGAAAGCAAAGTTCATCATTGTGTTCTTGTAAACCTTGTAGATAACATCGTTCTCACGAAGCTCCTTACGAAGCTTTGTGTCCTGCTCTACAGTAAGTCCGCAGTAATCTACGATCACAACAGACTGTGCATCTGCAATATTGGCAGCGATCTCATCTATCACCGGTTTCTTCAACTCGACTTTTGCCATGAATGGTGTACCTCCTTATATTATTTGTCCACCAACCCGACGGATTTTTCATGGATATGAAAGAAAAACCTCTCCGCCAAAGACAGAGAGGTTTTCGAAAATCATTCTCATAAGGAAAATGCATCGTCCTCGGCAGGCGGCTTCAACCTTATGCCTTACGGCACCTGCTGTCTTCGGGTCGTGTTACATGCCATGCAAGCATAGCATATCTAAATCTAAATGTCAATCAAAAACTGCAATATTTCAGCCTAAACCAGCTTTGCCGGGTTCAGCTTCACGCCAGGTCCCATCGTGGGCGTAATGGTAATGCTCTTAAGGAACTGGCCCTTCACTGCGGAAGGCCTTGCCTTATTGATTGCATCGATAAGCGTCTGGAAGTTGTCCGCTAACTGCTCCTCTGTGAAAGAAGCCTTTCCAATTGGCACGTGGATAATGTTTGTCTTGTCAAGTCTGTACTCGATCTTACCGGCCTTGATATCCTGGATAGCCTTTGTCACATCCATGGTTACCGTTCCGGCCTTGGGGTTCGGCATCAGACCCTTGGGTCCCAGTACGCGGCCGAGACGTCCTACAACGCCCATCATATCCGGGGTTGCAACAACTACATCGAACTCAAACCATCCCTCGTTCTGAATCTTCGGGATGAGCTCCTCTGCTCCTACGTAATCTGCACCTGCAGCCTGGGCCTCGTCAGCCTTGGCATTCTTGGCAAATACCAGAACGCGTGCAGTCTTACCTGTTCCGTGGGGAAGTACAACGGCGCCGCGGATCTGCTGGTCCGCATGACGTCCGTCGCAGCCTGTCCGGATGTGAGCCTCGATGGTCTCGTCAAACTTTGCAACAGCCAGCTTCTTTACGATGCTGATTGCTTCATTTTTATCATACTGGGTCTGTTTGTCGTAGAGCTTTGCAGCCTCAACGTATTTCTTTCCATGTTTCATATTAAATAACCTCCTGGTGGTAATTGCGGGAATCTGGGTTAATCCCTCCCACGTTTCTTATTCACCCCTCAGGCATCTGCGGATTCGTACCCATTTGGGGACGGCAGCTCTGCCTTCAAGGTCTACAGTTACGTCTTAGTCTGTTACAGTGATACCCATGCTTCTTGCTGTACCAGCGATCATGCTGATGGCGGCGTCAATGCTTGCCGCATTGAGATCCGGCATCTTCAGCTCTGCGATCTTCTGAAGCTCTGCTCTTGAGATGCTTGCTACCTTTGTCTTGTTCGGAACTCCGGAACCAGACTGGATGTTGCATGCTTTCTTAAGCAGCACGGCTGCAGGCGGAGTCTTTGTAATAAAGCTGAAGGATCTGTCTGCGTAAACTGTAATAACAACCGGAATGATCATTCCGTCCTGGTCTGCGGTTCTTGCATTGAACTGCTTTGTAAACTCTACGATGTTTACACCATGCTGACCAAGCGCCGGTCCGACTGGCGGAGCCGGTGTTGCCTTTCCAGCAGGAATCTGTAATTTAATATAACCTGTTACTTTTTTTGCCATATCAGGCACCTCCTTGTGGTAATCGCGGGAATTAGGGTTAATCCCTCCCACTTACTTTCATTCTGCTGCTGTCCTCTCTGTGACCGGCAGCTTTGTTTCCAACTACATTTTTCTTACTTCTGTGAAGCTGATCTCTACCGGAGTCTCCCGGCCAAAGAGATCCACATTGATGATAACACACTGCTTTCCATGGTTCATGGACTGGATCGTTCCCACCGTATCGGCCCAGACGCCGCCCGTAACAATCACGGTATCTCCCTCTGCAAAGTCTATTGCGAGGTTCTCGGCCTGGATGCCCAGCGGTCTCATTTCCTCCTCCGTGAGCGGAACCGGCTTGGAGCCAGGCCCAACAAATCCGGTAACGCCTCTGGTGTTGCGCACCACATACCAGGTGTCGTCGTTCATCACCATGTTGATCAGAACATAGCCGGGGAACAGTTTCTTCTGAACCTGCTTTCTGGCTCCGTTCTTCATCTCCACCACATCCTGCATGGGAACTCTCACTTCTAAGATCTGTTCCTCCAGATGTCTGTTCTCAATCGTCTTTTCAATGTTGGCCTTAACCTTGTTCTCATACCCGGAATAGGTATGGACTACATACCAGTTCGCCTCTGCCATATCGTCACCCCTATAACTTCATGATAACATCAATACCGTAGGTCATAATAACGTCCAGTATCTTAATGATGATGCCCAAAGCCACGGATGTTGCCACAACTGCAATGGTCTGCTTTGTAAGGGATTTTTTATCCGGCCAGATGATCTTCTTGTATTCAGCTTTAAGACCCTTAAACCAGCTCTTCTTGGGAGCTTTTTCTGCTGCGTCGCTCATCTTTCCACTTTCCTTTCCGGCATCCTACTTCGTCTCTTTGTGCAGTGTGTGTTTCCTGCAGAATCTGCAGTACTTACTGGTCTCCATCCTGTCCGGATGGTTCTTTTTCTCTTTTGTCATGTTGTAATTACGTTGTTTACACTCCGTACATGCCAATGTGATTTTTACGCGCACGACTTCCACCTCCGCTTAATTTCTGTTTGTCTGCGGCCTTGCGAGGACCGCCGTTTTTCAGGCATAAAAAAAAAGCCTACTTCCATTCGCCATAGTATCATAGCATGATATGTAAGAGAATGTCAAGGATTTTGTAAAACAAATCTGAAAGAAGGCGGCGCAGCGAAAAATTTAATTCCGGCGCGAATTGTAACTTGACATGGTTTTTTGGGGACTTTACAATGAAATTATATAGAAACAGCACGGCTTTTAAAGGATTTTTTCCTAAGGTATCGCAGAAAAAGAAGGGGCTGATATATAATGGAAGAAACTGTTCGGGTTGCCGACCGCATCTTTGATATTTTGGAAGCTTTGGCCGCATCCAGCTCTCCCCTGGGGCTTTCGGAGATTGCCAAGGCCACCGGTATGAGCAAAAGCACGGTTCACCGGCTTGTAACCTCCATGTGCGTAAGACAGTATGTGGAGAAAAGCAGCGACGGCTTCTATTCCATCGGCTACAAGCTGATTGAGACCGTAAGCCTTCATATCAATCAGCTGGAGCTTCTCACGGAAGCCAAGCCCTTTTTAAGCGACATTATGCGTGACCTGGATCTGACTGCCCATCTGGGAATCCTGGACGGCTGCGACGTGGTTTATCTGGAAAAAATGGATATTTACCCCAACACCAGACTTTATACACAGGTCGGGTACCGCTCCCCTGCTTTCTGCTCCTCCATCGGGAAATGCCTCCTGGCCTGCCTGTCCGGAGACGAACTAGAGGACGCCCTGTACCTGTGTAATTTTAAGAAATATACGGCAAATACCATCACGGATATCCGGGAATTCAAGCGCTATCTCAAGGTCATCCGGCGTCAGGGCTGGGCCATGGATAATGAAGAATACCAAATCGGCCATCGGTGCGTAGGCGCGCCGGTATTTGATTACCGCGGCTCCCCTGCGGCAGCCATCAGCGCCAGCGGTTCCATTGCACAGCTCTCGGATGATAAGCTTGAGATGGTAATTCGGGAAGTAAAACAGGCGGCGGAAAAGCTTTCCCGGAGAATGGGATATGTGGAATAAGCAGCAGCCCCCGCAACAGTTAAGAGGCACAAAAAGCGCCCTCCAGAATGCAGATTTTGGGAGGACGCTTTTTTATGCTTTATCTGTCTCGATTCACACCATTCATATTAGATAATATTCTTCAAAACAATCGTCTTTGTCCTGGTCACTTCATCAAAGGTGGACATAACGCCCTCGGTTCCGATTCCAGAATACTTGTAGCCGCCAAAGGGCATCTCAAAGCTGCGGAAGAAACTTGCGCCGTTGATGATGGTTCCACCGCATTCCAGCGCATTGCACACCTTCATGGCCGTCTTCATGTTCTCCGTGAATACACAGCCGCAGAGACCGAATTTCGATCCGTTTGCAATTTCAACGGCTTCCTCTGTGGTATCAAAGGCGATAATCGGAACTACCGGCCCGAAGATCTCCATATCAACCGCCACGTCAGCCGTCTTGGGAACATCTGCAATTACTGTAGGAGCAATAAATGCACCGTCTCTGGTTCCGCCCAGGATAACCTTGCCGCCCTGCTCTACCGTGAGCTTAATCTGCTCCTCCACCTTAATGGCAGCCTTCTCACTGATCAGGCAGCCAATCTGGGTGCTCTCCTCAGCCGGCATTCCCTGCTTTAGCTGTTTGATGCGCTCTACAGCTTTTGCCGTAAATTCTTCCACACGGTTCTTATGAATCAAGAAACGCTTGGATGCACAGCATACCTGTCCCGTATTGTACATACGGCCCCAAATAAGCTCCTCTACCGCAAGATCCACATCGCCGTCCTCCAGTACGATGAAGGCATCGTTTCCGCCCAGCTCCAATGCAATATGGGCCAGATGATCTGCCGCTGTTCTTGCCGTCTCAATGCCTACCTCTGTGGAGCCTGTGAGAGTAATTGCATGAACGTCCTTATTCGCGCACAGCCATGCGCCTACCTTGGAGCCGCGTCCTGTGACAATCTGAACAGCTCCCGGCGTTACGCCGGCCTCGCCCAAAAGGGCTGTCAGCTTACAAAGCGTCAGCGGATTGTCTGTGGAAGGCTTCACGATTGCCGCATTTCCTGCAAGAAGTGTGGGGGCCACCTTCTGATCAAAGAGATCGCAGGGGAAGTTAAAGGGAATCACGCAGGCAATCACGCCGATAGGCTCCCGTTTCGTAATCAGCACATGCTTATCCTGGCCTGCCTCCATGCCGGCCGGAATCGTCTCGCCGTACAGATGCTTTGCTTTCTCGGAAAATGCTTTGAACGCAATGGGAATATTGCCAATCTCAGCTCTTGCTTCGGTGATGGGTTTTCCTGTCTCCTGGGATAAGGTCTGAGCCAGATCCTCTTTATGTTCCTCCACCAGCTCAAGGAAACGGTACATAATCTCTGCCTTTTCATAAACCGGAACGCCGGCCCAGATTTTCTGCGCTGCCGCTGCCTTCTCTACTGCCAGATCCACATCCTCTTTTGCAGCCGCCGGAACCGTATCCACCACTGCTCCGGTTGCCGGATTGATCACTTCGATTACTTCGCCGTTGGAGGCATCTACAGATGCTCCGTTAATAAACATTTTCATGGGAATTTTTCTCCTTTTCTTGATCTGCACATTCTTTTTTGCATAGAGGGTAGGGTGTTTTCTAATGATGTCTCGCTTTTATGCCTCAAAGCCCGTGAAGGAAAGCATCAAGCCGCCGCAGGTATTCAATCCGTCTGCCTCGAAGCCGTACTCGCCAAAGGTGAACTCAACAATAAATGGAACACCCCCCGCTTCCTTCTTAAGCTGCTCCGCCACTTCTCCAATGCGGCTGTCAATGCCCGCTCTTCTTCCGCCGCAGTGTACCAGATGGAACGCTCCGGCCGGGGCTGCCATCTTTTCCTTCAATTCGGCAAGGGTATTGCCGGTAGAGTCAATGAGCTCATCTACGGTTGCCTCCATGCGGATAACCGCCGTACCCTCTGCCAGATTATTTCCAATGTTCATGCTCAGATCGTCGTTGCCGTTCATGGGATGACGGATGGCTGTCAGATCGCCCAGCCGGTCTTTTACGCCCAGCGGTGATGTAATCGTCTGTACCAGCAGATCGCCGCCCATAACCGCATCGGTGCCCATGCCTCTCCAGTCTGCATATTTCTTAAGAGCCGGAACGCCGTCAATCTCTGCCAGAACGCGGTTATCCACTACCTTTGTGATAACGCCCACATCCTTTGTCTCTCTGTAAGCGCCTGTGAATTTGTTTGTCATTTTCTTTTCCGTATAGAAAAACGCAACTGCTACGCCGTCTGCAAAGGCTCCCTTATCCGTATAAAGCTTCCACTCCCCTGCAATGCTGTTGTCTGCGGCGCTTCCGCCATAGAAGGGAACTCTTCCGATCACCTTGGTAATGCCCTTTAAATAGAACTCTTCTTCTCCTGGAGGCGCTGTCATATAGAAATAATCCGGAGCCGTTGACTTTCCCGCCCGCTCCAGCGCAAGCTTCGCCGCCTGCTCGCCTGCATCCACAGGACATCCATTCTTCTCAACCGCTGCAATCCCTACCGTCATTTCCGGATCGGATACTGCCATAATTCCCACAAAACCGTCCTCTCCCGTCACATAGCCTTCCGGCGTTATCACGCCTGTAAAGGATGTGTTGCCGATCACGGGAACTCCCGGAAGCTCCTCTGCAATTCCTGCCAGCATAGCATCCAGATCATAAGCACAGCTTGCATATACATATGCCATATTCACAGAATCAAGATCTGCTTTTGCCTTTTTTGCAGCCTCTGCTCCTGCCGCCTTAGGGTTACTGTTTGTACTGGAACCAGTGTTACCTTTCAACATTTTGTACCTCCTTCTATTTTGTTTAAATCAGACAATATTCATGTCTTATTTCATTATAATTTATTTATTTTCACAGACAACACTTGGATTCCGTCAAACGAAACGGGTGTTCCGCTGTGCGGAACACCCGTTTTCTCAAATTTTCTCTCTATTTTTAACAATTCAGCCTTCTTCATGCCGGCACACCGTCTTTTACAAAAGCAGAAGCAGAAGATTCCTGCGGTAGATCCAGGACAGTAGTTCACTGTCCGCAATCATCCACAGAAGCTGGCCTCCTGTCTTTGTACCTGCGCACATGGTAACTACAAAGAAGAAAATCCACACAAAGAAGATCCCCTCGCACAGCCCCAGAACCAATCCCGCTATTTTATTCAATCCATGCAGAACCGGAAGCATTGCCACGATTCCTAAAGAAAATAAAATCCCCTGAACCAAGACGCTTACCAGAAGAAAGGTTATCAAAAACGCAACTACCTCCAGAGCCAGATCTGCCAGATAGCCGCTTACCATATCCTCCAGTCCAATCATCTGCATGGCCTCCGCCAAGTCCAGTTCACTTGCCGCAATGCTGTTCTGAAGCACGCGATACAGAGATGTCTGCTCCTTTAAAAACCCGGCAATGTGGGGAGACAATGCGGAAGAAGCTATGAGCGTGAGTACCATGCTCAATACCCTAACCGATTTCTTAATAAATCCTTTCCGATGGCCATCCCAGGCCGCAAGTACCAAAAAGCCGGCCACTGCCGGCACCAGCCAATTCATATTCTTTCGTTCTCCTCTATTTCAGCTTAATTTCTTCTGTCCGATCCGAAAAAACAAGTATATATTTCCGAAGCCCGGAACCTTTATAAATATCTGCAATGGTTCCGCTAAAATTACCTGTATACCGGAGTATGCCCTGTCTGCTGTAGATCTCACATTCACTCTCATTAAATAAGATCAGATCGCCGCCGGACATCTTAACCTGGCTGTAAGCAAGGTTTGTCCCCTGATTCAAAACAAGATTCCCCGAGGTGTCGTAAAGATGCACTTCGTATCTGGCGCCTTCCTTTTCTGCTCCTTCGACCACTATGCCCACATGCTCCGTCCCTGTAAAAACACTGCGGATCTCCGCAGCTTCTTCGACCACCGCTTTTTCCTCGGGTATCTCTTTCCCTTCATAATAGATGATTCCCCTGTCCGATACGGCTGCGCAGATACTGTCCCCCATATATTCAATCCGGGGAATCAGCTGATCCTCATACACCTTGGACGCCACAATCTTATCTACAAAGTTGCCTCCCACAGAGCCGAAATTATAAAACACAATGCAGCTGGCAGAGCTTCCGCCCTGGATCTGAAGGTAAGACACCGCTACCTTTCTCCCGTCCGAGGAAATCCCGACAGCAAGAGGCTGTCCCGTCTCCGAAAGCCTGCACCTCGCCTCTGTCAGCTTCTCCCCCTCATCATCGTAAAGACAGATCCAGGAAGCAGAGCTGTCGCTGAGCAGCATAGCCGTCACCCCCTGGCTGGAAACGCTGACTCTCTGAATCGGAAGCAGCGTGGTGATCTGGGTTCGAAGCCCTTCTTCGTCAAACACATAGGCTTCATTTCCCTGCATGTCCGCCACTACCACAGAATTCTGGCAGACGTCCAGAATGGGCATCTGCATATTGTACGTCTGGCTCCAAAGAGCCTCATTTCTCAGGTTTACACAGGAAATGCCGTCCCGGCTGTATTTCAGAATCTTTCCGTTGTACTCTGCATACTGGGTATTCAGAGTATCGGTACGCTCATTTGAGGAAAGAACCTCATAGCCTCCGTAGGTTTTAAACCGGCTCCAAGACCACATGCCAAAAACAAGCCCTGCCACCGCAACTATGCATATCAGGCTTCTGACTCCGATTCCTGCTTTGTGACGGAACAATTTTTCTTTATAGCTTTTCATCTCCTCCGTTGTGTCCGGAGTTTCAAATAAAGGTGTAATCTTTGCCATATACTTATCCTTAAATATCTGTACCCCACAGCTTTTAGATATTATGATAGCACAGATTTGTTAAGGAAGCAAAAGTTTTTGTCCCACCAGAATATGATTCATATCATGTATTTCATTCAAGCTGCAGATTTCATCAATCCTATTATCCTGCCCGTAGATTTTCCGGCTGATTTTCAAGAGCGTGTCCCCCTCCTGGACAGTGTAACTGTCAGGTATGGCAATGACATTCTGGCTGAGGGCCGTCTCTGCCGGCTGCTCAGGCTCCTCCTGCCGGGGCGCCTCTTCTGCTTTCGCTTCCTCCGGCTCTTCTGCGCCCGTCTCCTCTTCCGGATTCTCCTGAGGCTCCGATTCCTGTTCCTCCTCCGGCTCCTGTGGCTTCGGCTCCTGTTCCTCCTCCGGCTCCTGGGACTTCGGGGTCTCTTCTCCTTCTTCCGCTTCCTGAGGCTTCGAAGCCTCTTCTGCCCCTTCCGGCTCCTGAGCACGCACATTCTCCTCCTCCATAGCTGTTGTAAGAGAATCTGCATCCATCGCCGCCAGCTCCTCCTGCTCGTCCAAGGATCGGGAGATCTCGCTTAAGGTCATCTCCAGCCCCTCCATCTTCTCATAATTATTAATCAATGTAATCCCTATCACAAGAACCACCATCACAAGAAACGTACTGGCCGTATACAGGAATGTCATAACCTTTTTCTGCCCCGATATATCCTTTTTCTCCTGAACCAGCGTCCGAAAGCTTCTGGCCGCCCGATCCTCGAAGCCTTCTCTTGTCTCAATGCTCTCTCCGCTGCCCGTATCCACCATGTACCGCTGCATAGCCTCGTTTTGCTCATAGAAGATACAATATCCCTTCTGTCTGGTAAGCCTTCCGTTCTCATAAGCGAAAAAATCATCCTCCCCGGCCTCCGGATCCGCCACCATAAGAACCTTGTCCACTCCGCCAAAATAATTGACATGGGTCTTCAAGAGTCCGGGATCCAAATCCATGGGATATCCGGGCACGGACAAAAACCATCCCAGGATATCCTGCTTGGCAAAATACTCCTTGATGGTTTCATATATTTCTGCCCAAACCTCGTCTGTGAAAGGAACCCCCTCCCAAAAGTCCGCCGCGCCCTCCACAGCCACTGCGCTTCTGATAAACAGATAGGGAATTCCTTCTGCTCTCTCAGAGTCTCCCAGAAGAATTGCCGCCCGGCTGCTCCCCGCCTCTTCCTTCGCCATTTTCTTTAAATATGTAACAACATAGTCCTCTATGAAGATCTTTCTGCCAGTCTCCGGCTCCCCAATCTGCCGGACATTCCTGGGCAGGTTCAGCTTTCTTCCCTGTCCCGTATCCTTTGTATTTTCCTTATAAACGATTTCAATCATACTCTTTTCACCTCATTACTTACAGGAATTACTTGCATGGTATCACAAGGCTTATGCATGATTTGTCATTTTCTGTCAAAGGAACCGGAATTTTTTTCGACATAACGAAAAATGGGCTGTCCGGAAATATGAGATCACACATTTCTGATTCCATATTTTCCGACAACCCATGTTTTTGCTTATGTTATTTTCTTACATGAATTCTTTTACCTGCTCATATACGCCTGTTCCGTCAAGGCGGTACTTCTCAATCAGCTTTGCCGCCGGGCCGGACTCACAGTAAGTATCGTTAACGCCAAGCTTCTTTACAGGTGTGGGAAGCTTTTCACTCAGGACGTCGCAGACTGCACTGCCAAGTCCTCCGATTACAGAATGCTCTTCTACGGTCACTACCTTGCCTGTTTTCTTAGCAGATGCAAGGATCAGCTCCTCATCCAGAGGCTTGATCGTATGGATATTAATCACCTCCGCAGAGATACCGTCGGCCGCAAGCTTTTCCGCTGCCTCCAATGCGCTGTTTACACAGAGCCCCGTTGCCACAAGGGTTACGTCAGTGCCTTCTCTTAAAACGATTCCCTTGCCAATCTCAAACTTATAAACTGCCTCGTCGTTGAATACCGGAACCGCCATTCTGCCAAACCGCAGATATACGGGGCCAACGTATTCCGCTGCCGCCTTCACGGCCGCACGGGCTTCTACATCGTCTGCGGGATTGATAATTACCATACCGGGAATGGTGCGCATCAGAGCGATATCCTCGTTACACTGATGGGTTGCCCCGTCCTCGCCTACGGAGATTCCTGCATGGGTTGCTCCAATCTTTACATTGAGATGGGGATATCCCACCGCATTACGTACCTGCTCAAACGCACGGCCTGCCGCAAACATGGCGAAGGAGCTGCAGAAAGGAATCTTGCCGGTAGCTGCCACGCCGGCCGCAATGCTTACCATGTTGCACTCTGCGATTCCGCAGTCAAAGAAACGATCCGGAAATGCCTTCTTAAATACGCCTGTTTTGGTTGCGCCTGCCAGGTCAGCATCTAATACCAGCACATTGGGATTTGCCTCTCCCAGAGCCTTCAGCGCATTGCCATAGCTTTCTCTTGTTGCAATCTTCTTTACTTCTGACATAATGCTTCACCTGCCTTCTCTAATTCTGCCATCGCGGCTGCATACTGCTCGTCGTTGGGAGCAGTGCCGTGCCATGACGCATTGTTCTCCATAAATGAAACGCCCTTGCCCTTTACGGTTTTCATAATGATGACCGTCGGCTGTCCTTTTACGGTTTTCGCCTCATCAAAGGCTGCTTTTAACTGATCAAAATCATGTCCGTCCACACTGATTGTATGGAAGCCGAACGCCTCAAACTTCTCCGGAATGGGATAAGGAGAGTTTACCTCCTCAATGGTTCCGTCAATCTGCAGGTTGTTGTTATCCACGATCACACAGAGATTGTCCAGCTTCTTGGCGCTTGCGAACATAGCCGCCTCCCACACCTGGCCCTCCTGGAGCTCGCCGTCTCCCAGAAGCGTGTATACCCGGTAATTCTCTCCGAATGTCTTGGCAGAAAGCGCCATTCCTACGGCTGCGGAGATTCCCTGCCCCAAAGAGCCGCTGGACATATCCAGTCCCGGCGTATGCTGCATACAGGGATGCCCCTGGAGATGAGAACCGATGTGGCGGAGCGTAGTCAGATCCTCCTTGGGGAAGAAGCCTCTCTCTGCCAGGGCTGCGTAAAGTCCCGGAGCTGTATGGCCCTTGGAAAGTACGAAACGGTCTCTGTCTGCCTTCTTCGGGTCCTTCGGATCGATATTCAGCTCTTCAAAATACAGATATGTAAAAACATCTGCTGCTGATAAAGAACCGCCCGGATGCCCGGACTTTGCACTGTGAACGGCTGTAACGATGCTCTTGCGGACTTCGTTGGCCGTCTTTTGAAGTTCTAACTTTGTCATGTTTGTCCCACCTTTTAAAATTTTTTAAGAATCCTGTCCCTGTCAACCGGCTCCTTCTTCCGAATGACAGCAAAATCTCTTCTTATAGTATACCCAGAGAATCCAGACCGGTCAAGGTATTCTTTCAATCTTTCCTTCAGCCTGCACGGGGCGTAATGCCAAGGCCGATATAACACCCGATACTTAATAAGCTCCAGATAACCACCAGCGCCACCAGCGCTTTTGCCGCCAATTTCTCTTCATGCTCCTTGATAAACCAGCCGAAAGCCGCACTTCCGGTCAGTACCGTAAGCGCAATATACCTAAAATCCATGCTGCACACTTTCGGATATTGAAAGCAGAATCTTATGTAAAAAGCCATCGTTATCACATAGAGCAGAAAAACAAAGCGTTTTTCCAGCAGTTCCCGTCCCCCTGCCTTTCCAAGGGAAAGCACCGCCGGCACAGAAAAGACTGCCAGGATGCCGTTAACAATGGTAAGCACAATGAGACATGCGTACTCAAGCCCCCAGCTCATCAAGATGTACTCTCCAAAAACAGAAGTTTTTAATAATGTAATACCGATATTATAGTCCTTAAAATCCCCTCGAAACTGCACGGACAGCTGGCGCAGGGGCCCGTCTTTCAGCCCAAACAGCCTCTGGCCCAGAGTATATCCGCCCACATCCTGGGAAGAAAATTCCGTCAATGCCGCCGGCGTAAAATCAAAAGGCATCCCGAATTTTATATAATTGTACACGCTCCAGGCAAGCCCCAGAGGAACCGTTGCTGCGCCGAAAACCAGAAACTGGATCAAAAGGTCTTTCCTCAAAGCCGTATCCTTCCAATTTTTTACCAGCACATACAAAAACACAAAGCCGATTGCCGGCGTAATTAAAAAGGTATTCTGTTTCGTCCAGATGCCTCCCAGAAGAAAAAGCGAAATCAGCAGAATATTTCCCATGGACTGCTTCCGGTACCAGCGCAGTGTGTATAGTACCGCCCCTGTCATAAACATCAGGCACAGTCCGTCATTGTTGATGCTCCCGGCAAACAGGTAAAACGTAGGGTGAAAGGCCGCCAGAAGATAAGCAGCCAGCAGCGCCCTGCCCCGGAATCCAAGCTCCGCCAGAATTTTCCCAAAAAGAACCAGGGTAATTACAGAATACAAAAGAGAGAGACACTGCAGATGCTCAAAGGCTTCCTCATAAGGCGTCCCCAAAAAGAGATCAAACCGCACCCAGGCAGCGGACAACAGATGCGACAGGGGCGGATGATAAAACTGATACCGGGTCATCGGATCAAAATCATGGATGATCTGGCCCCCTTCCAGGAAATATTCTATATATCCCAGATGCCCCTGGCCGGATCCCAGCACCGTCAAATCATGCTGTCCCATCATAAAAGGCGTATACAAAACATAGCCCAGACGCATCAGTACGCCCCAAAACGTAACAATGCCTATCTGGACTTTTTCATCTTTTATTCTTTCCACTGCCGGGATTCCTGCCCTCACAGCTCCACACGTCCTTCCAGTGCACGCAGAAGCGTCACTTCATCAATGTACTCCAAATCACCGCCTACCGGAACGCCGCTGGCTATCCTGGTCACCAGGATTCCTGTAGGTTTGATAAGCTTGCTGATATACATAGCCGTCGTCTCTCCCTCCAGGCTTGAGTTTGTGGCGATGATAACCTCTTCCACCTCTCCCTGAAGTCTTGTCATCAGCTCCTTTAAGCGGATATCGCTGGGCCCGATTCCCAGCATGGGGGAAATCGCCCCGTGAAGCACATGGTACACGCCCTCAAAGCGCCCTGTCTTTTCATAGGCCGCCAGATCCCGTGTGTTCTCCACCACCATAATCTGTCCCCGGTTGCGCTTCGGGTTACTGCAGATAGGACAGAGCTCCCGATCCGTCATAGTAAAGCACTGCTTGCAGTAGCGGACATTCTTCTTGGCGTCCAGAACGGATTCCGACAGGGCCTGCACCTTTTCCATCGGCATATTGACAATGTGAAAGGCCAGGCGCTGGGCCGTTTTGCTCCCAATTCCGGGCAGAGCCGACAGCTGTTCAATTAATCTGCTGATTTGACTGCCGTAGTAATCCATCAGAAAGGAAAGCCTCCGCCCATACCGCCGGTCAGCTTAGACATGGCTGCCGCTGAGTCCTCCTCCATCTGGCGGAATGCCTGGTTGGCCGCCGCCATAATCAGATCCTCCAGCATCTCAATATCGTCGGGATCCACCACTTCCTCAGACAGCTTTACCTTCACAATCTCCTTTTTCCCGCTTACGGTAATCTCTACTGCTCCGCCGCCTGCCGCCGCTGTGTATTCTTTTTCTTCCAGCTCTTTTCTGCTCTCTTCCATCTGGCGCTGCATCTTCTGCGCCTGCTTCATCAGATTGTTCATGTTGCCCGGCATACCCATTCCGCCGCCGGGAAATCCGCCTCTTTTTGCCATCTTAATCTCCTCCATTCCAATTTCGTAACATCCTTTGGGCTCCCTGGCGGAAAACCTTGCTTGGACATTCTCTTTTTAATCTTCTATTTCAATTTCCATATGGATAAGCTGTTCCATATCAATCGCCCCCACATCCAGATGCGGATCGTTATCCATGGATGCTATCACCAGCTCCATCTCTTTCCCTGTGCTCTTTTGAATCACCGTCCGGATTTCTTCCAAATGAGCCGGATCCTTTAAAAAGTCCTCCCCCGTAGCAGTAGGGGCTACAATTCCCAGACGATTGTCTCCCAGGGCCTTGAGACGGGCGTCTTTTAGGTAGGTGCGCAAAAGCGGATGCAGGCGGTTCACTACCTGATACCAGTTTTTCACCACATCCTGCACATCCTCCGGCAGGGCCTTCGGAGCCACAGGGGGCGCTTCCTGCTTCTTAGCTTCAGTCTCTGCCCCATAGACAGGCTCTCGCACGGGTGCAGCGGCAATGGCAATCCCCTCCTCCATCTGCTTTTCCAGCGCCCGGATGCGGTCTAAAAGTCCGTCCGGATTCACTTCCATGGCTGGTTTGCACAGCTTGATAAAGGCTACCTCCACCTGCACGCGCTTCTGGGAAGCATATCGTATCTGCCCTCCCAGCTCAGAAAAGATACGGATATAGCGCATCAGCGTATCCGTCTCTATCATCTGAGCCTCTTCCTGAAGCTTCAAGAGATTCTCTGTGGATACATCCAGAACATCCTCCATGTGATCAGAGCTTTTCAGCAGCAGAAGATTACGCAGATACCAGGTAAAGTCTGTCACAAACTGCCCAAGCTCCCTCCCCTTTTGCACCAGCTCTTCAATCTGCTCCATGATCCCGGTAAGATCCTGCTTTAAAGTCCGCCTAAGAAGCTCACTGTAGACTTCCGTGTCCACAGCCCCAAGCACATCCAGCACATGGTCGTAGGTCAGCTCTTCATTCAGATAAAAGGCAATGCACTGATCCAGGAGGCTTAGGGCGTCGCGCATGGAGCCGTCCGCCGCCTTGGCAATATAACGGAGGGCTTTTTCCTCTGCAGCCACGCTCTCCGCCTGAGTCAGCTCCTCCAGACGGGCCGTAATGGTATCCGCCGCAATCCGCCGGAAATCGTACCGCTGGCACCGGGAAAGGATTGTCACCGGAATCTTATGAGCCTCTGTAGTGGCCAGAATGAAAATCACATAGGAAGGGGGCTCCTCCAGAGTCTTTAAAAGTGCATTGAAGGCTCCGATAGAAAGCATATGCACCTCATCAATGATATAGACCTTGTACCGTCCCTCTGTAGGAGAATAAGCCACCTCGTCCCGAATCTCCCGAATATTATCCACTCCATTGTTGGAGGCTGCGTCAATCTCTATGACATTCATGGAAGTGCCTGCCGCAATGGAACGGCAGGCCGCACACTCTTTGCAGGGGTTTCCGTCCACTGGATGCTCACAGTTGACTGCCTTTGCAAATATCTTGGCAATGGTCGTCTTGCCGGTACCTCTGGTGCCGCAGAACAGATAGGCATGGCCTATCCGCTCTGCTTTTATTTGGTTTTTTAATGTTGTTACAATGTGCTCCTGTCCCTTTACGTCGCCAAACTCCCCAGGACGGAACTTTCGGTAGAGCGCCATATAAGACATGGGTTAATCTCCAAAGCTGATTCCTATCATCTTGGCCTCTGCAATAATAGAGGAATTGGGATCAACAAATTTTAATTTTCCTGCAGATTCCTGCAATGGAATTCTCTTAGTCTCGTCACCTACAATACCAATCATGTATCCGTAATCATCCTCAACAATCGCCTGAGCCGCAGCCGCTCCCAGTCTTGTGGAAAGAACACGGTCATACGGGCAGGGGCTTCCGCCTCTCTGGGTATGTCCGGGAACCGTTACCCTTACCTCTGTTCCGAGACGTTTGCCGATCTGATCCGCTATCTCATAGGAAACGGTGGGATACTGATAAGTCTCCATAAACTTCTTCAATTCTTTCTTGGACATCTCTGCCCTTTCCTTGGGGATGGCTCCCTCTGCCACCGCAAGAATGGTGAATCCCTTTTTCTGCTTATTCCTTGCCTCGATGGCATCGCAGATACTGTCAATGCTGTAAGGAATCTCGGGAATCAGTATGATATCCGCTCCCCCTGCAATTCCCGCATGAAGCGTCAGCTGTCCTACCTTGTGTCCCATTACCTCTACGATGAAAACACGTCCGTGGGAAGCCGCCGTGGTATGGATACAGTCAATACAGTCGGTTGCAATATTTACCGCGCTCTGAAAGCCGAAGGTCATATCCGTAGCCCAGATATCGTTGTCAATAGTCTTTGGCATATGCAGGACATTCAGCCCTTCTTCCCTTAAAAGATTCGCAGACTTCTGGGTTCCGTTGCCTCCCAAAATCACCAGGCAGTCCAGACGCAGCTTGTGATAAGTCTGCTTCATGGCCTCTACCTTATCCAGACCCTTTTCATCCGGCACGCGCATCTGCTTAAATGCCTGTCTGGAGCTTCCTAAGATAGTTCCTCCCTTGGTAAGGATTCCAGAGAAATCTCTCGGGGTCAGCATACGGTAATTTCCGTAAATCAGACCCTTATACCCCTCCTCAAAGCCGTACAATTCTACCTCGTCCAGAGCATTGCATACGCCTTTTACGATTCCTCTCATGGTCGCATTGAGGGCCTGGCAGTCTCCGCCGCTGGTAAGCATTCCGATTCGTTTCATAAAGCACGCCTCCATCCTTTTATTTCAGATTTTCCTGGGTTTTCGCCCATGCAATACGTAAATTTTAACATAAATATGAATTTCTCACAAGGGAATAACTTGAAAAATCTGCGAGACCATATTATAATGTATTTACTGTCTCCGTTGTACAGGGTTAAAAATATGGACGTACTACGGACGCATACCCTTGGAGGAGTACCCAAGCGGCTGAAGGGTCTGGCTTCGAACACCAGTAGGTCGGTAGCACCGGCGCGAGGGTTCAAATCCCTCCTCCTCCGTTATCTTTAAAAAGGATTGCTGCAATCCGCAGAAATATTCTATGGATTTGCCGCAATCCTTTTTTATATAAAAAATCAGGAGGACTTCTTATGACCAAACCCAAATCCTATATGTTCGCTGTCCCTTCCCAACCCAGAGACATCGAGGAACCGGAACTCTTTCTGGAACGGCTCCGCACAACCGGCGCCTTCCAGCTCTTATCGGAGCGAATGGAGGAAGAAACACTGTATCTGGAAATCATCTACGAGGGCCAAAGCTATTCTGCAGAGATTTACCCCTCGGATTTCACCCTTCCGGAGCTTTACCGCTGCCAGCATCTCTTTCCGGATGTAGACGCAGAGGCTGTTCAGGCCGCCCAGTTCGGACTTGCCATAGAGATGGAGTTCGGCTCCGATCCCCTCGTTTCCTACCACCTGCAGTTAAAGCTGATCCATACCCTGCTGCCGGATGTCCTGGCCGTGCTGGATGACAGCTCAGAGAAGATCCTTTCGGGCCGCTGGGTGATTCTGGCCGCCCAGTCTACCGTCCCCCCTGCCCCGCGTTATCTCTTTACCGCCCAGGCAGTTTCCGGGGAAGACGACTGTGTCTGGCTTCACACCCACGGGCTTAACCGCTGCGGCCGTCCGGAGCTTGAGGTGCTCAATTCTACCAAGGAAACGTACCAGACCCATTACAATACTCTGGAAGCGCTGGCCTTAAGGCTGCTGGATGATGAGAACACTCCCGAATACAAAGCGCCCTTTTTCCTGGCCTATGTAGATCAAGGCGTTCCCCTTGTAGTGACACTCATTGATTGGGAGGAAGCCATTTCCTGCTACCCTCCGGACATGCTGGGCGGAAAAAACGACCGGGAGGAGGGGCACAATGAAGATACCTGCGCCATCTTCGTATACCCGAACCAGGAAAGCTTTGAGGAGGGAAAATACTCCTCTCTTGCCATTTATGACGATATCCTGAAGGAAAACCCCATCTATATGCTTTCTACTTCTGAGACGAACCGGATGAAGGCTTTGGCCGCAGAACGGATGGAATATTTCTTCCAGGCCTTCAAGGATAAGCACAACCACCTTCTGGCTAAGATCGGGCTGCTGGTAGACGAGCCCCATCGAACAGATTTCAGCGAACGGGAGCATATCTGGTTTGAAGTGACAGAGATAAAGAACGGCCGCATTACCGCAAAGCTTACACAGGAGCCTTACTATATCGAGGGACTTCACGAAGGACATGTGGGCACTTACAGTCCGGAAGAAATCACCGACTGGCTTATCTTTACACCGGAGCGCAGACTTACGCCGGATGACATCTATATTCTGTCTCTTTGACCGCAAGAGGGGCTGCTTCCAAATATAGCGAAAGGAAGGTTTGACAAATGGGAACAACAATTTGTGCATAGCAAAGGCTGTTGCATAATCATTAAAAACATATTATAACCGCAAATGACAACAGCCTTTGCTAATCCTAAGATATTTTCAGGAGGCGCAAAGTGAGCTGTCAAAATTCAATCGATTTACTGCCAAAAGAGTTATTAGAGCAAATACAAAAATATGTTGATGGTAAAACCATATATATCCCTAAAAAGAGTGAAAACAAAAAGCATTGGGGAGATAATACCGATACAAAGCAGTTTTTAGCTTCTCGGAATTGCCAGATATGTTCCGATTTCCAAAACGGAATGAGCATCAGGCAGTTAGCAGAAAAGTATTATTTATCCGAAAAAACGATTCAGCGGATCGTAAAACAAAATAGTCTATAAGCAAGAGTGCGCTATGCTTTGTTCATGGCGCATTTTTATTTACAGAAAGAATATAAGGTTTTATATCTGTTTTTACATTGTTACAATGAATGAAAACGCAGGAGGAATGAAAGAATGGCATTTTTCAGATATGGGCAAAAAAACATTTATTATGAGGAAATCGGGGAGGGGCTGCCTGTTGTTTTATTGCATGGAGATACCGCCTCATCAAAGATGTTTGAACCTATCATACCTTTGTATGCAGATAGCTTCAAAGTGATTCTTATGGATTTTCTTGGGAACGGACGTTCTGACAGGATAGAGGCGTTCCCATCGGACTTATGGTATTCACAGGCCCAGCAGGTCATAGCGCTTTTGGAATATTTAGATTGCGGAAAAGTGAATCTGATAGGTACGAGCGGCGGAGCGTGGGTTGCTGTTAACACGGCATTAGAGCGTCCGGATCTTGTGTATAAGGTCATTGCCGACAGCTTTGACGGGAGGACGCTTCCAAATGATTTTTCAGAAAATCTTCTAAAAGAGAGAACAGCCGCAAAAACCGACGATTTTTCCAGACAGTTTTATGAATGGTGTCAAGGAGAAGATTGGGAAACAGTTGTTGACCTTAATACAAAAGCGTTGGCAGAATGTGCGGATTCCAAACTGCCTTTATTCCATAAGCCTTTAGAAACGCTCGCAGCGCCGATACTGTTTGTCGGAAGCACGGAAGATACCATGTGCCGCAAAGATCTTGCAGAGGAGTATCAGCAAATGGAGCAGCTTGTATCAAAGGGCAAAACCTTTCTATTTCCAACAGGCAGTCATCCTGCTATACTTACAAATGCAGAGAAATTCGCTGATATTGTAAAAGATTTCTTTGATTCCTATGTTCCCAAGGCGTTTCCGTAATATCAGCAATCATTTTTTCTGTAAAGAACCTTTTATCGTCGTCACAAGCGGCAGAGATTTCTCCCTGCCGCCTGGCTGTTTATATAATGATTTTTCCATTAATTGGTTTCACACTTTTTTATTACTTCTCGATACCCGCGGTTTTATAAATAAATCTTACGTTTCCTTCCGCCTCGTCGGAGATTCCGGCGAAGGAGCGGTATGCCCTGGCTGCGCTCTTGACGCCTTCGAAGCGGTCGGACAGCTCTTGAAGATCTCCGTTAAACTTATCTGTCAGCTTCTGTATGCCCTCGTCATTAAATTCAATCGTTCCGTCCTTCAATTCCTCAGAACCGTCTCTCAGCTCTTCTACGCCGTCCCGAAGCTCCTGACCGCCGTCTTTGAGTTCGCCCGTTCCGTCTCTTAATTCGCCTGTTCCGTCTTTCAGTTCTTTTGCTCCGTCTTTAAGTTTCCCTGCCCCGTCGCTAAGGGCGTCAATGCCGGAATTTAAGGCCGGTGCGTTTTTCATCAGCTCCTGTACGCCTGCATAGATCTGATCCACGCCCTGGGTGTAGCTCCCCACGCCCATGTAAACCTGGTATGCTCCCTCTAAAAGCTGCAGGGTGGACTTTGTCATCTCTATCAATTGCAGCTTTTGCTTTAGCTGTTCTGCTGCCGCAGCCGCCTGGGCGTTCCCTGCCTGGGAGGACTGAACCAGCACGGCTTCCTTCTCGCAGACCTCTGCCCTGGGTTCTTCCTGGCCGCTTTCTTCCTGGCCGGGTTCTTCCTGACTGCTTTCTCCCGCTTCCTTCTGGCCGGACTGCACCTGGGTGTCCTCCTGGTCTGCTGTCTCCTGAGACGCTTCATCCGTGGCAGGCTCCTGCTCCGCTGGATCCTTCACTGCCGGCTCCTGGGATGTTGGCTCCTGGGATTCCTGCTTCTGGCTGTTGTTTCCCTCGGAAGTGCTTTCGCTTTGAACCGGCTGCTGTTTTGTTTCCCCAGGCTCTTCCTGGGGCTTTGTCTCCTCCCTCTCCGTTTCGGCAGAGAGTGCCTCATTTTCTACCGCTTCTTTCTGCACTGTCTGGCCCTCTGCCGGCGCTTCGCTCTTCTCTTCCTTTTGCTCTTCCTCTATGGCTTCCTCTGCCAGAAGCTCCTCCGCCGGAATCTGGGATGTCACGTTTGGGATCTGCGCTTTCAGATTCTCTGCCAGAACATTCAGCTTTCCTATCGCCGCCTCAATCTCTGCACAGAACTGCTCCGGGGTCTTTCCCGAAGGATCCAGGGTCGGAACGCCGTATGCCGAAAAGCCTGCAAGCTGTGCATTTGCCAGCTTTAGGAGTCCCTCATATACGGCCTTTGCTCCCCCGTTCAGTTTCTCATTGTTCTGGGTAAGCTCCTGGAGCCCAGCCGACAACTGCTTCACGCCGGCAAAGAGCGCTCCGGCTCCGTTCTTCAGCGTTCCGATTCCGTCGTACAGTTCTCCGGCCCCGTCACGCAGCTCTCTGGCTCCGTCATTCAGTTTCTGTGCCCCTTCGTCCAGCTCGTCAATCCCGTCTGTCAGCTCGCCGGTTCCGTCATACAGCTCCAGCACGCCGTCGTAAAGCTCTGCCGTCCCGTCCATCAGCTCGTTCATGGCGTCCTGCAGTTCCTCCATATCCGCCGACAAATCATCCATTTTTTCCTGGGTATCCATATCCATGTCTCCAAAAATCTCATTGGACGCAACAGTCAGCGTGGCTGCCAGCTCAAAGTCTGTCACATCTGCCGTCAGTTCTACATAATCAGGAATATCCAGCTCTTCTACATCAAAATCCTCACTGCCGATATCCAGATTGTCTTTCAGCCCCGGCATTGCATAGCCCATTACGATGGTACGCTCTCCGTCATTGATAACCTTTCCGTTGGATACCTGGATGTTCCGGAAGTTCTCATTGTCAAGAACCAGGCTGGTCATCACTACGAAAGGCACATAAAGCTGCTCCTCCTTCTCTCCCACAGCCACGGTTTCCTTCTGCCGGTTCGTGTAATCAAAACGGATTGCCACCTTTCCGCTTTTGCCTGCCAGTTCCTCGGGAGAAATGGTTCTGCCGTTTAACTGATAAGCGACCTTCAAATCGATGGGGAGCTCCTTCTCTATGCTGCCCTGATAATAAATATCATTGCCTGCGGCATCCCATACGCCCAAAGAGCCTTCCTTTTGTTCAAAGCCCTCGGTGCCCTTTACATTGGTGATATTCGTAAGCTCTGTGACATCCTCCAGGGTTTCCTTTCCCATGGCATTTTTCAGCCAGTCACTGACAATCAGCTTTTCGGGGGAGCCGTCTGCATTTGCAATCACATAGACGGTTTCCTCCTTGGCAAGCTGCCCTCTGTCCTCATCTGACAATTCTGCTTCTATTGTTTTTATCTCCGGCTTGGGATTTTCCGCTGCTGACAAAGCGGTTTTCCAGATCCGGCTTTCAGCCTCCTTTGCCTGTGCCGGAATCTGTATGCCTCCGACCGCAAGCAGCGCGGCCATTGTGATCGAGATGCCCTTTTTCCATTCATTCTGTAATTTTTTCATTTTAAACCTCCTATTCCAGTTCCGTAATATCCCTCTCAGTACACTGGTCTGAAATCCATTTCCAGCCACAAACCCATGTGTCTGGAAATGGATTTGTGCACTGAGAGGGATATTACTGTTTTTAAGTCGCTGCGCGACAGCACTAAAGGGTAAAGCTGCTTCGACACACCGGTAATGAGAGAAACTTTTATTCGAAAAAGCACTCATAAAAGTTCCTCTCGTGCGCCTTTGCAGCTTTACCGTCCAGCAGAAATTATTTTTCAAAAACACTTGACATTTCTTAGCTGGACAATTCTAAGTCGCTGCGCGACAACACTATTAGTCTCATAACATTCTTTGATGTTACTGATTCCACAAACTCTTAAGCTGACTTTTTCGGCCGGAAGCCGGCGCTGGTTGCACAAATCAATCTATCAAATACCAGGAACATGGCCGGAAGGATGAAAGCTACCGCCAGAAGGCTTACAATCGCCCCCCTTGCCATCAATGCGCAGAGAGAACGTATCATATCCACATCCGAGTACACCGCCACGCCCAGGGTTGCAGCAAAGAACCCCAAAGCGCTGACAATTACCGACGGCAGAGAAGTTTCCAGAGCCGTGGAAATGGCTCCCACCCTGTCCTGCCCCATGAACCGCTCCCGTTTGTACCGGGTTGTCATCAGTATCGCATAGTCCACCGTCGCCCCAAGCTGAATGGTGCTGATACAGATGGGTGCGATAAACGGCAGGGACGTTCCTGTAAAATGGGGAATCCCCAGGTTGATAAAGATGGCAAATTCTATCACTGCCACCAGAATCACCGGCAGGGAAATGCTTTTGAGCACTGCCGCAATTATTACGAAAATCGCAATAATGGAAATGGTATTCACCACCTGGAAATCCCGGTCTGTAATCTCAATCAAGTCCTTCGTGCAGGGCGCTTCCCCAATCAGCATTCCGGTCTCGTCATATTTCTTCATAATCTCTTGAAGCTTTGTAATCTGCATGTTTACCTCGTCGGTAGCCGTACTGTACTTAGACTGTATCAGCAGAAGCTTCCAGTTTTCGCTCTCCAGCTCCTCCCGTGCTTTATCCGGTATCATCTCATCCGGAATTCTGGAGCCGATAGCGGAATCCATGCCCAGGGCAAATTCCACGCCCTCCACTTCCTTCATTTCGGCCACCATGTTTTTCACATCCTTGGCCGAGACATTTTTATCAAGGAGTACCATATGGGTAGCTCCTGCGGAAAATTCATCCTCCAGCTTGTTTGTAGCCTGCACATAGCCCATGTACTCCGGCAGGGAGCCGCCCAGGTTGTAGTAAACCTCGCCGCCCGCCTTGTTGTAGCCGTAATAGGATACGGGAAGAACCAGCACAAACAGAATCAGAAAAACCGGATAGCGCTTCACTACAAATCTTACAATCTTCCCGAAATCCGGCATCAAAGGCCGGTGCCTTGTCTTTTCAATGAATCTGTCAAGAACCAGAATCATGGAGGGCAGAATGGTTACGCAGCCAAGAACACCGAACACTACGCCCTTTGCCATTACAAGCCCCAGATCCAGGCCTAAGGTATAGCTCATAAAGCAGAGTGCGATGAAGCCTGCCACGGTTGTAATAGAGCTTCCTACTACCGAAGTAATGGTTGCTTTGATGGCATGAGCCATGGCCCGTTTTTTATCCCCTTCAAACCGCTCCTGCTGCTCCACGTAGCTGTGCCACAGGAAAATGGAGTAGTCCATGGTCACCGCCAGCTGGAGCACTGCCGCCAGAGCTTGGGTCAGAAAGGATATTTCTCCAAAAAAGATATTTGTTCCCATGTTCAAAAGAATTGCCATTCCGATACTGATTAGGAAAATGACCGGCAGAGCCAGGCTGTCCAGAAAGGCTGTCATTACAACGCTGGAAAGCACCACTGCCAGAACCACATAGATAACCTCCTCACGTTCGCAGAGCTCCTTCAAGTCCGCTACCATGGCCGTCATACCGGATACAAAGCACTGTTCTCCCGCCAGCTCTTTAATCTGCGCCGCTGCGTCCAGGGTTTCGTCCGCCGAGGTCGATGTCTCAAAGAAAACCGCCATCATGGTCGCATTTCCCGAATTGAAGATATCATAGTATTCGTCCGGCAGAATCTCCATGGGAACGGAAAGATCCATAAAGCTGTCATACCACAGTACGGTAGCTACGTGATCCACTTCTTCGATCCGCTCCCTAAGCTCTGCCACTTCCTTATCTTCCATTCCCTCTATGATAACGAAAGAAAATGCCCCTTTTCCAAACTCATCCATCAAAATGTCCTGGCCTATCATTGTCTCAATGTCACCTGGCAGATAAGTGAGCATATCGTAATTGATCCGTGTGGCCGCCATTCCCAGGGCCGACGGAATCATCAGCGCCAGTGTAAGAATCAAAATGGGGATGCGAAGCTTTACAACCCCTTTTCCAAATTTAATCATAACGTTCTCCATTCCAGTTCCGCAATGTTCCTCCCACTACACCTTAGGAAATCAATTTCCAGTCACAGAACCATGTGTCTGTAAATTGATTTGTGCACTGTGAGGAACACTGCTGTTTTCCAGTTCCGCAATGTCCTTATTTTTTTCTGTGCTGATTTTTTGTCTTGACGGTATATACCGCCACATACAAGTTCAGCAGCCCTTCCGTCAGGAGCGTAATTCCCAGAAGCACTATGGCCCCGGCAATTCCAGCATTTCCGAAGGGGTCTATGATAATCAGCAGCCCCAGAATGCTGGCAAACGCAGCCGCACCTCCAATCAGCCACCACTGTTTCAGTCCGAAGCGTCTGGCGTCTATGGCTGTCTGGATCTTTAAAAGGCCGTCCGTCATAACGATAATGCCCAAGACCAGATTGAAAAACCGCAGAAAACTGCCGCTGCGAAACATCATCAGACTTCCGATAATCACTGCCAGAATCCCTCCCGCCAGGTCAAACTGAAAAGCCAGCCGGTACAAATCCTCCGACAGATAACCGCATATTTTAAACACTCCGCACACTGCCAGCAAAAAACCAATTCCCTTACAGATAACCTCCGCCGAAATCTCCGGACAAAGAATCAACAAGATGCCAGCCATACAAAAAGCCACAGATGACGCCGCATAACCTCCCTTTGCAATCCGAACAGTTGTCATTTTTTTCACTCCCTTCTCTTTACAATCTCTATTGTAGTCAAAAGCCCTCTCCCTTGAAACGGGCAAACAAAAAGCAGTGTATGAAATCCATACACCGCTTTCCTATTAACCAAAATTCAGACACATGGGCTTATCTGCCTAAAACGCCCATGCTCCCCCAATGCTTTTACTGCTTTTTCCTTCCGGCTCTCTGACGGCCTTTTTCCATGGCCGACGCAATACTTCCTTTCAGCAAAGCTCCCAGGCTTCGAATCATCTGTTCCGGATCCGCCTTCATACCTTCTCCCACCCAGGCCATCACCATTCCTGACAGGCCGCATTTATAAAAATCGATGATCAGCTCACGGTCAGGCTCCGGCACATCCCGGGTGACGCTAAGCCCCTCCGCCAGACGTCTGACAACCTCCTGCGCAATGCTGTTCAGATAACGCTCCAGCTCCTCCCGGCTGACAGAATTGTAAATATGGTAAATCGCCCGTTTGTTGCTAAGGGCAAAACGGGCCGCTTCAATAAAGCCCTCCTCCAAGGACTGCACATCTGCGTTCTTTGCAGCCACGCGCTCCACCTCCCCGTCAATCACAAAGGTCAGCAAGGCGCGGATATCCTCAAAATGATAGTAAAAGGTATTGCGGTTGATTCCGCAGCTGTCTACAATCTCCTTTACCGTTATCTTATCCAGCGGCTTCTCGTTCAGAAGCTCCAGAAACGCCTCGACGATTGCTTTTTTTGTAAATTGAGCCATAGAAAAAACTCCCTTTCCTTCCATTGCTTTTGATTATAGCGGATTTTTTTTCGCTTTTCAAGAAATGCTGCCGGTCAGTTTATGTACCTCTTAGGATTACCGGCACGATGCTTTTTACAAAAAAATAAAGCGGGTGATGGGAATCGAACCCACGTGTCCAGCTTGGAAGGCTGGTGTTCTACCATTGAACTACACCCGCATAATACAAATATGAAACTTTCAATGCCCAGAACCGGAATCGAACCAGTGACACGAGGATTTTCAGTCCTCTGCTCTACCAACTGAGCTATCTGGGCAGATAACATCTGTTGTGCGACACTCTTTCACAACAGATGTTATTTTACACGATTACTAATTATTTGTCAACATTTTTTTGACAGCCTGCCTTCCGGCCGTGTCTTACAACATTTTTAAAAGGAGCCGCTCTATTTTGCAGCCGCTTCAAAACCCGGCAGTTTCTACAGCTTCACACGCCCGGCCAGAATTTCTTTGTAATCCGCATAATTTTTCTCCAAAAGCGCAGGCGTATCCAGTCCAAAGGGGCATTTCTTTTTGCATGCGCCGCAATGCCTGCACTCCTCCACCTTCTTCATCTTCGCCTGCACCTCCGGCGTCAGCTGAAGCTCTGAGGGCGAGCGCCGGATAAGCTGGGACATCCTGGCGCAGGTATTAATCTCAATCCCCACAGGGCAGGGCATACAGTAGCCGCAGGCCCGGCAGAAATCAAGCCCCAGCTCTTCCTTGTCCCTGGCAATCTGCTCCTTGATCTCCTCCGTCATGCCGGGAGGATTCTCTATGTAAGAGAGGAACTCGTCAAGCTCCTTTTCCTTTTGAATTCCCCAGATAGGAAGCACATGATCAAACTGAGCCAAAAATGCATAGGCAGCGGCAGAATTCGTCAACAGCCCGCCGGACAGCCCCTTCATGGCAATAAAGCCCATCTCTGCTTTTTTACACTTCTCCACAAGCTTTAGCTCATGCTCTGTGGCAAGATAACAGAAGGGAAACTGCAGGGTTTCATACAGTCCGCTGTCAATGGCCTCATGGGCTGTCTTAAGACGGTGGTTTGTAATTCCGATATGGCGGATCTTCCCCTGTTCCTTTGCTTCCAGCATAGCCTCATACAGTCCGCTTCCGTCTCCCGGCTTCGGGCAAAAAGGCGGATTGTGGAACTGATACAGATCCACATACTCTGTCTGAAGATTCTTAAGGGACAGCTCCAGATCCTTCCAAAACTCCTCAGCCGTCTGAGCCATGGTTTTCGTTGCAAGATAGATCTGATCCCTTACTCCGGCGAATGCTTCCCCCAGCTTTTCTTCACTGTCCGTATAAAATCTGGCCGTATCAAAGAAGTTCATACCGCCTTTGCGGGCTCTTCTTAAAAGGGACACTGCATCCTCCATACCGATTCTCTGAACCGGCAGCGCTCCGAAACCGTTTTTATGAGCCTCGATTCCTGTTTTTCCAAGTACTACCTTTAACATACTGCCTTCTCCTTGCAAACCATTTTCTTTTTTTCTTTTTCGGCTGCACGCTCTCTTTCTTTACCGCCTTGCGCGTGCGCAGTACCGCTGCCGAGAAAGGAGGCAGGAAAATCTCAATGGCCCCGTCAGACACAAGATAGCAGGCGTTCTCTGTGGTGAAACCGTCCTCCACCGACAGAATCAGCCGCTCCATCAAGACCCCGTCAAACACCTCGCCAATCCAGACAGGAACCGAAACCTTCTGTCCTTCCTCGTTATTATTGACCACAACAAGAACCTGGCTGCCCTTGGCAAACCGGATCATGCCGATAATTCCGTGAAGCGCCAGAACAATCTTCCCCGAACCCGTCCGACAGGCCTGGTTCTCCTTATGAATCCGAATCATTTCCTTATGAAATGCTATCAGCTCATGATCCTCCCTGCCCCAGGGATAAGTCCTCCTGTTATCCGGATCTGTAAAACCGCACAGCCCCGCTTCATCTCCATAATAAAGCGTAGGCGCACCGGACCATATCATCTGCAGGGCTACAGCCTCCCGGAACACGGCTTTTGAAATTCCAAGGGACGCATCCTCCGAGCTGCGGCTTCCCAGCCGCCCTTCCATATGGCTGGTTCTGGTCAGAAACCGGGAATGATCGTGGTTGGAAAGCTGGTTCATTGCAATCAGAAACGACGGTCCGTAAAAAGCACGTATATTTTCTCTTAATGCTCCAAGAAGCGCATGCTCATTATTCAGCAGATCCGCCCGGAAATACTCGCTGTGTTTCTCCATTCCCGTGAGAAACCAGGTAAGCGGCTCCATAAAAGAGTCGTAGTTCATAACGGAATCCCACTCTTCTCCCTTCAGCCACGCCGAAGCGTCTCCATAGTGCTCCGCATAAATCACGGCTTCCGAATTGGCCTCCTTAACGCTGCTGCGGAATTCCTTCCAGAAATCGTGGTTGTAATCTTCTTTAAGCCCCAGATCCGCCGCCACATCCAGCCGCCATCCGTCTACCGAATAAGGCGGAGACACCCATTTCCTGGCAATATTCATAATATATTCCCGAAGCTCCGG
Source organism: Candidatus Merdisoma sp. JLR.KK011 (assembly GCF_036941125.1). NCBI lineage: Bacteria > Bacillati > Bacillota > Clostridia > Lachnospirales > Lachnospiraceae > Candidatus Merdisoma > Candidatus Merdisoma sp. JLR.KK011. The sequence goes on along the minus strand of NZ_JAYWSZ010000004.1, from coordinate 1,186,461 downwards.
CGACGTCTCGTAAGCAAGCTTGGGAAGCGTCTTGTGCCCCCACCATCCGTCATAATATTCATTATAGGGCCACTCATGCTCATTGTTAAACCGGAAAAAATCACGGTAAGAGCTCACCTCTGATACGTAAGCTCCCTCCTCATAATCTCCGCTGCTCTCATACAGCCGTTCCCGATCCAGCCATTTATTGAAGGAACCGCAGTGATTGAACACGCCGTCCAGCAGAATCCGTATGCCGCGCTTGTGTACTTCTTCCACAAAATGAATAAAAAATTCATTGCTGGCCTCCAGGTTTTCCCTGTTTACCACGCGCTGGATATACCGTCCGGCCTTCCGGTTATCCTGCTCTCCCTGGGGAAGCAGATCTCCTCCGTCCTTCTTGATCACTGTAAAATGAGGATCGATATAATCATAGTCCTGGCAGTCATACTTGTGGTTGGAAGGAGATACGAATATGGGATTCATATAAATCACTTCCACACCCAGATCCACCAGATAATCCAGCTTATCCAGAATCCCCTGGAGATCCCCCCCGTAAAAGGAGCGTACATCCATGACATTCGGACATTGATTCCAGTCCTCCACCTTCTCTACCTGCTGGCCGATATAACTGTACTCCCCTGTCAATACGTCGTTAGAGGGGTCGCCGTTGCAGAACCGGTCTACGTAGATCTGGTACATCACCGCTCCCTTTGCCCAGTCCGGCGTAAAAAAGCCCGGAACAATCCCAAAGGAATATACGCTCTGGAGCTCCTCTGTAATTCCACGCTTATTGTAAAACACGCGTTCCTCTCCGGAACGAATCTCAAAATAGTAAAGCATCCTGCGGGTTCCCACACGCAGCTGAATCCGATAGTAGTCAAACCTCTCGTTTGACTGATATTTTTTCATGGGCAGACGGTTTCCCTTGCTAATCAGATATACGGCATCTACATTATCCTTCGCTGTGCGGAAAACAACGGTTGCCACATCTCCTGGATTGACCTCCATGGGAATCCGGTACTGGCTTGTTTCGTCCGAAAAAAGTGCGTCTCTGTTAATCTTACTCATCTTCTTTCTCTCCCTTGGATCTATTTTATAATACACTGCTGTAGATTACAAGATAGTTTTTTGTCTTATAAATAGGTCGTAAATAGGCAGTAAAAAAGACAGCCGTTACGTCCTGCTGTCTTTTTTAGGAGAAGGTATTTCTTTTACTTATGGGGTGTAGCAAAAACTATATAATGTATTGGGGGTTTTACAAGTATTATTATAGCACAGTTCTCAAATAAGTGTGCACAAACTTAACAAAAATTGCATGTCGTTTTTGTAAGGTTTTCACAAAAGAATTCCGTCATAATGACGGAATTCCCTGATTTCAATCCTGCTCCTATGAATCAAAAAGCGGACTGTCCTTATCCTTCTCAAAGAGAGCCTCGAATTCTTCCCGTGTAATCCGCTCTTTCTCAAGCAGAAGCTGCGCAGTCTCATCAAGCACTTTGCGGTGAGCCAGAATAATATCCTTCGCTTTCTGATAGCACTCATCGACAATGCGCTTAATTTCCATATCAATCTTACTGGCAACAGCCTCTCCGTATCCCTTCGTATGGCCGAAGTCCCTTCCGATAAAGACCTCCTCATCAGAATCATAATTTACAAGGCCCAGGCTCTCCGACATTCCGTACTTGGTCACCATAGCCCTCGCTACGCCGGTAGCCTGCTTGATGTCCTGGGAAGCGCCTGTGGTAATGTCGTCAAAAATCAGCTCCTCCGCAATCCGTCCCCCCAATGAAACCTGGATGTCCTGCAGCATTTTTCCCTTGGTATTGAACATATCGTCCCGTTCCGGAAGAGGCATGGTATAGCCTGCTGCCCCCATGCCCGTAGGAATAATGGATACCGTGTAGACCGGCCCCACATCCGGAAGCACATGGAACAAAATCGCATGGCCCGCCTCATGGTATGCGGTAATCCGCTTCTCCTTTTCGGAAACCACCCGGCTTTTCTTCTCCGCGCCGATTCCCACCTTTACAAAGGACTTGCGGATATCGCTCTGGAGGATGTACTGCCGATCCTCCTTGGCCGCAAAGATCGCCGCCTCATTCATCAGATTCTCCAGATCTGCGCCAGTCATTCCCGCCGTAGTCTGGGCTACCTGCTTTAAGTCCACATCCTCCGCCAGGGGCTTATCCTTGGCATGCACATGCAGAATCTCCTCGCGGCCCTTTACATCCGGCCTGCCTACCATAATCTTCCGGTCAAAACGTCCCGGACGCAGGATAGCCGGATCCAGAATATCCACCCGGTTGGTAGCCGCCATCACAATAATTCCTTCGTTTGCGCCGAAGCCGTCCATCTCCACCAGAAGCTGGTTCAAGGTCTGTTCCCGCTCGTCGTGGCCGCCGCCCATGCCGCTGCCCCGGCGTCTGGCCACCGCGTCAATCTCGTCAATAAACACAATACAGGGGTGATTGCGTATGGCATCCGCAAACAAATCCCTCACTCTGGAGGCTCCCACGCCTACGAACATCTCCACAAAGTCCGAACCGGAAATGCTGAAAAACGGCACGCCTGCCTCTCCGGCCACCGCCTTGGCAAGCAGCGTCTTACCCGTTCCTGGAGGCCCCTCCAGCAATACACCCTTGGGAATCCTGGCTCCTACCTTGATGTATTTTTGAGGCATCTTCAAAAAGTCTACGATTTCACGAAGGTCTTCCTTTTCCTCTTGAAGCCCCGCCACATCCTTAAAGGTGGTATGGATCTGCTCCTGGGTCGTCATCCTGGCCCGGCTTCTTCCGAAATCCATCATACGACTGTTGCCGCCGCCAGACTGCCTGTTCATCAGCATCATCATGGCAAACACCACCACAACCGCCACCAGAAGCGGAACTCCAAGGCTCTGAAGCCAGCCCTGGCCTCTTACATTATCATAGGCTACCGGAATACCCGCCTCCTGAAGCAGCCTCCCGGCCTCTGCCGTATCCGGAACGTTGACCTTTGCGGTTGTTCCGCTCACCCTTATCAGCTCCACGACTCCCGTAGGCGCCGCCTCATTCTGGATAATCACAGCCCGCTCTACAATTCCCGATTCAATGTCCTCTTGAAACTGGGTATATGTGTACAGGTTCTGCATCTCCGCTCTCTTTGCAAATTCAGATACAAAAAACAAGAGCACCATTAAAAGGATTAGATAAAAAAATGATACCTTGTATGTTCTGTTGTTCAATATGCTTCCTCCTATTCCAGTCTTATTCCAGTTCCGTAAAGGGTAAAGCCTCCTCGGCTTTACCGTCCAGCCTCATAATGTCCTGCTGTTTAATCTACAAATTCTATTATACCGATATAGGGAAGATTCCGATATCTCTGATCATAGTCAAGACCGTATCCTACCACAAACTCATCGGGAATCTGGAAGCCGGTGTACTTCACCTCCACGTCCACCACCCGGCGGGAAGGCTTATCCAGAAGGGTGCAGATTGTCATACTTCTTGGATTTCTCTGCCCCAGAAGCTTCACCAGATGATTCAGCGTGCGTCCGGAATCAATGATATCCTCCACAATAATCACATTCTTTCCCTGTAAAGGTTCATCCAGATCCTTGCTCAAACGCACAACGCCGCTGGACTTCGTCTCTGCTCCATAGCTGGAAACCTGCATAAAGTCTATTGTCACCGGAAGGGTAATCCGCTTTGCCAGCTCGCACACAAAAAAGATACTTCCCTTCAGAATGCAGATCAAATGTACCTCCTGACCGGCAAAATCTTCGCTGATCTTCTGTCCCAGCTCCTGGATCTTTGCATCCACCTCATCCTCCGGTATCATAATACGGACCTTCTCTGCCATTTTCCTCTCCTCCACCTATCTGTACTTTTAAAATCTGTCTCGTATCTTCCGTCACTTTAAATCCTTCACTGATACGCATGCCCGGAATCCATATCACATGACTTCCGTCTGCCAGAAGAAAAAGCTCGTCACGTTCTCTGACCGGAACCTTCTGATCTATCAGATAATCCTTCAGCTTCTTCCTTCCGTGGTTCCGGTTTATCTCAAGATAGTCCCCCGGCCTGCGCCTGCGAATCACCGGATAATTTTCTATTTTATCATAATCAAACCATTTCGTATATGTTTTTTCCGGAATTATTTGAATTTTTTGTGCTTTTTCCAGGAAAAAAAGCCATTTTTTCTCTTTCACCGTACAGACGCCCGGAATCTGGGGACAAAACTCCGTCTCCATGTCTGTCTCTCTTTTCGGCTCTTCCCTGCCAAGCCCTACGCCCTCATATTCCCGCAGAGCCCTGCGCCCTCCCGGCAGGCTTAAGCTGCTTCCTGTCTGCTTATCAAATAAGCTCTTCACCAAACCAATGTGATTCCGCTCCACATCCTTTAGTCCGCCCTCCAGCTCTCCCAGACAGCGCCGTATCACCCGGTCTGCCAGCAGCGGCGAAAGCTCCCCAAAGGGCTTCTCCAGAATCAGGCGCTTCTCTTCCTCACGGCATACAGCCATGGCGTATGCCTTACCTGTCTCCTCCTCCAGATAACGCTCAATCTCTGACAGCTCTTCTGCCGTCCGAAGCATATGGCGCACCGCCCCTTCGTTGATCTGTTCCCTGGCACAGGGCAGAATGGTATGGCGGATCCGGTTCCTGGTATAAGCCTCCTCCAGATTGGTACTGTCCGTACACCAGGGAATCCTTCTCTCGCGAAGCCATTCCAGAATCTCCTGCCGCTCCACGCAGAGCAGAGGGCGGATGATGCCGTTCCTCTCCGGCTCCATACCCGCAAGCCCCCGGATTCCCGTCCCCCGGAAAAGATGGAACAGCATGGTCTCCGCCTGGTCGTCTCCATGATGGCCTACGGCTATCCGGCTGCAGCCGGTTCTGTTGGCTTCCTCCCGAAAGACCTCATAGCGGCATATTCTTCCCGCCTCCTCAAGAGTCAGCTTCTCCTTCAAAGCCCTTTCCTGCACTTTACGGGAAACACATTCCAGGGGAACCCCCCGTTCCCCACAGAACTTTTCCACAAACCGCTGATCCCGCAGAGCTTCCTCTCCACGAATGCCATGATTTACATGAACTGCCGTCACTTCAAAATCCAGCTCTGCCTTTAATTCCAGCAGTACCAAAAGCAGGCATACGGAATCAGGTCCTCCCGATACGCCTGCCAGAACCCGATCCTTTGGCCGTATAAGCTGTTTCTCTCTGACAAATGCGCCGATCTTTGAAAGCACCCTCTCCATACACCTCGCTTTTCCTCCTGCCCGGGCAGAAATACTTATTCACAGTATACAGGCGTTTTCCCCAAAAAGTCAACATTTCTTAATACTTTACCAGGGATACGGCCATTACCGTCATATCGTCGGCAGGCTGCTTATCCTGATACTGCTGCACCCGTCCCAGTATGTAAGATGCCAGCTCTTTTGGATTCTCCGTATCATGCTCCATAATAATATCTTTCATCAAAGCCTCCTGGCATTCCGCCGGAAGCGCATCCAGCACCCCGTCCGTTACCATGATCACCATATCCCCGTCGTATAGCTTTTTACTTGAGGAATCCGGATCCAGCTTGTGGAATACCCCGGCCGGAAGGCTGGTGGAGGAAATGGTCTCCACCCAGTTTTCCCGCCGGATAAAGGTAGTTGACGCCCCCACCTTCAAAAATTCACAGATTCCCGTATACAAGTCCAGCGAGCTGATATCTATCGTCGAAAATACCTGTTCATCAGATCCCACGATCAAGGCGGAATTAATCATGCGCACCGCCGTCTCCTTGGTAAAGCCTGCTTCCAGAAACTGTTCCAGCAGATCGATGACTCGTTCACTCTCCTTGTAGGCGGTCATTCCCGATCCCATCCCGTCGGACAGTGCGGCGACAAACTGCCCTTCCCTGCAGTGATACAGGGAAAAATTATCTCCCGATACTTCCTCCTCTTCCTTTACCGCCTTTTCAATCCCGTAAAGCACCTCAAAGTTTGTCCTCTCCACAAACTGGACGGTAATCCGCTCGCTTCCCACAAATGCCCGGCTGTCCCGGGCAGGCATCATGGATTTTTTCATCATCTTGGACAGGACAGAGGCCACGTCCTTCACCGCCACACAGCGCCTGCGCCTGGTATTTACCATCAGATAGACCTCCTGGCGCTTATTTTCCTGCTGATATACCAATACTCCGTGAACGGAAAGCCCCATACTGCGGAGCTTCTTTTTCAAACGGGTCTCCAGGCTCTCATCTGTCTGAGTGTCCCAGGCATATTCTATGGTGTCCGTCATAATCTGGGCCATCTCATTTAACTGCACGGCCACTGCCGCCCGGTTTTCCTCCAGCTTTGTGTGAAAAAGCAGATTCATTTTTGATGGCATGTCCAATACGGCTGCTCCGTCTGCGCCTTCCACCATCATTTCTTTTGACAAAGATCTGCCGGAAAAGCTGTCGGCCAGACTGTGAAATGCCGACTCATACTCTCGTACTCTTACCCTGGCCGGATGAAGAGGCCCGTCCTCCTCTTCCATGGGAAGGGGCGTCAGAAGCCACTCCATCATGCTGCCGCAGATAACGGTAAGGGAACATACCAAAAGCCCCTGGGCCGCTCCCAGCATTATGGCAAACTCCCCTTCCACCTGCAGCAATCCCACGCCAATCTGCATTGCGGCTACACAGCCGCCCGCAATCACACCGTAAAGCCAGGCATAGTGCCCTGTTTTACGTTCTTCTTCCTGTTTCATATCCTCACATCCTCCATTTTAGTTCCGTAACATTCTCCTGCAGCACCTTCCTGAGATCAATTTCCGGTCACAAAAACATGTGCCCGTAAATCGATCTGTGCTTCAGTAGAATGTTACTGATTCCAGTTCCGTAACATTCTCCCACTGCGCCAGAAAAATGTTACTGATTCCAGTTTTGCACTTCTTCATCCTCTGTGTGTGTCTGTGTAGTTGTGCATTATAGAGGAGAGAAATTACTTTTTTTGTCAAACCGAGGAGATGATTTTAAGAAATTTCAGACAAAATCGGACATAGAATCCGTTTAGAAAAGCTGTCACCAGGGTAACAGCTTTTCTCGTATGCTTCATGGCATAACCTTTATTTATTTCCTCTATCTTCACCTAAATCTCATACCACCGGATCTCATTTGCCTCCAAATCCAGTGCGAAGCTGCTTTTATCCCCTTTATAGACAACGGTGCTCTGAGGCTCATATGTATTATTCACCACACAGAACTTTCCGTTCTTTACATAGGCATGGACGTCCACATTGTAATTCTCCGAAAACCAGTTCTTAAGAAGCTCCTCGCTCCCGGCGCTCCACAGAATCGCTCTGTGGAGAATCCGGCTGTTTTCAAAGCTGTAAGGAAGTCCGGAGATATAAACCGTGCGCCCCAATCCGCAGGTATTCACCGCCATCTGAACCTCTTTCTCCCTCTGAACCAGAACTTTTGTTCCATCCAGGGCATACATGCATTTCTTTCCTTCCCCGAAGTCAACCTCTCCCGGACAATCCTCCAGAATAAAATGATCCCGATGCTCTTCCCAGTTATATTTATCATAACCAAAAGTAAAGCCTGTCTCCTTCTCTACCCCGAGAGCCGCTGCAAGCTGAATGTAACGCCCCTGATACTGATGTCCGGAGGGCTCGCCCACGCCGATAAATCCGCCGCCGTTATAAATAAACCCATGTATCGCAGCCGTAATCCTGGGGTCTTCCCACATGTATCCGCCCGTATGGGCCGTATCCCCGTCACCTACATTAATCAGCACGTCAATGTCTTTCAAAACCTCCGGATTCTCCCGAATCTCCTCAAAGGAGAGGAATACTACCTCATAGGGTGCGCCGGACAGCGCTTCAATCACGCCGGCATAGCTGTAATTCTGCTTCTGGTAGAGGGCATGATGCACCATATGGCAGCCCCAGGAACGCATACGTCCCCAGCAGTTCAAAACTCCCACCTTTTTATAGCAGAAGCCCTCCGCGCCTTTGATGTTCTCATACAGCTCCCGGAATTCGTTACACACGCTTTCCACATAATCGATAAACTCCGGAAACTGGCAGGCCAGCTTTAAGTAGCCCCCATAGCCAATCCGGTCAATGGGCTTTCTAAGAATCGCCCTTCTGGCCGTCACCCAGTTTTCCTTTGCCTCCTTTACCGGATCGCCGCCCTCGTGGAAGGTATCCGGGAAAAAGTAGGGCAGAAAACGCCCTTCCGTATAGCGGACGCCCTGGATATCGGAGATCAGACGCAGGGTCATTCCGTTCCCCACGCTCCCCACAACAGAGTCCAGACCGATTGTCTTGAACTCGTCCATAAAAGGCTCTGTGCCAATCCAGTGATCTCCCAGGAACATCATTGCTTCCTTCCCCAGCTCATGGGTCAGATCCACCATTTCCTTTACCAGGGCCGCCACCTCTCTGCGCTGGAAAGCCACAAAGTCCTGATACTCCTTGGAGGGAATGCGGTACTGATTGTTGTAATAGCCTTGGTCAATGATATACTCCGGCCGGAAGGGATATCCAGCCTCCTTCTCAAACTGCTCCAGAATATAGGGCGAAACGGATGCGGAATATCCGTACCAATCCACATACTTCTCCCTCTTCAGCTCGTCAAAAACCAATGTGAACTGGTGGAAAAATGTAGTATACCGGATGACGTCCACATAAGGATGTTCCTTCACAAACCTTTTCAGCCGTTCCATGGTGTAGGCACGTGTCTTAGGCTGACGCACGTCAAAGGTAATCTGGTGCTCAAAATCCTTCCAGTCATTAACCACCGCATTGTACATATGCACCGGGTCCCAGATCAAATAAGCCAGGAAGCTGACTGTATACTCATGATAGGGAACCGGATTCGGCAGAACCACGCAGCCCTCCTCCTCGCAGTAATCCCATTCCAGGGGAGAGACCGGCTGTCCGGCGGTACGGTCCATCACCTCCCACCAGCGCTTCCTGTCATCCCGGGTATTTACCATCAGAAGCTCCCTGCTGATGCCGGACATCAGGGGAATGGACAAAGCCTCCTCCTGCGCCATGTGGAATCCCGTCATAATATAGCATTGCTGGACTTCCTCCGGATGCGCTTTGGCCCACGCATTATCCTTGCGGGTCGTGTAATAGGTGGAATACACCTTGGCGTCCACGGACTTCAGCCCTTCCGGATAGTCCGTCCCGTCGCAGTCCCGGATGGCATCGGCTCCCCAGCGCTCCAAAAGCTCCAGGGTGGCAGGAACCACATCCACATCTGTGGGTATCGTTACCCTGCCTCTGTTCTTATCTTGGTTGCTCATCTTACATACCTCGTCTATTCTTGTCCTTAATCAAAGCCCTTATTGTAAATCAGCAAAGCAGCCAGAAGCAGCACCAGGCCTACAAGCATCAGCACCAGGCCTGTCATTTTTCCCGTCATCTTCCATCCGACCACAACCAGAACCATCCCGATTATAAAAAATAATGCAATCAATGTCATGCGCAAGCTTGCATGCTCTTTCCAATAATTCATATTCCCACCTTATCCTTTCAGTCCGCCCAGAGTCATACCCTGTGTAAGCTTCTTCTGCACGCAGATATAAAGTATCAGTGTGGGCAGCATAACCAGTACCAGGCCCGCATAGAGCTGGCCGTACTGGGTCGCCGCCTGCTGCGCCTGTGTGAGCTGCATCAAACCTACAGGAAGCGTCTTCGCCCCCTTGGGATCTGCCAGCAGCGTCATGGCGATGATGTACTCATTCCAAAAGGACAGGAAATTGAACAAAATCACCGTCACGATAGACGGCTGGGCCATGGGGAAAATAATCCGCACCATGGTTGAAAAATATCCTGCTCCATCTATGTAGGCCGCCTCCTCAAAATCATGGGGAAGCGTTGCAAAATAGCTGGATAAAAGATAGATGGTAAAGGGAAGGGCCGTTGCCGCATATACCACAGCCAGTATAAAAATATTGTTCAAAAAGAACCCGCTGCCGATCATTCCCTTCAAGAACTTATCTCCGTCCACCAGCATAAGGAAGATTGGCACAACAATGTAATTCACATTGATGAACAAGCCCCCCATAAACAATGCGTTCAGAAACTTACGCCCTTTAAACTCAAAGCGTGACAGGGCATAGGACGCCGGCAGCGCAACGGCCAGAAGTATCACAAGCGCCAAAGCCGTCACAATCACGGAGTTCAGCATAAACTCGCCCATCCGCGCCTTACTCCAGGCATCCGCAAAGTTCTGAAGATAAACGCCGGCAGGCAGCGCCCAGGGATTACCGTAGAATTCGCTGTTCTGCTTGATGGAGGCCATGAATACCCAGGCCACCGGAACAATGATGGTAACGGCCAGCAGAATAAGCGCCAGGTAAATAAACACTTTATATAAAGTCTCGCCCGATGATTTCTTTGTTTGTTCCATTCCAATCCCCCCTTAAAATTCCAATGGCTCGCGCTTTGTAACCACGTTCACCAGCGCCGACAATCCAAAGGAAAACAGAAATACCATCACGCCGATGGCCATGCCGTAACCGTAGGTGGAATTGGTGTAAGCCTGCTTATACATATAGGAAAGCGCAACCTCCGAAGCACCGTTGGGTCCTCCCGAGGTCATGGCCTTGACGAACAGAAACGCCATGTTAATCGTACTGATAATGAAAAAGGTCAGCGTGGTACGGATATTCGTCCAGATAAGCGGAAGCGTAATCTGGAAGAACTGGGTCAGCCGTCCGGCGCCGTCCAGGCTGGCGCTCTCATAGAGGCTCTGGGGAACGCTGGCCATAGACGCCATATACATGACCATATAATATCCGATGGCCTGCCACACCATGGCAATGATCAGGCTGACCATAACCATGCCCTCTCCCTTCCAGAGAACCGCCACTGTCTCTCCCTTAAACAGGGACAGAAGGCTGTTCAAAGTTCCGTTGTTTGTATCGTATATGGCGCTGAAAATTGCCGAGATAACTACTACAGACAAAATATTCGGGATGTAAAAAATAATCCGGAAAAAATTCTGCCCCTTAATCTTTTCTCTTGATAAAATTGCGGCAAAGATCAGTGCAAGCCCAAAGGTAACCACAGTCACCACTACAATCAGCAGAATGGTATTCTGCATAGAACGGATAAAATTAGAATCCGCCATCAGCCGGGAAAAATTCTGCAGCCACACGAACTCCTCCGTGGTAGAATACGCGCTCCGAACAAACAGAGACATTCTGAAGATATTCATGGTCGGAATAAGCATAAAAACAGTAAATAAAATTACTGCCGCCGCCAGACACAGAAAAATAAATCTGCTGCGGCCCGATCGTTTCGTCATTGCCATAACCCCTTTCCGGTCAACCGCAGTCCCTGCCTGCGATCTCCTTTTAAAAAAACGGCGGCGGAGTCCGAGTCCGCACCGCCGTTTCTTCATTCACTTGTAATTCTCTTTTGAAAGGTATTTGTCCAGATATCTGAACCCTTATCGAAAAGCTTACTGCATCAGATTCGCTCTCATCTGATCGCTTGCGCTCTTGATGCCCTCAACCCACTCATCCTGTTTCATGGTTCCGGAAACAAGAGAGTTCACCGGGTCAAACCATACGGTACGGTTGTCCAGACCCTCAATGGGGCTGAATGCCGCAAAGTTACCCATAGCAGCCTTTGCGCCGTTGTCGTAGATGGCATAAAACATCTTGTTGTCTCCCTCCAGCTTATCAGCAATTCCGAGAACCGGCTGAATAGCATTCTTTGCAGCGAAGATCTCACAAGCCTTGTCACTGTACAGGAAAGCGATAAACTGCTTTGCAGCATCCTGATTTACTGCGCCGCCGGGAATCCATGCCTGCTCAAACCAAGTGTAGCTGTAGCCGTCTCCGCCTGCAGTAACAGCCGGAAGAGCCGTCATGCCCCACTGGAAGCCTTCTGCACGGGGAGCCTCTGCCATCTCGCCTACAATCCAGGTACCATTGGGCATAAACAGAGCCTTGTTGTCCAGTACAAGCTGCTGATTCTTGGTGAAATCCTGGTCATTCGCCTGTGCCGGTGTGGTGGGTTCTGTGTAGGTAGCCAGCTTTGCTACGATATCAAAGCAGGTCTTTGCTTCCTCTGTGTCCCAGATGCCCTCTTCATAGCTGGTTGCCTTATTAAAGAAGTCAGCTCCGCCTACGGAGTACATCAAAGCGTAGAAGAATGCGTCAAAATATCCGGTTGTAGGATATGTAAACAGGGAGATTCCCTCTGCCTTAGCCTTGTCGCCCAGGGCCCACATCTCATCCCAGGTCGCAGGTACCGTCCAGCCCTTCTCCTCGAACAGGCCCGCATTGTAGAACAGTCCGCAGGGAGAGTAGAACATCGGCGCCAGATAAGTCTTGCCGTCGCCGTAAGGATTGGTCAGGGCAGTCTCCGTAAAGCCGCCTGCAATCTTATCGCCTACCACCTTGTCCTCGCCCGGAACGGTCATGGACAGTACATCTGTAATATCAACAATATTCTTGTCCTTAATGAAGGTCTCTGTCAGAGCGTCCTCACGTCCGGTTGCCAGGTGAATCACATCCGGGAAATCTCCGGCCTTCATGGAAGAACCGATTACATCCTCCAGATTCTTGTCTGTGATGAGCTCTACCGCAATACCGGTCTCAGCCGTAAATGCGTCGCAGACCTCCTGCCACATCTCGCTGCCGTAAGCAGTCTCAATAGCCGCAACCTTGATGGTTCCGCCCGCTGCCGGTTCTGCTGCTTCTTCTCCGCCCTCTGCCGGAGCTTCACTCTGCCCGCTGTCCTCTGCCGGCGCCTCAGCTGCAGGCGCATCAGTCTTTCCTCCGCAGCCGGCAAGCATAGAAGCTGTCAAAGCTGTTGCAAGAAGGATACTAATTACCTTTTTCATAACTTCTTACCTCCTAGTAAAAAAATGAATAAAAATGATTGTGTTACTTATGAGCCAAGTATAACAGCATCCCCTTTTATTTCCAACCCCTATGTTGCTTACTTTTTTATACATCTTGCTTATTTTAGATATTTCCTTTATTTTTAACATTAATTATACTTTTTTCTTATACAAGATAACGAATTATTTTAACATCATCTTTCACTATCTTGACTATTTGAATATTTTTTTATTTTCTTTCTTGTGATACCGGGAATATTGCATTATAATGATGTGATATAGAACAATATTTTTTTGCAAATTATTATTTATATTGCTTTTTTATCTCATTTATAGCAATATCTATAATATATAAGGAGTTTTTATGAGTACAAATTGCTATGTTCTGGATCCTCTGGCTGTGAATCCCATCGACCGTTCCGTAACAAAGCTTCTCTATGTCAGTGTCGCCCGTTACAGTACGGAATGGCACTCCATTCTTCATACCCATCCCTGTGCGGAGGTATTCTTTGTCACCGGCGGATACGGCCACTTAAAACTGGCGGACGGCACTCTTCCTATTAATGTGGGAGATTTTATCATTGTGAATTCCAATGTAGAGCATACGGAGGTCAGCTCCGAGGAGCATCCTCTGGAATATATCGTCATGGGCGTGGACGGGCTGGAGGCTCTCTCCGGAGACGACGGGGGCAAGGGCTATTCCATTGTCCATTTCCAATCGGAAACCGAGCAGCTTCTCTTCTATTTAAAAAGCCTGCTCGGTGAGATCGAAACGCATCTTCCCGGTTACAACATCATCTGCCAGGATATTCTGGAAGTGATCCTCCTGCAGCTGATGCGCCGCAGCGAATTTACCATAACCTTTATCCCCTCCACCCGGAAGTCCAGCAAGGAATGCGCCGTTGTGCGCCGCTATATCGACAACCACTTTAAGGAAAATCTGACCCTGGACGACCTGGCGGCCGTGGCCCATGTGAGCAAATATTATCTGGCTCACGTTTTCAGCCGGGAATACGGAACCTCGCCTATTAACTACCTCCTTTCCTGCCGGATCAAAGAAAGCCTTTATCTCCTTTCCGAAACCCGGCTGCCCCTTTCCCAGATTTCGGAGACCCTGGGCTTCTCCTCGCCAAGCTATTTTTCCCAGAGCTTCCGCCGGATCCAGGGCATCAGCCCTATCCAGTACCGGAAGAATTCTCAGAAGGATTAAAAAAGGGCTGCTGCAAAATAAGCCTGATGGCTTATTTTGCAGCAGCCCCATGTAATTACCCTTTTACTCGGTTGCCTTAAACAGGATCTCATCTTCATAGACAAGTCCCAGACGCTCTTTTGCAACCTCTTCCACATACTTCTTCGTCTCGGTGTATTTTCGAAACTCCTCAATCTCTTCCGTCCGGGCTTCCTCCTCCGCAATGGCGGATAAGAGCTCCTCCTCACGCTGCCGGTACGCCTCGCCCTTCTGCCGCAGCTGAATCTTTCCCACAGAGGCCACGACCAGCAGACACAGTACGGCAAAAGCAATGACACGCAGTCCTATGCGCTTGCTTCTCTGTAAAGCACGTCTTGTCTTTGTCATTCTCATCTCTTTCACCGCCTCCTATTCCAGTTCCGCAATCCCACATTATCGTGATTTAGATTTCATTATACCTCTTTTAACAGAATTATGCAATTTTTTTCCCATTTTTTTAATTAATTTTGTAAATTGCAGATACAACAGCATCCCCAGCACCACCGCTGCTATGGCGAACCCCCGGATGGCGCCGCTGTTCTCCACATACAGCATACGGAAAATGCACACGCCGCAGAACAGCCAGTACAAAATATCCTCCGCCGCTACGGCCGCCGCGCCATGGGGAAGAATTCTGCGGAAAATCCGGACCCCGTCATACAAAATCATCATCACGGCGCCCAGGAGAAAAGCTTTGGAAAAAAACTGCAGTTCAAACAGAATCCCTTCACTCATAGGCATCATTTAAACAGGCGGCCCAGCAGAGAAGCGCCCGCCTTCTGGAAATCCGCCACCTCAGAGTAAGCCATGCTGTCAATCCGGCCCTCAATGTCCACCTCGCCCTTCTCCAGGGTCAGACGGTTCACATGCAGATCTGCGCCCTTAATGGTCAGCATACCCTGCTCCGTCTCCAATAAGATTTCTGCTATGTCAAAGGAAATTACATCCGTCACCCCGCTTACAGTACCTGTCCGTCTATTGTTCAGCAGAATCCGGTGAGATTTTGCATATTGCTTCTCTTCCAATAAAAGACCTCCTAATATATCCAACCTGTTGTTAAATATATTAGGAGGCAGTCTCTTTTATTCCTCATTTAAAGATATTTGTACAATTCTTTGGCTTCGTCCTTCTTTACAGTCTCCTGGACATCCAGAACTTCCACCTTTACAGACTTTGTACCAAACTGTATCTCTATGACATCTCCTGCCTTCACATTCACAGATGCTTTGGCAGTCTTACCGTTGACCAGAACTCGTCCCGCATCGCAGGCTTCATTTGCCACAGTCCGCCGCTTTATGAGACGGGAAATCTTTAAATACTTATCTAAGCGCATAAATTAGTTCAGAGCATCCTTTAATGCTTTTCCTGCTTTGAATCTGGGAGCCTTGGATGCGGCAATCGTCATAGACTTGCCGGTCTGGGGATTTCTTCCCTCTCTCGCTGCTCTCTCAGATACTTCAAAGGTTCCAAATCCAACAAGCTGAATCTTGCCGCCCTTTTTCAGTTCTTCTGTAACAACATCCGTAAAAGCCTTCAAAGCCTTCTCTGCGTCCTTCTTAGATAACTCAGTCTGCTCTGCAATTGCAGCTACTAATTCCATTCTGTTCATCGGTGTTTCCTCCTACTAAATATAAAGTCTTATTGTTTTGAAGGATATGTCTGTGTGTGTGTTCCATATCTTCTTTCCTATTTATACTCGTTTCTTTGCTGTTTGTCAAGGATTTTCCCGTATTTTCTCCTGCCTTAAAGCTTTCTCCCGGGCTTTCACGGCGTTCCAGCTTGCCAGCCCTTCCTCCGCAGTCAAGGCTTTCTGGTCTCCAAACACATGGGGATGGCGGCGCACAAGCTTTTTCGCCAGCATGTCAACCACGTCCTCTATGGTGAATCGGTTCTCCTCTGCGGCAATCTGACTGTGCATCAGAACCTGCAGCATCACATCCCCCAGCTCCTCGCAAAGATTCTCGTCATCCCGCTTTTCAATGGCCTCTATAACCTCTTCACTTTCCTCACGCAGACATTTGATCATACTCTCATGGGTCTGCTTTCTGTCCCATGGGCAGCCATGATCGCTCCGAAGCTCTGCCACAATTTCAAGAAGCTCCTGGTAAGTGTATCGTTTCTCCATACGTTTTGCTTCCTCTATGCAAAAACCGGCTTCAAGGCTTCTGCCAGCTTATCCTTCTGGGCCTGTGCCTCTGCCAGATCCTTCCCCAGAGTCGTAAAGTAGGTCTTAATCTTCGGCTCCGTACCGGAGGGACGCACAATCACCTCCGCGCCGCCTTCCAGCTTGTAAATCAGCACATTGGCAGCCGGCAGCCCCGTCTCCTCTGGCTTCTTGAAGTCCGTAACCTTCACAACCGGATATCCGCCGAATTCCTTAGGCGGATTCTTGCGCAGATCCTCCATAATGCCGGCCATCTTATCCATACCGGACAGACCCGGGAACTCAAAGCTGTCCACCTTATTCAGATAACGCCCGTATTTATCATAGATCTCTTCCATTCTCTGCTTCAAGGAAGAACCGATGCTTCTATAATAAGCCGCCATCTCACAGATGAGCATAGAGCCGATGATGGCATCCTTATCCCGCACATAAGGTCCGGCCAGATAGCCATAGCTCTCCTCAAATCCAAATATAAAGCGCTCTGCCTCGCCTGCTGCCTCAAGCCGGGCAATCTGATCCCCGATCCACTTAAAGCCCGTAAGAACACTCCGAAGCTCCACGCCATAGTTAGCCGCAACCGCATCTGCAAGAGGCGTAGAAACAATTGACTTCACCGCAACCGCATTTTCCGGCATAGTGCCTTTCTCCTTACGGCCCGCGCAGATATAATCTAGCAGCAGAACTCCGACCTCATTACCGGACACCAGCTCATAGCTTCCGTCCGGACACTTCATGGCAATCCCCACGCGATCCGCGTCCGGATCCGTAGCCAGCATCAGATCCGCTCCGGACTTCTCTGCCAGCTCAAGCCCCAGACGAAGAGCCTCAAAAATCTCCGGGTTGGGATAGGGACAGGTTGGGAAATTGCCGTCCGGGTACTGCTGCTCCGGAACAATTGTAATATCCGTAATCCCGATATCCTTCAGAATCCGCATAACGGGAACCAGTCCCGAACCGTTCAGCGGAGAATAAACCAGCTTAAGTCCGGCCGTCCCACAGATACCCGGCCGCACACTGCGGGCCTTAATCGCATCATACAGAGCCTCTTTACAATCCTCGCCCACATAAGCAATCAGGCCGGCCTTCATTCCCTCGTCAAAATCCATCAGCTTCGCCCCGGTCAGAATATCCGTCTTCTGAATCTCCGCATAGACAATATCAGCCGCCTCATCCGTCATCTGGCACCCGTCCGGCCCATAAGCCTTATAGCCGTTATACTTAGCCGGATTATGAGAAGCCGTAACCATAATCCCCGCATTCGCCTCATAGAACCTGGTCGCAAAGCTAAGAGCCGGCACCGGCATCAGCGCATCATAGATCCGCACCTTAATCCCATTGGCCGCCAGCACACAGGCCGCCGTCCTGGCAAACACATCACTGTTAATCCGGCTGTCATAGCTGATAGCCACCAGCTGGTTTCCTCCCTGAGTCTTCACCCAGTTAGCCAGCCCCTGCGTCGCCTGCCGCACCACATAAATATTCATCCGGTTCGACCCAGCCCCCAGCACACCCCTAAGTCCGGCCGTTCCGAACTTCAAAGCAACCGCAAAGCGATCCTTAATCTCCTCCTCATTCCCTTCGACAGACCTAAGCTCCTCTGCCAAAGCCGGATCCTCCAGATCCGCCTCCATCCAACGCTTGTACTCTTCCAAAAACATAATCACACACCCCATTCCTAAATTATGAAGAATCTTCCTTCATTTACATCTAATTCTAATAAATTTATCCCCAAAAGTCAACCAAAGTTCCCCACAAATCCCCCACCCCTCCATCACAACCGTCTCCAAAACCAGGTTCATCCGCAAAATAAGCCAGGAGGCTTTTCCAATATCCCAGTGTCCGGCTGTTCACGCACACTTTGTCTGATATGGACAGACATTACCCCAACCCCAATCACCATAAAAAGCATCAAGAGTAATGTCTGTACAGAGCAGACAAAGTGTACGTGAACCGTCCGAACACGGGATATGGAAAAGCCTCCTGGCTTATTTTGCGGATGAACCGTCCCCCTCACCCCACCCCCAAAACATTCCAAATCATCCTCTTCCGTTCCCCTTCCTGTTCCAAAAAAACTTCCATCTTATCCGCACTCTTCTCCGGAATCCAGGCCTTATTCGCATTATAATAATGATGCGCCAGCTTCCACACCTTCTCCGGATAAAACAGGCAGACTGCCAGATACATCCGCTCCTCCCCGGAAAGAGGCCTCTCCCTTTCATAAGCCTCCAGCATCCGCCCGGCCAGCCTTTCATCCCAGCATTGCTTCTCCATAATCTTCCGCAGGAACAGACAGAGATCATTCACCTGCACATTCACCTCACACCGCCCGAAGTTCACCACCGCCGTCTCCTGCCGGTTGATAAAAATGTTGTGATGTATAAACTCCCCATGACAGATATGCCCTTCCTCCAGAGCCCTGTCCCGAAGCCTCTCATACCCGGAATCCGCAAGCTGCTTCAAGGCATACCGGCCATCCTCTATAATCTCCTCCGCATACTTCAGAAACAGCAGTTCAAAGCTTCCCTTTTTCCGTTTGCTGCGGATAAAATTCTGAACCCGTCTAAGCTCCCGGTTATGCTTATCCAGCTCTGTCCGCCGATCATTTCCCAGCAGACGCTTCACCGTTTCATCCTCCGCATTCCATACTCCCCTGGCCGCCTTGTGAATCCGCGCCAGCATCCGCATGCTTTTCAGCAGCTCCTCCTCGCTCCGGGTATCGCACTCTTTCCCAGACGGCCAGTTCCGAATCATCCAGCTGGTATCATATTCTCCAAGAGACACCAGCTCCCCATCCTTATTTGCAACAGCCCGGTCTGTCCGGCAGACTCCTTCCTCCTCAAGCACAGCCAGCAGCATCTGCTCGTAGGGAAGTTTTGTCTTGGAGCCTGCAAATTCCTTTAATATTTTTAGTCCCTGGTCTGTCTCCAGCATAATTGCACCACGGCCGCCATAGCTCCGAAGTAATCTGATTTCATACTGCTCTAAAATTTGCAGCGCCTTTTCGTTCACAAAAATCCCCCCGTTCCTTTCAAATCTATGAAAGCACGGGGGGAATTATGCACCGGAGCGTATGTGAAATATGAATTTTCAAACACGCCCTAAAGTTCTTTTATTTTACCCAGCAGATACTCCCTGGTATTGCACTCCGGGTGCTCGATCACAAGCTCCAGAAGCTGATTCAAAGCAGCTCCGAGCTCCGGCCCCGGCTTCATGCCTGCCTCTATCAAATCTTTTCCGGTCACGGCAAGCTCCTTTAGGGAAAGGCAGGACTGCTCCTCTAAAACCTCTTTGTATAACCGCTCCACTTCCTCAAGGACTTCCAGCTTTTCCTGCTGCATCGCCGGATTCTGGGCCAGAATATCCGCCCGGCGCAGCTTCAGGTAATCTGAAAAATATTCTTTTCCAATCCGGAATATCCCTCTGCGCACTCCTCTGGGCGTAAGGGGGATTTGGCGATCGTCATGGACCCTCACCAGATGCTTTACACGGCAGATGGTATCATTGTCAAACTTTAAACGCCGCAGAATATCCACTGCCATCTTCGCTCCCACATCCCCATGTCCTTTAAAATGGTCAATCCCCTGGGCATCCCTCAATCGCACTTTCGGCTTTCCGATATCATGGAGCAGAGCCGCCAGCCGCAGCGTTTTATCCGCCTCTACAGCCTCCACGGACAGAAGAATATGCTCCCCCACAGAATAACTGTGATGGGGATGATTCTGGGGCGTCTCCATACAGGCATCAAATTCAGGAAGTATCACCGCCGTAATCCCTGTATCATAGAGCGTCCGGAACACTTCCGGATGGCCGGAGGCCAGAAGCTTCACAAGCTCCGTTTGAATCCGCTCGGCGCTGATCCTGGAAAGACTGGGGGCAAATTCCTTCACAGCCTCCAGGGTGCGTTCCTCAATTGCGAAATTCAGCTGGGCCGAAAACCGTACCGCCCTTAAGATCCGCAGTCCGTCCTCCGTAAAACGCTCCCTGGGATCGCCCACACAGCGGATATGTCCCTTTTCCAGATCTCCCATCCCGTCAAAAGCATCTATGAGGCCTTCTTTCTCATTATATGCCATGGCATTGATGGTAAAGTCCCTTCTTTTCAAATCCTCCAGAAGACTGGGGGTGAAAATAACCTCCGAGGGATGCCTGCCGTCCTGGTACTCTCCGTCTATGCGGTAGGTTGTAACCTCAAATCCCTCTTTGCCCCGCAGCACTGTCACGGTCCCATGCTGGATTCCCGTATCAACGGTTCTTGAAAATAAAGCCTTCACCTGCTTTGGCCTGGCATTGGTGGTAATATCCCAGTCCGCCGCCCTGCGCCCTAGGAGCGCATCGCGGACACAGCCGCCTACCACATAGGCTTCATAGCCCGCCTCTGTAAGACGGGCTATGATCTGATTCGCTTTTTCCGGTATCTTGATTGTCATAAGGTTTCTGCCTTTCCTTGCTCCGCCATGCCGTCCTCTGCAGGCCTCTTGCCTGCAGGCGCTTACGACTCACATCAATACGCTTTTCCCCAGTATACCATAGCCTTTGCCGGCTTTTTGCAGCAGATGCATGTATCGGAAAGCTTTTCCTGCTCAAAAGGCATACACCGGGAGGTTGCTGTGGTATCTTCCTTGATCTTGTCCTCGCAGGCTTGATCGCCGCACCACATAGCTCTTACAAAACCCGGCTTTTCCTCCAGGGTTTTTACAAATTCCTCATAGTCTGTCACATCGTAAGTGTGGGCATCCCGGTGCGCCCTTGCCCTCTCCAGCATCTCCCTCTGCATGGTATCCAGAACCTCCCCAAGCTTTCCGGTGAGCTCATCCAGGGAGACAACCGTCTTCTCCCGGTTATCGCGCCGCACAAT
The DNA here is from genome assembly GCF_036941125.1 of Candidatus Merdisoma sp. JLR.KK011. NCBI lineage: Bacteria > Bacillati > Bacillota > Clostridia > Lachnospirales > Lachnospiraceae > Candidatus Merdisoma > Candidatus Merdisoma sp. JLR.KK011. Next base: position 1,165,407 of record NZ_JAYWSZ010000004.1, on the reverse strand, counting down.
CACCGCCTGGTTCGCCTCAATATCCTTTGGCCCAATCTCAATCCGCACAGGGATTCCCTTCATCTCCTGCTCTGAAAACTTCCAGCCCGGGCTCTTGTCGGAGTTATCTACCTTTACCTGGAAGCCTGCCTTAAGAAGCTCCTCCCGGATGGCAAATGCCTTATCCAGAACGCCCTCCTTATGCTGGGCAATGGGAATCACCATCACCTGTACCGGAGCAATCCTTGGCGGAAGCACCAGTCCGCTGTCATCCCCGTGCACCATAATAATCGCGCCAATCATTCGGGTTGTCATGCCCCAGGAGGTCTGATGCACATATTGGAGCTGGTTGTCCCGATCCGTATACTGGATCTCAAATGCCTTCGCAAAGCCGTCCCCAAAGTTGTGGCTGGTTCCCGACTGCAGAGCCTTGCCGTCATGCATCAAAGACTCGATGGTATAAGTGGCCTCCGCTCCGGCGAATTTCTCCTTGTCCGTTTTCTGGCCCTTGATCACCGGAATGGCCAGAATCTCCTCACAGAAATCTGCATACACATTCAGCATCTGGATGGTCCGCTCCTCCGCTTCCTCCGCCGTAGCGTGGGCCGTGTGTCCCTCCTGCCATAAAAATTCCCTGGAGCGCAGGAATGGACGTGTGGTTTTCTCCCAGCGCACAACGGAGCACCACTGATTGTATACCTTGGGCAGATCCCGGTAGGACTGCACCTCTTTTGCATAGAAATCACAGAACAGGGTCTCGGAGGTAGGCCTTACGCACATCCGCTCCTGGAGAGGCTCCAAACCTCCGTGGGTTACCCAGGCAACCTCCGGCGCAAAGCCTTCTACGTGATCCTTTTCCTTCTGCAGAAGACTCTCGGGAATAAACATGGGAAGGTAAACATTCTCCACGCCCGTGGCCTTAAACCGCCTGTCCAGCTCCTTCTGGATATTCTCCCAGATTGCATAGCCTGCCGGCTTAATCACCATGCAGCCCTTTACGCTTGTATAATCTATCAGCTCCGCTTTCTTTACAACATCCGTGTACCACTGCGCAAAATCCGTGTCCATGGACGTGATTGCCTCTACCAGCTTCTTATCCTTTGCCATCACTTTTCTCCTCTCAATGCCTGATTTTCAAAATATGCGCACAAAGCGTTCACAGCCTGCTTTGCTTCGGACTGTTATCATTCTATTACCCGGCAATAGGCTTTGTCAAGGAAAACAGGGGCTTTCTGCGGTTTCTTCCTTTTTATTCGGGGGTAATCTGCTCCCAGAGCTCCCTGATGAGCAGAACCGATAAAGGCCCCAGAAGAATTCCCCCAAAGCCGTAGAGCTTTACCCCCACATAGACGCTCATAAGTATAACAATCGGCAGTATTCCCAGACGGTTTCCAATCAGCCTTGGCTCCAGGATTTCCCGGGTAAGCATGCAGATTCCGTAGGTGACAGCCAGCACGGCGGCGGAGGCGAACCTTTTCTGGAGAGCCAGCACCAGAATCCACGGGACAAAGACAGTCCCTGTACCGAATACAGGCAGCGCATCCAGAAATCCAATACCAATCCCCACCGGAATCGGAGCCTTTGTGCTCCCGGAAATCCACACCCCCAAAATGCTGAGCGCCATAATGATTCCCATAATAATACTCTGTGCTTTCAGATAGCCGCCGACTGCATGGAGCATTCCCTGGATGGATGCCTTGGTCTTTTCATACAGAGGATATTTCTTCCCCATTTCTTTTATTTCCTCAAAATCTGCCGACAGAAGGAGTACCGAGATCCCTGTCACCAAAAGGCCGGCTGTCCAGGAGCCGGCTCCTTTTAAAAACTGCCAGGAACCGCCGAAGGCTCCTGGAAGGATGTTCTGCCGGGCCTGGTCGCGGAATACATTCAACTGATCTGTCACAAAGACGCGCACACCGGATGCTTCCATATGAAAAAGCTCGCTGATGCTGTCGCAGCAGTCATAGAGAACCTGCTCCATCTGCCCCCAGATTCCCGGAGAGGAACCCAGCCGCACGGCCAGGCTGCCCAGCCAGCGAAAGGCCGTATAACAGCCTGCTGACAGAAGCACCGCTGTAACCAGAAGCAGCACCGCCATCACATAGGGCGGACGAATATGGAGCCGGCGCTTCAGCCACCGCAGCAGAGGCCAGCTCTGACAGACAATAACGCCTGCAAGCAAAAAAGGAATCACCAGGGGTACCAGGTACTTCATTCCCAGATACACACCGACTATGATTCCGATTTTTTTACAAAGTATTTTATTTTCCCTGATCCATTCCATTCCCGTTCCAAATCCTCCGGCTGTCCATTGTTCTTTCCATGGATAGTATAAGTCCAAGGAGGAGATTTTACCCTGTTACATTCATCCAGATACTGACGGAATGCTTTTCCTGCCCTGTGTCAGTCCGGCAGCCCCGAAAACGGGAAAAAGGGAGCAAAGGCCGGATTTTCCGGTTCTGTCCGAAAAACCATAGGCTTTTGCGTCTTTGGGTGTATAAATTCCAGCCGATATGCACATAAAGCCGGAAAAGATTTATCCACAGAATCCACATCCGCCTCTTTTCCGCCATACTTTCGATCCCCTGCAAGGGGTGTGCCCATTCCTGCCATCTGCACCCGGATCTGATGGTGGCGTCCCGTTAAAAGCTGTATTTCCGCCAATTCCAGCCCCTCCAGAGCCTTTAAGATCCGATAGCGGAGGACGGCCTTTTTTGCCCCTGCCGTTCCTTCCCTCACAATCTCCGAACGATTCTCTTTCCCGTTTTTTCGAAGAAAATCTACTTTTTCCGACCAGTTATCCACCGGTTTTTCCACATTTCTGCCAAGTTTTCCACCATCTTTTCCAGTTTTGCAACTGTTTTTAACAAAGTTATCCACGTTCCTGCGGACTGCCAGATAGTACTTTTTCATCCGGCCCTCCTGGAGATCGCGGTTCAGGACGGCAGCCGCCTCCGCACTTTTGGCAAACACCAAAAGTCCCTCCACCGGCTGATCCAGGCGGTGGATCAGTCCCAGGTAAGGCACCCCTTTTTCCGGATTCTTTTCATACAAATAGTTTTTCAGTATACTTTCGCAGTCCTTTACCCCCATCCGGGCGCTCTGGACAGGAACACCTGCCGGTTTGCAGCAAACCAGCAGGTGCTCATCCTCAAATACAATCTTCAGATTCATTCTGCAGCCTCTTTAGATGTCCAGCAGCTCACTGTACATCTTTAATGCTCCGTCCGTCTCATGGGCAAGCACGCGCTTTGCAAGCACCTTGCCCAGCTGTACGCCTTCCTGATCGAAGCTGTTCACGTTCCATACAAAGCCCTGGAACATCACCTTGTTCTCAAAGTGTGACAGAAGCGCTCCCAGCGCCGCCGGAGTCAGCTGATCCCCGATGATGATACTGGAAGGACGGCCTCCCTCAAAGCGCTTATTGGGATTCTCGTCCGCCTTGCCGCAGGCAAAGGCCACAATCTGGGCGGCCACATTCGCACACAGCTTCTGCTGGCTTGTGCTGTCCTGTATCACAACATCCACATCCATCTGATTCTTTTTAAAGCCCACAAACTGCAGCGGAACAATATCCGTTCCCTGATGGAGAAGCTGATAGAAGGAGTGCTGTCCATTGGTTCCCGGCTCGCCGAAAATAACCGGGCCTGTGGGATAATCTACCGGTTCGCCGAAGCGGTTCACGGACTTTCCGTTGGATTCCATATCCAGCTGCTGCAGATGTGCCGGGAAACGGCTCAGAGCCTGGGAGTAAGGAAGCACAGCCGTCCCCGGATATCCCAGAACGTTGCGCTCATATACGCCGATGAGGGCATCCAGCATGGCCGGATTCTCCAGCATGTTTTCATTTTTGGCAAGGGCATCCTCTGCCGCCGCGCCGGCCAGGAAATCTGCAAATACTTCCGGCCCGAATGCCAGGGATAATACAACGCCGCCCACTCCGGAGGTAGAGGAGTAACGGCCCCCAATATAGTCGTCCATAAAGAAGGCTGCCAGATAGTCGTCGCTCTTGGCAAGAGGCGAGGTCTCGCTGGTAACGGCAACCATATGCTTTGACGGGTCAAGACCCGCCTTCTTAAGTGCGTCCTTTACAAAGGATTCATTGGTCAGAGTCTCCAGCGTCGTGCCGGATTTGGATACCAGCACAAAGAGGGAGTGAGCCACGTCAATGGAATCCAGAACCGCCGCCGCATCATCCGGATCTACGTTGCTGATAAACTTTGCTTCCATCTTCAAGGTATTGTTCTTCTTCGCCCAGTTCTCCAAAGCCAGGTACATGGCCCTGGGGCCCAGGTCGCTTCCGCCGATACCAATCTGTACCACGGTCGTAAACTTCTCGCCTGCCGCATTTGTCAGCTGTCCTGCGTGAACCTGGCTGGCCAGTTCCGTAAACTTCTTCTGCTGTTCCACATAAAAAGCGCGCTTGTCCACGCCGTCCACAACCACGGCTTCTCCCAGCTGTCCCCGGGTCAGCTGGTGCAGCACCAGACGCTTCTCTCCGGTGTTGATGACTTCGCCATTGTACAGGGCTTCGAATTTCTCTGTAAGCTGAGCTTCATCCGCCAGCTTTGCCAGAGCTGTCAGCACCTGATCGTCCACCTGCTTTGCAGCATAGTTGTAGGTAAGTCCGCCTGCCATGGGAACGCTGTACTTTTTCACGCGCTCTGCGCCGTTCTCTCCGGTCATGGCTTCCGCAAGGTTTACACGCTCTGTCTTTGCAAGCTCCCGATACGCCCCCAGGGTGTCCAGATTTTTCCAAGCTATCATAAAACGAATCCTCCTTAGTTTCCTGTGCTTTTCAGCTTTTTATTACTGGTATTGTAACATATTTATCCAGATTAATCCACTGGATTTTGAAGCGGAAAGCCCTATAACATCCGGCAGAAAGTTACAGTTCCGTCTGCTGTCTTAACCCAGAAATTCGGTCAGAACCTCTTTCAGCACCTGCTCTTCCGACTGGTTTAGCAAAGATGGTTTCTGCCGCCTCTCTTCTTTCTCCTCACTCGTCTCTCTATGTATCTCCTCCCGGAGATTGGGATAGGTTTCGTTTGTTCTTCCTCCGAAGCTGTTTTTTAACTGCTCTCTCCGGCTCTCCTTCATAATGGCCATAAGCTCCCGGATATCTGCCCGGATGCACAGGAGCAGTATCATAAGCGCCGCCCAGCCTATGGTTAAACCTATTTGAAACATCTGGCTTCCCCCTTGCTTGTCCTGTTTTTGCTCCTAAAGCTTTGAGAATGCGCATATTCTGCGCCCGTCTCGGCTCTCTTATGATTTACATTATACCCGGGGAAGCCCGTAGTGAAAAGAACGGTTTAGCGCCAGGCTTTGACAAAAGTCTCTGCCTGGCGCTCTAATTCGTCTTTTTTCTTCTTAGATTTAATAGGTATCCTCAGGAATCCGAGATACAAATGCCTCTATCAGCTTTACGGAATGCAGGATGGCCTGCTGCTCAAAGGTGGGGTAATCCATGGATGCGCTGTCATCTGCCTTATCGGAAATGGCTCTTACAATGACAAAAGGCACTTTGTTCAGATATGCTGCCTGGGCAATGGCGGCGCCTTCCATCTCGGTGCAGTACCCTTCTGTCCAGGAGGCTATCTCATTTTTGACAGTCCTTTCGGCTATGAACTGATCGCCGGTTACGATACGCCCCACAAATACTTTGATATCCGGGTTGGCCTCCTCGCAGGCTGTCTTTGCAATGGAGATAAGGTCTGAATCCGCCGGAAAGCTTACGGTATCCATACGGGGAATCTCTCCTCTGGCATAACCGAAGTTCCGGGCATCCATATCATGCTGGAGAGCGTCGGAGGAGATAACGATATCTCCGATGTCGATGTCTGCTTTTAGGGAACCGGCTATTCCTGTGTTTATCAGCCGGTTTACATGAAACACATCTATCAAAATCTGGGCGCACAGTCCGGCATTTACTTTTCCGATTCCGCTGCGCACGACTACAATCTCACGTCCGTTCAAGGTTCCCTGATAGAATTCCATGGAGGCTTTTTTTACTATGACTTCTATCTCCATCTTTTCTTTTAAAAGGGCAATCTCTTCTTCCATTGCCCCAATGATTCCGATTCTTCCCATATAAGTACTCGCTTTCTTTTTTTCTTTTGATGCCTTTTAGGTAATTACAACAGCGGTTCTGCCGGCCTGTTTTTGTCTATTTTAGCAATATCAACAGGGAATTGCAACCTTTTTACGCTTTCTCTCTCTGAAGCTGCTCCAGTTTCTTTCTTAATTCCGCATTCTCTCTGGACTGCTGCTCCAAAAGTGTATTCTTTTCTTCAAGCTGCCGCTCCTTCTCCGCTATCAGAAGCTTTTGCTGTTTTATCTCTTTTTCCTGCTCCTCGATCATATATCTGACTGTATTCCTGTCCAAGGTGCGCAGCGCCTCTGAGTACATCCCCAACACCTCCTTCGGATTTTTTCGCATCTCTGCCGCTTCCCGGTAGATTTCTTCCAGCCAGGGATATTCTTTTATCAGTCTCTCTGCCTTCTGTATATCCTCTGTGGCCAGAAGCGACAGCCATGCCGTCCGCTCGCTTCTCTCTTTAGGATAAGGGCTTTCACGAAATACGTCAAGAGCTATCAGACAATATTCCTGGAGCAGCTCCAGCTCAAGGCCTGTGTCAAAGGTATTTTTTCCATAGTGAATATAGACGCCGGGCTCTCTGTGAAATGCGGAAATGCTTTTTTCAAACAGTACAATCGTATATACTTTTTTCATATCCCGATATGTAAAATGGCGGCCCTTCTCTCCCTTGGTTCTGGTATACTGGCGCATAATCAGATCCGAGGAGTAGCAGGACATCCGCTCAGCCGGAAATGTATAGGGAATCTTCTGTATCTCAATATTGCTTAAAGTGCCGTCTTCCAATTCTACCAGAATATCGAGGATCAGCAGGGATTCGCCGTCCATCATGCTGTCCTCGGAGGGGAGTATCCCCTTGACTTTAACTTTAACTCTAAGCAGGCTGGAAATAAACCGCGATAAGCGTTCCGGGTGAATGTCGGGATGGAAGATTAATTTAAAAAACGGGTCATAAGTTAAGGGAAGCGTCTTTTTCCCACAACAGAAATCCATAAACTTCTGTCTCCATTCCTCGTCCATCTGGAAATAGCGGCCATACAGGCTGGGAACTTCCTTCAAGCTTTTCAGCACCTCTTTCTCCGATTGTCTGGTGCTGTTCCAATTTGGTAGTGTTTCTTTCTGATTCAAATATTTTCTGCCTCCTTTTTTTAATTTGTTTTATTTGCTTTATTTGTTTCAATCATTTAGGGAAAGATGGTGAGAACTCACCGGAATTCCGAAATGTAATTGATGGGTTTATCCTATCATAAAGTGATATGACTGTCAATTGGTTTTTACATTTTATTCCAATATTTTGTTTGGGGGTAGGTTTTGTTTTGATAATTGTTGGAATTGTTTTATGTTAATGGAATTTTTGAAGATTTATTTTTGTATTATGGTTGTATCATTCTGTGTATGTGTGATTCCGGTTGTTGACGATTTTGGGGGAGGCTGTTATAATTACTACGTTTGAAAATGGTTTGTAAATATAGCGGATGCGTGAAAGGAGATGTGCTATGACATATCGGACGAAAGGTACTTGCTCTATGGCTATTCATGTGGAGCTGGATTCTGAACATGTTATTCAGAATGTGGAGTTTGTTGGAGGATGCTCTGGGAATACTCAGGGGGTGGCTGTTCTGGTGAAGGGTATGAAGGCGGAAGAGGCTATTGATAAGATTGAAGGGATTCGTTGCGGCTCGAAACCTACTTCTTGTCCGGATCAGCTGGCTAAGGCTTTGCGGATGGCTTTGGAGGGGGATGGGGACGGGTCAGTTGCAAAATAGGAGAGCAGGCTTTTCCATATCCTGTGTTCGGACGGTTCTCGTACAGACGTCTGCTCTTGTCGGACTGATAGTCCGCCAATATCAGACGCCTGTACGCGAACAGCCGGACACTGGATATCGGAAAAGCCTGCTCTCCTATTTTGCAACGACCCTAGGGGTTTAATACTTTTTGGAATAATTTTCCAAATTCAAACAATCATTAATATATATTATGAAGCTGTCAAAACACCCGTACGAGTTGTTGTTGATTCTGTTGTAGAACCTTTTGTTGCACTATGTCCTCCACGAGCCATATAGCATCTGCCACTAGTCACTGGAATGTTTGTTTTATTACCATAACAAGTTGCCGTATTATTTTCTGAAAAATAATAACTTCCAATTTGACCAAATGATTTTCCCCCATCTGTGCTTTCATCCAAATAAACTCCAACTTTTATTGTGTCACAAACAGCATGTGCAAATGTTGTACCAGACACACTTACTCTGCCTTTTCCTGCATCTTTAATTCCACAAATTCCTTCTTTAAGATATGTTCCCCTAGCTATTCCATACCAATGATCAATAGACTCCTTTTCTGTTTCAAAATATTCATGATAGCCTGGTATTTCAATTTCTTGTGCATACACATTTAATGCTTGTGGGCTCCATAATCCTCCTACCAGGAACATATTAAAAATCAAAAAAAATAGTTTCTTTTTCATTTCTTCCCTTTCTAGTATTCTATACTAATTAACTTAAATAAATTAAAAACTATTCGCTTTTAAAAATAACACCATATAAAATGCCTTTAAATTCCTCTAAATTCATATCGCTTGAAAGAAGATAATAAGCGTTTGCATACTCAATTTGAGCCCTATAAAATATTGCTCCATCATTATTATCAATTTCCATAACTTCAATTTCTTTTCCTAAATAAAATGTTTCTATTGTATCAATTAATTTGCCATCTATTTGCGTATTAAATGCAGCATCTCTATTCTGCTTATTTTCATATATGCTTAAAACATGCTCATTATATTGAAATTCCATTATTACTTCGCCCATATCTTTTGAAATATATACCTTCTTCAATTCCATCCCATTAGGTTTATCACCCAATCTCAAAGCCAGAATTCCAATCTCTTCCTCAATCTTTTCATAAGCCTCTTCTTCTGTTAATTCCACATAAAAGATATCATCGGTACTCGCTGCTATGTCAAGCTTCCCATTTCTTTCACGATTTTCCACATTCAGCACAAATAATCGTGCTCCACTCGCCCCCACGCCGGCCATCGATATGAATATTGCGGCCATTGCTGCTGTGGTTAGGGCTTTTTTGAAGAGAGCGCTCTTTCTGGATCTTAATTTTTCTTTTTTGTGAATCTCGCTCATAAGCCTTTCATAGGAATTCTCGGGCATCTTTAGGGATGCAAGCTCTTTTTTTGTGTTCACTCTCCTTTCTAATTGAATCGCCTCATTCTCAATCTCCTGTCTTAGTTTTTCCTCTAAGTCTCCGTTTTCCATTGTGTTTCCTTTATTTTCACAGAATTTGAATTGACAGACAGGCTGGAAGCTATCATAATATCCATAGATTGTTGTCTCTATGGAGGTTTGATCATGAAACGAATTCTTTTGACCGGCGGCGGAACTGCCGGACATGTAACTCCCAATCTTGCCCTTTTGCCAAAGCTCCGTGAACTGGGTTATGAAATCTCTTATATGGGTTCCTACAACGGGATTGAGCGGAAGCTCATTGAAGAGCTCCAGATTCCTTACTATGGTATCTCTTCCGGAAAACTCCGTCGTTACTTTGATCCGAAAAACTTCAGTGATCCCTTTAAGGTGATTAAGGGTTATGGGGAAGCCTGCCGAATCATTAAAAAGCTTTCACCGGACGTTCTTTTCTCCAAAGGCGGCTTTGTGTCTGTTCCGGTGGTTCTGGCAGCCAGGCGCTATCATGTGCCTGCAATCATTCATGAGTCTGATATGACGCCGGGGCTGGCCAATAAGCTGTGTATTCCTTCTGCCGTTAAGGTTTGCTGTAATTTTCCGGAGACGCTGCAGTATCTGCCCTCCGGCAAGGCGGTGCTTACCGGTTCGCCTATCCGCCAGGAGCTTCTTCAGGGCGATCGCCTGTATGCCCTGCGCTTCACCGGCCTTTCCGCCAACAAACCGGTGATTCTGGTCATGGGCGGAAGCATGGGCGCCGTTGCTGTAAATGAGGCTGTCCGCAAGGTTCTTCCCTCGCTTTTGAAGGAGTTCCAGGTGGTTCATCTCTGCGGCTCCGGGAAGCTGGATGCTTCTCTGGGCCATCTGTCCGGATATGTACAGTATGAATATATCCAGAAGGAATTGAAGGATCTTTTTGCACTCGCCGATATTGTTATTTCCAGGGCCGGCGCAAATGCGATTTGTGAACTTCTGGCTCTTAAAAAACCCAGCCTGCTGATTCCGCTCTCCGCTGCCGCCAGCAGAGGCGATCAGATACTGAACGCCAAATCTTTTGAAAAGCAGGGATTCAGTATGGTGCTGGAGGAAGAAGAGATTACGGGGGAATCCCTCCTTAAGGCCGTCCATTCTCTCTATGAAAACCGTTCTTCCTTTGTCCAGGCTATGAAGCTCAGCAGTCAGACGGATTCCATACAAACTATCATTGGTCTGATTGAAGCAGCTGTTTCACATACTTAATCTTAAATCCGGATCCGGCGGCTGTCTGATGAACGAACAGCCGCTGGGCTTTTGGCATGTTTCTCTTTAAAGCTTTTCATATTCTTTCTGATATTGGGTAATCAGCCATTTCTTTGCTTTCCGCAGATATACGTCTACAGTACTTAAGGATACGCCTCTCTGCTTTGCAATTACTTTTCTTGGAACTTCCAGGTATTCCGCCAGCAAAAAGACCTCGTACCAATTTGGGTTCTTCTCCCTCAAACCGTCCATCATTCTGCCTAGAAGTTCTCTTTTGGCTTCTCTTTCTATATGCAGTTCAATACAATTCTCATTCTCCATCAGGTAGTCCAGCTCTGCCGTTCCGCTGAGGAGTACGCTGTAGTTTCCGCCTTTTCTGCAGTAATCCCGGGCTTCATTGGATGCAACAACGATCAGCCAGGACTTTACCCTGTCCTCGTCCACATGGTTCTGATAACCATACAGCTTTTCAAAGGTTTTCTGACAGATATCCTGTGATAAGTGATAGTCCTTTGTAATATCGTAGGCTATCTTTAATATCAGATTTTTATACTTTTCATATATTTCACGAAACTTCTCATTTGTATTTACCATCTTATGTTCTAACGAACGACCTCCTTTAGTTTTTCCTCAGCAATCCTGTCAGTTCTTCCAATTCCTCCAAAGATGCTTTTTTCGGATTCCAGGTGAATCCTGCGCTGTCTCCTTCATATCTGGGTATCAGATGCAGGTGGAAATGGAAGATGGTCTGACCGGCTGCTGCACCGTTATTCTGCACCAGATTGAAACCATCGCAGCCCAGGGCCTCTTTCATCCGGCCCGCAAGCTTTTTCGCCAAAGCCATAGCCTTTTGGCATAGCTCGTCGTTCATCTCAAAAAGATCGTTAAAGTGTTCTTTGGGTACAAGCAATGCATGTCCCCGTGCGGCCGGATTCAAATCCAGAAATATGCGGAAGTCCTCATCCTCATATATCGTGGATGATGGAATCTCCCCGTTTGCAATCTTACAGAAAATACAGTCGTCCTTGTTCATAGCTCGCCTTCTTTCTATTAATTCAGCCAGGAAAAGCCCTGCCTATGTCGAATTTTGCCGATGGGTTCTATATTGTCAACCCTGTCTTCTCATGTTACACTTATTTTCAAGAGTAGCCGGACTGAAAACAGAATCTTCAATTTTTGGTCTGTGCCTGCAGATACGCACGCACTCTTAAAGCATCGGGAGACAAATCTTATGGAAGATACAATTTTTACTGTTTCAAAAATAACACACGAAATTCGTAATCCACTGACTTTGATCAATAGTTCACTCCAGCTTATTGAATCTATGCATCCGGAAGTAAAGGAATTCCAATTCTGGTCCCAGACTCTGGAGGATATGGCCTTTGTCAGCCAGCTTCTGGACGATCTGGCTGCTTACAGTGACAAGCGGCGCTTTTTTATGTGCGAGGTGGATTTAAAAGAAGTCATTCATTCTTTAGAAGAGAGTCTGAAGCCCTATGTTGTCATGAATAAAAAACATTTTTCCGTACATATGCCGGCTCAACTGCCTTTAGTCTTTGGAAACCCTGTAAAGCTAAAGCAGGCATTTCTGAACCTTCTCAAAAATGCCTTTGAATCCACTGGAGAAGAAGGCTGCGTTTCTATGTCTGCCAGAAAATATCTGGATCGTATCATTATCCGAATCTCGGATGACGGCTGCGGTATGAACCAGGAAACCATCGAAACGCTTTTCACGCCTTTCTCATCTCAAAAGCCGTATGGTACGGGCCTTGGGCTTGCAATTACACAGAAAATTATTCATGCACATTACGGTGAAATTGAAGTCTCTTCCACCTTGGGCCGAGGAACTACCTTTACGATTACCCTGCCACATCTATAAGCACATTTTAGTATATTTTCCTAATTATTACAAGTCATTTTTCAAAAAAGCAGCTATTTTTAACTTTATATTAACAAGCTGCATTAAAAAAGCACCGACCCCACGGCTAATCCGCAAAACCAGTGCCCTGCCTGCGCGATCAGGGGTTCGAACCCTGGACACCCTGATTAAGAGTCAGGTGCTCTGCCAGCTGAGCTAATCGCGCTTATGTTTTTTTCTTTTGGTCTTTTATTTTCGACGCAAGAATTATTATAATGCATGATTTCATAAAATGCAAGTACTTTTTTTATATTTCTTGATTTTTTTCCCGTTTTCTTATAAAATGATTACGATTTAATAAAAAACGAATCATAAATAGTGAAACATAACCAATTTTTGATGGCGTAAACCACATTTCAGGAGAAACTATTTCCTTATTTTCCCAGAAACCATACGCCAGCCGGCGCAGCATATACGTCAGAAAGGAGAACAGATGAGACTTCGCAAAATCAAAGGAGCAGATGAAGCTGTGGCTGCCAGCCCTTATGTGATACAGCACAGCGAGCAGGCTCCTCTTCCCTGGAAATCCTTGTTTAAAAATGAACATCCGCTTCATATAGAAATCGGCATGGGCAAGGGACGCTTCCTTATGGAACTGGCAAAGGCCAACCCACAGATAAATTACATCGGCATTGAGCGTTACACCAGCGTCCTTATCAAAGCCATTCATAAAATGGAGGCAGACCCTCTGCCGAACCTTTATTTTTTATGCATGGATGCTGCCGGTCTGGAACAGTACTTTGCTCCCGGCGATGTAGAACGTATCTATCTGAATTTTTCAGATCCCTGGCCAAAGGACCGCCACGCCAGACGGCGTCTGACTTCAGTAGTATACTTAAAGCATTATGACGCTGTCTTATCCCCTAAGGGGCAATTGGAATTTAAGACGGATAATGAAGCTTTATTTGACTTCTCATTGGAAAGTATTAAGGCTTCCGGCTGGAAGCTCCTTGGGTGTTCCCGGGATCTGCACCGGGATCCTGATATGAACCAGGGTAACATTATGACAGAATATGAAGAAAAATTTTCCGCTCAAGGGAACCCCATTTATAAATTAATTGCTGCTCGTTAAAGAAATCCCAAGCCTGCAAAGATTCTTTTCTTTCCTCCGCCGGTTAAGGGTAGTTATCAAGGTTCACAAATATCCTTAGCAGATAATGGGATGCTTAGATGAGACGGCCTTTGTCTATCGAGGTTATTTTCAGACAATTTGCATTATATTTTGACATCAATGATGTCAAGCATTATTTTGTTTTTTTCCCGTGAAAAAGCAATTTATCTGATTTGTACAGAACGCACGTTTTTACTTTTACTATGTAAACCCCTCTTTTCCTGGGGATAAAATGTGGATAATGTGGATAACTTTGTTGATAACCTTCTTTTACGCTTTTTTTAATCATTTTTAATGTGGATAACTTTTGGGAAACTTTTTGAATATCGATTGGAACTTTTTTGCTTTATGAAAACTTTGTGCAAAATGTAGATTTGAATTTTTCTCGGCCCTTTCCTGGCAAATAACCTGTCTGAAAATATTTGATAGATATTCTAATAGAAGTTTAAAAGGCCTGCCATAGAAACGTGCTCTGACTTTTCTATAGCAGGCCTTTCACTGTCTTTTAGTTTGTCTTGGCAAAGCTAAAAGAAGGCGGTTACCCTTCAATAGCGATAAATTTATTCTCTTCTGCCCGCTTCTGTTCCTCTACTCTGGGAACCGTAAGCTTCAGAATTCCATCCTCAAATCTTGCCCGGATATCCTCCTGCTTAACTGCCTCTCCCACGAAAAAGCTTCTGGAGCATTGGCCTGTATAGCGTTCTCTGCGAATGTAATTTCCCTGTGAATCCTTTTCCTCATTGGATGCATTTCTAGATGCCTGAACGGTCAAATAACCGTCTTTTAGCTGCGCAGTCACATCTTCCTTCTTGCAGCCCGGAAGCTCCATCTCAAGCTCGTAGGCGCCGTCACACTCTCTCACATCGGTTTTCATCAGGCTGCTCTCTCTTTTTACTCCCTTAGAAAATCCGCTGTCAAAGGGGAAATCCATCCACTCGTCAAACAAACTGTTTCCAAAAAGACTTGGCATCATCATCATAATTCATTCCTCCTAACATGATTATCAACTTATTTTTCCACTTTTTTATGAGTTGATACCTTTTTTGAATTTTTTTGTTTACAAATGTACTATAATCCTTTTTGTTAGCACTGTCAAGAGGTGAGTGCTAATTATTATGTGAACTTTCTGTGAAAACCAGCGGACAAAAAAATACTGCAGATCTCCTTTTACAAAGAAGCTGCAGCATTCCTTCTGGTATAACTATCTATTGGCATGAAAAATGCCCAGAACCGGAATCGAACCAGTGACACGAGGATTTTCAGTCCTCTGCTCTACCAACTGAGCTATCTGGGCTTATAAATTTAGGAGCACGAACATCTTACTCCATGCTTCGTGCTGCCTGAGTGGCGAGGACAGGATTTGAACCTGTGACCTTCGGGTTATGAGCCCGACGAGCTTCCAGACTGCTCCACCTCGCGATATTTAATTACAACAACAGCGAACTACTGCTGTGAGTGGGGGAAAGTGGATTCGAACCACTGAAAGCACAGCTAACAGATTTACAGTCTGCCCCCTTTGGCCACTCGGGAATTCCCCCATATATTACTCTAGAGCCGATGATCGGACTCGAACCGATAACCTGCTGATTACAAATCAGCTGCTCTGCCAATTGAGCCACATCGGCAGTAGTGGGACCTATAGGGCTCGAACCTATGACCCTCTGCTTGTAAGGCAGATGCTCTCCCAGCTGAGCTAAGATCCCGTATATAAGCGACCCGAATGGGACTCGAACCCACGACCTCCGCCGTGACAGGGCGGCGCTCTAACCAACTGAGCCATCGGGCCATTACACCTTCAAAACTATATACTGATTTATCACACATCTTGGTTTTCTTTGTTCTTCCTTTCCTATGACGCTCTGGTCAAGCCCTCGACCGATTAGTAGCAGTCAGCTCCATGCATTGCTGCACTTCCACCTCTGCCCTATCTACCTTATCGTCTTTAAGGGGTCTTACTGCTTTCGCATGGGATATCTCATCTTGAGGGGGGCTTCACGCTTAGATGCCTTCAGCGTTTATCCCGTCCCGGCTTGGCTACTCTGCCATGGCCTTGGTAAGCCAGCAGATGCACCAGCGGCCGGTCCATCCCGGTCCTCTCGTACTAAGGACAGCTCCTCTCAAATATCCTGCGCCCACGCCGGATAGGGACCGAACTGTCTCACGACGTTCTGAACCCAGCTCGCGTACCGCTTTAATGGGCGAACAGCCCAACCCTTGGGACCTGCTGCAGCCCCAGGATGCGATGAGCCGACATCGAGGTGCCAAACCACTCCGTCGATGTGAACTCTTGGGAGTGATAAGCCTGTTATCCCCAGGGTAGCTTTTATCCGTTGAGCGATGGCATTCCCACTTAATACCACCGGATCACTAAGTCCTACTTTCGTACCTGCTCCACCCGTCGGTGTCACAGTCAAGCTCCCTTCTGCCTTTGCACTCTTCGAATGGTTTCCAATCATTCTGAGGGAACCTTTGAGCGCCTCCGATACCCTTTCGGAGGCGACCGCCCCAGTCAAACTCCCCGCCTGACATTGTCCCACCGCCGGTTCACGGCGGCTGGTTAGAAACCCAATACTGCAAGGGTGGTATCCCAACAGCGGCTCCATGGCAACTGGCGTCACCATTTCCTAGCCTCCCGCCTATCCTGTACATGCAGTACCGAATCCCAGTATCAAGCTGGAGTAAAGCTCCATGGGGTCTTTCCGTCCTGGCGCGGGTAGCCAGCATCTTCACTGGCACTTCAATTTCACCGGATGCATTGTTGAGACAGCGCTCAAATCATTACGCCTTTCGTGCGGGTCGGAACTTACCCGACAAGGAATTTCGCTACCTTAGGACCGTTATAGTTACGGCCGCCGTTTACTGGGGCTTAAGTTCAAAGCTTCGCGTTTCCGCTAACCTCTCCCCTTAACCTTCCAGCACCGGGCAGGCGTCAGCCCATATACCTCACCTTTCGGTTTCGCATAGACCTGTGTTTTTGCTAAACAGTTGCTTGAGCCTATTCTCTGCGGCCGGTTCGCACCGGCACCCCTTCTCCCGAAGTTACGGGGTCATTTTGCCGAGTTCCTTAACAATGCTTCTTCCGTCGGCCTTAGGATTCTCTCCTCATCTACCTGTGTCGGTTTACGGTACGGGTACCATATAAACAATAGCGGCTTTTCTTGACGCATGGCTCACGGACTTCCCTACTCTAATTCGGTACGCATCACGCCTTTGGATTGCAAGGGGGATTTGCCTCCCCTGCTCCTGCTTCGCTTGCACCGGCTTTTCCATTTCCGGCTCCCGCTCTCCACACGTGTCCCCACAGTTCTGTTATACGGCAGTACAGGAATCTCAACCTGTTGTCCATCGGCTACGCCTCTCGGCCTCGCCTTAGGTCCCGACTTACCCAGGGCAGATCAGCTTTACCCTGGAAACCTTAGATATTCGGCCGGAAGGATTCCCACCTTCCTCTCGCTACTCATTCCGGCATTCTCTCTTCTTAACAATCCACAGCTCCTTACGGTACTGCTTCCTCTCGTTAACAATGCTCCTCTACCAATTGACATTCATCAATTCCTGAGCTTCGGCGGCGTGTTTTAGCCCCGGACATTTTCGGCGCAGGACCTCTCGACCAGTGAGCTATTACGCACTCTTTTAATGTATGGCTGCTTCTGAGCCAACATCCTGGTTGTCTTTGAAATCCCACATCCTTTTCCACTTAACACGCACTTTGGGACCTTAGCTGCAGGTCTGGGCTCTTTCCCTTTTGACTGCCCAACTTATCTCGTGCAGTCTGACTCCCGGTCATCATCTCCATGGCATTCGGAGTTTGATATTCTTCGGTAAGCTTTGACGCCCCCTAGGAAATTCAGTGCTCTACCTCCATGAGACTAAACCGAGGCTAGCCCTAAAGCTATTTCGAGGAGAACCAGCTATCTCCGGGTTCGATTGGAATTTCTCCCCTACCCACACCTCATCGCCACCCTTTTCAACGGATGTGCGTTCGGCCCTCCATCGCCTTTTACGGCGGCTTCAGCCTGGACATGGGTAGATCACCCGGTTTCGGGTCTGCCTGGTCTGACTTAATGCCCTGTTAAGACTTGGTTTCCCTTCGGCTCCGGACGTATGCGTCCTTAACCTCGCCAGACCCGGCAACTCGCCGGACCGTTCTACAAAAAGTACGCGGTTGACCTCTTAAGGGTCTTCCACAGCTTGTAAACACAGGGTTTCAGGTTCTCTTTCACTCCCCTCCCGGGGTCCTTTTCACCTTTCCTTCACAGTACTATGCGCTATCGGTCACTAAGGAGTATTTAGGCTTACGGGGTGGTCCCCGCTCGTTCCCACAAGGTTCCACGTGTCTCGTGGTACTCTGGATACCGCCATGTCA